>DATGLS010000032.1:0-413158 GCA_035293985.1 Xanthobacteraceae bacterium
CCGGCGGCCCGACCGGCATCAGCGTCACCAACGCGAGCACCGTCTCGGGCCAGATCTCCAATGCCGGCACCATCACGGCCGACAACGGCATCGCGATCGGCACCGGCTCGGTCATCACCAACGGCATCCTCAACACCGGCATGATCTTGGCCGGCGACAGGGCCATTTCGCTTTTCGACCTGACCACCTTTGCGGGCGGCATCACCAATGCAGGCTTGGTCTCGGGCAGCGCCGCCGTGGCGGTCTCGGTCAGCTCCGTCTCGACATTCAGCGGCGGCATCAGCAACAGTGGCATCATCACGGGATTCGCGGGCGGCCTCGTAGTGAGCGGGAGTGGAAACGAAACGTTCCTCGGCGGCATCAGCAACAGCGGCAGCATCACGATCGCAGAGGTCCGCAAGGTCGGAGTTCTCGCGGGCATCTCGGTCGACAACCTTGCGCAATTCAGCAACGGCATCGGCAATAGCGGCACGATCTCGTCGACCCGGACGGCGGTCAGCGTCAACAACGTCGCGACCTTCACGGGCGGCATCAGCAATGGCGGCAGGATCTCGGCGGGCGGCCATGGCATCGACGTTGTCGCTTCCAATTTCGCCGGCGGCATTGCCAACAGCGGTACGGTGAACGCCGCGATCGGCATCGACGTGTCCGGCCTCACATTTTCCGGCAACATCATCAACACGGGCTCGATCGCGGCGACGCGAACCGCCATCGGCGTGACGAACATCAGCACATTCGCGGGCGGCATCAGCAACAACGGCACGCTCTCGGCCAACGTCGGCATGGGGGTGGGCTTCGTTCCGAATACTTTTCCCGTGACGCGCTTCGAGGTCGCCTCGGTCGCGACCCTCACGGGCGGGGTGACCAACAGCGGCAGCATCACGGCCGGTTCGGCAGGCATCTGGGTGATGGCGGCCAGCAGCTTCGCGGGCGGCATCACCAATGCGGCGGGCGGCATCATCACGGCGCAGAACGGCATCCGGGTCGGGGTGTTCGGCCGCACCACCGCCGGCGCCTACGCGGTGTCGAATTTCAGCGGCGGCATCACCAACAGCGGGAGGATCACGGCTGCGACCTTCGGCATGCTGGTGACGTCGGTCTCGACCTTCTCAGGCCTGATCAGCAACAGCGGCACGATCGTGGTTGCTGACCCCGGCGCGGGCATCTCGGTCGACACCGTCGACACGTTCGCGGGCGGCATCAGCAACAGCGGCACGATCACGCTCGCCGCCGGCCCGGCCCCCAACGGCATCTCGGTCACCAATGTCTCGGACTTTCAGGGCGGGATCACCAACAGCGGCACACTTGCAGGCGTCGGCGACGGTATCAGGGTCGAATCCGTCAGCACCTTCGCCGGCGGCATCAGCAATGGCGGGTTCATCTCGGTTACGCAACTTCACAAGGGCGGCGTCTTCGGCATCGGCGTCACGGACGTCGCGGCTTTCGGCTCGACGAGCGCCGGCGGCGGCATCACCAATGGCGGCGTCATCGCGCTGACCAACGCAACCGGCGTCGGAATCAGGGCGAGGTTCGACTCGCTGTTCATCGGCGGCGTGACCAACAGCGGCACCATCACGGGCGGCAGGTACGGGATCACGGTCGGTGGATTTTCTCTGACCGTATCGACTTTTTCCGGCGGCCTCACCAACAGCGGGCATATCAGCACGACCAGCAGCGGCACCGGCATCATCGTCGGCGCCAACAGCTTCGTCAGCGGCCACATCGTCAATTCGGGCACCATCAGCGCCGCGGTTGCGATCAATCTCGGGGGGGCGGGCAACGCGATCACGATCGACCAGAACGCCGGGCTCATCGCCGGCAATATCCTGCTCTCGCCGTTCGGCGACACGCTCTACATCCGCGGCGGCATGGTCAACGGCAATGTCCTCGGCCAGGGCAACGGCGATACCGTCAACTTCGCGCTCGGCTCAGGCAGCTTCACGTATGCGGCACCGTTCGCGATGACGGGCCTCAGCCAGGTGAACTTCAATTCCGGCACTGCGTTCATCGACGGCTCGATCACGGCGACGACGCTCACGGTCAACAGCGGCGGCGCGGCGGCCGGCACCGGCACGCTCGCGGGCGACGTGACCGTGATGGCGGGCGGCACATTGATGCCGGGCAATTTGGGCTCGCCGCTCGGGACGCTCAATGTCACCGGCAGTGTCACGTTCAATGCGGGGGGCTTCTATTCGGTGCATGCCTCGCAGGCCGCCGCCTCGGCGACGACGATCGGCGGGCCCGGGATCGCGATGATCAATGGCGGAAACGTGACGGTCACGCTGTTGCAGGCCGGCAGCTACAACCAGACCTATACGATCCTCACCGCGAATGGCGGCCGCGCCGGCGCGTTTTCGGGAATCGTCAACACCAATGCGGCTTTCGCCGGCACCGAGGCTCTGAGCTACGACGCGACGCACGTCTTTCTGACCCTCGACGGCATCGCCACGCTCGGCGCGGTGCCGCTGGTCGCGCCCGGACCGCTGAGCGCCAATCAGCAGAACGTGCTCAACGGCATCAACAACTTCATCGCGCCCGGCAACGTCCTGCCGCCCGGCTTCCAGAACCTGTACAACCTGTCCGGTCCGACCCTGGCCAGCGCGTTGATGCAGCTTTCAGGCGCGAACAATGCGGGTTTCTCGCAAAGCGCCTTCCAGGCCGGCAGCGTGTTCCTCGGCCTGATGGTCAATCCGTTCGTCGACGGTCGCTTCGGCTCGGGCGGAAGCGTCGGCCCCGGGATCGGCTTTGCGCCGGGCGAACCGCCCGCGCTGCCGCAAGCGGCCGCGGCCTTCGCATCGGCGATGCCGCTCAAGGCCGCGCCGCCCATGTTCAATCAGCGCTTCAGCGCGTGGGGCGCGGCCTATGGCGGCTCCGGCAATGTGCGCGGCGATCCCTTCGCCGGCTCGAGCACCACGACCGCGAGCGTTGCGGTATTTGCGGCCGGCATCGACTATCGGGCCGGCCCCGACACCACGTTGGGCTTCGCGCTCGCGGGCGGCGGCACGAACTGGGGACTCGACAGCGGTCAGGGCAACGGCCGCTCGGATTTCTTCCAGGCCGGCCTCTACGGCTCCCACCATTGGGGCAATGCCTACCTCTCAGGCGCCTTCGCCTACAATTTCCACGACGTGACCACCAACCGCACCCTCACGGTCGCGGGCACCGACATGCTGCAGGCGCGATTCCAGGCGAACGGTGTCGGCGCGCGGCTTGAAGGCGGCTACCGCTATGCGATGCCGTGGCTCGGCATCACGTCGTACGCGGCCGCGCAGGTGCAATCGATCTTCCTACCGAGCTACGGCGAGACCGCCACCGCGGGCTCCAAGCAGTTCGCGCTGAACTTCGCGCGGCAGACCGCGACGACGACCCGCGCCGAGCTCGGTGCCTGGTTCGACAAGAGTTGGCTCGACCACACCGCCCTGCTCGCGCGCGGCACGCAGATGACGCTCTACGGTCGCCTCGCCTGGGCGCACGACTTCGGCGACACGTCAAGCGCCAGCGCGATCTTCCAGTCGCTTCCCGGCTCGAGCTTCATCGTCAACGGCGCCGCGCCGGCGCGCGACGGCGCCCTCGTCACCACGGGCGCCAAATACGATCTGATGAATGGCTGGTCGTTCACGGCCAAGTTCGACGGCGAGTTCTCGTCGACCACCTCGATCTACAGCGGCACCGGGATGGTTAAGAAAGTGTGGTAACACAGCTTGGCCGAATACGTCGCGCGAAGGACGCGATGCGAATTTGCGCCGCCGCGTCTCGGCATCTGTGACCTAACGGCAACATCTGCGGATAAATCCGCGGAGACCGGCCGCTAAATCGGGTTCGCGAACCGTCCTGCACTCCCGGGGCACCTGCCGAAACGGCTAAATTGTTCCCTCAAGCAAAGTGTTCGGCGTGGTCGGATCGGGATGGTGGAACGGGGGCTGGGTCGGGGCCGCAGACTTGCCTTGCTGGCATCGAGTTCGTGTGTCGCGCTGCTCGTCGCGAGCGGCGGCGCGTCCGCGACCTCGCCTTGCTACACGGGTCCTTTTCCCTTCACCAATAACGGCGCCCTGTCCTGCATCACGGTCAGCGGCACCTCGTTTGCGGGCAACATCGTCAATAGCGGCTCGGGGGCGATAAGCCCGGGCGGTCCGCCCAACGACACCGGCATCCTGGTCACCAATACGAGCACCGTCACGGGGCAGATCTCCAACGCGGGGACGATCTCGGTCAGCGGCACCGGCATCAAGATCGACACCAACTCCGTCGTCACTAATGGTGTCGTCAACCGCGGCACGATCACGGCCGGCACCAGCGGCGCCGGCATCAACGTGACCGGCGTCGCGACCTTCGCGGGCGGGGTCACCAACGCCGGGTCGATCACGGCCGGGACCCGCGGCGCGGGCCTTGCCGTGGTGGGCGTTTCTGCGTTTTCGGGCGGGATGACGAACACCGGCTCGATCACCGCCGGCTCCGTCGGCATGGTGGTGACCACGACCTCGACGTTCATCGGCGGCATCACCAACGCCGGGACGATCTCGGCCGGCAATGTCGGCATTGGGATCCAGGCCGGCACCTTCGTGGGCGGGGTCAGCAACAGCGGCACGATCAACGCGTTCCTCGCCGGCATTCAGGTCGGCCCGTCCTGCGGCTGCACGAACGCCACGAGCTTCTCGGGCGGCATCAACAACTCCGGAACCATTTCGGCGATCGGAGTGGGAATCGGTGTCTCCAACCTCACGGCGTTCTCGGGCGGGATCAGCAACTCCGGCACGGTCTCGCTTGTCGGCGCAACCGCGATCCGGGTCGAAGCTATCAGCACCTTCATCGGCGGCATCAGCAACAGCGGCACCATCGTGGGCGGCTCCAGCGGGGCCGGGATCGGCGTCGGCCACGTCAATACGTTCACGGGCGGCATCACCAACAGCGGCACGATCGTCGCCGGCAGCGGACGCGCCGTCATCGGGGTGAATGCCTTCGGAACATTCACGGGCGGCATCGTCAATACCGGCACGCTCGTGGGAGGAATTTCCGCGGTGGGCATCGGCGTTCTTGGCGGCAGCAGCTTCGGCGGCGGCATCAGCAATGCGGGCCTGATCCACAGCAGCGCCGTCGACGGCATCGCCGTCAATGACTTGTCGCTGTTCACGGGCGGCATCTCCAACAGCGGCACCATCACGCGCGCGCAAAACGGTATCAACATCGGCGCCGTCTCGACGTTCTCGGGCGGCATCACCAACAGCGGCCGGATCGCGGCGCTCTCGCTCGGCATCATCGTCGAGGCGCAGAGCTTCGACGGCCATATCGTCAACACCGGCACGATCAGCGCCGCCAACGCGATCTGGCTGGCCGGCGGCAACGCGATCACGATCGATCAGAATGCGGGGCTGATCGCCGGCAACATCCGCTTCTCCACCAACGGCGACACGCTCAACGTGCGTGGCGGCACGATCAACGGCGACATCATCGGGCACAACGCCGGCGACACGATCAACTTCGCGCTCGGCTCGGCCAGCACGTTCACCTACGGCGCGGCCTACGGCTTCACCAACGTGAGCACCGTCAACGTCAATTCCGGCGTCGTCGTGCTCGACGGCGCGAACCATGCCGGCAGCATCGCGGTCAATGGCGGCGTGCTGCAGGTCGGCGATGCGAGCGACACCGGCGCGACGCTGACCGGCTCGGTCGACGTGATCGGCGGCACACTCGCGGGCCACGGTACGGTGGCAGGCAACGTCACGGTCGAGAACGGCGGCGTGCTCTTCCCGGGCGGCTCGATCGGCACGCTGACGATCGCCAACGGGCCGCTCACGTTCAATCCGGGCAGCACCTTCCTGGTGCAGATCCTGTCGGGCGCCGGCAACAATTCGGCGGTCGCGGTGACGGGCACGCCAGGCACCATCACGATCAACGGCGGCACCGTGCTGGCGCTGCCGCAGCTCGGCCACTACGGCGCGACGACCTACACGATCGCCACCGCGACTGGCGGCGTCAGCAACACGTTCACGGGTGCGGGCTTTGCGGCGCCGTTCACCTACACGGGCAGCGACTCGCTGAGCTACGACTCGAACGACGTCTTCCTCAATCTCGGCGCCGGTTTTGCGCTGCTCGCGCCGGCGGGCACGAACCAGAACCAGCAGAGCGTGGTCAACGGCATCAACGGCTCGATCCTCAGCGGCGTCACGCCGCCGTCCCAGTTCCAGAACCTCACCAGCCTGCCCGGATCGACCCTGCTCAACGCGCTGAGCCAGCTCTCGGGCGAGAACGCGGCGGGATTCCGGGATGGCGCGCTGCAAGCCGGCAACGCGTTCCTCGGCCTTCTGCTCAATCCATATGTGGACGGGCGCGGCGACGGTTTCGCGCCCGCGTTCCCGTTCGCCGCCGAGGAGCGCCCCGCCCTGCCCGACGCGGCGCTCGCCTTCGCCAAATTCGTCAAAGCCAACCCGCTGGCCAACCCGCTGGCCAACCCGCGCGACGCGACGCTCGGCAGCGTGCCGCAATTCCGGGTATGGGGCGCCGCCTATGGCGGCTCGGGCACGATCGACGGCAATGCGGCGGTCGGCTCGCAGCGAACGACCGCGACCGACGCCGCCTTCGCGGCCGGCGTCGATCATCTGCTCTCGCCCAACACGACGGTCGGCTTTGCGCTCGCGGGCGGTGGCACCAGCTGGGGACTGTCGGGCGGCCTCGGCGACGGCCGCTCCGACATGTTCCAGGCCGGCGCCTATGCGCGTCAGCGCTTCGGCGATGCCTACCTCTCGGGCGCGCTCGCCTACAGCTTCCACGACGTGACGACGACCCGCACGGTGACGATCGCCGGCACCGACACGCTGCAGGGCCGCTTCCAGGCGAACGGCCTCGGCGCCCGCATCGAGGGCGGTTACCACGTCGCCATGCCGTTCGTGCGGCTCACGCCGTACGGCGCCGTGCAGGTGCAGTCGATCTTCCTGCCGGCCTACGGCGAGAGCGCGATCGCGGGCTCGAACCAGTTCGCGCTCAATTTCGCATCACAGACGGCGACGACCACGCGCACCGAGATCGGGTCCTGGTTCGACCACACGTTCGTCGAGCGCGGCCACCTGTGGACCCTCTACGGCCGTCTCGCCTGGGCGCATGATTTCGGCGATACACCGCGCGCAAGCGCGATCTTCCAGACGCTGCCGGGCTCGAGCTTCGTCGTCAACGGCGCCGTGCCGAACGCCGACAGCGCGCTGGTCACGGCCGGCGCGAAATACGACCTGCTCGACGGCTGGTCGTTCCTCGCCAAGTTCGACGGTGAATTCTCGTCGAACAGCTCGATCTACAGCGGCACCGGCATGATCAAAAGGACGTGGTGACACAACTCTGCCGGGGCGGCGTCCCATCCCTGTGACCCAACGGCAACACGCGGCGATCATTTTCTCGAAGGCTGGCCGCGAAACGCCACTTCGGCTGTGCGCGACCTTTCCACAGCCTGGACCGAAAAAGTATTTTGTGCAGGCGGAATCGATTCGCTGCATCGTCGTTGGGGCGGAATGGCGGGACTGGGACTAGGGCGCGGGCACAGGCTCGCCCTGTTGGCATCGAGCTCGTGCGCGGCGCTGCTGCTCGCGGGCGGCGGTGCTACGGCTGCGTGCTATACGGGCCCGTTTCCGGTGACCAACAACGCCGCGCTGTCCTGCATCACGGTCAGCGGCACCTCGTTCTCCGGCAACGTGGTCAACAGCGGCTCGGGAACGATCAGCCCCGGCAGCGGGACCGGTGCCGGCATCCTTGTCACCAATGCAAGCACCGTCGCGGGGCAGATATCCAACGCCGGCTCGATCTCGGTCAGCGGCGACGGCATCCGCGTCGACGCGAACTCGGTCGTCACCGACGGCATCTTCAACAGCGGCCAGATCAACATCAGCGCGATCGCGAGCGGC
Source organism: Xanthobacteraceae bacterium (assembly GCA_035293985.1). GTDB lineage: Bacteria > Pseudomonadota > Alphaproteobacteria > Rhizobiales > Xanthobacteraceae > JAVDCA01. Next base: position 7,884 of record DATGLS010000032.1, read on the forward strand.
ATTCACCTCCTTGGCATCTCATCGTTCGGAGGCGGCATCACCAACACCGGCCTGATCTCGTCCGCTGGCATCGGGATCAACATCTTCGCCTCGACCTTCACGGGCGACATCGTCAATTCCGGCACGATCGCGGCCCAAGGGATCGTGGTCGAAAATATGGTCAGCTTCGGCGGAAGCATCACCAACAGCCATGTGATCTCCTCCGCCGGCGTTGGCATCGACATCGACGTCATCACGACCTTCGCGGGCGGCATCACCAACTCGGGCACGCTCTCGGCGGCCGGCGGAGGGATCCTCCTCGGCGACATCTCGAGCTTCGGCGGCAATATCCTCAATCAAGGAACGATTCACTCGTCGCTCCAGGCCATCACCTTCAGCTCGGTCGGGATATTCGGAACGAGCGCGGGCGGCGGCAACATCACCAACAGCGGCCTGATCACGGCATCGCGTACCGCGATCGCGATCAACAACGTCAGCCTGTTCGCGGGCGGCATCACCAACACCGGCCAGGTCACGGCTGCGCTCGGCGCAATCGCGCTCAGCAACATCAGCACATTCGCGGGCGGCATCACCAACGCCAGCGGCGGCGTGATCTCGGCGGGGACGCAAGCCATCGCCCTCAACAATGTCGGGACCTTCTCGGGCGGCATCAGCAACGCCGGAACCCTGTCGGGCGCCGGCGGCAATGCCGCAGTCCTCGTCAGCACATTCACGACGTTCTCCGGCGGCATCCACAACAGCGGCCTGATCTCGTCGGCCAGCTTCGGCATCCGCGTCACGAGCTCCGGCGCGGCCGCGGCCCAGTTTTCCGGCGGCATCAGCAACTCCGGCACCATTGCGTCCGGCAACAACCTGTTCGGGATCGCGGTCCTTTCCTTCTCGACCTTTTCGGGCGACGTCAGCAATTCAGGGACGCTCGCGGGCGGCGGTATCGCGATCCAGGACTTGAGCGTTTTCGCCGGCAGCGTCATCAACAGCAACACGATCTCGTCCGTCAACGACGCCATCGACCTCGACGCCATCACGACCGTCACGGGCGGCATCACCAATTCGGGCGCGATTTCCGCCTCGGCGACGGCCGTGATCGTCGCCGAGGTGTCGAGCTTCGCGGGCAACATCGTCAACCGCGGAACCATCCAGTCGTTGCAGAACGGCATATTCATCAGCGGTAACGGCGTATTCGGATCGGCTCTTGCGGCCGGGATCACCAACACCGGCCTGATCACAGCCGGGCACACCGGAATCCTCGTCGAGAACAACAGCCTGTTCACGGGCGGCATCACCAACGGCGGCACGATCTCGGCCGGCCTCGCCGGCATCATGATCACCTCGACGTCGACGTTCCTGGGCGCAATCGTCAATTCCGGCAACATCACCGGCGCGACGGCGGCGATCGACGTGAGCGGCGCCGGCAACGCGATCACGATCAATCAGAACGCCGGGACGATCACCGGGGCGATCAAGCTCTCGCCGAACGGCGACTTCCTCAACATTTCCGGCGGCGTCATCAACGGCAACGTCGTCGGCCAAGGCAACGGGTTCGTGAACTTCAACCTCGGAGCCGGCACCTTCACGTATGCGAGCCCGTTCGCGATGACGGCGCTCGGGTTTGCGAACATCAATTCAGGCACCGTGCTCGTCGACGGCTCGATCGCGGCCACGACCATCGACGTCAACAACGGCGGCACTGCCGCCGGCACCGGCACGCTCGCGGGCGCGGTCAACGTGTTGTCCGGCGGCACGCTGATGCCAGGCCAGCCGCTCGGCACGCTCAACGTCAGCGGCAGCATCACGTTCAACGTCGGCAGCACCTATGCGGTGCACATCACGCCGAGCGCGAGCTCGGCGACGAGCATCACGGGCGCACCCGGCAGAGCGACCATCAACGGCGGTATCGTGACAGTGACGCCGCAGGTCGGTCACTACAATGCGACCCAATACGTGATCGTGGCGACGACGGGCGGACGCAGCGGCGCCTTCTCGGGGCTGAGCGTGAACGGCGCCTTCACGGGCACCATGACGCTCGACTACAGCAACCCGAACGACGTGCTGCTCGACGTCGGCGCCGGCTTCTCGCTGTTCTCGCTGCCGCTCGGCGCCAATCAAAACCAGCAGAACGTCCTCAACGGCATCAACAATGCAATCCTCGCCGGCGACACCCTGCCGTCGGGATTCGCGGGCCTGAGCAACCTGTCGAACTCTGGGCTGCTCAACGCGCTCACCCAGCTTTCCGGCCAGAACGGCACCGGCTTCTTCCAGGGCGCGTTCCAGGCCGGCAACTCATTCCTCGGCCTGATGGTCAATCCATATGTCGACGGCCGCTTCGGCAACGGCTTCGGCCCCGCGATCGGCTTCGCGCGCGGCGAGCCGCCCGCCTTGCCGCAGGCGGCTGCGGCGTTTGCATCGGCAATGCCGGTCAAGGCGCCGCCGCCGACGTTCGACCAGCGCTTCAGCGCCTGGGGCGCGGCTTACGGCGGCTCGGGCAGCGTACGTGGCGATCCGTTCGTCGGCTCGAGCACGACGACCGCCACCGCGGCGGCCTTTGCGGCCGGCATCGACTATCGGGCGAGTCCCGACACTATCCTGGGCTTCGCACTCGCTGGCGGCGGTACCAGCTGGGGGCTCGACAGTGGCCTCGGTGGCGGCCGCTCGGACATGTTCCAGGCCGGCCTCTACGGCTCGCAGCGTTGGGGCAACGCCTATCTGTCGGGCGCCCTCGCCTACAATTTCCACGACGCGACGACCAATCGTACCGTGACGATTGCCGGCACCGACTTGCTGCAGGGGCGCTTCCAGGCGAACGGCGTCGGTGCCCGCGTCGAGGGCGGCTATCGCTACGGTATGCCGTGGCTCAGCGTCACGCCTTATGCGGCCGCGCAGGTGCAGTCGATCTTCCTGCCGAGCTACGGCGAGACCGCGACCGCGGGCTCGAACCAGTTCGCGCTCAACTTCGCGTCGCAGACCGCAACGACGACGCGCAGCGAGCTCGGAGGCTGGCTCGACCACAGCACATTGCTCGAGCGCGGTCGGCTGCTCACGCTTTATGGCCGCCTCGCCTGGGCGCACGACTTCGGCGATACGCCGCGCGCGAGCGCGATTTTCCAGGCGCTGCCGGGCTCGAATTTCATCGTCAACGGCGCCGCGCCCGCGCGCGATGGCGCCTTGGTGACGACCGGCGCCAAATACGATTTCATGAATGGCTGGTCGTTCACCGCCAAATTCGATGGCGAGTTCTCGTCGACCACAGCGATCTACAGCGGCACCGGGCTGGTGCGCAAAGTGTGGTGAGCGGGCTGCGCCATCGTGATTTACCGATCGGCGCACGCTCGCCGTGTCCTCTCGCCCAGTAACCACGCGTCCAACAGCCGCCTTCTGCGCCATTGCCCGATGTGGTACACGGGCCGCGGCACAGCACGGGCTCATCACCTCATGACAAAGCGTACGATCATCGCGGCGGCGTCTCTCGCGGGCGCCTTCCTGATGGCTTCCGTGGCCGCGCAGCAGCCACCGATGCCGCGCACCACGGCGCCGCGGCCGGCGCCCCGGGCGCAGCAGCCGGCAGCGCCCCCGGCGCCGGCGGCACCCGTGGAAGGGCCGCAACGCACCTCGGCGAGCTACGGCGACTGGGTCGTGCGCTGCGAGATCACAACGACGCAGCCGCCGCAGAAAAACTGCGACATGGAGCAGCTCGCGCAGATGCAGGGCCAGGCCAACCCGATCTCGCGCGTCGCGATCCCGCTGCCCGCCAAGGGACAGCCGGCGCGGCTGATCATCCAGGTCCCGGTCAACGTGTCGCTCTCGGCGCCTGTGCGGATCTCGGCCGACAACAAGGATCATCTGACGGTGGCGTTCCACCGCTGCATCCCGGCCGGCTGCTTCGCCGACACCGAGCTCAAGGAAGAAGAGATCCGGCGCTTCCGCGTCGAGACCGCGGCCGGCAAGCTGCTCTACAAGGACTCGGGCGACCGCGACGTCACGATCCCACTGTCGTTCAAGGGGTTCGGCCAGGCGTTCGATGCGCTGGTCAAGCAGTAAGGCGCGAATAGCGAGTGGTGAATAGCGACTAGAAGCCTACCTATTCGCTATTCGCTATTCTCCAATCCCCACCCTTACGATTTGTCGTGCGCGTGGTCGTGATGGCCATGCGCGTGCGCATGCTCATGACCATGGTCGTGATCGTGATCGTGATCGTGACCGTGGTGACGGTCGTGATCGTGATCATGATCATGATCATGATCATGATGATGATCATCGTGGTGATGATCATGGCCCGCATGCGTGCTCGCGCCGTCGGCCTCGAACGGCGCGGTGAGCGGCGTGAGCTTCGCCGCGACACCGGCGAGCAGCGCCTCGACCTCGGCGTTGCGGCGGACCCGCACCCGGTTGGCGAAGATCTGCACCGGCACGTGGCGATCGCCGAGCCGCCAGGCCATGCGAGCGAGCGCCGCGGCATCCGGGATGCGCGCTTCGATCAGAGATTCCGCGTCAGCCACGATCTCGATCAGCGTGCCGTCGTCGAGCACGAGCGCGTCATCGGTCGCAAGCGCCGGCGGATCGGCGAAATCGAATTCGATGCAGGTGCCCCTGCCGGTGAAGAAGAAACCCTGCTTGGTCTGGCGCTTGTGGAAATCGAGAATGAGCGTATCGCCGGCGGCGGCCGGACGCGGCTCGCCGGCTCGCAGGATTTTCGTCGCGCGTGGCATGGTTCGCTTTTGGCTGGTCCGGTCAGTTGAGGCGAGCCGGACGTTCGTCGTCATCCGGCTCGGGCGGCGGCACAGCGGCCGTCGCGGCGGGCGTCACCCCGGCCGCCGCCGCGCCGGCGGAGGCCGCACTCGCGGCGGCCTCGGCGTCGCGCCGCTCGTGGTCGCGGTATGAGAGCCAGCCGAACGGCAGGCTCGCGAGATACGCGATGGTGCCGAGCGTGAGCAGCGTCCACGGGTAGCTCACCAGCAGCGCGAAGAACAGCACCACGACCACGAACACGGGCAGCACCATGTCGGGCGCAACGCGATTGCCGAGCTTCTTGCCGGAATAGACCGGCAGCTTCGAAACCATGAGGAACGCGATCGCCAGCGTATAGACCAGCGTGACCGGCGCCTCGACCGCGAGCTTGGGCACGCCGAGAAGCGCGATGTAGATCGGCAGCAGCACCGTGATGGCCCCGGCGGGCGCCGGCATGCCGACGAAGAAATTACCGGCCCAGGCGGGGCGGTTGGGGTCGTCGATCATCACGTTGAAGCGCGCGAGCCGCAGCCCGGCGCAGATCGCGTACACCATGGCCGCGATCCAGCCCGCCGACTTGAGCTCGTGCAGGCCCCAGAAATAGAGGATGAGCCCGGGCGCGACGCCGAAGTTGACGAAGTCGGCGAGGCTGTCGAGCTCGGCGCCGAAGCGCGAGGTGCCGCGCAGCAGGCGCGCGACGCGGCCGTCGATGCCGTCGAGCACGGCCGCGAGCACGATCGCGCCAAGCGCGATCTCGAGCCGGCCCTCGACCGCGAACGGGATGGCGGTCAACCCGGCGCAGAGCGCCAGCAGGGTGATCACGTTCGGCACCAGCGTGCGCACCGGGATGGTGCGGAAGCGCCCGCGCAGACGGCGGCGGTCGGGCCCGTCGGGCCGATTGGGGTCGATGGGCGGAAAGAAGGCTGAGGGCATGAGGGAGAATATAGAGAGTTGGGACCGGGCGCGCCACAGGCATGGCCCGCATGGAGCGCAAGCGGAATGCGGGGGCAGTGTTTCCCCGGATTGCGGCGCAACGCGCCTCCAACCGGGCTACGCGTCAACCTACTCTGAACGTACGACCGCTGTCGGCGGCGCGCAGGTCGGCGAGCACCGTCTCGCCGGCGATCGCGGTCTGCCCTTCGGCGACCATCGGGCGCACGCCTTCGGGCAGATAGACGTCGAGGCGCGAGCCGAAGCGGATCATGCCGAAGCGCTCGCCCGCCCCGATGGTGACGCCCTCGCGCACGAACGAGACGATGCGGCGGGCGACGAGGCCGGCGATCTGCACCACCACGATGCGGACGCCGCTCGCGGTGGCGATGACGAGCGCGTTCCTCTCATTGTCCTCGCTCGCCTTGTCGAGATCGGCATTGATGAACTTGCCGGAACGGTAGGCGATGCGCTCGATCTTCCCGCTCACCGGGCTGCGGTTCACGTGGCAATTGAACACGCTCATGAAGATCGACACGCGGGTGAGCGGCTTCGGGCCGAGGCCGAGCTCGGCCGGCGGCACCGCGTTGATGATCCGGCTCACGCGGCCATCGGCGGGCGACACCACGATGCCGTCGCGCACCGGCGTCACCCGCTTCGGATCGCGGAAGAAATAGGCGCACCAGACGGTCAGCACGGTGCCGACCCAGCCGAGCGGCGTCCACACCCAGAACAGGATCAGGCTCGCGAGCGCGAAGCCGCCGACGAAGGGAAAGCCCTCGTGATTGATCGGCGCGAGCTGCGAGCGGATGGATTTGATGACGGACATGTTGAATCGACATCAGAGCCGTTTGTTGGACATCGTCATGGCCGGGCTTAGCCGTTCGAAGAACGGCATCGCTTTCGCTCGCCTATGCCCGGCCATCCACGTCTTGCTTTCGCGAGAGCCAGAAAGACCTGGATGCCGGGGACAAGCCCGGGCATGACGGCAGAGTTGTGTCGAGACATGTCCTTCACTCCGCCGCATCGGCGGCCGGCACGATCTCGGCGACCGGCGGCGGATTGCGGTTGGGCGCGACCTCGTCGCTCTCGAAACGCGCGAGCGCCGCGCGCGCCTGCTCGGCCTCGCGCTGCCGGTTCCACATGCTGGCATAGAGCCCGCCGCTCGCCAGCAGTGCCTCATGGGTGCCGCGCTCCGCGATCGCGCCCTGATCGAGGACGATGATCTCGTCGGCGCCGACGATGGTGGAAAGCCGGTGCGCGATGACGAGCGTGGTGCGGTTCTTCGCCACGCGGTCGAGCGCGTCCTGGATCTCGCGTTCGGTGTGGCTGTCGAGCGCCGAAGTCGCCTCGTCGAGCAGCAGGATCGGCGGGCCCTTGAGGATGGTGCGCGCGATGGCGACGCGCTGCTTCTCGCCGCCGGAGAGCTTCAGGCCGCGCTCGCCCACCTCGGTGTCGTAGCCCTTCGGCATCAGGCGGATGAATCCGTCGATCTGGGCGAGCCGCGCCGCCGCCTCGATGTCGGCGTCGCTCGCGTCCCAGCGGCCATAGCGGATGTTGTAGCGCACCGTGTCGTTGAACAGCACCGTGTCCTGCGGCACCATGCCGATGGCGTTGCGCAGCGAGGCTTGCGTCACGTCGCGGATGTCCTGCCCCTCGATGGTGATGCGGCCGCCCGTCACCTCGTAGAAGCGGAAGATCAGGCGCGACACCGTCGATTTGCCGGCGCCCGAGGGCCCGACGATCGCGACCGTCTTTCCGGCGGGCACCTCGAAGGTGAGCCCCTTCAGGATCGGCCGCGCCGGCTCGTAGGCGAAGCGCACGTCCTCGAAGCGGATGGTGCCGGCGCGCACCACGAGCGGCGGCGCGCCCGGGCGGTCCTTGATCTCGGGGTCGCGCGCCAGGATGCCGAACATCATCTCGATGTCGATCACGGCCTGCTTGATCTCGCGATACAGCATGCCCATGAAGTTGAGCGGCTGGTAGAGCTGGATCATCATGGCGTTTATCATGACGAAGTCGCCGATGGTCTTGCTGCCGTTGCGGATGCCGAACGCGCACATCACCATCACGGCCGTCAAGCCCAATGTGAACACCACCGCCTGCCCGACATTGAGCACCGCGAGCGACACGTACGAGTTGACGCTCGCCACCTCGTAGCGCGCCATCGAGCGGTCGTAGCGCCGGGTCTCGTGCGGCTCGGCGCCGAAGTATTTGACGGTCTCGTAGTTGAGCAGCGAGTCGATCGCCTTGGCGTTGGCGTCGCCGTCGCTGTCGTTCATGGCGCGGCGGATGCCGATGCGCCACTCGGTCGCCGAATAGGTGTAGCCCATGTAGAGCGCGACGGTCGCCGTGATCGCCGCCACGTAGCGCCAGTCGAACTGGTAGAGCAGCACGATCACGATCAGCGCGAGCTCGACCACCGTCGGTACCGCCTGCACGATCACGAGGCGCACGATCGTCTCGATCGCGTCGCGCCCGCGCTGGAGCACCCGGGTGAGCCCGCCGGTCTTGCGCTCCAGATGGAAGCGGAGCGACAGCGCATGCATATGCTCGAAGGTCAGAAGCGCGATGCGGCGCACCGCGTGCATCGCGACCTTGGCGAAGATGCCGTCGCGCACCTGGGTGAGCGCGGCCATCAGGATGCGCATGCCGCCGTAAACGAGGGTCAGGAGAATGGGCGCAGCGAGCGTCCAGGTGACCCATGAATCGAGCCAGCCCCCTTGCGTGGCCCCGTGCAGCATGGGGGGCGCGTCGGGATGGCCGGCGAGGGCATCGGTCGCCCATTTGAAGGTGAACGGCACCGCGATGGTCGCGAGCTTGGCGAACAAGAGCAGCACCAGGGCGCCGACCACCCGCAGCCGCAGATCGAGGCGATCGGCCGGCCAGATATAGGGCCACAGATGCGCGAGCGTGCCGAGCAAAGTCCCAGGCTTCGCGGCGGATGGCGAAGGGGGAACGGAAGCAGTCTGGTGGACGTTCATGCGCTGGTGGTTGCCCGGCTCCGGCCGCCGCGGCGGCCGTCCATGCGTTGATGGGTGCCCATCATATAGGCGCAATTCGCCGCGTCATCAGCCTGTCGATGGCTGTTTTGCGGCATTTTCCTTGCCCCGCGGCTCGGCTTGACGCTGGTGGACCCGCGGTGCCACATGCCCGCATGGTTCAGATCATGGGTCAGATTCGGAAGGTTTGCGTCTATTGCGGTTCGAGCCCCGGCCAGGATCCGATCTTTCGCGCGGCAGCAACGCGGCTCGGCGAGATTCTCGCCGCTGCCGGCATCGGTCTCGTCTACGGCGGGGGCGCGGGCGGGATGATGGGGGCGGTCGCGGCCGGCGTGCAGGCGGGCGGCGGCGAGATCATCGGCATCATTCCGGGCTTCCTCACCGGCCGGGAAAATGTGTTTCGCGGCGCGACCGAAGTCGTGGTCACCGAGGATATGCATGAGCGCAAGCGCATCATGTTCGAGCGCTCGGATGCGTTCGTGGCGTTGCCGGGCGGCATCGGCACGCTCGAGGAGCTGGTCGAGCAGCTCACCTGGGCGCAGCTCGGCCGGCACAGGAAGCCGATCCTGATCGCCAACATCAACGGGTTCTGGAGCGGCCTGCTCGGCGTGCTCGAGCACATGGGGCGCAGCGGCTTCATCCATTCCACCGCGCATCTGAATTTTCTCGTCGCCGACGACGTCGAGGCGATCCTGCCGATGCTGACCGCCGCGGCGGCTCTGGTGTCGGAGGACGAGAAGGCGGGCGAGCGTGCGGCGGTGCGGCGGCTGTAGGGATCAGGCGGTAGCGCTATTTGGCCTGTGCCGCGGCGCCGTTGAGAATATGGGCGATGTCTGCTTCCAGGCGGCGCGCCACCCCCGCGCGGTAATGCTCGAGGTCGTCGAAATTGCCGCCGTCGCGGGCGATCGGTGAATCGACGAAATAATCGAGAAAGCCGCGCCGCGGCGCGCCGCTCGCGATCCGCGCCAGGCGCGCCTTGCACGCCGCGATCTGCGCCGCCGTCTCGGCCTCGCGCGGCAGCCGCGAGTAGTATTCCGGCGGAAACAGGATCACGACCGGCGTGTCGGCGGGCGCGGCCGCGAGCTCGGCGGCGAGCTGGTCGATCGCGGGAAACCGATAGGCCGCGGGGTCGACCGCGGACGTATCGAACGCGGGCGGGGGCGGCGGCGTCGGATAGTCGAACTTGTAGCCGGGCGGAATGCCGCGCTCGTAGTCGTCGTAGCCGCGCGGATCGGATGGCTTGACGAGATGGAGCGTGCTCTCGATGCGCCGGATGGCGGCGCCGCCCGCCCGCGTGCTGAGCAGATTGACCAGATATGCGAAATCGCTGTCGCCGTAGAGCCAGAACGGGAACCAGTTCCACGGACGTGGGTCCGGCACGCACCAGCGCCCGTCGGTCGCGAGCACGAGCGCGCCGATTTTTGCGTGGTGGCGGATGAACCAGTGCGCCACCGCGAGCTGCTCGGGCGCATCCGCCCCGGGGATCGCGAGCTGCACGAAGCTCAGGCCGGTTTGCTCGGTAAGCCGCGCGGGATCGAGCAATTGCCCGTGCGAGTTGCCGAAGATCGCGGCGTTGAAGTGTTGGCTGCGCCCGAGGCTCACATTGGCGGTGCGCTGGGACGTGTCGGAGATCCCGACGAGCCCGATGCTGGGAAAGCGGCCGCTGTCGTAAGGATCGACCGCGACGATGAAGGCGAACACGACCGCGAGCGTAGCGAGAAAGACCGCGACGAGGCGCAGCGCGTAGCCGCGCCACACGGCCTCGCTCGACTCGATGCTCGACGGCCCGGTCAACGTCAGAACCTGAAGTAGATGAAGCTCATCGGCGGGCCGCGCCCGACCTCGAGCACGCAGTAGGCCGCGAGCACGGCGGTCGCGACGGCGAACGCCGGATGCGGCCACTTGAACCGGTCCTTGATCTCGTGCGCGGATGGCACGAGCGCCGACACCAGGGCCGACACGATGAACAACTGGACGCCGCGAAACGCGCCGCCGGTTCCGTTCATGCCGACCAGCGAGGCGAGGATCGAGGCGGCGGTGGCGAAATCGGCCGCACGAAACAGCACCCAGCCGGCGAGCACGAACAGCATCGTCACCAGCCAGCCGAACGCGGCGGGCATCGGGCGCTCGAGCATCTGCCAGAAGCGGCAGGCGACGAGGCCGATGCCGTGCCAGACGCCCCAGGCGACGAACGTCCACCCGGCCCCGTGCCACAGGCCGCACAAGCCCATCGCGATCAGCGTCGCGGCGACGTAGCGCGCCGTCCCATGTCGGCTGCCGCCGAGCGGAATATAGAGATAGTCGCGGATGAAGCTCGACAGCGAGATGTGCCAGCGCCGCCAGAAATCGCGCAGATCGGTCGCCACATAGGGCCGGCGGAAATTCTCCGGCAGCAATAATCCAAACAGAAGCGCAATGCCGATCGCCATCTCGGTATAGGCCGAGAAGTCGAGAAAAAGCTGGAACGCGAAACCGAGCGCCGCATTCCACGCCGCCGTCAGGTGGAGCGGCTCGGTGGCGGCGCCGGCAAACAGCGGATTGACCACCTCGGCGAGGTTGTCGGCGAGCAGCACCTTCTTGGCGAACCCGAGCGTGAACAGCATCAGGCCGATCGCGACGCGTCGCCAAAGACCATCGCGCCGCGGGTCGAGCGCGAGCTGCGGCACGAGCTCGTTGTGGCGAACGATCGGGCCGGCGATCAGGTGGGGGAACAGGAGCACGAACAGCGCAAAGGGGCGGAACGGATAGATCGGCGCGTCGCCGCGCAGACGATCGACAACGTAGGAGATGAGCTGGAACGAGAAGAAGCTGATGCCGATCGGCAAGAGGAGGTTGGCGTGCGGCAGCGCGACGCCGATGAGCGCCTGCGCGGTGGAGATGAGAAAGTCGAGATACTTGAAGGTCGCGAGCGAGGCGAGATTGAGCGCGATCCCACCGTAGAGCCAGCCTCTATGCCCTGTGCGCTTGTGCGCATAGGAGAGCAGCCATGTCGCGGTGATCTGCCCGACCAGCAGCGGGACGAAGCGCCAATCCCACCAACCATAGAAGAACAGCGATACCGCGATCAACACCGCATGCCGCGCGCGCTCCGACCCCGCCACCGCGTAGTAGGCCGCGACGGCGATCGGAAGAAAGATGAGAATGAAGCCCTGTGATTGGAACAGCATTCCGCCGGCCCCTCCGGACACGCGCTCAGCTATGGGCGAATTCGCGGCATCGATCAATGTCCGGATCGAGTTCCCCCGCGGCCGGTTTCCGCAAAGGCGCAAGTCACGCTCATGCCGCGCGAGTTCCTCACGGGGCCGCATTGATGGCGTCGGCGATCCGTGGCTCTATCGCGCGGGCGACGTTCTCGCGCATGTGATGCAAGTCGAAGAAATTATCGCGCGGGCGACTGAGCGGCGAGTCGACCAGCAAGTCGAGAAAAGTGCTGCGTGGCCGGGCTGCGAGCGCGCCTGTGAGCCGAGCCTTGCAGGCTGCCAGTTCCGCCGCCTGATACGTTTCAGGACCGTGCAGCAGTCCGGAGTACACCGGCGGCATGACGACGACGACGGCAACCGGCGGCGAAAGGCTTGCCATCAGCGCCGCGAGCCGATCGATCGCCGGGAAGTCGGTGGAGATTTGCCGATCGGCCAACGGCACGTCGGGGTCACGTATGGCATCCGGCTCATTCGCGAAATCCCAGTAGGCCGGATAGGCGGCAACGCCGACCGGGTCGATCGGCTCGAGGTGTCCCGTCGCGAGCAGGATGCGGCGTCGCATTGGGCGGAACGAGCGAGTGTTGAGCATGTTGGCGAGATAACGCAGGCGGCTCGGACCGAACAGCCAATAGGGAAAGCGGTATTCCGGCGGCTGCAAGGTGTTGGGCAGCGCGGGATCGTGCGTGCACCACATGCGGTCGACGGCGACGACCAGCGCCTTGGCGTCGGGATGGCGGCGCAGGAAGTAGCGGATCAGCGCCAACTGCTCGCGCGGGCCCGAGCCAAGGGTGGTGAGCTGGACGAAATGCAGACCGGTCGCGGGCGAGAGGCGCGCCGGATCGAGCAGGAGCCCATGCGAATTGCCGAAGATGCCGGCATCGAAGCGCGGGTCGCGGCCGCGTCCAACGGTACTGATCACGTCATTGTCGTCGACCACGCCCGGGCCGATCAGCGAGGGGAAGTAACCGGTGTCGTACGGGTCGATCAGGATGATGGCGGCGAGAGCGAAAGCGAGCAACGCGAAGAAGCACGCGAGGCATACGCCGACGAAGCGGCGCCAAGCGCGCACGTTCATCATGCCGGCTTGCACCGCTGTCACTGCACCACCCTCTATGGCGATCGCCCGAGGAACGTCACTGCTTCGATGCGGTTGCCGTCCAGGTCGCGGATGAACGCCGCGTAGTAGCCCTCGCCATGATGCGGACGCAGGCCGGGGGAACCGTCGGAGGCACCGCCGGCCGAGAGCGCGGCGGCATGGAAAGCATCGACCGCCGCCGTCGTAGGCGCGCGCAGGCAGACGTGGACGCCGTTGTTCTGCGCGCCGGCGTCCGCCGGCAGCACGAACATTTCCGGGCGATGATTGAGCCAGAATTCCGAGTAGCGCTTGCCGAACGCCACCGTGCTCGGCCGCACCTCGAGCTTGGTGAAGCCGATGCGCGCGAGCACCGCCTCATAGAAGGCGGTCGAACGCGCGAGGTCGCGTACCGCGATGGAGACGTGGTCGATCATGCGTGCCCCCTCCCCGGCGCCGCGTAGCCCGCAGGGAGCGAAGCGGAATGCGGGGAAGCCTTCCCCGGATTACGGCGCACCGATCTCGGGCTTGCCCGAGATCGGCATATTTGATGTGCAGGTCGGGTAGACTCGACCTGCGCGCGCCTCCATCCGGGCTACCAACACCTACCCCGGCGCGCCGGATTTCACCAGCTTGTAGACGATCGAATCCATCAGCGCCTGGAACGATGCGTCGATGATGTTGCGCGAGACCCCGACCGTGGTCCAATGATCGCCGGTCTCGTCCTGGCTTTCGATCAGCACGCGGGTGATCGCCTCGGTGCCGCCGTCGAGGATGCGCACGCGATAGTCGATGAGGTCGAGGCCGTCGATGTATTTCTGGTACTTGCCAAGATCCTTGCGCAGCGCGAGATCGAGCGCGTTGACGGGGCCGTCGCCCTCGGCGGCCGAGATCAGGTCGGTGCCGTCCACGCTCACCTTCACGACCGCGAGCGTGACGGTCACGCGATCGCCCCTGGCGCTGATGCGCTGCTCGACGTTGACGTCGAACCGCGTCACCTCGAAATAGTCCGGCACGCTGCCGAGGAAACGGCGGGCCAGGAGCTCGAACGAGGCCTGCGCGTTCTCGTAGGAATAGCCCTTCGCCTCGCGGCTCTTGACCTCGTCGAGCAGTCGTGCGACGCGCGGATCGTCCTTGGCGATGGTGATCCCGAGGCCTTCGAGCTCGGTGATGAGCCCGCTGCGATCGAGCTCGGCGAGCACGTTCGACTTGCCGGCCTGGTCGGAGACGAGGACGCGGCGGCGGTTGCCGACCGTCTCGGGTCTGACGTGGTCGTAGGAACCAGGGTCCTTCATCATCGCGGAGGCATGGATGCCCGCCTTGGTCGTGAAGGCGCTTTCGCCCACATAGGGCGCGTGACGGTTGGGCGCGCGGTTGAGCATCTCGTCGAGCCGGCGCGAGGCCTGCAGCAGGTTCTTCAGGCGATCGTCGGGGACGCCGACCTCGAAGCGGTCGGCGAAATCCGCCTTGAGCTTGAGCGTCGGGATCAGCGAGACGAGGTTGGCGTTGCCGCAGCGCTCGCCCAGGCCGTTGAGCGTGCCCTGGATCTGCCGCGCGCCGGCGCGCACCCCGGCAAGCGAATTCGCGACCGCCTGCTCGGTGTCATTGTGCGCATGGATGCCGACATGCGTGCCCGGGATCGCCTTGACGACGGCGCCGACGATCGCCTCGACCTCGTGCGGCAGCGTGCCGCCATTGGTGTCGCACAAGACCACCCAGCGGGCGCCCGCCTCGTAGGCCGCGCGCGCGCAGGCGAGCGCGTAGTCCGGATTGGCCTTGTAGCCGTCGAAGAAATGCTCGCAGTCGAGCAGCACCTCCCGGCCCTTGGCCTTGGCGGCCGCGACGCTGTCGCGGATCGAGGCGAGGTTTTCTTCCAGCGTCGTCTCGAGCGCGACCCGCACGTGATGGTCCCACGATTTGGCGACGAAGCAGATCGCGTCCGCCTTGGCGTCGAGCAGCGCGACGAGGCCCGGATCGTTCGAGGCCGAGCGGCCGGGTCGGCGCGTCATGCCGAATGCCGTGAAGGTCGCCGACTCGAGCTTGCGGTCCTCGGCGAAGAGCTCGCTGTCGGTTAGGTTCGCGCCCGGGTAGCCGCCCTCGACATAGTCGATGCCGAGGTCGTCGAGCATTTTCGTGATGGCGAGCTTGTCGCCGAGCGTGAAGTCGACGCCGTTCGTCTGCGCGCCGTCGCGCAGCGTGGTGTCGAAGAGATAAAGGCGCTCCTTCATCGCTTCACCTTCCACGCCGTGGTGCCGTCCTTGCGGTCCTCGAGCTCGATGCCCAGAGCGGCGATCTCGTCGCGGATGCGGTCGGCTTCCTTGAAGTCCCTGCCCTTGCGCGCGACGTTGCGTGCCGCGATCAGGCCTTCGACCTTCGCGTCGTCGATCGCAAGCGAGGCCGGCCGCCACGCGGCCCACTCCGCGGCGCCGTGCTGCAGCAGGCCCATCAGCTGTGCGCTCGCTTTGAGGCTCGCCTTGGCGCCGGCCGCGCCTTTGGCCGCCTCGCTGCGCAGCTCGTGAAAGGCCGCGAGCGCCTTCGGCGTGTTGAGGTCGTCGCAGAGCGCGTCGACCAGGTCGGTGCACAGCATGCCGGGCGCCACATCGGCCGTGAGCTGGTACCAGTGATCGAGCGTGCGCTTCGCCTCGCTCAAGCCTGTGTCGCCCCAGTTGAGCGGCTGACGGTAGTGCGTCTGCAGCATCGCGAGCCGGATCGCCTCGCCGGGCCACTCGGCAAGGACTTCGCGGATCGGCGAGATGTTGCCGAGGCTCTTCGACATCTTCTCGCCGTCGAGCTGAAGGAAGCCATTGTGCATCCAGTAGTTCGCCATCACGGGGGTGTGGAACGAGCAGCGCGACTGAGCGATCTCGTTCTCATGGTGGGGAAACACGAGATCGATGCCGCCGCCATGGATGTCGAACGTCTCGCCGAGATGCTTCCACGACATGGCCGAGCACTCGATGTGCCAGCCCGGCCGCCCGGGCGCGCCGATCCCGGCGGGGGAACCCCAACTCGGCTCTCCCGGCCTCGACGGCTTCCACAGCACGAAATCGAGCGCGTCGCGCTTGTAGGGCGCGACCTCGATGCGGGCCCCCGCCAGCATCTCGTCGAGCGGCCGCCGCGCGAGCTTGCCGTAGTCCGCCATGGTCGCGACGGCGAACAGCACATGATCATCGGCCACGTAGGCATTGCCTGATGCGACCAGGCGCTCGATCAGCGCCTTCATCTCGGCGATATGCTCGGTCGCGCGCGGCTCGACGGTCGGGGGCAGGCAACCGAGCGCCGCCACGTCCTCCTTGAAGTTCCGGTAGGTCGTCTCGGTCAGCTCGCGGATCGAGATGCCGCGCTCGGCCGCGCGCTTGTTGATCTTGTCGTCGACGTCGGTGATGTTGCGCACGTATTTGACGTGGCTTGCGCCGTAGAGATGCCGCAGCAGGCGAAAGAGCGTGTCGAACACGATCACGGGCCGCGCATTGCCGATATGGGCGAAGTCGTAGACGGTCGGCCCGCAGACATACATGCGCACGTTGGCGGGATCGAGCGGGACGAAATCCCGCTTCTCGCGCGTGAGCGTATCGTAGAGCCGCAAATCCATGTCTACACCTCGGTCCGCTGACCGGGCGTCTTGATGTCTCGACTGGAGAAAAGACGGCCGCAGCCAGCGTGGCGCGCTAGCGAATAATCCCCCGGCAGATGCCGGCGATGCGGAAAAGGCCGTTCATGGCGCGGCACAATGGTGAAAGGCGATGCCGGCGTCAAGGGCTGCACGCACGTGCCAGGACTTCGGTCATTGTCCAAATCTTCGCCTTGGCGTTGCCACGGAATCATGCGACCAGCCCCCGCTCCCCACCCTCCGCGAGGCTTCGCCCTCACGGTTAACGTCACCTTAAACGTTTTGGTCGCATTCTCGCGATCGCGAGATCCAGCAAAGCGAGCGAGTCATGCGCGCCATACCCGCGGTTCTTACCGTCGCGGCCCTCCTGGCCGCGTTGACGCCGGCGCTGGCCGAAAAGCGCCTCTTCATCATCGCCAACAATCCGGACGGCTACGGCGTCGACCGCTGCCTTGCGAGCGGCGCCGCCTGCGGCAACGCCGCCGCGAACGCCTACTGCTCGTCGCACGAGTTCCACGCGGCGCTCTCGTTCCGCAAAATCGACCGCGACGACATCACCGGCGCGATCCCGACCAGCACCGGCTGCAGCGGCGCCCATTGCGACGAGTTCGTCGCCATCGAGTGCGGGCGGTAAGCGGGCGGCGCTTCCGCCGTGATTATCCCTCGACGTCGCCCAATCCGCGCGCCTGGCTGAACCGCCACAGGACCGCCGACGGGTCCGTGACGTTCGCGACCAGGCCCCAGCTCTCCTGCCGCGGCGCCTGCGTGCGTACGCCGTAGCGAGCCGGCAGGTCGAGGGCCTCGATGTGCTTCCACCAGCCGTCGACGTCGGCGACGAGCACGTGCATCACGAAATTGTCGGCGCATTCCCTGACGTAGTAGTCTTGCGGGATGAACGAGACCTGGATGAAGCCATCTGCGTCATGATCATACTCTCCGCGGCCGCCCGCAGTATCCCTGCCATGGCGTCGCGGCCGATTGAGGACGGCCTTCCGCAAAGCGCTTGGCGCCGTTAGCCTGCCGGCCGCAAGACCGTCGCAACCGCGGGGAAACGCATGTCCAAGGATAAAATCATCGGCTTCATCGGCCTCGGCATCATGGGCGGCCGCATGGCCACCAACATCCAGAAGGCCGGCTACAAGATGGTCGTGCACGACCTGCATCGGCAAGCGGCGAGCCATCATCTCAACGCGGGCGCGGCCTGGGCGGACACGCCGCGCGCGGTCGCCGCCCAGTGCGACGTGATCTTCACGTCGCTGCCGGAGCCGCCCGACGTCGAATCGGTCGCGCTCGGCACCGACGGCCTCCTCGCCGGCATCAAGCCCGGCGGCGTCTATTTCGATCTCTCCACCAACGCTCCCGCGATGGTGAAGAAGCTCAATGCCGCCTTCGCGGATAAGGGCGCGCATATGTTCGACGCGCCGGTGAGCGGCGGCCCGGCGGGCGCGGCCTCAGGCAAGCTCGCGATCTGGGTCGGCGGCGACGAGAAGGTTTTTGCACAGCACAAGCACGTGCTCGACGATTTCGCCGACCGCGCCGCCTATATCGGACCGATCGGCAGTGCGACGGTGGCGAAGCTCGTGCACAACATGTCGGGCTACGCCATCGTCTGCGCGCTCGCCGAGACCTTCACGCTCGGCGTCAAGGCGGGCGTCGATCCGTTGGTGCTCTACGAGGCGGTGCGCCAGGGCGCGGTCGGCCGCCGTTTGACTTTCGAGGCGCTGATCGACCAGTTCCTGCCCGGCAAGTACGATCCGCCGGCCTTCGCGCTCAAGCTCGCCCACAAGGACGTCTCGCTCGCCAATGCGCTCGGCCGCGAGGTCGGCGTGCCGATGCGCATCTGCAATCTCACGCTCGCCGAGATGACCGAGGCCATGGGTCGCGGTTGGGCCGGCCGCGATAGCCGCGTGGCCATGCTGCTCGAGCAGGAGCGCGCCGGCGTCGAGATCGCGGTCGAGCCGGAGCGGCTGAAGAAGGCGCTGGCGGCCGCGAAGTCGGGCTGAGCGGGTAGTCCGCATGGCGGCGCGAAGCGCTGTAATGCGGGGATGCCGACCGCCCATGACGCTTCGCTCCATGCGGGCTACGATCCAGACGAGGTGGAACGATGCGATCCGTGAATCTCGAGCAAGCCTTCGGTCCGCTGACGGAATTCTGGTCGCCGAAGGTCGTCGGCCGCGTGAACGATCAGTACGTGAAGGTCGCGAAGATCAAGGGGCAGCTGGCCTGGCATAAGCACGACGGGGAGGACGAGCTTTTTCTCGTCATCAAGGGGCGGCTCGTCATCCAGCTCGAGCAGGAGCAGGAGGTCGTGCTCGGCCCGGGCGAATTCTACGTGGTGCCAAAGGGCGTGCTGCACAATCCGGTCGCCGCGGAGGAGTGCTGGGTCGTGCTGGTCGAGACCGTGACCACCAAGCATACGGGCGACGTGGTGACCGAGCGGACCCGCAGCATCGAGGAGCAGCTCGCGCCGTAGAGGCATGGCGGGTAGCCCGGATGAGAGCGCACCAGCGCGATATCGGGAAGCAGCATCCCGGATATCGCTTCGCTCATCCGGGCTACGATGCTGGATTTGGCCCGCGGCGAGTTGCAACGGCTGGAGGGCAAGTAATGCGGGGACGCCGATCCCGCATTAGGGTGCTTCGCACCTCCATGCGGGCTACGATACCGGATCGAGCCCGGCAGCGCGCCAGACCGCGTCGCCTTCGGCGCGCGTGAGCGAGGCGATGAGCGCGTTTGCCTCCTCGCGCGCCTTGCTGGCGGCCGGAATCGCCGCCGCGTAGACCGTGTAGTTCTGCACCGCTGCCGGCAACGGCCCGGCGATCGCGACGCCCTTGATGGCGACGAGCTCGCTGAGAAAGCTGATGCCCAATTCGGCGGTGCCGTCCGCGACCAGCTCGGCGACGTGATGGCCGTTGCGGCCGAGCGCCGCCTTGGCGTTGACGGCCGGCGCGATGCCGAGCCGTTCGAGCAGCTTGGCGAAATAGGCCGCCGCCGATCCGCCCGCGGCCGGATCGCTGTAGGAGACGCAGCGCGCCGCGACCAGCGCCGCGGAGAGGCTTTCGGGCGAGGCGAGATCCGGCATCGGCGCGCCCTGCCGGATGCAGACCGCGAGGCCGGCGCGGGCGATCTCGGCCGTGCTGCCGGGGACGAGCGCGTCACCGAGGGCCGCCAGGGCGGCTGGCGACAGGATCAGCACGTCGGTCGGCTCGCCGGATTTGAAGCGGTCGGAGATCGCACCGACCGTATTGTAGATGGCGCTTACCGTGTTGCCGCTGGCGACGGCGAAATCGGCGAACAGCTTGGCGAGCGCCATCTGTGGCGCACGGGCGCTGAGAACTTTCAGGTCGCTCATGGTTTGTCAGGGGAAGCGAGTGGCGAATGGCGACTAGAGCCGCAAGCCTAGCATTCGCCCGTGGGTGTCCGCCATTCGCTACTCGCCATTCGCTATTCGCGATTTTGTTCGCCGCCGTCGCGGGCCCGTTGCGCAAGCGCGCAAGTTCCTGCATCCTCAGGCGGGTCAATTGGAATTGTTCCAAAAATCAGTCCCGCAACGCCGGAGGGCGACGGTGGACGAGGCCGCGGCCGAGACGGAGGAGGCCCGCCGAGGCGCGCCCGACGAGGCGCCGCTCAAGCTGGAGCAGTTCCTGCCCTATCGGCTCAACGTGCTGGCAAGCCTGGTGTCGCAGGCGCTCTCGCGGATCTACGTCGAGCGCTACGGCCTCGGCGTGCCCGAGTGGCGCGTGCTGGTGACGCTCGGCCAGTTCGGGGTCATGACCGGCAAGGCGATCGGCGCGCACAGCCACATGCACAAGACCAAGGTGTCGCGCGCGGTGGCCGAGCTGGAGAAGCGCAAGCTCGTGGCGCGGCGCGCCAACCGCGCGGACCTGCGCGAGTCGTTTCTCTCGCTCACGCCGGCCGGGCGCGCCATCTACGAGGAGCTCGCACCTGGTGCGCTCGAGTTCGCCCGCCGCCTTGCCGAGGTCGTCGACCCGCAGGATCGCGCCGCCTTCGAGCGCGCGATGCAGCGGCTGACCGAACGCTCGCGCGCGATGGTCATGGAATTCGCCAAGCTGAAATCGGAGATGCCGTGAAGCTCTACACTTATTTCCGTTCCTCCGCCGCCTACCGGGCGCGCATCGCGCTCAACCTCAAGGGCGTCGCCTTCGAGACCGCGTCGATCCACCTGACCAAGGGCGGCGGCCAGCAGTTCAAGCCGGAGTTTCGCGCCATCAATCCGCAGGCGCGCGTGCCCGCGCTCGCGGTCGACGGCGGCGTGCTGACGCAATCGCTCGCGATCATCGAATATCTCGAGGAGATGCACCCGCAGCCGCCGCTGCTGCCGGCCGATCCGGTCGACCGCGCGCATGTGCGCGCCATCGCCCAGGCGATCGCCTGCGACATCCACCCGCTCAATAATACCTCGCCGCTCTTCTACTTGAAGAACACGCTCAAGCACGACCAGGAGACGATCAACGCCTGGTATGCGCACTGGATCACGGTCGGGTTCGAGGCGGTCGAGATGCTGCTGCGGCCGGGGCCCTACGCCTACGGCGCGCAGGTCACCCTCGCCGACGTCTGCCTGGTACCGCAAGTCGCAAACGCGCGGCGCTTCAACGTGCCGCTCGCCAAGTTTCCGAAGATCGTCGCGGTGGATGCCGCCTGCCTGAAGCTTCCCGCGTTCGAGAAGGCGCGGCCGGAGAACCAGCCGGACGCGGAATGAGAGCTGCGAGTAACGAATGGGGAAGAGCGAATAGCGAGACCGTCCGACGACCTGTTCGCTATTCGCCACTCGCTATTCGCCCTTCCTAGATCGAACGTCCAGGCGGGAGAACGACGACGGTGGCGCCGAGCCGGACCCGGCTATAGAGATCGATCACGTCCTCGTTGGTCATGCGGATGCAACCGGACGAGATGGCCTGCCCGATATATTCCGGCTGGTTGGTGCCGTGAATGCGGTAGAGCGTGTCCTTGCCGTTTTCGTAGAGATAGATGCCGCGCGCGCCGAGCGGGTTGCGCGGGCCACCGGCAACGCGCGACGGGTAGGGTCCGAGCCGCTCCTGGATCTCGGGGGTTGGAATCCAATCCGGCCACTCCGCCAGCCGGCCGACCTGCGCCACACCCGACCAGGCCATGCCCGCCTCGCCCACCGTGACGCCGTAACGGATCGCCTTGCCCCTCGCCGTCACGTAATAGAGAAATCGCTCGCCCGTATCGATGACGATCGTGCCCGGCTTTTCCGAACCGCTGTAGTCGACGAGGTGTCGTTGATAGGTTTCGGGGATCGTTGCCTGCGCATAAGGCGCATGCGCCAGCAACGCCTTGTCGCGCTGCGTCTGGTGGATGTCCGACGCGGGATCGAGCGTCGCATTCGTCCCACTATTGCAACCTGCAAGAAACAAGCCGATCGCCCCGACGGCGAGCGACGCCAACCAACGCACACACATGAACGTTCGAGCCCCCGCGGAATCTCGCATCAGTTCTATCACCGATCGCTCACTCGAAAAACATGAAACTCATGTGGATTTGCTACCGCTGAATACCTAATGCCTCTCGGTCTTGGAGGATGCGGGGGGCATCGAGGCGATCGCTTTGCAAAGGCGCGCCGGAATATAGTGCGCGGCCCACCCTGCTCATCGAGGATTACCGGAGGAAGGGAAACGCCATGAATGTGCTGCGTCGTGCGATCGCAATCGCCGCCCTGTCGGCGTTTTCGACCGGGCTCGCCGCGCGCAGCCGCGCGCGGACGCAGATGCGGCGGCTTTTCCCAACCGAGCCATCCGCATAATCGTGCCGTTTCCGGCGGGCGGCCCCTCGGATGTGCTCGCGCGACTGATCGGGCAGAAGATGAGCGAAGATTGGGGCCAGCCGGTCGTGATCGAGAACCGACCGGGCGGCAACACGGTGATCGGCGCGCAGGTCGTCGCGAAGGCGGCGCCGGATGGCTACACCATGCTGATGGCGATCGATTCGACGCTGACGATGAACCAGTATCTCTACCGCACGCCGCCCTACAATCCGCTCACCGATTTTGCGCCGATCACGCTGGTGGCGAAGACCATGCAGCTCTTGATGGTCAATGCGGCGAGTGACGTGAAGACCGTGCAGGACCTGATCGCCAAGGCCAAGGCGCAGCCTGGCAAGCTCAACTATGGCGCCGGCACCATCACGACCAAGCTCACCGGCTACATGTTCAACAAGGCCGCCGGGATCGACACCGTGCTGGTGCCGTACAACGGCAGCGCGGAGGTCACCCATGGTCTGCTGACGCGCAGCGTCGAGTTCGCGCTCGACGGGCCATCGGCCGCAGCCTCGCTGATCCAAGCCGGGCAGTCTCGCGTGCTCGCGAAGTTCGACGGGCGTCCCTTTCCGCTGGCGCCCGACGCGCCGAACGTCAGCGCAGTCGTTCCGAACCTGGACGAGATCGTCGTCTGGCTGGGCCTGGTCGCGCCCAAGGGCACGCCGCCGGTGATCGTCGAGAAGCTTGCGCGCGAGGTCGCGAAGGTCCTGCTCGACCCTGCCATCAAGGCGAAGGCTGACGCGGCGGGTCTCTATCCGGCGACGGATACGCCCGGGGAATTCGCCGAGTTCATCCGCAAGGAGGCGGCGCGCTGGTCCAATGTCGTGGCCGAAAGCGGCATGAAGTACGATTGACCCGTCGGTGGCCGGTAGGGGCCCGATGACGTGATCTCATCGGAGCTGCTCTGCGCTCAACGGGAATTCTGGGGATGCGCGAGTGACAGGTCGAGAACTTCGCGCGAGTGCGCCAAGCGATAAATAGCCTGTCTATTCAGCTACTTATGAGCGAGATCTGCGCGGGCGCCTCAGCCGGGCTTCACCATTTTACCGCCCAAAAAAGCGCCAACTTTGCCGCATTTCGTGTATATTACGCATGGTGATTTGGGGCCGCGACGCACGTGGGGTGCGCCGCCTTGGAAATCGGGGGACGGGGACTCTTGGTTCGTGTGGGCGTGGCGTCGGTTGCCGCGGGCTCGGCGGGACTGACATTGGTCTTCAGTCTGTGCGCCTGGATGATGTTCGGCGGCGAGCCGGCGTCCGTCGGAGTGCGCGCGCAGACCGCGGTGCTGCCGGCCGGGATCGCGAGCGCGGCGCCGTCGCGCTTCGCATCCCTGAGCCGCACCACGTTCGAGTCCCGCTGGGCGACCGATAGATCTTCCGACACTCATTCTTACGACACATCGGCCACCACGGCGTCGGCCCCCTCCTCGTTCGATCACCGGTTCGCGTCAGAGTCGCCCGCACCGCCCACCAGGTCATTGCGGCCGTCGACGACCTTCAACAACCGCTTCGCCGGCGTGACCCCGGTGGGCCTCCCGCCCAACCGCTTCACGCTGGCGTCCGTGCCGGCGATCGTGCAGCCCGCCACGGTGGCGCCCGCTCCCGCGCCGCATGCCGCCGCGCGCGCGCTGCTCGCGCGCATCGCCCCCAAGGGTGCCGAGCATCACGAGCATCCGGCGGCCGCGCCCTACCGGGTCGCGAGCCTCACCGCCTACGCGCCGGCCGATACGGCGAGCCGGAATACGGCGATCGATGATTCGCTGCTGAAGACGATGACGCCGCACGATCCGGCACCGAAGGACGCGGCGAACCCGGACATGAGCCACACGGCGATCTACGACATCACCGGGCACACGGTCTATCTCCCGGGCGGGCGGCGCCTCGAGGCGCATTCCGGCCTCGGCGAGCACATGGACGACCTCGGCTCCGTCAACCTGCGCGACCTCGGTCCGACACCGCCGGGCGTCTACGACCTCACCATGCGCGAGCGAAGCTTCCATGGCGTCGACGCGATCCGTCTCAATCCGGCGGACAATACCAAGATGTACGGCCGCGACGGCATTCTGGCGCATCCCTACATGCTCGGGCCGAACGGCCAGTCGAACGGCTGCCTGTCGCTCAAGGATTATGACGCATTCCTCGCCGCCTTCCGCCGCGGCGAGTTCAACCGCCTCGTGGTGGTCGAGCGACTCGACGAAGCGCCCGCCGGACAGACGGCGACCGGATGGATCGCCGAGAAGCTCCGGGGACTGTTCGGCCGGTCGTAAGGCAAGGGCGCAGACTGGCGCGGATCGACTACCGCAGCCGGTCGAGCGCGTCGATCGCGGATGGACCCGTCGAGACGCCGGGGCCGACCTTGTCGAAGATGTCCAACCGGCCGCCGGCGGCGTACCCGCGGTAGATGTCGTCGAACACCGCGATCGCATCGCTTCTGTGCTGTCCGTAAGCCGGTGCATCGCGATCGACATCGAGGAAAGCCTAATAGCCGTTCGCGCCGAGCCCCATGACGACTAGAGTCTCGCCGCCACCTCTCCAGAGATAATTGTGCACCAGCGCAAAGCCCGATTGATCATCGCGCAGGTGGGCCGCGAGCCCGCGCGCGGCGGCGAAGAAGAGCAGGATGTCGTTGAGATTCTCCGACAGCGTGAGCGTCCCGAACGTGAAAAGGTGCGCAGCCTCGTCATAAACGCATCGGCCGATGGCGGGCGCTTCCGACCACGACAGCACGGAGCGCACCACTTGGCGGTATGACCTGTCGAGCCAACTATCGACCCGGCTCAGAACAGGCGGAAGATCCGTGTCCCACGCGAAGTCGCGCCATCGGCCGCCGATGCCCTCCCAGTCGTGCCAATGGGACGCCTTCTGCGGCTGGGCCGCGAGGTAGGACATCAGTGCCGCGCGCTCGATCGCGACCTGCGCCAACCCCGCGTACGGCTCGGACATGTCATGGCCTCTTGGTCATCATCATGATCAGGCCACCGACCAAGCCCAGCAGCCCACCCGCCAGACCGAGGTTTTCCAAAATCAGAACCGGCGTCGACTGGGCTTCGCTGCCGGTCGACATATTGATGACCGCCAATGCGGTCGCCCCGCCGCCGATCAGCGCCATCCTGCGGCCTGAGGGGGCTTTTTCGGACTTGCCAGCTTGCTTGTCGCTCATCGATCCCCCACCAATGCGGCTTATCTCACTTGGTGGGGGCGGCAGGCAAAAGGTTCATTGTCGGTGCCGCGACCAAGCTCGAGCGGTAGCGGCACGTGGCGTTCATTTGCCCTGCATGCAACGGTCGACAGCGGCCTGGAATGCCGGAACCTGTCGAACATCGACGATGCACGAGCTTCCGGCCGGAGGATCAGAGATTTTGCAGTTCGCGCCCCGGAACTGTGCGCGCACGATTGCCCGACACTCCGCAGCCGATTTCGCCGCGTAGGCGGGCAACCCGCCGATCACGATCGAAAGCACGACGATCGGCGCCATCTTCATATTTCACCCCCCTTTCGCCGGGTGGACAGCAGTCGCCTGTAGCTCGGACGAGGCGCAGCGTCGACCTCCGGGGAGGCTTCTCCCGGATATCGCTTTGCTCATCGCTCTACGAGGCTACCCGGCCTTGCTATAGATCGAAGCTCTGATTGAGCGTCGGCATCTCGACTTTCGTCTTACCGAGCTGCGCCGCGAACGCCTGCATGGCGTCCTCCTCGCCGTGGGTGAGGAACGTGCGCGTCGCGCCCGTCTGCTCCAGCCATTTCGACAGCGTGGCCTGATCGGCGTGGGCCGAGAAGCCGCCGATGGTGTGGATCTTGGCTTTGACCGGGACCGTGTCGCCGAGAATGCGCACCGGATTCTGCCCGTCGATGATCTGCCGCGCCAGCGTTCCGATGGCCGCAAAGCCGACGAAGATGACGCTGCAGTCTTCGCGTGAAATGTTGTGCCTGAGGTGATGCAGCACCCTGCCCCCGGTCGCCATGCCGGATCCGGCCATGATGATCGCACCGCCGCGGACATTGTTCAGCGCCACCGACTGCGCCCTGTCGCGGGTGAAGTGCAGGCCAGGCAGCGCGAGCGGATCGCGGCCCTCGCGAAACAACGGCACGGCCTCCGGCCGCAAGTCGTCGAGGTGATGCGCAAAAACCTCTGTCGCCGAAATCGCCATGGGCGAGTCGACGAAGACCTGCATCGACGGCTTCAAGCGGCTTTTGGCGATCCCCTGGTTGAGGAAAAAGAGGAGCTCCTGGGCGCGCTCGAGCGCGAAGGCCGGGATGATGACGTTGCCGCCGCGCCCGAGCGCATCGGCAACCGCGCTGTAGAACTCGTCGACCGATGCAGCCATCGTCTTGTGGAGTCGATCGCCGTAGGTGGTCTCGATCACGGCCACGTCCGCGCGCGGCGGCGGTGCCGGCGGCGGAAGCAAGGGATCCGTGCCGTTGCCGAGGTCGCCGGACAGGACGAGGCGCACCGTGCGGCCGGCTTCCGTCAGCTCGAGCAGGATGCTGGCCGAGCCGAGGATGTGTCCGGCGCTCACGAACGTCGCGCGGATGCCCTGAGCAAGATCGATCGGCTCGCCATAGCGCGCGCTGCGCTTGAACGCCTCGAGGCTCTTATTCGCATCGGCCACCGTATACAAAGGCTCCGGCGGCTTGGAGCCCGGCATGGCCCCTGGCTTCGACCCTTCCGCCTCGCCGTCCGCGCCGTGGTGCGGCCGGTGCGAGTTCGACCCCGCCTCCTCCTGCAGGTGGGCAGCGTCCAGCATGACCAGCTTCGCGAGCTCGCGGGTCGCGCCGGTCGCGATGATCTCGCCGCGAAACCCGCGCCTGGCCAGCAGCGGCAGCCGTCCGCAATGATCGAGATGGGCGTGGGTCAGCAGCACGACGTCGATCCCGGCGGCATCGAAGCCGAAGTCGCCAGCATTCTCCTCGGCGAGCGCGCGGCTGCCCTGAAACAGCCCGCAATCGATCAGAATGCGCCGGCCGGCGCATTCGACGAGGTGGCATGACCCGGTGACGTCGCGATCAGCCCCGTGAAACGAGAGTTTCAAAACACGTCTCCTGCGAAAGTGGATGCGAAGTAGCGGCGGAAACGATCAGGCGGTCACGCCCAGCGGCGCGCCGCAGGCGTCGTACCAATAGAGGATGCTGCTCCAGATCTCGTCCGCGGTTTCAGCGAACCAGAAGAGGTCGCGGTCCTCCGCGTCGATGACGCCTTCGTCGGCGAGAAACTCGAAATCGATGACCCGGCGCCAATATTCTTCGCCGACCAGCACGACCGGAACCGGCTTGATCTTGCGCGTCTGCACCAGGGTGAGGACCTCGAATAGCTCGTCGATCGTGCCGAAGCCGCCCGGGAAAGCGACGAGCGCCTTCGCGCGCATCAAAAAGTGCATTTTTCGCAGCGCAAAGTAATGAAATTGGAAACACAGCTCCGGCGTGATGTAGGGATTGGGATATTGCTCATGCGGCAGACTGATGTTCAGGCCGATGGTCTTTGCGCCGACCTCGCAGGCTCCACGGTTGGCGGCCTCCATCATCCCCGGGCCGCCGCCGGTCATGACCACCAGCTTGGAGCGCAAGCCATCGGCATCGCGGCTGCTGCCGACCAGCCTTCCGAATTCGCGCGCGATTTCATAGTAGTGGCTCTTGGCCAGAATGCGCTCGGCCACGGCGAGCTTGCGGATCAGGCTGCTGTTGCGGGGATCGGCCTCGTGCGCTTGGCGCGCGGCCACCACGCCTCGTCGCGCCGCCATGGGCTCGGTAATTCGCGTGCTGCCGAACACCACGATGGTGTCGCGAACGGCATGCTCGGTCAGCAGCGTCTCCGGCTTGAGGTACTCGAGCTGGAGGCGCACGCCACGCGCTTCGTCGCGCGCCAGGAAAGCGAGATCGCGTTCGGGCGGGACATAGCTCGGGCTCGCGAGAATGGCTTTCAGTCGCGCCGGCGCATCCGGGTCTTCGTCGGGCGGCTTCGGCCGGTGCGAGGGCAGCGGCTGGTGTCGTCGGTCGGGGTGTGGCGGCGGTGGAATCGCAACCTTGCGGGATGAGGGCGGGGGGTCTTTTGCCATGCGGATCGAATCTCGCGCGGGTGTCGCCCATATCGGGCCGAGATGTCGGGCCGCAATGACTACCTGCCCGGTCCGCCTCAATCAATGCGACCGCGCGCCGGCATCGCCGAGATGCTGGCGCAGCAAGACACCAGGCCCGTCGAGCGGCTTCGCGCCCATGATCTTGAGCGCGTGCCACAGGCTGACCTGGTTCGTCGTCAGGACAGGTTTTCCCAGCTCGCGCTCCAGCCGGTCGACGATGCTGAAGGTGCTCCAATTACCGCAAGCCAGCATGACCGCGTCGGCTCCCGGCCGGTTCACGCGGCGTCCGATATCGAAGGCGGTTTGCGCATCGAGCAGCCCGATCTCGAGATTGCGGACGAGCCCCAGGGCTTCCTGCGCGAGGACCTCCACGCCATTCGCCCCGAGAAACGCCGCGACGGTCTGGTTGACCGAAGCGCTCCACGGCGCGCCGAGCACGATTTGCTTGACGGAAAGCGCCCTCAAGGCCGCGAGCAGCGCCGTCGAGGCCGTGGTGGCCGGCTTCCCGCTGGCCGCGGTTATGCGCTGGATCAGCTCCTGGTCGTATCCGGGCCCCTTGCGCGACGAGGGGGCGGTCGCCGGCAAGACGATGACATCGACATCGACATCGGCCAGCTTTTGACTCTCGGTTTCGATCTCCTGAACGATCCGCAGGGTCGAGTCCGCATCCACGTTGCTCAATCGCATGCGCGCCACATGGAGCGTGATGCCTTGCGGCAATGCCCTGCCGATGTCCCACTCCTGGACCGAGCTCGAGGATGGAAGCAGCAGGCCGATCCTACGAAAGTCTTTTCGCTGTGCCATCGAAACCTCCTGTCAGCCCTGGAAGCTGCTCGGTTGCGGACACCAAAGCGGGCGCCCGCCCCAACTACCGCGCGCGACGACATCACAACTGCCAACAGCGGTACCCGATCTCGGGTTGGCTGAAGAACAGGCGCTGCTCACGCAAGAGCAGCACAAGATCCGCAGTGTCGCGCAAGTGGGCGCATACGTCCCTGGCGATCTTCTTGTAGACCCGCGCTTCCGGATAGGGCGTCACGTTCAGGTCTTCGATCGCCCAGCGCTGAATGTTGATGACGTTGGTGTCGTCGGCGGTGTGGACGAGATACGGCCTGAAGCTCTCCGGCAGAGCATCCCTGCCCCTGTCGTTCAAGTAGATCGCACCCTCGGTGAGATTTCCGGAATAGAGCGCTGCCGATAGGTAAGAATCCCACGAGTTGGCGAAGCTGAGGATTGGGAGGCCAATGAACACGACCAGAATGGCGGCGTGATAGGGATGCCGTCCGCTGAAAAGGACATCACGCCAGGAAAACTTCTGGCTGCCGCTGAACAAGAGGATATCGAGCAGCGCCATGGCGGTGGTCCACGGCCAGATGATGTTGTTCCAGTTCAGGCCGAGCGGCCCGAACATGCCCAGAATGAAAACATGCATTCCAACAGCGGCGATCAGCGACATCCACCGGAAGCGATGCGTCAACAGCCCGAGCGCGAATGCGATCTGGATGAACGGGGCGGCCATCCCGAGCCATTGAAGCGCGGGCGCCGCAGCCGGGACGACCTCGGTGACGGGCGAGACGATCCAGGGAAAATCATTCTGGATGAAATTCTGATTAAGCTTCTGCAGTCCCGAAAAGAGGTATGTGCCCGCCATGATCAGACGCGCGATGTTGAGCACGCGGTCACGTCCGGCCACATCCTCACTACGCCAGGAAAACTGCGCCAGCGTCGCCAGCAGGAATCCGTAGAGAAAGACCCATGGCTGCCAGCGCGTCTGATCGAGCAGGCAGAAAACGACCGCGACGGCGAGGAAGGCCGCAATGAATTTTTGCGGCTTGGGCGAGACGAGCGCCGTCGCCGCAAGCGCGAACAGAGCGGCGAACAGCGCATGCTCGACCAGAGGTGCGGCCTGGGGCAGGACGTCGAACACCGGGGCCAACGGAAAAGATCGCGGTCCGATCCACAGACGGAGGCTCATGGCAAGGCCGAGGCAAAACGCCAGGATCACGGTGGTCTTCAGCCAGAAAATGCGACTGGCGGGTCCAAGCAGGAAGCGCCGGTTCGCCGCCACAAGGGGCAAGGTCCCGATCTGCGCAAGAAATCCGAAACGCCAGTCCACCATGCATCAAACCCTCTTGGCTCCGGTGCTTCCATCGGCCGGCGAGTAGCCCGCATTGAGCGCAGCGAAATGCGGGATCTCCGTCCCGGATATCGCGTCGCTCCATCCGGGCTACACCCCCTCACCCGCCTCCCCCGAACACCAGGTTCGGCAGCCACAGGGTGAGCCATGGCACGTAGGTGATGATGCCGAGCACGATCAGCAGCAGGACCAGGAACGGCAGGATGCCGCGGATGACCTCGCCGATCGGCGCGCGGGTGATGGTGGCGAGCACATAGAGGTTGAGGCCGACCGGCGGGTGCACCAGGCCAATCTCCATGTTGTGGGTGAAGATGATCGAGAAGTGCACCGGATCGATGCCGAGCGGCTTGAGCGCCGGGGCAAGGATCGGCAGCACAAGCAGCAATGTGGCGACGACCTCGAGGAAGCAGCCCAGCGCCAGCAGCAGGACGTTGATGATCAAAAGGAACTGCCAGGTCGAAAAGCCTGAGCTGACGGCCCATTGCACCAGCTTCGCCGGGATGCCGGATTCGGTCATCCAGTGGCCGAAGGCGAGCGCGGTCGCGACGATCAGCATTATGGTCGAGGCGCTGCGCATGCCGTTGGCGATCACGATCAGCGTGTCCTGCCAGCGAAACCCGCGATAGAAGATCAGCGAGACCAGAAGCGCGACCACGGCCGACAGCGCCGCCGCCTCGGTCACGGTGACGAAGCCGCCATAGATGCCGACCATGACGACGATCGGCACCGACAGGGCCGGCAGCGCGCGCCCCGTGACCCGCAATCGGTCGACGAGCGGCAGGGAGGCCTCGACCGGAAATCTTTTCCAGCGGGCGTAGAAGAACACCCAGATGAAGAACACGGCTGCCTGCAGCAGCCCAGGCAGCACGCCGGCGAGAAAGAGCCGCGGCACCGATTGCTCGGCGACGATGCCGTAGAGGACCAGTGCGAGGCTCGGCGGGATGACGATGCCGATCGTGCCCGAGGCGCCGACCACGCCGAGCTCGAACGAGCGCGGATAGCCGCGCTCGATCATCGCCGGCACCAGGATCGCGCCCATCGCGAGCGCGGTCGCGACGCTCGAGCCGCAGATCGCCGCAAACAGCGTGCAGGCGACGACGGTGACGAGGCCGAGCGAGCCGCGCACCCCGCCGAGCCACACGGTGGCGAGATCGACCAGGGCTTTCGCCACGCCGCCGTAGCGCATGAATGTCGCCGCCATCACGAACAGCGGCAGGGCCATCAGCGTTGTCGAGTTGAGATCGTTGATGACGACCTGGGCAAGGCCGATCAGCGGCTGGCCCGACACCAAGAAGAGGATGCCGGCGCACAGCCCGAGCACGAGAAAGATCGGCATCCCGGCCGCCAGCAGGCCGAAGAACAACAAAAGGAACAAGAAGACGTACATCGTCGCCGATCAGCGCAGCGACGGCGGCGACAAGCCGCCGAGCTCGTCAGTGGCGGGGAGATGCCCGGGCGCCATAGTGGCGGGATCGAAAAAGAAGAGAAAGCGGACGAGGCGGATGACATAGCGGATCAGCATCAGGGCGCTGCCCGCCGGCAGGCTGAGATAATAGATCCACATCGGGAACTGGAGGTCGCTCGAGCTGCGCTCGTCGAGCATGAGCGACGTGGAGACGATCTGCCAGCCGTACCAGACGAGCGCCGCCGCGAAGACGAGCGCGGCGAGGCAGTTGAAGATCTCGACCCAGCGATAGGCGTGCACCGGCAGGAGGCGCACGATCAGGTCCGGCCGCACATGCCCGTCACGGCGCACGAGCTGGCTCGAGGTGATCATGACCGCCCAGATCACCAGGTAGACGATCATCTCCTCGGCGTAGCTGATGGCGTGCGCCGGATCGAGATAGCGGCCCACCACCTGCCACAGGCCGACCACGAGCGCGCACAGACCAAGCAGGCCGACCAGGCTCTGCTCGATCCGATCCCATATTTTCATGGCGCCGTCTCGACGCAAGCGAGGTCAGCTGGCCGAGGCGAGCGCCGCATCGAGCAGCTTGACCAGATCAGGTGAGATGTGAAGTTGCTTGGCGAGCTGGTCCGTCTCGGGCATCATCCGGGCGCGGTCGGCCGCAATCTGCGCGTCGGTCGGATCGACGATCTTGATGCCGTGCGACTGGAGGGTGGCGCGCGCCTTCGTCTGCGAGGCGGCGGTGTTGGCGCGGTAGGTCGCGATGTTCTCGGCCCACAGGTCGCTCATCATCTTCTGCTGCGCGGGCGTGAGCTTCGCCCAGGAGGCGAGGCTGATCATCGGAATGTATTCGGCGACGAACTGATGGTCGGCGAGCGAGTATTTCACGCCGGCGTCCCATAGCTGGGCGCTGACCACGCTCTCGTCCGAGGAAACGAAGCCGTCGAACATGCCCTGCGAGAGCGACAGCGGTACGTTCGGCCAAGCCGTCGTGTTGGGGATGGCGCCGACGAAGCGCGCCCGCCAGGCCTGGCCGGCGCCGCCCGAGTTGCGGATCTTCATGCCCTTGAGGTCGGCGAGCGAGTTGATCGGCTTATTGGTCGTGTACCAATTCTGAAACCCGAGATCGAGCCAATTGCCGATGACGTGGGCGCGGATCTTCTGCTCGACCTCCTTGACGATGAAGGCGCCGGGCGGGCCGTCGGTCACCCGATGCACCACCTCGACGCTGCGGCCGTACAGCGCCGGCAGCTGGAAGAGGTCTGCGTCCGGAATGATGCCGGTGATGACCCAGCTGCCCGGGACGGCCATCTCGACCTGGCCCTGGATCAACGCCTTGGCGACTTGCAGGTCGGGGAAAAGCTGGGCGCTGTCGAACACCTGGGTCTTGATCTTGCCGTCGGAGGCGGCCGCCACCTTGCCGAGGTAGTCCTTGACTGAGATGTTGCGCGGGTGCGTCGGCGCCGTGTCGAGCGAGCAGCGGATCAGCAACGGCTCGTCCGCGCGCGCGACCCTAATCAGCGACGGCGTGGCCAACGCGGCCGCGGACGCCGCGACAAAGGCGCGGCGCGAGATGCGTTTCCTCATGGCGTCCTCCCCTGGACGTGACCGTTATTTTGGACGGGAGATCAAGAGATAGGGCGTATCAGAATGTGCCTTTTTCGCCCTCCCTGCAAGAACGCCCCATGCGACCCGCCACAAGACACGCCTCATCCTGGGGGCGCGCGCGTGCGTCTCGAACGATGGGCCGAGCACGCAAGCGGCGCCATTGACAGCCGCTGCGCCTGGCTCGAGACGCGCGGTCGCAAGGGCGGCCGCGCTCCTCACCATGAGGAGGAGTTTGTACCTCGTGCGGTACCCGAAACCGCTGCCACCTCGGTGAAGGCGGCTGGTCATCCGCGACCCTATTCGCTATTCGCTAGTTCTCACCCGCGAGTCCTCATGCCACTTCGCCGAACATCGCCGTGACCCCCACCCGCCTCGTGCCGGCCGTGCTGTGGATGATCGGCGCGCTGCTCTCGTTCTCGACCATGGCGGTGGCGATCCGCGAGCTCTCGCGCGTGCTCGGCATTCTCGAAATCCTGGCGCTGCGCAGCGGGACCGGCCTCGTCGTCCTCGGCGCGATCGCGCTCGCGCGTCCGCAGCTGCGGCGGGCGATACGCACGCGGCACATCTGGCTGCATCTTCTGCGCAATAGCGTGCATTTCGCCGCCCAGGTCGCCTGGGCGACGAGCATCACGCTGCTGCCGCTCGCCACCGTGTTCTCGCTCGAGTTCACCATGCCGGCGTGGACGGCCATCATGGCCGCGATCTTCCTGCAAGAGCGACTGACGCCGAGCCGCATCGGCTCAGTGATCCTCGGCTTCCTCGGCGTGCTCGTCATCATCCGGCCCGGCCTGGAGACCTTCCATCCCGCGGCGCTGCTCACGCTCTCGGCCGCCTTCGGCTACGCCATCGCGCTCATCGCCACCAAGCGGCTGACCGCGACCGACTCGGCCTTCACCATCGTGTTCTGGATGATGGCCATGCAGCTCCCAATGAATCTCGTGGGCAGCCATTTCGCGTCGTTCGCCAGCCTCGGGACGGCGCAGATCGTGCCGATCATCGGGCTCGCGGTCGCGGGGCTGACCTCGCACTACTGCCTCTCCAACGCGTTCCGCGCCGGCGAGGCGACCGTGGTGGTGCCGATCGACTTCATGCGCATCCCGCTGATCGCGCTCGTCGGCTGGTGGCTCTACGCCGAGCCGCTCGACCTCTTCGTCTTCGCGGGGGCCGCGCTCATCGTGTCAGGAATCCTGTGGAACCTGCAGGCCGAGACCCGCAAGAAGGGGCGCTTACGCACCGGCACGGCGTAAATTTACCTCCAATGATCACCTTGCGTGCCAAGCCACTATTCCGACGCTTTTGCGACCTCAACATCGGTGGGGCGCACAAGCCATCGACTGAATCGCGGATCGCGGGTGGAGCGGGAATGACCTTGGGGTGGCGCGAAACGGCGATCATCAGCCTCGTGACCGGACTGGCGACGTTCGCCGGCCCGGCGACGCTTGCCCAGGCCCCCTACCCGGCGCCCGCAGCGCCACCGCCGGCCAACCCGGTCTGCACGCGCCTCGAGGCGCAGCTCGCCACGATCGACCGCGGCACCGTCGACCCCGCGCGCGCCGAGCAGATCCGGCGCCTCGAGGACGTCCGCAACAAGCAACAGGCCGATGTCGACCGCATGTCGGCGCAGGCGAGCCGCATGGGCTGCCAGGGCGGCGGCTTCTTCTCGCTGTTCACCGGCCAGAACCCGCAATGCACGCCGCTCAACCAGCAGCTCCAGCAGGCGCGCGCCAACCTGGAGAAGGTGCTCGCCGACCTCGACCGGCTGCAGGGCGGCGGCGAGGGCGCGCGCGAGGCGCAGCGCGCCACCGTGATCAACGCGCTGGCGCAGAACAATTGCGGCCCGCAATACAGCGCCGCCGCGAACCAGCAGCGCGGCTTCCTCGACAACCTGTTCGGCAGCCGGCCCGGCAACAACGGGACCTACTCGAGCAATGGCCCCTACTCGTCGATCCCGTCCGGCACCTATCGCACCGTCTGCGTGCGCATGTGCGACGGCTACTACTTCCCCATCTCCTACGCGACGACCGCCGACCATTTCGCCGAGGACGCGCAGACCTGCCAGGAGACCTGCCCGGCCGCCCAGGTGGTGCTGATGTCGAACCCGACCGGGTCCGACATCAACCAGGCCGTGGCGTCGAACGGCGCGCCCTACACGTCGCTGCCCAACGCGTTCAAGTACCGCACCGCGCTCGTCCCCGCCTGCGGCTGCCGCAAGCCAGGGGAAAGCTGGGCACAGGCGCTCGGCGGCCTGCGCGACAATACGCTGCAACAGGACGACATCGTGGTCACCCCCGACAAGGCCAAGACCCTGTCGGCGCCGCGCGACGCGCAAGGCCGCTTGATCCGCGACGTGCGCACGCTCGACTCGCAGGACGCCGGCACCGCCGCCGCCGCCTCGATCGCGTCGGCCTCGTCGAACGAGGGCGACACTGTCGCGCCCAGCTCCAAGAAGAAGCCGGTGCGCGCGGTCGGCCCGACCTTCGTGCCGCCGCGATAGCGCGGGCGAGTGGCGAATAGCGAGTAGCGAGTAGTGGCGCGGAGTCCGTCTATTCGCCATGCCCCATTGGCTATTCGCCGTCAAAAATCGAACGCTTCGCTCGTTGCGGCGACGGCGCCGGCGGCGACCAGCGTCTTGTCGGGCTGCGGCGGCGGGGTGCCGGGGTCGCGGAAGCGATTGACGATCGGGTAGCGGCGGTCGCGGCCGAAATTCTTGAGCGTGATCTTGACGCCGGGCGCCGCCTGCCGCCGCTTGTATTCCGCGAGGTTGAGCATGCGCTCGATCCGCATCACGAGCTCGCGGTCATAGCCCGCCGCGACGATCTCGGCGATCGGCTGCTCGCGCTCGACCAGGCGCTCGAGCACCGCGTCGAGCACGTCGTAGGGCGGCAGCGAATCCTGGTCGGTCTGGTTCTCGCGCAGCTCCGCGCTCGGCGCGCGCGTGAGGATGTTCTCCGGAATGACGCGGCCGTCCGGGCCGAGCGCGCCCTCGGGCTTCCACGAGTTGCGCAGGCGCGAGAGCCGATAGACCTCCATCTTGTAGAGGTCCTTTATCGGGTTGAAGCCGCCGTTCATGTCGCCGTAGAGCGTGGCGTAGCCGGCGGACATTTCCGATTTGTTGCCGGTCGTCACCACCATCAGGCCGAGCTTGTTCGACACCGCCATCAGGATGGTGCCGCGCGCGCGCGACTGCAGGTTCTCCTCGGTGACATCGCGCGGCTTGCCGGCGAAGAGCGGCGCCAGCGACTGCTCTAGGCCCTCGACCGCGCTCGCGATCGGCACGATGTCGTACTGCACGCCGAGGGCTCTGGCGACCTGCGCGGCGTCGTCGAGCGACTCCTGCGCCGTGTAGCGATAGGGCAGCATCAGGCAGCGCACGCGCTTGGCGCCCAGCGCGTCGACCGCGATAGCCGCGCACAATGCCGAG
Organism: Xanthobacteraceae bacterium; assembly: GCA_035293985.1. Lineage (GTDB taxonomy): Bacteria > Pseudomonadota > Alphaproteobacteria > Rhizobiales > Xanthobacteraceae > JAVDCA01. Next base: position 44,861 of record DATGLS010000032.1, read on the forward strand.
TCGACACCGCCCGAGAGGCCGAGCACCACGCCCGGAAAGCCGATCTTCTCGACATAGTCGCGCAAGCCGAGCACGCAGGCCGCGTAGTCGACCTTCTCGCCCTCCTCGAGCTTGGCAACGCTGTCGGTCATGCAGCGCCACGTGCCGGCGGTTCGCTCCCAGCGCGTGGTGACCACAGCCTCGCGGAACGCGGGCAGCTGCACGGGAATCGAGCGGTCGGCATTGAGCACGAAGGAGGCGCCTTCGAACACCAGCTCGTCCTGGCCGCCGACCTGGTTGACGTAGATCAGCGGCAGCCCGGCCTCGGTGACGCGCGCCACCGCGACGTTGAGGCGCTCGTCGATGACGTCGCGGCGATAGGGCGAGCCGTTCGGCACCAGGAGGATTTCGCCGCCGGTCTCGGCGATGCACTCGACCGGTTCCGGACCCCAGATGTCCTCGCAGATCGGAATGCCGATGCGCACGCCGCGGAAATTAACCGGTCCCGGCAGCGGGCCGGGCACGAACACGCGCTTCTCGTCGAACACGCCGTAGTTCGGCAGATCGACCTTGCGGCGCAGCGCCGTGATGCGTCCGCCGTCGGCGAGCGCCACCGCGTTGTAGAGCTTGCCGTCCTCGAGCCAGGGCGTGCCGATCAGGATCGCGGGCCCGCCGTCGGCGGTCTCGCGCGCGAGCGTCTCGACCGCCGCGCGGCAAGCGGCCTGGAACGCCGGCTTGAGCACCAGGTCCTCGGGCGGGTAGCCGGCGATGAACAGCTCCGGATAGACGACGAGCTCGGCGCCGTCCGCCGCCGCGCTCGCCCGCGCGCGGCGCGCCCGCTCGGCATTGCCGGCGACGTCGCCGACCGTCGGGTTGAGCTGCGCGATCGCGATCGCGAGGCGCTCGGGCGGACGCTGGTTCATGGATGGAGATGTAGCACTGGGGCGCGGGGCCGAATAGTGAGTGGCGACTAGCGAATAGGAGCAGCGAATAGGCTTTCCTACTCGCTACTCGCTACTCGCCATTCGCTATTCGCGCCCCCCTCAGAACGTCGCCTTCGCCTGCAGCAGCAGGCCGTAGCGCTGCGTGCTGAACTTGGTCAGATGAAAGTCCGGCGAGAAGGTCGGACCGAAGTCGACCGTTCCGGAGTCGGTGAAGATGCCCCAGTAGCGAAAGCCGGCGCCGATGTCGAAGTGCGGCAGCACCTTGTAGTTCACCAAGGCCTCCGCCTCGGCGCCGATGCCGCGCCAGCCGCGGGTGATGATGTTGGGCGACGGGCCGAGATCCGCGCGCAGCAGGTGACTGTCGTCGTTGCTGACCCACGCATAGGGCACGAAGGCGAGCTCGCCCGAGATGCTCCAGCGCTCGCCGATCTCGTAGCGCGCCTCGCCGCCGACCCGGATGGCGTGCCAGGTGGTGTCGAAGATGTCGACCGCGGTGTTGAACGGGACCACGATCGCGCCGGGCGCGCCGCAGAAGCCGCCGATGTCGGCGTTGCAGAGCACGCCGAAGGCGGTCATGCGCTCGCGCCAGTAGTGATAGCCGACGAAGGCGCCGTAGCGCACGCCGGCGGACGGCACGTCGAACGAATAGCCGAGGTCGGCAATGGCGTAGGTAAGATAGTTGCCGCTGATCTGGCTCGTGGTGTTGGAGAAGTTGATCTGGTCGACCAGGAAGTCGAGGTCGTCCATGTCGCCGCCGTGCAGGATACCGCCGCCGACCAGGCCCTTGACGTAGAGGTGCGTCGGCGCGTGGTCGATGCGGAAGAAGCCCTCGCCCGCGTGGCCCTGCATGCGGTCCCAGTCGAGCGTCGAGGTCGGGTTGCCGAACGGGAACATGTTGTTGGTGAAGGCGAAGCGGTTTTGCCCGATCGAGTACCAGTAGCGCGTGCCGACCTCGAAGGTGAACGGCGACTGGAAGCGCCGGGCGAAGGTCGGCGGCGCCCGCGGCGTATCGGGCGTTCCCAGCGAGCCGGTGACGCTGTCGTCGGTGCGCTCGAGGAGACCGGCGAACGACCAGGGCGAAGCGGGTGCCGCGACGGCAGGCGCCACCGGCGCGGCTGCCGTGGTCGCGGGAGCCGCCGGCGCCGGCGCGGCGGTGTCGTTGTGCAGGCTCGCCTCGATGCGAGCGAGCTCCTCGTCGGAGACCTTCGGCCACTGCGGGCCGCCGACCGGCGCGCCTGGCCACATCGTGTCGCTCTGGCGGACATTCGGCCATTCGGCCGCATGGACGCGCGTCAGGTTGGCGATGGCCAATGACAGCGCAACCGCCACCGCGAGATCGAGCAGCCTGAACATCGTCCGCTTCACCGGGGCCTCCTGCCGCCGTTGAATGCGGAAAGCTTCATTCAAATTGTTTTCAAATCATTGCGCGGAAAGCGGTACGCGAACGCCGTCGTGGCGCGAGCGTTAATGCGCGGATAAACGCAAGCGTTAATGCGCCGATAAGCGGGAACCGCGGCGTGGTTGAGAAAGCGTCAATCAGACGCGATAGACGCTTGCGGCCCCCACATATGCCTCCTCATCCTGAACGGGATTTCTTCGCTTCGCGAAGGAGGAGCATTTCTTCGCGCCGCGAAGAAGTGCGTCTCGAAGAGTGGGTCGAGGGCGCAGGCGGCGGCGCGCGGTGTGCTTCGCCCATGGTTCGCGACGCGCGGCCGCAAGAGCGGCCGCGCTCCTCACGATGAGGACTTGCTTGGCAGGCCTTGTGAGGATCACATCCCGGCCGCGGCCGGCAGCGGCTTCGCGCGCGCCTCGCGCTCCTTCTTCAGGAGCTCGGCGAGCAGGAAAGCGAGCTCGATCGCCTGCTCGGCATTGAGCCGCGGATCGCAGAACGTGTGGTAGCGGTCGTTGAGATCCTCGTCCGTGATGGCGCGCGCGCCGCCGGTGCATTCGGTGACGTTCTGCCCCGTGAGCTCGAGATGCACGCCGCCCGCGTGGGTGCCTTCCGCCGCGTGGATGGCGAAGAAGGTCTTCACCTCGGCGAGAATGCGGTCGAACGGCCGCGTCTTGTAGCCGGTCGCCGACGTGATCGTGTTGCCGTGCATCGGATCGCACGACCACACCACCGCCTTGCCCTCGCGCTTGACAGCGCGAGCAAGCGCCGGGATCAGGTCGCCGGCCTTGTCGGAGCCCTCGCGGCAGATCAGCGTCAGCCGGCCCGCCTCGTTCTCGGGATTGAGGATATCGATCAGGCGCAGGAGATCGTCTGCCTTGAGCGAGGGGCCGCACTTGAGGCCGAGCGGGTTCTTGATGCCGCGGCAGTACTCGACGTGGGCATGGTCGTATTGGCGCGTGCGGTCGCCGATCCACACCATGTGGCCGGACGTGCAGTACCAGTCGCCGGTGGTCGAATCGACGCGGGTCAGCGCCTCCTCGAAGCCGAGGAGAAGCGCCTCGTGGCTCGTATAGATATCGGTCGCGCGCAGCTCCGGGTGGTTCTCGAGGTCGAGCCCGCACGCGCGCATGAAGCCGAGCGCCTCGGAGATGCGGTCCGCGAGCTCGTTGTAGCGGCGCGACTGCGGCGTATCTTTCAGGAACCCGAGCATCCACTGGTGCACGCTGCCGAGATTGGCATAGCCGCCCTGCGCGAAGGCGCGCAGCAGGTTGAGGGTCGCGGCCGACTGGCGATAGGCCTCGACCTGCCGGCGCGGATCGGGCCGGCGCGCCTCGGCGGTGAACTCGTTGCCGTTGATGATGTCGCCGCGATAGCTCGGCAGCTCGACCCCGCCCCGCTTCTCGGTCGGCGAGGAGCGCGGTTTTGCGAACTGGCCCGCGATGCGGCCGACTTTGACCACCGGCACGGAGCCCGCATAGGTGAGCACCACCGCCATCTGCAAAAAGACGCGGAAGAAATCGCGGATGTTGTTGGCGCCATGCTCCGCGAAGCTCTCGGCGCAGTCGCCGCCCTGGAGCAGGAAAGCCTCGCCGTTTGCGACTCGGGCGAGCGCCTTCTTCAGGTTGCGCGCCTCACCGGCAAAAACCAGCGGCGGAAAGCTCGCGAGCTGCTTCTCGGTCTCGGCCAGCGCCGGGCGGTCCGGATATTCCGGCACCTGCAGGATCGGTTTCTTGCGCCAGCTGTCAGGCGTCCAACGCTCCGCCATGGCCTCGTCCTCGATGGGTTGATGGTCGGGTTATACACCAGGAATAGCGAATGGCGAGTGGCGAATGGCGAATGGCGGGTTCCGCACCTTGCCCCTATTCGCTATTGCTATTCGCCATTCGCCACTCACCATTCGCCGCTCTACTCCGCCGCCGCCACGCCATACCGCGCGGTCGGCGTGCGCATCGTCACCAGCTCCTCGGCGGCGGTCGGGTGGAGCGCGACGGTCGCGTCGAAATCGGCCTTGGTGGCCTTCATCTTCACGGCGATCGCCGCCACCTGCACCATCTCGGCGGCGCCTTCGCCGATGATGTGGCAGCCGAGCACGCGATCGCTCGCGCCGTCGACCACGAGCTTCATCAGCATGCGGGTGTCGCGGCCGGACAGCGTCGCCTTCATGGGACGAAAGGTCGCCTTGTAGATGTCGACCCGCGGGTAGCGCTCGCGCGCCTCGGTTTCGGTGAGACCGACACAGCCGATCTCGGGCTCGGAAAAGACGGCGGTCGGCACGTTGACGTGGTCGACCGCGGTCGGCTTCTTGCCGAACACCGTGTCGGCGAATGCGTGCCCTTCGCGGATCGCGACCGGCGTGAGGTTGATCCGGTTGGTGACGTCGCCGACCGCGTAGATGTGCGGCACCGAGCTGCGCGAATGCGCATCGACCGCGATGCCGCCATTGTCGGCGAGCTTGACGCCGATCGCCTCGAGCCCGAGGTTGCGCACATTCGGCATCCGGCCGGTCGCGAACATCACGCGGTCCGCCTCGATCTGCTTGCCGCCCGAGAGCCGCGCCGAGTAGGCCGAGCCCGCCGGCTCGATCGCCGCGACCGTCTCGCCCGTGACGATCGCGATGCCGCGCCGCTCCATCTCGGCGCGCAGGTGGCCGCGCACATCGTCGTCGAAGCCGCGCAGGATGTTGGCGCCGCGATAGACCAGCGTTACCGCGCTGCCCATGCCGGCGAAGATGCAGGCGAACTCGACCGCGATATAGCCGCCGCCCTGCACCAGCACGCGCTTGGGCAGCGTCGGCAAATGGAACGCCTCGTTCGACGTGATGGCATGCTCGCGGCCCGGGATCGGCGCGCCGAGGCCGGGCCAGCCGCCGGTCGCGATCAGGATGTGGCCGGCGCGCACGGTCTCGCCGTCGGCGAGGCGCACGGTGTGCGGATCGGCGATCACGGCGCGCGTCCGCAGGATGGTGGCGCCCGCCTTTTCCAGGTTGCTCACATAGGCGCGTTCGAGCCGGTCGATTTCCTTGTCCTTGTTGGCGATCAGCGTCGCCCAGTCGAAGGACGGCTCAGGCACGGTCCAGCCGAAGCCGGCCGCGTCCTCGAACTCGTGGGCGAAGCGCGAGGCGTAGACCAGCAATTTTTTCGGCACGCAGCCCCGGATCACGCAGGTGCCGCCGACGCGATACTCCTCGGCGACCGCGACCTTGGCGCCGTAGCCGGCCGCGATGCGCGCGGCGCGCACGCCGCCCGAGCCGGCGCCGATGACGAAAAGGTCGACCTCGCGCGGCACCGGATGGCTCACAGGTCGTAGCCCTTCTTCTTCATCTCGGTGCGAAAGCGCTCGATCACCACGTCGGAGAACTTAGCCGCCCAGTCTTGCGCCGCCTTGAGACTCTGCTCGATCGCCTTCGGCTCCTCGGTCAGCATCTTCTGGCCGACGGGCGACTTGTAGAAGGCGAGAATCGCCTTGAGATCGGCTTCGGTGAAATGCTGGGCGTAGACCTTGGCGACCTCGTTGTTGATCTCGGCGGTCTTCGGCGCGTATTCCCTGTTGAGTTGCTCCGCCACCTGGTTGAGCGGCCCGATCAGCTGCGGATTGGTCGGCACGAACGTCTCCTTGGCGCGCTGGATCACGCCCGGAATGAGCCGGTCGAACATGGCGTTGCCGCCCTTGAGCGCCACCAGCTCCTTGGCGGCCGCAATCGCGCCCGCCGTCTGCGCCTGCGCGACGCCGCCGAATGCGAGGCACGCGAAGGCGACCGCGGCGGCGAGCGCCAGGCGACTAATCGAGCGATTGATCGCGTGATCGATCGAGGCAAACGTCATGGTGCTCACTCCTTTGTGGCCAAGTTTTGTGGACCGCGTCGTGGTCATGTCCGCTCGAGGATTCGGACGCCGTCGGCGCCCGCGACGATCGCCATCTGTGCGAGCCCGATGAACAGGCCGTGCTCGACCACCCCCGGGATGGCGACGAGTGCGGATGCGAGCGCGGCCGGCTCCGGAATGCGTTCGAGCGCGGCGTCGAGCAGGAGGTGCCCGCCATCCGTGACGAAAGCATGGCCCTCGCGGGTCTGGCGCGGCGGCGCCGCCCCCGGGCTGCCGCAAGCGGCGGCGGCCGTCTCGACGGCGCGCCGCGTCGCGACGAGGCCGAATTCGTTGACCTCGACCGGCAGCGGGAAACGCCCGAGCACCGGCACGTATTTGCTCCCGTCGGCGATCACGATCATGCGCGCCGAGGCGGCGGCGACGATCTTTTCGCGCAGCAGCGCGCCGCCGCCGCCCTTGATCAGCGTGAGGTCGGGCGCGATCTCGTCGGCGCCGTCGATGGTGAGATCGAGCTGCGGCGTCTCGTCGAGGGTGGTGAGCGGAACGCCCTGGCGCTCCGCGTCGGAGCGCGTCGCCTCCGAGGTGGGCACGCCGACGATATCGAGGCCGCCGCGCACGCGCTCGGCGAGCAGCGTCACGAAATGCTTCGCGGTCGAGCCGGTGCCGAGCCCGAGCCGCATGCCCGGACGCACGAATTCCACCGCTCGCGCGGCAGCCGCATGTTTCAGCTTTTCGGCGTCGGTGGTGGACAAGGGTAGCCCGGACGTGGAAGGACAGGGGTTCAATAGCGTTGTTCGACGGGCGTTCATAGAGCGGAATGCGGCACCACGCTGGGGGGTTGGGCTCTTTTCTGCCCGCCTCTTTCAGCCGGGTGAGCGAGCGCGAGCGCCGTACCGCTCGCAAAAAACAGCGCCTTGCCATCCTGTCCCGCGCCGGTTAGCCACACGACGCATGCGCACGCGCACAATCATCTTCGATCTCGACGGCACGCTGGTCGACACGGCGCCGGACCTGCTCGCTTCGCTCGACGTGGTGTTTGCGCGCGAGGGAATCGAGCCGATCGATCCCGTGGCCGGCCGCACCTTGATCCGCGGCGGCGTCAAGCGGCTGATCGAGCGCGGGCTCGCGCAGCGCGGCCGCGCGTTCACGCCGGCCCATGTGGACGAGCTGCTCGGCGCCTACCTCGCCCACTACGCCGAGCACATCGCCGACCGCTCGCGGCCGTTTCCCGGCGTCGAGACAGCGCTCGACCGGCTCGCCGCGCGCGGTGATCGCCTCGCGGTGTGCACCAACAAGCTCGCCTGGCTTTCGGTGCGCCTGCTCGAGCGGCTCGGGCTCGCGGCGCGCTTTGCCGCGATCTGCGGGCCCGACACGTTCAGCGTCCGCAAGCCCGACCCCGAGGTATTGCGGCAGACCGTGCGCGCGGTGGGCGGCGACATCGCCGTCGCCGTGATGGTGGGTGACTCGGCCACCGACGTCGCGACAGCGCGCGCCGCCGGGGTGCCGGTGGTCGGTGTCGACTTCGGCTATACCGAGGTGCCGATGGTGGAACTCGAGCCCGACCAGGTCATCAATCATTTCGACGCCTTGCCGGCCGCGCTCGAGGCACTTCTGCGCGCTCCCGTACAAGGTCATCCATAGTAATCAGACTCCGATCTAAATGATTGATATAACTTGAATTATGACCTTATTGCATGTAGCCGCCGCCATCCCCTGACCGCGGTCTTACCTTAATGGGGGCACAATTCACTGCATCTTGTGGTTTGTTGCGGGGGGCCGGCACCGCAAAGCGGGAACTTGGGGTCTTTGGGACACTTTCCGGCGCCACGCTCGAGGGGCCAATGGGGCGCCGACGGTCGGCGCGCGGCAGCCGTGCACGCGGCCAGCAGGTTAAGCTCGAGGGGTGCGCGTGGTTGCGGCTGTTGGTGGCCGCCCGTATGGTCCGAGCCTGTGCGGCGCGGACGGTGTCATGGGCGTTATTGGGGGTTGTAAAGGCATGAAACGCGTTATCGCGGTGGCCGCCTGCGGGTTCACCTTGAGCGCCTGCTCGTCGATGATGCCGAGCTTCGACTGGAGCATGCCGAGCTTCAGCGGTGGTGGCGGCGGCGGTGCGCCCGCCTCGCTCGCGATCGAATCCGACCCGCCCGGCGCACAAGCCAGCGCCCAGAACGGCGGAAGCTGCGTCACACCCTGCCGGCTCAATGTCGCGGTGACCGGGCCCTTCACGGTCAACGTCGCGCTCAACGGCTACATTCCGCAGAGCGTGCCCGTGCGCGTGGTCCAGCCCGAAGACCCGCGGCTCGGCTCCGGCGACGGCGCCGGCAACGAGCCGCACCTCGATCCGAACCCGCTCTACGTGGAGCTGCAGCCGGCCCCGCCGCCCGCTCCGCCGCCGCGCAAGCCGAAGCCGCGCAAGCACCCCGCCGTTGCTCGGCGCGCGCCGCCGCCGGCGGCGGCGCAACAACAGCCGCCGCCCGCGGATGCGCCGAGCGCCCCGACCACCGCCGCCGCGCCGCCCGCCCAGCCGGCGCCGCAGATACAACCACCGCCGCAGCAGCCGAACGCGACGGCGCCGTGGCCGATGCCGAAGTGAGGCATGCATAGAAGCATGCATAAAGGCGCGGCTTGACACCTTCGGTGCGTCGCCGCTAATCCCCGCCACGATACGTGGCCACGCCTCCCGGATTGCGCTTCGCTGCATCCGGGCTACGATGGTGGCGACGGGCGCTTAGCTCAGCGGGAGAGCGTTCCCTTCACACGGGAGAGGTCGTAGGTTCAATCCCTACAGCGCCCACCATGAACCATGACCTGGCAGCAGGGAGAGCATTCTCTGCTTGCCATAGGCCCATGCCGTACCCACGAATAAAAATAAGGAAGCCTGCTGCGAGCACCGAGTGGTCGGAAAAAATCGCGCACGCGGGCTGGTTATGACCAGCGCTGCGCCGGCCTAACCTTCAGAAGGCCATTTCTCATGCGGGCTGGTCGCGCTGTCCGAGCCGCAAAGGCGCTTTTGCGGGAGGCCAAGTTTCGGCTCACGAGCTGGTGCGCAGCCGACCCTCGTAATCACGTTTACCGAGCGGCACGCCTCGCGCGCGCAGTATGTTGTATGCGGTGACGGCGTGAAAATGGAAGTTCGGCAGAGAGAAAGAGAGAATGAAGGTCTCCGACGTGAAAGCAAGCCGTCGCGGACCGATCTGGAGGTCTAGGGGCTTGCCGGCACAGTCGTTGATCTCTTCGGGGACGAACGCCTCCAGCGCCTTTTCTGCCTTCGCGATCATCGCCTGTAGATCAGTGAAGGGAGCAGATCCGACCAAGGCCGGAGGGGTGAACGCGCCTCTTGAGAGCCTCGACGCCCCACACGGAATGGTGCCACGCGGCTTCGATCTGAAAATGAAATGGTGCCATGTCGTCGAAGAGACGGGTGTTCACGAAATTATCGGGATCGACACCGGTATTTGAAAAGTGGATAGCCGCACGGTCGAGAAAGCCTCCGACGGATCTTATGGTTTGCAGGAAGGTCGGCACGCTGAGATCGTAGAGTGATATCCGCATTGCCTTCCCCGCTCGAGCATTTGAATCATTGGATCAACGTGAGTATGTGGCGCGACGCCACGAGGCAAGGCAAGCGCGCATGGGCTGCCGGTCTTGCCCATAGGTGGAACCGCGATTCAGGCATCGCGATGGGGAGAACCTGTCCTTCACACGGGAGAGGGTCGTAGGATCGATTGGCGCTCACCAGCCTTCGCCCGCTTCGCGGCCTACGGCTCGGCAAGCCAGCCACCCGAAATCAAAGCGAGGCGAGCGAACGTCGCCGTGCGCAGACCTGGCTTGTCCGCCGTGGCTCGAAGAGCGAAGGCGGAAGAGCAGACGTGCGAGCGACGATGAAATCGCACGCGGACGGAGCTAAAGTCGGTAGCGCCGGATCGGGCTCGCCCGACACCATCTTTTCAATCCGGCGCTGCCTCATGGAGCGTGCCGCATGTCCATCCTGATGCGCATCCTTTTCTTGCTCGGTGTTCTGGCCTCGCCCGGCGGACTGGCCGCCCAGGAGCCTCCGAATCAGTTTCCAAACCATCCCATCAGGTTCGTCGTGCCGTTCCCGGCTGGCGGCCCGTCCGATTTCATCAGCCGGGTTTTGACCGAGAGAATGGCGACATTGCTCGGCGGCACCATCGTGATCGAGAACCGCCCCGGCGCCGGCGGTATGACCGGCATTGCGTCCGTGGCGAAGTCGAACCCCGACGGCTACACGATCGCGATTGCACCATCGAGCCAGCTCGCAATGAACATCAATCTGCGTGAATCGATGCCGTTCGATCCAATCAAGGATCTGGCGCTGGTGACGCAGATCGTCTCGGTGCCGGAGATCCTGGTGGTCAACGAGACCGTGCCGGCGAAGACGCTCGCCGATTTCGTCGCGCTGGCCAAGGCGCAGCCCGGCAAGATCGTCTTCGCATCGACGGGCGTCGGCGGCATGCCGCATATGGCGATGGAGCTGTTGGAGCTCACCGCCGACATCAAGCTGGTGCATGTGCCCTATACGGGTGCGGCACCCGCGGTGAACGACCTCCTGGGCAACCGCGTCCAGACCATGTTCGCCGACGTGCCGATCCTGCTCGGCTACATTCAAGCCGGCAAGCTGCGTGCGCTTGCGATCGGCAGCCATTCGCGCATCGCCAGTCTCCCCGATCTCGCGACGACGGGCGAGCTCGCGATGCCGCAAGTGCTCGCCGACAACTGGTATGGCATGGTGGCGCCGGCCGGTACCCCCGCCCCGATTCTCGCCAAGCTGGAATCCGCCGCGTCGCAAGCGCTGAACTCATCCGACGTGAAGGCGAGGCTCGCCTCGCAGGGTGCGATCGCGGTCGGCAATTCGTCCGCGGAGTTTCAGGCCTATGTGAAAAGCGAGATCGAGCGCTGGGGTCGGCTCATCAAGACGACCGGCATCAAGATCAAGTGAGGGTCCTCCTCGCCGGCTGCCGTGTGCGTCGAATTTCAGTCGGCGGCCTGCCGTAGACTTCCGCAAAAACGGAGTTGAACCGGCGTAGGCTGCCAAAGCCCGCTTGCAGCGCGATCTCGGTGATCGGCAGGCTCGTCTCGTCGATGAGCCGTTTGGCTCGCTGCACCCGTGCGGTCCTCGCCACCATCGAGGGGCTTGCTTCAAGGTGACGGGCGAATAGCCGCGTCAGTTGCCTTGCTCCCATACCGAGACGCGCAGCCAGGCGTTCGACCGTAGCGCCTTCCACGTCGAGCGCACCGTCATCGACGATGAGCCGCAGCGCTCTTTCGACTGTCGCCCGGCTGCCGATCCATGCGCTGCAGAACGGGGCGGTCTCTGGACGGCAACGCAGGCAGGGACGGAAACCTGCCGCCTCGGCCGCGGCGGCCGATGGGAAGAACGAAACATTGGCGGACCGGGCGGGCCGCACCGGGCAGACCGGACGGCAGTAAATACCGGTGGTGTGAACGCCGGTATAGAACCGCCCGTCATAAGACGGGTCTCGCGCCAGGCGCGCTCGATCGCATTCTGCAAGGTCCAGCGACATGGACGCCATGATACTCATCCTCACCCGCAGGCCCTAATGCCTTTCGGGGATGGAGTCCGGTTTTGGCCAGCGATAGCGGCCAGCTTCCACTACATCCGACGGCAGCAATCGACGGCGGGTGTTCGCCGACTAGCCAGCTTGGGCACGAGCTCGGACGGTCACGCGTCATCATCGCGCGCGAGGGTGCCTCCATGACCGACATCATCTTGCGCGCCACTACGGCTCCAGCGGCAGGGCGGGCGCCGTCCACTTGCCCACGACCAAGCCGGCGGCCTCGGTCCATTCAGAAGTGAATGAATTGTTCCCTCCGGCGTGCCTGAACGATGCGCCCATTTATTTGACAGCGACGAAAGCCGGAATACCGGTCCTCACCGCCGACCCTGCTCAGTTCGATTTGATCGAACAGCTCGCGCGGGCCTCGTCCGGCGGGATGGTGCGATCGACTCGACCTTTCCGTCGAGGAAGCCGTCGCTGATGGCCGTGATGACGATGTCGCCGACGCGGCGATGATAGACGCCGCGTATCCGTCGTTGCGGGATTTTGATCACCGTTGCGCCCTCAATCGCTTTACTGGACATCGACATGCTCGCTGGCCCGCATCGCGGGACGGCAAGGACTCAGCACTTCATCAGCTCGGCACTCGAATGAGATCCCCGACTCGTCGTGGCCGGGCCCGGCCCGGCCATCCACGTCTTGCTTGCTCAATCGCGGGAAAGATGTGGATGCCCGCATCGCGGGGCAGGGCGTCGCGATTCAATGCCACTGGAATTTCCTCCAGAAGCAAACCACGATCGATCGCCTCGGCGCCACCAGAAACAATTTGGCAGCCGTTGCGAAACTTGCGACTATCGAGCCGCATGCCCAGCGATCAGCCCTCTCCCCTCAAGACCTATCTCGATCATCTGGCGCGCGGCGAGCTGCCCTATCAGTTCAGCCCCGACGCGGGCCGCGCGGTGTTCTATCCGCGCGTCATCTGCCCTTTCACGGGCAGCGCCCGGCTGGAATGGCGGATCAGCAAGGGATTGGGCACGGTTCATGCCACGACAGTCGTGCATCCCGCCGAGGGCAAGCCCTTCAACGTGGCGCTGATCGACTGCGATGAAGGCTTTCGCCTGATGAGCCGGGTGGAGGACATCGCGCCCGATGAGGTGCGCATCGGGCAGCGCGTGCGCTTCCGCGTCCATCAGCCGGGCGGCGGGGAGCCGCCCTACCCCGTCTTCTTCCCCGTGGAGGGCGCGTGATGGACGGTCTCGCGCGCGGCAGCGCCGCGATCGTCGGCGTGGCCGAATCCGACCTCGGCCAGGTGGCGGACGGTCTCTCCGTCTTTGACTTGATGGCGCAGGGCACGCGGCGCGCGCTCGACGATTGCGGCCTGAGCCTGAAAGACGTCGACGGCCTCTATTCGGCAACCACCCAGAGCCGCCTGTCGGTTCTCGGGCTTGCCGAATACCTCGGCATCAACCCGCCGCACCTCGGCTCGACCATCGTCGGCGGCTCGTCCTTCGAATATCACGTCGCGCACGCGATGGGCGCGATCGCGCTCGGCGTGTGCAATGTCGCGGTCATCGCCTATGGCTCGACGCAGCGCAGCGTCGGCCGCAAGCAGGCCTCGGTGCGCGAGGTCAATCCGTACGAGACGCCGTTCCGGCCGTTCCTGCCATCGAGCGCCTACGCGCTCGCGGCCTCGCGGCACATGCACGAGTTCGGCACCACGCGTGAGCAGCTCGCCGCCGTCGCGGTGGCGGCGCGCGAATGGGCGCTCATGAACCCGGCGGCGTGGGAGAAGAAAGCGCTGACCATCGAGGGCGTGCTGTCGGCCCGGATGGTGAGCTACCCGTTCACGGTGCGCGACTGCTGCCTCGTCACCGACGGCGGCGGCGCCATCATCGTCACGTCGGCCGAGCGCGCAAGATCGCTCAAGAAGAAGCCGGCCTATGTGCTGGGCTGCGGCCAGTCGGTCACCCACGCCAACATTTCCAGCATGCCGGACCTCACAGTGACCGGCGCGCTTGCGTCCGGAAAGGCCGCCTACCGGATGGCCGGGCTTGGGCCTGCGGATGTCGACGCAGTCGAGCTTTACGACGCTTTCACGATCAACACCATTCTGTTCCTGGAGGATCTCGGCTTCTGCCGGAAGGGCGAAGGCGGCGCCTTCGTCAGCGGCGGGCGCATCGCCCCCGGCGGCAGCCTCGCCGTCAACACCAACGGCGGCGGGCTGTCCTATTGTCATCCCGGCATGTACGGCCTCTTCCTGCTGATCGAGGCGGTCCGTCAACTGCGCGGCGAATGCGGCGCGCGCCAGGTGAAAGACTGCGACGTCGCGCTGGCGCACGGCAATGGCGGCGTGCTGTCGTCGCAGGCGACCGTGATTCTCGGCACGGAAGCGACGCTGTAGCCATCCTTCAATGTTGATAAGCGTCGTGCGATTGGCCTGTGATATGGTTCCTCGATAGATATGGAGGTCGCCATGGCTCTTTGGCTCCTCATTGGCGTCGTGTTCCCCGCCGCTCTTTTGCTGGCGCTCTGGCGAGGCCGCCATCGCAGCGTCTCAGCGCTGGGCGATCAGAGTCCCGATCCCAACGAATCCAGACGGGGCGCGGATGCCTTTGCAGCGGACGCAACGCGTGCCGCGGAGGCACGGATAGCGCCAAATCCGGGTGGGTTCGGTTTCTGAAGCGCTCGTCCGATCGCGTCCAAAGGAAAGCAATCCCGTCGCTGCCTCACCGTCGACCAAGACGTGCTGATTGGCAGCCGGCAACTGCGAAGTGTTTCAATCCCCGTCGCTCAGAACGCGACGCGTAAGCCCGCCCTGGCGTTCCAAACCGTGCTCTGGTCGGAGAAGCCGATCGCCTCGGCGCTGCCGAACAGCGATACGCCCTCGCGGGTGCGCCACTCGAAGCCGCCGCCGCCGACGATGCCGGCCACATCGTTTTTGCCCGGCGTCACGAACGGCAGGTTGGCGCCGAGCAGCACCGTATTGACGGTCGTGTCGCCGGCGCGCTGGAGGCCGATCGCGCCGACATGCACGCTGGTGAGCAGCAGATCGGGACCGACGGTCTGCGCGCGGGTGAGCCTGAGCTCACCGCGCTCCTCGAGGTCCTGGATGGTGCGGCTCGCGACCGTGAGATTGGCGACCGAGCCGGCCTCGGTATAGCCCCCGAAGAAGCCCGCGACGTAGCGCAGCCCGAGCGAGGGCGTGAGCGTGTACTGCGACCATAGCGGCAGATCGATTCCGTACTTGAGCTCGGGGCTCACATACGCGCCGTCGTAGCGCGCGGTCGCGACCTGCACGAACGGCGCGACATTGCTGGTGAGCGTGCGCGAGGTCGCGTTGGTCGCGCCGCCGCCATGCAGCGCGAAGTCGAGAAAAGAGGCGCGGCCGAACGACACGAAGCCCCAGCGGCCGTAGAGACCTCCGAACGCCGTGTCGGCGTTCGTGCTGCCGGCGTTCTGATCGACAGACAGCCGGCTCTCGCCGCCGCCGGCGAGCAGGCCGAGCCGCAGGTCGCCCCGCGCCACCATGTCGAAGCCGACCGTGCCGCCGAAGAATGATGTGTGCGCGCCGAGCATCGGGCCGTCGGGGTCCTGCGTACGCCGGCCGGCGAAGCCGCGCGCCCAGACGGCGCGGCCATCGCTCGCGACCGTGGTCGGCGCCTTGAACACCATCGCGCGGTCGTTCGCGTAGCCGAGCGCGGAAATCGGGCCTTGGATCGCCGCGAACGCATCGTCGACCCGCGCCGCCATGGTGTCGCGCTCGCTCGGCACAAATGCCGAGGACAGCGGGCCGCCCGGCACGCTCGTGCTCCCCAGCGAGCCCAAGATGCCGGAGACCGCGCGGGTGAAGTCCATCAGGTTCTTGTCGGCCAACCCGAACGGGGTCGGGTCGAGGGTCGCGATCTGGTTGCCGCCGACCACGACGAACGGCGCCGGGCCGCTGCCCGCGAGCGTGAACGGACCGTTCGGCGTGAAGGTGAGCAGCGACGACACGCCGGGCCCGCTGACGACGCTCACGCTGTCCCCCGCGCCGAGCAGGATCGCGCCCTGGATGCGCGAGCCGGGCAGGAAGGTGAGATTATCGGCACTCGACGCGCTGAAATCGATGGCGGTGCCGCCGGTGCCGATGATGGCGCCGGAGTTCACCAGGATGGAGGGCAAGGCAGCCCCGATGCCGACCCCGCCCGAGATGGTGCCGGAATTGGTGACGTTCACGGTGTTGGCGGCGAAAGAGCCGATGCCGAAAGAGTCGCCCGTGATGTTGCCGGAATTGCTGACGATCAAGCTGGTGACATTGATGCCGCCCGAGATGGTGCCGGAATTGGTGACGGTCGCGGTGTTGGCGGTGATGCCGCCCGCGATGGCACCGGAATTGGCGACGGTCGCCGTGAAGGCATCGATCCCACCAATGAACCCACCCGCGATCGTGCCCGAATTGGTGACGGTCACCGTGAAGGCTTGGACGCCGACAGCTCCGCCCGAGATGGTGCCGGAATTGGTGACGGTGGCGGCCTTGACGGCGTTGATGCCGCCACCTCCACCCGTGATGATGCCGGAGTTCAATACCGTACCGGTGCGGAACACGATGCCGTTGCCCGTACCCGTGAGGGTCGCGCCGGGCGTGACCGTTATGGTGTTGCCGTTATCGGTAATCGTTCCGTAGCCGTTCGGGTTGTTCTGATTGCTCGTGGTGTCCGTGCAGGTGACGATCGCGTTACTGATGGGTGAGCTCGGCGCGCAGATCGCGTGCGCCGCCTCGCTCGCCAGCACGACCGTCAGCAGCGCTACACCGATCGCGATCGACGTGACGCGAAGACGTTTCCAGACCCGCGAACGCATTGGAGCCCCCCTCAGGTCCCCCGGTCCTTTAGGACGTGGCCCATTTCTGGTCGTCGAGCGCAGCGGCATCTCTCCGGCGCCTTTGCAGCACCACCGCTAAACGGACGAGGGTAGCCCGCATAGTTCCCAAATGTGAGGGGTGCGGCTGGTCCAGACTGGGCAATGGCCCCACGGCCCGCAAATATGGGCGAATCGCCCAGCGGATGGCGGCAAACCGCCTTGCTATTTGGATTTTTGTTACATTTCCGCTAGACTTTGGCTTCCTTATTGCATCTGTCGCCCCATGCCGCAGCGCGATCCGACCGTTGTCCTTAACCTGGTCGATAAGCTTTACGCCGCAGCCCTGAACGGTGCGGCGTGGGCCGATTTCCTGTCGCCCGCGGCGGACGCCGTCGGGGCCGACCACGCCTTTGTCTGCCAGCTCGACTTCCACCAGCGCTCGCTGAGCTACGTCGGGCTGGCGCAGAACAACCGCAACGCGGTGCCGGTGCGGCGCTATGGGACGCTCCTGGATGACGACCCCCGCCGAGCGGTCTTCGACGCCCACCCGAACGAGGCATCACATTGCCGGATGGGACTGTCCCAGGCCCGTCTGCACGGCTCACGGACCTATCGCAACTACCTGCAACCGCTCGATATCGAATACACCATGGTGGCCTGCCTGCCGGTGCGGGACGGCTTCTCGCACGACCTGGGCTTCACGCGAACGCGCGCCGGCACGGTCTTCAAGGCCGACGATTGCGATCTCGTGAACGCGCTCGTTCCGCATCTGCGGCGCGCGTTCGAGATCAGCCGGGCCCTGGAAGAGCGTGCGGCGCCGATCCGGCCGCAGCCGGGCGCTTGCGATCATGTCAAGCTTCAGAGCTGTTTCGCGCTCTCACCCACGCAGGCGCGCCTTGCCGCGCTGCTGTTCAGGGGCAATACAGTGAAAGAGGCGGCCCGCGAGCTCGAGATCACCGAGGGCAGCGCGCGCCAATACCTCAAGAAGGTGTTCGAGAGGACCGGAGCGAAACGGCAGCTCGATCTGATCCGCTTGATCGAAGGCGCATTGGCGCCGAATGGCTGAACCTCAGCCGAGCCTGCCCGCAACCGGCGACAGCACCCGACAGTACCGCTGGAAGGTCATCGTCTCGACCTCGATCGCCAACGCGCTGGAGTGGTTCGACTTCGTCGCCTACGGCTTCTTCGCCGTCGTCATGGCGAGACTGTTCTTCCCGACCGCGAATGACGTCGCCGCTCTGCTCGCGATCTTCGCGACGTTCGCCATCCCGTTCGCGATCAGGCCGATCGGCGCCATCATCCTTGGCGCTTATGCCGACCGGCATGGCCGCAAGAAGACGCTCCTGCTCACGATCGGCATGATGACGCTCGGCACCGCGATCATGGCCACGGTGCCGACCTACGCCTCGATCGGCACGTGGGCGGCCGCGATCGTGGTCGCGGCGCGAATGCTGCAGGCGTTCTCGGTCGGCGGCGAATACGGCGCCGCAATGGCGTTTCTGGTCGAGCAGGACGACGCGCGGCGCGGCTTCCTGGCAAGCTGGCACTACTCGAGCCAGTCGATGACGGCCGTGCTCGCGACCGGCTTCGCCACGCTGCTGAATGCGACGCTGACGACCGAGCAGATCGAGTCGTTCGGCTGGCGGACCCCGTTCCTGTTCGGCCTGCTGATCGCGCCCATTGGTCTCTACGTGCGAAGCCAGCTGCGCGAAACAGGCCCATTCGTGGCGGCACAGCGCAGCAAGACGCCGGTGCTGGAGGTTCTCGCCGAACACCGGTCGCGCATCGTGCTCGCCGCCGGCGTGATCGTCGTGTCGGCCGTGACGATCTACATGCTGGTGTTCATGCCGACCTTTGCGATCAAGCAGCTCGGGCTGCCGTCATCGGTCGCTTTCCTCGGCAGCCTGCTCGCCGGCGCGATCCAGGTGATGCTGATCCCTGTCGGCGGGCTCCTGTCCGACCGTCATGACCGCAAATCGCTAGCACTGGCCGCGTCGTTTGCGCTCTTGCTGCTCGCCTATCCGTTGTTTGCATTTCTGGTCGCGCTTCCGTCCGTGCCCGCGCTGCTGGCCGTCCAGGGCGTCCTCGGCGTCATCAACGCGGTCAGTCTGGGCTGCCTCGGGGCGCTGATCGCGGAACTGTTCCCGACCAGGCTGCGCACCTCCGGCTTGTCGCTGTCGAATGCGCTCACCCAGATGACGCTCGGCGGGACGACGCCATTCATCAGCCTGTGGCTCATCGCAGCCACAGGCCGTGCGACTGCACCGGCTTTTTACCTCATGTTCGCCGCGCTGCTGAGCGTGGCGGCATTAGGCGTGCTTTCACGAAAAGGCTGACGAAAGGTGCCGTGAAAGTATCGCCCTAGAAGAGCTCGACGACCTTGGCGGTGAGCGAGCGTGTCTGCTCCAGGAGATCGGCGAGCGTGGCGGCCGTCAGCACGGGCCGGGCGGCGCCCAGCATCCCGAGGGCACCGGCCTGCGACACCGCCGCCGCCAATCCCGGTGGTGCGGCTGCCCCATGCCGGCCTGCGGGATCGGCACCGCGCAGGCAACGAGCTCCGTGAACCTCGTCGCGATCATCGTCGCCTCCCGACTGTTCAGTTGCGCTTGCTCCCGATCTCGCGGACCAAAACCAGCGTGGATGCACCGCCGCCCCACAGCTCGTAGCCGAGTGCCGTGCCTCTTTGGGCTCGACCAAGCTCACGCGCGGTCGGCGGCCGGCAGCTCGATCGGCGGCGCGGTGAGCGGCCGACAATCCGGCGCGAAGGTCAGCGGCGCGCCAGTCTGCCGGCGCAGGTCGGCCTCGGCAAGACCAGCGAGCACCTCGCGCACCACCATGCCGGCCAGCGTGACCTCGATGACCGCGAGATCGGTGAAGACACGCTTGACGCAGCGCACCGCGGTCAGCGGCAACGTACATTTTTCCAGCAATCGCGGCGCGCCCTTGCGCGTCACATGATCCATGATCACCCAGACGGCGCGCGCGCAGGCGGCGAGATCCATGGCGCCGCCGACCAGCGGCCCCTTGTTCGGCAGACGCATGTCCCAGTTGGCGAGATCGCCATTGGCGGCAACCTCGAACGCACCCAAGATCGCGACATCGATATGGCCGCCGCGGATCATGGCGAACGATGCGGACGAATCGACGAAGGCGGCGCCGGGCCGCACCGTGATGCGCCGGCTGCCCGCGTCGACGAGATCGGGATCGGCGCGGTCGGGCGCGGCGAGCGCGCCGACGCCGATCACGCCATTCTCCGACTGAATGAAGACATCGATCTCCGGGCGCAAGTAATCGGCCACGGCGATCGGCATGCCCAGGCCGAGATTGACCAGCATGCCGTCCGTAATGTCCTGGGCGGCGCGCCACGCGATCTGTAGACGGTTCAGAGGCTGCGGGCTCTTCGTGTCCAAGCTCTTTGCGTCCAAGCTCATTGGGTCCAAGCTCATTGGGTCCAAGCTCATGGCGTCACCGTGACGACGCGGTCGACGTAGACGCCCGGCAATTGCACGCGCTCGTGCGGCATCGGCTCGTCGAGAACCCTGCGCACCTCCGCGACCGTGAGGTCCGCAGCCGCCGCCATGACGGGGCCGAAGTTCATCTGCGCATAGCGAAAGGCCAGGTTGCCGTAGCGGTCGGCGGTGTCCGCACCCACCAGCGCCACGTCGCCTCTGATGGCGTGCTCCAGCACGAAATCACGGTCTTTAAATCTGCGCACTTCCTTGCCCTGGGTGAGCTCGGTGCCGAACCCAACCGGCGTGTAGAAGGCCGGAATGCCGGCGCCGCCGGCGCGAATGCGCTCCGCGAAGGTGCCTTGCGGCACGCACTCGAGCTCGATCTTGCGATCCATCCATAAGCGTTCGAAGGCCGACGGCTCCTTGCTGTGACCTCTTGCGGCCGTGCAGACGACCTTGCGGACGAGCTCTGCCTCGATCAACTCATGCGTCACCGAGTAGCGGTGGGTGGCGGAGTTCACCACCAAGGTGAGGTCCTTCGCGCCGCGATCGCGCAGCGCGCGGATCAGAAAATTGGGAAAACCGGCGCCGCCGAAACCCGATATGAAGACGACGGCTCCGTCCGAGACGCCGCTGAGAGCCTCGGCCGCATTGGCAGCACGCTTGTCGATGGACATCGCCTTCCACTTCCGATCGGCGCGTACTTCGCCACGGCGAAACTCGCAGGTCAACCAGCCTGAACGCCGATGGACGGCGCGAGCCCTGAGGACCCTCCGGTCGGTCGGCTCGGCCTCCGAGAGCTTGATGATCCGCCCTGCCGGCGCTCGGCTTTGGTGCTGAGCGGGCCGCCGGCGACGCCCGCGAAAGCCAGCCCACATGAGGGAAAACGCCGAGCGCCCCGGACCGGCATCGCGGCAGCGATGTCGCAGGCTCAATCGTTCGTTGCGTTGGCCAAGGCGCAAGTGGTCAAATGCTGCCGGTTATCACCAGGTCCGGGTAACATGAGATCTCCCCGTCGCCAATTCCTGCAATTCGCCGCCGGCGCGGCCGCGCTGCCGGCCTTCGCGCGCATCGCCAGCGCGCAGAGGTATCCGACCCGGCCGGTGCGCGTGATCGTGCCATTCGCGGCCGGCGGGCAGACCGATGCGGTCGGCCGCCTGGTCGCCCAAAAGCTGAGCGACCGTCTCGGCATGCAGTTCTACGTCGAAGATGCGCCGGGCGGCGGCGGCATGATCGGCGTGGGCCGCGTCGTGCAGGCGGGAGCGGACGGCTACACCCTACTGTGCATGGATGGGACGACCTACGTGGTCAATCCCATCCTCTTCAGCAAAGCGCCCTATGATCCCTACAAGGACTTCCAACCGATCGCGCTGCCGGCGACCACGACGCAGGTCCTCACGGTGCACCCATCGATGCCGGTCAAGACCGTGAAGGAGCTCGTGGCGCTGATCAAAGCCAGCCCGGGGAAATACACCTATGCGTCCGCCGGGGTCGGCTCGCCGTCGCACCTCACCAGCGAGCTCTTTCGCACCTCGCTCGGCCTCGAGCTCGTGCACGTGCCTTTCAACGGCGCCGGTCCGGCGGTCACCTCGACCATGGGCGGACACACGCCGATCGCCTTCAGCTCTCCCGCCTCGTGCGTGGCGCAGATCAAGCAAGGCAACTTGCGCGGGCTGGGCGTCGCAACTGCGAAACGATTGCAGGCATTGCCGGATGTGCCGACCATGGCGGAAGCCGGATATCCGCAGGTCGCGTGCGACGCGCGGATCGGATTTTTCGCGCCGACTGGAACGCCCAACGAGATCGTCGATCGACTCGATCACGAGATCGGCGCCATCATTGCCCTGCCGGACGTGAAGGAGCGTTTCGCGGCGCTCGGCTTCGAGCCGCTGACGACCACGCCTGATCAGTCCGCCGCTCTGGTCAAGCAGGAAGGCGCGAAATGGGCGAAGGTCATTGCCGACGCGCACATCAAGGTGGAGTGACGGCGGTCAATCGAACACGATCACGCCACGCGCCACCCCGCCCGTGACCAGCAGGCGGAAGCCCTCGTTGATCTCGTCGAAGCGATAGGTGCGGCTGATCAGGTCGTCGAGGTTGAGCCGCTTGTCCATGTCGAGATCGGCGAGCATCGGAAAATCGATGTCGGGGCGCACCGAACCGTAATAGGTTCCGCTGATGGATTTTTCGAACCACACCATGTTGGCGAGGCCGATCGGAGCCCGAGCCGCGGTCGACGGGATGCCGACCAGCACCAGGCGTCCGCCCGGCGCAACCGCGTCGAGCGCCTGCAGCGAGGTGGTCTCGCCGCCGATGGCATCGAAGGCAAAATCGACGCCGAGCCCGTCGGTGAGTGTCTGCACCTGCTTGACCACGTCGCCGCCCTTGGCATTGATCGTGTGTGTCGCGCCGAAGCTCTTCGCATAGGCAAGCTTGTTGTCGAGGAGGTCGCACGCGATGATGGTGCGCGCGCCGGCAAGCCGCGCGCCCTGCACCACGTTGAGTCCGACGCCGCCGCAGCCCATCACCAGCACGCTGTCGCCCGCCGCCACGCGCGCGTGACGGGTCACGGCGCCGACGCCGGTCGCGACGCTGCAGCCGATGATCGCCGCGTGCACGAACGGCAAATCCTTGCGGACCCGGACCACCTGCTCGGCCGGGCAGACGACGTATTCGGAAAACGTGCCGATCCGCGCCATCTGGTTGACCGGCTCGCCGTTGAGCTTCACCCGGGTCGTGCCGTCGTACATCACCCAGCGCGGCGTGTCGTTGTGGCCGACGCACAGGACCGTGCGGCCGGACGAGCAATAGCGGCAGTGTCCGCAATGCGGGCGGAACGAGAAGATCACATGATCGCCCGGCTTGACATTGGTCACGCCCGGCCCGTTCTCGACCACGACGCCGGCGGCCTCGTGCCCGAGCACCATCGGCAGCGGCAGCGGCCAGTCGCCGTTCATGATGTGCCAGTCGCTCATGCACACGCCGGCCGCCTTGACCTGCACGCGCACCTCGTTGGCCTTCGGCGGCTCCTGCTCGAGATCGAGAATTTCGAGGGGCTTGTTGACCTGCGTCAGCACTGCCGCGCGCATGGCGTCTTCTCCCGATGACTTCCTGCTCGCGCGAAACCTACATCGCGGGCGCCGGCCTGTCTGCCCCAGGCGCAGCGACGCAACCGCGCGTCATGACGCCGGCTCGATCAACTTGCCGAGCAGGGCAGCGAGCCGCGCGGCGTCCTCCTCGCCGAGCTTTGCCCCGACGTGGCGCGCGATCGCGGCGCGATAGGTCGGCCACATGCGCTTCATCAATAATCGCCCCGGATCGGTGATGAAGACCAGGTGGCCGCGGCGATCCTGCGGGCACGGCCGCCGCCCGACGTGACCGGCAGCCTGCATCCGCTCGAGCAGGCGCGAGAGGTTGTATTGCGCGAGCAGCAGCCGGCCTTCGAGCTCGAACGGCCGCAGGCCGCCATCGCGCGCGCGCGACAGCTCGAGCAGCACGTCGTACCAGCCGAGCGACGGAAAGCCGGCCGCCTTGAGATCGGCCTCGACGGCGGAGAGCGCGACGTGCTGGGCGCGCACCAGCCGCGTCCAGGCGCGGACCACGGCTTCGGACGGAGGTTTTTCGGCCATCGAGGTTTCCTGGCCCGCCACAGTGCCAGCTCGATGCATCTGCATCAAGCTTGACGTAAGATGCATCTGCATTTATCTTTAGATGCAAATGCATCGAGTGTCACGAGGAGAACAGCCATGAGCCCGCCGATGTCCCACGCCGCGGAAACTTCCGCGCATGCGTCTGCGCCGCTGACCCTGATCAGCCACGACCTCTGCCCCTACGTGCAGCGTGCCGTCATCGCGCTTGCCGAGAAGGACGTCGCGTTCGAGCGCATCGACATCGATCTCGACCACAAGCCGGACTGGTTTCGCGCGCTCTCGCCGCTCGGCAAGGTGCCGCTGCTGCGGGTCGGCGACGACGCGATCTTCGAATCGGCCGTGATCCTCGAATACATCGAGGAGACGCAGCCGAATCCGCTCCACCCGGCGGCGCCGCTCGCGCGCGCCCGTCACCGCGGGGCGGTCGAGTTCTCCTCCGCGCTCCTCGCCGACATATGGGGCATCGAGACCGCCGCCGACGGGCCGGCGTTGGACGGCAAGCTCGCGGCGGCCGAGGCGAAATTCGCGCGGCTCGAGCGCGACCTCGCGGCCGGACCGTGGTTCGCGGGCGCGCGCTTCTCGCTGGTCGACGCCGCCTTCGCGCCGGTCTTTCGCTACTTCGATCTGTTCGATCGCTTCCTCGGTCGCAGCCCGCTCGCCGGCAAGCCGCGCGTCGCGGCCTGGCGCAGCGCGCTCGCGGCGCGCCCCTCCGTGCGGGCGGCCGTCGCGCCGAACTATGCGGAGCGTCTCGCGGCCTTCATCGATCGACAGGACGGCGAGCTCGCGCGGATGATGCGGGCGAAGGTGTAGCCCGCATCGACGGCTCCGCCGAATGCCGGGACACCGGGCCCCTGATTTCGCTTCGCTCCATCGCCGCCGCGCGCTACGCTGGCGACGAAGCACGGAGGCGGGGCATGGCGATCGTCGGCAGTGGTGACTATACGTACGAGCCGGTCGAAAACTGGGCAAAGCTCCCGCCCGGCTGGTCATTCAAGGAAATCGGCGGCGTCGGCGTCGACCGGCACGACAATGTCTACGTCTTCAATCGCGGCGAGCACCCGATGATGGTGTTCGACCGCGACGGCAATTTCCTGCGCTCGTTCGGCGAAGGGCTGTTTCCGCGCGCGCACGGCGTGTTCATGGCGCCCGACGACACGATCTGGCTGACCGACGACGGCGACCACACCGTGCGCCAGTGCACGCTCGACGGAAAGGTGCTGCTGACGATCGGCATGCCGGGCAAGCCGGCGCCTTACATGAGCGGCGACCCGTTCCACCGTTGCACCCACACGGCGATGTCGCCGCAGGGCGACATCTACGTGTCCGACGGCTACGGCAATGCCCGCGTGCACAAGTACGCGCCCAACGGCAAGCTGCTCTTCTCCTGGGGCGAGCCGGGCAGCGACCCGGGCGAGTTCAACATCGCGCACAACATCACGTGTGACGCCGATGGGTGGGTCTACGTGGCGGACCGCGAGAACCATCGCGTGCAGGTGTTCGATGGAAACGGCAAGTACGAGACCCAGTGGAACAACCTGCACCGCCCGTGCGGCCTGTTCATGCCGTCCGGCAAATGCCCCGTCTGCTACATCGGCGAGCTCGGGCCGGTGCAGCCGGTCAACCGCCATGTGCCGAACCTCGGCCCGCGGGTGACGATCGTCGACAACACCGGCAAGCGCATCTCCCGGCTGGGTGGGCTCGGGCCGGGCCTCGGCCCGACCGAGTTCATGGCGCCGCACGGGCTCGCGGTCGACAGCCGCGGCGACCTTTATGTCGGCGAGGTGTCGTGGACCAACTGGCCGCAGACCTTCAAGGAGCCGCGGCCGGACAATCTGCGCTCGCTGCACAAGTTCAGGAAGACGGGATAGCGCCTTCACCCGCCCGGCTGCGGCCGCTTCGTCCGCAAGACCTGGGTGATCTCGGCCAGCCGTCGCGCCACCCACACCGGGGGCTCGACGAAGTAGAAGCGGCGGAGCAGGAGGCGCGCGCCCGAGTGCATCTCGATGATGAACGCGAACATGCTGACCTCGAAGGAGGCGATCTCCTTCCACGCAAACGCGTACACATAGCGGCCGCCGACCAATCTCGCGCCGTGCTCCGGAAAGCGGATCGCGAACGTATCGGGGTTTGCAGGCAGCGCCCGGATGCTCGGAATGCGGTGCATCAGGTCGGCATAAAGGCTCGGTCCGCCGAGGCGAAGCTCGATCCCGGCGTCGCTCGCGCGGAAATGGGCGTCCTCGCCCATGGACTGCTGGAGCAACCCGAGGCCGCGCAGCACGATCGGGATGCCGAGCGGCCACAAGATCACGACGATGGCGATGATCCATGGCGCGGGCCTCTGGTCGCCGGTCTCGGTGAAAAATCCAACGATCGGGCCGAGCGACCAGATCGCGCCGATCACCACGTGCGTCAGCCCGGTACGGAACATGCGCCCGGACGAGACATGCGCAACCTCGGTGACGTCCATCCCGGCACTCTCCCTGGCCTGCGCGACATGCCCGCGCATGCCAAGTATAAGCATAGATTTGGCGCTCGCTGCACAAGTTCAGGAAGGTGGACAGCGCAACACACGGCTCCTCATCCTGACAAGCCCTCGCCACGAGGCGCGAGGGTGTCTCGAAGGATGGACGCGGCAACCATGTGGCGCCGCTTACGCGTTGCCCATCGTTCGAGACGCGTGACCGCGAGGGCGGTCGCGCTCCTCAGATCTTGGCAACCGTGCGGTCATCTTCCGCGCATGGCACCGATCGTCAGGCCAACATCACGGATAAGGCTCAGCTTTCGCAACCGGAGCGCGGCATATGAGAGCGGCGTTTTCTACTGGATCGTGACCGCGTCCGCGCCGACATCCGCAAAAATGAATGCCGAGAAAAGGAAGCGCGTGACCTCCGCCTTGTTATCGGAACCGTAGAGCGCGAGACTTGGTAGAGCCACTTGCCAATCAGTAATAGCGCGCCGCGACCGAACGCCCCTCCACACAACCGTCGCCGCGCAACTCGCGCGCTTGGCCCGCTGAAACCTGCAGGTTCTTTCGTAGGCCTTCGTCTTGCATTTGAAATCCGGAAAGCTTCCGCCACCGCGTCCGCCAGATTGAGATCGACATTCGCAAGCGTCGCGCTGACCGTCATAAGCAAACCATCGGCTTCCACCGGATACTCGGTCGAGCGAACGATCCGCGCGTCCGCCTTTCCGCCTCGGTCACGACTTTGCGGGGGGCGTCGATCTCGAACCCATCCTCGAGCGACTGGAATTTGGACCAGGTTTGCGCATGGGCAACGCCGGAACAGGCGATCAGCAGAATCGCGCCGCGGCGGACCCATTTTGCGAGTGTGTCCACAATTTCGCGTTGAATCGCGCCCGGCAACCAGGTTCCATGGCATGGAACCGGACGCCGCGCAAACGATCGCAGATTGACGCGCGCGATGTCGAAGTCGGGTGTGTTTAGCTGGCTCGCGGGGTTCAGGCCCGGCCCGCCGAAGACCAGACCGGGCTCAATCCGGAGGCGAGGTCGCGAGGCGCCGCGCGAAGAACGCGAGGATCTCATCCCGCGCCTCGATCGTCGGCTCGCCGGCCGCGTCGATCAGATGAGCCGTCACCACGCTGTGCGGGCACGCGACGCGGATCGCGAAGAACGGCGCGACGTCGGTGCTGGCCGCACCGTCGGGCAGCACGCGCGGAACGAAGCGGTCCCCGAGCACGGCCGCGTAGGCGGCGAAACGCTCGGCGCGACAGAACCGGTCGCCGGCGAAGCGATAGGCCAGCACCGTGAGGTCGTCGCGCTCGAGCCGGTCGCGGACTGCGCCGATCTCCTCAGGCGCGATTTCGAGCCCGCCCGGATCCTTGAGCGGAAGCGACGGCTGGCAGAGCACCGGCGCAAGCATCGCCGGCTCCAGCATCATGGTGAGCGCGAAGTTGCCGGTGAAGCACATGCCGACGGCGCCGACGCCGCGGCCGCCGCACTCCTTGTGCGCGAGGCGCGCCAGCGCGCGCAGCCACTGCGTAACCGGGCTCGACTGGCCGGCCGCAAGCGCGCGGAACTCGGCACTGACGCAGGCCTGTTTGAAGACCGCGAGCCCCTCCTCGTCGCCCGGCACGGCGCCGTCGCGGCCGAACAGCGAAGGCATAAAGACCGTAAAGCTGGCGTCGCGCACCCAGCGCGCAAAGCGCGCGACCTCAGGGCTGATGCCGGGCATCTCGCTCATGACGACGACCGCGGGTCCCTGCCCCGCGACGTAGACCCGCTTGGCGACGCCGTCGAACGCGATCTCGCGGCACGTGAAATCCTCCAACGGATCGTCCTGCTTCATGCTGCGGGTCGGCATGGTTGCAAACCTTAAGTCCAGATCCTAGACTCAGCTAAGCATACCTAGGTCCGTATCCGCAACCCAGATCACGAACGCAATGACCGACATTCCACTGCGACGCCGCTCGCCGGTCGCGCTGCACGAGTGCAACCTGTCCAAGAGCTTCGAGCTCATCGGCGACCGGTGGACCCTTCTGATCCTGCGCTCGGCGATGTGGGGCTTGCGCCGCTTCGACGATTTCCAGGCGGATATCGACGTGCCACGCAGCGTGCTCAGCAACCGGCTGGCCTCCCTGGTCGAGAGCGGCATCATGGAGCGCCGCGAGTACCGCGAGGCGGGTCAGCGCGCGCGCATCGAATACACGTTGACGCGGATGGGCCAGGCGCTCGGCCTGCCGTTCATGGCGATGACCGCCTGGGGCGACATGTGGCTGGGCGACGGGGTCTCGCCATTGACCCTGCGGTCGAAGTCGACCGGCCAGAAGTTTTCGGTCGCGCTCGTCGACGAGGAGGGCCGGCGCGCGACGGCAGCGGATATCGAGATGGTGATCGGCCGCAAGTTCGACCGCCGAAAGCGTAGCCCGGATGGAGGCGCGCAGCGCCGCAATCCGGGGAAAGGTTCGCCGCGGTGAAGCTTTTTTCGCAACACGCTGCGCCCCATGCGGGCTACGACCCCCGCGCCTATGGGGGCCGCCCGTAACACGCGAGCAGACGTGTCGCGCGGTTCTGCTCATCAAGCTCGAACACGTCGCACACCGTCACGCCGGTCTCGCGGCAGAAGATCATGCAGATCGTGTTCAAGCCGAAAAGCACATCGAGCAGCTCGAAATGCAGGCCGGGCGCCTGCAAGCCGATCGCGAAGTAGGCGCGGACCTCCGCGTTTCCGCGCAGCCATCCGTCCGCGCGTCCCATGCGCGCGACCACCGCCGGCGATGAAAGCGCGACCTCCTCGGCGTAGTGGGCCATGATCGCGTCGAGATCGCGCCTGTTCCAGGCATCGCATTCCGCGGCGGCCCAGTCCCAGGCTTCCTGCCATGTCTTCACCGTGCCCTCCGAATGCGCAGCCCGGCGCGGATCCGTGCCACATGGCCGCAGTTAAAGCCATCGCCGCACGCGACGAGCATATTCAAGATAGGCCGTGCCAAATCGCGCTCGGAGATGGCTTTCCTCCCGCTCGATGGCGAGCATTTGCACCGCGAACGCGGCGAGGATCGCGAGGAGCAAATACCACACGATGCCCGAGGCCAGCCCAATTCCGACGACCGCCATCGTGCCGGCGAGGTAGAGCGGATTGCGCGAAAAGGCGAATGGGCCGTCGACGACGAGGTGATCCGTCGCGCGATCCGGCCGCACGGTCGTTCCCGCGCGCCGCATGGTGCGGATGGCCCATATGTTGAGGGCGACGAATGCGGCGATCAGGAGCCAGCCGAGCACGAGGAGGATCGCCGAGAGCCGATTTCCGACCCAAGGGAGTGGATAGAGTACGTGCAGCACCAAGCCGACCGCGATCGCCGCCACGAAGATGATCGGCGGCCAAGGCAGGCTGTTCGGTCGTTCAGTAACGTCGTTCATGGCATTCGTACCTCAACGGCGCCCCGCCTTCGTGATCGCCTGCCACACCCGGTATGGCGTGCACGGCGTGTCGATATGCCGAATGCCGAGCACCGAGAGCGCATCGACGATGGCGTTGACACCGGCCGAGAGCGAGCCGACCGTGCCGGCCTCGCCTGCGCCCTTGACGCCGAGCGGATTGGTCGGCGTCGGCACCGGATTGTCCTCGATCACGACGAGGCCGAAGTCGTCCGCGCGCGGCATGGCGTAGTCCATGAACGAGCCGGCGAGCACCTGGCCGGCCGCGTCATAGGCTTTGTCCTCCATCAATACTTGTCCGATGCCCTGCGCGATGCCGCCCATGATCTGGCCCTCGAGCAGCATCGGATTGATCACGGTGCCGACGTCGTCGACGACCCAATAGCCGACGAGCTGGGTGCGACCGGTGTCGGGATCGATCTCGACCTCGCAGACGTGGCAGCCATTGGGATAATTGCCGTTGGTGCGGGCGCGAAAGGTCGCGATCTCGTAGAGGCCGGGCTCCATGCCGGCCGGCAACTTGTCGAGCTGGAAGGCGGCCTTGGCGACGTCGTGGATGCCGAGCGCACGGTCGGTCCCCGCGATGGCGAAGCGGCCGTCGTTGAACTCGATGTCGCGTTCCGCCGCCTCGAGAATGTGCGCGGCGAGCTTCTTACCCTTGGCGATGATCTTGTCGCTGACCATCGCGATGGCGCTCCCGCTCATGGTGGTCGAGCGCGACCCGCCGGTGCCCATGCCGAATGCGACCGCATCGGTGTCGCCCTGGATGATCTTCACCCGCAGCGGATCGACCCCGAGCCGATCCGCAAGGATCTGCGTCTGGATGGTGGCATGTCCCTGGCCGTGCGAGATCGAGCCGGTCACCAGCGTGACGCCGCCGAGCGGATCGAAGCGGAGCTCGGCGGTCTCGTAGGTCGGGTCGCCGGCCTGCTCGATGGTGTTGGAGATGCCGATGCCGCGCAGCATGCCGCGCCGCGCCGCCTCTTTCCGCCGGCCCGTGAAGCCGGCCCAATCGGCAAGCCGCATGGCGCGGTCGAGGTTCTCCTCGAACCTCCCGCTGTCATACGTGAAGGTCAGCGGCGTCTTGTACGGCATCGCGTGCGGCGGGATCGTGTTGCGGCGGCGCAGCTCGGCCGGATCGATGGCGAGCTCGTCGGCCGCGATGTCGATCAGCCGCTCGATCATGTAGGAGGCTTCGGGCCGGCCGGCGCCTCGGTAGGGCGACGTGCAGTGGGTGTTGGTCAGCATCCCGGAGACTTCCACATGCAGCGCCGGCGTCGTGTAGGTGCCGACCACCGTGCCGATATTGACCACCGGCGGCATGGCGCCGCGGAACGAGACGAAGGCGCCGAGATTGCCGAAGCTGCGGATCCGCACCGCCAGGAACTTGCCGTCGCGGTCGAGCGCGAGAGCGGCATCGACGATGTTGTCCCGCGCATCGTCGTCGCTGATGTGCGCCTCGGCACGGGTCTGCGTCCATTTCACGGGGCGCCCGACGCGGCGCGCCGCCCACAGCATGAGGATGATCTCCGGATAGATCGAGCCGCGCAGGCCGTAGGAGCCGCCGATGTCGCCGGTGATCAGCCGCAGCTCGGCTTCGGGAATATTGAGCGTCGTGCGGGCGATGTCGTTGCGAAACAACCAGGGCCGCTGGAAACCGCAATGCAGCGTGTAACGGCCGGTGCCGGCGTCGTAGATGCCGATGACGCCACGCGGCTCGAGCGGGTTGGCGGTCACCCGGTTGATCACGAGGCGCTGCTCGATCACATGCGCGGCGCCCGCGAACGCGCCCTCGACCTTGGCCTTGTCGCCGGCCTGGTAGAGATAGGCCTCGTTGCGCGGGCATTGATCGTAGAGCTGCGGCGCAGTGGGCGCGAAGGCATCACGCGCCGACACGACCGCGGCCCGCGCCTTGTACGCGACGCCGACGCGCTCGGCGGCGTCGCGCGCTTGATCGAGCGTATCGGCGACCACCACGGCGACCGGATAGCCCACATGCATCACGCGCTCACGCGCCAGCGCCGGCCGCGGCGGCACGAACATCGGGGCGCCGCTGCGCGTTTTGTACGGCGCCATCGACGGCAGCGAGCCGAGGCCGTCGGCGCGATAATCCTCGCCGGTGAGCACCGCATGGACGCCCGGTGCCTTGAGCGCCGCGCGGGTGTCGATGCCGGCGATGTCCGCATGCGCATACGGGGAGCGCACGATCGCGGCGTGCAGCTGATCGGCAAGCTTGAGGTCGTCGAAAAAGCGTCCCTGCCCGCGCAACAGCCGCGGGTCCTCGCGCCGCAACACCGATTGGCCGATGGCAAATTCGCCCATGACATCTCCCCACACGTTGTCTCCTCATCCCGAGGAGCGTCGGGCAGCGACGCGTCTCGAAGGATGGGCCGAGGACGCAAGCGGTGCAACAACCACCTGTTGCCGATGAGGCGCGCGGCCGCAACAGCGGCCGCGCTCTCCTCGCCATGAGGAGTCGTTCTTGACGCGTTCCCTATTCGCGACCCGTGAAGGCTGAGCCGCCGCCTCCCCTCACCGCACCGTCGCGAAGGCGACGAGGGCGCCGCCGAGCTGTGCGATACCGCCGATCATCATCGCGGCACGCAGCCCGGCGCCGCTGTCGTGGAAGGTCGCGAACACGGTGCCGAGCAAGGCGACGCCGAGGGTCGCGCCGGTCATCCGCGCCACGTTGATCAGCGCCGCGGCCGTGCCGGAGCGTTCGCGCGCGACGGCCCCGACCGCGATGCCGTAGAGCTGGCCGGTGTTGAGCCCCATGCCGAGGCCCGCGAGCACGAGGCCGCACTGGGCGAGCCACATCGGGCTCCCGTCCTGCGTTGCCGCGATGATCAGCAGCCCGGTGCCGATCAGCGCGGTGCCGCCGGCCGTCATGGCGCGGCGACCGAGGTATTGCGCGAGCCGGCCCGACAGCGGCGATACCACGAAGAACATCAGCGACGCCGGCATCAGCGCGAGCCCGGCGCCGCGTGCCGAAAGATGCCCGGCCGCCTGCCAGGCGAGCGGCAACAGAAAAATCATGCCGTAGACGCCGAACGTCATGGTCGTGGTCGCCGCGATCGCGCCGGTGAACGGGCGCACGCGAAAGAGGTCGAGCGGCACCAGCGCGGCGCAGCCGCGTCGACGCTCGGCCAGGAGGAACAGCGGCAGCGCCAAAGCCGCGAACGCGAGGCCGATGACCCAGTCGGTGCCGCCCTCGCGGCTGGCGATCGCCGCCACCGCGAGCCCGCCGAGCGCAAGCACGCCGAGTGCCTGGCCGGGCAGATCGAGATGGCGCCCCTCGGGGTGGGCGGATTCGGGCACCGCGGTGCAGGCGAGCGCGAAGGCCGCGGCCGCGAGCGGCACCGCCAGCAGGAAGACGCTGCGCCAGCCGAACCCCTCGATCAGCAGACCGCCGACCGTCGGGCCGATCGCGAAGGCGAGCCCGTTGCAGCTCGCCCAGATTCCGAGCACGCGCCCGCGCGCCGCCTCCTCGGGCCACACCACGCGGATGATCGCGAGCGAGGACGGCAGGAGGAGCGCGGCGCCGATTCCGGTCGCCGCACGGGCGGCGATCAGCACGCCGATGCCCGGCGCGAACGCGCAGGCGAGCGAGCCCGCCGCCATGATGGCGGCGCCGAGCGCGAAGGCGCGCCGCCTTCCGTACATGTCGGCGATGAGGCCGCCGCTCAGCAGAAGCGTCGCGTAGACGAGATTATAGGCGTCGAGCACCCATTGCAGCGGCGCCACACCGGTCTTGAAGGCGGCGCCGATCGCGTGACTCGACAGGTTCACCACCGATGTGTCGATCTGCGCGATCAGCACGCCGAGGCACATCGCCAGCAGCACGAGCGTTTGCGCAGCCGTCTTGCGCGGCGCTTGCGTCATGCGGCCATATGCGGATTCGACTTGATAGGCCATGGTTCCACCTGGATCTGCGTGTCTCGCGCGTAAGGTAGGACCGGGCCACTGACAGCGTGCTGTCAGGAGTGATGCGGCTCTTATATTCACGACTCTGGGACCGATTTCCCGGAAGGAACATGCATGCGCCGGGCCGATCGACTATTCGACATCATCCAGGTGCTGCGCACCGCGGCCCGACCGATGACGGCGGCCGCGCTCGCCGCCGAGCTCGAGGTGACGACGCGCACCGTCTATCGCGACATTGCGACGCTGCAGGCGCGGCGCGTGCCGATCGAGGGCGCCCCCGGCATCGGCTACGTGCTGCGCCGCGGCTTCGACCTGCCGCCGCTGATGTTCACGGCCGAGGAGATCGAGGCGATCGTCGTTGCCATGCGGCTCTTGCCGCGCACGGGCGATGTCGGCCTGCAGGACGCCGCCGCCGGCGTCTTGTCCAAGATCGAGGTGGTGCTGCCGGCGGCGCTGCGCGCCCAGCTCGCGGCGCCCGCCGCCTATGTCTCCCCTCACGGCGCGCCGCCCCCCGCGGTCGCCGATCTCTCCGCTATCCGCGGCGCCATCCGCGAGGAGCGCAAGCTGCGCATCGACTATGTCGACGAGCACGGCCAGCCATCGGCGCGCACGATCTGGCCATTCGCGGTCGCCTACTACGTCGAGGCGACGCTGATCAACGCATGGTGCGAGCTGCGCGACGATTTCCGCCATTTCCGCGCCGACCGCGTGCGCGCGCTCACCGTGCTCGACGAGGTCTTCCCGGTGCCGGGCCGCACCTTGATGGCCGGCTGGCTCGAGCGCTTCGCCCGCGACCTTGCGCCGGACGGCGGGGGGCGCGGGCCCGCAACGCCCTCCTCCTCATCCTGAGACGCACTCGCACGAGGCGCGAGTGCGCGTCGAAGGATGGGCTGCCGGGCGCGGGCATCGCCATTTGCGTTCACTGCCCATGTTTCGAGACGCGCGCCGCAACGGCGGCCGCCCTCCTCACCATAAGGAGTCTTGTTTGGCATGCTTCGTTTGGAATGCGCGGCGCAGCTCGCCCGACCAATAAGCGTCGCGGGCAAGGTGCGCCCGCAGGTCCTCGATCGAGATGGCAAGCTTCGTCTGCAGCAGCGCGTGGCTGCTGCGCCCGATCGCCTCGTCCGCCGTGTATCCATAGAGCTGCTCGGCGCCGGCGTTCCAGAACTCGATCGGCCCGTCGAGGTGCCATGCCAGCATCGGCTCATAGGACAGCCACAGCAGATCGGCCAAACGTTCGGCGCGCTCGTAACTCGATCTGATGTCGGCAGTCTTGTGTCGCATCCACGGCTCGCGTCACACCGCCCCGGGCTTCGTCCCGCGCCCAAGTAAATCCGATAACCGCAATCTGCCGGCAACGCGGGCGTCCGGATCATTTAGGGCGCGCTTGCTGCGGCTTTCAAGTCCTTGATATTGCGGATACCCTTCCAGGGGAGGCGCGGGACAGCGAGTCGAAGTTCCGACTAAGCCCACGCGCCGGGCGCTCGATGCGAACGAGTGTCTCATAGCCTATATGCGGGCGCTTCAAAGCCGGCAAGCGCAAGGCAAAGCGCACCGCGACGCAACTCTGATCTTGGCAAGGGTCGCCAAGACCAGCGGGCGCCGGATCGACAAAAGATGAGCCGTTGAAGGATTTCAGGTCGCTTCATCCCGCATCGTGTCGCGCGATGCGGTCAACCGAACCGCCGGTCAAACCCAGGGTATAAAACCGGGTCAGGACGCAGCACACGGGCTACTTGATCAGAAATGCCTCTTTCTTGAGCTTACCGGCCTTCATCTCGTCGCGCATCCAGCGCGGCGTCGCGCCGCGGCCCGCCCAGGTCAGCTTCGGGTCCTTACGGCTGCGGTATTTGGCCGGTACCTTTCGCCCTTTGAGGGCGGAGCCGCGCGGACGGCCCGGCTTGCGGCCGCGCTTGGCGCCGGTGGTGGTCTGCGTTCCGGTCAGGCGCGATAGCTGCTTTTGCAACTCGGCCGCCTGCTCACTCAATGTCGCCGTAATGCTGTCGCGCAAATCGATCAATGCTTCGATCGACATTTTCGCCAAGTTGCGTGGACGAGCCATCGGAATCTCCTGTGAAAACAAAAACCCACGCCTCCTCTATACGCCAGTGCAAAGGGTTTGGCAAAAAACCTTGGGTTGGGTTGACGTAATGTGAATTTCCGACACTCGACGTGAATTTCGGCACTCCAGCCGAAATTCGGCACTCGAATAACTTCTCCGTTACCACCAAGTGGTGCACATGACGACAAAGCCGCCCTCAGACCATTTCGATGGCCAACGTTTCTTCAATCCCACCTTGCCCAAAGGCTTTGTCACTACGCGGCGCAGCCTCCTGAAGATGCTGCGCGAGCCGCGCAAGCCGTGGCCGGCCTGGATCGAGAACCGCGGCGTGCCCCGCCTCGACGCAAAGCTCGGCACCGGCGAGATCGCAATCACGTTCGTCAATCACGCGACCTTTCTCATCCAGGCTGGCGGCGCGGCGATCCTCACCGATCCGATCTGGTCCGAGCGCGCGAGCCCCTTTCGGCGGATCGGACCAAAGCGGGTGCGAGCGCCCGGCGTCGCCTTCGACGGGCTTCCGCCGATCGATCTCGTGCTTTTGAGCCACAATCACTACGACCACCTCGATGTCGCCACGCTCGCGCGCCTGCGGGCACGCTTCGATCCGATCGTGCTTGCGGCCGCTGGCGATGGCCGCCTGCTCGCGCCGCTGCGGTTTGCCCGCACCCACGAGCTCGATTGGTGGGAGCGGGTTCGGTTGGACGAGGGGCTCGCGATAAGCTTCGTGCCCGCGCAGCATTTTTCCGCCCGCGGCCTGTTCGACCGGCAGCGGAGCCTCTGGGGCGGCTATGTAATCGAAAGCCGCGGCCGGCGGATCTATTTCGGCGGCGATACGGGATATTCATCGCATTTCGTCGATATCGCAAACCGGCTCGGCTCGCCCGACATCGCAATCCTCGGCATCGGCGCCTATGAGCCGCGCTGGTTCATGAAAACGGTCCACATGAATCCCGCCGAAGCGGTCCGCGCTCATCGCGACCTCGGCAGCCGGCAAAGCATCGGCATGCATTTCGGGACCTTTCAGCTGACCACCGAGGCGATCGATCAGCCGCTGGTCGATCTCAAAGTGGCGCTCGCCGAAAGAGACATTCCTGAAAGCGAATTCGTGACGCTGCAGGAAGGCGAGACGCGAATCTATTAGTCAAGGCGTGTTGCGCCGCGGCGCGTGTTGATAGGCTCCCGCGCTCGCCACGGGTCAAAACCAGGAGAAGAACGTGCGCCAAAGGTGGAAACAGGCGGGCCTGATCTTTCTCAGCCTACTCGCGCTGGCTGTCGCACTTTTCGCGTTCGCCCATGCGTTGCGCTGGTTGCGTATCATACCCGTGGTCGTCACCTACGGTTCGGCGGCGATCACTGGCTCGGCGGCGACCATCGCGCTCCTCGTCTATCTCGCGGCCGTGCGATGGATCGAACGGCGACCGGTGACGGAATTCTCCCCCTCCCCCGCATTGCCCGAGCTCATCCTCGGCCTCGTCGCCGGGCTCATGCTGTTTGCATTCGTAATTGCCATTCTCTGGATCGCCGGCGCCTATCAGCCGCTGGGGTGGGGCTCGCTCGACGGAATAGGATTT
This sequence comes from Xanthobacteraceae bacterium, assembly GCA_035293985.1. Classification (GTDB taxonomy): domain Bacteria; phylum Pseudomonadota; class Alphaproteobacteria; order Rhizobiales; family Xanthobacteraceae; genus JAVDCA01. The sequence continues at coordinate 81,929 of DATGLS010000032.1, forward strand.
GCCTTTCCGCTCTGGCTGGCGGTCGGCGTGATGGAGGAAATCGAGTTTCGCGGGCTGGTTTATCGATTGTGCTGCGCCGTTTTCGGAACCTGGGGCGCGATCGTCGTGAGCGGTGTCCTGTTCGGCCTCGTCCACGGAGCGGCCCCGGGTGCGACCCCGATGGCGTTGACGTCGGTCGCGATCGCCGGGCTCATGCTTGGCGCGGCCTTTGCGCTCACAGGCCGCCTGTGGTTTCCGATCGGCATCCATGCGGGCTGGAATTTCGCCGAGGGCTCGCTGTTCGGCACCGCGGTCTCGGGCGGCAATCTCGGGGCCAGCGCGATCCGGGCAAAGCTCGCCGGACCCGAGCTCCTGGCCGGGGGGCGTTTCGGTCCGGAAGCGTCGATCGTGACCGTGATCGTGCTCCTGATCGCAACCATCATCTTGATATGGCGCGTCGCCAAGCTACCGCGCGTCGAGCCACCGATCTGGCGCGCCGGCAAGGAAGCGCCGCCGATGATCGAGACCTAGCGCCCGCCTACTTGCCGAGCGTCTTCCACACGCCATTGGCGGTGGCGACGACGCGATCGCCCACCATGAGCTCGCCGCTCATGAACACCACCGAACGCGTGCGCCGCACCACGCGGCAATGCGCCTCGACGAAGTCGCCGATCTGCACGGCGTCGATGAAATGCATGTCGAGCTGCATGGTCGCCTGCGGCTGGCGCCCGTTGGCATGCCAGCAGGTCATGCCCATGGAGCGATCCGCGAAGGTCATCAGCATGCCGCCCTGCACGACGCCGCGGCGATTGTGGTGCTTCGGCTCGGCCTGGAAGGCATAGCGAAAGGAATCGCCATGCGGGCGCGACCAGAGCGGGCCAACCAGGCCGATGAAGCCATCGTCGCGATAAGGCTCCCAGCCGGCCGCCGCGGGATCGAAGGCCTTGGGAGCCGCGGCAACCGAAGGCTGCTTGGTATCGGACATCGAAGTATTCGCTCACAAACAAACCGCCGGCGCGACATGCGCGCCGGCGGAAATCACACTTGCCGCCATATATGCTCGCCGCCGTTACTTAGCGGCCTCGGGGAATTTCGGCAACTTGTCCACGTCGCGTGCGTCGTGCTGGATGATGACGGTCGCGTGCAGGTTGGTGGAGAGCCTCTTGAGGCGGTCGATCGACGCGAGCGTCTCGGCCCGATTGTAGTTGAACCAGGGCACGCCATTGGTGTCCCAGTTCTCGCGGAAGTGCACGGCGTCACCGGTAATGATGAAGTTGCGCCTGGTGAGCTTCACCAGCAGGCTGTGGTGGCCGGGCGTGTGTCCCGGCGTCGCCAGCATGATCACGCTGCCGTCGCCGAAGATGTCCTTGTCGGTCGCGACCGGCGTGACCTTGCTGTCACCCTTGGCCCAGGGCTCGAACGGCTTGTAATTGACGCCCTCGGCCGGATGCGGGCTCGTGATCGCGTTCCAGTCGCCGGTGCCGATCAGGAGCTCGGCTTTCGGGAACGAGCCGACCTGACCGGTATGGTCGGCATGATAGTGGCTGATGCCGACATACTTGATCTGCTCGGGCTTGATGTTGAGCTTGGCGAGCTGGTCGACGACGCTGACCTTCGGCGCCACCTTGGGGGCGGTCATCGAGTGGCCGGTATCCCAGAGCAGATACTCGTCGCCGTGCTTGATCACGTAGCAGCTGAAGACGAACTGGCGCTTCATATCGCCATAGGTAAATGTGTCCGAGAAGCGCTGATTGACGGCCACCGGCTCTTGCGGCGTGCCGCAATCGAGACGGGTGATCGACACGTCGGCCGCTTGCGCGGACGCCGCGAACACAACGGCTGCGGCGCCAGCCGCGAGCATCGGCACGATTCTGTTCATTGTTTCCTCCCTTGAACCGCGCGCGGATGCTAGCGAATTTCGATTTCGCCCGGAAGTATGCGCGCGACGATGTCTCGGAAGTCGACCTCGGATGTCGGCCTCAAAGGCCAGCCTGAAAGAGAGGCGACGTTGGAACGATGCAGGGTCCGGCAATGTGGGGGGTCGGCAGCAGCTCGGGTGCAGGTGATTTGGCGACATCGCTTTGCGACGCCGCGACGTGCACGAGATCGTAGAGATACATGCGGCAGGCGAACGCGCGGTCATGGCTCGCCCATAGGCGCGGCAGGATCTCCACGCCGCGTCCGCCGCGCTCGTGCAGGCGGACGAGCCCGGCCGCCTGCGCGGTCTCGAGCAACCGGCGCACGTGCGTGCGCGAAAGGCCGAAGCGCTCGCCCGCATGGCCGTAGGGCAGCGCCGCATGCAGCCCGTCGCCGGCCGCGAGCGCCGCCTGCAGCAGCGCGGCGAGCACCATGTATCCGCCCGCAGCCGCGAAGAAGAGATGCATGTCGGGCACCGCGCGCATCAGCTTCGCACCGAGCCGCATCAGCGGCGCGCCGGCGCGACGGAAGCGTCGATGGAATTGCGGATCGTGGCGCAGCGCCGCGGCATAGTCGTGCTGCGGATAGCAGACCGCAAGCGGGGCAAAATGCGCGGCGAGCCAGGCGCGATCGTGCGCATGCGCCGCTTGCGTGGGGCGTACCAACCGCAGTCGTCGGTCGTAAGGGCATGGAACGAGCTCGACCAGGCCGACCTCGCACAGGCGGCCGACGAGCTCGTCGACGTGGCGCTCGCTCGCGAGCCCGGACGCGGCGACCTCGCGCCGCAGCCGCCCGATGGTCAGCCAGGTATCGCGGCGCGCCGGATCCCGCGCGGCATCGAGCACGATCGCCATCAGGAAGACGGCGAAGCGCCCGCTCTCGACGAGCAGCCGCACCATCAGCGGGTTGTCGTCGTAGGTGTCGACGAAGCGATCGAGAAAGATCTTGCGCGCGTCGGCGAGGCGCGGATGTTCGGCGATATCCGCAAACGAGACGCGCGGCGTGGCGCCGACGAGGCGCTCGATTTCGGCCGGAAAGCATTCGGGAGTCATGGCGGGGTCGCCGTCGCGGGGAGTCGGCGGAGGGGACGTTGCCGACAGATGCGGTTTTAGCGAGGCCCGACTGAATGGCTGCGGAGGACGGTGTTCAGCGACCGTTCACTCCGCCGCCAACGTATCGCCCGCGCGCCACAACCGCCGATAGCGGCTCACGATGGCGCATGTTCATAGCCGTTCGAGGAACGGCGTTGCTTCGCTCGCCTGTGTCGGCGAGCCGGCGTCCACCTCGCCGGAGATGCGCTAGGCCGGATTTGCACCAGCCGGCAAGGCGATCGGGCCGCGGCCGAATTGCGCGCCCTTGGCTTCGGTCCCGAGCGCCGTGAGGATCGCGATCACGATCGCGACAACGCCGGCGACCACTGCCAACGCGAGGCCGTAGTTTCCGCCGTAGTGGCTCGCGATCCCGGCCTGCAGGGGCGCGTTGACCGAGGCGATCAGGTTGCCGAGCTGATAGGTGAAGCCCGGGAACGTGCCGCGCGCCGCGTCGGGCGAAAGCTCGTTCAAATGGACCGGGATCACCCCCCAGGCGCCCTGCACGCAGATCTGCATCAGGAAGGCGCCGACCGCAAGCCAGATGACGCTGGTCGAAAAAGCCCACAGCGGCAGCACCGGGAGCGCGAGCACCGCCGCGATCACGATGATGCGGCGGCGCCCGAAACGCTCGGACATCGCACCGAACCAGATGCCGCCGATGATGGCGCCGATATTGTAGATGATCGCGATCACGCTGGTCGCGTGGACGGAGAGCTTGTGCTGCACCTGGAGAAAGGTCGGATAGAGATCCTGGGTGCCGTGACTGAAGAAGTTGAAGGCGGTCATCAGCACGACCGCGTAGATCGCGAGGCGCCAGTGCCCGCGCAGCACCGCCATCGTGCTCCCCGCGCCGCCGGCGCCGCCGCGCGCCGCCGTCGCGCGCCACGCGGGCGACTCCGGCACGTGGCGGCGGATATACAGAACCAGCAATGCCGGCACGACGCCGACCATGAACATGCCGCGCCAGCCGATATAGGGAAACAGCACGCCATAGACGATCGAGGCGAGGAAGTAGCCGGCCGGATAGCCCGACTGCAGCAAACCGGAGACGAGGCCGCGCGACCGCGGCGGGATCGACTCCATGGTGAGCGACGCCCCGACGCCCCATTCGCCGCCCATGGCGACGCCGTAGAGGGCGCGCAGGATGAGCAATGCCGTCAAGCTCGGCGCAAAGCCGGAGACGAACTCGAGGGCGGAGTAGAGCAGGACATCGGCGATCAGGGTGGGACGGCGCCCCCACCGGTCGGCCGCGCGTCCGAACAGGTAGGCGCCCACCGGCCGCATCGCCAAGGTGAGCAGGAGCGCGAACGTGACCTCGGCGACGTCGACCTTGAATTCCGCCGCGATGTCCTTGAGCACGAACACCAGGAGGAAATAGTCGAACGCATCGAGCGTCCAGCCGAGAAAACTCGCGGCGACCACATGCTTCTGCTCGCTGGTCCAGCCGGAAAGAGCTTCGATGCGCATGGGGAATCCTCACAAGCGCCCGGCGCGATGCATCGGGGCAACCTCGTGCTGGAGATAGAACCCCACGGGAACGGCGCGAGTTCCACGCGCACGGCCGCCATCCCGCTGGTCAGCGTGTCGTCGAAGCAAACCGACTCAATTCGGCCGCCACGCGGCCGCCGTGCTGCAGCGCACGTAGCCGTGGGTCTCGTTGCCGAATTCGGCCGCTCGGGTGCCGAGGCTGATGTGGCGCGTGTCCGTCGCTTTCAGCGTGATGGCGGCAGTGAAATCGCGGCCCTTGATCTCGCATTTGCCTTGCATCGTCCATGTCGTGCCGGAAGCGTGCAGGTTCGAGACCTCGCACGTCGCCGGCGTGATCCATTCGATCTCGGTAGGGCGGATGATCATCAGGCCCGCGCCGCGCATGCGCGCCTCGTTGGCGATCCGATCACGCAGGTAGTCCCGGCAGTGGGCGGCCGAGTAGGCCCAGGTGCCGCCGTATCGGCCGAGATCGGCGGCGGCCGCCGCGGGCGCCGGCGCCGCCAACGTGACCGTGCCGAGCATGAGGGAAACGATCGCAAATGGTTCAGGCACATATGCTCTCCTCCCCCAAAGACTATGGTCGGTGCTCACGCCGCTGGCGGTGGCGGAATGGTCGGTATGGGCGGAAGTGGCAGCGGCGCGGCGACGATCTCGCCGTGCCGACGCTTGGCGGTCGAGTTCAGATGACGTCCGGAGCGCCACGCCATCCCGACGGTGAGCGCAAGAAAGCCGGTGCCGATGAAGCGGGTCCCGGCGCTTCCCGCAATGATCAAGGCGAGCGCGACGAAGCTCGCGCCGACGCCGATCAGGCATTCGGCCCAGACGTCGCGCCAATGGGCGACTGGCAGGCGCTTGGCGTGCAGCCAAGCCTTCTGATGCCGCGCGACGCGTCGCGCGAGCACCGCCGCATAGATGATCGATCCGAAGCCGACGACGGGCGCACTGATGGCTGCGAGCACGACCATCATCACACCTGATGGAGTCTGGAGCGCGGCGGGCGTCGTCTTGGCGATGCCGAACAGGGCGCCGTCGAACAGGCCGTGCAGCAGCATCGGGATGAGCCATGCCTTGATCATCAGGTGGTTGCGCGACGACGGATTGTGCGCGTGGCCGCCGAGCGCACCGCCGAAGCGGGCGCGCGCGATGTAGGCGCCGGCGATCGCGCCGAGCGCGCCGTGGAACGGCACGCTGAGCACGCCGCGGATAATGGCGAGGCCGCCCCAGTTCGGACCGGTGCCGGCGAGGTAGCCGACGTTCTCCAGCGCCGCAAAGCCCAATCCGACGGCGGCGCCGTAGACGACGCCGTCCATCGGCTCGTCGAAGTCGCGCGCCCGCAGCGCCAGGATCGCGATGATCGAGACCTTCAGGACCTCCTCGGGGATCGCCGCGAACAGGAACGCGTTCTGATACGCCGCAACCCAGGTGCCGGAGGCCAGCGGAATGAGCTTCTGCAGGCTCAATTCGAGGAGCGCCGCCACGACGGCGCTCAAGACCCCGAAGAACACGGAGGCCAGCACGACCCGCGGCGGCTCCGGACGGCTGTCGGCGATGACGACGAGCCACAAGAGCAGCACGGAGGGCGCGAGCGCCGACGCCACGAGGGCGGCTGGAAGCAGTTCATGGGACAGCATGGCGTCGAACCCTTATGTGTCGGAGGGGCGCGGCGGACCCGTATGAATATGACGAAGACCCGTCCGCCGGCAACTCGCCGTCAATGCGTTTACGTGCCGCGCACGGCCCAACATTCACCCGTTGCGACCGCTCGCGCGCAGTGCCGGCAGGCCGATGCCGGTCGCCTCGAACCCGCCGTCGACCGCGATGGTCTGGCCGGTGACATAGCTCGCGCGTTCGCTGCACAGAAAGAAGATCATCTCGGCGAGCTCGCTTTCGAGGCCGTAGCGGTTGAGCGGGATGGCGTCGTGGTAGGCGGCGCGAATATCCGGTGTGTGCACCGCCTTGGCCATGGCGGTGTCGACCGGCCCCGGCGCGACCGCATTGACGCGGATGCCGAGGGAAGCAAGCTCGAGTGCCTGCTGCTGGGTGAGATGGGCGAGGCCGGCCTTGCTGGTGCCGTAGGCGGTGCGCAGGGTCGAGGCGCGCAAGCCCGATATCGATGTGATGTTGACGATCGCGCCGCCGCCGCCGTCGCGCATCAGCGGCGCCGCGGCCTGCGCGCACAAGAATGGACCGGTGAGATTGACGGCGAGCACGCGCGACCAGTCCTCATAGGTCACGTCGAGGATCGGCTTGAAGACCGCGACGCCGGCATTGTTGACGAGCGCATCGAGGCGGCCGAACTGCCTGGCCACGGTCGCGACCGCCGCCGCGACGCCCGCCCGATCGGCGACGTCGCAATGGATCGCGATCGCCGCGTCGGCCGGCAGTGCCGCGTGGGTGCGCGCGAGCGTTTCGCCGTCGATATCGAGCAAGGCGACGCGCCAGCCGTCGGCGAGAAAGCGCTTGGCGGTCGCGAGGCCGATGCCGCGCGCGGCGCCGGTGACCAACGCGGCCTTGCGTATCGGTTCACCCATTGCGTGCCCCTTGGCCTCCACCTGGCTTTCGCTTGGCTTCGTCTGCCTTCGCGCGGTCGCGCCGCGAATCGAAAGCATGGGTAGCCAGCCCGCCGGCGGCGGACAAGCGGGCCGGACCGCCGACGCGCCGATCCGATTATTGGAGCGAAGCGACCCGCGGATTGCTGGTCTTGAGGTGGTCGACGACGATGAGGCGCTGCACCTCGCCGCTCATGAAGGCCTGCAGGAGCGCCGGATAATTGCGCACCGCCACGCACCCGTTCGACTGGCCGTTGGGGCCGAGCATGTAGGAATGCGCCAGGATGCCGTCGCGGCCGTACATCCTGCCGTCGCCGATCGGGGTCAGCCGCAGGGCACGCACGCCGTGAAAGATGTGCTCGCGCAGGGACAGCTCGTAAACGTTGGGCGGCGTCGGCCCGCGGTTCTTCTCCTCGACATAGCGTGGATTATCGATCCGATGGCCGATGCCGGAATGCGCCTCGAGCTTGCGCCCATCGGGCAGGTACACCGTATGCGCCGAGATGTCGTAGACAGCCGCGTGGGCGTCCCTATCGACGACCGGGGGCGAGGGTTGCGCGAGCGCGCGCTGCGAGGGCGAGTCTTGCGGAGTGGGCTCGAGACTTGCCAGCTGCATGGTGTGCGTGACCGCACGGGCGGGCGCCGTTGTGGGCGCTGACACGGCGGCGATGTGCGTCGGCACGATGCCGCGCGTCGGGACCGCAGGCCGCGGCGATGTCGGCGCGTCGGCGGCGTACGCCGTCACTTGGTGGCTGACTGAATCGTCCGATCGCGCGAAGTCGACGACGCCGACGAAGCGCTGCATGAAGTTTGTCGTGTCGCCCTCGCGCCGCAGCGAGTCGCTGCGTGCCGTCGGGGTCGCATTGGCCGCACGCCGCAGCGAGTCGCTGCGCGGCGTCGGGACGGCCATCGGGCTCACGGCCTGCGTCAGGGCACGATCCGTCGCCGGATAACCCCTCCCCCACAGCCCCGCCGCCAGACCGACGGCAAGCACCATGAGCAGCGCCGCGATCCCCACGGGGACCGTTAGCAGCTTCATTCCAAAACCCTGGTTTCGATCTGGAGCGCCGACCGCGACTGAACTTCCCCAGCGGCGACGCGTCCCCCGATTTGCGCTTCCCACAGAACAAAGCAATTGCGGCAAAGAATGGCCGCGGGCGAGTCCATGTCGGGGCATTTGCGGTTCCGCCACGCGAAATATCGGCCGATTTCATCGACGTGCGACGACCAGCGCCGGCACCTTTGGTCATTTGTCACCACTTGCGCGAATACTTTTGAATACCGCAGAAGAACACGATCTTCGCTGAGAGAGCTTTGCTTCTACTGCGATCTGAAGCGGCGCCCTTCCAGCCGCAGGCCATCGTAGGCTCGGCCGGTGCGCCAGCAGAAGTCGGCCCACTTGCCGGCCCCGCCCCCGTCCGCTGGAAATCATTCCCTGGATTTGGAAAACTTTGCGCCTATTGTTCTTGAGATGTTCGATCGGCGAGAAACAAAAGGGGAATTCTCGTCGATTGCCATCCCGCCCGCTTGGGCGCGGTGCGGGCGTCGGCGAACGGGACGCCGCTGAAGCTCCAACTCCAACCGACCAACACCAAGGCGCAGGATCGCGGGCGGCGCCGGGGTCGCGATACCCGTTTCCACGTATCGGTGACACCCACGCAATCGGGAATATGCGCAAAGTTGTTCAGACTGGCCGCGCGAGGCTCGCGATAGGATGCGTCGCAGGGCTACGCTCGAGGCTGCATATGACGTCACATCGAACCGCAAGAGCATTCATCGCGCTCGCATTGCTCACTGGGCTTGCGTTCCACCTGCCGGCGCCCGCGCGGGCGCAAGGCAGCGACATTGCGTGGAGCAACCACGCAAATCTGGGCGTCAATTGCGGCCCGTCCGGCTGCATCGCCAGCGGGCCGGGATGCGACACCCGGGCGGTGCCGGGGCAATGCAGCTTTCCGAAGGACAAGGCGCTCGCGCTATGCGCCGGCCACCCGACCTGCGTCGCGGTCACCTGCAATCCCGGTCGCAGCGATTGCCAGGCGCGCGACACGGCCGAGCTCACCCCGATGTCGGGCTTCATGAGCTACGTGATGTGGACCCATTACGCGGATCTCGCCGTCAACTGCCCGCCGTCCGGCTGTCTGCGCACGGGCCCGCACTGCGACACCCAGGCGGTGCCCAACCAATGCAGCTTCGCCCGGGACGACGCGCTCGAGCTGTGCGCGGGCGTGCCCGGCTGCGTCGCCGTGAACTGCAACACCGGCCGCAAGGATTGCCAGGCGCGCGACAGCGCGCGGCTCGACCCATGGAAAGGCATGGAAAGCTATATCCGCGGCCGACCGACCGGGCCGGGCGCCGACGCAACGCCGCCGCCGCCCCCGCCTCCCGCCGTCGCGAGGCTGCTCGACACCGGCCAATCATGCGCGAAGGATTCGCAATGCCGTAGCGGCAATTGCGAATATCACGGCAGCAAGGGTTATGTATGCGCGGTCGTGGAAGCCTCGCCGCCGCCGCGCCCCGCCGCCCCGTCGCTGCGCGAGATCGGCCAATCATGTAGCGACAACCTGCAATGCGGCACCGGATTTTGCGAATATCACGGCAGCAAAGGGTATGTCTGTGCAGTCATGGAGGCATCTCCGCCGCCGCGCCCCGCCGCCCCCAAGCTTCGCGAGATCGGCCAATCATGTACCGACAACCTGCAATGCGGCACCGGATTTTGCGAATATCACGGCAGCAAAGGAACCGTCTGCGCCGTCAAGCCCGCCGCGGCGGAACGGTGCCGCGAGGCCGGCCGCTCATGCCAGAGCGGCGTGCAATGCTGCACCGGAATGTGCGATCGCAATAATGTGTGCGTCACGCATTAGTCGGCGCGCGTTCCGTTCCCACGGAATCGGAAGTGCTCTCTTCAATGCGAGAATATCGTCGGGAAATTCCCGGCCGCGCAGACGCTTCCTTTGCTGCCGTGAGGCTCGCAAAATTGCGACCGGCATTGAGAGCCGCTCGTGCACGACTGGCCGATGTCGCGCAGCCCGGCATGCGAGGCGGGGGCGTTAGGCGTCTGCGCCGTCTTGACGGCGCACACGTATCCTTTGCTGCCGTGATATTCGCAATATCCAGTGCCGCATTGCGAGCCCTTCGAGCACGACTGTCCGATCTCGCGCAGCCTCGGCGCGGCGGGCGCCGCGGTCTTGACGGCGCACACATACCCCTTGCTGCCGTGATACTCGCAAAATCCGGTGCGGCACTGCGAGCCCTTGGTGCACGACTGCCCGATCTCGTGCAGCGCGGCGGCGGCAGGACGGGCGGGTGCAGGTAACGCCGGAGGCGCGACCGCAGGGGCCGACGGCCCGGCCTTCGCCTCCTCGAGCTTGCGATTGATGACGTCGATCCGATCCAGGTAGGTCTTGCGCAGGCAGACCTTGTCGTCGCCGCACTCGCCACGATGCTTCATCCAGTCCGCCTCGCTGGCCTGCCATTCCTGCTGCTGTGCGGGGGCGAGCTCGGAGAGGAGCCGCCGGTACTGGGCGTCGAGCGCGAGGTCGAGATTGGCGAGCTCCAGATCGGAGCAAATCGCCGCCTGGTCGGGCGAAAGCGTGCCGGAGCACGCGAAGCTCGGCGTCGGGGCAGCGACCGACGGGCGTGGCGCCAAGGGCAGCACAGCCGCGACGGCAAGGAGCACCGCAATCGCCTTGGCGGCATGCGTCTTGCCGGCATACCGGTCGACCCGTGTCGGAAGAATGATTGAACCCACGCGATGTCCCCCGGATTTTTTTTCAAGAAGACGAACGACAGCTGTTCTCGCGCACGCTACCACCGTCTTCCGTGCGCCGTTTGGACAACTTTGCGCATATTTTTCCGATGCCGCATCGCCGATATGCGCAAAGTTGTTCAAATCCTGCGGTGATCAACTGATAGTATGCATCAACTGAAGCTCGTTGCTTCGAAGTGACGGCCAATGACGCGGGCCTTCGATTTATCGCCGCAAATGAAAGGTGCTCCATGCCGATTAAATCATCGACGGCAATGACTGCCGTCAGAATGGTCTATGACAGCGTCGAATACGCTCTTTGGGCCGTACTGGTCGCATTCGTGATCTATTTCGTCATCTTCGTCGCGCCGACGATGCCGGCGGCGGTCAGGCAGGCCGAGAGCGCCCGCGCCTTGGATCAGGCAGCCGCGAACACCTCTTATTGCGAGAAATGGGGAATGAAGCGGGGCACCCACGAGCACACGCTCTGCACGATGGACCTGCAGGATCTTCGCAGGAAGATCGACCAGGAAAATTCCGACGCGAGCGTCTTGTAGGACAAGCCGACGCTAATACTTGACCGTCGCGACGAGGTAGACCGTCAGCGGCTCGCCGGGCGCGACCACGCCGAGCCCCTCCGGGAATGGCTGGAAATAACGCCTGTCGGCGAGGTTCTTGCCGATCAGCGCGATGCTCCAGTGATCCTTCTCGTAGGCGATCTTGGCGTCGAAGGTGACGAAGGCCGGGGTGAAATAGAGATTGTCGAGCGCGGTCGCCTGGCGCGAAGCGGCATAGAGGCCGGCGCCGATCGAGAAATTGCGCAGCGACGCCGATTGGAATTTGTAGTTCGCCCATAACCGCCCGGAGTCGGCCGGCACCTCGTCGAGGCGGTTGCCGGCGGGATAAAGCTGGTCTTGCAGCACATAGGCGTCGATGTGGGCGTAGCTCGCCAGGATCGACAGCCCCGGGAGCGGCTGCCACGTGAGATCCAGGTCGAAACCACGCGAGCGCTGTGCGCCGATCTGCAGCGCCGTGAACGGAGCTCCGGGCAGGATGTCGACGACATTGCGCCGCGTGCTGGTGAACCAGGCGAGCGTCGCCGCAAACCCGGACGGCAGCGCCAGCTTCAGGCCGGCTTCGCTCTGCTCGGCCTCCTCCGGTTTCGGCGCGGTGCCGGCATTGAAGAATGGGACGCCGCGGAAGCTCTGGCTGTAGTCGGCGAATACCGAGACGCCGCGCGCGACATCGTAGACGGCGCCGGCGCGCGGCACCGGCTTCCACGCATCGCTGACGAAATCGGTCTGCGCGACCGCGTCCTTCGAATGCATCTGCACATGCGCCAAGCGCACGCCGGCGAGGAGGTGCAGCCGCTCGCCGATGGTCGATTGCAGCTGCGCGGTGAGCCCACTGTTCTGCTGGAAGTTGTCGTTGTCGAACGCGCGCGTGGTCGGCAGCACGTACGCGGGAAATACCGGATTGGTGAGATCGACCAGCCCGGCGAAGCCCTCCTCGAAGCTCGTCTTCAGCGCAGCGCCGTCATAGTCGGCGCCGAGCAGTAGCGTGTTCTGTGTCGCGCCGATGACCGACTTGGCGACGAAATTCACGTTGGACGAGAGCTCGCGCACATCCATGGGGAAATGAGAATCGAAATACGCGAAGGTCGATCCGAACACGGGCGTCGGCGATAGCGCCGGGTTGAACGACGAGGCGAACTGGCCGTATTCGTTCAGCGTCATGTGGCTGATGCGGGTCGCGGCGCTCATCGACCAGATGTCGCTGATCTCGTGCTCGAGGCCGACGGTCAGGCCATCATAGGTCGAGGTGGTCTTGGGCAGGTCCGGATTGCCGGGAAAGAGATCGGGCCGAATGGTGAAGAGCGAGCGATCGACCGTTCCGGCCCCGGGCAGGCCGGAGTAGTTCTGCATCGTCTGGGCCGAGAACCGTCCCTGGATCGTCAGCACGGTGCCGTCGTGGTCGTCGATCCGCAGCGTCGGATTGAGCGACCAGCGCTGATGCGTGATCACCTCGGTGAAGTCGCGCGCGCCGGCGAACTCGCCGGTCATGCGAAACATCACGGTGCCGGCGGCGTTGAGCGGGCCGTTGACGTCGAACCAGGGATTCCACAGCCCGAAGCCGCCCGCCTTGAGGCCGGCCTCTGCCGACGGCGTCGCGGTCGGCAGCTTCGACACTGCGTTGATGATGCCGCCGACCGGTCCGAAGCCGCCCTGATAGAGCAGACCGGCCGGACCTTTGAGCACCTCGATGCGCTCGGTGTTGACGAGCGAGATGAAATCGCCGCCATCGAAATAGTTGGGCAGCCCGTCGACATAGCGGTCGGCCGGAAAGCCGCGCACCTTGTAATAGTAGCCGAGGGACTCGTTGCTCGGCATCGCGCTCACGCCGGAGACGTTGTGGAACGCGTCCGCCTGGGTGACCGGCTGCTGATCGTCGATGACGGCGCGCGGAACGACCGCGACGGCCTGCGGGATCTGCTCGATCGGCGTGCCAGTCTTGGTGGCCGAGACCGAGGTGAGCGCGCGATAGCCGGAAACCGGCCCGGCCGTGGTCTGCGTCGGCGGCGGGCCGCCGTCGAGGACCACGCCGGCGGGCAGCGGCACCGGGGCGGGCGGGACGGCGACGGCGGCCGGCCGGGTCGGCTTCGGCTTAGATTTCGGATCGGGCGCCAGCCGCTGTCTCGCCTTGGGGGCGCGCACTGTGATCACCGGCAGGATCGTCGCACCCGCGCTCGACGATTTTGGCGGCGGGGCCTGCGCGGACACGCGCTGCGCCGCCATCGCCAAGACGGCAACCGCAATAGCGGTCGTGCAAACGATGCAAACCGCGCGCCGACCCACACGGCGCCACGTATGATCGGACCGCCCCACGGCCCCCCCGCCGACGCCCAACGATGCGGCGCATGATAAGATCCCTGAATTATTCGCGAAAGTGTCGTTTTCGGCGCACTCGTCCTCTGACCGAGCAAGGTGCCCGCGCTGACACTTGTCTGGGTCCCACCCGATCAAGCGCTCGACTTGCGCATCTTCCTTGATCGCTCCCGATCGAATCGCCGGCTCAAATGCAGCACATTCGGTGAACGATACAGGCAAAGTCGTCCTGATCCGCGCAGGCATGTCCCGTTGGCGCGGCTGGCATGTGGCGCAAATTTTGCGGGCGGGACCCGGGTGCCGGTTGCGGTCGCTGCCGCAACGGCGCTGGGGCCTGCGAAGATCGTTCAGGCCCCTTGTATGGCTCGGACGAAAATTTATGCGCAAACTTGGCGAACCGCAGCGACGCGGGCCGTGGTACGGCGCGAGGTGGGGAGCTCGATCATGCGGTTGCAGACAGAGGAACGGGCGGCGCGCCACGATTGCCTTGGCCTTTTGCCCGCTCGCGCATGGCAACCAGGTGGACGGCGTCCTGCAAATACATGCCGACCGCCAGACCGCGATCGAAGCTCGTCCAGAAGCGAGGCAGGATTTCGATTTGGCGGCCGCCGCGGCCGACGAGGCGGACAAGACCGGCCGATTGTGCCGACTTCATCAGCCGGCGCACATGGCTGGCCGACACGCCGAAACGAGCCGTCGCGTCGATGAAGGGGACGGCGGCATGAGGATTTCCCGAGTCCATGGCGGCTTTGAGGACGGCGTTCTGGATCAGCGGCCCGGCGGAATGGTTGAAGAACAGCATCGTATCCGGAAGCGTCATCATCAGGCGCGCACTGACGGGGATGAACGCAGGACAGCTTCTGCAATAGAGCGCCGTGAAGGCGCGATCGTGCGACAGCACCGGCCCGTAATCGTGGTGCGGAAAAAGCATTGCCAGCGGCGCAAATTGCGCCGCGAGCCACTTGGAATGATGGGCCCAAAGCTGTTCCTTGGCCGAGAGAAGCGTCACGCGACGATCCGTGGGTGCTTGAAGCTTCTCGAGAAAACCGACGTCACACAGCCGGCGCACCAGGTGATCCACATGCCGACCACTGGCGAACCCGAACGTTGCAAGCACTTCCTTCAGCGCCGAGACAGTGAACCATGTCTCGCGCCGAGAGGGATCCTGCGCCGCGTCGAGCACAGCCGCACTGTGGAAGACCAGGAAACGGCCAGCTTCGAGCAGCAGGCGAACGAGGAAAGGGTCCCCATCGTACACGTCTAGAAAGGCATTCAGATACGCGCCGCGGGCCACCGGCAGGCGCGGGTGATCGAGGATATCCTCGAAGGTGAGCCGCAATCGGCCGCCGACGAGGCGTTCGAGCTCGTCTTTTTCCAAGGCCCCTCCCGGGCACGATACGGATTGGTCTATTTTATCCAGGCCACCGCGAGCGGGCAATTACGATCGGAAGTTGCCGGATCGATCAAACGCATCGCAGCGGTCGCCTGCGCGCCGCGTCCCTTCGCGTCGTCGCGCCAGGTAGGTATCTTCCGCATCGCGAACGAAGCGAACGCCCGAGCATGTTCGTCGCCACCTCTGTTCTCGGGTTAAAGCGACTCATTGCACGAGGTCGGAGCATCTCCGCTTGTGATCGGTGGACGCAGTCATCATGGCTGGCCGCGAATATGCGCAAAGTTGTCCAAAAAACTCAATGCACCGGTGCTAGCGTGCGAGCCGATGATCGACTCCAATCGATGGATGGATGACATGAGACTGATTGCAATGACGATGTGTGCCGGGCTCGCTGCCGGCTACCTGGTGCTCGGCACGACCGCCGGACATGCTGCTGCCAACGTGGATGACGCCCAGAATAGCTGTCAAAAGGCAGCGTTGTGCGCGTCGCAGGCCTACGACGAAAAAAATGATCCAGATAATCCCGGCATGGGGCGGAAGTTCAATGCGCTCAAGGCCCAATGTCTCAAATGGGCGGAGCAATGCAACCGGGAAATGCGCGCCCCTGAGCCGCCGTCGCAGTATCGCCGGTAAGTCCCCGCGGACCTGCGGTCGTCGCTGCGCACCATACGTCATCAGCGCGCTGGCCCGCGGACTTATCCAGTCCGACCGACGCAACTTCGGCACTTCGGCGCCCCGGACCTGAGCCGGGGCGCAATGATTCGGAACGGCTGAAACGGATGAGATAGCGTGATGACGATTCGAAGAACGTCACCAGTCGTCAGCGCGCCTTGCGCGGATCGTCGGCCGTCCATGCCCAGGTCACGTTGGTCTGGCTGATCTTGGTGGCGCGCTTCATCGCCTGCGCGGTCTCGGTTTCGAAAACCTCGCCCTTCGGGCCGGTCACGCGCACGCTGGCGTCGATCTTCAGCCATTTGCCGCCGATCTGGCATACGAAGGGTGCGACGTGTTCGCCGTGCAGATTGTGCCACGGCCCGGGAAAGCGCGGCGACTCGCACAGCTCCGCGTCGGCCTTCCGGTTGGCGGCCTTGAGCGCGGCTTCCACTTCCTGCCTGAGCTTCGGCGACGAATTGACAAGGTCGGTGATGTCGCCGAGAAACAGGCTGCCATAGCCGAGCTTGCTGGTGTCGAAAGCCACCGCCGGCATGCCGACCAGGGAGGACGCCGCGATCAAGGATGCGAGAATGCCCGGGATGCGCATCGTCTACTCCTTCTCGTTTGCTCTGATCCTCAGCATCCCGAACCCGGATCCTTGACGTACGCATCCGGCGCTGCCCCGGCCTGCCAGCTCCTGGCCTCGGCTTGTGCGGCCGCCCGGCTCTTCAGCGGGCCCACGACGGCACAGAAATAGCCGCGCGAAAAATTGGGAAATTCGTCGCTCGAGGTGTCGATCACCTCGCCACCATTCGTGCTCGACCAGTTTTCAACGGTGCGCTTGCTCGGCTTGCAGTAGAGCACGACGTACCAGCAGGTCGACTCAGCGACGCGGACCACGTTGCGGGCATGCGCGGGCGTCCCGGGCCTCGGCATCACGAGCGAATGCACGGGCGAGGCGATCAGACTCGACAGCAGCACCGCAGCGGCGAATTTACAGAGCATGAGAGATCTCCACATCCTGATGTGCTCGCGGGATTTTTCAGAGGCAGCTCAAATCGAGCAGACGCGCCCAGCCAGCCTCCTTGCGCGTGTGGTCATCCCGCACGTAGACCCAGGATTCCCCGGCGTCATCGACCTGGCCGCGCAGGACCGTCACCGACGCGTTCGGAATGGCGCGCGCGACAGGTCCGTTCGGCGTCGTGCGCACCGCGAGCGCCTCGGCGGAGCAAGAGACGCCGGTGATATCCTTGATGTAGCGAAGTTTCTCCGCGCGCGTCTCAGCCTGCGCCAACGCCAAGCCGCCGAGCAACGCGCACAGACAAGCGAACAGGATTTTGGCCTTGCCGATTCCCTTTATCGCCCACGAACGCTTTGCCCGGAAGTGCCGCACTCGGCTACTTGCAATGGGCGAACGAGATGACCTGCTCTCGTCTTTGCACTTGGCCATACAGTTTTGAGGTCGCAGGCCTCGGCCTGGTTGGCGCCGCCGATCGTCGCAATACATGATCGCCGCCGCGATCACGGTCGCATGGGTGCCAGGCTTCATTTGAGTGTCTCCTGCGGCAAGCTGCGCATCGATGCCACGCGCCGGAATGGCACGCAGCCGCGCTCGTCGTCCCGAGCTGCGACGGGACGATAGCAGGCGCGCACCGGCTCCTGATGGACAACTTTGCCTCTATTCGATGCCCTGATCTCGTCTGCGGGCGGCCCTCCGTTGAATCGGCCGCGAATGAACGCGGAGCGGAGTCGCAGGCCATCCGCTATGCGTCGAGGAGTATCGGTATCATGTCTCTGCGTATGGCAGCCGCAGCGGTGACCGCGGACGATGTGACCCCGGCCGGCTCGTGCAGCGCACAGGATTGTCGATAAGATCGATGGCAAGCCGATCCGATTCGTGGAGGTGAGGATGCGATTCTCGATGTGGGCGGCGCTGGCTCTGCTCGTCGCGCTGCCGGCTGGCGCGGCAGCGCTCGCAGACTACGGCGAGATGGTCTGCCGACAGTACGGCGCGAAGATCCCGATCGATTGCGCCTGTGCGGGCGCGCCGCTTCAGGCGGAATACGACGAGGACGAGCTGGTGATGATCATCCAGTTCGTCAACAACGCAAACGATCCCAACGCGAAGTTCGAGGAGCTGATGGAGCTGGAGAAGAAGTTCGGCAAGGACAAGCTGGAGGACCTCGGCAAACGGTTTGAAAGGCTTGCCGAAGCCGACATGAAGGCGTGCATGAAGAAATGAGCCTGCCTGATCAGCGGCATCACGATCCGTTCAGCGTCCGGATTGTATGAATGACTGCTTTGCGGGATGCGGCAGGCAACTTCCCGGGTCGCCAATAGTGCCGCAAGCCGAAGTTCGCAGTCAGGTCGCCGCATCGTCGTTGCCTCCAGGCAGGCACGGGGCGTAAGCTCGCAAGCAAACCAGCGAAGACGCCAGGGAGCACACGCGATGATGATCGACATGCACGCGCATTGGAAACCCGCCGAGGTCGCCGAGGCCCTGCGGGCGCGCACGCGCGAGCCGCGCATCGTTCGTGGAGCGGACGGTCTCGAGGTGCTCAAGACGCCACGCATGGCCGATGCCCCACTCGCCGAGGCGTTCAATGACGCCGTGGCGGAATTGGCGCGTATGGACCGTCAGGATGTCTCGGTCAGCGTCCTGTCGCTGCTGGGCTCATTCTGCTGGATCGAGGCACAGCCGATCGACGAGGCGTCGCCGCTGTGCCGGAAAGTGAACGATGGGCTGGCGGCGATCTGTGCGCGGCATCCTGGCAGGTTCGCCGCGTTCGCCGCATTGCCGTTGACCGACATGGCGGCGGCCGCGACCGAATTCGAGCGCGTGTTGGGCCTGCCGGGGATGATCGGGGCGCAAGTGCCGGGAAACCTGTTCCTGACGCGGGACGACGCCGAGGCGGCGCGCCCGCTGTTGGCGGTGGCCAACCGCCACAAGGCGGTCGTGTTCATTCATCACGGGCCGCGGCCGGGCGACGCGTTTCCGAAAGTCGCCGCCGCGACCGACAATGCCCGCCGTCGTAACGGCACGCTGGACATGCAGGCAAGCTTGTCGTCCGTGATGGTGACGCTGTGCCTGACCGACCTTCTGGCGGATTACCCCGACGCGACCGTCGTGGTGCACAATCTGGGCGGCAACATCCCGTACGAGGTCGAGCGGATGGATCATCGCTCCCTGCTCGACACGCCCGATGAGGAGTTGCCGTCCGCCCGGTTTCGCCGGGCCGCCACGGTGTATGTCGACTGCAATTCCTTCGGCCCACGCGCGATCGAGGCGGCGGTGCGGCTCTACGGTGCCGAGCGCATCGTGTGCGGCACGGACGGCAGCGCGTTCGGCGTGGACTGGACGCGCAAGGCGCTGGAGGAGGCCGAGATCGGCGCAGAGGCGCGCGAGGCGATTCTCCATCGTAACGCGGCCGCGATGATCGCGCGGGCCGGCGCGGGCGTGGTCGGGGCGAAAGCTGCCGCCTGACGGCGGCTTTCACTCGCCGGTGACGCAGTCGCGAGCGGCATTGCGGCCGTTCCGTCGGCTACCGTCACGTCGAGCGATGTTCCGGATACAAAGGTCTGCGGATGTAGCTGATTTTGGTGTCGGGGCTCGCTTTGCTTCTGCGGCAAGCTTTGGTCACAAGCTTGCGTTGATCGCTTCGCCAATTGGGTCGCGATACCGGCGTTCACCCGATTTAGCCACTCGCATTGATGAAAGGCCTCGTCGGCCCAAGGCCAAGCGAAATGCATGCAAAGTTTTCCAAAGTATAGGATGGCCGCGATGTTAGTCTCACCCCCGCCCGTTCGACCGAGCCGAGCGAGCTTGCTATAGCGCCTGCCAGGCAGGACCATTGCCGGGATTTTCGAGGGATCATGACGCGACCGACTCTGGCCTCTGTGGCCGCCGGCCTCGGCGTTGCGCTGTGCGCAACGCTCGCCGCCGCCGACACGATCACGCTTTCGCCGCGCACCACCATCCGGGTGGGCAAATGGGCCGAGGGCCTGGTGTTCGCCGGCAGCTCCCTGTGGGTCGCGGAGAGCGGGCAACGCACGATCGCGCAGATCGAGGACGACAAGGTCATCCGCCGCATCGAGGTCGGCCGCCTCCCGGTCGATATGCTGTTCGACAATGACGGCGCGATCTACACGCTGGTGCAGACCGACAAGCGCATCTGGCAGCAATTCCCCCGCGACACCAAGGGCCGGGCGATCGCCAACCTCGAAGGCTGCCCCAACGGGATGACGACGGGCGACACCCCGCCCCTGTTCGTCCTGACCTGGCCCGACTGCTCCTCGAACACCGGCCGCGTGATCCGGGTCGATCCGAAATCAGGCGCGCGGTCGTCGACGGGCATGCTCGGCGAGATGTCGCAGGCGATCTTCTACAACAGCGGCAAGGTGTGGGTCGCGCATGCGCGCGGCCAGGCGCTCAGCGTCATCGAGCCGGGCTCGATGGCGGTCCGCAAGCTCGATCTGCCCGGGGTTTCGGCGTGGGCGCTGACCGGCAGCGAGCACGTGCTCTATGTCGGCGGCCGGCTGGGCGAAAACAACAACCAGGGCGTCATCGTGTCGGTCGACCCCGCTACGATGCGCGAGACCCACCGCCAAGTGGTCGACCAGAACATCGCCTTCATGACGGACGATCAAGACACCGTCGTCGCCGTCAGCGAGAAGGGACGGATCTACGTCTTCGCCGCCGGAACGCTGCAGCCGCTGCGGACCATCAACCTGACCACCCAGCCGCTCGGACCGCGCTCGGTCATGATCCTGGGCGACGACCTCTACGTCTCCAACGGTCAGCAGTTCGGTGAGAACGGCGCCGTGCTGATCATCAGTAACTGGAAGCCCAAGGCGGCGCCGCCGTCGAACCCACCGGCGCCCACACCTGCTCCGACACCGGCTCCGTCCAATCCTCCTCCCGCGCCCGCGAGCAACGCCGCCGACTGCCCTTCCCACGTCACCCAGGATGCCTGGATGTACGCAAGCCCTGATGAAGGCGCGCAGAAGGTGATCGCGCTGCCGGCGGGCACGCGCGGGCTCGTTCCCAATCGCTGCCTGAGCAACTGGTGCAACATGACCTACCAGGCATCGACCGGCTGGATGCAACGGCACTACCTGCAGGCGGACTGCAAGTAGCCCTCGCGCTATGTCTGCTCGGCATGGCAGCCCAGGAATGACATGAGCGGGCGATTGCAAAAAAGGCTTTTGCACGACATTCGCCTTACTGGCGCTCGCGTGACCAAATAGGTCGAGATATCGCCATTCGCCGCGGACATCCGCACCAGAGGACATCATCATGGCCTCACAAATCCGCACGGCCGCTGATTTTTACGAGCATCATCCGATATCGGCCCAGATCATTCTCGCCAAGCTGGAGGCGGCGCGCGGCACGCTTGACGGATTGCGTCCGGAGGAGCTGTTCCCGCACGATCAGGATCATTATGGCGGCACGGGCGCCAATGATGCACTGGCGAAGTGCGCGCATATCGACGCCGGCAGCAGGGTGGTCGACTTGTGCGCCGGGCTCGGCGGCCCGGCCCGCTACTTGGCGCATCGCTATGGCGCACTTGTCACCGGCGTCGAGCTGACGCCTGCGCGCGTTGCAGGCGCTGCGGAGCTGACACGGCGCGTTGGACTGAGCCGTCAGGTTCATGTCATCCAAGGCGATGTAACCGCCTTACCGCTGCCCGACGCCAGTCAAGACGCCGTCGTAAGCCAGGAAGCGTTGTTCCATGTACCAGAGCTCGCGCGTGCCATGAGCGAGGCGCATCGGGTGCTGCGGCCGGGTGGACGCATCGCTTTCACCGACTGGATTGCGCATGAGCCGTTGTCAGCCGCGGACGAGCAGCTTCTGTGGGATGGCATGGCGGCCGCAACCCTGATCGATATCGAGCGACACGCCGAGCTGCTGCGCGATGCCGGCTTTGAAATCGAATCGATCGAAGACCAGACGGACGGATGGGGCACCATTCTCGCCGACCGACTGCGCATGTACCAGAAGCTGCGCCGCGAAGCCGAGCAAGCCGGCGCACCGGCTGGCCACGACGACTTTTACAAATCCTATGTGCTGTTCGTCAGTCTGGTGCAACGGAAGGTCATGGGCGGCGCCAGACTCGTTGCAATCAAACCGGCCTGACGCGAGAGCGGCCAAATTCAACGGTCGTGCGCCCGATGCGACGCTATTCGCTGGACGACTGCCAGCGAAGAACACCAGGGCCCGCGAGCGGTGCCTGTCGTGATCGGATCGGCCGCCGCGCTCTCCCGCAATCATGGACAAGCGACCGAGCCTTGGGACAGGATCGGGAAGAACGAGACGACAGGGAGTGCGGCAGTGAGTGACGCCATGCAGGACGCCAACGTTGCGGCTTCGGTCGAGCCTGTTTCCCTGCCTGGGTCGATGTCCCAGCGCGTCGATATGTACAACGAGAATGCCCTGAAGATCGGCCTGTTCGGCGCGAACTGCTCGTCCGCGCGCACCGCAACCCTGGTGCCGGAGCGCTGGCTCGCGACTTGGCCGGACTGTCTCGCGATGGCGCGCATCGCCGACGAGGCAGGCATCGACTTTCTTCTCCCCATCGGGCGGTGGAAGGGGTATGGGGGCGACAGCGACTTCCACGGCACCTCG
Source organism: Xanthobacteraceae bacterium (assembly GCA_035293985.1). Taxonomy (GTDB): domain Bacteria; phylum Pseudomonadota; class Alphaproteobacteria; order Rhizobiales; family Xanthobacteraceae; genus JAVDCA01. The sequence goes on from DATGLS010000032.1 coordinate 104,255, forward strand.
CTCGAGACGGTGACCTGGGCCTGCGGCCTGCTCGCCGCCACCCGACGGATCACGATCTTCGGCACCGTGCACGCGCCGCTGTTTCACCCTCTCATCGCAGCCAAGCAGATGGTCACGGCCGATCACATCGGCAACGGCCGCTTCGGTCTCAACCTGGTGGCGGGCTGGAACGAAGGCGAATTCCAGATGTTCGGCGTGCAGCAGCGCGAGCACGACGAGCGCTACGAGTTTGCGCAGGAATGGCTCGACGTGATCAAGCGCGCGTGGTCGGCACAGGAGTTCGACTTCGACGGGCGCTACTTCAAGCTCAGGGGCGTGCGCGCGAAGCCCGGACCGATCGGGGGGACGCGCCCGATCATCATGAACGCCGGCTCGTCCGGTGCGGGACAGGCGTTCGCGATGCGCAACTGCGACGCCTTCTTCACCTCCACGGGCGGCGCGCGCCTTGCCGCCGCCGGTACCACGCAAGCCGTGGACGAGCAGCAGATTTTCGATCGCATCGTGAAGATGGTCAGCGACATCAAGGCCAATGGGCGCGCGTATGGGCGCGAGATCGAGGTCTACACCCAGGGCCAGGTGATCTGCCGGCCGACCCGGCGCGAGGCGCAGGAGTATCACCGCTACGCCAATGTCGAATGCGCGGACTGGAGCGCGATCGAGAAGATGATGGCGCTCAAGAACATCACGCCGCAGAACACGGGCGCAGACGAGTTCAAGGCCAAGCGCATGCTGCAGGCATCGAGCGGGATCGGCGGCTATCCCTTCGTCGGCTCGCCCGATGACATTGCGGCCGAGTTTGCCAACCACAGCCGCGCCGGGTTTCGCGGGCTCGCGGTGTCGTTCGTGAACTACCTCGAGGACGTGCCGTATTTCTGCGCCGAGGTGCTGCCGCGTCTGGCCAGGATGGGATTGCGGGCGAAGAGCTGAGCTCGATTTGCCGACAGGAGGACTTGATGCCGCTCTTCGCCCTGCGCCCCCTGATTGCGCTCGCGATCGCGCTTTCCCTTCATTCGCGGGTGTCGGCGCAGGACCTGCCGAATGGCGTGATCACCCTGGTAGTGGGCAACGCGCCCGGCGGCATCGTCGACGTGACGGCGCGCCTCTATGCCGATGTGCTCAGCCGCAATCTCGGTCGCACCGTGGTGGTCGAGAACCGCGCCGGGGCCGGGGGCGCGGCCGCAGCGATGACTGTGAAAAGCTCACCCCGGGATGGGCGCACCCTCCTGGTCTATTCGGGCACACAGATTGCCGCCCTGCCGATCCTGCAGAAGGTCGCCTACGATCCGGTGAGGGATTTCGCGCCGATCGCGACGCTGTTCGATCTCTTGAACTTCATCGTGGTGCCGCCTGACAGTCCTGCCAACACCATTGCGGAGCTCATCGATCGTTGGAAACGAAGCCCGAATGGCCTTCGGGTCGGCGCGGCCGGGTTCGGCTCGCCCGCTCACTTCAACAGCGTGATCCTGGCGCTCGACAACGCGCTGCCGATCACGATGGTGCAATACCGCGGCTCGGCCCCGTTGATGTCCGATCTGGTGACGTCACGCATCGACATGGCGATGGTCTCCTACATCGCGTCGCAGCCGTTCGTGCACAAGTTCAAGATCCTGGCCCAGGACGGGGCGACACGGTGGAGCGGCATGCCGGACGTGCCGACCATGGTCGAAATCGGTCAGCTCAGCCGGAAGACGAGCGGCTGGTATGCGGTCGCGGCGCCGGCCGGCACGCCTGAGGCGATCGTCGATCGCCTGAACAGCGAGTTCATCAAGGCGTCGCGAGAACCGCAGCTCGCAGCGCAACTGCAGAAGAACGGCGTTCTCACCAAGATCACGACGCCGGCGGAGCTCCAACAGCTCATGAAGACCGAAATCGAGATCGTCGGCCCGCTGGTGAAGTCGCTCGGGATGGTGCCCAATTGAACCCCACTGGGGCGCATCCGGCCGCGCCGGAATAGTCCGAGGAAGTGGTAAGCCGGGCTCGATCCTGTCGCGCGCCCTGCCGGCCACGATGGGCAAAAACCTGAATAGCGGGGACAGATTGGATTGCGCTTGCGTTCCCGCCGGGAGGTGGTGCATGGCAGTAAGTGCAGAATGGCATTCGCGTCCGCAGCCCTACCGTTGCGGGCGCATCTTGTGTTTCAACTGCAGCCACCGCCATCTCGCCGCCTCGCAGCAACTGGCCGCAAGCGTTCGGCCGGATTTTTGACCGCCTCCATTGTTCTTTTTCATTGTATTTTCCATTGATCGCCATTGTTTTTGCGTCAGCGGTTTTCCCAAATTGGCGCAAGACCTTGCATTGTAATTGGCGGCATTTTTTCATTGCAGATCGATTGTATTTTTTCGATTGTATTTTTTTCGAAATTTTCGTCGGCGCCGTCACAGGAGCGTCACGAGTGCGAACGGCTTGCGACCGCCAGCCCGTTCGGCTGCAACTTTCGACCGGACCGCCCGGCGTGCCGGCGCCAGCGGGCCTGCAGCTTGCGCCCGGCGATGTGGCTGCCAGCGTCGACCGAGCACCGCCCTCGACAGCGCCGGCGAGCGCGAAGCACGTTGCGATGGCTCAATCCTTCTTGCTCAGCACGGCGACGAGCGAGTCCTTCTGCCCGGACCAGTGAATGTCGGCGATGCGCCAGCCGGCCGGCGTCTTGACGAGATCGAGCGTCACCACGGTGGGCTCCTTGTCGCCCACCGCGGTGAAGCGCGCCGTGCCGGTGGCACGATCGGCGCTCGCGCCGGGCGCGACCTTGAGCTCGATCTTGGTCGCCTCCCAGTCCTGCCCCCCGGTGAAGGGATCGAAGTCGAGGCGGCCGACCTCGTTGCGCTTCCTCGACTCGGCCATGTCCTTGGCGATCAGCTTGGTGACCGCCGGCGTGAAATAACGCGCCGCCTTCGCGGCCGAGCTGGTGTCGGTCGACTTGTTCGGCTTCTCGTAGGGCGCGTAGACGCTTTGCAGAAAAGCCTGCGCTCCGGGATCCTGGGCGCGGCTTGCCGGCGCGCAAAGTGCGGCGGCGAGCGCAAAGGCGACAACGGACATCAAGCGGAAATGGCGCATACCGGGATTCCTCGGGACGAGAGACCATCCACGATGAGACCTTAGCACGCCGAGGGTGCGCGCGGACAAGTTTGCGCCACCGGACAGGCCGCGCGCTGGATGGGCCATGCCCGCTCAGTCCTTCTTGCTCAGCGCGGCGACGAGCGAGTCCTTGCGCCAGGACCAACGAATTTCTGCGATGCGCCAGCCGGCCGGCGTCTTGACGAGATCGAGCGTCACCACGGACGGCTCCCTATCGCCTTCCAAGGTGAAGCGCGCCGTGCCGGTGGCACGATCAGCACTGGCACCGGGCTCGACCTTGACCGCGATCTTGGTCGCCTGCCAATCCTGGTCGCCGATGAAGGGATCGAAGTCGAGCCGGCCGACCCTGTTGCGCGCCTTCGCGTCGGCCAGGGCCTCGGCGATCAGGTTGGTGAGTGCCGGCACGAAACAGCGCGCCGCCTTCGCCTCCGAGCTGAGGTCGTTCCACCTGGCGGCCTTTTCATACGGCGCGTAGACGCTCCGCAGGAACGCCTGCGCGCCCGGATCCCGGGCGAGGCTTGCCGGCGCCCACAGCGCGGCGACGAGCGCAAGCGCAAAAATCGACATCAAGCGGAAATGACGCATACCGGCAACCTTCGGGACCAGAGACCATCCGATAGCAGAACCATGCGAACGCATCGCCTGATGCTGTGCACCGGAAGCGGCTATGCCCGATAGTCGGCCTCGACCGTCGCGTCGGCGCGCGTGGCGCTCGTCGCGTTGAAGACTGGGGTGAGCACGATGGCGACGAGGAGGTTGAGCACCACGGTGTAGAACGCCGTATAGCCCGGGAAGGCCCAGCCGCCGATGGCGAGCGGGAACGTCGGCGCGTAGTTCGCGATCACGGACATCACGGTGCCGACGACGATGCCGACCGCCCAGCCGATCAGCAGCGCCCAGTCGTTGAACCAGCGCGTGTAGACGCCGAGCATCACCGCCGGCAGCGTCTGGATGATCCACACCCCGCCGAGCAGCTGCAGTTGGATGGCGTAGGTCGGCGACAGAAAGATGATGAAAAGGAGAGCGCCGAACTTGACGATCAGCGACACCCACTTCGCCATCTGCGCTTCCTGCCGGTCGGTCGGGTTGGGATTGATGAACTCGCGATGGATGTTGCGGGTGTAGAGGTTGGCGGCGGCGATCGACATGATCGCGGCCGGCACCAGCGCGCCGATGCCGACCGCCGCGAACGCGATGCCGACGAACCACGAGGGGAAGCTGTGCAGCAGCAGCGCCGGCACCGCGAAGTTGTTGCCGAAGGCCTTGAAGCCCTCCGCGAACTCCGGCAACGGCCTGACGCCGGCCGCGATCGCGAAGAAGCCGAGCAAAGCGAGCAGCCCGAGCATCAGCGAATAGCCCGGCAGCAGCGCGGCATTGCGGCGGATGGCGTGGCCGCTGCTCGCGCTCAGGATGCCGGTGATCGAGTGCGGATAGAGGAAGAGCGCGAGCGCCGAGCCGAGCGCGAGCGTCGCATAGGCGCCATAGGCGCCCGTCGTGTGCGCGCCCGGGACGGCGAGGAGAACCTTGGCGGCCGGGACCGCGGCGAAGATCTTGCCGAAGCCGCCGAGCTGGATCGGCACGACGATGACGGCCGCGAACGCCGTGACGTAGATCAGGATGTCCTTGACGATTGCGATCGAGGCCGGCGCGCGCAATCCGCTCGAGTACGTGAAGGCCGCGAGGATGATGAACGCGATGATCAGCGGCAGGTCGCCGACCCAGCCGGTCCCGATGATGCCGAGCCCGCCGATCACGACCTGCAGGCCGACGAGTTGCAGCGCGATGTAGGGCATGGTCGCGACGATGCCGGTGAGCGCTACGGCGAGCGCGAGCCAGCGATTGCCGAAGCGGGCGCGGACGAAATCGGAGGCCGTGATGAAATGATGCTTGTGGCAGACGCGCCAGAGCCGCGGAAAGGCGAGAAACAGAATCGGATAGATCACGACCGTGTAGGGCACCGCGAAGAACGCGACCGCGCCGGCGCCGAAGGCCAGCGCCGGCACGGCGACGAACGTATAGGCCGTATAGAGATCGCCGCCGATCAGGAACCAGGTGATCACGGTACCGAAGCGGCGTCCGCCCAGGCCCCATTCGTGCAGCTGGTCGAGATCGCCCTTGCGCCAATGGGCGGCCGCAAAGCCGAGGATGGTGATGAGGACGAACAGCGCGATGAAGATGATGAGGGCAGTCCAGTCGACGCTGTGCACGGAAGCCTCCCCGTCCTCTCTCCCCTTTGTGCGGCTGCGGGCGTGACCCGCTCAATCGTCAGTGGCGAAATACACGATCGCGGTCAGGATCGCGCCGATGATCACCCAGGCGAGCTGATACCAGTAGAAGAACGGCAAGCCGATCCACGCCGGCTCGATCTTGTTGTAGAAAGGCGGCCACAACACCGCGACGAATTGGGCCAGGAAAAGCAGGTACCACCAGCTCCAGCCGCTGCGCCTCTCGCTTCCGCCGTTCGTGTTGCTCATCGTTCGAGCTCGCGCGCCGATTTGGTTCGGCAAACACGTCTGTGAAGATACGCTCAATCTCGCTCAAACTTCGAATGGACACAACCTCTCTGGGCCAAATGCTGCGATGCACACTTATTGCGGTGCAAACGCCGCGACGGCCGGGATCGCGGCGCACGCATTTCCCACTCGCTTCGGCACACAAGTGCCGTCATCAGCGCCTGATCGGGCCGCTCGCATGTGAATGCGGGTCACCCAGGGTCAGCCCGTAGCGGATCGCATAGACGTCATCTGGATGGCAGCAACCAGGTTCCGGCGAGACGCCGATGATCGCGGGGCCGCTCGACTCAGCGGGATGCAGCCAACGCGTCTCGATGATGATTGGGCCCGATAGCGGGACGCCGAGGCCGACGTCCGCCAGCGCGGCCGCGTTCAATGACGACGGCGAAAATGCTGCCGCCAGGCAGGCCGCACCTGCGGCTGCGCACAAGATCGCCCGGCTCATGGTCCTGACCCTCTGTTGCCGCCCCCGACACGCATCCAACGTGTGTTGATGGCGCCAGTTCCCGGCCCGGCGCGTGCAGCAGAAAGGTCCTCGGCTCAGGCCCTCCTAGTCTGGATAGACGCCGCGTAGCACGTCCTCGAAGTGCATCTTCACCAGCTCGTTGCACGGGCAGGAGATCGCCTTCAGCGCCGCGTGGTCGCGCACCATCAGCGAGCCGCGGCGCGTCTGGACGATCCCTTGCGCGCGAAAGCTCTGCAGCACCCGGGTCGTGTGGCTGCGCCCGGCGCCGAGCATGGCGGCAAGCTCCTCATGGGTGAACGGCACGACCTCGTCGCCGGTGCGCTCGGTCGCCGCGATGATCCATTTCGCGGCGCGTTGCTCGGTCGAGTGGATCGCATTGCAGGCGGTGGTCTGGAAAATCTGCGCCAGCAGGCAGTCGGCATAGCGCGCGAAGTAGTGGCGCAGCGCGGTCGATTGCATTTTGGCGGCCTCGAGGTCGGCGACCTTGAGGCGGATGAAATCGCCGCCGAACTTGACGACGATTCGCGTATAGGCCGGGAGGTTCCCCTGGCTGACGATGCCGCCCACCGCGCCCTCGCGGCCGACCAGCACCGTCTCGACGTCACGCCCGTCCTCGCCGGCGACGAGAAAAGACACCATGCTCGGCCCACAGGGAAAATGCACCACCTCGACATTTTCACCCGGATTGTAGAGGACGTCGTTGGCGGTAGCCTGGCAAACCAACAGATGCGGCGCGATCAGAGCGTAGTCCGGTCGCCGGAGCCCCCGCAGCAGATTGTTGTTCGGCCGCATCTCGTCCGTCTGGTCCGGCGAAAACGTCTCGACCATCTATCGCTCCACGCCACCCCAACGGGGGGTCCAGCGGTCAGTTGTGTGCATAACAGCACAGACAGCAAAGGCGCTGCGGTGCTTGACTTGGCACGCGGTCTTACACCGCGCTGGCGGGGGCGCCAACACCTGCGACGTGCGCGTCTGACCGGTGCTTATCACGGGGTCTAACCGTTGCCGATAACACCCTTCCTGAAATCTCGGATGTTCGATCCCGAGGTCGCAAAGGCTATGGGCCTCGCGTTCGAGAAGGCCTGCCACTCGCTGGGCCTCGCGCTGACCAGCGATCCGGCGACCGAAGCTGTCGCCAAGGTGATCATCGAGCTGGCGGACGCCGGCGAGCGCGATTCGGAGCTGCTCTATCAACGCACGGTCGCGCACTTCGGCAAGAAAAGTTGACGTGAGCCGACGCTGAGTCAGATCGCCGACTCGATCAGGATCTCGCACAGGCGCTCCGGCGCGTCGACCATCACGCCATGGCCGCACGCGACCTCATAGGTGCGCCAGGCGCGGTCGGACCTCGCCGACGAGAGGGCCCGATCGAAGCCAGGATTGGCGTAAGACGCGGCGCGGATATAGGCCTTGCGCGGCACCCGGGCGACGGCACCCGTGAGCGCGATCTTGTCGGTGAAAGTCGCAATCGGCTGCGGCACGCAGAGGCGATCGACCCAGCCGCGGTCGGCCGGGTTGACGCCGAATGCCTCGGCGGGACGCGGCGCAACGCCGAGGTCGCCCTGCGCGAGCGCGGCGGCGACCGCCTCGCGCACCGCCGCGCCGGTCAAGTCCTGCACGGCTTCGCCGTCGCGCGGCACGAAGGCATCGAGGAAGACGATCGAGCGCAACGCGGTGCCCATCTGCTCGGCGACGCCCGAGATGATCATCCCGCCATAGGAATGGCCGCACAGCACCACGTCGGCAAGCTCTTCCCACTTGAGCACGTTGACGACGTCGGCGATGTGCGTCTCGAGGTCGATGCCGGCGCGCATGAGGTGCGCGCGCTCGCCGAGCCCGGTCAGCGTCGGCGTGAAGACCACGTGACCGGCGCCACGCAGGCGATCGGCGACGCGTCGCCAGCACCAGCCGCCATGCCAGGCGCCATGGACCAGGACGAAGGTGCAAGGCATCAACGATCCCCTGTGGCGTGTTTGGCGCAGTCCGTCACGTCGCCGCGCGCGCCGTCACGGCATCATCCAGGCGACCACTTTATCCCGATCGACGAGCAGGTGTACCAGGGCCCCAGCGCGTGCGGGCCGATGAAGATGAGAAACATCCATTCGACAGCCGCCGAGAATGGACGGGCTCTCCGCGCGATCCGCGCCGAGCCGTTGACGGAGTTGCGGACGTGGCCGCTCTCCTGTATGGCGCAAAGATCGGTGGACACTCCGCCGTGAAAACCGATCTGCGGACCCAGGCCATGATGGTCATTGCCCTCGGACTGATCCCCGGCCTTCTGCTCGGCTGGATCGCATTCTGCGTCGCCGAGATTTCGGCGGCTCATCCCGAGATCGCCAAACGCCGCGGCTGCCGCGGCGGTGCCTGCCGGACCGCGAAAGAGTAAAACCCACGCGCGGCGCGGGGCCGCACGCGGGTTCTGTTCAAAAGAGATTTTTTCGATCAGGTCGGCTTGCGGCCGAGACGATCGAAGCGGGCCTTCTGCTCATCGCTCAGCGATGCGTAGAACTTGTTGAGCGCCGGCCGCACCGTCTCGATCGCCTGCAGCATGCCTTTCAGCCGCTGCTCCATCGCGGCGACCCGCCCGGGCGGCGTCAGGGCCTGCCCGGTCGGACAGCTCTCGCTGAGGATTTGGCCCGCCTGTGCGGACGCGTCGTTGAGCGCCTTGAGGTCGGCTTCCTGCGCGTCGGTGAGGCGCAACGATTTGTCGATGCGGGCGGACGACAGGCTCGTATTCGGAGAATGCTGGCCGCACAGTTGCGCGACATCCGGCTGCGGCGCATTGCCGAAGGCGTTCTCGTCGAGCGCGTTGAAGCGCTCCTTCTGCTCGTCGGTGAGCGAGTCGTAGAACTTATCGAGCGCCGGCCGCACGGTCTCGACCGCCTGCAGCATCGCGTCTACCCGCTGATGCATTGCGGCCAACCGGCCGGTCGGGGTCGACGGCAGGTCATTCGGACAGGCCGCCTGCATGATGCTCACGGCCTTTTCGGTCGCCGACTTGAGCTGATCGAGCAAAGCCTGCTGTTGCTGGTTCGGCTGCACTTGGCGGGCGATCTGCTCGATCGGGAAGTTCGTCAGCCCCTGCGTCTCGCCGGAGCAGACCTGCGTCGCGGCAGCACCCGGCCTCGCGGCGTCGTTCTGGTAGGCGCGGCTCGACGCCGGCGCGCCCGCGTAAGCGTACTCGGCGCCGTACTGCGGCGCGTAGGCGCCATAGAGGCCTTCGAACACGTCGTCATAGGCGTACGGCCAGAACGTGTCGTAGGCATCGGGCCAGAACGTGTAGTCGACGAAGTCATCGTAAGCGTACGGCCAGAACACCGGGCCGACGAAGCCGAGCACGAAGCCGAAATGATGATGATGACGATGATCCCGGTCCCAGTCGCGTCCCCACCGCGATCGCGCAAAACGTCCCTGGAAGGTCGAGTTCGCGAGATTGCGCGCCGCCGGATTGCGGGCCCCGATATTGGCGAGCGCGGAATTGCGCAGGATCCGATTGTGGCCCGGCCCCTGGTGCAGGGCCGCTCGGTTCGTCGTCGCCGGCGCCGCGCCAACCGTGGTGTGGCCGTTCGGCCGATTGGCGGTGTTGCGGATGCTGTTGTCGTTGTGGATGTTGTTGTTGTGGATCGAACCGGTGGTCGATGGCGTCGAGGCATGCCGCGCGAAGCCTGGCTCATGTCGGCCGAGCTCATGTCCGCCGAGCTCATGTCGGCTCAGCTCGTGCCGACCCAGCTCATGCCGGCTGAAGCTTGGGGCATGCGCGGTTCGCGTTTCATTGCGGTGGGCGAAGCTCGGCGCCGCATGGCGCGCGAAGCTCGGCCCGGCGTGATGCTCGGCAAAATGCGGCGTGAAGCGCGGCCCCGCGACATGCGGCGCTGCGAAACGGGGCGCACCCGAAATATGCGGTGCGGCCGAGAAATGCGGCGCGGCCGACACGTGCGGCGCAGCGGAGAAGTGCGGTGCGGCCGGCGCTGAAAAATGCGGCGCAGCAGGCGCCGCAAAATGTGGCGCGGCCGGCGCGGCCGAGATGTGTGGCGCAGCTGGCGCGCCGCCGCCGCGATGCTGTTGGGCGCTCGCCGTGACGGTCGTCAATGCCGAGGACGCGAGCAGAAGAGCTGCGATGACGCTGATACGTTTACACATGACGGAATCCTCCACGTCGCCACTCCTGAAACGCACGGAAGGTCGGGAGGTTTCACCTGCGACAGCACCGCACGCAATCGTGCGTGAGCCTGTCTTTTCGTTCATCGACAGCGAACGATTCAGCCGCGTTGCGGCGCTTCGCGCGACAGTCCCTTCGCGGCCAGCTCGTCGAGGTAGGCGTGCCAATAAGCTGCGTAATTGCGCCCGAGGTCGACGAAATAGTCCCAGCTATAGATACCGGTCGAGTGCATGTCGTCGAACACGAGCCGCACCGCGTAATTGCCGATCGGATGCACCTCGAGCACCCGCACGTTCTGCTTGCCAGGCACGGTCTTACGCTCATCAGGCGAATGACCCTGCACCTCGGCGCTCGGGCTCTTGACCCGCAGGTACTCCGCCGGCAACTCGAAGCGCTCGCCCGTGTCGAACGTGACGATGAGTGCGGCGCGGTCGCGCCGCAGCTTGATTTCGGTTGGCCAGGCAGAAGATGCTGAGGATGCGGACATGGCGGGTTCCGGGCGGCATTCGGTCGCCGCGCAGCACGGAAAATATGAGCCCGGTCATGCCCTTGTCGAGACCACCGACTCGCCAATCGGGCCGCGAGGCCTTATATACGTTCGGACCGGCGGGACGGCCGCAAGGCCGACTTGCCAAGCGCAACGCGGGTATGAATGGCGTGACGCAAAGCACCCAGATTGCCGGCGAGCTCGAGTTCGACCGTGCGGCCCATCCGGCGCCCCTCGTCGACCCGTTCGGCCGCACGATCTCCTATCTGCGCGTCTCGGTCACCGATCGCTGCGATTTCCGCTGCGTCTACTGCATGTCCGAGAACATGTCGTTCCTGCCCAAGGCCGACATCCTCACGCTGGAGGAGCTCGACCGCCTGTGCTCGGCCTTCGTCGCGCGCGGCGTCCGCAAGCTGCGCCTGACCGGCGGCGAGCCGCTGGTGCGGCGCGGGATCATGACGCTGTTCGCCTCGCTCTCGCGCCACCTCGCGGCCGGCGCGCTCGATGAGCTGACGCTGACGACCAACGGCTCGCAGCTCCGCAAGTACGCGGGCGAGCTCGCGGCGCACGGCGTCAAACGCATCAACGTCTCGCTCGATACGCGCGATCCGGACAAGTTCCGCGCGATCACCCGCTGGGGCGATCTCGACCAGGTCCTCGCCGGCATCCAGGCGGCGCGCGCCGCCGGGCTCGCGGTCAAGATCAACGCAGTCGCGCTCAAGGGCGTCAACGAGGACGAGTTCGCCGATCTGATCGAATGGGCGCATGGCGACGGCATGGATCTCACCATCATCGAGGTGATGCCGCTCGGCGACGTCGGCGAAGGCCGGCTCGACCAGTACCTGCCGCTCTCGATGGTGCGCGCCCGCCTTGCCGAGCGCTTCACGCTCGAGGATATCGACTATGCGACCGGCGGTCCGGCGCGTTACGTGCGGGTGGCCGAGACCGACGGCCGGCTCGGCTTCATCACGCCACTCACGCATAATTTCTGCGAATCCTGCAACCGCGTACGCGTCACCTGCACCGGCACCCTGTTCATGTGCCTCGGCCAGGAGGACGCCACCGACCTGCGCGCGCCCTTGCGGGCCTCCGAGAGCAACGACCTGCTCCATGCCGCGATCGAGGAAGCGATCAGCCGCAAGCCGAAGGGGCATGATTTCGTCATCGACCGGCGCCACAAACGCCCGGCGCTCGCCCGCCACATGAGCGTGACCGGCGGCTGACGGGCCACTGCCCCACCGGCGCAAAAGTTTCAATTGCGCGCGCGGTGGTATTCGGATTTAAGGTCGATGGATTGCGCCTGAGGGAATTGGCTGGGCGCGAGGCAAGCTTTCGCGGCTTCGCAGCGCGCCGGGACGCGCGTGGAGCCTTGCGTCAGTCCGAGGGGGGAACCGTGCGGGGGCTGCTCGCCGTCAGCTCATTCATCGACTGGATCAACGAGAAGATCGGTCTCGTCACCAACTTCCTCGTCCTGCTCGCCTGCGTGGTCAGCGCCGGCAACGCCATGTCGCGCTACGCCTTCAACCTGAGCTCGAATGCCTGGCTCGAGGTGCAGTGGTACATGTTCGCCGTCATCGTGATGTTCGGCGCTGCCTATACGCTCAAGCGCAACGAGCACGTGCGGGTGGAAATCTTCTATCTGATGCTGTCCGAGCGCGGCCAGCTCTGGCTCGACCTCGTCTGCACCGTCATCTTCATGGTGCCGATTTGCCTGCTGCTCGCCTACCTGTCGTGGCCGTTCTTCAAGATGTCGTATGACGTCAGCGAGATATCGGGCAACGCGGGCGGCCTCGTGCGCTGGCCGATCAAGTTCGTGCTTCCGGCCGGCTTCGTGCTGCTCGCCCTGCAGGGCGTCTCGGAGATCATCAAGCGCATGGCCGCGCTCGTCGGCCTGACGACGGTCGACGCCAAGTACGAAAGGCCGGTGCAATGATCACCGAGCCGATGATGCCGCCCCTGATGTTCGGTGGCCTCGTGCTGTTTCTGCTGATCGGCTATCCGGTCGCCTTCTCGCTCGCGGCGCTCGGCATCACGTTCGCGTTCATCGCCATCTCGCACGGCTTCTTCGACCTCAACTACCTGCAGGCCATCCCGGGCCGCGTGTTCGGCAACGTGCTGTCGAACGAGCTGCTGCTCGCGATTCCGTTCTTCACCTTCATGGGCTCGGTGCTCGAGCGCTGCGGCCTCGCCGAAGACATGCTCGACTCGATGGGCCAGCTGTTCGGCCCGGTGCGCGGGGGCCTCGGCTACTCGGTCATCCTGGTCGGCTTCATCCTCGGCGCGATCACCGGCACGGTCGCCGCGCAGGTCATCGCCATGGCGCTGATCTCGATGCCGGTGATGATCCGTTACGGCTACAACATGCGCTACACCACCGGCGTGCTCGCGGCCTCGGGCACGATCACCCAGCTGGTGCCGCCCTCGCTGGTGCTGATCGTGCTCGCCGACCAGCTCGGCAAGTCGGTGGGCGACATGTATCTCGGCGCCTGGGGTCCGTCGGTCTTCCAGATCTTCCTGTTCGCCGGCTACACGTTCATCCTCGGCATCTTCAAGCCCGACCACGTTCCGCCGGTGCCGAAAGAGGCGCGCACGCTCACGGGCTGGAAGCTGTGGAAGAAATGCCTGATGGGGATCATCCCCTCGGCGGTGCTGATCTTCGTCGTGCTCGGCACCATGATGCTCGGCCTCACCACGCCGACCGAGGCCGGCGCCATGGGGGCGATCGGCGCCATCGTGCTCGCGGTGCTGCATCACAAGGAGTTCAGCCGCAGCGGTCACATCGTCCTCGTGGTGGGCCTCGTCGCCTGCGCGGTCGGCACCGTATTTGCGCTGCTCGACATGCTGACCCCGTTCCGCATCGCATTCGCGATCATGTATGCGGCGATCGTCTGGATCTGCCTCGAGGCGGTGCGCATCAGGGATCTCCGAGCGCTGATCAAGCAGGGCTACGAGACGACCATGCGCATCACCGCCATGGTCGCCTTCATCCTGATCGGCTCGACCTGCTTCTCGGTCGTCTTCCTCGGCGTCGACGGCGAGGCCTGGCTCGAGCACATGCTCACGTCGTTGCCCGGCGGTGCCTGGGGCTTCCTCGCCTTCATCAACCTGTTCATCTTCTTCCTCGCCTTCTTCCTCGACTTCTTCGAGATCGCCTTCATCATCATCCCGATGATCGCGCCCACCGCGCAGCACGTGCTCGCGCCGATCGTCGGCCCTGACGCGGCGCTGATCTGGTTTGGCGTGATGCTGTGCGTGAACATGCAGACCTCGTTCATGCACCCACCGTTCGGGTTCGCGCTGTTCTATTTGCGCGGCGTCGCCCCGAAGGAGGTCAAGAGCTCGGACATCTACTGGGGCGCCCTGCCCTGGGTCGGCCTGCAGCTCATCATGGTGGCGCTGGTGATCGCATTCCCGATCACCGTCACGGCCTTGCTCGAAGGGCCGTCCAAGGTGGATCCGAAAAAGATCGAGCTCAACATCACCCTGCCCGACGCCCCGCCTATCGACCTCAAGTGACGCCGTTCCGGGCGATGCGGGAAACCGCTATGCTGGGCGCAAACGATCACGCGCGGAATGTTCAAACATTTGGGAGAGCCGAATGAAACTGCTGCTGATGGCCGCATTCCTCGCCGGCGCCTTTTCGGCACGCGCGGTGGCGGCTGAAATCAAGGTGCTGTCCGCTGGCGCGGTCGAGCCCGGCATCAGGCAGGCCGCCGAGGCCTATCAGCGGGCGACAGGCAACACGATCAGCATCCAGTTCAACACCGCGCCGCAGCTCGTGAAGAAGCTCGCCGACGGCGTCGTCGCCGACATCCTCATTGCGCCGCCGGGCGTGCTCGACGGGCAGGTGAAGGACGGCAAGGCCGTCGCCGACGGCCGCACCATGCTCGGCCGCGTCGGCGCCGGAATTCTGGTGCGCGCCGGCGCGCCGCTCCCTGATGTCTCGAGCGTCGACGCGCTCAAGCGCGCGCTCATCGCGGCCGACCGGGTCGTCTACAACACGGCCTCCTCGGGCCTCTACATCGAGAAGATGCTCGAACGCATCGGCGTCGGCGCCGAGGTCAAGGCGAAGACCCAGCGCTATCCGACCGGCGAAGCCGTGATGATGCACATCATCAGCGGCAAGGGAAACGAGATCGGCTTCGGCGCCATCACCGAGATCAAGCAGTTCGAGCCGAAGGGCGCCAAGCTCGTCGGCCCGCTGCCGGCGGAGCTGCAGAACTACACGAGCTACGGCGTCGCCATGCTGTCGAACGCGCCCGCGAAGGACGCGGCCAAGGCGTTCCTCGCTTATCTCGCCTCCTCGGATGCGAAGAGGCTCTTCGCAAGCGCCGGAATAGAGTAGGCCGAGCGACTCGCTCTCGGGACGACAAGCAGCCAAGCACACACGAGACATCGCGTCCGTCCGCGCGCCGAGCGCCGATTGTCTGCGCCAGTATCATCATGCCGGCCGAGGCGATCACGCGAAGCGAAAGCGCGCCGCCGCCGGCCGCATGGACCCGTACGGAACCGGGCCGCGATGGCGCGATTGGTGTTCGGGACGGATGCGATATTCCGGGCCCTCGCCATCATTACGGCCGGAGACCTCGCATTTGAACCGACGAAGCTTCATCCTTGGGGTCGGTGCACCGTTGCTTGCCGAGGCCGCAACGCGAGCACCCATGGCGGCGCTGGCGCAAGCGGCGCCGGCCGCCGAGACCGGCCCCCCCTTCACCGCATCCACCGTGCGCCAGCTCGCGCGCGACCTCGCCCAGCATGACTTCAAGCCACCGGACTCGACACTGCCCGAGAACCTCAAGAATCTCACCTACGACCAATACCGTTCGATCCGCTTCCTGCCGGAGCGCGCTTTGTGGAAGGACGATCATCTGCGCTTCCAGGCGCAGTTCTTCCACCGTGGCTTCTACTACAAGACTCGTGTCGACATCTTCCAAGTCGTCGACGGGCGCGCGCTGCCGATCCGCTACTCGCCGAGCCTGTTCGACTTCGGCAAGGTGACGCCGCCCGCGCCCGATGCCGACCTCGGCTTCGCCGGTTTTCGGCTGCATGCGCCGATCAATCGGCCCGACTACTACGACGAGGTCTGCGTCTTTCTCGGCGCGAGCTACTTCCGGGCCGTCGCCAAGGGCCAGATCTACGGACTCTCGGCGCGCGGCCTCTCGATCGGCACCGCGGACCCGAAAGGCGAGGAGTTCCCCTACTTCAAGAGCTTCTGGATCGAGAAGCCGGCGCTCAACGCCGATTCGATCGTCGTCCACGCGCTGCTCGATTCGCAAAGCCTCGCCGGCGCCTATCGGTTCACCATCCGGCCCGGCGACGCCACCGTCTTCGACGCCGAGGTCGCGCTCTATCCGCGCCGCGACATCGCGAATGTGGGATTCGCGCCCACGACCAGCATGTTCTTCTTCGATTTCAACGACCGTCAGGGCGTCGACGACTATCGCCCCGCGGTGCACGATTCCGACGGGCTTGCCATGCGCAACGGCCGCGGCGAGGACCTGTGGCGTCCGCTCAACAATCCGCGCGACCTGCAGGTTTCGATCTTCGCCGACACCAATCCGCGCGGCTTCGGCCTCATGCAGCGCCAGCGCGATTTCCGCACCTACCAGGATCTCGAGGCGCATTACGAAAAGCGCCCGAGCCTGTGGGTCGAGCCGATCGGCGACTGGGGCGAAGGCGCGGTGACGCTCGTCGAGATCCCCACCAAGGAGGAAATCCACGACAACATTGTCGCCTTCTGGCGTCCGAAGGATGGCCTCAAGCAGAAGGGCGAGCACAGCTTCACCTATCGGCTGCATTGGGGCGCGGAAAAGCCGAGCGCTCTGCCGCTCGCCCGCGTGGTCAAGACGCGCATCGGCGCGGGGCCCGACAGCACCCGGCTGTTGGTGCTCGACGTGATCGGCGAAAAGCTCAAGGGGGCGAAGATCGAGAGCTCGAAGGCGAACCTGACCGCCGATAAGGGAAAAATCTCCAACGTCGTGATCGAGCCCAACCCCGAGACGGGCGGGTGGCGCCTGAGCTTCCGCCTCGCCGCCGGCAACGCGCCGATCGTCGAGCTTCGCGGCCAGTTGATGCAAGGCGACGCGGCGCTCTCCGAGGTTTGGGTCTATCGATGGACCGCCTGAACCAGGTGCGCGCCGCACCCGCGCGGGCGCGTCGCTTTCTTCCTTCCGAGGCGCCGCTCGCGATCCCGCCTCAGACGCTGCGCCAGGACGGCGCGGCATCGTCGTGCCGTGACAATTCCATCCGACCCGCGCTGCGGCGCCCGCGCGGGCTCGCGCTGCGCCGCGCGTTCGTCTTCGGCACCACGGCCGCCGCAACGGTCGCGGCCGGCTTCGAGATGTACAAGGTGTTCGAGGTCGGCGGGATCACGGTGCTGGAAGGCGTCGTGCTCGCGCTCTTCGTCGTCCTGTTCGCCTGGATCTCGCTCTCGTGCGTGAGCGCCGGCGCGGGTTTCGTGCTCGAGCTCATCGGCCCCGCACGTGCGCTCGGCATCGATCCAACAGCGCCGCTGCCGGCGGTCACGACCGCCAACGCGCTGCTGCTGCCGACCTACAACGAGAACCCGCGCCGCATCATGGCGCGCCTGCAGGCGATCCACGCATCGGTCATCGCCACCGGCCAGGGAACGCGGATCGATTTTTTCGTGCTGAGCGACACCACCGATCCGGACATCTGGATCGGCGAGGAACAGGCCTATCTCGAGCTCATCGCCCGCGTCGGGAGCGACCGCATCTTCTATCGCCACCGCGCCGACAATGTCGGCCGCAAGGCCGGCAATATCGCCGAGTGGGTTTCCCGCTTCGGCGGCCGCTACGCGCACATGATCGTGCTCGACGCCGACAGCCTGATGACCGGCGACACCGTCGTGCGCCTGTTCGCGGCGCTGGAGCACAACCCGGACGTGGCGCTGATCCAGACGCTGCCGGTCGTCGTAAACGGCGCGACGCCGTTCGCGCGCCTCCAGCAGTTCGCCGGGCGGCTCTATGGGCCGCTCGTCGCCCGCGGCGTCGCCTGGTGGCATGGCCCGGACGGCAACTATTGGGGCCACAATGCCGCGATCCGCCTCGCGGCATTTGCCGCCAATGCCGGGCTGCCGCTGCTGCGCGGTCGCAAGCCCTTCGGCGGCCACATCCTCAGTCACGACTTCGTCGAGGCGGCGCTGATGCGGCGCGCCGGCTGGGCCATCTGGATGGTGCCGAGCCTTGCGGGAAGCTACGAGGAGACGCCGCCCTCGCTGGTCGAGCACATCGCGCGCGACCGCCGCTGGTGCCAGGGCAATCTTCAGCATCTCGGCGTTCTCCCGGCGCGCGGCCTGCATTGGCTCTCGCGGCTGCACCTCCTCACCGGGATCGGCACATACGTGACCGCGCCGCTCTGGGTCGCCATTCTGCTCGTCGGCGTGCTGATCTCCTTGGAGGCGCACTTCGTCCGACCGAATTATTTCCCGCAGGGCTTCAGCCTGTTTCCCAACTGGCCCGTGCAGGACCCCGTGCGCGCCGCCTGGGTGTTCGCAATCACCATGGGCATCCTGCTCGTGCCGAAGCTTCTCGCCTTTCTGACGCTGCTCGCGCGGCCGGCGCGACGGCGCGCCTTCGGCGGCGCCGTGCGCACATTCGTCGGCATGCTGGTCGAGATCGTCGTCTCCGGGCTGATCGCACCCGTCATGATGGTCAGCCAGTCGCGCGCGATCGCCGACATCCTGCTCGGCCGCGATGCGGGATGGCAGGCGCAGCGCCGCGAGTCGGACCGCCTGCCGATCGCCGAGTCGGTGCGGCGATTTGCGCCGCATACCGCCGTCGGCATCGTGCTCGGCGCCAGCGCCTACGCGGTGTCGTTGCCGCTGTTCCTCTGGATGATGCCGGTGACGGTCGGGCTGGTGCTGGCGATCCCGCTCGCGACGTTCACGGCCGATCAGCGGATCGGAAACGGCCTGCGGCGCGCCGGTCTGCTGCTCACCCCCGACATGCGCGAGGAGCCCGAGGTGATACGCAGCGCCGACGAGCTTGCCCGCGATTGGGCGGAAGAAGCAGATGTCGATGCCGTCGCGCGCCTCGCCGGCGACGCCGAGCTGCGCGAGGCGCATCGCGAGATGCTCCCGCCGCCCCGCCGGCGCGACCGTGGTGACATCGACGTGCATCTCGCCACTGCGCGCGCAAGACTCGACACGTTCGTGACGCTTGGCGATTCGGCGCTCTTCACGCCCAAGGAAAAGATGGCCGCGCTCGCCGATGCGCCGACGCTCGATCGGCTGCTCGCCCTTCCAGGCGCAGGAAGAACCCCGGCCGCGCCCGATCCACGACGCCGCAACTGAGGCCTGGGCCCGCCAGCCCGTTCACATCCGGCTGCGGTTGCGGATCATGAAGCTGTCATAGCTGAACTCCGCCACCTGCCACCACAGATACTGGTCGGCGCGGAATGCGGTCATCGCATCGAACACCTTCTTGAAATCGTCATTGGCGGCGGCGACCTCGCGATAGACGTCGGTCGCCGCCTTGAGGCTCGCTTCCATGATGGCGGGCGAGAACGGCGCGAGCTTGGCCCCGGCGGCGAGAAGGCGGCGGAGCGCGGCCGGGTTTTCCGCGTCGTATTTCGCCAGCATCCAGGCGTTGGCCTTCTCGCAGCACGTGCGCACAATGGATTGGTAGGTGGGCGAGAGCGCGTTCCATTTGTCGATGTTGATGAAGTTGTGGATCGTCGCGCCGCCTTCCCACCAGCCCGGGTAGTAATAGTAGGGCGCGACCTTCACCAGTCCGAGCTTCTCGTCGTCATAAGGGCCGACCCATTCGGCGGCGTCGATCGAGCCCTTTTCCAGCGCCGCATAGATTTCAGCCCCGGCGACCTGCTGCGGCACCACGCCGAGCTTCTCCAGCACGCGCCCCGCATAGCCGCCGACCCGGACCTTGAGGCCCTTGAGATCATCCGGTTGGCGGATCTCCTTGCGAAACCAGCCGCCCATCTGGCAGCCGGTATTGCCGCACGGGATCGCGTAGATCTTGTACTTCTCGTAGAACGCGTTCATCAGCTCCATGCCGCCGCCGAAGAGCTGCCAGGCATTCTGCATGCGGCTGTTGAGGCCGAACGGCACCGCGGTGCCGAACGCGAAGGTCGGATCCTTGCCGACGTAATAGTAGGACGCCGTGTGGGCCATCTCGACGGTGCCGCTGCCGACGGCGTCGAGCGCCTGCACGCCGGGCACGATCTCGTTCGCGGCGAACACCTGGATCTGGAATTTGTTGTCGGTCGCCTCGCCGACCGCCTTGGCAAAAATCTGGGCGGCGCCATAGAGCGCATCGAGCGATTTCGGCCAGCTCGCGGTCAGCCGCCACTTCGTTTCCGGCATCGATTGCGCAATCGCTGGCCGCGCCATCGCGGCGGCGGCCGCGCCGAGACCAGCCGCGCGCAGGAATTGACGACGCTTCATGGAAATCCTCCTCGACGAGCGACCCATGTACATTGGCGCATGTCCTTGTCGGCGAACCGGTGCCACCCCCGATCAGGTCAGGGGCAAGCTTTTCGCCGGGACATGCCCGCCGACCGGTCGCCCGCGGGACGGCAATGCGCGCAAGCTTAACGATCGATGTGGCAAAATGCGGCCTCGCGCGGCGCGCATCTTCGGCGCAATCGTGGCGCCGCGCCCATAAACCGGGCGCAAAAAAGCGAGGGGCCGACTTTCGCCGGCCCCCTGCCCCTTTCCGTCGCTGGCTGTCTGCGCTCAACCCGCGGTGCGCGAGCGGATCATGAAGGTGTCATAAGTATATTCGGCCACCTGCCACCAGAAATATTCCTCGCTGCGGTATTTGACGATGTCGTCCCACACCTTCTTGAAGGCGGGGTTCTTCGCCGAGGTCTCGGCGTAGACGTCGTTCGCGGCCTTGAACGACGCCTCCATGATGGCCGGCGTGAACGGCCGCAGCTGCGTGCCCCCGGCGAGCAGGCGCCGCAGCGCCGCCGGGTTGCGCGCGTCGTAGCGCCCCTGCTGCTCGACATTGGCGAAGCCCGCCGCCGCCCGCACGATCGCCTGATAATTCTTCGGCAGCTCGTTCCACTTGCCCGCGTTGATCATCAGGTGGTTGGCGGTGCCGCCCTCCCACCAGCCCGGGTAGTAGTAGTACTTGGCGATCTTGTAGAAGCCGAGCTTCTCGTCGTCGTAGGGGCCGACCCACTCGGCCGCGTCGATCGTGCCCTTCTCCAGCGCCGGATAGATGTCGCCGCCGCCGATCTGCTGCGGCACGACGCCGAGCTTGGTGAGCACCTGGCCCGCGAAGCCGCCGATGCGGAATTTGAGGCCCTTGAGGTCGGCGACGGTCTTGATCTCGTTGCGGAACCAGCCGCCCATCTGGCAGCCGGTATTGCCGGCGACGAGCGAGACGCAGTTGTATTTCGCGGTCGTGAACTCGTCCATCAGCTTGAGGCCGTTGCCGTCGTAGAACCAGGCGTTCTGCTGGCGCGCGTTGAGGCCGAACGGCACGGCGCAGAACAGCGCGAAGGTCGGGTCCTTGCCGACGTAGTAGTAGGTCGCGGTGTGGCAGGCCTCGACGGTGCCGTTGGTCACCGCGTCGAGCGCCTGCAGCGGCGGCACGATCTCGCCGCCGGCGAAGATCTCGATCTGGAATTTGCCGTCGGTCGCCTCCGAAACGTACTTGGAAATCGTGACGCACGAGCCCCACAGGGTGTCGAGCGACTTCGGCCAGCTCGCGGTCAGGCGCCATTTGACGGCGGGCGACGACTGGGCAATCGCGGGCGTCGCGATCGCGGTGGCGGCGACGCCAACGGTCGCGGCCTGGATGAATTGGCGACGTTTCATGCGGCTCTCCCCTCTGCGACCGGCGCGCGGCCGATCCGTGTGAATTCGCCCCCCGCCTCTTCGCCGCGGAGGTATAGGCAACCATGGCGTGGAATGCCCGCAAAATCCAGGGGGCGAAGGCCGGGGGCGGCATGATCCGGCGAAATCCCTTATGCGGCGCGCCCAATAGGTGCGGCGCATGTCAGCAACATTCCTGGCGAGAAGAGGTAGGCAGGTGAAGAGGCGCGGGCCGCGCGCCACGCCATCGCGCCAGGTCGGAAGATTCACCTTGCGCCGCGTCACCAAACATTAAGTATGGAAGCGAGTGGTGGCTGCCGATTCGGTCGATTCATTGCATCTTGTGCGGGCATATCCCGGCGAGCCGGACGCGGGTTCGCGGCTGCGGATACGCGTAAACGACGGCAAACGCGGTGCCAGCGCCAGGAGGATGTCATGGCACGCATCCTCGTTGTCGATGACGACGTTCTGATCCGCCTGACGCTCAAGACCGTGCTCGAGAGCGCGGGCCACACCGTCGTGCTTGCGGAGTGCGGCCACCATGGCGCCGAGGCGATCGAGGCCTATGCGTTCGACCTCGCGATCGTCGACATTTTCATGCCCGGCATGAACGGGCTCGAGACCATCAAGGTGTTTCGCGAGAGCGCGCCGACCCTGCCGGTGATCGCGATCTCGGGGTACGTCTTCCGCGATGCCAGCGAGCCGGCGCCGGATTTCCTGCGCATGGCCGTCGACCTCGGCGCCGCCGCCTGCCTGCGCAAGCCGTTCACCGGCAAGCAGCTGCTCGACGCGATCGCAGACTGCAAAATCGCGCCCGTCAGCAAGGTCGCTTGAAGCCGCCTCACGCCTCGATGACGATCTTCGGTGCCGCGCGCGGGCCGGCGCCACCGCCCAGCGCCTCGCGCACCTTGGCGGCGATGCCGCGGAAGGCTTTCGCGTGCGGGCCATCCGGATCGGTCGCGACCACGGGGCGGCCGGCGTCCGAGGTCTCGCGGATGTCCATGTGCAGCGGCACCGCGCCGAGGAACGGCACGCCCTGGCGCTGCGCTTCGTGCTCGGCGCCGCCGTGGCCGAAGATGTCGGAGCGCTCGCCGCATTTCGGGCAGACGAAGTAGCTCATGTTCTCGACCAGGCCGAGCACCGGCACGTTGACGCGGTTGAACATCGCGATGCCGCGCCGCGCGTCGATCAGGGCGAGGTCCTGCGGCGTGGACACGATCACGGCACCCTTGAGCGGAACCTGCTGCGCCATGGTGAGCTGGGCGTCGCCGGTGCCGGGCGGCATGTCGACCACCATGACGTCGAGCGTGTCCCATTCGACCTCGCGCAGCATCTGCGTGAGCGCCGAGATCACCATCGGGCCGCGCCAGATCATCGGCGTCTCTTCCTCGACCAGGAAGCCGATCGACATCACCTTGAGGCCGTAGCCGTCCATCGGCTTGAGCCGGTTGCCGCCGATGAGCTCGGGCTTGCCGCGCAGGCCGAGCAGCTTGGGCACCGACGGCCCGTAGATGTCGGCGTCGAGCATGCCGACCTTGAGCCCGAGATCGCGCAGCCCGAGCGCGAGATTGACCGCGGTGGTGGACTTGCCCACCCCGCCCTTGCCGGATGCGACCGCGATGATGGCGCCGACGCCCGGCACCGCCGGCTGGCGCTCGCCCGCGTGCGCGGCCGGCCGGCCGTGGCCGGCGTGGGGCGATGGTTGCGGCCGCTGCGGCGCTGCGCCGCGCGCGCCGGTGCGCTCGCCGGTGAGCGCGACCATCGCGGAGACGACGCCCGGGATCGCCTTGACCGCCGTTTCGGCTGCTTTGCGCACCGGCTCCCAGGCCTGAACCACCGCGGCGTCGACCGTGATCGAGAAGAACACCTTGCCGTCGGAGACGACGATATCCGACAGCTTGCCGCTCTTCGGCAGCGGCGTCCCCTCCGGGCTTTTCACCGTCTCGAGGCCCGCGAGAACGGCTTCCTTAGTCGCAGTCATGACATTCGCTCCACAGCTGCCCTCAACATAGGCGGAGGATGATGGGGGTCAACGTCGGGAATTGCCGGTTGACGAGGCCGCCCCGCCGTCGCAATGAGCGGGGTCGATTTTGCCGCGGCAAACGTTTCCGTGAAGGAGGTCAGGATGGCGAAGGTTGCATTTCTCGGGCTCGGCGTGATGGGTTTTCCGATGGCCGGCCACCTCAAGCAGAAGGGCGGGCACGACGTCACGGTCTACAACCGCACCGCCGCCAAGGCCGAGCAGTGGGTCGCCAAGTACGGCGGCAAGAGCGCCAAGACGCCGAAGGACGCCGCGGCGGGCCAGGACTTCGTCATGGCCTGCGTCGGCAACGACCACGACCTGTGCGAGGTCATGCTGGGCGATAACGGCGCCTTCCACGGGATCGGCAAGGGCGCCGTGATGGTCGACCACACCACGGCGTCGGCCGAGATCGCGCGCGAGCTCCATGCCGAGGCGAAGAAGCGCGGCTTCGACTTCGTCGACGCGCCGGTGTCGGGCGGCCAGGCGGGCGCCGAGAACGGCGTGCTGACGGTGATGTGCGGCGGCGATGCGGCGCCGTTCGAGCGTGCCGAGAAGGTGATCGCGGCCTATGCGCGCGCCTGCAATCTGCTCGGCGCATCCGGCTCGGGCCAGCTCGCCAAGATGGTCAACCAGATCTGCATCGCCGGCCTCGTGCAGGGTCTCGCCGAGGGCCTGCACTTCGCCAAGAAGGCGAACCTCGACATCGAGAAGCTGATCGCCACCATCTCCAAGGGCGCGGCGCAGAGCTGGCAGATGGAGAACCGCTACAAGACGATGGTGGCGGGCAAGTTCGACTTCGGCTTCGCAGTCGACTGGATGCGCAAGGATCTCGGCATCTGCCTCGGCGAGGCGCGCCGCAATGGCGCCCACCTGCCGACCATCGCGCTCATCGACCAGTTCTATTCGGAAGTGCAGAAGATGGGCGGCAAGCGCTGGGACACGTCGAGCCTGATCGCGCTGTTGGAGCGCTGAGGTTGAGCGCGCGGCGCTGAAGCATAATGCACGTCATGCCCGGCGAATGCCGAGCATCCGCGTCTTTGCCGCGAGCAACCCGTGGGTGGCCGGGACAAGCCCGCCATGACGGCATGGAGCCTTAACGTCGGCAGCCGCGGCCCTTGCACGGCGGCGGTCCTTTGGGCTGCGGCCGCGGGTGCTGCATGTTCTGCACGCGCTGCTGGAATTGCGGGCGGAACTGCGGCCGGAATGGCTGATTGCTCGGTCGGAAATTCGGCTGGCCCTGAATCTGATTGGCGTGATTGGGGCCGGGCTCGTGGAAGCGCTGCTCATTGAAGCGCGATCCATTGTTGTTCGAGCCGGGCACGTTCACGACGTTCTGGCGCGGGAAGCTCGGCCCGAAATGCGTGTTCGCGCGGTCGACGCCGTTCGGCCCATTGAAGCGGGTATTGATGCCCGGGTTGAGTCCCGGCACGCGCTGGTTCGGCGCAAACCGGTTGGCGTGCTCGAACCTGCCGGGACGCGAGAACACGATCGGCCGCACGATCGACATGCCCGGCGGTCGCCGCATCTGCAGCATCGGCAGCGCGATACGGACGGTCGGCGGCGGCGCCATGATGCGCGGCGCGATCACGGTATCGATCGGGCGCAGGCGCGGATGCGCCTGCAGCCGCACCGCGAGGTCCACATAGGCGCCGCCCGGATAGCGGGTCGCATAGGCCGCATAGGCAGCCGGCGTGTTCACGACCGTCGCGTAGCGCCACGCGATCGCATCGACACGCAGCGCGAGCGTGGTGCGCACCCAGCCGGCGCGCGGATCGTTGGGATAGAGGACGAGGAACTCCTCGTATTCGGGCACCGTGTCGTCCTCGACGATCATGTCGTAGGCATCGTCAGGCGACAGGCCCTGCATCGCCGAGACCGGCGTCGCGGGCGGCGGCCCCGGCGGGTAATCGGCCGGCGGGGCGCCATAATACGGTCCGGGGCCGTAATCAGGCTGCGGTCCATAGTTCGGCGGCGCGCCGGCATAGTTCGTCGGCGCTGGATAGTAAGGCGGCGCATAGTTGGGTTGCGGCCCGGATGCGTAACTCGGCGGCGGGGTGTAGCGCGGCTGCGGGCCGGACGCGTAGCTCGGCGGCGGAGCGCTGTTGTTGTCCTGCGGCACCGTCGCGGCCGCGACCTGCGGGGCAGGCGCCGGCGGGCTCGGTGCCTGCGGAGCCTGCGGGGTGGCTGGCGTCGTGACCGGGCGCGTCAATTGCGCCGTCTTGGGTGTTGTGCTTGGCGTCGGCGCAGCGGTCGCGACGGCGACGGCCGGCGCCACCTCGTTGGCGGGCTGGAACCAGAAGTTGGCGGTGAGCGAGGAGCTTTCCCACGGCGTCTGCTGACCGTTGGTCGCCTGGTTCACCTTGAGGCGCACCTGTTTGAACAGCTGCTCGATCTGCAGGTGCGGCTCCTTGGAGACCTCGATGAAGGCGGCCGTGTACGGGCTGTGCCCGCCCGCCCCGTCGGTCGCCTCGGTGCCGGGCGCTGTCGAGTAGGCGACGATCGAGCCGCTCGGCGCATCGACGATCGCAAGCCCGCGCGTCTGCTTGGAGGTCGCGAATGGATTGTTGCGGCAGGCGTCGAGGATGACGATGCGCATCTTGCTCGGCACCGACGCGAGCGCGTTCATCACGTCAGCGAGCCGCACGGCGGCGATCGCGATATCGGACTCGCGCTCGATCTTCGCATCGACCGGGATCAGGAAGTTCTCGCCGTCGACCTGAACGCCGTGGCCCGCGTAATAGACGAGCGCGACCGTATCGGGTCCTTTCTTGGCGATCTTGGTCGCGAAATTCTGGATCGCGTGCCGCATGTCGGGCTGGGTGACGTCGAGCGCGAGCGTCACGTCGAAGCCGGCGGTCTTGAGGTCGTCGGCGACCGCCTTCGCGTCGTTATCCGGATTGGGCAGCTTGTTGACGTTGACGTAGTTCGAATTGCCGATGACCAACGCAAGGCGCGTCTCGGCGCGCGCAGTCCCGGTGAGGCACGCGGCCGCCACCGTCGCGAAAACGACTACTCTTCGCCAACCACCCGCCATCAGGCTCCCCGTGGCGGCCACGCGCCCAGCCGCAGCGGAATACTGCCACACATTCAAGCGATTTTACGACGCAATTCGCACCGAATCCGGGCTGGGTTAAGCAAACCGGATGGCGGGCGGTCGCTGCTCTCGAATCTACCGCTCTTTCGCGACGCTTGGACGAGCCGAAACTTCCGCATGCCAACGCCGCAAGTTGGCGAGCCCGTCGGGCACCACGAGCTTCGCGGGCTTCATGAAATCGACGGCGATGACGCCCGTGATGTCGGCAACCGAAAAGCGTGAGCCGGCGATGTAGGCTCGGGTGCTCAGCTCACCGTCGAGGAACGCCAGGAAATCCAGGACGCGCGGCTTGTTCGCCTCGCCCCAGGCGGCCACTTGCGGCACCTCGAGCGGCGCCATCGCGGGGTGCAGATGGCGAAACACGTTGGAGACGATATTGAGGAGGTGAAACTCGACCCGGCGCTGCCACATTTCTATCAGCGCCTGCTCCAGCGCCCCCTCGCCGAATAGCGGCGGCTGTGGCTGCAGCGCCTCGATGTAGCGGCAGATGGCGATCGATTCGGCGATCGCGGTGCCGTCGTCGAGCACGAGCGCGGGCAGCCGCTGCATCGGATTGATGGCGCTGTAGCCGGGCGCCTTGTGCGCCTGCGCGCCGAGGTCGACCGGCTCGGTCGGCAGGCTCACGCCCTTCTCGGCGAGAAAGATGCGCACGCGGCGCGGGTTCGGCGCACGGCCGGCATCGACGTAGAGTTTCATGACGACATCTCCCCGCCTGCACAAAGCGGGCCGGCCAACCCCAACCTGATGCCGCAACCCGAGCCGCGAGCGTAGCATCCGGCGGGCCGGGCGGCAGTAACGATCGATTAACCTCAATTTTTCCTGGAGGCTAAGCGCACCCTTAAGAAATTTACGGCAAGTTCGCGTGTTGAAAGACGGGTGTGGCCGTGTCCATCAGCATTTCCATGCCGCCGGGCGCAGAACGCGAGGCGGTCTCCGACAAATCGGCGGTGACGCGCCGCCGCAGCGCGTTGCAGCGCGTGCGCGAGGCCCGCGACCGGCTGACCTCGACCAGCGGGACCCGCCCGGCCTTCGACGCCGAGCTCTTGCGCCAGTTCGCGCAGAACCGGCAGTCCGGCTCGCTCGTCCTCATCATGCTGATCTGCTCGATCGGCATGCTGTCGGGAGTGTGGACCGGCGCGCTCACGGCCGGCACCTGGACGGCGTCGGTCCTGCTCATTCACCTGATCATCCTGCTCGCGTGCAGGCGCTTCCTCGCCGAGCAGCCGACGCTCGCGCAGATCCGCGCCTGGCGTCTGCGCTTCATCATGCTGGACCTCTTCTTCGGCCTCGGCTGGATGTTCGACCTGATCCAGCCGATCGGCGTCGACGAGAGCTCCGGCACCTTCAACCTCTTCGTGCTTCTGCTGCTGGTCGCCATCTCCAGCATGCTCGCGTCGAGCCTGCCGATCGCGGTGCTCGCGCTCACCACGCCGGTGTCGATCGCGGTCGCGCTCGACTTCCTGATGATGGGCAACGTGCACGGCTATATCCTGGCCGGCATGGCGATCACGGCGCAGTGCTATTTCGCACTGCTGGCCTATCGGCTCTACAGCTCGACGCTCGCGGCGCTCGAGGCGCGCGCCGAGAAGGACGCGCTGATCGGCGAGCTCGAGCAGGCGCGGATGAAGTCCGACGAGGCGCGCCGGCGCGCCGAGGCCGCGAACATCGCAAAATCGCGCTTCCTCGCCCAGATGAGCCACGAGCTGCGCACGCCGCTCAACGCGATCCTGGGCTTCTCGGAAGTCATGAAGAACGAGATCTTCGGCGGCCATGCGGTCGCGGCCTACAAGGACTATTCGGGCGACATCCATTCCTCGGGCGTCCACCTGCTCGGCCTGATCAACGAGATCCTCGATCTCTCGCGCATCGAGGCGGGCCGCTATGAGCTCAACGAGGAGGCGGTCGTGCTGACCGCGACCATCGAGGAATGCCATCATCTCCTCAAGCTGCGCGCCCGCAACCGCGGCATCACCATCACGGAGATGTTCGAAAGCGACATGCCGCGCATCTGGGCCGACGAGCGCGCGGTGCGGCAGGTGTGCCTCAACCTGCTCTCCAATGCGATCAAGTTCACGCCGCAGGGCGGCGAGATCTGGCTCAAGGTCGGCTGGACCGCGTCGGGCGGGCAGTATCTCAGCGTGCGCGACACCGGCCCCGGCATTCCGGAGGAGGAAATCCCGATCGTGCTCGATAGCTTCGGCCAGGGCTCGAATGCGATCAAGTCGGCCGAGCAGGGCGCCGGCCTCGGCCTGCCGATCGTGCGGCATCTGATCGACCTGCATGGCGGCACCTTCGCGCTGCGTTCCAAGCTGCGCGAGGGCACCGAGGTGATCGTCACGTTCCCGCCGGAGCGCGTGATGTCGGCGCTCGAGCCGATCCGCGAGCACGCGCCGCGCAAGAGCGACACCGACGACATGCACCTCACCGCCGAGGACAAGGCACAGCTGCGGCGCAAGCCCATGTTCGGGATCGGGGAATGACGGTTGCGTTCGGCGCGCCAACCCCTATGTTTCTGCCGATTCACGCAGTCGGCGCCGCCCGGTGATCGAAAGCCCCTGTAATCGCGTCTGCACGCTCGATCCGGACACGGACCTGTGTCTGGGCTGCGGCCGCAGCCTCGCCGAGATCATGGCGTGGACGCGGATGTCGGATGCGGAACGTGCGCAAGTCATGGCGGACTGCGGGCGAAGGATGCAGGCGCGGCGACGGCCCGCTGGTTGAACGAACGAGACTCCCTCGGTGCAGCGACTGTTTCCCTGGATCATTCTCGCGCTGGCACTTGCACTGATCGTGCTGCTCGCGCGCCACAGCGAGGGGCTGACCGGCCCGATCTCGGCGGGCGATATGGCCTCGCTCGCCTACAAGGTCGCGCTCGTGGTCATCGTCAGCGGCTCGGTGCTGGCGATCTTCCGGCACAACTTCTCCCAGGCGCTCACCTCGGCGCTGATCTGGGTGGTCTTCGCCTTCGTGCTGGTGCTGCTCTACACCTATCGCTTCCAGATCCACGATGTCGGCGAGCATGTGCTCGCCGAGCTCGTGCCCGGCCACGCGATCACGCACGGGCACACGGTCGAGCTCGCGCGCACCAATACGGGCGAGTTCCGCATCGGTGCCGAAATCAACGGCGCGCGTGTCGCCATGGTGCTCGACACCGGCGCGAGCTCGGTGGTGCTCACCCACGAGGCCGCGCGCGAGGCCGGGCTGCCGACCGAGTTCATCAGGTATTCGGTGAGCGTCGAGACCGCCAACGGCCACACGCTGGCGGCGCCGGTGACGCTCGACCGCATCGCCGTCGGCGGCATCGTCGAGCACCAGGTGGCGGCGCTGGTCGCCCAGCCGGGCCAGCTCAAGGTGAGCCTGCTCGGCATGAGCTTCCTCAACCGCCTGCGCAGCTTCCAGGTGGAAGGCGGCACGGTGCGGATGCAGGGGAATCAGTGAGGGACAGGCGAATAGCCAATGGCGAGTAGTGACTGGAGAATGACGAACAGGAATTCTACTCGCTATTCGCTAGTCGCTATTCGCTATTGGCCACGCACTAACCTCCCTGTTCGCCCCCGACCCCGAGCAGCGTCGCCACGAACCGTGCGCTCGCGAGCAGCAGGAAAATCGCAAAGCTGACCTCCATCGTGCGGCGCGACAGCGCGTGCGCGAGCCGCGCGCCGTAGGGCGCGACCAGGGTCGACACCGGGGCCATCACGACGACGCCGATGAGCGAGACGAAGCCGATCGAGAACGGCGGCATCTGCGACTGTTGCGGCCAGCCGGCGATCATGTAGCCGATGGTGCCGGCGATCGCGATCGGCACGCCGAGCGCCGACGAGGTCCCGACCGCCTGGTGCATCGTGCGGCCGTAGAGCGTCTGGATCGCATTGGAGACCGAGCCGCCGCTGATGCCCATCAGCGAGGACGCGAGGCCGACGATCAGGCCGAAGCTCGACATCGCCGGCTGGCCGGGAAAATCATCGGCGATCCGCCCGCCGTCGCGGCCGAACAGGAGCTTGAACGCGATCGCGCACGCGATCACCACGAAGGCGATGCGAAACACCGCGGCCGGCGCGAAAGCCGCGAGCACCGACCCGATCGCGATGCCGGCGAGCGCCGGCAGCACCCACAACTTGACGACGTCGAGGTCGACCGCCCCCTTGGCGCGGTGCGCCCGATACGAGCGAATGGCGGTCGGCACGATGATGGCGAGCGAGGTGCCGACGCATAATTTTATGCGCACCGCGTCCGGCACGCCGATGACGCGAAAGATTTCGTTGAGCACCGGCACGATGACGGCGCCGCCGCCGATGCCGAACAGACCGGCCATCAGGCCGGTCACGATCCCGCCCCCGATCACGCCGCCGAGCAGCAGCGCGATCTCGCTCATCGGCACCCCGAACATCTCGTCGCGGTCCTTGTTGCGGCAGCGTCAAGCGGCTACCGTCTGCATCGCCCCGTCCTCGCGCACGACTGCCAGCGCGTCAAGCAGCACCTGCGCGCCCGCCCCCGGCTTGACGCCCTCGGTCGCGAGGTGGCGGCGGAAGAGCCGCGCGCCCGGCACCGCGTGAAAGAGGCCGACCACATGCCGCGTGATCGCATGCAGCCGCGTGCCGCGCGCGACCTCGCGCTCGATATAGGGCACGAGCGCGAGCGCGGCCTCGCGCGCTGAGGCGAGCGACGCAGGTTCGCCGAACAGTTCCGGATCGACCGCCAGCAGCCGCCACGGGTCCTGATAGGCGGCGCGGCCCATCATCACGCCGTCCACATGGGCGAGCTGGGCGGCCGCCTGGTCGAGGCTTCCGATGCCGCCATTGATCGTGATGTCGAGCGCCGGGTTCGCCCGCTTGAGCCGGTGCACGCGGTCGTAATCGAGCGGCGGGATGTCGCGGTTCTCGCGCGGCGAGAGGCCGTCGAGCCAGGCCTTGCGCGCGTGCACGATCAGCGCGTCGGCGCCGGCCGCGACGACCGTGCGGGTGAAGGCATCGAGCGATTCCTCCGGATCCTGGTCGTCGATGCCGATGCGGCATTTGACCGTGACCGGGATGCGCACCGCCGCCTTCATGGCGGCGACGCCGTCGCCGACCAGCGCCGGCTCGGCCATCAGGCAGGCGCCGAAACGGCCCACCTGCACGCGATCCGACGGGCAGCCGACATTGAGGTTGATCTCGTCGTAGCCGTGGTCGGCGCAGATGCGCGCGCTTTCGGCGAGCGCCGCGGGCTCGGCGCCGCCGAGCTGCACCGCGACCGGATGCTCGAACGGATCGAACGCGAGCAGCCGCGCCCGGTCGCCATGCAGCACCGCGCCGGTCGTGATCATCTCGGTGTAGATCAGCGCCCGGCGCGTGAGCAGGCGATGGAAGAATCGGCAATGCCGGTCCGTCCAGTCCATCATCGGCGCGATGCTGAAGCGGTGGCTGCCCGGCGGTGCGCTCATCCGGTCTACTTGGCGCACATCAACAAGGGAGACAAGCCCGCTACGACGCGAGTTGCCTGCCGAAATCCACCGCCGTCGTATTCGCCCCGCTGACCACGACGCCGACGCGCTCGCCCGGCGCCGGCACATACGCGCCGCTGACGAGCGCCGCGAAGGGCGCTGCGGCGCCCGGCTCGGCGACGATTCGCGCGCCCTCCCACAACGCCCGCTGGGCCGCGACGATCGCTTCGTCGGTCACCAGCACGACGCGCTCGACGTTCGCGCGCACGATCGGGAAGTTCAGCTCGCCGATCCGGCGCGGGGAGAGCGAGTCCGCCGCGATGCCGCCGGTCTCGGCATCGACCGGCCGCCCCGCCGCGAACGCGCGATAGAGCGTCGGCGATTTCTCCGGCTCGACGCCGATCACCCGGACGCGGCGCTGATACCAGGCGGCGACGCCGGAAATCAGCCCGCTGCCGCCGACCGCGACCAGCACGCTGTCGAGATCGGGCGCCTGCCGCTCGAGCTCGCAACCGAGCGTGCCGGTCCCGAGCATGGTCTCGACCTGGTCGAAGGCGTGCACCGGCAGCGAGCCGGAGCTCGCAACCCAGGCTTCACTCGCCGCCAGCGCCTCGGCATATCCCGCGCCGCCGACCACGAGATCGGCGCCGTAACCGCGAATGCGCGCGATTTTCGCCGGCGACGACACCGTCGGCACGAAGATCTTCGCCTTGGCACCGAGCGCGCGCGCCGCGAACGCAACCGCGGCGCCGTGGTTGCCGCCCGACGCCGCCGTGACGCCGGCGGCCGGCACCTGCCGCAGCAGAAGGTTGGCGAAGGCGCCGCGCACCTTGAAGGATCCGGAATGCTGCAGCAGCTCCAGCTTGAGCACGAGGCGCATCGGCGCAAGCCCGAAATCGGCGCCGTCGACCGCGACGACCGGCGTCTCGCGCACATGGCCGCGGATGCGCGCGAAGGCTTGCGTGATAGCCGCCGGATTGACTGACGCCTCCACACCCTGATCCATGGCCCGATCCTTGCCGTTGTGCCCCGCCCGTCCCGATGTCGCGTTGACATTACTTAGGAAATTGGCAAATTGTAAATATGCCTATTCTCGACGTCGCCAAGGCGATCGCCAACGACCGCAGGCTTCAAGTCCTGCAGTGGCTGAAGCGGCCGCGCGCGCACTTTCCCCGCCAGGTCGACGGCGATCTCGTGCGCGACGGCGTGTGCGGGCTCTTGATCGCGCAAAAGCTCGGGGTGAGCCAGCCGACCGCGAGCGAGCACCTCAAGGTGCTGGCGCGGGCGGGTCTGTTGCGCACCAAGCGGATCAAGCAGTGGACGTTCTATCGTCGCGACGAGCGGCGGATCGCCGACATCAAGAAGGCGCTGCAGTCGGCACTGTGAGCCGATCAATGGGAGCGCAGCGCCTTACCGCATCTTCGCCAGCGCGCAATCGTGGTCGAGCAGCTCCTCGCCCGAGCCCGGATCGTTGGTCGCCGGATTGACGTGGCCGGCGAGCAGCACGAATCCGCGCGGCAAGCCGACCACGACCAGCGTCCAGTTGCCCATGTGCTGTCGCGCGGCCGGGATGTTGCGCGCCAGCACCTCGAAGGGATCGAGGCCGGCAAGATCGCGGTTGGGCACCCGCATCGCCAGATAGCGATGCCCGTTGACGGCCTCGCCGAGGTCGCCCCAGCGCGGCCCGATGCGACGGGCGTGGCGCAGGAGATAGCGGCGCAGGTCGGGCCGTACGCAGTCGACGTGGATGTGCAGCTGGTTCTGCGAGCGCCCCTGCATCGAGTTGACCGCGAGCCCGATCGCGTCGCGCGGCAGCTCCTGGTGGGCGCGGGCGAAGACGTAGAAGCGCGCGCCCCAGGCGGGCGCCCAGTAGTTCGGCGCGTTGGCGGCCAGCAGCGCCGGATCCTCGATGCCGGTGACGCGCGCGGTCGGGATCACCAGGAACTGGGTGTTGCCGACAAGGTCCTTGAGCACCACGTGGCCGCGTTCGACACCGCCCGTGAGATCGACCTCGGCGCACGGCGCGGCATTACGATGCTGCTGCTGGTTCGGCACGCATTGGCCGCTCACGATCTTCCACAGCGCGTCGGGATCGGCGGCGCGCGCCGGCATCAGGCCCAACGCGATGACGGCGAGCGCCAGCGCGGCAAGCCGGATCAGCATGGGCCGGCGGCAACGGACGGGCACGGGCAAGGCAGCGGGCATTATCGTCTCGCGTGAGGCACAGTGGAGTTGCGGGGACGCTAAATGATTTTCCGGCGAAGTGGAATGGAATCCGCATCGGACGCGGGCTGCACCGATGCGTTTCCGTCGAAACTCTAGCCGGCCGCCCGCCGCCGCACGAGCAAATCGCGGATCTGCGCGGGCGCGCCGGTCACGGCGTCGCGGCATTTCCAGCCGAGATACGTCAGTCGTCCCATCAGCGATTGATGGTGCTTGAGCGTCCGCGAGCGCAGCACGTGATTGAGACCGGCCGGTAGGTTGACCACCTCGGTGTCGAGAACATCGGAGGCCATCTGCATGATGGCGTCGAGCCGCGCCCCCCAGGCCGAGTCGTCGAGGTCGACGCGCACCCGGATCGCGTACTCGGTGTCGTAGATGTCGGAGAGGATTTCCTTGGCGCGGGGAATGTGCTGCTTGCGCAGCGTCACCCGCAGCTCGTCGACCGCGTCCTCGAGCCGGTCGAGCACCAGGACCATCGCAAATCCGTAGGGCGCGGCCGCGATTTCCGCCGCCGCCTTGGTCTCGGTCGTCTTGGTGGCGAGGCGCAGGAGCTGCCAGGGGACGACGAGGCGCTTGAGGATCAGCATGAGGGCGAACGGCATGGCGTCGGGTTGCGCAGCGACGACGCGGTCGACCGCCGCGCGCGTGCGCTCGAGGCGATCATTCTCGAGCTTGTCGATGCGGACCGGCAGCTCTTCTTCCAATCCGGCGAGCTCGCTGCGCGCTTTGAGAACCCGCTGCATCTTGAGGAGATCGCTGAAGTTCGCGGCGGTGGCGCCGTGCTTGCCGAGCCGCGCCCGCGCCTGCTCGGCGCCGGTCTGCGAGGCGAGCGTGCCCTGGAGATACTTGACGGCCTTGTTCTGGAACTGTTGGACCGCCTGATCGAGCTCGCGCTGTCGGCCGCCGACCAGAAATTGCTTGATCTCGCCCGCATAGGCGCGGGCCATGGAGGCCATCAGATCGCGGGTGATCCAGTCCCAGATCGGCTGCAGCGAGACGCGGGCGATCTGCCCATCATTGGCACGCTCGGGCGGGCGGTTGGTCAAATAAGGATCGAGCACCCGGAAAAAATGGCGGCCGGCCGGATCGAGCTTGTCCGCCGGCTGGGCCTCGGCGGGCTGGTCGGGTCGATCGGCGCTGAGTTCGGCGACGATGATCTCGGCGCCGGGAAAGTTCTCGCCGTTCTGGCGCAACCGCTCGATCTCGGCGAGAAGGCGCGCGCGTGTATTTGGGGTCAGCTGCCGCAGATACCCCCTCAAGGCTTCCACTGGGGTCTCGGTGCGGTTCATCCCGTGTCAGCCGACCAAGGTCGCCCGCGGGTCGATCTTGCGACCGCGTTTCACCTCATGCGTGTTTCTTGGGCATCGTAGGGATAAAATCCTTAACCGCGCATTAAGGATCGCGCGTCGTCACGCTAGGGCAACAAGGCACCGGGCAACCTGCTGGGCCGACCCGTCGGACGGGGAAAATGATCGTCCTGAACAATCGCGCCCTGCCCGGCTGGTCGCCGGACAGGGCGCGTGGGAGAGGTCGCGTTGATGTGTGGGGGTTTGACCGTCGCGACCGCAGGACTCGTTACATCGGATTGACGCCGGGCACCGGCTTGTAGGGTGCCGGATTGGTGACCGCCGGGGTCGGCGGCGAATTGAGCATCGGGTTGGCGCCCTGGACCTGATCGGCCTGCGCAGCCGCATGCGCGGCCGGGATCGTGGTCGGGTGCTTGTGCTTCGCGGCCGAAGCGCTCGACGTCCACGCCATGGCGGCGATCGCGCTCACGGCGAGCAAGGTGATCGTGTTTTTGGGCATTGGGAACTCCCCTGGATGTTGTTCAAGTTGCGCATCTGGCGCACGCCGATACGGGCGTTGAAATTTAGCGCAGTGCGCGGGCGGGCCCGATTACGCACGCGTTAATTCGGTTGGCCTGTGCGTAAAGAATGCGAAGATGAATTACGTGCGCATAAAAATGTGCGGGCGACGCGTAAAGAGCGCGTGCGCTGAACATGCGCGCGAATGCTGGTCGGTGTCGAGAGAGTTGGGCGCGGTCGACGCTCCTTGCGTGACCCTGGCAAGGTCTTTGCCAGGTCCTTGCACTGTTTGTTGAATTTTACCCTCTTGCATTGTTCTTGTTTTGTTCTAAACTCTCTTTTCCCAGAAATTCCGGACTGCGTAAGTCATGTCCTCTGCCGCCATCATTCATGGCCCTATTCTCGGCCGCGACCGCGCCGTTGTCGTCGACGAGCTGCGCCGATTGCTGCCGCGCCTGGAAAGCGCAGCCGCGACGACGCGCGCCCTGCCCTTCGGGCTCGCGCCGCTCGATGCGCATCTGCCGCAGGGAGGGCTCGCGGTCGGCGCCCTGCACGAGGTCGCGCCGCAAGAGCCCGGCGACATGCCGGCGGCGTTCGGCTTTCTGGCCGCGCTGCTCGCGCGCTTTGCGCCCTCCTCACGTCCAGTCCTCTTCATTGCCCCCTCGCATGCCTTCACGGAGCACGGCCGCCCGCATGGCCACGGCCTCGCGCAGCTCGGCCTCGATCCGGCGCGTCTGATCCTGGTCGAGACGCGGAACGAAAAGCAGGCGCTGTGGGCGCTCGAGGAAGCGCTGCGCTCGAGCGTGCCGGCCGCGGTGGGGGGCGTGGTCACGCGACTTGATCTCAAAGCAAGCCAGCGCCTGCAGCTCGTGGCCGGCGAGGTCGGCCTGCCGCTTCTCCTGTTGCGTACGCCGATTATCGAGGACGCGAGCGCCGCGGCGACACGCTGGCGCATCGGCGCCGCGGAGGCGGCGCGCGACCGCTTCGGGCTCATCGAGCGCACGCGCTGGAACGTGCGCCTCGAGCGCTGTCGCAACGGACGCCCGGGGGATTGGCTGGTGGAGTTCGATCATGCCGCGTATCGTTTCAGTCTGGCTGCCCCGCTGGCCGATCCTGCGTTTTCTCGCGACGCAAGCGCGCAAAGGCTCCGCCGCGCCGGTTGATCCCACGCGCCCCTTCGTGCTCGCCGCCGAGGTTGCCGGCACGCCGCGCATCACGGCTACGAATGCCGCCGCCGAAGCGGACGGGATCAGGATCGGCGAGGTGCTCGCCGACGCGCGCGCCAAATCCGACGACCTGCAGGTGCGTGCCGCCGATCA
Source organism: Xanthobacteraceae bacterium (assembly GCA_035293985.1). Taxonomy (GTDB): domain Bacteria; phylum Pseudomonadota; class Alphaproteobacteria; order Rhizobiales; family Xanthobacteraceae; genus JAVDCA01. Next base: position 141,639 of record DATGLS010000032.1, read on the forward strand.
GGCCGCCGACGACGCGGCGCTGCGGCGCCTCGCGCTGTGGGCGACGCGCTACACGCCGGCGGTCGCGGCCTGCGACGAGAACAGCGGCGCCGACGGCCTGTTCCTCGATATCGCGGGCGCCGCGCATCTGTTCAGCGGCGAGCAAAAACTGCTCGCCGATCTCGAGGCGCGGCTCGCGCGTTTCGCGCTTCCGTCGCGGCTTGCGGTCGCCGCGACCGCCGGTGCCGCCTGGGCGCTCGCGCGCTTCGGGAAGTCGATGACGCTGCTCGCCGCCGGCGCGGAGCACGCCGCGCTCGCGCCCTTGCCGATCGAGGCGCTGCGCCTTGCGCCGGACACGCGCGCGACGCTGCGCCGGCTCGGCTTCCGCCGCGTCAGCGCGCTCATCGACAATCCGCGCGCCCCGTTCGCGGCGCGGTTCGAGCGCGAGCTGCTGCGACGGATCGACCAGGCGCTCGGCCGCACCGCCGAGCCGCTCACCTTCATCCTGCCGCCGCCGGTCTATCACAGCCTGCGTTACCTGATGGAGCCGGTCGCGGCGCAGGACGCCGTGGTCGCGATCGCCCAGCGCCTGATGCGCGACATCATCCATGCGCTCACGCGCGACGGCGTCGGCGCGCGCACCTTGCGGCTCGCGCTCTATCGGGTCGACGGCGGCGTGCGCACGCTCGACGTCGCCCTCACGCGGCCGACCCGAAGTGCCGAGCACGTGGCGCGTCTCATCGCGCTCAAGCTCGAGCGTGGCGGCGAGCTCGCGGACGAGACGCTCGATGCCGGCTTCGGCTTCGAGGCGGTCGGGCTCGCCATCACGTCCGCGGAACGGATGGACGAGGCGCAGGCCGAGCTCGTCGCGGACGGCGACGCGATCGACGCCCGCGCTGACGAACGCTGCGCCGAGCTGATCGACGGGCTCACGCAGCGGCTGGGCGCGCACAGCGTGCAGCGCCTTGCGCCGGTCGAAAGCCACCTGCCCGAGCGCGCCGAGATGGCGGTGGCGGCCGGCGCCGAAGGCGCCGCACCCACCCCCTGGCCGGCAGCCGACATCACGCGGCCGCGCCCGCTGCTTCTGTTTGCACGCGCCGAGCCCGCCGACGTGATGGCGCAGGTGCCCGAAGGCCCGCCGCGGCGCTTTCGCTGGCGCGGCGTGCTGCACGCCGTCGCCAAGGCGCAAGGACCGGAACGCATCACCGCCGAATGGTGGCGCAACGGCGCTGACGCGCCGACGCGCGACTACTACCTCGTCGAGGATGACGCCGGCCGCCGCTTCTGGCTCTTCCGCGAAGGCCTGTTCGCCCGCGAGACCACGGCGCCGCGCTGGTTCGTGCACGGCCTGTTTGCGTGATGATGGCGATGATGAAGACGCGCACCCCACGCTCTTCCCTGTTCCCCTCCCCCCGCGCGCGAAGCGCATGGCGGGGAGGGGTCAGGGGTGGGGGGCGCCGCTTGCTCGGCGCGAGCGGCCTCAGGACCACACCGCGAATTCTGATCAAGCGTAGACCCCCCACCCCTCGCTCGGCGGCTTCGCCGCTTCGCTCGACCCTCTCCGCCAACGGGCGGGAGGGTGACAGCCGAGGCGCTTGAGATTCGGCCATGCCTTGCTACGCCGAGCTCGCCGTCACCACCAACTTCTCCTTCCTGCGCGGGGCGTCGCATCCGCGGGAGATGGTGGCGACCGCCGACGAGCTCGATCTCGCGGCGATCGGCATCGCCGACCGCAACACCTTCGCGGGCGTGGTGCGCGCGCACGCGGAGGCGCGCGAGCGCAAGATCAAGTTCCTGCCCGGCACGCGCCTCGTCACCACCGACGGCTTCGAGGTCATCGCCTACCCGACCGACCGCGCCGCCTATGGCCGCCTGTGCCGCATGCTCAGCGAGGGCAACCTGAAGGCCGACAAGGGCGAATGCCATATCGGCTTCGACGACGTTCTCGGCGTCGCCGCCGGACAGATGCTGATCGTCATTCCACCCGACGAGCTCTCGCCGCTTTTCACCGAACGGCTCGCCGCGCTTGCGCGCGCGGCGCCGGGACGCACGTTCCTCGCCGGCATTCATCGCTATCGCGGCGACGAGCCGCGCCGGCTCGGCCGGCTCGATGCGCTGGGCGAGCGCGTCGGCGCCCCGCTCGTCGCGGTCAACGACGTGCACTATCACGCGCCCGAGAGGCGCCTGCTGGCCGACGTCGTCACCTGTATCCGCGAGAAGTGCACCATCCAGGCGGCCGGCCTGCGGCTCGCCGTCAATGCCGAGCGCCACCTCAAGTCTCCGGACGAGATGGCGCGGCTGTTCGCGGCCTTTCCGCACGCGATCGCCCGCACGGTCGAGATCGCCGAGGCCTGCACGTTCGATCTCGATCAGCTCAGATACGAATATCCCGACGAGCCGGTGCCGCCGGGCAAGACGCCACTGCAGCATCTCACCGATCTCACCTGGGCGGGCGCCGCGCGGCGCTATCCCGACGGCGTCCCGGCCGAGATCGAGAGGACGATCGTCGCCGAGCTCGCGCTCATCGCCAAGCTCGGGTTCGAGCGCTACTTCCTCACCGTGCACGACGTCGTCGCGTTTGCGCGCAGCCAGAAGATTCTCTGCCAGGGGCGCGGGTCGGCGGCGAACAGCGTCGTCTGCTTCTGCCTCGGCATCACCGAGGTCAATCCGGCCGAGATCAAGGTCCTGTTCGCCCGCTTCATCTCGGAGAACCGCGGCGAGCCGCCCGACATCGACGTCGACTTCGAGCACGAGCGGCGCGAGGAGGTCATCCAGTACATCTACCAACGCTACGGGCGCCATCGCGCCGCGATCTGCGCGACCGTCATCCACTATCGCGCCCGCCGCGCAGTGCGCGAGGTCGGCAAGGCGATGGGGCTCACGCCCGACGTGACGGCGGCGCTCGCCAAGACGGTGTGGGGCATCAGCGACCAGGGCGTGCCCGACGAGCAAATCCGCGAGGCCGGCTTCGATCCCGCCAATCCGGCGATCCGGCAGGCGGTGAGGCTCGCCAACGACCTGATCGGATTTCCGCGTCATCTCTCCCAGCACGTCGGCGGCTTCGTGCTCACGCGCGAGCGGCTCGACGACACCGTGCCGATCGGCAACGCCGCCATGGACGAGCGCACCTTCATCGAATGGGACAAGGACGATATCGACGTGCTCGGCCTCATGAAGGTCGACGTGCTGGCGCTCGGCATGCTGAGCTGCCTGCGCCGCAGCCTCGATCTCATCCGCCGGCATTACGGCCGCGACCTCACGCTCGCGACCATCCCGCAGGGCGATGAGGCGACCTACGACATGCTTTGCCGCGCCGACTCGGTCGGCGTGTTCCAGGTCGAGAGCCGCGCCCAGATGTCGATGCTGCCGCGCCTGAAGCCGCGGCAGTTCTACGATCTCGTGATCGAGGTCGCGATCGTGCGGCCGGGGCCGATCCAGGGCGACATGGTGCATCCTTATCTGCGCCGGCGCGACAACCCCGACGAGGTAAGCTACCCCTCGCCCGCGCCCGAGCATGGCGATCCCGACGAGCTCAAAGAGGTGCTCAGCCGCACCCTCGGCGTGCCGCTCTTCCAGGAGCAGGCGATGCAGATCGCGATCACGGCCGCGAAGTTCACGCCCGACGAGGCCGACGGCCTGCGCCGCGCCATGGCGACCTTCCGCCACAACGGCAGCGTCCATCTCTTTCGCGACAAGTTCGTCGCGGGAATGACGCGGCGCGGCTACGACCTCGCCTTTGCCGAGAACTGTTTCGGCCAGATCGAAGGCTTCGGCGAATATGGCTTTCCCGAAAGCCACGCCGCGAGCTTCGCGCTGCTGGTCTACGTCTCGGCCTGGATCAAGTGCCACTATCCGGAGGTCTTCTGCGCCGCGATCCTCAACAGCCAGCCGATGGGCTTCTATCAGCCCGCCCAGCTCGTGCGCGACGCGCGGGCGCACGGCGTCGAGGTGCGGCCCGTGGATGTGAACTTCAGCGAATGGGATTGCACGCTGGAGATGGCGCCGGAGCACCCTGCCGGCGCCCCCTCTGCCCGCTTCTTCAGCGGTCCTCTCCCCGCTGAAGAAGCGGGGAGAGGAAGCGCAACCACCGCGCCTCGCTGCGCCGTGCGCCTCGGCTTCCGCCAGATCCAGCACCTCGCCGAGGACGAGCTCAAGCTGCTCGTCGCCGCCCGCCGCAACGGCTATACCGGCCTCGAGCAGCTCGCTGCGCTTTCCGGCGTCTCGCGCTTCACCATCGAGCGCCTCGCCGAGGCCGACGCGTTCCGCTCGCTCGGCCTCGACCGCCGCGCAGCGCTGTGGGCGGCGCGCCGGCTCAACGCGATCGGCGTCTCGCGCGCGACGCCAAAGTCAGCCGTCAAGCAAGCCGTCAAGCGGGCCGTTCCCCTCGCCTCCCCCTCGCTCCTCGCGGCCCAGCATGGCGACGAGCTCTTTCCCGAGCCAGCCGTCGCGCTGCCGCCGATGACTCTCGCCGAGCACGTCGCCGAGGACTATGTGGCGACGCAGCTCTCGCTCAAGGCGCATCCGGTCAAGTTCTTCCGCTCTGATCTCGATCGGCTCCGTGCTGTGCATAACGCCGAGCTCCGCGGCGATCGCCTGCGCAACGATCAGATGGTGACGGTCGCGGGCCTCGTGCTCATCCGCCAGCAGCCCGGCACCGCCAAGGGCGTCATCTTCATGACCCTCGAGGACGAGACCGACATCGCCAACATCATCGTGTGGCCGAAGGTGTTCAAGACGAACCGTCGCATCGTCATGACGTCGCGCTTCGTCGCGGTGCGCGGCCGCGTGCAGAAGGCCGGCCTCGTCGTGCACGTGGTGGCGCACAGCTTCGTCGACCTCACCGCCGAATTGCGCCGGCTGGTCGACGGCGAGATGGCCGCGGCGGATGCGCAAGGCGAGCTGCCTTTGGTCAAGAGCCGGGATTTCCATTGAGGTATACTCGTCATTGCGAGGAGCCAAAGGCGACGAAGCAGTCTCGCGCCGCAGTATCTGTGGGATTGCTTCGGCGTGCTGCGCACACCTCGCAATGACCGCGATCGCTCATTGACCCAACTCCGCCTCCCGGCTACGGCTCGCCCCATGGCCTCCTCCAAGCACACCGTCGCGCTGATCTCGATCGTCGCTTCGGCGGGCCTCACGGCTGCCAAGGCGATCGTCGGTCTCGCCACCGGATCGCTCGCGATCCTGTCGGAGGCGGCGCATTCGTTGATCGACCTCGCCGCGACCGTGATGACCTATTTCGCGCTGCGCGTCGCCGACAAGCCGGCCGACGCCGAGCATCACTACGGCCACGGCAAGGTCGAGAGCCTCTCGGCCCTTGCCGAGACGGCGCTGCTGTTCGTGCTCTCCGGCGTGGTGGTGTGGGAAGCCGGCCGCCGCCTGCTCGGCTTCGAAGGCGCGGCCGTCGCCGCCACCCTGCCCGCCTTCGTCGTGATGGCGGTCTCGATCGTCGTCGACTTCCTGCGCTCACGCGCGCTCTATCGCGCGGCGAGCGCCCACCGCAGCGAGGCGCTCGAGGCCGACGCGCTGCACTTCGGCTCGGACATGTGGTCGTCGGCCGCCGTGCTGGTCGGCCTCGCCGGCCTGCGGCTCGGCTTCGCCTGGGCGGACTCGGCCGCCGCGGTCGTGGTCGCGCTGTTCGTCTGCCTCGCCGGCTGGCGGCTCGGCCGCCGCACCATCGACACGCTCACCGACACGGCGCCTGTCGGCGCCGCCGAGCGCATCGCGGTGCTCGCCCGCCGCGTCCCGGGCGTGGTCGAGGTCGGACGCGTGCGCGCGCGCCAGGTCGGGGCGAAGCTGTTCGTCGATCTCGAGGTCGACGCGAGCCGCACCCTGCCGCTCGACCGGGTGGTCGCGCTCAAATCGGAGATCGCGCGCGAGATCACGGCCGCCATGCCGGAGGTCGAGCTCAACGCCGTGGTGAGCCCGCGCGCGCTCGACGACGAGACCGTGCTCGAACGCGTGATGGTGATCGCGCGCAACCGCGCGCTCGCCGTGCATCATGTCACCGTGCAGGCGGTCGGCGGCAAGCTCGCGGTCTCGCTCGATCTCGAGGTCGACGGCGCGCTCACGCTCGCGGCCGCGCACGAGATCGCGTCAGGCCTCGAGAGCGCGGTACGCGACGAGCTCGGCCCGGACGTCGAGGTCGAGAGCCATATCGAGCCGCTGCAGATGCACGGCCTTGCCGGCCACGACGCGCCGCCGGCGCGCGTCGAGGCGGTGCGCGCCGCGCTCGCCGCGGTCGCGGCGCAAGACGGCGCGCTGCGCGACATCCACGACGTGCGGGTGCGCGAGACGAGCGACGGCGAGATCGTCAATTTCCACTGCGACGTCGACCCGACGATGCGCGTCGGCGAGGTGCACGAGAAGGTCGACGTCCTCGAGCGCGGTCTGCGCGCGCGCTTCCCCGAGATCCAGCGGGTGATCGGCCACGCCGAGCCGCGGTAGCGTGGGGCCTCAGGGCTGAAAGACCAGGAGTGACGCGTCGACCGGCCGTATCGGCGCGCCCCCGTGAATAGCGACTGAATAGCGGGGATAGATCGAATTCCGCTTGCCCTCCGGACGCGAGCGGCGCATGGCATTAAGTACAGAGTGAGATTCGCGCGTCCGAGGCGTCCCCGCATCGGCGCGCTTTGTTTTCAGGGCGCGCTCTCCTGTTTTTCCCTCCTGTTATTTGCCTGTTCGGGCGCCCCGGTCTTTTCCTTGGTTTTTCAACGCCTTTCCCCGAATCTGCGCATATCGACGTCCTGTAAATCACCTGTATTTTTCAGGAAAGATTTTTGGACTGCACTGGACTGCACCCCTGTGGTGAGACAGGAACGCAAGGAGTCGTTGCAGCCACAATCCAATCGAACCCAACCCTTGCACGTTTCCGCGGGCGCGAGGTGCACGAACATCGTCATGGAATGAGCACCGCCGCGCCCTGCAGCCGCCCTTCGCGCAGGTCGGCGAGCGCCTCGTTGGCGCGGGCCAGTGGATAGCGCACCACCTCCGTCCGCACCCCCGCCTTCGGCGCAAGCCCGAGAAACTCATGTGCGTCGGCGCGCGTGAGGTTGGCGACCGACTCGACGCGGCGCTCCTCCCACAGAAGACGATAAGGAAAGCTCGGAATGTCCGACATATGGATGCCGCCGCACACGACGCGCCCGCCCTTCTTCACGGCGCGCAACGCGAGCGGCACCAGCGGGCCGACCGGCGCGAAGATGATCGCGGCGTCGAGCGGCTCCGGCGGCGCGTCCTCCGAGCCGCCGGCCCAGACTGCGCCGAGCGAGCGGGCGAACTCCTGCGCCGCGGTATCGCCCGCGCGCGTGAAAGCGTAGACGCGGCGGCCCTGCCACGCGGCGACCTGGCACAAGATATGCGCCGCGGCGCCGAAGCCGTAGAGTCCGAGCGCCGCACCCTCGCCCGCCATGCGGTAGCTGCGCCAGCCGATCAGGCCGGCGCACAGGAGCGGAGCGAGCGCCGCTGCGTCGTCCGCCGGCAACGGGAAGCAGAAGCGCGCATCCGCCACCGTATGCGTCGCATAACCCCCGTCGCGCGTATAGCCGGTGAACTGCGGCGCGTCGCACAGGTTCTCGCGCCCGTCGCGGCAGTAGGGACAGACGCCGCAGGTGGTCCCGAGCCACGGCACGCCGACCCGCATTCCCGGCGCGAAGCCGCCGACACCCGCGCCCGTCGTGGCGACGCGCCCGACGATCTCGTGTCCGGGCACAACCGGATAGGAGATATCGGGAAGCTCGTCGTCGACGACGTGCAGATCGGTGCGGCACACGCCGCACGCCTCGACCTCGACCAGGATCTCGCCCGGCCCAGCCATCGGGAGCGGACGCTCGCGCGGCACGAGCGGCGCGTCCGGCTGCTCCAGCACCATGGCCCGCATCGTCGGCATGGCGCGAATATCGGCCCGCGCGCCGAGGCGCGCAAGACGCCGCATATGAAGCAGGCTGGCGTTCCTCTGCGCCGGTCAGGCGTCCAGCGCAAAGAAACGACCAGCTTGCTCGCCCGGCTGTCCCGACGATCGCCGGAGTACGGATTTGCAGTTTATTCGTTCATTCGTCGTGGCAGACCTTGATCGTCTTCATGCCGCTCTCGGCTTCCGAGCGCGTCTTGTAGACGGTGCCCGAGGGGCTGACGACGGTGGTCGTCTTCTCGGTCGGCGCCTTGTTGACGATCGTGCATTTGTGGGTGGTGGCGTTCCGCACCACGTAGAACTCATCGGCGAGAGCCGGCGCCGCAAACGACGCGACCAAGGCCGCGGCGACGATTACGCGTTTCATTGGGTGTCCTCCAGAACGATAGCGCCCTCAGTGACGCGGCAAGGAAACGCGCGCTTGCGCCGACCGGTTCCATGCCGTGTCGGATCTGCGGCATGGCGCAGCGGCCGGAATCGATCGGTCGCGAGGCGCTCGCCGACGATCGGACGAGCGGCAGCCGCCTGTTGGCGTTCGGTCGCAAACCGCCTAGATAGGGCCCTCGCTGCCACATGGATCAACGATGCGCACCGACCAGGATCAGCCCGTCCGCCTCGCCGACTATCAGCCGCCCAACTGGCTGGTCGAAACAGTCGAGCTCGACGTGTCGCTGCATCCGAACGCGACGCGGGTCCGCGCGACGCTCCGGCTCAAGCCCAACCCCGATTCGCCCGCGGCCGGCCCTCTCGCGTTCGACGGCGACGGGCTCGATCTGCAGTCGATCAAGCTCGACGGCGCGCCGCTCCCGCCGGAGAATTTCACTGCGACCCCCGACAAGCTGAGCATCGCGCAGCCGCCGCAGCGGCCATTCACGCTCGAGATCGAAACGCTCGTCGACCCGACCGCCAACACGCAGCTCTCCGGCCTCTATCGCGCCGGCGCGACCTACTGCACGCAGTGCGAGGCGGAGGGCTTCCGCCGCATCACCTATTTTCCCGACCGGCCCGACGTGATGGCGGTCTACACCACACGCATCGAGGCCGAGAAGGCCGAGGCGCCGGTGCTGCTCTCCAACGGCAATCCCGTCGAGGCCGGCGACGTCCCGGGCACCACGCGCCATTTCGCGGTGTGGCACGACCCCTTTCCGAAGCCGTCCTATTTGTTCGCGCTGGTCGGCGGCGATCTCGCGCATGTCGAGGACACGTTCTTCACCAAATCGGCGCGGCCCGTGACGCTGCGCATCTTCGTCGAGCCCGGCAAGGAGAGCCGCGCCGCATGGGCGATGGATTGCCTCAAGCGCGCGATGCGCTGGGACGAGGAGGCGTTCGGACGCGAGTACGATCTCGACATCTTCATGATCGTCGCGGTCTCGGCCTTCAACATGGGGGCGATGGAAAATAAGGGCCTCAACATCTTCAACGACAAGTACGTGCTGGCGACGCCCGAGACCGCGACCGATTTCGACTATGCCAACATCGACGCGATCATCGCGCACGAATACTTCCACAACTGGACCGGCGACCGCATCACCTGCCGCGATTGGTTCCAGCTCTGCCTCAAGGAGGGCCTCACGGTCTTCCGCGACCAGGAATACACCTCCGACCAGCGCTCGCGCCCGGTCAAGCGCATCGCCGACGTGCGGGCGCTGCGCCTGATGCAGTTCGTCGAGGATGCCGGCCCCCTCGCCCACCCGGTGCGGCCCGAGGTCTATCGCGAGATCAACAACTTCTACACCGCGACCGTCTACGAGAAGGGAGCCGAGGTCGTGCGCATGCTCAAGGTGCTGCTCGGCGCCGACGGCTTCCGCAAAGGCATGGACCTCTACTTCACGCGCCATGACGGGCATGCCGCGACGGTCGAGCAGTTCGTCGCCTGCTTCGCCGACGCGACCGGCACCGACCTTTCCCAGTTCATGCGCTGGTACCGTCAGGCCGGCACGCCCGAGGTCGCGGTGACGATCAGCCACGACCCCAAGGCGAAGACCTGCACGCTCGAGATCGCCCAGATGGTGCCGCCGACGCCCGGCCAGCCCGTGAAGGAGCCGGCGGTGATCCCACTGGCGCTCGGCCTCGTCGCGCCGGACGGCCGCGACATTCCGCTGCGGCTCGCCGACGGCCGCGCGATGGAGCACGGCGTCCTCACGCTGACGCGGCCGGCCGAGACCTTCGTGTTCACCGATGTGCCCGAGCGGCCGGTCGCGTCGCTCAACCGCGGCTTCTCGGCGCCGATCAAGGTGCGCGCCAACCTCGGCGCCGAGGACCTGCAATTCCTCGCCGCGCACGACAGCGATTCGTTCAATCGCTGGCAGGCGCTGCAGACGCTGGCCACGACCTTGCTCACCGACAACGTCGCGGCGGTGCGCGCCGGCAAGCCGATGCGCAGCGATCCGGGCCTGATCGAGGCGCTCGCCGCCGTGCTCGCCGAGCCCGCGCTCGAGCCGGCCTTCGTCGCACAGATGCTGGCGGTCCCGACGGAAGCCGACATCGCGCGCGAGATCGGGCGCGACGTCGATCCGGACGCGATCCTCGCGGCGCGCAACGCGCTGCGCGCCGCGATCGGCAGCGCGCTCGGGCCGGCGCTGCGCGACATCTACCGCCGGTTCGCCGCGGCCGGCCCGTACAGCCCCGATGCGGCGTCCGCCGGACGGCGCACCGTCAAGAACGTCGCGCTCGATCTCCTTGCCGCGTCCGGCAGCTCGGCCGCGATCGCGCTCGCCGCCCGGCAATACCAGACGGCGGACAACATGACCGACCGCATGGCCGCGATCGCGACCCTGTCGTTGCATCAGGTCGCCGAGCGGCAGGCCGCGATCGACGATTTCTACCGCCGCTTCGAAACCGATCCGCTGGTGATCGACAAATGGTTCGGGCTGCAGGCCGCGATTCCCGAGGCCGGCACCCTCGATCGCGTGCGCGCCCTCACCCGCCATCCGGCCTTCTCGCTGCGCAACCCGAATCGCGTGCGCGCGCTCATCGGCGCGTTCGCGCAGGCGAACCAGACCCAGTTCAACCGCGCCGACGGCGCCGGCTATGCGTTCCTCGCCGACAACGTGCTGGCGCTCGATGACGCCAACCCGCAGGTCGCCTCGCGCCTGATGACCGCCTTCCGGAGCTGGCGCGCGCTCGAGCCCGGCCGCCGCCGCAAGGCCGAGGCAGAGCTGCGGCGGGTGGCAGCCGCGCCTTCGCTTTCGACCGACGTGCGCGACATCGTCGAGCGCTCGCTCGCAGAGGCGTGAGCGGGCGCGACGCCCGACTCGAGTGTCCGAAATCGCACCGTGGAGCCTGTGGCGCAGCCCCGGCTGCGTTACGTGAAAATCCGCGCCGCCCGGTAATTTCCTGCATCGGCGCGAAAGTAAGAATTTCTTAGAAATTTGATTCGCGGACTCTCGACAAAGATTCGTCGATCGATTCAAATCGAAGTGATTCGGGCAGAGATGCGGCACATCCTCACCGAACACGGATGGGACGGTCCTGATGGGGGAGGCCTGCATGGCGCCCGCTCTCGCGAGCGCGTCAGCAAATTCGGATTCGATCAAGGGGCTGGCGCAATCGATCGCGAAGCCCGCTTATCGCCGCCTCCTCGTCGCCGAGCCGGCGCTTCGCCGCGCGGTGCCGGTCCTGATCATCGCATTTCTCGTCACCATGGCGGTCGGCGCCGGCGTGCAGGTGCACGATCACTGGCGCCAGCAGGAAAGCACGCTCGTCAACGAGATGCAGCTTACCGCCGATCTCGTCACGGCGCGGCTCGACGGCGCGGCATCCATCGCCAGGAACGACGCGGTGCGCCGCGCCCAGGAGCTGCTCGATCGCGCGCTCCCGTCGCACGCGACCGACAATGGGCGTGAGATCATCGTCAGCGATCTCGACGGCATGATCGTCGCGGCGGCACCCGCCCGCGAGATCGGCCGGCCGCTGCTCGACGTGCTCGGGCCCGCCCAGCCGCTCACCACCTTCACGGCAAGCGCCGGCGTGATGGAGACCCCGCTCGCCGACGGCACCGAGGCCTTCGCGACCGTGCGCGGGCTCAAAGCGCCGCTCGGGCAGATCGCCGTCATCGAGCGCCGCGCCGATGCGCTCGCGCCATGGCGCTCGGACACCACGCTCACCGTGACGCTGTCGGCCACCACCGGCTTCGTCGTCCTCATCCTCGGCTTCGCGTTCCACTGGCAGGCGACGCGCGCGCGCGAGGCGGATTCCATTTATGACACGGTGCGCGGCCGCATCGACACCGCGCTCAACCGCGGCCGCTGCGGGCTGTGGGACTGGGACCTCGCGCGCGGCCGCATCTTCTGGTCCCATTCGATGTTCGCCATCCTCGGGCTCGACCCGCGCGACGACCTCCTCACCTTCGGCGAGGTCGGCGCGCTGGTGCATCCGGCCGATATCCGCCTCTACGAGCTCGCGACGCAGCTAGCCGACGGCAAGACCAAGTCGATCGATCGGGCCTTCCGCATGCGCCACGCCCGCGGCGACTGGGTGTGGTTGCGGGTGCGCTGCGAGGTCGCGCGCCAGGCCGACGGCACCGAGCTGCATCTCGTCGGCATCGCGGTCGACATCACGGAGCAGAAGGACCTGATGGAGAAGACGATCGCCGCGGATCTCCGCCTGCGCGACGCGATCGAGACCATCCCGGAGGCCTTCGTGCTGTGGGACGCGGACAACCGCCTCGTCCTGTGCAATTCCAACTTCCAGGACCTGCACGACCTGCCCGACGAGGCGATCCGCGCCGGCACCGCCTACGAAGCCGTGGTCGCGGCCGGCCGCAAGCCGGTGGTGCGCACCACCGGCACCCAGGATGGCGCGCCCGATCTCGGCGCGCGCACCTTCGAGGCCCAGCTCGACGACGGCCGCTGGCTGCACATCAGCGAGCGGCGCACCAAGGATGGCGGCTACGTTTCGGTCGGCACCGACATCACCGCCATCAAGCGCCATGAGGAGAAGCTGATCGACAGCGAGCGGCGGCTGATGGCGACGGTCGCGGATCTGCGCGCCTCGCAGCAGGCGCTCGAGTCGCAGACGCAGCAGCTCGGCGACCTCGCCGAAAAATACGCCGAGGAGAAGACGCGCGCCGAGGAAGCGAACCAGGCGAAGTCGAAGTTCCTCGCCAACATGAGCCACGAGCTGCGCACGCCGCTCAACGCCATCATCGGATTCTCCGAGATCATGGGCTCCGGCATGTTCGGCCCGCTCGGCGCCGACCGCTACACCGAATATTGCCGCGACATCCATTCGAGCGGGCAATATCTGCTCGACGTCATCAACGACGTGCTCGACATGTCGAAGATCGAGGCCGGCCGCATGCGGCTCGACCGCCATACGCTCCAGCTCGACCAGATGCTCAACGATTCGCTGCGCGTGGTCGCGAACCGCGCCGCGGAGAAGAAGCTCGCGCTCACCCTCGACGTCGCGCCCGATATCGCCTTCGACGCCGACCGGCGCGCCTGCAAGCAGATCGTCCTCAATCTGCTGTCGAACGCCGTGAAGTTCACGCCCGACGGCGGCCGCATCGAGGTGCGCGGGCGCGCCCGCGACCACGCGGTGGTGATCGCGATCGACGACACCGGCATCGGCATTCCGCGCGACGCGCTCAAGCGGATCGGCCGTCCGTTCGAGCAGGTCGAGAGCCAGCACACCAAGACCCACCAGGGCTCCGGCCTCGGCCTCGCGATCGCCAAATCGCTGGTCGAGCTGCATGGCGGCCAGATGCGCATCCGCTCGCGCCTCGGCGCCGGCACGCTCGTGGTCGTGCGCCTGCCGCGCGTGCTCGCGCCGGTCGACACGCGCCACGCCGCTTGAGGCGCCTCGGCTCTAACGGTCCCGGTTCAAGCTTCTGAGCGCCGACAGCAGGTCGATATCGTCGATGGCGTCCTTGCCGGCGCGCGCCGCGATGCGCGCCGCTTCGTTCACGATCCATGCGACATCGCTCATCGGGCGGCCCGCCAGCCTGCCGGCAATGTCCGCTAGATTGCCGATCTCTCGGCGCGGGCGCTCGTCCAGCAACGCGCGCAGCACCGCATGAATATCATCCGCGTTCGGGTAGCCGACCTCGATGGCATAGTCGAACCGTCCTTTACGGCACATCGCCGGATCGAGCGCGTCGCTACGGTTGGTGGTCGCGATGACCAGGATGCCGCTCTTGGCGGCATTTTCCACCATGCGCAGTAGCTCGGTGGTCTCCTCAACCTTGTGGTCATGGGTCAGCGGACCGCGATGGCTCGCGAGGGCGTCGATCTCCTCGACCGCAATCACCGCCGGCGCCTTGCCCTTGGCCTCGTCGAAGGCATCCCTGATCGCCTTCGCGGCCTGATGAACCAGTGGGCTCGCGATGCGGCCGAGATCGAGCGAGATGAGCGGCCGGCCGAGCGCGGCCACGAGCTTGGCGATGGCGTAGCTTTTGCCCGAGCCGGTCGGGCCGTGCAGCAGGACGCCGTTCGGCATCGCGACCTTGAGCGCGGCGTAGCGCGCCGGATCCGCGGCCGGCTCGAGGATGTGCTCGCGAAAGAACCGCTCGAGCCGCGGGTGCCCCGGCAACGCAAAGGCGGCCGGATCGATGGATCTGCCGCCGGTTGGCGCCGACCGGGCGTCGGGGCTGAACGCCGCGAGAAAATTCTCGATCTCCGCCGGCGTGAGCGCGGAGTTGATCGACCTGATCGACGCGGCGTCGCTGCGCTCGACCCGCGCTCCGCCGAGAAGGATGTCGAGCGCGAGCGCATGCAGATCCTGCCCGGCGCTCGCTACCTGCGTCGGCAATGCCACCGCGAGCGTCGGCAGAAATAGGGAGGCGCCGATGTCGCTGTCGGGAAACTCCGCGCGCAGCCGCCGGATCGAGCCGGCGAGCAGAGCCACGTCTCGCGCCCCCGGCAAGCCGAACCGCTGCGGCAGCTTGCGGACGACGGCGACCTCGTTGCTCCTGAGCAGTGTCCCCAGATAGCTTCTGCCGCCGAACGAGAAGGCCTGAAACGGGTGATGGTCCGGGCCGAGCAGGCGCGCGGCGCCGACCGCCGCAAGGCCGCCGCTCTCGAGCAGCAGATGGACACCTTCGCCCGTCCGGTCCTGGACGACCTGGTAGCCGGGCCCCTCGAGATTGAGGCGGCCGACGCTGCCGTTCGGCAGCCTCGCGCCGAGCGGCAACCAGGGAAACCCCGACTTGAGTCCCGACATGCCGGCTCACCACTTCATCAGGCTGGCGAGCTCCGCCGCCGCGCCGGGTGCTTCGTCGATCCGAACCTGGTTGTCGCGCATTTGCTTGATCACCGCGTGCAAGCTGGCGAGATCCTTGCGCTCGACCGCAAGCTCGCCGTTGCGCGCCAGGCTGTCATGATGCTCCTTGTCGATCGCGCGATGGCGCTCGCGCGCCACCGCCAGAAAGTAGTTGATCGTGAAGGCCGGCTGCTTCCACGCCTCGACGCTGAAGACATCACGTATCGCCACGAGCGACTTCGTTGCATCATACATGTTGCCCCGCGCGATCGCACCCCGGGCGAGCCGCGTGAGCTGGTCGAACCGCTGCACAGCGGGCCCATCGACATAGGGGCGCACATGGGCGTTGAAAGCCATGACACAGCGATCGATCTCGCCGTTCAGGGTGTCGCCGACGTTTTCGGGGCGCGTCCTGATCTTGAAGATGTCATGGCGGATCAGACGCGCCTCTTCGGCAATGAGACGGCGCGTGTCCGCCTCGTAGGCGCTCCTGAGCTCCTGGCGTTGACGATCGATACGCGCGGCGAGATCGCGGCTCTCACGCGCGATCTTCGGGCCGAGCGTCCGCTCCGCCTCGGCGAGGTCGCGTTGCGCGACATCGAGCGCGGCCTTGGCCAGCGCCTCGCCCTCCGGCCCCTCGAAATTCTGCTGCGCGCGCTGGTATGTGAACATCTTCCCGGTCTTGAACCGGCGGCCGATGCCTTGCCCCTTCACCTCGAGCTCGCAATCGAGCAGGCCGTTGTGGTCTACGGTCCAGTGGATCCGCACATGGTCGCCGCGGCGCACCACCTCGTCGCGATCGAGATCGGAGGCCGCGATCCGGAAGGCACCGATATGCAGGGCGAGCTGCGGCTCGACCACGTCCGGCTCGCGCTGGTAGGCGTCGAACACGAGCTCGCCGCCATCGCCCGGCCGCAGGTCGGTGGCGGCGCGGAAATCCTTGACGCCACTCGCCGGCAGCGGGTGGCCCTTCTCGATCAGGTCGTCGAGCGCGTTGCGCTCGGTGCCGAGCGGGCCCTCGATGATCTTGACCGCAATCGTGTGGGTCAGCGGCGCACCGGATGCGGCGGCGTCGACCCGCCGGACCGTGAGCACCGTCTCGGCCTGCGGGATCGGCGCCCCCATGGCGTCAAGCACGGTGATGCGAAAGCGGTTGTCGCCGCGCTTACCGAGCGGAACGTCGTTGATCGCGCTGGTCGCGTCGAGATCGAGCTGTCCGGATGTCCAACCCGCGTCGCTGTCGAGCTGGATCCGATAGCCTTTGCCGACCATGTCGGCGACCGGGCGCAAACGAATGCGGATGCGGTTATCGGCGGTGCGCTCCGGGTAGCCGTACTCGATCTCGAACGGACCGTCAGTCCGTGTCGTCGCCCTTGCAGGCTTCGGTGCGGATGCGCCGGATGTCCACTCGCGGCTCTCGGCGAAAATCGCGGCCCCGACCGCGACCGCGGTCATCGGATCCGACGCAAGATCCGGCGCAATCCCGAGTCTATCGGGAACGCGGCTGCGAATGATCGGCATCCGGGTCGGTCCGCCGATGAGAACGATTCTATCGATGTCGGAAGGCGCATAGCCACTATCCGCGACCAGCTTGCGGCAGACATCGATCGAGCGATCGACATGATCGGCGATCAAGCTCTCGACCTGGTCCCGGCTCAGTGGAATGTCGAGATAGATCTCCTGCCCGGCACGATCGCGCGTCGCGATCTGCTGCTCGTCGGCGAAGATAGTGCTCGTCGGCTGAGCGGAGACCTCGATCTTCGCCTTCTCGGCGTAGAAGGCCGCGATGCGCAGGACGCGGGCGTAGGCGGGATCGTTCTGCAGGTCCTCCGGCAGATCGAACTTCTCGCGCAGCCACGGCCGCACCAGCGCGTTGACGAGCGCGCGATCGAAATCCGTTCCGCCAAGCATGTTGACCCCGGCATGCCCGACGATGTTGACGGTCCCGCCGACGCTCTGGACGATGGCTGCATCGAAGGTGCCCCCGCCAAGGTCGTAGACCAGGAACTGCCCGTCGGCGAGCGGCGCACCGGTGCGCCCGCGTTCGGCGAGCGACGCCATGGCGGCGGCGATCGGCTCCTGCAGGAGGCCGACATTGTCGATTCCGGCGAGGCTCGCGGCCCGCATCGTGGCTTCGGACTGCATCTGGTTGAACGCGGCCGGGATGGTGATGATAGTTCCTTGCGTCTCGAACGCATCGGCGCCGGTCTGTGCGTCCATCCGGGCTTGCGCGACCAGCGCCTTGAGCACCTCGCTGCTCGCCTCCTCGGGCGTCATCGAGCGGTCGGCGCCCTTGAAGGTGACCGGGCTGCTCGTCCCCATCAGCCGCTTGAACCGCTTGGCGACATTCTCGGGCGAAAAGGCATCCTGCTCATAAGCGCGCTTGCCGACGAACATGGCGCCGCGCCGGTCGATCATCAGCGCGCTCGGCAGCACATCGTAGCCGTCGGTGGTCTTGAATACCCGCAGCTCGCGGCCATCATTGCCCGCAATGGCCGAGTTCGACGTGCCGAGATCGATGCCGAGATACATGCCCGTAGTCCCGCTCACGCCTCGATCGACAGCACGACCTTGCCGGATAGGATCACGCGCATGTCGCGGATCACTGCCGGCTCCAATGTGCGCTCGACCGTTGCGGCCGCCGCATCGCCGAGCTCGTCGCCGTTGATCGCCGACGCCGGCAGGTTGACCTCGAACGGCATGCCGTCGAACGCCTGCAGCGACATTTCCTGCTCGTCGAGCAGCGTCTCGAGCTGCCCCGCGAGATACCGCGCCTGCGACGCGATCCGCTCGCGGGCGCTGTCCGGCACCGTCTCGATCGCCCGCTCGACGAGCCGCAGCAGCTTCCAGTATTCCACCGCCAGCCGCGCCAGCGCCGCCTCCGGCACCATCATCTCCGGAACGGTCATGACGGCCTCGATGGCGTTGATGGAATCAGCATGACCCGCTCATCCATTTTCGCTCAATCTCCGGCGGCATCGCGCATGCGACCGGCGGCACTATCCTCCCGCCACCGGCTGGCGATGGCGAATCCCTCGCCCTCGAGGCGATACCGTGCGGCGGAAGCCTCGTGATTGATGACGCTCTGGTCGCCGGGATTGCCCTGCACTCGAGCGCACCTCGCACGCCAATCCTCGACGCGTCGATCGTGCTCCGCCTTATCGACCGGGGTCAGCATCACGGTCCGCATCGCATCGAGGCGGACCTTTTGGAACGCGCAATAGCGCAGGTTCCCGCGCGTGCCAGTGACCGTGCCAATGGCCGGCTGCTCCTCAGCGCCATTGTCATACTTGAATGTCGGCGGGGGTGCATACCCGTAAGGTGACTGTGGCAATGGACCGAACGCCGACGATGGGGCTGATGGATACGAGGGCGTCACCGGGATATAGGCCGGCAGGGTCGGCGAGCTCGGCGATGAGAGCCGCACCAACGTCGATAGGGCGATGGCCAAGCCGACAGCGATCGAGCCCGCCACGTTCTTGGCCCGCTGCGAGCGGTTGGCCTCGATCTTCGTTCTCGTCTCACGCAAGCTCGTCGCGCTGGCAGCATCCGGCGCGCGCGCGAGCATCTGATCGACGAGCGCGAGGGCCCTGTCCCATTGACGGGCCCCCAGCGCCTGCTTGAGCTGATCATTGATGCCGGTCCATTCGAGCGCCGCGAAATCCTGGCGTGATTGCGCAAGCGCCCCCGGAACGTGATTGAAGAGACGGACACAGGCCTGGCTCAGACGCTGGGCGATGCCGAATTGACGGTTCTCGTTGCACAGCCAGATGTAGAGATTGCGAACCTGCTGGTAGACCTCGCCCGACGCGGCGTCGTCGCGGTTGCGGTGCGCCTCGTAGAGCTGCAGCGGCCGTACGATCTCGTCCCAGCCGGCGAGCGCAAGGACGATCTGCTCGGCCACGCGCTCGTTCGCAGGCTCGCGCCGTTGCGCCTGGCACGCCGCCATGACGTTCTCGCGGCGGCGCGACAGCTCGGACGCCGATACCCGGCCGTAGACGCGAAGAAAGAGGTCGAGCCGATCGATCGCGGCCGCATCCCGGCCCTCAAGGGTGCGCTCGACGAGCGTCGCGACGGTCGTCGCAAGGGTCGCGTCCCCGCTCGACGCGTAGACGACCGCGCGAGCCTGCTGCTCTGCCAGCTGCGCGAGCGCGAGGTCGACGGTCGTGGCGTCGGCCTTGGCGGCGCCCGCCGCCTCGCGCGCCGCGGCGATAGCCTCGACCACACGGCCAGCGGCGATCGCGGCCTGCGCGTGCAGCAGGTCCAGCATGGCGTCGAGGCCCGGCGTCCTCGCGCCGAGATGCGCCGAGAGGTTCGAGCGCGGCAGCGCATCGAGCTCGCGGATTTCTTCGGCCAACGCCGCCCGATCGGCCCCTGACCTCAGCTTGGCGACCAGGTGGCTGGCAAGCGAAGGAGGCACCCCGAGCAGGCCGCCGACCTCGGCATCGACGCGTAATCTCGGCGAGAGCAGGCACTGCTGCGCGCGGGCGAGCACCTCGGCGGGAGCCCGCGCCTCCTCGACAGCGTCCTCGTAGGCCCCCTTGATCGTCTGGGCGCTCGCGTCCATCGCGACTTGAAGCAGGACGAACGGGTTCGCCAGCAGGTCGAAGCCGGCGTCACAGGGGGTCGATGAGCCACCCGACGCGCGCGGATCCGCGGCGGCCGCATCAATGTGATCTAGCAGGCCGCTCATCGTCCCGACCCCGAAAGGAATGCCGCCACGACGGCAGACAGGCCCCAGACATGACCCCGGAAGTGGACCGCGGTGGCGTCAGAGGATATTTGCGAATTCAACCGAGGGTCGTCAATGGCAAAGGATATCGTGATTTTCCGCATTCTGCCGAGTGTCACCGTCCGGTCACTACCGGTGATGCAGGGCCCGCGACTACGCCCCGTTCTTGCCGTTGCGCGCCGCCGACCGCAGGTCGATCGCGGCGAAGAATTCCGCCCGCGTCTGCGGCTGATTGCGAAACACGCCGAGCATGCGGCTCGTCACCATGGTGACGTCGGTGCGTTTCACGCCCCGCGTCGTCATGCATTCGTGCGCGCCTTCGACCACCACGGCGACGCCGTGCGGCTTGAGCACACTGTCGACGCATGAGGCGATCTCGGCCGTGAGTCGTTCCTGCACCTGCATGCGCCGCGCATAGGCGTCGACCAGGCGGATGAGCTTGGAGATGCCGACCACGCGGTTGCGCGGCAGATAGGCGATGTGCACGCGGCCGATGATCGGCGCCATATGGTGCTCGCAATGGGAGACGAAGCGCACGTCGCGCAGGAGCACGATCTCGTCGTAGCCCGCCACTTCCTCGAAGGTGCGCTTGAGGTAGTCGCGCGGGTCCTCGTCGTAGCCGCCGAACCACTCCTCGTAGGCGCGCGCGACGCGGGCCGGCGTGCCGAGCAGGCCCTCGCGGTCGGGGTCGTCGCCGGCCCAGCGGATCAGGGTGCGCACGGCGCTTTCGGCCTCGGCACGCGAAGGCTTGTTGGCGCGTTCGCCGTCGCGCGCCGCGGCTCTCGCGGGCACACGCCGGCTCGGCTTGCTGGTCTTTCCCATTTCGAACCTCGCAATGACCGGACTTAGACGCTCACCAGGCCGCAGAGGTTCCCGGTCACGCGGGCGGCCGCGCGATGGGAGCGTCGACGTAAATCTTGTACTGCTGCGATTTCGGCCGCGCCCTGTCGGCCTCGTTGACATAGGCGATCGAGCTTCTGCCGATCAGCGCACGCGGCAGGATCATCACGCGGATGAAGCGCGTCGGCCGGTCGGCGCCTTGCGCGAACACCGGCTCGGGCCCCGATTCGAACCAGGCGCCGCCCGGTCCGTACGAGGTCGATCGCCCATGCGTATCGATGCGGATGCCGCCCTCGATCAGGCAGCGGATGCCGGGCCCCTGATGCGTGTGGAGATAGGCGCAGCCTCCTGGTGGAAATGCGACGCTGTCACCACGCAACAGGAGATCGCCCGCCGGCAGGGTGTCGAGCCCGACGGAGAGCTTCTCGCGCGAGGTGACGCCACTGCCGCGCGCCGCTCCATTCACGGCCGACGCGGATGCGAGCTCGAACCGCCAGCACGTGACGCCGGCCTTGCCCGGCGCGAGCGCGAGCGGCCCTTCGCCGAACCACGCCTCGCCGTCGCCGAACGCCGCCCCGCCGATCGTCGCCGCGCCGTGGACCACGAAGACCATGCGGGGCATGGACGGCAAAGCCGTGTCGAGCGCGCCATCGCCCGACAGCGTGTCTTCGTAGAGGCGGAGCAAAATTGGCATGGAAATTCGCGGATCGCGGTGGAAGGGGTTGCCAACATAGCAAGGCCGTCGCGGCCGGATAACCCCGCCCCGATGCCGCGGCCACGCAACCGTGCCATGCCCGACGCACGCGAACGAGGACGCACCACCGCACTGAGACGGGCTGGCGATGGTTCATCCGACGAGCGGCGCCGAGCACCGCAGGAGCAGGAAGGCCCTCAAAGCCAGCGACGCGGCCCTTGACCGGGCTGCGTGCCCGGATCCGGGACGACGCCGCGGACCACGAGTCGATGCCAGATGAACAGCACGATCAGCGCCCCGATGATCGCGCCTATCAGCCCGGCGCCCTGGTCGAGGCGATACCAGCCGATGGCGTGACCGATCCAGGTGGCGACGAAAGCGCCGACGACGCCCAGCACCGTGGTGAGAATGAATCCCGACGGGTTGTTCGGCCCGGGCGCCAACATGCGGGCGATGATGCCGGCCAGGAATCCGATGATGATGATCCAGAGAATGTGCACGGATGATCTCCATCAGTGACGTCGGTATCGCCATGCCGCGAACCGAGCAGCCCCTCCGCGCGGTTGCGGCGTGTCGAATTCGACATCGGAATCGTACACCGCATACATGATATGGCGTCAATAGCCGCGATTCGTGCGGCCGAACGTTCAGTCTCTGCGCGCACCCGCCTCGCTCGCGGTGCCCACTATCCTGTCAAAGCATTTGCGCACCCTCGCCTGCGTCTCGGCGACGTGCGCCTCGAGCGTCGCGAAATCGGGCACGTCGGCGGCGCCCGCCAGAAGCCGGAGCAGACCCGCGCCGGCGGTTTTCGGATCCAGCGGGCCCGGCAGGCAGAGGCGCAGGATCTGGGTGAGATCGTGATAGAGACGCGTCGCCGGCCGCAGCACCTCGGCGTCCTCGACCGACAGCACGCCGAGCCGGGCCGCCTTGTCGAGCACCGCCGCCGTCGAGGTGTCGAGGATGCCCGGCAGCGCGGCGGCGTGCACGAGCTGCAGATATTGCGCGATGAACTCGAGATCGATCAGCCCGCCGGCCGCGTATTTGAGGTTCCAGCGCGAGTCTTCGGGGAATTCCAGCGCGATCGCCTGGCGCATCTCCCGCACGTCGCCCGCGATCAGCTCTGCGTTGCGCGGCGTGCACAGCACGGCGCGGATCGCGGCCGCGAGCCGCGCCGCGAGCTCGGGCGGGCCGGAAACAACGCGCGCGCGGGTCAGCGCCATGTGCTCCCAGGTCCAGGCCTCGTCGCGCTGATAACTTTCGAATGAGGCAAACGACGTTGCCACCGGGCCGGAGCGGCCAGACGGCCGCAGCCGCATGTCGATATCGTAGAGCTTGCCGTAGTTGGTCTGCGCCGACATGGCGTTGACCAGCCGCTGGGTCAGGCGGGCGAAATACTGGCCGCCATGCAGGCGGCGCTCGCCGTCCGACTCGGGGTTCTCGGCGTCGAAATCATAGACCAGGATCAGGTCGAGATCGGACGAGGCCGTCATCTCGCGCCCGCCCAGCTTGCCGAGCGCGACCACCGCACTCGCCTGCCCGCGCAGCCGCCCATAGAGCGCGGCGAACTCGCTCGCCACCGCCCCGTGCATGGCGCGGATGATCACGTCGGCGAGCCCCGCAAAGGCCTCCCCGGCCTGCCGCGCCGACACGGTGCCGGAGAGGATGCGCGTGCCGATCAGGAACATGTGCTCCTGCCCGAACAGGCGCACGCGGTCGAGAAAATCCTCGTATGAAGCCGACTCGCCGAGCGATTCATTGAGCCGCACCGCCAGCTGTTTCGCGTCCGGCAGCGTGCCGAAGAAGGCCGGGTCGAGCACCGCATCGATCACCTGCGGCTGCTGCGCGAGCGTATCGGCGAGCCGCGGCGCGGTGCCGAGCAGCAGGGCCACGACCGAGACCAAGGTTGGATTCTCGCGCAGCAGCGACAGCAGGCGCACGCCGCCGTGCAGACTGGCGAGGAAGCGGTCGAAGGCGACGACGGCGGCATCCGGATTGTCGGAGCGCGCGAACTGGTCGATCACGAGCGGCACGAGGTCGGCCATGAGCCCGCGCGCGACCTCGCCGCGCAGCGCGCGCGGGGCCCCGGAGAGCCAGCGGCGCACTGATGCGGCGGCCTCGACGGGACGGCGAAAGCCCATGCGCGCGAGCTTGTCGAGGGTCTCGCGGCCATCGACGTCGGCACTGAAGGCGAGGCCGCGACGTGCGGCGGCCTGCGCCGGCGCGTTCTCGAACAGCGCCGCATAGTGCCGCTGCACGACGGTCAATTGCGCAACCAAAGCGGCCGCGAAGGCGTCGCGATCGGGAAAGCCGAGAAACCGAGCGAAGCGGTCGACGCCGGCGCGGTCGGCCGGCAACCTGTGGGTCTGCTCGTCGGCGACCATCTGGAGGCGGTGCTCGACCTCGCGCAGGAAACGATAGGCCGCCTCGAGCTCCGCCCGCGCCGCCTCGTCGATGAAGCCGCGCTCGGCCAGCGCCCGCAACGTCGCCAGGGTCTCGCGGCCGCGCAGCGCCGGGTTGCGGCCGCCCGCGATCAATTGCTGGGTCTGCGCGAAGAACTCGATCTCGCGGATGCCACCGCGGCCGAGCTTGATGTTGTGACCTTCGACCGCGATCTCGCCATGACCACGGAAGGCGTGGATCTGGCTCTTCATCGCGTGCACGTCGGCGACCGCCGCATAGTCGAGGTGCTTGCGCCACACGAACGGCGCCAGCGCCTTGAGCACCGCGTCGCCGACCGCGATGTCGCCGGCGCAGGGCCGTGCCTTGATCATGGCGGCGCGCTCCCAGTTCTGGCCGGCGCGCTCGTAGTAGTCGAGCGCGGCCGGCACCGAGATCGCGATCTGGGTCGAAGCCGGATCAGGCCGCAGCCGCACGTCGACGCGAAAGACGTAACCGTCCGGCGTGCGCTGCTGCAGCAGACGGATGAGGTCGCGGGTGAGCCGGATGTAGAGCGGACCGGGTTCGCTGTCGGCCGGCAAAGCGGGCGCGGCCGGATCGTAGAACACGATCAGGTCGATATCACTCGAGTAGTTGAGCTCGTGCGCCCCCATCTTGCCCATGGCCAGCGCCACGTAGCCCGAGCCGGCCGCGGGGCGCTTGCGATCAGGCGGCGCGAGCCGGCCCGCGCGCGCGGCGCCGGCGAGCAGATAGTCGACCGCGGTCGCGACCGCCGTATCGGCGACGTCGGTGAGCGCGCGCACGACGCGCATCACGTCCCAGACGCCGCCGATGTCGGCGAGCGCGATCAGCAAGGCCGCTTCCGCCTTCATGTGGCGCAGCAGCCGCATCGCCTCGCCATCGCTTTCGGCCCTCGCCATGGCGTCCGCCGTGCCCGCCAAGAGGGCGGCGAGGTGCGTGTCGGGATCGGATTGCAGCAGGTGCAGGAGACGTTCGCCGCCACGGGCCGCAAGGTCCCACAGATAGGGAGAGCCGTCCGCAATACCGTCGATCAGCGCCCGCGCGGCGGGCACGGTTGCGACCAGCGGCGCGACCACGGCGCCTTCCGGCGTCGCGAGCCAATCGGCAACACGGGCGAGCGAAGTAACAGGGTCCGAGAGGAGTGGAGCACGGGTCAGCCGACGCGCGAGCGCGCGCGGCGGCAAGTCGTGCCCCCTGGTCATGCGCGTCAACCTGAGGTCTGCGCTCCTACGCGCGGCAGCAGAATCATTGCCTTGAGGCCGGGCTCGTTGTCGTCGAGCTTGAGCTCGCCATGGTGCAGATGCGCGACCGCCGAGGCAAGGCTCAACCCGAGCCCCGAGCCCGGCTGCGAGCGGCTCTGCTCGAGCCGCACGAAGCGCTCCACCGCGTGCGCGCGTGCATCGATCGGGATACCCGGCCCGCTGTCGGCGACGATGAGCACCACGCGATCGCCGTCATTGCGCGCCGTCATCGTTATGGTCGGCGTCGCGGCGGTATCGACCGCGGAAGGTGCGACGGCCCGCGGCGCCACGTCACCGGCGATTGCAAGCACCGCCTCGGCCCGGGCCGGCGCCGGCGCCGCATATTTGATGGCGTTGTCGACGAGGTTGGCGAGCGCCTGGCTGATCAGCTCGCGATGTCCATGCACCAGCGCCGGCACCGGCGCGTCGACCACGAGATGGAGGCCCTTCTCCTCCGCGAGCGGCTCGTAGAGCTCGGCGACCCCGCTCACGATCTCGGCGGCGTCGAGGTCGACCATGTTGCGCCCCGCCTCGCCCGACTCGGCGCGCGCGATCATCAACAGCGCGTCGAAGGTCCGGATCAGCCCTTCCGATTCCTCGATCGTCGCGTCGAGGGCGGCGCGATAATCGCTGTCGCTGCGCGCGTTGCGCAGCGCCGCCTCGCAGCGGTTGCGCAGCCGCGTCAGCGGCGTCTTGAGGTCATGGGCGACGTTGTCGGACACCTCCTTGAAGCCGCGCATCAGCGACTCGATGCGATCGAGCATCACGTTGAAGTTGAGCGCGAGCCGGTCGATTTCGTCGCCGGTGCCGGCGACCGGCAGCCGCCCGGACAGATCCCCGGCCGAGATGGTCTGCGCCTTCTCGGTGATGGCGTCGACCCGGCGCAGGATGTGGCGGCTGACGAAGAAGCCGCCGCCGAGGCCGAGCACCACGACGGCAAGGATCGACCAGCGCCCCGCCGTGATGATGATGTCGTAGACGCGCTGGCGCTCCTCGATGTCGCGGCCGACCAGGAGATGGAAGCCGCCCGGCAGCTCGGAGACCAGCACCAGGGCGCGGTGCTCGTTGCCCTCGGTCTGGTCGAGCCGCTGGTAGGAGGTCTCGACCCAGCCGGTCTGGGTCAGGATTCCGGCATCGAGCGACGCGACATTGCCGGCGAGCCCCTGCCCGAGCGGGGTTGCGACGAGGTAAAGGCTCGAGCCGGGCCGGCGCGAGCGCAACTCGATGATCGCCGCAAGCCGGCCGATGCCGCCGCGCTCGTACTGCTCGTTGAGGCCCGCCACCTCGCGATTGACGGTCGCCGTGATCTCCTCGGTGATCAGCCGCCGCGCGTTGAGCGCGAGGAAGAACAGGAGCAGGGCCGCGAACAGCGCGAACAGCGCCAGATAGACGAGCGTGAGGCGAAACGCCGTGGTGCGAAGAAGCTTACCGAGCGCCGTCACGGATCATGTATCCGGCGCCACGAATTGTATGGAGGAGCGGCGACGCGAACCCCTTGTCGACCTTCGAGCGCAAACGGGAGATGTGCACGTCGATGACGTTGGTCTGCGGGTCGAAGTGATAGTCCCACACGTTCTCGAGCAGCATGGTGCGGGTGACGACCTGGCCGGCGTGCTTCATGAGGTATTCGAGCAGGCGGAACTCGCGCGGCTGCAGCAGGATCTCGTCCTTGCCGCGGGTGACGCGATGCGACAGGCGGTCGAGCTCGAGGTCGGCGACGCGATAGACCGTCTCCTCGCGCCCGCCGCGCCGGCGCGCCAGCACCTCGAGCCGCGCCAGCAGCTCGGCGAACGAATACGGCTTGACCAGGTAATCGTCGCCGCCGGCGCGCAGGCCCTTCACCCGGTCATCGACCTGGCCGAGCGCCGAGAGGATCAGCGCGGGCGTCGCGATGCCCTTGTCGCGCAGCGCGCCGATGACCGAGAGGCCGTCGCGCTTGGGCAGCATGCGGTCGACGATCAGCACGTCGTAGCCGCCGTCGGCGGCGAGCGCGAAGCCCTCCTCGCCGTCCGCCGCATGCTCGGCCACGTGGCCGACCTCGCGAAACGCCTTGACCAGGTAGTCGGCTGCGTCGCGATCGTCTTCGATGATCAGCAGTCGCATCTTCGTCGAACCGTTGGGCGCCATCGGGTCCCGGGCGCCCGCGTCACAGATATATAGACAATTGCGGCCCCGCGGCAGCCGGAACAAGCGAAAGGGGCGGCAGGAGATCCCGCCGCCCCTTCGACCGCCTTGGCCTCGGCGGGGGCGATGGATGCCGAGACCACGGGGTTCTTGTCGCTTCCCGGCGGACGACCCGGGCCGTGAACGCTGAGGCCGGCCCGGTCATCTGCGAATAACGGGGGACGGGCGCTACGCCCGTCCCCTTGGGGCTCACCCTGCCGGCGGGGGCGACGGAAGCCGACACAGCGACCCACTTCGAATTTGGCGGGGACGGGTCTTGCGACCCGCCCCCCGGGTTCGTTCCGCTGGCGGGGGCGACGGTTGCCAACGGTACGCCCCATCTCGTCAGAGCCTGATCCGAACCCGGATCACGCTCCGTAACTCACGCATTCCCGAGCGGCACCGCGACGAAGTGCGTGCCCTGATCCGATTTAACCCGCATCAGCACGGTGTGCTTGCCGCCGGCCTTTGCGTCCTCGATGGCGCGGCGCACGTCCGATGGCGCGTTGACGGTCTCGCCGCCCACATCGAGGATGACGTCACCGGTCCTGAAGCCTTGCGCCGCCGCGGCGCCATCCGGATCGACCTGGGTCACGACCACGCCCTGCGTGCCGGCGCCGCTCACATTCGCGGCGGGCGCGAGGGAGAGCCCGAGGCGCGGAATGTTCGTGCCCTGATCCGAGTTGTGGTCCTGGTCGGTCTTGCGGGCCGTGACCTCCTTCGGCAACTCGCCCAGCGTCATCGACAGCTGCTCTTCCTTGCCGTTGCGGAACACGCCGATCTTGACGGCGGTGCCGGGCGCCATGGCACTGATGCGGCGCGCGAGCGTGCGCGCATCCGGAACCGGGCGGCCATCGAGCGAGACGATCACGTCGCCCGACTTGATGCCGGCCTTGGCGGCGGGGCTGTGCTCCTGCGGCTCGGCGACGAGCGCGCCGTGCGGATCCTTCATGCCGAGGCTGTCGGCGATATCGGCGGTCACCGGCTGGATCTGCACGCCGATCCACCCGCGCGTGACCTTGCCGTTCTCGCGCAGCTGATTGATCACCGTCTTCACGGTCTCGGACGGGATCGCGAAGGCGATGCCGACCGAGCCGCCGGACGGCGAGAAGATCGCCGTGTTGACGCCGATCACCCGGCCGTCGACGTCGAAGGCGGGACCGCCCGAGTTGCCCTTGTTGACGGGCGCGTCGATCTGGATGAAGTCGTCATAGGGGCCGGCGCCGATGTCGCGGCCACGCGCCGACACGATGCCGGCCGTCACCGTGCCGCCGAGGCCGAACGGATTGCCGACAGCGAGCACCCAGTCGCCGATGCGCGGCGTCTGATCGGCGAGCTGCACGAACGGGAAGTTGTCACCGTCGACCTTGATCAGCGCCAGATCCGTGCGCGGGTCGGTGCCGATCACCTTGGCGTTGTGGGTCTTGCCGTCATCGGTCGTGACCTCGACGCTCGCGGCCTTGGCGACCACGTGATTGTTGGTTACCGCATAGCCGTCGGCCGAGATGAAGAAGCCGGAGCCCTGGCCAGTGGCGAACTGGTGACGCGGAAACTGGTCGCGCAGATCGGGAGGGCCGTTCTCGCCGAAGCGGCGGAAGAAGAAGCGGAATGGCGAGCTGGGGCCGAACGGATTGTCCTCGTCGCCGAGGCCGGAGGACTGCGCGCCAACGTCCATCTTCACACGCACCGAGATCACCGCCGGCTTCACCTTGGCGACGATGTCGGCGAAGCCGACAGGGCGCTGCGGGGTCGGCGCGGTCTCGGCATTGGCGAACGAGGTGATCGCCGGGTCAAAGCCCGGACCGACGAACACGAGGGCCGCGCCGAGGGCAGCCGCGCTCGCGAGGAGTGCGAGGCGTCGCCCGAAGAGGAGGCGCTGGCGGGGAACGCTCGACATCAGCGGTTGGCTCCATTGCAACGAGGAGGCGCGTGCGCGCCGTTTCGTCAGGCAGAATGGAAATCCGCGCCTTTCCGCATCATGACCGCCGAATTAACAGTTTGTAACCTTGAGCAACTAATGAAAAATAGTTGCGGATCAATCCCTTAAAGGAAAAAGCCGCGCCGCGGGTTGAGCTCAGCCTTGCTCGGTGCCGGTAATCTCGGCAAGGCGCGACTGCTCGCGTTCGCTGAGCGGCGCGGGCGCCTCCGGCGCACCGCCGCGCGTCGGCCGGCGGCGGCGAATCGCCACGAGCAAGCTGAGCGCGCCGATACCGAGGAGCGCGACGGGCGCGAACCAGAGCGGCACAGTCTGCCACTCGAAGCGCGGCTTGAGCAGGACGAACTCGCCGTAGCGGGCGACGAGGAAGTCGAGCACCTGCTGATCGGTATCGCCGGCGGTGAGGCGCTCGCGCACCAGGACACGCAGATCATGCGCGAGGGGCGCCTCCGAATCGTCGATCGACTCGTTCTGGCAGACCATGCAGCGCAGCTCGTGCGACAGGGCTCGCGCGCGCGCCTCGAGCCTGGGGTCGGGCAGGATCTCGTCCGGCCGCACCGCGAAGCTCGGGTTGGCGGCAGCGAGCGTCGCGGCGAGAACCATGAGCCGGAGGGTCGTCGCAATCCGCATGGCCTATTCCGCCGGCTGCAACGCCGCCCTCCCCTTCTCGGATTTCCGGGCGGGCTTCGGCGCGCCGACCCGCAGGCGCCGGTCCGAGAGCGAGAGCGCGCCGCCGAATGCCATCACGACGGCGCCGAGCCAGATCATCAGCACCAACGGCTTGTGATAGATCCGCACCGCGATCGCGCCGTCACTCGCGACATCGCCGAGCGAGACGTAGAGCTGGCTCAAGCCCCGCGTCATCAGCGCGGCCTCCGTGGTGGTCATGCCGCGCGCCGGGAACGTGCGCTTTGCCGGCACCATCTCGCCGATCAGCTCGCCGTTGCGCCGTACCGCGAAGCGCACCTCGGTCTCGCTGTAGTTCGGCCCTTGGCGCGTCGACGTTCCCTCGAACGTGAAATCGTAATGGCGCAGCTGGACCTTGTCGCCCTGGCGCAGCGAGACGATTTGCTCGCTACCCCACTGGGTCTCGCCGACGATGCCCAGCAACGTGATGCCGAGGCCGATATGGGCAAAGGCCGTGCCCCAGGCGGAGCGCGGCAGGCCGACCGCGCGCCGCAGCGCGGTCGGGAACGGCGCCCGCCACAGCGCGGTGCGCTCGCCGAGGTCAGTGACCGCGCCGGCGATGACGAACGTTGCGATACCGACGCCCAAGGCCGCGAACGCCGGACGCCCTTCGATCACGCAGACGGTCAGGAGCCCGAGCACCGCCAGGATGAATGCCGCGGTCAGGCGCTGCGTCACCCCCTTGAGATCACCGCGTTTCCACGCGAGCAGCGGCCCGAACGGAACGGCCATCAGCAGCAGGATGAACAGCGGCCCGAAGGTCCAGTCGAAATATGGCGCGCCGACCGAAATCTTGGCGCCGTTGAGCGCCTCGAGCGCGAGCGGGTAGAGCGTGCCGACGAACACGGTCGCGCAGGCGGTGGTGAGAAAGAGGTTGTTGAGCACGAGCGCGCCCTCGCGCGAGATCGGCGCGAACAGGCCGCCCTGCTTGAGCATGGGCGCGCGCCAAGCATAGAGCCCGAGCCCGCCCCCGATGAACAGCACGAGGATCGCCAGAATGAACACGCCACGCATCGGATCGGACGCGAATGCGTGCACCGAGGTGAGCACGCCCGAGCGCACCAGGAAGGTGCCGATCAGCGAGAGCGAGAAGGTGAGGATCGCGAGCAGGATGGTCCACACCTTGAGCGCCTCGCGCCTCTCCATCACGAGGGCCGAATGCAGGAGCGCGGTGCCGGCGAGCCACGGCATGAACGAGGCGTTCTCCACCGGGTCCCAGTACCACCAGCCGCCCCACCCGAGCGTGTAGTAAGCCCAGAACGAGCCCATCGCGATGCCGAGCGTCAGGCAGATCCAGGCGATCAGCGTCCACGGCCGCACCCAGCGCGCCCAGGCCGCATCGATGCGACCTTCGATCAACGCCGCGATCGCGAACGCAAACGAGATCGAGAACCCGACATAGCCGAGGTAGAGCATCGGCGGATGCACCGCGAGACCGAAATCCTGCAGGATCGGGTTGAGGTCGCGGCCCTCGAACGGCGGCTGCGCGATGCGCACGAACGGATTCGAGGTGGCGAGGATGAAAATATAGAACGCGGCCGCCACCCACGACTGCACGCTGAGGACCGTCGCCTTGAGCGCCGCCGGGATGTTGTTGCCGAAGGCCGCGACGAGAGCGCCGAACACCGACAGGATCAGCACCCACAGCAGCATCGAGCCTTCGTGGTTCCCCCACACGCTGGTGAACTTGTAGATGAGCGGCATGGCGGAGTGAGAATTCTCGTACACGGTGAGAACCGAGAAATCCGACGTGACGTAGCAGGCGACCAGCGCCGCAAACGAAAGACCGACGAACAGGAACTGGGCGAGCGCGGTCGGCGCCGCGACGCCCATCAGCACCGTGTCCCCCTTGCGCGCGCCGTAGAGCGGAACCGCCGACTGCACCAGCGCGATCGCGAGCGCGAGCACCAGGGCGAAATGACCGAGCTCTGGGATCATGTCCTCAATCATGGGGTCCTCGGCGCGCCGCCCTTGTTGGCGTAGTCGTCTTTCCAGTGACCTTCCTTCTTCAGGGCTTCGGCCACTTCCTTCGGCATATAGCGCTCGTCATGCTTGGCGAGAACCGTATCGGCACGAAACGTGCCGCTCGGATCGAGAACGCCCTCGGTCACGACGCCCTGCCCCTCACGGAAGAGATCGGGCAGGATGCCCTGGTAGGTCACCGGGACCGCCTTGTTGCCGTCGGTGACCTCGAAGCGCACGTTGAGGTTCTGCCCCTTGACGATGCTGCCGGTGACGACCAAGCCGCCGAGGCGCACGCGCGTGCCCGGCGCCACGTGATTCTTGACCAGGTCGGTCGGCGAATTGAAGAAGACGATCGAGCCGCTGAGCGCGTACAGCACCAGCCCGACCGCGATCCCGAGGACGCCGACGCCCGCCGCAACGAGGCTGAGACGACGCTGCTTGCGGGTCATGGATGCATGCTCTTCATTTCACAGTCAGAATTCCGGCCGGCCGGCCCGCCCGCACGATTGGGAGCTGCAACGACGCGACGCTGGAGGGGTCGCGCCACAACATATCGGCGCGGGTCGGCTGAGACCACCCCGCTCGCGCGTGGCGCCGCGTCATCATGACGCTCGGCAGGTTACACCGCGGCATGAATGCGGCCGCAATGCGCAATATCGTGAAGTCAGGCCTGCCCGGCAGGCGGCAAATTGTCCGGCTTCGACCGCGATATGCGCTCAGGCCTTGGCGGCCGCGGCCTTGCGTTCGTTGGCGACCGCGACGTCCGCCGCCTTGGTCAGCGTCTCGGCATATTCCTCGCCGAACACCTTTGCGCAGAAGCGTACGCAGGCATCGAATTGCGACTGTCGATAGCTGCGATCGCTGCTGGTGGCGTTGCGCAGGCCCTCGAGCAGCTGGTCGGAATGGGTTTCGAGGTAGTTCTGCACCTCGGAGAAGGCGCGCATCGTCATCTCGTTGATGGCGAGCTCATTCGCATAATTGCGGCACTGGCCGACGAAACCGATCAGCGCCTCGGTCTCCTCCACGTCGCTTGCGTCGAGCATGGAACCCGGGACGATGTCGCGCGGATGGCGCACGCGCAGCATGCGACGGACGCGGCCGGGGGCCGACTCGATCTCCGGGCGCAGCGCGACCGCGAGCTGGCCGCGGATGGCCGCCAGGTTCCGCGCCCATTGCGAGTCGGTGGAGAGATCGACCTCGGTGCGCAGCCCGCGCGCCGCATCGTGGATGTCCTTGAGCAGTGAGGGCTGCGCCAGGGCCTCCCCGCGGCGCAGATCCCCCTCGAGCTCGCGCACCATACGCTCGAGATCGGCGATCACCATCGGCACCGCGGGCGCATACGGCGTCTCGGCGATGCGCGCCGGAAAATCGCTGTCCGCCGCCTTCACGGCGATGCGGATCAGCTGCCACGGCGCCGCGAGCCGGCTCATCACCAGCACCAGCGCCATCACGTAAACCTCGCGATGACGCCCGGCGGTCGAATCGACGAAATCGGTGACCGAGCCGATCTGGTCGTCGGTGAGGTTGCGGATCTTCGCCGGCAGCTTGCCGGCGAGCGCGGCGAGCACGTCGCGCGCCTTGAGCACCGCCGCGACGTGACGCACGTCATCGAGCGCGCGCGGCGTGCCGATCTGGTGGGCGAGCTTGCGCCGCGCCTTGTCGTCGGTCGTGACTGCCGCCAGCGCCTTGTCGATCGCCTGGGCGACGCGCTCCTGGAACGCGCCCGCGGTCTGGCCCGCTTTCGCCTCGTTCGCGGGCGCGAGCCGCGCGACCGCGCTCGCAAAGGCGGCGGTTTCCTCCGGCAGCAGGTCGCGGCCGATCCATTCCCAGATCGGCGCCGCCGCCGCGCGCGGAATACGGCCGATATGCACGCTTTCGATCGTGTCCTCGACGAAGAATGGCTCGAGGAAAGCGAAGAAGTGCCGCGCCGCCGCACTATCGGGGGAGGACGGTTCGGCAGCCGGCGCGCCGGTCGCGGCTGCGGCGAGGGGTGCGGGCGGCGCCGGTGCGGGAGGCGCGACTGCCGGCACCGGCGGCGCATCGGCGCGGCTCGCGTTGCGCAGCTCGCGCACGATGATGTCGCTTGCGGGCAACGGCTCGCCGCGTTGCTCGCCGCGCTCGAGCTCCGCGAGCAGCATGGCGCGCGCTCGCGGGGTAAGCTCCCGCAGGAATCCACGGAGTTTTTCGGCCGTGCGGCCGTCGATCGCCATGCGGCACCAAAGGATGAGTCTCCTCCGTGATAGCCGCGACCGCCTTAAGAAGTCGTTGAACATTCGGGCGGGGATCGCCGCTGGCGCCGCTGGTTCCGCGCCGGCCAGGCGCTGTTCCGCGGGCGACCAACGGCCTCTAAGATCACGCGAACACCGGGGACGCGCCCCGCGTCCGATTAACCTCTTGTTAAGAACCGCCGCGCCGACCTCGACGCGACCCCAAGGAGGACCCGCCATGGATCGTGCGTTGGAACGCCCGTTCGAGACGCTGCAAATCGCCACGCTCGAAGGCGGCATCCTGCAGGTCCTGCTCGACCGCCCGACGGCCGCCAATGCGATGAACACCCAGATGGGGCGCGACCTCCTCGCCCTGTTCGGGCGGCTCGCCGCCGAGCCCGACGCGGCGCGCTGCGTCGTGCTCTCGGCGACCGGCGACCGCGCTTTCTGCGCCGGCGGCGACCTCAAGGAACGCAACGGCATGACCGATGCGCAATGGCAGGCGCAGCATCTCATCTTCGAGCGCATGATCCGCGCCATCATCGATTGCCCGCTGCCGGTGATCGCGGCCGTCAACGGCGCAGCGTATGGCGGCGGGCTCGAAATCGCGCTCGGCTGCGACTTCATCTATGCGTCGCGCGGCGCCCGCTTCGCGCTCACCGAGGTCACGCTCGGCATCATGCCGGGCGCCGGCGGCACCCAGAACCTGCCGCGCGCCGTCGGCGCGCGGCGCGCCAAGGAACTGATCCTCACCGGCGCCGCGTTCTCGGCCGAGGAGGCGCTCGCCTTCGGTCTCGTCAACCGCGTGTGCGAGCCCGGCAAGCTTCTGTCCGAGGCGATCGAGACCGCGCGCCGCATCGCCCGCAACGGCCCGCTGTCGGTGCGCCAGGCGAAGCACGCGATCCATCATGGGATGGAAATGTCCCTCGCCAACGGCATGCTGTTCGAGATCGAGGCCTACAACCGGCTGGTGCCGACCGAGGACCGGCGCGAAGGCATTCTGGCGTTCAACGAGAAGCGCTCGGCCCAGTTCAAGGGCCGATGACGAATTACTCTTACTTCAATCGCGCGGCCGCTTCCTTTGCCAGACTGAGATCGGAGAACTTCGCGACCTCGAGGCTCGACTTGATGAAGCCGAGGTCGCGGGTGAGATCGACGTTGTGCTGCAGCGCCTCGAGGTTCGGCAGCAGGTTGGGATCGCGGAAATAGTCCTTGGCCGTGTAGGCCCAGCTGAAGCGCTCGGCCGGCTGCTTGGTGATGCGGGCGCAGATTTCCATCACCTCCTTCTGGTTCGCCGGGTCGAGGTACCAGCGCAGGATGCGCAGCGCATCTTCCACAAAGTCGACCATGGCGGCGCGGTTCTTGTCGATGAACGCCTGCCGCGCCGTCCACATCGTGAACTGCGACACGCCGACCGCATCATGGGCATCGAACAACGGGTGCGCCACCTTGCGCAGCGCGGGGTCGAGCGCGAACGGCAGCACCGCCGATACCAGGTCGACCTTCTTCTCGGTCAGCATCGCTTTCATGGTCGGAAACGGCGCCTCGATCACGGTGTAGTCGCGCTTGTCCTCGAGCCCGCTCTTGCGCAGCATCGCACGCATCGCGATGTCGACGCCGCTGCCGGTCGCGTTGCTGGCGACGATGTGGCCCTTCATGTCGGCCACTTTTTTGATCGGGCCGTCGTTCAGCACCATGTACTGGTTGCTGTAATGACCCGCGACGCCGTCTTGGAAACCGTCGGCGATGACGCGCAGGTCGCTCAGGCCGGCATTCTGGATGGCGATCGGCAGCGTCGTGAAGGCGAGATCGGCGATGTCGACCGACCCGGACGCGAGCGCCGTCACCATCGGCGGCGTGCCGGCGAAGCGCGTGACCTCGAGCCGATAGGACTGGCCGAGATGTTTTGCGAGCTCCTTCTTCTCCATCAGCATCGATGGCAAATCGGAGATCGGCACCACATAGCCGACGTGGATCGTAACCGGCTCGGCGGCGCGTGCGGCGCCGAATGCGAGGACCGCGCAGGCGGCCATCCACGTCAGTCTTGCGAGACGCATTTGTTTCCTCCCGCTTTGTTCGCCTCGTCCGCCTGGACGCGCGCAAGGCGCCGCCCAAGCCTCTCAATCCGTCACGACTTCCACCAGGGTCGGCCTATCGGCCGCAAGCGCCCGGCGCAGGGCCGCAGCGAGCGCGTCAGGCCGCTCGACCCGGCTGCCCTCGATCCCGTGGCCGGCCGCGAGCGCGACGAAGTCGAGCGCCGGCAGCTTGGTCCCGACCGTTTGTGGCATGTCGAACACGCGACCGAAGTGCTCCAGTGCCTCATAGCGGCTGTTGCGCACGATCACGAAGGTGACCGGAAGCCGCAGCTGGCCCGCCGACCACAGCGCCTGGATCGCGTACATGCTCGAGCCGTCGCCGAGGAGGCCGATCACCTTCACGTCCGGCTTGGCGAGCGCCACCCCGACGGCGGCCGAGACGCCGAAGCCGAGGCCGCCGCTCGCGCAGGTGAAGAAGCCCTGGCTGCGGTCGATCGGCAGATAGGTGTGCATGGCGCCCCGGCTGCTCGGCGCCTCCTCGACGATGATGCTGTCGGGCGATCGTACCTCGGCGAGCGTCTGCATCAGGAAATCGACCGAGATGACGCGGCCGGGTTTCGCCCGCGGCGCCTTGCGGCGGCCTTTCGGGCGGGCGCGGCGCGGCGGCGCCGGCCGCGCCAGTAGATCCGCGATGGCGAGATCGAGGCTTGCCACCACCGAGGTGCCGGTCGGCAGCCAGGCGGCCGTATTCGGATCGTCAGTCACCTGAAAGAGCTCAACGCCCATGGGAAGGAACGGGCCGAAGCCTTCCTGATGAAAGGTGAACAGCGGTCCGCCCAGCGCGAGCACGAGGTCGTGCCCCTCGAGATGCTGCACGATCGCTTCCTTGCGCGCCGGCAGGAAACCGGCGAACAGCGGATGACTTTCCGGAAAGCTGCAGCGGCCGCCGTTCGGGCTCACGAACACGAGCGCGTTGTGGCGCTCGGCGAGCTCGATCCCGAGATCCCAGGCGCCGTCGCGGTCGAGGGCGTCGCCGACCACGAAGGCAGGGTGCCTCGCGGCATCGAGCGCGTCGCCGAGCCGCGCCAGCAGCTCGGGCGCGGGCCGCAGCGCGGTCGAGACCTCGCGCGCCGCCAACGGCGTCGTTTTGCGGTCCCAGTCGTCGACCGGGACCGACACGAAGGTCGGCCCGCGCGGCGGCTGCATGGCGACGTAATAGGCGCGCGCGATCGCGGCAGGCACGTCCTCGGCGCGCGCCGGCTCGACGCTCCATTTGACATAAGGTTTGGGCAGCTCGGTCGGCTGCATCGAGTAGAGGAAGGGTTCGGTCGGCAGGATCGAGCGCGCCTGCTGGCCCGCGATGATGACGAGCGGCGCACGGTTGCGGAACGCCGTGAAGATGCTGCCCATGCCATGACCGGTGCCGGTCGCCGAATGCAGGTTGACGATCGCGGCATTGCGCGTCGCCTGGGCGTAGCCGTCCGCCATGCCGACCGCGGCGGCCTCCTGCAGCGCGAGGACGTAGCGGAAGTCGTTCGGGAACGAGCGAAACAGCGGCAGCTCGGTCGAGCCCGGATTGCCGAAGATCGTGGTCGTGCCGAACGCGCGCAGCAGGTCCATCACGGCTTCGCGCACCGTGACGGCGGAGCGATCGGCGCTCATCGCAGGAGGTCTCGGACTGCGCCGAAAGACCGAGGCGGATTTTCACGCGACATCGAAGCCACCGCGCGGATGATTGAAGTCATTGATGTTTTCCCGAATGGGTTTGTTCTGCCGTTCTGCCGTTCTGCCGGGTCGCGTCTGACGATGGCCCACGGCAGACGCGACGCCTCCGCCAACGGACATGCGAAGTGCTTCCATTGCCGTCGGCCGTTTCGCCAGTAGAGGCAGTCGTGGAAGCGCGATGCAAGCACGTTTTGAACTATTCCGTCCATTTAGGGGTGGGCGCTCCGCGCGGCCGGCGGATCTCACCGCCTGCGCTGCGTTCTTGCGGAAACGGGCCGGTCCCTGAGGTTGGTTGGCCGAACAATCGTGAAGTCGCGCTAAAGCCCGGTGCGCGGCGGCACCACCTAGAAGGCGATCGGCATGTGGTGAGGCCCGACAGCCGGCTGGGGCCATCGAGACCTTCACGTTGCGCCGCCCGCCCCGCAACCAGGCCGATCCTCCACCTGCGGCCACACCCAGTAGCCCAAGGTGACCGACAGCGCGCAGCCGACGCCGGTGGCGAGCAGGCGATCGATCATGGTCGCGAGCGCCGGCGCCTGCCCGAGGTCGAGCAAGAGCATGATCAGCGGCGTCATCAGCGCCGCATAGGCGGCGTAGTTCGCGGCCCGCAGCAACGGTCGCGCCGCGCCGAGGACGGCGACGAGGCCGATCAGCAGCGGCAGCGGCGGCGGCCACAGCAGCAACAGCATCGCCAGCAGCACGCCGGCGACGGTGCCGAGCGCGCGCTCGATCGTTCGCGCCATCGCCTCGGACATTTGCCGGCGCACCACGATCGCCACGGTGAGCGATACCCACGACGTGTGGCGCGACGGAAAGAGCAGCGATACGCCTGCGGCCGCGACCAGACACGCCGTGATCCGCGCCGGGTATTGCCAGCCCGCCCAGCGCCCGAGCGACTTGCGCCAATGGCGCACTTGGTCGGCGAGCGCCGGCCGCCGCGCGGCGGCGGGCGCATGCTGCGCGTGACGCGCCGGGAAGACGAATGCCAGCGCGAGCGCGAGTGCGGCGGCCCAGATCGCGCCGAGCAGAAAGAGAGCCGCAAGGGCGATCGGTTTTCCCGCTGCATCGCTCATCCCGCTGCCGATGATGGCTACCAGGATGACCTGCGCGGCGACCAAGCCGGCCGTTCGGTTGATGCCGCCGATAAGCGCCACCACCGCGGCGAGGACCGGAATCAGAAACAGGGCGGCTCCGCCCAGCATCGCGATGCCGCTGCCGGCGGCGATCGCCGCAGCGCCGCAAACCGTGGAGCCCGCCATGCCGAGCGCGCGCTGGCGGAATGCGCCCTCCTCCCAGCCGCGGCTCAGCGCCAACGCGCCGATCGCGGCGGCCATGCCAAGCGGCAGCCGCCCGACCGCCGCCCCGAGCAGGATCGGCCCGACTAGACCAAGTGCGGCCGCAATGATCTGGGTGGGCGATGGCTCGCCCCCAGGGTTCCAGCGAAGGGCGTTGGAAAGAGCGTCGCGGAGCATGTCGTCATCTGCCGGTCGCGGCAAATGCCGGATAGAGCCCGAGCGGGACTGCGTCAGGCCAGCGGTGGCGCAGGGCGGCGAGCCATTCCGATGCAGACGCATTGATGCCCGGCAGCACGTCAGCGGCCGCAGTCACCGCGATGACGAACTCGAGATACCACAACAGCCTTCCGCGCTTGGACCAGATGCCCCACTGGTCATCTTCCTTCAGCACTCGGTCGAGACGCCAGCACAGGCGGGTGAACAGCCAGATCGCCGCGACGTAGGCCGTCTCCACGCGGTACGCACGGTCGTCGCGCGCAACCGGCATCGTGCGCGCCAGCTCGGCCCGATAGATCTCGTCGATCCGGCGCGCGACATCGTCGGGGGTGCGTCCCGCGCACCAGCAGGTCGGGAAGCCGATCCGCCAGTAGATGCCGTCGAGCAACGCATGGCCCGGCCGCGCGAACTCGTAGTCGACCAGCCGGATGCTCTCGTCCATGATCAGCGCATTGTCGGGGCACGGGTCGCCATGGCTGAGGCATTGCCACGGGCCCGGATCGGCGAGGCGCGACGACAGCAGCGCGAGCTCGCTCGCCGGCGGCGCGCCGCCGATGAGCTCGACGACCGCCGCGGCTTCGTTCTCGACGCGCCAGCCCATCGGGCGGCGCGGCCGGCCAGCGCCGAAGATCAATTGAAACGTCGCCTCATGGGCCTCCGCGCATGCGGCCGTGTCCGCATGCAGCCGGCCGAGCGCGGATGCGTAAAGCGCAAGCCCGCGCTCGGCCTCCACGGCGGTGCCTTGCTGCAGGACATCCGCGAGCAGACGCCGATCCGCGCCGAGATCCTCGAACACCAGAAGGCCACGCGCGACATCGCCGGCGAGCAACGTCGCGCCGTGATGGCGGCCGGGCGCATGTGCCGCGATGAGCGCTGTCGCGGTCCACTCGCGCACGAGGCCGAAGCTCTCCAGCGCCTTCTCGCTCGCCGGATCATAGCGCGGCGAGCGCGTCATCTTCACGATGACGGGTCGCGTGCTGCCGTCGTCATAGGCCGCGCGGGCGCGCGCGATGAAATTGCGCCGCTCCTCGCCGCTGACGGTCTCCACGTCGCTCAAGGTGACGGCGCGACCGCAGGCGCGCGCGAGCGCCGACGCCGCGCACGCGGCAACGTCATCGACGTCGATGGGCTTCAGCTCCTGCATGCGTGTCATGCGCCCGGCGGCAGCGGCAGGCCGCGCGGCGCAACCGGAACCGATTGCACGATCGAGGTCGTGGTCTGTCCGTACGCCAGGAACTGGTCGAGGATCTTGTCGAGACGATCGAGGCTCTCGAGATGGATCCGCACGATGAAACAATCCTCGCCGGTGATGCGATAGCACTCGGTGACCTGCGGCAGGCTCTCGGCGAGCGCGATGATCCGCGGCAGGTTGCCGGGGGCCGGACGCACGCGCACGAATGCGCTGATCGGATAGCCGAGGGCGCGGGGATCGACGTCGAGCCGATAGCCGCGGATCACGCCGGCATCTTCCAGGCGCTGAATGCGCTCGCGCACCGCCGGCGCCGACATCTCGATGCGGCGTGCGAGCTCGGAGATGCTCATGCGCGGGTCGGCGCTCAGGAGCCGCAGGAGCTCGACGTTGCGGCCGTCGCGCATCAGCTCCGATATTTGCAGCACCATGGCGAGATTTCCTCCGATCTGAAGGAAAAAACATCATAACGCCTTCAAATCGGCATTCAAAGGGGGGTAACCATTTGCCACCCTCGTGGTCATGGCAACATCCTCGACCGCCCAATCCCCGACCGCCCCCGCGAGGTACGAATCATCTGCCCTGGCGCAGCGCATCCCGCCGCATGCCTTCTTCGTCGCGAGCGCCGTCTTTCATTATCTCGGCCCGGCCTTCGCGGTGCTGCTGTTCGCTTATGTGGCGCCACTCGGCGTCGCCTGGCTGCGCATCGCGGTCGCGGCGGCCATTTTTGCGCTATGGCGCCGGCCCTGGCGATTCTTCCGCCAGCTCAACTCATCGCAACGCGCCGCCGTCATTTCGCTCGGCCTGGTGCTCGCGGCGATGAACTGCGTCTTCTACGAGGCGATCGCGCGCCTTCCCCTCGGCACGGTGGGCGCCATCGAGTTTCTCGGGCCGGTCGGGCTCGCGGTCGTCGGCATGCGCACGCGGCGCAACTTTGCGGCTTTCGTGCTGGCGGTGGCCGGCGTCGCCGTGCTCACCGACGTGCGCATCGTCGGCGAGCCTGTCGGCTATGCGTTCGCCTTCGCCAATTGCGCGGCGTTCGTCCTCTATGTGGTGCTCGGCCATCGCATCGCCGCCGACGGCGGCGTCGCCGGCATCGATCGGCTGGGCACCGCCATGCTGGTGGCGGCGATTACGGCGTTGCCGTTCGGCGTCGGCGACGCGGTGCCGGCATTGACGAGTCCGCTTCTGCTCGGCGCCGCGGTCGGCGTCGGCGTCACGTCGTCGGTCATCCCTTACGTCTGCGACCAGCTCGCCATGGCTCGCCTGCCGCGCGCGAGCTTCGCGCTGATGCTGGCCTTGCTGCCGGCGACCGCAGCCGCGATCGGCGTGGTCGTTCTGCGCCAGGTCCCGTCTGGCGCGGAGCTGTGCGGCATCGCCCTGGTCGTTGCAGGAGTCGGGCTGCATCGCCCGTAGGATGGATTGAGCGCTGGCGAAACCTCACCGATCAGGTGCGGCTAAGCGTCATTTGTTGCAAACGCCAACACCCGTAGCGCATAGGGTGGCTGCTGTTGCGCCACTCTCAGCCTCATGGTGAGGAGCACGGCCGGCCTCGCGGCCGCGCGTCTCGAACCATGCGCCGCGAGCGCGAGCGGCGCCGCTCGCTTGCTGCATCCTTCGAGACGCAGCCGGCAGGACCAGCTCGGCGGGCAAGCCGCCGATCGGGGTTGTGCTTTTTGGCACACCCTCTGCTCCGCGCGTCCGGTACCCAGCTCACAGGTGATCGCCACGGCCCTCACCCCATCGCACCCAACACGTCGAGGACTCGACCTCGCTCAACTGAAAGACTGGAGACTTCTGATGCGCTCGATCAAGACCATTCTCGCATACACCGGCGCGGCCGCGGCCCTCGCGTGGACCATCGCGGCCACTCCGGCGCTCGCGCACGGCGGCGGCCACGCCGGCGCGCCGATCGGCAACATGGGCACGCTCAATGGCGACCATGTCGGCGCGAACTTGCACATGGACGGCAACCAGATGGATCGCGACCCCGTGGACCGCGACCACATGGACCGCGATCACATCGACCGCGATCACATGGACCACAATCGCGACACGCACCGCGACACGCGCCACATCAACCAGAATCAGAATCTGACCGTGCGACACGTGCGTGTGCTGCCCGTCAACCTGGCCGATTTCCTGCGGCTGCTGCGGGGAGAGGGGCTCAAGCACGTCCACATCGTCCGCATCAGCAAGACGGTCGTGAACGGAATGGTGATGGACATCGTGACGGTGATCGCGCCACGCGATGCCGTCCTGATCTGACCTCCTCAAGCGAGCGCCGCGCCGATCGCAAGATCCGCGCGGCGGTCGCGTTCTTGCGCGGAATGCATTCGACTGCGAGCGTCCGGCCGGCGGAGGCTGCGCCCCTCATGCTGAGAGACGCAACCTTGTGTATCCCGAACCATGGGTCGCGAGCGCGAG
This sequence comes from Xanthobacteraceae bacterium, assembly GCA_035293985.1. Taxonomy (GTDB): domain Bacteria; phylum Pseudomonadota; class Alphaproteobacteria; order Rhizobiales; family Xanthobacteraceae; genus JAVDCA01. The sequence goes on from DATGLS010000032.1 coordinate 184,498, forward strand.
CGGCGCCGCATGCGTGCTGGACCCGTCCTTCGGGACGCCTCGTGCGAAGAAGCGCGAGGCTCTTCAGGATGGGGAGTCTTTTTGATTGGCGTTCGAAGCGACGAGCGCGGCTCATGCCGCCGGCAGCACCAGCTCGGCGCGCAACCCGCCGATCGGGGCGTTCGAGAGCGTGAGGCCGCCGCCATAGAGGGCGGCGAGCTCGAGCACGATCGAGAGGCCGAGGCCCGAGCCGGGCTTGCTCTCGTCGAGGCGCTGGCCGCGCTGGGCCACCTGCTCGCGCTCGGCCGGCGAGAGGCCCGGGCCGTCGTCGTCGACCGCGAAGCGGATCACCGGCTTCGCCGGCGCCGTGCGGTCGCGCTCCGACGTCACCTCGACGGAAACACGCGCCTGCGCCCACTTGCAAGCATTGTCGACCAGATTCCCGAGCATCTCCTCGAGATCCTGGCGCTCGCCGCGAAAACGCACCCCGGCCGGGGCCTGCACGTCGATCACGACGCCGCGCGGGTGGTAGATCTTCTCCATCGTGCGGGTGAGCCCGGTCACCACCGGCGCGACGTCGGTGACGCTGCCGACGGTCTTGGTGCGGGCCGCGATGCGGGCACGCTCGAGGTGGCGGGCTACCTGGTCGCGCATGATGTCGATCTGCTCGCGCACCTTGCCGGCGAGCGGATCCTCGGGTCGCGCCGCCGCCTCGTTCATCATCACGGACAGCGGCGTCTTGAGCGCATGGGCGAGGTTGCCGACATGGGTTCGGGCGCGCTCCACGATCTCGCGGTTGGCCTCGATCAGCGCGTTGGTCTCGCGCGCGAGCGGCTCGATCTCGACCGGGAAATTGCCGACGAGGCGCTCGGCGGTGCCGGCGCGGATCGCCGCGAGACTGGCCGAGATCCGCCCGAGCGGCGCGAGGCCGAAGCGCACTTGGAACATGGTGATGAGGATGAGCACCGCGGCGAGCAGCACGAAGGTGGCGACGATGGCGCGGTTGAACTGGTGGGTGTCGTCGTCGATCTCCTGGGAGTCGCCGGCGACGCCGACGAGGTAGTGGCCCTCCTCGCCGAGGTCGACGGTGCGCTCGATCATGCGCAGGCGCTGGTCCTCGGGCCCGGTCACGTAGGCGCGGCGCACGCCGTCGTCGCCCGCCGGCACGCCCTTGTCGGCGAGGTGCGGCAGGCCTGAGTCCCACAGCGAGCCCGACGAGCGCACCTCCGGCTTGTCGACGTTGAGCTTGGTCACCTGCCAGTACCAGCCGGACAAGGGCAGCGAGAAGTTCGGCTCGCTCAGCGACTGCGACATGCGCTCGCTCGTCACGTCGGGCGCGTCGACCTCGGCGACGAGCGTGCGCAGGAAGCTGTTGAGGCGGGCATCGAACGAGCGCTCGACCGCGTCGCGGTAGAGCGAGGAGAGCACGAAGCCGGTGACCAGCAGGATGACCACCGTCCAGGCGGTCGCCGAGACGAACAGGCGCAGCGCGAGCGAGTTAGCGCGCATCGCTCGGCGGGCTGAGCAGATAGCCGAGCCCGCGCACCGTCTGGATCACGTCGACGCCGAGCTTCTTGCGGATGCGGCCGACGAAAACCTCGATGGTGTTCGAGTCGCGGTCGAAGTCCTGGTCGTAGAGATGCTCGACCAGCTCGGTGCGCGACACGACGCGGCCGGTGTGGTGCATCAGGTAGGCGAGCAGGCGATACTCGTGCGAGGTGAGCTTCACGGGAGTCCCGTCGACCGTGACGCGGCCGGTGCGCGAGTCGAGCCGCACCGGGCCGCACAGAAACTCGCTCTTGGCATGGCCGACCGAACGGCGCAGCAGCGCACGGATGCGGGCGAGCACCTCCTCGAGATGGAAGGGTTTTGCCACGTAGTCGTCGGCGCCGGCATCGAAGCCCTGCACCTTGTCGCTCCAGCGGTCGCGCGCGGTCAGCATCAGCACCGGCATGGCCCGGCCGGCGCGGCGCCAGGATTCGAGCACCGAGATGCCGTCCATCTTGGGCAGGCCGATGTCGAGGATCACGGCGTCGTAGGGCTCGGACTCGCCGAGATAGTGCCCCTCCTCGCCGTCGAAGGCGCGGTCGACCACGTACCCGGCGTCGGTCAGCGCGGTCGCGAGCTGGCGGTTAAGGTCGGGATCATCCTCGATGACGAGCAGGCGCATGGGTTCCTCAGCCTCAGATCAGCAACGGACCTGCCTATTTGGCCTTTTTCACGTCTTGCTTGGGATCTTGCTTCGCGTCTTGCTTCGGCTCTTGCTTCAGATCCTGCTTTGTATCTTGCTTCTTGTCCGCTTTCTTTTCTTCTCTCTTGTCCTGCTTTTCTTGCCCGACCTGCTCCTGCGCATGCGCGCCGACCACCGCGCCGTTGACGGCGTCGACGCTCGCCTGGGCCACCTTGCCGTCATCCGCCAGCACCGTGAGCAGATAGACGGGGTGCCCGCCGTGCTCGCACAGGCGGGCGTGGATCACCTCCCCGTGCTTGCGCACGGCGCGCATCGCCCGCGACAGCGGCACGACCGCGTGGGCGGCGGTCTTCGCCCGCTGCTCGGCGCGGGTGAAGCAGTGCTCGGCGGCGCCATTTGCGGCGCCTGCGGCCGCGAGAAACAGGAAGCCAGTCAGGATGGTGCGTTGCAGGATCATCGCTCCGCCGGGGCCGTCGAGGCCCGTTGGTCCAGATGGGGAATAGCCGACTCTCAAAATCCGCGAAAGGTGGCGAATTCGTCGACGCCCGCCCGCGGCGCGCGCCAGCGGTTGATGGCAGCGCCCTCGTCGGCGCAGCCGAGCGCGATCCCGCAGAACAACATGTGGTCGGCCGGCAGGCCGAGGAAGGGCGGCACGGTCTTGTGCCAATGGGTCCACGCCTCCTGGGCGCAGGCGTGCAGGCCGTGTGCACGGGCAAGCAGCAGGATGGTCTGAACGAAGCCGCCGAGATCGGACCACTGCGGCGGCCCCATGGTGCGGTCGATCGATACGAACAGGCCGACCGGGGCGCCGAAGAACTCGAAGTTCTTGCCGTACTGGGCGAGCCGCCCGGGGCGGTCCTCGCGCGCGACGCCGAGCGCCGCATAGAGCAGCGCGCCGACCTCGCGCCGGCGTGCGTAGAACGGCTCCTTGAGCGGATCGGGATAGATTTGATATTCGGCGCCCTCCCCGCGCGGCAGCTCGGCATGGCGCGGCCGGATCAGCGCCTTGAGCTCCTCGAGCGGCGCCCCCGCGAGCGCATCGACCCGCCAGGCCTGCAGGTTGCCGCCGGAGGGCGCGCGCGCCGCGCGCTCGAGGATATCGCGCACCACCGCGAGCGGCACCGGTGTGGGCAAGAAGGCGCGGCAACTGAAGCGGCTCGCGACGGCCTCACGCACATCCATCAGGGTCTCCGATCTGCGGCAATTTTCGATCGTCGACCATTTTAGGCGAAATCAGCGCTCATCGGCACATGCGAGGAGGATGCGCTGAGCGCCAGCAACCCATCGCTTCGCGGCAAATCATAGAGGATGGGTTTCGCTGGCGCTCAACCCATCCTACGATGCCCTTCAAGTTCAGGAGGCCCACATGATATCGGCACGTCTCGCCTGCATCGCGCTCGCGGCCGCGATCCTCACGTGCGCCGGCGCCCGCGCGCAGGAGTGGCCGAGCCATCCGTTGACCTTGGTGGTGCCGTTTTCGGCCGGCGGCTCGAGCGACGCCATCGCGCGCATCGTCGCCGACGGGATCAGCAACAACCTCAAGCAGCCCGTCGTGGTCGAGAACGTCACCGGCACCGGCGGGATGCTCGGCGGTGCGCGCGTGGCGCGCGCCGCGCCGGACGGCTACCAGCTCGTCATCGGCAATGTCGGGACCTTCGCGCAAAGCCAATCGCTCTACCGCAAGCCGCTCTACGACGCGGTCGCCGATTTCGCGCCGGTCGGGCTGTTGACCGACGAAGGCCTGGTGCTGGTCACGCGCAAGGACCTGCCGGCCGACAATCTGCAGCAGTTCATCGCCTTCACGAAAGCCAACCAGGCGACGATGCATTTCAGCTCGTCGGGCGTGGGCGGATCCAATCATCTCGCCTGCATGCTGCTCAACGCGGCGATCGGCGTCGACGTCACGCATGTCCCCTATCGCAATGTCGTGCAGGGCCTGCAGGACGTGATGGCGGCGCGGATGGATTATGATTGTGTGAGCCTGCCGCTGGCGCTGCCGCAGATCGCGGCTAAAACCGTCAAACCGATCGCGGTGCTGAGTGAAAAGCGGGCAGCGACGCTGCCGGACGTGCCGACGGCCGCCGAGCAAGGGCTGACCGGCTTCGCCATCGCGAGCTGGTATGCGCTGTTCGTGCCGGCACGCACTCCGCCCGCGATCGTGCGCCGGCTCAACGCCGCGACCGTCGCGGCGCTCGAGGTCCCCGCCCTGCAGCAGCGCCTGCGTCAGGTCGGCGGCGACGTGATCGCGCCGGAGCGCCGCACGCCGGAGTATCTGCGGCAATTCCTCGCCGCCGAGATCAAGAAATGGCAAGGTCCGATCAAGGCGAGCGGCCTCGCGTTCTGACCTCGCCGTCATGGCCGGGCTTGTCCCGGCCATCCACGTCTTTCTTTCCTTGTTGCAAAGACGTGGATGCCCGGCATAAAGCCGGGCATCACGTGGTCGTAGAGGGCGAGCAAATCCGACGAAGGAGCGCTCATGACGCTGACGATCAGCAATCTCGACGCCCCGTTGGGCGCGGAAATTTCCGGGATCGACCTGTCGGGCGTGGTCGGGCCGGCGGCCATCGCGCAGATCGAGGCGACGTGGCGCGAGCGGCTCGTCGTGGTCTTCCACGACCAGAAGCTCACGGACCCGCAGCTGATCGCCTTCAGCCGGAATTTCGGCGACCTCGATCCGCCCGGACCCAACCCGTTCGGCGAGCCGTTCCTCAAGGATCATCCGGAGCTCAACGTCATCTCGAACGTCGTCGCCGACGGCAAGCCGATCGGCAATCTCGGCGACGGCGAGGCGGTCTGGCACGCCGACATGACCTACGTCGACGTGCCGCCGAAGGCAGCGATGCTGCACGCGCTCGAGGTGCCGCCGCCGGAGGCCGGCGGCAATACCCATTTCGCCAACATGTTCGCCGCCTACGCGGCGTTACCGGCCGATTTGAAGAAGGCGGCGGATGCGCGGATCGCGGTGCACGATGCCTCGACCAACAGCGCCGGCCTGCTGCGCAAGGGCTACAAGAAGGTCGACGACGTGCGGCGGACGGTCGGCGCCCACCATCCGCTGGTGCGCACCGAGCCCGGAACGGGACGCAAGGCGCTGTTTCTCGGGCGGCGGCCGAACGCCTACGTGCTCGGCCTCGACGTGGCGGAGAGCGAAGCCTTGCTCGACGCGCTGTGGGCGCATGCGACGCAGCCGCGCTTCACCATGTGCCATCGTTGGAAGGTGGGCGACCTCTTGATGTGGAACAACCTGTCGGTGCTGCATCGGCGCGATCCGTTCGACCCGAAGACGCGGCGCGTGATGCATCGCAGCCAGATCAAGGGGGATGAGCGCATCCACTGAGTCTTGCCTTCGGCTGTATCTCGGATGGTGACCGGCCAATCGCATTCTCCTATAGTCCGCCCGCGATCATCCTGGGGAGAGCGAGATGGCCATCCATCTGCCGGCGCGGCAGGCCAACCGTCGGGCGTTCGTCGCGAGCGGTCTCGCGTTCTTCCTCTCCGGGCTCGCGGCGCAGGCCCAAGATGCGGGGCTCACCCGCGAGAAGCTCGAGGCCCTGATCGAGAGGACCCTCGCGGCGCCCGACACGACGCCGATCGCGCGGCCCGCCATCCTCGGCTTCCTCGAGCAGAAGCTCACCACCAAATCGATCGAGCGCGGCGAGCCCGCGCACAAGCATGGCTTCATGGTGGTGATCCCGCGGCGCGAGGACGGGCTGATCTTCTTCGAGGGCAAGGACGCCGATCCGTTCTTCTTCGCCATGCATCGCAGCGGCGAGCACCTCAACCGCGTCGCCAGCGCGATCAACCGCAACGGCGACCTGTCGAACTGGTCGGGCCCCGAGGCGGAGCAGAACTTCGCCGACCAGAAGGCCTTCTGGGCAAGCGAATCCTAAGACGCGGCCCGCGCTCCCTCTCCTCGCTGTTTGGGAGGGTCGGTTCAGCAAGCTGCGAGGTCGCGACGCGTGGATAGAGCCCCTCCTCCCGACCTTCTCCCCCCAGTTGCGGGGAGAAGGAGCGTAGCCCCCGTGCTCACCTCACATGCGAAGGCCATGCGAATTCTCTCCATCAATATCGCCCTCGCCGCCACGCTCGCCCTCCTCCTCCGGGCCTCCGCCATGGTCGGCGGCGCCCCGCCGGCGACCGCGGCATTGGCGCGCCACGTCGTGATCATCGTCGGCTCGCACGGGACCTTCTGCACCGGCGTCGCGATCGCGCGCGATCTCGTGCTCACGGCGGCGCACTGCACGCTGCCTGGCGCCGACTACAAGCTGATGGAGTTCGACGCCAAGCATCAGCCGGTGCTGCGCGACGTGGCGCAGATCGCGCGCCATCCGCGGTTCGATCTCAAAACCCTGCTCGCCCATCGCGCGACCGCCGACGTGACGCTGCTCAAGCTCGCGGCGCCCCTCGGTGCGGCGTTCGCGCCCGCGCCGCTCGCCGAGCCGATGCCGGCGGTCGCGCCGGGCGATGCCTTCACGGTCGCGGGCTTCGGCGTCGCGGTGCGCGGCGACGGCAGGACCAGCGGCACCTTGCGCGCCGCAACATTGATCGCGACCGGCCATCCCGGCACGCTGCAGATCAGGCTGGTGGATGCGCAGACGAAGGGCGAGGCCGCCCGGCTCGGTGCCTGCACCGGCGACTCCGGCGCCCCGGCGTTCGTGGCCCAGGACGGACGGCTCGCGGTCGCCGGCGTGGTGAGCTGGTCGACCGGGCCGAAGCTCACCGCCGGGTGTGGCGGCCTCACAGGCATCACGCCGCTCGTGCGCTACCGCGACTGGATCGTGACGAGCGCGCGACAGATGGGGTCGACGCTCGTGCCGTGAGGCAAGAGCCTCTTGTACCCCTTGTGCGCCTTGTGCCCTTGCGGCCCTTGCGGCCCTTGCGGGGCGTCCCGGATCGGCGGAGACTGCCGTACCGATTAAGCCTTATTGACTTTTGCTCGCATGACCGGAGGACTGGACATGACCAAGGCCTCGCTCACGCTTTCGTTCACACTGACGGCCGCGCTCACCGCCTTGATGGCGGCCCCTGCCCTCGCCCAGCCGGCGGCCGTGCCGCAGCTTGGCAATGTGCATTTTGCGACGTCGTGCAACGACGTCGCGCAGCGCCGCTTCGACCGCGCCATGCGCTACCAACATTCGTTCTGGTACCAGCAGTCGAAGGAGATCTACGAGGAGGCGCTGCAGGCCGATCCGAATTGCGCCATCGCGTATTGGGGCATCGCGCTGAGCCTGTGGAACAATCCGCACGGCCAACCGCCCGCACCCAACGTCGCCCCGGCGCTCGCCGCGATCGAGAAGGCGAAGGCGGTCGGCGCCAAGACCGAGCGCGAGCGCGACTTCATCGATGCGCTCGCCCTCCTTTACACCGACTACGACAAAGTCGACTACCGCATCCGCCTGCACAAATACCTCAAGGCGATGGAGGCGCTCGCCGCAAAATACCCCGACGACGACGAGGCGCAGATCTTCTACGCGATCACCCTCAACGTGTCGGCCTCGCCTGCCGACAAGACCTATGCGCAGCAGCTCAGGGGCGCCGCCATCCTGGAGCCGATCTTCAAGCGCCAGCCGCAGCATCCCGGCATCGCGCACTACCTGATCCACCTTTACGATTATCCGCCGATCGCCGCGAAGGGGCTCGATGCCGCGAGGCGCTACGCCGCGATCGCGCCGGCGGCGCCGCATGCGCAGCACATGCCGTCGCACATCTTCACGCGGGTCGGTTACTGGAAGGAGTCGATCGCCTCCAACATCGCGTCCGTGAAGGCCGCCAAGGCGAGCCGCGAGAGCAACGAGACGCTGCACGCGAGCGATTACATGGTCTACGCCTATCTGCAGCTCGCGCATGACCGCGACGCACAGGCCGTCATCTCCGATATGATGGCCGTCAAGGACATCAGCGCCGACACCGCGGGCGGCCCGTTCGCGCTCGCGGCCTCGCCGGCACGCTACGCCGTCGAGCGCGGCGACTGGGCGGCCGCGGCGGCGCTCGAGGTGCGGCCAAGCAAATTCCCCCACGTGATGGCGATCAGCCACTTCGCCCGCGCGCTCGGCGCGGCGCGCAGCGGCCACCCGCAGGACGCGCAGGTCGATATCGCCAAGCTCACGCAGATCGCCGACACGCTGCGCGCGGCGAAGAACGACTACTGGGCGAACCAGGTCGACATCCAGCGCCAGATCGCCACCGCCTGGATGCTCGAGGCGCAGGGCCAGCACGACGCGGCGCTCGCCGCGATGCGCGCCGCCGTCGAGGCCGAGGACAAGACCGAAAAGGCGCCAGTCACGCCGGGGCCGCTCGCGCCGGCGCGCGAGCTCCTGGGCGACATGCTGCTGGCGCACGGCGACGCCGCGGGCGCGCTCGCCGCCTACGAGGCGACGCTGATCAAGGAGCCGAACCGCTTCAACGCCACCGCCGGCGCCGCGGCGGCGGCCGAGAAGCTCGGCGACAAAGCCAAGGCGACGGCCTATTGCGAAAAGCTCGTCGCGCTCGCCGCCGGATCCGATTCCGATCGGCCGGCGCTTGCGCATGCGAAGCAGTATCTGGCGAAGAACTAGCCGCAGGGACTGACCGCAAGGCCCTGAGAGCTCAGATGAAACGCGCCCTCACCATTGCGATCGTGGCCGGGGTCATCGCCGCCGGCGGCGGCGTCGCGGTGCTGGCGCAACGAATGGCGGCGCCGGCGCGAGCGTCGGTCTCTGTCGCGCAGCCTGCGGCAGCGGAGATCAAGCGGCCGGCGTTCACCGAGATCAAGTGGCCGTTCCTGATGGACCAATGGGGCCTCGGCCGCGCTTTCCGCTGCGACGCGGCGGTCTGCGGCGCGAAGGTCGAGGTTTACGTGCGCCCCAAGATCGGCTTCTGCAATTGCACGACCGGCGTCGCCGACGACGAGGAGCTCGAGCGGGTCGGCGACATGGAGCTCATCGGCGAGCAGTTCAAGGCATCGAGCGACGGCCACCCGATCGCGGTCGCGTGGATGAAGGGACGCAGCCGCCCCTACGACGTGGCCGGCCGCGCCTCGGGCTCGACGCTCGCGCTCGCCTTCAACGACCATTGCGACGTGATCGTCGCGACCGCCGTGGTCACGGACGGCCCGGCCGCGCGGGTCGAGCCCGCGGTGCTCGCGTTCCTCAACAGCGACACGGTGGTCAACTGGGCGAAGCAGGCGCTGGGGTTGTAAACAGTTTACCGCCAAGCCCAGGCTTGTCCCCGGCATCCAGGTCTCCTTGGCGGCCGCGAAGACGTGGATGGCCGGGCCAAGCCGGGCCAAGCCTGGCCAAGCCGGGCCAAGCCTGGCCAAGCTTGGCCAAGCTTGGCCAAGCCCGGCCATGACGGATTCATTTTGGCGTAAACCCATCCGCGCTCCAGTCCTCGCTGCCGACGCCGTGATGGACGAAAAACAGTCCGGCCGGGTCGTACTCGCGCTTCACCTCGGCGAGGCGGCCGTAGTTCGCACCCCAATAGGCGCGCTGCCAGTCTGGTTCGAAGAAATCGCTTTCGGCGAAGTAGCAGCCGGCGTCGGGCGCGAGCTTCTTCAATTCGGCCATCGCAAGGCTCACCTCGCCGGCTGACTTGCGCGCGGCGGCGACGTCGGGCTCGTGGCCGGCGAGGCCCGCGAACGCGGGCGGCGCCTCGCCGCCGATGATCGCGAGCACGAAGGCGTCGAGCACCTGCGGGTTCATGGCGGTCGCGCGCGTCGCGGCGCGCGCGTCGGGCGCGGCCCCGGCGAGACCTTTCTGGAAATGCAGCTCGACCGGGGCCCGGCGGCTCGCGACGCAGAGCGCGTCGACGAGCGCCGGCTGGCGCTCCGGCGCCAGCAGCGCGGCGGGAAGCCAGCGCGATTGGTAGGCATAGATGACGTGGCCGGCCTCGGCGCGATTGGCGGCCCAGAAGACATTGTCTGCGGGCGCGCCGGGGCGGTCGTCGCCGCGTGTGGCGCCCGGCGCATAGGCCTTGAGATAGGCCGGGTCCCAGGCGTGGCGCGCCGCGATGGTGCGAATGATGGGCGGGAAGAGCGCATAGCCGAAGTCGGCCGGCATGTGCGCGACGACCCAATCGAAGAACGGCTGCCAGAGGCGCTCGGCCTCGGCTTGCGTCAGCGTGTCGAACGACATGCGGATGTCCATGCGGTTGCCCGGCCGCAGGGTGACGATCTCGCCCCATTTCGGGTCGAGCAGGTGCTTGGCGTAGAAGGCGACGAATTCGCCCACGAGGCGGCGGAACGCCGCGTCCGATGTCGCCGTGATGGTGGCGAAGACCCCGCCGAAACTGGCCGGCAGGTCGTGCGTGCGCAGCGTGAGCCGCGTCACCACGCCGAGGCTGCCGCCGCCGCCGCCGCGCAGCGCCCAGAAGAGATCCGGGTTGGTGCAGGCATTGGCGATGCGCACGGCCCCGTCGGCGGTGACGACCTCGGCTTCGAGCAGGCTCGCAGCCGCGGTGCCGAACTGCCTGGAATGGCTGCCGAACCCACCCGCCTGCACGAGGCCGGCGACGCCGACCGTGAGGCAGCCGCCACCCTGCACGTACCGCCCGCCATGGGTCGTGACCTCGTTGTAGACGTGGCCCCAGATCGCGCCGGCGCCCACGCTGACGGCGGGCTGCGGCGGCTCGCTACAGCCGGAGGCCACGAAGGCGTCGTGGCGCGCGATCGCGTTCATGCGGCGCGTCCAGACCAGGAGCGAGTCGGGCGCGTTGGAGCGGCCGAGATAGCTGTGGCCGCCGCCTTTGACGACGAGACGCAGGCTGTTGTCGCGGGCGAAGTTGACGGCCGCGACCACGTCGGCAGTCGACTCGGCCGCGACTGCGTAGACGCTCGGCGCATAGCTCCAGGCGTCGACCCAGGCGGTGGTCTGGGTGAGGCCGACCTCATCGCCGATGAAGTAGGGATTATTCAATTCGCGAAACAGCGCGCGACACGCCTCGTCGCTCGCCGCCGGCCGGCAGGTCTCGATGGGCGAATGCACCTCGATCAGGCGTCCGCCCGTACGCGCACGCAGCTCCTCCCAGCTCGCCGCCGCAGGCCAGCCGGGATCGCCGCGGCGCACACGCGCCGTCGCTGTGGCCGACGGGCCAGGCTGCGCCGCCGCAAACCCGCGCGATCGCAACAGGAACGGAGCCGCAACGAGTGAGGTGATGAAGTCGCGCCGGCGCATGGTGCGCATGGTGATGGTCCCGCATTGAGCCTGTGCGGTGCATGGTGCGGGTCCCGAGCCCGGCGGTCTCGCCGATTTGCGTCAATCGGCTAGCCGAATCCTCGAGACTTGCGCCGATTGTCGCAAAAGCGCGGGTCCGGCCGGCTCGCCAGCCGATGAGGCGAGGCAGACCCTGCAGTGGTGGTGGCTGAGGACCATGTACAGCGTGAACACGCCGATCGCCGTCAGACCGACGCCGAGGATGCGCTTCTGCATGATCTCGTCCGCGGTCGGCCGCCGGCCATCCGGACGCCGTCCGGTCATCACGGCCATGCGGACCGGCCGTATCATCAAGCAGAGACCGACCGTGATCAGCGCGCCGGCGATCGCCGAGAGGACGAATTCCACCGCTGCCATGACATGCACGCCTGTTGCGACGCGTCGCGCCCGCAGGCCAGAACGGCGACGCATCTATTTTAGTCGCACCACCCGGCTCGCCGGTTCACATGATCGTTCCAGGTCCGCGCGATCAGGCGCCAACTCCGACATCGGAGGCACCTCTGAGCCGGCTTCTGCAGCCGGCGCGGAACCGGCGCATGGCGGCGGCGGTTTCCAGGCATGCGTCGCTTGTCACTCTTTTTCTTGTTGCTGCTCGCGGCTTGGTGCGATGCGGAGGGCCTGTCGGCCCGGACCCGCACACCATCCCGGCTCGATGCCGCGACGGTGAACGCCGCCGAGCCGGGCCATGCCAGCGGCGCCGCCCTGATCGTGCGGGCCGAGGTGCTGCTCGACCGCGCGCACTTCTCGCCCGGCGCGATCGACGGCGTCGATGGCGAGAACTTCCACAAAGCGCTCGCCGCGTTCCAGCAGGACCGCAAGCTCCCGACCACCGGCAACCTCGACCCGGATACCTGGGCGGCGCTCGCGGCGACGTCGTCGGCGCCGGCGCTCACGCGTTACACCATCACGGCGGCCGACGAGGGCGGCCCGTTCGTCCGCGCAATTCCGCGCGATTTCCGCAAAATGGCGAAGCTGCCCGCGCTCGGCTACAGCGGGCCGCGCGAGGAGCTGGCGGAGAAATTCCATATGAGCGAGGCGCTCCTGCGCAAGCTCAATCCGCACGCGGCCTTCGAGCGCAGCGGCACCGAGATCGAGGTCGCCGACGTGGCGCCGATGGATCTCGTGCGCAGTGGCGCGACCCAGGGCGCGGCGCCGCCGCCGCATGGTGGCGCCGACTCGCGCTCCGATGCGCGCCAAGCCGCGACGATCGAGGTCGACAAGCAAGCGCGCGCGGTGCGCGCCTACGATCGCGACGGGCGGTTGCTCGCCTTCTATCCGGCCTCGATCGGCAGCACCGAGAAGCCGGCCCCGAGCGGCACCTTCAAGGTGCGGCGCGTGGCGCGCAACCCCGACTATCACTACGATCCGAAATTCGCCTTCAAAGGCGTGCACACGCGGCACAAGCTGACGATCAGGCCCGGTCCGAACAATCCGGTCGGGCTGGTCTGGATCGATCTCACCGCGCCCTCCTACGGCATCCACGGCACCCCCGACCCGGACAAGGTGAGCAAGACCGCCTCGCACGGCTGCATCCGGCTGACCAACTGGGACGCGCTCGACCTTGCCGCGATGGTTCACCCGGGCGTCGTGGTGAAGTTTCTCGATTGACGCGGCGGCTGTCGGGTCACGAGCCAAGGGCCTTGAGGGCGGCCGGCACCCGCGTGAGCCGTTCGCGGCGAAATTCGCTCGGCGTCTGGCCCGTATGCGCCTTGAAGGCGCGGTTGAACGGCCCGATCGATTGGAAGCCGGCGTCGAGCGCGATGGTCAGAATCGGCACCTGGCGCTGGCTCGGGTCGGCCAGTGCCGCCATCGTCTCGGCGAGCCGATAGCCATTGACGTAGCTGATGAAGTTGCGCTGGCCGAGCCGCTGATTGATCAGCCGGCGCAGGCGATATTCGGGGATCTTCATGTGTTGGGCGAGGCGCGCGAGGCTGAAATCCTCCGCGCGGTAGATGCGCTCGCGCTCCATGAGCGCCGACAGACGGTCGAGCCAGGCGCGCTCCTCGGCATCGACGGCATCGACCGGCGCGACCGCAGGTGCTTCGACCGCGGCCGGCAGGGCGGCTTCGCGCATCGCCCCGCCCTGCTCGACGCGCAGCCGCAGCAGCGCGGCGGCGAGCGCAAGGACCAGCACGCCGCCGGCAGTCACGACTCCGGCGCTCGCACGCACCGCCTCGCTCGCCGCCGTGCTGAGCGCGGTCAGCGCCGCGATCCACAGGCCGACGCCGATCGCGAGGATCAGCCGCAAGCGCCGGCGCCGCTCGATCAGATCCGCGGCGCGCCCGGCGAGAATCCGCCAGATGCCGGCGACGATGAGGGCGAATGCGGCGATCCGGGCGAGGCGCCACGCGATCGCCCAGTCCGAGAGGATCGCCCAGGCCGCGATCGCGGCCATCGCGGCGAAAGGCAGCCAGCGCCACCATCTCGGAACGTAGAAATCGTCGAAGCTCGCGGCCGCCCAATGCAGGAAGACGGCCGGCGTCGCCATGCTGATGATGCGTACCGGCACGATCCAGGGCGGCGCCGCGAAGGCGACCGCCGGCGCGCTCTCGACCAGGAACGCGATGGCGCACAGGTCGAACAGCACCGTGAGCCGCACGGCGGGCGCGCGCCACGCGTCGCGCCACCCGGTGATCGCGAGCAACGCGAGCAACGCGATCGCGCCGCCGCGCAAGCCGGTTTCGAGGAAATTCATGGGCACGAGCCGGTCCCGGCCTCCCTACCACAGGCGCGATGCCCTCGATAGCATCGTGGCCTGTGCGGAGCGAAGATGTAGGTTGGTTCGAGCCCTCGAGAGACCCAATGTGACGGCGAAAGTCGTTGGGTCTCGCAACGGCTCGACCCAACCGACGCGCACGCGGGGATGAATCATGACGCAAGCGAACCAGAAGAGCCACGCAACCTCCTGGCTCGGGCTCGAGGGCCGCACCTGCACCGTCACCGGCGCGGGCAGCGGCATCGGCCGCGCCACCGCGCTCGCCTTCGCGGCGGCGGGCGCGCGGGTGGTGCTGCTCGAGCGCGACGAGGCCAATCTCGCCGCAACCGCCAAGGAGGTCGCGGCGCAGAGCGGCCAGCAGGCCGTCACCCTCGCGTGCGACGTGTCGGAACAGGCAAGCGTCGAGGCCGCGGCCGCGCAGGCCGAGCGTGCGGCGGGCCCCTGCCACATCCTGATGAACAATGCCGGCATCCTGCGGCCGGGCGCGCTCGCGAGCCTCACGCTCGCCGAATGGAATGCGCTGATGTCGGTCAACCTCACGGGCTATTTCATGTGCGCGCAGGCGTTCGGCCGGCAGATGCTGGCGGGGTCGGGCGGCGCGATCGTGCACACCGCCTCGATCGCGGCGAGCGAACCGCAGGGCATGAGCGGCGCCTACAGCGTGAGCAAGGCCGGCGTCGCCATGCTGTCGCGCCTGATCGCGCTCGAATGGGGGCCGCGCGTGCGCAGCAACGTGGTGAGCCCGGGCCTGGTCGAGACGCCGATGTCGCAGGCGTTCTATCAGGTCGAGGGCGTGCGCGAACGGCGCAGCGCCATGACGACGGCAAAGCGGATCGGCCGGCCGCAGGACATCGCCGATGCCGCACTGTTTCTGGCGAGCGACCGGGCGAGCTACATCACGGGGCAGGAGCTGGTGATCGACGGCGGCTTCTCGCAGATGCTGATGAGCCTGGTGCCGCGGCCGGGGTATTGAGGCGCGGAGCTTCTCACTCGAACACGTGCGCGACGTCGACAGGCTCAGGCTTCCCCGGCACGGAACCTGCCACGATCAGCAGGATGAGATTCACGGGCACGGAGAACAGGCCGTACAGGGACAGCCACCCCATCATCCGACTACCCGTGCCGTTCGCCGCGGCGATGCCGAGGACGAGAAACGGCAGGCCGAACATCGTGCCGATCAGGATCGTCGGACCAATCCACGCCGGCCAACCGATGTCCCGGAAGCGTGCGGCCAGCACGACGGCAAGCCCTATGATGAGACCTGTATCGATCGATCCAAGCGACGTGGCGGTGCCGCTCATCATCATCAAACCCAAGATCACATGCCCCGCCACGAGCGGAACGGCCCACATCCAGTACGTCGGCCGGTCCAGCCGCTTCCCTGATTTCCACATCTCGGCCCCCGCCCGATCAATCCGCGGTGGGCGCAACCCTAGTGGGATTGCGCTACGCATGGAAGCCGGTGCCAATGGGCCGCGCGGTTGCACGGCCGGCGCTACACCGGCTCGAGCGGACGCGGCGTGCCCGCCGGCAATTCCACCGCGATGGCGTCGCCCGCCCTCACCTCGCCGCCGTGGATGACGATCGCCATGACGCCGCTCTTGCGGATGAGACGTCCCTGCGCATCGCGCCCGAGGACCGCCGCCATCAGGCCTTGTTGATAGGTATCGAGCTGGACGCACGGGTTGCGCAGGCCGGTGATCTCGACGACGGCGTCGGCGCCGAGCCGCAGCCGAGTGCCGGCCGGCAGGCCGAGAAGATCGACGCCGCGGGTGGTGACGTTCTCGCCGATGTCGCCGGCGCCCACCTTGAACCCGGCGGCGGCGAGCTCGGCGAAGAGCTCCTCGTGGATCAGGTGGACCTGGCGCAGGTTCGGTGCGGTCGGGTCCTTGCGCACGCGCGAGCGATGTTTCACGGTCTCGCCGAGATGCGCGTCACCCGCGACGCCGAGGCCGGCAACGAGGCGGATCGCCAGCGCATTGGGTTTGCTGAAGGTGTGCCGCTGGCTGAGGCTGACGGCAGTGACGATCGGGTTCATCGATCAGGCCCTCTCGCTAACTATCGCGCTATCGCGTCAACTATCGCGCCCTGCCTGACCCGCCGCGCAGCGGCCGCTCCGGCAAGCGGATCAGCGCCACGAGGCTGATCACCAGAAAGATCGTCGCCGCGAGGAACACCCAGCGAAATATGCCGGCCGCATCGGCGGCGGCGATGCCCGAGGCTGCCAGCGCCTCGGCTCCGCGCCCGTGATCGGCGGCGACGCCGAAGCCGGCCAGCATGATGGCGCCCATGATGGCGACCACGAGCGAGGCGGTGAGCGCGCGAAAGAAGTTCATCACGCCGGTCGCCGTGCCCATCTGGTGCGGCGCGACCGAGTTCTGGATGCACACGGTGGTGAGCGGATAGACCGAGCCGACGCCGCTCCCGATGAGCGCGAGCGCCGCCATGACGACGACCGGCGAGCTCAGCGGTCGCCAGGCGAGGAATGCCGTGGCGAGGATCGCGAGCGTCACGCAGGCCTCGGTGACGCGCTTGTAGTGGACCAGGAACATCATGGCGCGGCCCGCCATGATCGAGCCGGGCGTCGTCATCAGGGCGATCGGGATGAGCGCGAGGCCCGAATCGGTGACCGAGAGCTTGTGCACGAGCTGATAATAGAACGGCACGAACACGGTGAGCCCGATCGAGACGCCGACCGCGCAGGCGCTCGCGGCGGCGCCGGTCCCCACGATCGGATTGCGCAAGATCGGCAGCGGCAGGTACGGCTCCTTGGCGACGCCGATGCGCCAGCGAAAGAGCGCCGCGAAGGCGGCCGCGAGACAGAAGAGCCCGGCGATCTGCGGCGATCCCCACGGGTAGCGCGTGCCGCCCCAGGTGAGCGCGAGCAGCACCGAGACCGCGCCGCCCATCATCAGCGCGGCGCCGGCGATGTCGAGCTCGTGCCAGCGATCGTTGCGCGGCAGACGCTTGAGCGCCGTGTTGGTCAGATACGCGGCCGCGATGCCGAGCGGCAGGTTGATCCAGAAGATCAGCGGCCAGGCGAGATGCTGGGCGATGAAGCCGCCGACCACCGGGCCACCGACGCCGGCGGCGACCCAGACGCTGCCGATGATCACCTGGTAGCGGCCGCGCTCGCGCGGCGGGCTCACGTCGGCGACGATCACCTGCGAGAGCGGCATGATGCCGCCGCCGCCGAGGCCCTGCAGGGCGCGGCCGAGCACGAGGATCAGCATGGTGGGCGCGATCGCGCACACGACCGAGCCGGCGACGAAGATGCCGATCGCGGTCAGCATCATGGCGCGGCGGCCGTGAATGTCGGAAAGCTTGCCGTAGAGCGACGCGACCATGGTCGAGGTGAGCAGATAGGCCGTGACGGTCCACGCCAGGTTTTCGACGTCGTGGAGGTCGCGGCCGATGGTCGGCAGCGCCGTCGCCATGATGGTCTGGTCGAGCGCGGCGAGAAACATCGCCAGCAGGATGCCGGCGATGACGCTGCGCGCTTCGGTGAAGGAGAGATACTGCGCCGGTGGCCGTTCGGTCGCGACGGTCATCCGTTTTCGCCTCGTCCCCGCAATGGCCGCTCTTCCACCGCCATCATGGCGAGGCAGGCCAGCGAGAGGAAGACCGCGGCGGCGATGAACACCCAGCGGAAGGCCGCCGCGAACTGCGCGCTGGCGTGGCCGCCGCCCGAAAGCGTGTCGAGGGTCGCAGTCTCGCTCGCGGCGCCGAGCACGATCGCGCCGAACGAGGCGACGATGATCGAGCCGCCGAGCTGGCGGAAGAAATTGAGCGTGCCGGTCGCGGTGCCGGTGTGGTGCGGCGCGACCACGTTCTGGATCACGATGGTCGTGGTCGGATACATCGGCCCGAGGCCGGCGCCGGCGACGAGGAGCAGCACGCAGATGCCGGTGAGCGAATAGCCGGCCGGGTTGACGGCGAGAACGGCGAGCAGCACGACCGCGACCACGAGGCCGATCAACGGCACGCGCTTGTAGCGCTCGAGCCGCGCCATCGCGCGGCCCGCCGCCATGGCGCCGACCGTGGTGCCGACCACGAAGGCGATCAGCGCGAGGCTCGACTCGCCGGCTTTCAGGCCGACCACGAGACCGAGATAGAGCGGCGTCATGATGGTGAGGCCGATGATGGTGCCGATCGCGAAGAAGCCGGCGACCACGATCGCGGCGACGACCCGGTCGCGCAGCACCGCGGTCGGAATGAACGGCTCGGGCGCGCGCACGAGGCGCCAAGCGAACAGGCACCACAGAATCACGGAGGCCAGGACCAAGCCGAGGATCTCCTGCGAGACCCACGGATAGCGGCGGCCGCCCCAGGCGAGCGCCAGCATCAGCACCAGCGCGGCGGCGACCATCAGGCCGGCGCCGAGGAAATCGAGCCGGTGCGGCCGCTCGTAGCGCGGCAGCTTGCGCAGCGCGCGATCGGTCATCACCAGCGCGACCGCGCCCATCGGCACGTTGATCCAGAAGATCAGCGACCAGTGCAGGTACTCGGTGAGAAAGCCGCCGAGCACCGGCCCGAGAATGCTCGCCGCCATGAACATCACGGCCGAATAGCTCTGGTAGAGCGGACGCTCGCGCGGCGACAGAAGGTCGGCGATGATGGTCTGGGCGATCGGCAGGATGCCGCCGCCGCCGATGCCCTGCAGGGCGCGGCCGGCGATCAGCGCGCCCATCGATGGTGCGAGCGCGCACGCGATCGAGCCGACGAGGAAGATCGCGACCGCGATCAGGAGCGCGAGCCGGCGGCCGTGAATGTCGGCGAACTTGCCGAACAGCGGCGTCACCGCGGTCGCGGCGAGCAGATAGGCGGTCACCACGAATGACAGGTTCTCGACGTCGGCGAGCACGCGGCCGAGCGTCGGCAGCGCCGGCGCGACGATGGTCTGCTCGAGCGCCGACAGGAACATCGCCAGCATGATGCCGCTGATGATCTGGCGCACCAGCGCCCGGTCGAGCGGGGCCGCGTAGATGTCCGCGGGCGGCTCGGGAACGGCGGGATTCGGGGCGCGCTCACGAATGCGCGCTTCGGATTGGGTCATCACGGTCTCGGGTGAAGGGGGCGCCCCTCGGATCGGCGCCCCGTATCGCCTCCCCGACAAGGCAGGGCAATGGGTGTGATTGCGTAGCTGGTATGAGCCGCCTCGCCCTCCTCCCGTTGGTCTGTTCCCCTCTCCCCCCCCCGCGAGCGAAGCGAGTGGCGGGCAGGGGCGGGGTCGCGGCGTTCGGAATGAGCATTTTCGCGCGTTCGGCACCGAATTCCGAGCAAGCGGCCCCTCTCCCCAACCCTCTTCCCGCCAAAGGAAGGGGAGAGGGAACGCAAGCAGCTTGCCGGCACCCCATATATTCCGAATTCGAAAGCAAGGAGCGAAGTGCCGGCGCGGCGGCCTTGGCCCATATCGGAGGTCAGGATGGACGGGTTTCCCGTCGCGACGCAAAGGAGCATGATCATGGTCGCGCTGGCATTCACCAATGACCGGCCCAATCACCGGCCCAACAACACGGCAATGAGCGCGAAACAGGACAGCGGCGGCTACGCGACCGACGCGGCGCGCTGGGAGGCGGTGCAGCGCCGCGACCCGGCGGCAGACGGAGCCTTCTTCTATTCGGTGCGCACGACCGGCGTCTATTGCCGGCCGTCCTGCGCGGCGCGCCTCGCCCGGCGCGAGAATGTCGCGTTCCACGCGAGCCCGGCGGCGGCCGAGAAGGCCGGGTTCCGGCCGTGCAAGCGCTGCCGGCCGAACGAGCCGGGGCTCGCCGAGCGCCAGGCCGCGGCGGTCGCAAAGGCCTGCCGGCTCATCGAGCAGGCCGAGGAGATGCCGAGCCTCGCGGCGCTCGCCAAGGCGGCCGCCATGAGCCGGTTTCATTTCCACCGCATCTTCCGCGCCGTCACGGGCGTCACCCCGAAGGCCTACGCCGACGCCCACCGGGCGCAGCGCGTGCGCGACGCGCTCGCGAGCAGCGGCTCGGTGACCGAGGCGATCTACGGCGCCGGGTTCAACTCGAGCGGACGCTTCTATGCGGCCTCCGCCGACATGCTCGGCATGACGCCGCGCGACTTCCGCGCCGGCGGCGCCGGGGCCGCGATCCGCTTCGCGGTCGGCGAATGTTCGCTCGGCACTATTCTGGTGGCCGCGACCCAAAAGGGCGTGTGCGCGATCTCGTTCGGCGACGATCCCGACGCGCTGGTGCGCGACCTGCAGGATCGCTTCCCCACAGCGCGACTGATCGGCGGCGATGCCGAGTTCGAGAAGCTGGTCGCCAAGGTGGTCGGCTTCGTCGAGGCGCCGGGGACCGAAGAATTCGATCTGCCGCTCGACGTGCGCGGCACCGCGTTCCAGCAGCAGGTGTGGAAGGCGCTGCGCAAGGTCCCGGCCGGCGCGACCGCGACCTACACGGACATCGCGCGGCGCATCGGCCGGCCCAAGGCGGTGCGCGCGGTCGCGGCGGCCTGCGCCGGCAACCCGGTCGCGGTGGCGATTCCGTGCCACCGGGTGGTGCGCCTCGACGGCGACGTCTCCGGCTATCGCTGGGGCGTGGCGCGCAAGCGCGCGCTGCTGGCGAAGGAGCAGGCCGCGTGAGTGGCCACAGGCACGCTGCCGACACTCCCTCTCTCCGCTCTTCGCGGGCAGAGGGTTGGCGTGAGGAGCCGGAGAACAGCGTTCGGACTGGCGGTGAGAGCCCCTCACCCCGACCTTCTCCTCCTGAAGAAGCGGAACAGGGAGCACCGGCAGCGCGCATCGCCGCGCTCGATTGGGAGGCGATCGCATCGTCGCTCGATGCGTATGGCTGCGCCGTCATCGGGCCGTTGCTCGACCCGAAGGCGTGCGCGGCGCTCGCGGCGCATTATGATGACGACGGGCGCTTCCGCAGCCGCATCGTCATGGGGCGGCACGGGTTCGGGCGCGGCGAATACAAGTACTTCGCCTACCCGCTCCCCGACGAGGTCGCGGCGCTGCGCACCGCGCTCTATCCGCGGCTCGCCGCGATCGCCAACCACTGGAACCAGGCGATGGGCGTCGAGCTGCGGTACCCCGCGGCCCACGCGGACTATCTCGCGCGCTGCCATGCGGCGGGGCAGACCAAGCCGACCCCGCTGCTGCTGCGCTACGGCGCCGGCGACTACAACTGCCTGCACCAGGACCTCTACGGCGAGCACGTGTTTCCGCTGCAAGCGACGCTGTTGTTGTCGCGCCCGGGTGCGGATTTCGCCGGCGGCGAGTTCGTGCTCACGGAGCAGCGCCCGCGCATGCAGTCGCGCGCCGAGGTGGTGCCGCTCGCCCAGGGTCAGGTCGTGATCTTCCCGGTGCATCACCGGCCGGTGCAGGGCACGCGCGGGACCTACCGGGTGAACATGCGCCATGGCGTGAGCCGCCTGCGCAGCGGCCAGCGCCACACCCTGGGCATCATTTTTCACGATGCGCGATAATGGATCCACAATCCCTTGGGCCATCCAATAAATTTCTCGTCTATCGGTAGTTTTTCACACAGGCGCGGAACGTTTTTTTGCACTGCAAGTTTGTCCGACGAATCCGGGGACGGGCATGTCTTCTCGCGCACAATATTACTCGCGCCAGGCTGACATCTGCATGCGGCTCTCGTTGTTGAGCAACGACAACGAGGTCGCCGAGTTGCTGATCAATAAGGCGATCGAGCTGATGTCCCAAGCTGAGACAGCCGCGGCCGATGGGGAGACCGGTGCCGTGGACGCCCGCTCCGCCGATGCCGACTCGGCAGAGGACTCCGGTCGCTACTGAGAGGCCACCTGCTTTGGGACCATCTGGGCGGCGCGCTCGACGACGCTTGGCGGATGTTTCGACGAAAGCCTGCGCCTGATTCGATCGGGGACGGACACGGATTCATCGAGCATGCGCGAGCCGCGCCATCCCGATCGTGCGGCGAACCGACAATCTTGCTTGTGGGTTGAGCGCGCCGGTGTATCCTGAACTGGGCAACGCGGCCGTTGAGAAACCGCGGGCATGAGGACAATCAGGAGGGCACCAGCATGGCTACGGCAGCCACGTACGGATCAATGTCGGCGGACGAGCACAGCGCACAGTTGCGCAAAGCCGTCATCGCCTCGACCATCGGCACCACCATCGAGTGGTACGACTTCTTCCTCTACGGCACGGCGGCCGGACTGGTGTTCGGCAAGCTGTACTTTCCGAACCAGACCGTGCTCAACGGCATCCTGCTCGCTTTCGGCACCTATTTCATCGGCTTCGTAGCGCGGCCGATCGGGGCGGCGATCTTCGGCCACTATGGCGACCGCATCGGCCGCAAGGGAACGCTGATTGCGACGCTCCTGTGCATGGGTATCGCCACCTTCCTGATCGCCTTCGTGCCGACCTATTCATCGATCGGCGTCTGGGGCGCCGTCATCCTCACCATCCTGCGCGCCGTCCAGGGCATCGGCGTCGGCGGCGAATGGGGCGGCTCGGTTCTGCTCGCGATGGAGTGGTCGCGCACGCATGGCCAGCGCGGGCTTGTCGCGTCATGGCCGCAATTCGGCGTCCCGGCCGGTCTCTTCCTGTCGAACCTTGCCGTCCTTGCCTTCAGCGCCTGGTCGGGCGACCAGTTCGCAGTCTGGGGCTGGCGCGTGCCGTTCGCGCTCTCGATCATCCTGGTCGCGATCGGCTTGTGGATCCGGCTCGGCATCCTCGAGACGCCGGTCTTCCAGGAGCTCCTGGACAAGCAGAAGATCGAGAAGGCGCCGGTCCTCGAGGTCATCAAGAAGCAGCCGAAGGAGATCATCCTCTCGGCACTGCTGCGCATGGCCGAGCAGGCGCCGTTCTACATCTTCACGGCGTTCATCTTCGCCTATGCGACGGGCACGCTGAAGCTGCCGCGCGATCTGATCCTGTCGGCCGTGATGGTCGCGGCCTGCGTGTCGTTCTTCACCATCCCGCTGTCGGGCCACATCTCCGACCGGATCGGCCGGCGCAAGATGTACCTGATCGGCTCCGCCGTGACCGGCCTGTTCGGCTTCCTCTACTTCGGCATGGTGGATACCGCGATCTACTCGGCGGTGTTCATTGCGATCGTGCTGTCGCTCATTCCGCACGACATGCAGTACGGCCCGCAGGCCGCCCTGATCGCCGAAGCCTTCACGCCGCGACTGCGCTACAGCGGCGCCTCGATCGGCTATCAGCTCGCCTCCATCATCGCGGGCGGCCCGGCGCCGATCATCGCGACCTGGCTCTATGCCCAATACAAGTCCGGCTACGCGATCGCGATCTACATCGCGTTCTGCGCGGTCGTCAGCCTCGTCTCGGCCGCGATGATGCCCGACTACACGGGCCGCGACATCTCGGCCGAGTACGACGAGAAGAAGCCCTGAGCGCGTCGAGGCGGGCCCGGTTTCGCGCCGGGTCCGCCTGTTCATCTGGCCAATCCTGCCCGTTCAGCTCTGCGGCGGCCCGGTCTCGGCGGTCGGCGGCGGCGGGACCGGCGGTTGCTGCTCGATGACGCGCGGCGTCTCGCCTCGGCGCAGCGGCACCAGCGTGAGCGCCACGGGATTGGGATAGTGCTCGAGCGTGGCGCCGGTCGACGCATCGACCACCATGCCGACGACCCCGCCGACCAGCACGTTGCCGGCAAACCCCGCCGCGCCGGCGGTCGCGAGGCGCGTGCGCACCGGCATCTGTGCCGAGTGATAGCCCGGCTTCGAGGCCGTGACGGTGAACTCGTCCTTGCGATTGAACTGCAGCGTGCACGGCGTCGTGCAAACCTGCCCCATCGAGGTGTGCACCTCGGCGCCGGCCGGCTCGGACTGGATTTGCACCTGGTCGGTCGTGCCACGCGTGATCGACGCGCACCCGCCGCACGCCGCGACGAGCGCCAATACCAATACCCATTTCATTGAGACGTCCCCCTTCAGCCACCGACAATAGCTTCGAGCAACTCAGGGCTGTGCGTCAAGACATTGTTGGCGTCGAATCTTCAATTCAGGCGTGTTCCGCGGCAAGGAACCAGCAAGGCAATAAGGTAAAATAATCCTCCGCCCTCGCGCGACGTCTGCTGCGGATGCGCCATCCCCAGGCTCGTCGCCGCGGCCCGAAATTGCCCCCAATCTCCATTCACCGTGCGCCACTGCGGACATTGGCCGGCGACCGCAGTTCGGCTAAGAGGAACGCAAGCTGCTTCGCGCCGCGCGAAGCCGGCCGGCGGGCGCGTCGCAAAGGGTTCGAGCGTTGAGCCATCTCTATCCGGGTGAAGGACCGCGTCGCAGGAACTGGCGGCAGCGCTTCAAGCGCTTCCTGCTCGATCTCGACTCGCGGCTCGACTTCGGCGTCTTTCAGGGCACGCTGTGGGGCCGCGAGCTGTTCGAGCGTTTCGTCGAGTTCATGGACCGCTTCCACGTGGCGGGCTGGCGGCGCTGGCTGCTGGTCGAGCCGTTCTCCGAGCTCGCGACGCTCGGCCTGTGCGGCCTCGTGCTGATGCTCGGCCTCGCGCTCCCAGCCTTCCGCGAGACCGCCGACGACGACTGGCTGAAGAAATCCGATCTCGCGGTCGTCTTCCTGGACCGCTACGGGAACGAGGTCGGCAGCCGCGGCATCAAGCACAACGATTCGATCCCGCTCGATCAGCTGCCCGATCATCTCATCAAGGCGGTGCTCGCGACCGAGGACCGCCGCTTCTACGACCACTTCGGCATCGACATCGCCGGCACGCTGCGCGCTCTCGTCACCAATGCGCGCGCGGGCGGCGTCGTGCAGGGCGGCTCCTCGATCACGCAGCAGCTCGCCAAGAACCTCTTTCTCTCCAACGAGCGCACCATCGAGCGCAAGATCAACGAGGCGTTCCTCGCGCTGTGGCTCGAGTCGCGGCTGACCAAGAACGAGATCCTCAAGCTCTATCTCGACCGCGCCTACATGGGCGGCGGCACCTTCGGGGTCGACGCCGCCGCGCAGTACTATTTCGGCAAGTCGGCGCGCGACGTGAACCTCGCCGAGGCCGCGATGCTCGCCGGCCTGTTCAAAGCGCCGTCGAAATTCTCGCCGACCGTCAACCTGCCGGCGGCGCGCGCCCGCGCCAACGTCGTGCTCGACAACCTGGTCGACGCCGGTTTCATGACCGAAGGCCAGGTGTTCGGCGCCCGCCGCAACCCGGCGACCCCGATCGACCGACGCGACGAGGGCGCGCCCAACTACTACCTCGACTACGCCTTCGACGAGATGCGCAAGCTCGTCGACAAGCTGCCGCCCTCGGTCACCGAGCGCGCCTTCGTGGTGCGCACCGCGCTCGATCCTGGCCTGCAGCACGCGGCCGAGACCGCGGTCGAGAACTCGCTGCGCGAATACGGGCGCGACTACCACGCCAAGCAGGCCGCCGTAGTGGTCGCCGATCTCGACGGCGGCGTGCGCGCCATGGTGGGCGGGCGCGATTACGGCGCGAGCCAGTTCAACCGCGCGACCGACGCGATGCGCCAGCCCGGCTCCTCGTTCAAACCCTATGTCTACTCGACCGCGCTGATGCACGGCATGAAGCCCACCACCATCGTGGTCGACGGTCCGGTGTGCATCGGCAACTGGTGCCCGCACAACTACGGCGGCGGCTATTCGGGCTCCCAGCCGCTGTGGAGCGCGCTGAAGAACTCGATCAACACGGTCGCGGTGAAGCTCTCGATCTTCATCGGCAACGGCAACGCCAAGCTCGGCCGCGCCCGCATCATCGAGACGGCGCGCAAGCTCGGCATCGTCACGCCGCTCCCCGACACGCCGTCACTGCCGATCGGCGCCGACGCCGTCAACGTGCTCGAGCACACGGTAGCTTTCGCCACCTTCCCCAACGAGGGCAAGACGGTCACGCCGCACGCGATCCTGGAGGTGCGCACCGGCTCGGGCGACACCATCTGGCGCTGGGACCGCGACGGCCCCAAGCCGCGCCAGACGCTGCCGCCGCAGGTCGCGCGCGACATGGTCTTCATGATGAACAAGGTGGTCGAGGAAGGCACCGCGCGGCGCGCGATCCTCGACGGCATCAAGGCGGCGGGCAAGACCGGCACCACCAACTCGTACCGCGATGCCTGGTTCGTCGGCTACACCGGCAACTTCGTCTGCGGCGTTTGGTTCGGCAACGACGACTACTCGTCCACCAACCGCATGACCGGCGGCGCCCTGCCCGCCATGACGTGGCACGAGATCATGGAATATGCGCACCAGGGCATCGAGCTCAAGAACCTGCCCGGCCTGCCGCCCAACCCGTCGCCGACCGCGCCTGTCGCAAAGAACAACAACAAGAACGACACCCCGCATCCCGCCATGCTGACCTACCGCGGCGCACAGGTGCTGGTGCGGGTCGAGCACATGATGGAAGACGCCAAGGCCGCGCTGCCCGCCGTCGCCCCCGCCGCCGTGAGCGCGCCCGCGGACCATCGCGCCGCCCTCGAGCACGACACCGGACCGTTCGCGGCCGCCGACGACCGCGCGCGGACGAGCGGCGACTGATGGCTGCAGGCAGGCCCGAACCTTTGACTGAAACCTTGGACCGAAGCTTGGGCTGATCCGTGCGGCTGCTGCTCGGCTCCCTCTATACCTTCATCGTCGCGGCGGGGATCGGGCTCGGCTCGACCTGGTTCGCGCTGACCCATGGCGCGGGCTTCGGCACGCTGCGCGTCGGGCCGTGGATTGCGCAGCCGAAGGCCGGCACCATCGACATCGATCCCTACTCGCGCGCGCTGATCGCGCGCATCGGCGCGCTGCCGGTCGCGCTCGGCGACGGCGTCGCGTTCCGGGCGCGCAACGACGATCGGGGCGAACCGCTCGACGGGCGCTGCGAGGTCACGATCAGCGGCACCACGCCGCAGGCGCGCTACTTCACGCTCACGCTGTACGACCCGGACGGCCGGCTGGTCGCGAACTCGATCAACCGCCACGGCTTCACCAGCGAGGAGCTCTATCGCAACCAGAACGGCACTTTCGAGGTCGCGGTCGCGCCGCGGGCGCGGCCCGGCAACTGGCTGCCGACCGGCGGCGTCGACCGCTACGTGCTGGTGCTGCGCTTCTACGACACCTCGGTCGGCGTCGCGACGCGCGCGGAGCGGGAGGCGCCGATGCCGTCGATCAGGCGCACGGGAGCCTGCCGATGACGCGCTGGCTCTTGTGGACGCTCGCCGGCATCATTCTCGGCGGCATCGTGCATCTCGGGACGATCCTGACGCTGCCACGCACCGCGAGCCAGGACGCCTATGAGCGGCTCGCGCCGATCACGCCGGTCAACGTCATGACGCCGATCCCGAGCCCCAGTCCCGCCAAGGCGATCCTGCCGTTCATGGACCCGGCCTTCGCGGTCGCGGTCTGCCGCTACGACCTCGGCCACGGGCCGATGAAGCTCACCGCGCCGGTGAGCCAGGCCTATACGTCGGTGACCTTCTACACCCGGCTCGGCGTCGCCTATTATGGTATCAACGACCGCGCCGCCGGCCGGCGCACCATCGAGCTCTACCTGATGACGACCGCGCAACGCGAGGCGATCCCGGACGAGGAGGACGTCACCGCGGCCGACCGGCTCATCATCGAGGCGCCGAGCACCACCGGCCTCATCGTGCTGCGCGCGCTCGCCCCCGAGCCCGGCCTGATGCCGATGGCGCAGGCCTCCGTGGCGGCCGCGCGCTGCCTGACGCAGAGCCAATAGCGGGTGGAAATTTCGCGCTAGATGTCGGATCGGCGCGGCCACGCACGTCCTTGTGAGCGATCGCCTGTAAGGTGAGCACGGCGTTGCGCTCCTTCTCCCCTTTTGGACCCCTTCAGGGGAGAGGGGGTGCGCGCACCGTGCTCTTGGCCGAAAAGGAGTCTTGCCTTGCTCTACGCCATGCTCTGCTACAACGACGAGGCCGCCGTCTGCGCCTGGAGCAAGGAAGAGGAGGCGGCCGTGATGGCGGATCTCGGCAAAGTGACCGAGAAGCTCGCCAAGGAGGGTCGGCTCGGCCCGGTCGCCCGCCTCGTGCCCACCACCGCGGCGACCACGCTGCGCAAGGACCGCGATCCGCCGCTCGTCATGGACGGGCCGTTCGCCGAGACCAAGGAGCAGCTGCTCGGCTTCTTCGTGATCGACTGCACCTCGCTCGAGCACGCGCTCGAGACCGCGCGCGAGCTCGGTCGCGCCAACCCGGGCGGTTCCTACGAGATCCGCCCGATCCTCGACTTCTGGCCCGGGACCGCAAGCACCGTGAACGCAAGCACCGGGAGTGCCGGGCCGTGAACGAGCCGACCGGCGGGGTGACCTGCGACCTCGACTGGATCGACGCGGCGCTGACCGCCGCGCGGCCGCAGGCGCTCGCCGCGCTGCTGCGCTATTTCCGCGATCTCGACCTTGCCGAGGAGGCTTTTCAAGAAGCCTGCCTGCGCGCGCTGCGCAACTGGCCGCAGAACGGGCCCCCGCGCGATCCGACCGCGTGGCTCGTGCTGGTCGGCCGCAATGTCGCAATCGACGAGACGCGCCACCGCGCACGCCAGCAGCCGTTGCCGGATGGCGACGCCTTGCCCGACGCGGACGACAAGGAGGCGGAGCTCGCCGAACGGCTCGACGCGGCGCACTACCGCGACGACGTGCTGCGCCTCCTGTTCATCTGCTGCCACCCGGACCTGCCGGCGACCCAGCAGATCGCGCTCGCGTTGCGCATCGTCTCCGGCCTCTCGGTCAAGCAGATCGCGCGCGCCTTCCTGGTCGGCGAGAGCGCCATGGAGCAGCGCATCACCCGGGCGAAGAGCCGCATCGGCCGCGCCGACGTCGCATTCGAGGCGCCGGACGCGATCGAGCGCGCCGCGCGGCTCGCCGCCGTCGCCGCCATGATCTACCTCGTGTTCAATGAAGGGTATTCGGCGAGCGGTGACGGTGCCGCCATGCGGCTGCCGCTATGCGACGAGGCGATACGCCTCGCCCGCCTGCTGCTGCGCCTCTTTCCGGCCGAGCCCGAGATCATGGGACTGACCGCGCTGCTCCTGCTGCAGCACGCGCGCACGCCGGCGCGCCACGATGCCGACGGCGCCGTAGTCCTGCTCGAGGATCAGGACCGCGGCCGCTGGAACCAAGGGATGATCACCGAAGGCCTCGCGCTCATCGACAAGGCGATGCGCCACCGCCGGCGCGGCCCCTATCAGGTGCAGGCGGCGATCGCCGCCCTGCACGCGCGCGCGAGGCGGCCGGACGAGACCGATTGGGCGCAGATCGATCTGCTCTACGCCGCGCTCGAGGAGCTCGCGCCCTCCCCGATCGTCACACTCAACCGCGCTGTCGCGGTGATGAAGCTGCGCGGCCCCGAGCCGGCGCTCGCGATGATCGAGCCGCTCGCCGACAAACTCGACGGCTATTTCCATTTCCTTGGTCTCAGAGGCGCGCTGCTGATGCGGCTCGGCCGCAATACGGAGGCCCGGGTCGCGTTCGACCGCGCGATCGCGCTCGCCAACTCGGCGGCGGAGGCGGCGCATATTCGCCAGCATCTCGATCGACTTGTGAGAGAAGGTGGCGAGTAGCGAATGGCGAGCAGGATCCTATTCGCTATTCGCTATTCGCCATTCGCTACTCGCCTTTCTCTAGTCGCGGCTCGAAATGACCGGGCCGCCCACCCCGGGCCCGCAGCGCACCGCGGCCGGGCCGGATCGCCGGCCGGCGAGCAGGTGGGTCTCGGCGATCCGCGCATTGAGCAGCGTGAGCGAGCGCTCGACCTCGACCGCCATCGGGTTCGGCGTCGCGATGACCAGCCGCTGCAGCGCAAAGCAATAGGCTTCGGAGCGCTGCGCGATCGAGCGCTGCACCCAGTCGACGACCAGCCTGTTCTCGGCGATGCGGGCGGTCGCATTGCGCTTCTCGAGCCCGGTCATGTGCGACACGTAGGCGAAGCTTTGCCGGCGCTTGTCGTCGAGATCGAGCACAGTGCGGGCGGTCGCGAAGAAATCCGGCAGGCGCAGCGCATCGTTGCGGATGTCGGTGTTGAGCTGGTCGTAGCGCGCGGTGGCGGAACGATAGTGCTCGCCCATCAGTCGGACGCTGTAGCCTTCGACCCGGAACTGCGGCCAGCCCTCATGGTGCGAGACGCCGTACTCGTTGATGAGCGCGTACCAGCGGTCGCGGTCGAACGGCGGCTCTATCAGCGGATAGGCGAGGTCGCGCAGGGTGCGCTCCTCGTCGGTGAGCGGCAGCTTGGAGACCGGAGCGCCGACCTCGCGGGCGGCATCGCGGCCGACCCAGGCGTGAATATCGTCGTCGACGAGCTCGGGTTTGAGGCGGCCGAAATCGCCGTTCCACGAGCAGGCGCCGAGCAGCAACGGCAGAGCGAGCGCGCACCACAGGTGCGGCGCTTTCAATCGCATGCGGTACGGGAGCGGACCAAACAGCGTCACGTTCTCGACGCGCGCCGGCGTCGCTTGCGCCCGGACGCGGCCGCCGACGGCTCGATGTCGCCGGAGGGACCTTCGTCGTAACGCTCGATGCGGACAACGGGCAGGATGATCACGGTCGCGGAGCCGGCGGTGCGCTCGGCACCGTCATGCGCAACAGAACGCACTTCCGGAAACGCCACAACAATTCCCATGGAGCCCTCCGCCCCGCCCTTGATCGACTCACATCTGCCAACGGACCATTCGCCCGCGCGTCCATTAGGACGGGAGTTGGTTAATGCTCCACTAACGCACGACTACGCAGGAACGCGGGCCGCGCGGATGATTCGCGAGTGTGGCATTTCGGGCGCAGGCGGGATTGGTTCGGCGCGTGATCTCGTCCGAAAACCGGCGCCGCCTTTTCGGGATCACGCGCAAATCAGCGCGCGAGGTCGAGCAGATGGCGCCCGTTGCGCTCCTCGGTCTCGACGATCCACACGTCGGGATCGAAGCGCGTCTCGCGGGTGAGGAAAGCCTCGACGTCGACCTCGGGCGCGGGCTGCGTCTTGAGCACGGGCGTGAAGGCGCGACCGGCCGGCTGCGCCTCGTCGAAGGTGGCTTGCGGCGCCGGCCCGTAGAGATCGGCATTGCCGTCGAGCCGATTGACCTTGATGAAGATCGCGCCGGCCTCGTCGGCGCCGTGCCGGCGCACGGCCGCGAAGATGCCCTCGGTCTGGCAGCGGCGGATGTAGGCGGCGACCCAGATGGCTGATTTCAGGCGCATGGTGGTGACTACCTGTCACCACGCGCGGTGCGGCGTCAATTGAGATCGCGGCCCGTGACCTTGGCGAGCTCGCGCTTGACCGCCTCGGAGAGCTCGCCGGAGACCGGCAGCTTGCGCTCGCGCTCGAAGCGCTCCACGGCAGCGCGGGTCTCGGCGTCGTAGATGCCGGTCGGCTTGATCTGGCCGTAACCGTACTCGCTCAGCGCCTGCTGCACGGCGAGCACCTGGCGCGAGGGCTGCGCGAGCGAGCGCGACGGCGGCGTCGGCGCTGCGGCCATCGGATGGACGGCCGGCGGATGCGCCGGCGGCGGCGCGTGCGCGGACGGCGCCGGGTTCTCGGCGATCAGCTCCGCGATCGCGTCCTTGCGCGGCGCCGCCGGTGCCGTCGCCGGGCGCGCGCGCGGCAGCTCGATGGCCTCGTGTCGCGGCGGCGCCAGATCCGACGCGCGCAGGCGCTGCGTTGTGCCCGTCGTGTCGCGCGCCGCCGCGACCGGCAGCGAATGCACCGCGAAAATCGGCGCCGGATGCGGGCCGTGCTGGAGATAGACGCTGTTGACGACGACCGCGCTCGCGGCGCTCACCAGCACCAGGAACGCGAGGGTGTCGAGCGGCCGGCGCAGCAGCAGCCGCCACCACCAGGGACGCGAAGCAGCCGGACGATTGATCTCCGCGTCGTCCTCCTCCGCCCGCCGACGTTGCCGCAGGGACGCGCTAGGCACTTTTCTTCACCACTGTCACTGTCGTTGGTTCGCGCGCCGGCGCGGCGCTTTCTGCAGGCGCGCGCGCCGGAAGCTTGATGGCCTTGGCGGCGCTGCGCGCATCGGGCGCGCCGTGCGGTCGCACCGCCTCGCAATCGATCGGCATGCGCACCGTGATGCGCGTGCCCTCCCCGACGCGGCTGCGGATGGTGACCTCGCCGCCGTGGAGCGCGACCAGGCCCTTGACGATCGAGAGGCCGAGCCCGGTACCGTCATGGCGCCGGTCGTAGGAGCCGCGCGCCTGGAAGAACGGATTGCCGATGCGCGGCAGATCCTCCTCGCCGATGCCGATGCCGTTGTCCTCGATCGTCATCGCGATCGCGCTGCCGTCGACCGCGGCACCGACCCGCACGCGACCGCCGCGGTCGGTGAACTTGATGGCGTTGGAAACGAGATTGATCAGGATCTGCTTCACGGCGCGCTTGTCCGCGGTGATCTCGGGGAGATCCTCCGGCACCTCGGCGACGAGCTCGAGGCCGGCCTCGCGCGCCTTGAGCGCGAGCAGGTCGCGGCACCCGCGGATCACGGCGGCGAGCGCGAACGGCTCGGGCCGGATGTCGAAATCGCCGGTATCGATCTTGGTCATGTCAAGGATGCCATTGACCACCGAGAGCAGGTGGTTGCCGGAATCGTTGATCAGTGCGGCATATTCACGGCGGCGGTTCGCGTCGAGCCGCATCTGCGTCTCGTTCATCAGCATCTCGGAGAAGCCGATGATGGCGTTGAGCGGCGTGCGCAGCTCGTGGCTCATGGTGGCGAGGAAGCGGCTCTTGGCGACGTTCGCCTGCTCGGCCTCGGTGCGCGCGGTCTCCAGCGCCTGCTCCTGCGTCTTGCGCTCGGTCACGTCGCGCATCACGGCGACGACCTCGCGGCCGTTCGGCTGCTCCGCCTCGCCGAGCGCGCGGTCGAGCGGCCGGCAGCGCATCTCGATCCAGATGAAGCGGCTCGGCGGCTCAGTGCCGTTGCCGGGGCGGTCGCGCCGCACGCGAAACTCGACCGAGCGGGCCTCCTCGCGCGCGCCCGCGAGCGCCGTCAGATAGGCGGGGCGATCGGCGACGTGCACGCGGTCGAACAGGCCGTGGCCGACGAGGTCGGCGACCGGCACGCCGAACAGCGCCTCGGCCGCCGGCGAGACGAACACCACCGCGCCGTTGCGGCCGTGCCGGGTGATCACGTCGGTCATGTTGCGGGCGAGCAGGCGATAGCGGTCCTCCTCGGCGTAGAGCAGCCAGAAGCTCATTCGGGCGAGCGACTCGGCGCCGAGCGCGAGGCCGGTCGCGTAGAGCGCGGCCGAGATGATGCCCAGGGCGGCGAGCGCGCCGTGGCCGTCGCCGGGCGCCGCGGGCTCCGGCAGCAGATGATAGGCGGTGAAAAGCATCAGCAGGCCGGCGGCGCACAGCGCGAGCGTCGAGGCGGTGGCGACCACACGGCGCGAGGCCGAGAGCGCCGCCTCGAGCGGCACGATGACGAGCCAGATCGCCGCGAACGACGTAATGCCGCCGGTCTTCGCCGCCACCATGGTGACGAGGCCGGTGAGCGCGAGCGAGGAGAGCACGTGCGCGCTCTCGTAGCGCCCGGTGCGGGAGAGGAAATAGGCGGTGAGGATCGGTGCGATCAGCCAGGCGAACACCACGATCTCGAGCGCGCTCGGCACGCCGCGCATCGCAAGATAGACCGGGAACGAGGCGAGTGCCGCCGACGAGCCGATCAGCCGCGGTCCGATGAACGCGCGATGACGCGCCGTGGTGAGCGCGTCGCCCTGGACGGACGGGTG
Source organism: Xanthobacteraceae bacterium (assembly GCA_035293985.1). Classification (GTDB taxonomy): domain Bacteria; phylum Pseudomonadota; class Alphaproteobacteria; order Rhizobiales; family Xanthobacteraceae; genus JAVDCA01. Next base: position 218,218 of record DATGLS010000032.1, read on the forward strand.
CACCAGCGTGTCGATATAGTCGCGGACCGGCTTGAGGAACTGCACGGCTGCCCGAACGCACGTCCGCCCACGGACGCGCTCCCCTTGTCCTTTTTGGCTCGGCGGATCGTGTCAGAGCGCGCTTAAGCGAACGCTAAGGCAGCCGGACGGCCGCCGATTTGGCGCGCGCGAGGCCGCAATTCGTGCGGGTCGCGCCTGGCCATTCGCGCGGCATGGTGAACGATCGGTTGAATGGTGAACGAGCGGTTGACGGACGCGGTTGCACGGGTCTTTGCGCACGGCTTCGCGCAACGCCCCGCCTTCGCGGTGCGGTCGCGGCACAGCGTTGTGCCGCTTCGGCACGCGCCAGAGCACACGTTCCGTTCCTCCGGAATCGGAACGTGCTCCGGCTTCCTCGATTTGGCGCATGTCCATTATCGGCGAACCGGCGGCCAGTTCACCGGAACATGGGCTGATCCTTCCAATTTTATGAAAATCGCGCTCTCTCAAATTCTCGTAAAACTCGCATCGCCGGGCGAACCTCGTTTTCAACGGTGGCGCGTATGATGCGATTGGGGAAATAAAAAAACATCACGGGGATGAGGGGAGTGGGTCGGATGTGAAAGGGCAGGAATCATGTTCTGGCTTATCCGGATGACGTTCCTACTCGCCGTCATCCTCGCGCTGTTGCCGACCGGCGGCGGCGCGAAGCACGACACCGCTGGCACTCCCGGCGCCCGTATCGGCGCGACCGATGCGGTCTCCGCCGCCACCGCGACCGTCTCCGACATGTGGCAGTTCTGCGCGCGCCAGCCACACGCTTGCGAGATCGGCTCGCATGCGGCGGTCGCGTTCGGCACGCGCGCCGAGGCGGGCGCGCGCATGGTCTACGACTTCATCAGCGAGCGCGCCGCCCCGCGTGACACCGGCTCGATCGATGCGCGGCCGGCGAATGCCGCCAAAGCCTCGCGCGACACGCTGACCGCGTCCGACGTCGCGCCTGCCTGGCGCAGCCCGCGACACGACACGCGCAACGACGTTCATAAGAAGCACGGCGCCTAGATTTCAAGCGCCGGCGTACCCGCCTCCCAGGGTCCGGCGACGATCCCATGCGTCGCCCAAGCAGAACTGCGGCCGTCTTGGCCGAGCCGCGAGCGGTCGCCTGCCCGATCCGCTCGCGGCTTTTTTCTTTTCCCGAGTTCCAGGCCCGTGACGGGAGCCGCGCGAAGTCCTATATCCCGGTCAGGGTAGAGGGAAACAACCGCGCGCTTGCGCGCCGCACGTCATGACGATCGACGAGATCATCGACAACTTCTCCTTGCTCGACGATTGGGATGACCGCTATCGCTATGTCATCGAGCTCGGCCGCGCGCTCGAGCCGCTGCCGGAGGCGGAGCGCACCGAGGCCAACAAGGTGCAGGGCTGTGCGAGCCAAGTGTGGCTCGGCACGCATGTGCGTCCGGACGGCGCCGGCGGCCCGGTGCTGAGCTTCGTCGGCGACAGCGACGCCCACATCGTGCGCGGCCTGATCGCGATCCTGTTCGCGATCTACTCCGGAAAGGCGGCGCGCGACATCGTCGCGACCGACGCGGTCGCGGTGTTCGAGAAGCTCGGCCTGCGCGAGCACCTGACGCCGCAGCGCTCGAACGGATTTCGCTCGATGATCAATCGCATCCAGCATGATGCGCGGGCGGCGCTGGCAGAGGCGGCGTGAAGGTCTGCGTTGGCTATTTTCGTGACGAGACCGCCGGCAAGTCCATTTGAGACAGCCTCAACCGCCGGCGGTTTGATAGATCTTGCTCGCCGCGCCTTAGAAGGTCGGCCCGGCAATGCGTCTAAGACGCTCCCGGGGTCGCGTGTTTGCCGCCCCTGACTCTCTTCATGCTGCTGCTCCGTTGACGTCGAGCGTTCTTATCGCGCGCGACATCGCTCGATTGATGCGGTAGCAATGCCGGATAAGCTCCGTGTACGCGAGCATGCGACCCCACACTGCTGGCGCGGGTTACGCACCGCATGCGCCGTGCATCGAGATTGCCTCGGCGTGCCGCGCACGCCTCGCAATGACTGCATCTGCGTCTAGTTTCTACTTCCGCCGCCGCCGCTGCTGGCCCAACCCCATCTGCTTCGCGAGCTGTGAGCGGGCGGCAGCGTAGTTCGGTGCCACCATCGGATAATCCGGCGGCAGACCCCACTTCTCGCGGTAGGCCTCGGGCGTCATGTTGTATTGGGTGCGCAAGTGGCGCTTGAGCGACTTGAACTTCTTCCCGTCCTCGAGGCAGATGATGTGGTCGGAGGTGATCGAGCGCTTGACCGCGACCGCCGGCTTGAGCGGCTCCGACGGGGCCTCGCCGTGGTTCGTCGCGGTGACGCGCGTGAGCGCGGCGTGCACCTGGTTGATCAGCCCTGCGAGATCGCCGGCCGAAACGTTGTTGTGGCTCACATAGGCGGCCACGATCTTGGCGGTCAGCTCGATATAGTTCGTCCCTGCCGTGCTGTCACTCATGCCCGTTCCCATCCCGCCGCTGGCCCGCGCCCATTCCCGTCACAACCCACCGCGCCCCTGCGGATTTGTCCATCGCGGCGGCGTCGTTTCTCGCCACCTGCGAATCGAACACTGCAACAACGGGATTTTTTACTATCGTCGGTTGATCGACGCAAGAAGATACTTCGTTAATCTCAATGAAGCGAGAGAACGACGTACGTATTTCCTTGAAACGGTCAAGAAAATCCCGACCGCGCCCGGCAATGCCGCACCGCCGCCGCTCAACCAGCGGTAAGGCCGGCGCGGCCCGCGCATCCCCTCACGTTTGCGCCCTAATCGGATGCCACCCGTGATGCCCCTTGATGCTCCCCTTGGGGGTCCGATCCAGCCAACCCGGCGCGCCCAGCTGCACGCCCCGCCCGGTATTCCACATGATCGACACGCACAAAGCGCCGCGCGCCGAGAGGCGCCCGGTGACGACCACGCACCACGGCATCACACTCACCGACGACTATGCGTGGCTCAAGGCCTCGAACTGGCAAGCGGTGATGCGCGATCCGTCCGTGCTCGATGGCGCGATCCGCGCCTACCTCGAAGCCGAGAACGCCCACACCGAGGCGGCGCTCGCCGACACGCGCGCCCTGCAGGAGACGCTGTTCGCCGAGATGAAGGGCCGCATCAAGGAGGACGACGCCTCGGTGCCGCAGCCCGACGGCGCCTTCGCCTACTACTCGCGCTACCGCGCCGGCGGCGAGCGTCCGCTGCTATGCCGCGCGCCGCGCGCCGGCGGGCCCGAGGAGCTGATGCTCGATGGCGATGCGCTCGCGGCCGGCAAGACGTTCTTCCGCCTCGGCGGCAACGCGCACTCGCCCGACCATCGCCGCCTCGCCTGGTCGAGCGACGACGCCGGCTCCGAGCTCTTCGTCACCCGCGTGCGCGACCTCGCAACCGGCGCCGATCTGCCCGACAGCGTCGCCGACGTCGCGGGCGGCGGCGTGATCTGGAGCGCGGACGCGACGGCGTTCTACTACGTCCGGCTCGACGACGAGCATCGCCCGACCCGCGTCTTTCGCCACCGCCTCGGCACCGACGCGGCCGACGATGCGCTGATCTACGAGTCGCACGATCCGGAATATTTCGTCGACATCTCGCCATCGCAGTCGCGGCATTTCGCCGAGATTTCGATCGCCAACCAGGAGAGCGCCGAATCCTGGCTGATCGATCTGCGCGCCTCCGACGCACGGCCGGTGCTGGTCGCCGCGCGCGAGACATCGACGCTGTACAATGTCGAGCACCATCCGGATTTTGCCGGCGCGCCGGTGCTGTTCATCCACACGAACGCGGACGGCGCGGAGGATTTCAAGATCGCGGTCGCGCCGCTCGCGACGCCGGATCGGCGCCACTGGCGCGACCTCGTGCCGTATCGGCCCGGCGTCTACATTCTCTCGTTCATCGTCCTCGCCGACTGGCTGATCCGGCTCGAGCGCGAGGACGGCCTGCCGCGCATCGTGGTGCGCCGGCTCGCGGACGGGGACGAGCACACGATCGCGTTTGCCGAGGAGGCGTATGCGCTGTTCACGATGAGCGGCTACGAGTTCGCGACCGACACGCTGCGCTTCACCTACTCGTCGATGACGACGCCAGCCGAGGTTTGGGACTACGATCTCGCGGCGCGCACGCGCGTCTTGCGCAAGCGCCAGGAGGTCCCGAGCGGGCACGATCCGGCGAATTACTCGACGCGCCGCCTGCTCGCGCCGACGCACGACGGCGAGACCGTGCCGATCTCACTATTGCACCGCAAGGACTTCAAAGCCGACGGGACCGCGCCCGGCCTCGTCTACGGCTATGGCTCCTACGGCGCCGCCATCCCGGCCTACTTCAGCACCAATGCGCTGTCGCTGGTCGACCGCGGGTTCGTCTACGCGATCGCGCATGTGCGCGGCGGCACCGACAAGGGCTGGCGCTGGTATCGCACCGGCAAGCTCGCCGGCAAGCACAACACGTTCGACGACTTCATCGCGGCGACCGAGCATCTCATGGCGCAGCGCTTCATCGGGCCGCGCCGCGCGGTCGCGCAGGGCGGCTCGGCCGGCGGCATGCTGATCGGCGCGGTCGCCAATATGCGCCCCGACCTCTATGCCGGTATGATCGCCGAGGTGCCGTTCGTCGACGTGCTCAACACCATGCTGGACGACACCCTGCCGCTCACGCCGCCCGAATGGCCCGAATGGGGCAACCCGATCACCGACGCGCAGGCCTTCCGCACCATCCTGGCCTACAGCCCGTATGAGAACGTGCGGCCGCAGGACTATCCGGCCTTGCTGGTGCTGGCTGGGCTGACCGATCCGCGCGTGACCTACTGGGAGCCGGCCAAATGGGTGGCGCGTCTGCGCGCGACCGCGACGGGCAAGCGGCTGATCGCGTTGCGCACCAATCTCGATGCCGGCCATGCGGGCGCATCCGGCCGCTTCGAGCGGCTCAAGGAAACGGCCCTCGCCTACGCGTTCGCGCTCGCGGCCGTGGGGAAAAGCTGACGCGCTGCGGACGACGAGGCGCCGCCGGTCACGCCGGCCGGTCGGAATTTTCCAGATGCGAACGCAGATCGTCGATCGACGCGAACCGCATCGTGCCCTGCGGCAGCTCCGCCTCGATCGAGCCGTCGGTGTAGAGCGTATAGGCCATGCCGTCGATCACGCCCGATTTGAGGATCGCAATCGTCCGCGGCTCCGCCGGCAGCGGGGATACGGGTTCGCGAGCCGGCTCGCGTGCCGGGGGCTCACGCGGCGTGGGCGGCATCATGGGCGGCGGCATCGGCGGCCCACCGCGGGGTTCGGGGCGGCCATTGAGCCGCGGCTCGGCAGGCAGCTCCGGTCTTTGCTCGGATCTTGAATCCGGTCTCGGCTCAGGTCTTTGCTCGGGTCTTGGCGCCCGTGCGATGGTCTCCGACTGCGATTGGCGCGCGGCGCGCACCTCGGCGGGCCATAGCGCGTCGAACATGTTGGCACGGCGCGGATCGGCCGGCGCCGCAACACGTTCGTTTTGGCGTTCATTCTCGCGTTCGTTTTGCCGCTCCGCCGGCGGCGGTGGCGGCGCCCGTGGCGGTTCGGGACGTGGCGCCGGGCGCGGCGGGGTCGCGGCGAGGTTGCTCAGGCGGGCCATGATGTCGGCTTGGGACGGGCGTGGCTCGGGGGGCCGCGGCGGCTCGGGCGGCGACGGCGGCTCGGCGACCGGCGGTGGGGCACTACGCATCGGCGGGGCAGCCACGCGGCTCGGCGCGAGCGGCACCTCCTCGTGCTCCTCCATCATCGGGGCCTCGCCGATCATGCGCGGCGGGCCGGCCACCTGAGGACGCGGACGCTCACGCGGCGGAGGCGGCTCGGGCATCTCGGCCGGCGGCTGCGGCGGGACGGGCGGCCCGGGCGGGCGCTCGAAGCGCGTCTCACGCTGATCGGGGATGCGCATCTCGCGCGGATCCGCACGTTGGTCGGTGCGCTGATCACTACCTGGACGCGGCGGATAGGGAATGCGCGCGGGGGGCGGGGTAGCCGGCACCGGCCGCGGCGGGGGGGCAGTATCGCCGGCGTCGAGCGGAGCCTGGCGACGCGCCGCAGTGCTCACCTGATTGCTGGCACGCGGCGCCAATGCAGCAGCGATGCGGCGCAAGTCGCGCACCGCGGCCGCCAGGGCAAACAGGATCATGCCACCAACGACGCCGACGGCACCGGCAATCAGGTAGGCGTTGCCGAGGCTGCCTTCAAAAGGCATGAGGCCGAAGCCGATCGCAAACAGCCCAACGGCCGTCGCGATCACGCTCAGGAGTAACAAAAGCCAATACATGACCGGCTCGGCCCCTTACTCAACTCAACCGCGACCTCAACCAATGAAACGCAAAGCTGTGTTGCACGCGTCCCGGCTGCTCTGCGGCATCGTGGTCCCACTCCTTGTAGTCTTAAATAACGCGGTTAACAAAGGCTGACGGTCCGAATTGAGACAATTTGGCCAAATTCCCCTGTGAAATCAGGTCACTGAAAATGGCGAACACATCGGGCGTCGGAATCCGAAATGCCAGCCCACCGGGTCGGCACCCATTGAACCCTTGATGCTCCGGCACCGTTATCGGGAGGGTGCCGCGGTTCCTCAATTTTGCTGGCGTCGACCGCACTCCATCCCGTATGGATGCGGCCGTCCGTCATTTCAACCCGGCTCCGTTTTGCCGTTCCCCCAAGGAGAAAGCCGATGTCGTTCAGCCTGCCCGACCTGCCATATGCCTATGACGCACTGGCGCCCTACATGTCGAAGGAAACCCTCGAATTCCACCACGACAAGCACCACGCCGCGTACGTCAATACCGGCAACAATCTGATGAAGGGGACCGAATTCGAGGGCAAATCGGTCGAGGAGGTCGTCAAGGGCGCGTACGGCAAGAATCAGGCCCTCTTCAACAATGCGGGCCAGCACTACAATCACATCCACTTCTGGAAATGGATGAAGCCGAACGGTGGCGGCAACAAGATCCCCGGCAACCTCGCCAAAAAGCTCGAGTCGGACGTCGGCCCGATCGCCAAGGTCAGCGAAGAGTTCATCCAGGCCGGCGTCACCCAGTTCGGCTCCGGCTGGTGCTGGCTCGCCGTCAAGGACGGTAAGATCACCGTGATGAAGACCCCGAACGGCGAAAACCCGCTCGTGCACGGGGCAAAGCCCATTCTCGGCTGCGACGTGTGGGAGCACTCCTATTACATCGACTACCGCAACCGCCGGCCGGATTACCTCAAGGCATTCTTCGAGCACTTGGTGAACTGGGACCACGTCGCCGAGATGTACGAGCACGCGATGAAGTGATCCGCCGGGCACGGCGGATCAGAATAAAGATGAGCGCGGCCGGGCCCCTGCCCGGCCGCTGCCGCTTTCGGCCGCGCGTTGATCATCAGGAGTCGCCGCAAGCGCGATGAGGCTTTTTCGGACCGTGATCACGCTTGTGGTTGTTGTTTGAGCATGATCTTTTCCGAAAACCGGTATCCACTTTTCGGGATCATGCTGTAATGCCGTTGCCCAGCTTCGTCTTCGACGCCTACGGCACCCTGTTCGACGTGCACGCCGCGATCGGCCGCCACCGCGCCGCCGTCGGCCCCGACGCCGACCGGATGTCGGATCTCTGGCGCACCAAGCAGCTCGAATATACCTGGACGCTAACGCTCGCGGGGCGTTACGAGAAGTTCTCAAGCCTGACCGAGCGCGCGCTCGACTTCGCGCTCGCGCGCTTTCCCGCGGTCGACCGCGCGCTCAAGCCGAAGCTGATGGATGCCTATCTGCGGCTCGACGCCTTCGCGGACGCGAGCGCAACGCTGCGCGCGCTCAAGACGCGCGGGAACAAGACCGCGATCCTCTCCAATGGGTCGCCGGACATGCTCGGCGCCGCCGTCGATGCCGCCGGGCTTGGCAACGATCTCGACGCGGTGCTCTCGGTCGACGTGCTGCGCATGTACAAGCCATGCAGCGAGGTCTACCGGCTGGTGACCGACCACTTCGGCGTTGCTCCGCGCGACGTCGTCTTCGTCTCGTCGAACCGCTGGGACGTGATGGGCGCGACCGCGTTCGGCTTCCGCGCCGTCTGGATCAACCGCGCCAAGAACCCGGATGAATATGCCGACCTCGCGCCGGAGCGCGTATTGAGCGATCTAAGTGGATTGCTGGCGATCGCGTCGTAGGGTGGGCAAGTCGGCCGAGACTTTTCGTCCGTGGCGCTGCCTGACCCCGCCGTGCCCAGGTATCGATGGCGCGCACCCGCGTGGGCAAGGCGGGTCAGGCAGCGTGCGAAGACGCTGGCACTTCGGCCCCCTTTGCCCACCCTACGCAGCTACGAACACTACGCAGCAAGCGCCGCCAACACGCGCGCCCAGCTGCGCGTGCCCTTGTGGAAGCTGGTGAGGTCGTACTTCTCGTTGGGCGAATGCACGCGGTCGTCGTCGAGGCCGAAGCCGATCAGCAGCGTGTCCATGCCGAGCAGCCGCTTGAAGTCGGCGCAGATCGGAATCGATCCGCCCGAGCCGATCAGCAGCGCATCTTTCCCCCATTCCTGCGTGAGCGCGTGGCGCGCCGAGGCGAGCTGCGGCATGCCCCAATCGAGCGCGAGCGCCGGCGCGCCGACGTGATCGATGAAGTCGACCTTGCAGTCCGCCGGCAGCCGCGCGCGCACGAAGGCGCGGAAGGCGGTGCGGATCCGGTCCGGGTCCTGCCCGCTCACCAGGCGGAACGAGATCTTCGCCGAGGCCTGCGACGGGATGACCGTCTTCGAGCCTTCGCCCGTATAGCCGCCGACGATGCCGTTGACGTCGCAAGTGGGTCGCGACGAGATCTGCTCGATCAGGCTGCGCCCCTTCTCGCCGGCCGGGATGCTCAAGCCAACCGGCCCCAGGAAAGTCTCGGGCGTAAGGTTGAGCGCGGTCCACTGCGCCTTCACGTCCGCCGGCAGCTCGGCAATCCCGTCGTAGAAGCCCGGGATGGTGATGCGGCCATTGTCGTCATGCAGCGCGCCGAGGATCTTCGTCAGCACGCGGATCGGATTCTGCGCTGCACCGCCGAACAGGCCCGAGTGCAGGTCGCGGTTGGCCGCCGTGATTTTCACCTCGTCATAAACGAGCCCCCGCAGCGACGTGGTGATCGCCGGCGTCGCCGGATCCCACATACCGGTGTCGCACACGAGCGCGATCTCGGCCTTGAGCTCGTCCTTGGCGGAAGCCACGAAGGGCGGCAGGCTCTTCGAGCCGCACTCCTCCTCGCCCTCGATCAGCATCGTGATCGCGAGCGGCAGCGAGCCCGTGACCGCCTTCCAGGCGCGGCACGCCTCGACGAAGGTCATCACCTGCCCCTTGTCATCGCAGGCACCGCGCGCGACGATCGCCTTGCGCCCATCCGGCAAGGTCGCGACGCGCGGCTCGAACGGCGGGGCCTGCCACAAATCGAGCGGATCGACCGGCTGCACGTCGTAGTGGCCATAGAAGAGAACGCGCCGGCCGCCACCGGTGCTTTTCGCGAGCACGACCGGATGACCTTGCGTCGCACGAACGTCGGCTGCGAACCCGACCGTGCTCAGGTCGCCGGCCAGATGCTCGGCTGCCGCGCGGCAATCATCCTTGAAGGCGGGATCCGTCGAGATCGACTTGATCCGGAGGAATTGGAACAGCCGTTCCAGGCTACGGTCGAGATCGGCATCGATGCGGGCAAGAACGCGGTCGAGATCGGACATGTGGGCTGGCCAACGTGTTGGGATCGATTATGATCCGACTATAGTCCTTGCCGGCGCGTCACGCGAGAGCGGGCGAAGCAATATCGGCGAGCGGCTTAACAGTTAGATTTGGCGCATGTTCATAGCCGTTCGAAGAAACGGCGTCGCTTCGCCCCCTATGTCGGTGAAGCGGTACCCACCTCGCCGGAACATGCGCTCGCCTGCGGCAATCCGTCATGAGGCTGTTGCAGTCTTGTCACGTCGGCTGACGATCGCGTCAGCGGTACCACCGCGCTTCTTGTCTTTCGAGCCGGGCGGTGTTCAATACCAAAGCAATCCTGCCGTGAGTGCAGTGGGGGCTTCCGGACATGGACGAGCTCGTCGACCGCATCGCCGCCAACGTTGGCGTCGACCGATCGGTCGCCGAGAAATCAGTCGGCATCATCTTCGACTTCCTCGCGAAGGAGGGGCCGACCGACAAGGTGCACGCTTTGCTCGATCGGTTGCCGGGCGCGCAGGCGGCTGTTGCCGCCGCGCGCGCCGACGACTCGAGCGGCCTGTTCGGAAGTATGGGAGGGATCATGGGCGTTGGCAGCCGGCTGATGTCGGCTGGCCTCGGCATGGGCGAGATCCAAGGCGTCACCCGCGAGCTCATTGCATATGCGCGTGAGAAGGCCGGCGACGATGCCGTCAACAGCATCGTCGCGGCCGTCCCTGGGTTGAGCCAATTCATCTAGAGCCTTCCGATGTCCTATCCCATCGCCGACCTGGAACGCCTCACGCCTGGCGTCGCCGCAAAGCTCAAATCGATCGGCATCCGCACCACCGGCAGGCTGTTGGAGAGGGCCAAGGACCTGAAGGGCCGCAAAGCGATCGCGGACGCGACCGGGATCGACGAGAAGTGCATCCTGCGCTGGGCCAACATGGCGGATCGCATGCGCATCAAGGGCGTCGGCGAGGACTACGCCGAGCTGCTCGAGGCCGCGGGCGTCGATACCGTCAAGGAGCTCAAGTACCGCAACCCGGCCAACCTCGCCAAGGCGATGTCCAAGGCGAACGTCGAGCGCAAGCTGGTGCAGCTTCCCCCCTCCGAAAAGGCCGTGGTGCGCTGGATCGAGCACGCCAAGCGGCTGCAGCTCAAGATTACCTACTGATCTGACCCTGATCGCCCACTCTCCGGGCAAGCTTGACAGCGGCGGGCTTTCGCGCGCAATGCGGGCGCATGTCGATGCTCGGCACGCCCAAAGGCGCCAAGTCGGCGGGCGATCAGCGCGCGGAAAGCCCCCCGTCCGCCTGGTTCGCGCGGCTGCTCGCCGCGCGCAAGCCGGCCGTGATGGGCATTCTCAACGTCACGCCGGACTCCTTTTCCGATGGCGGCCGGTTTTTCGATCCGGCGGCCGCGATCGATCATGCGCGAGCGATGATCGCGGAGGGCGCCGACATCCTCGACATCGGTGCCGAGTCGACGCGCCCCTACGGCGGCCAGCGGCCGGTCGACGCGCGCGAGGAGCGCCGCCGCCTCGAGCCGGTGCTGTCGGCGGTCTGCGCACTCGGGGTGCCGGTGTCGATCGACACCATGAAGGCGGAGGTGGCGCGCTGGGCGCTGGCGCAGGGGGCACGAATGGCCAACGACGTGTGGGGCCTGCAGCGCGATCCCGCCATGGCCGCGGTGGTGGCCGAGCACGGCTGTCCGGTCATCGTCATGCATAACCGCGACACGGCCGATCCGGCGCTCGACATCATGGCCGAGATGGAGCGCTACTTCGCGCGCTCGCTCGAGATCGCCGCCCGCGCCGGCATCGTGCGTGAGCGGATCGTGCTGGACCCCGGCATCGGCTTCGGCAAGGTGGCCGACCAGAGCATCGAGGCGATCGCGCGGCTCGGGCGGCTGCGCGCCTTCGGCCTGCCGCTCCTGCTCGGCGCCTCGCGCAAGCGCTTCATCGACGGGATCTCGCCGGCGCCGCCCGACCAGCGGCTCGGCGGCTCGATCGCGGCGCACGTCATCGGCGTCCTCAATGGCGCCGCCATCATCCGCGCGCACGACGTCGCCGAGACCGTGCAGGCGCTCAAGGTCGCGGCGGCGATCCAAGGACGGGCAAAAGCCCCATCGTGAGCGGCACCATGGGCGACATCATGCGCGACACGATCTTCGTCACCGGGCTGCTCATCCATGCCCACCACGGCGTCATGGCGCACGAGGCGAAGGTCGGCCAGCGCTTCGTCATCGACATCGAGCTCGCGATCGACCTCGCGCCGGCAGCGGCGAGCGACAAGCTCGTCGACACGGTGTCCTACGCGAGCATCGTCGAGACCGCGACCCGCGCCTTCACGGCGAGGAGCTGCCGCCTGGTCGAGGCGGCCGCCGGCGCGGTCGCCGACGCGGTGCTCGGCGCCTCGGCGAGCATCGCCTCCGTCAAGGTGACGGTGCACAAGCCGCACGCGCCGATCGCCGCCATCTTCGGCGACGTCGGCGTGACGATCCTGCGTACGCGACGGGGCTAGCCGGATGGCCGGGGCCCATGGTTGAGGCTTTTGTCGCGTTCGGCGGCAACGTCGGCGAGGCGCGCGCGACGCTCGATCGCGCGGTCGCGCGCTTCTGCGATGGGCGCGTCGTGCGCCTCATCGCGCGCTCGTCCGACTACCGCACGCCGCCGTGGGGCGTCACCGACCAGGCGCCGTTCATCAACCTCTGTGTCCTGGTCGCAACCGAGCTTGTGCCGCACGACCTGCTGGCGCGCGCGCTCGACGTCGAGCGCGCGTTCGGCCGCGACCGTGCGCAGGAGCAACGCTGGGGGCCGCGCCCGGTCGATATCGACCTCATCGCCTACGACGACCTCGCCCTCGACGACCCGGACCTGACGCTGCCGCATCCCCGCCTGCTCGAGCGCCCCTTCGTGCTGGTGCCGCTCGCCGAGATCGCGCCGGACCGCCGCATCAAGGGCGTCCGGATCGCCGACGCGCTCGCCCGCCTCGATGCGGGCGGGATCGAACGGCTGCCGCCGGCTCCCACCTCCGGCTAATTGCGCATTGGTTCTGCGCGCCCGCCGTGGCATTTTCCCTGCATGTCCGATGACGTGACGCTCGGCGCCGAATTCCCCGCCGCCACCCGCGACCAATGGCGCAAGCTGGTCGACGGCGTCCTCAAGGGTGCACCGTACGACAAGCTGGTGGCGCGCACTTATGACGGGCTGCCGATCGAGCCGCTCTACCCACGTGCCGTCGCCGCGGAGCCGGTCGCCGGGCGCACGCCGGGCGCTGCCTGGGCCGTCATGCAGCGGGTCGATCATCCCGATTCCGCCGCCGCCAATGCGCAGGCGCTGCAGGATCTGGAAAACGGGGCAACCGGGCTGACGTTGGTCTTCGCCGGCTCGGTCAGCGCCAATGGCTACGGCCTCGCGGCGACGCCCGAGACGCTGGCGCACGTGCTCGATGGTATCGTGCTCGATGCCGGCATCGCCATCGACTTCAATCTGAGCCCGGCGACGCGCGATGCGGTGAAGCACTTCGCAGCCGTGGTGAAAAGCCGCGGGCTCGCACCCGCTTCGGTCGATCTGCGCGCCAGCATCAACCCGATCGGCGGCTTTGCGGCGGCGGGCACGAGCCCGCGGCCCTGGCCCGCGCTCGCGCAAGGCTTCGCCCGCATGGTGCGCGAGCTGGCTGACCAGGGTTTTGCGGGGCCCTTCGCGGTTGCGGACGGACGCATCATCCACAATGCGGGCGGATCGGAAGCACAGGAGCTCGCCGTCGCGATCGCGAGCGGCGTGCAGTATCTGCGCGCACTGGAAGCGAACGGCGTGGCGCTCGAGACGGCGCGCCGCATGATCTACTTCCGCCTCGCGGCGGACGCCGACGAGTTCATGACGATCGCCAAATTCCGCGCCGCTCGCAAGCTGTGGGCGCGGATCGAACAGGCATGTGGGCTCCGCCCCCAGCCCGCGCATGTTTCCGCCGAAACCGCATGGCGGATGCTGACCCGCCGCGACCCTTACGTAAACATGCTGCGCAACACGGTTGCGGTCGCGGCCGCGGGCCTGGGCGGCGCCGACAGCATCACGGTACTGCCGCACACGGCGCCGCTCGGGCTACCGGACGCGTTCGCGCGCCGGATGGCGCGCAACACCCAGCTCATCCTGCTCGAGGAGTCGAACCTCGCGAAGGTCGCCGACCCGGTCGCAGGCTCGGGCGCCATCGAGGACATGACTGCCAAGCTCGGCGCCGCGGCTTGGTCGCTATTCCGGGAGATCGAAGCCGCGGGCGGCGCCTGGGCGGCGCTCGAGCGCGGGCTGATTCAGGACAAGGTCGCGGCCGTGCGGGCACAACGCGAGCAGGCAGTGGCGCGGCGCAAGGACGCGCTGACCGGCACGAGCGATTTTCCCGACCTCGCCGAGACGCCGCCGGCCGTCCTCGATGTCGCACCCGTCACGGCGCCGAAAGAGAGCGCGGTTGCGGTGCGGACCACGGCCTTGCCGCGCATTCGTCTTGCCGAGCCGTTCGAGCGCCTGCGCGATGCTTCCGACCAGATGCTGGCGCAGACCGGATCGCGACCGAAAGTTTTCCTCGCCAACCTCGGCACGATGTCGGACTTCACCGCCCGCGCGGCCTTCGCCAAGAGTTTCTTCGAGGCCGGCGGCATCGAGGCCATCACGAGCGACGGGTTTGCGTCGATCGACGCGATGGCAGCGGCATTCAAGGCGTCCGGCGCCAAGCTCGCCTGCCTGTGCTCGTCCGATGCCGTGTACGAAGCACAGTCCGTGCAGGCCGCACGCGCGCTCGCGGGGGCCACGCACGTCTATCTCGCGGGACGGCCGCGCGCGCTCGAAGCCGCGCTCAACGCGGCCGGCGTGGGAACGTTCATTTTCGTCGGCTGCGACGCTTTGGCGACGCTCACGGCGGCGCACGCGATGCTGAGGATGTCGTCCTCTCCTCCTCGTTCCGGTACGGCGCCGGCCGGTTGACCGCCGCGACCATGGCGTAGCTGATGATCAGCAGCAGGAACCAGGAGCTGAGCTTGCCGAGCGAGACCATCGACCAGGCGACGCGCTGGTGCGGATAGAGCCAGGTCCGGGTGAGCGTGCCGATGTTCTCGGCGATCCAGATGAAGAGCGCCACGAGAAAGAGGCCGACCAGCAGCGGCATGCGCCGATGCGCCTGCCAGATGCGGTAGTGGATCCAGGCGCGGCCGAACAGGAGGGCAATCGCGGCGAAGAGAAGGATGCGGAGGTCGATCGCATAGTAGTCGGCGAAGAAGTTCGCATAGATGGCGAGCGAGAGGAGGTAGAGCGTCCATAGCGGCGGATGGCGAGTGAAGCGGAAGTCGAACAGGCGCCAGCAGCGGGCGATGTAGCTGCCGATCGACGCATACATGAAGCCGGAGAACAGCGGCACGCCGGCGATGCGGAAGAAGGCGTATTCGGGATAGACCCAGGAGCCGACCGCGGTCTTGAACACCTCCATGGCGGTGCCGACGATGTGAAAGAGCAGAATCACCTTCGCCTCGTCGAGCGTCTCGAGGCGGAAATGGAGCATGCCGGCCTGCACCGAGAGCGCGGCGAGGAAGAGGAAATCGTAACGCGCGAGGGGGGCGTTGGGCGGATAGAGGAAATAGGTCGCGATGATCAGACCGACCATGATGCCGCCGAACAGGCAGGCCCAGCCCTGCTTCACGCCGAAGCGGACGAACTCGTAGATGAACGTGGTGGCGCGCCGCTTGCAGGCCCAATGGCCGAGGCGGGCTTCCCCCGCGATGAAGCGAGCGAGCGGGAGCCAGGTGGCGGCGGCGCTGCGGCGAGGGTGGTTGGATTCTTGCACCTGAAGCGTTGAAATATGCTCGAACGGCCTTCCACCCGGCGGCGTTTATGGCCGTGCAAGATTGCGAAAGAGCGCCTAAATTGAGTCGCAGCAGAGGCTTGAACGCGGCATGAGCAGGATTCCGGATTTCGCCACGGTTGACTTCGTCGATACCGCGGGCGCGCCCCGCCCGCGCGGCGCCGCGCCCTGGCTCACGCCCGAGGGCATCGCGGTCAAGCCGTTTTACACGGCGGACGACCTCGCCGGCATCGACTTCCTCGATAGCCTGCCGGGCATCGCACCCTACCTGCGCGGCCCCTACCCGACCATGTATGTCACCCAGCCGTGGACCGTGCGTCAGTACGCCGGGTTCTCCACTGCGGAAGATTCCAACGCCTTTTATCGGCGCAACCTCGCGGCCGGGCAGAAAGGCCTCTCGGTCGCGTTCGATCTCGCGACCCACCGCGGATACGATTCCGACCACCCGCGCGTCGCCGGCGACGTCGGCATGGCAGGGGTCGCGATCGACTCGATCTACGACATGCGCACGCTGTTTTCCGGAATCCCGCTCGACCAGATGTCGGTGTCGATGACCATGAACGGCGCGGTGCTGCCCGTGCTCGCGCTCTACATCGTCGCCGCCGAGGAGCAGGGCGTCGCGCCGGCGAAACTCGCGGGGACGATCCAGAACGACATCCTCAAGGAGTTCATGGTCCGCAACACCTACATCTATCCGCCCGCGGCCTCGATGCGCATCATCTCGGACATCTTCGCGTACACGTCCGCGAACATGCCGAAGTTCAACTCGATCTCGATCTCCGGCTATCACATGCAGGAGGCGGGCGCGACGCAGGACCTCGAGCTCGCCTACACGCTCGCGGACGGCGCCGAGTACGTGCGCGCCGGGCTCAAAGCCGGGCTCCCCATCGACCAGTTCGCGCCACGCCTCTCCTTCTTCTGGGCGATCGGCATGAACTACTTCATGGAGATCGCCAAGCTGCGCGCCGCGCGGCTCCTGTGGGCGAAGCTGATGAAGCCGCATGCGCCGAAGGATCCGCGCTCGCTGTCGCTGCGCACCCATTGCCAGACATCGGGCTGGTCGCTCACCGCCCAGGACGTGTTCAACAACGTGATGCGCACCGCGATCGAGGCGATGGCGGCGACGCAGGGGCACACCCAGTCGCTGCACACCAACGCGCTCGACGAGGCGCTCGCGCTGCCGACCGACTTCTCGGCCCGCATCGCCCGCAACACCCAGCTCTTTCTGCAGCAGGAGACCGGCACCACGCGCACGGTCGATCCGTGGGGCGGCTCGTTCTATGTCGAGAAGCTGACCGACGGCCTCGCCCGCAAGGCGTGGGAGCATATCACCGAGGTCGAGCAAATGGGCGGCATGGCCAAGGCGATCGAGGCCGGCCTGCCCAAGCTGCGCATCGAGGAAGCAGCGGCGAAGACGCAGGCGCGCATCGACGCCGGCGCACAGTCGGTGATCGGGGTCAACAAGTACCGGCCCGACCGCGAGGCGCCGATCGACGTGCTCAAGGTCGACAACTCGGCGGTACGCGCGCTGCAGATCGACAAGCTCGCGCGCCTCAAGCGCGAGCGCGACGCGCGCGCGCTCGCCGAGGCGCTGGACGCATTGACCCGCGCCGCCGACGGCGGCAACGCCAACCTGCTCGCGCTCGCGATCGACGCTGCGCGCGCCAAGGCGACGGTCGGCGAAATCTCGCTCGCGCTCGAGAAGGTGTTCGGCCGCCATGTCGCCTCGATCAAGGCCATCTCGGGCATATACAAAAGGGAGGCCGGCAGCATGTCGGACGCGGTCGAGCGCGTGCTCAAGCAGGTCGCGCAGTTCGAGGCCGACGAGGGCCGCCGGCCACGCATCCTGGTCGCCAAGGTCGGGCAGGACGGCCACGACCGCGGCCAGAAGGTGATCGCGTCGGCGTTCGCGGATCTCGGCTTCGACGTCGACATCGGCCCGCTGTTCGCAACCCCGGCCGAAGCCGCCCGGCAAGCGATCGAGAACGACGTGCACATCGTCGGCGTGTCATCGCTCGCCGCCGGCCACCTGACGCTCGTGCCCGAGCTCAGGGCCGCACTCGCGGCGCAAGGCCGCGACGACATTATGATTGTCGTCGGCGGCGTCGTGCCGCCGCAGGACCACGCGGCGCTGAAGGCCGCCGGCGCCGAGGCGATCTTCCCGCCCGGCACGGTGATCGCGGATGCGGCGGCGGAGCTGCTGGCGAAACTCAACCGGCGGCTCGGGCACGACCGCGCGGCCGCCGAGTAGACGCGCGGCTTACTCGATATCGCCGAGGCGGATCGAAAAGCTGGGCAGTGCCGGCGTCGTCAGTGGTTCGTTCGGCCCGCATTCGATGATGGACGACCAAGTTTCGCCGCTGGGACCGGTGTGGACCCAGGCTGTGCGCGCATTGGCGTCAATCACCCAGAACTCCCGTACGCCGAAGCGTGCATAGAGGCGGGCCTTGAGCCCCCGGTCATAGGCGATCCTGCCGGCGGAAACCTCGACGACCAAATGAAGTCGGTCAGGGCGAACGAAACCTGCCGCGCTTTGCTTGAATTCAGAGTGCGGCATCACCGCAATATCGGGCTGCACGAGGACGTCCTTGCCGAGCTCTAGTCCGCATTCCACCGCAAGCCTCGACTCGCTCGGCACCGCTCGCGCCATCGCCATCGTCAACGCGCTTTTGATCAGCTCATGCGCAAATCCGGCGGGTGTCATCATTACGATTTCGCCCCCGACCAGCTCAAATCTCTCGTCCTCGCCCATGACGCCGATATCGATCATCCGGCGGACATCCGCGGCGCTGAATGCGCGGCGAGGAAGGCCTTCGGCAGCTTGGGTTACGGCAATATTCATGGGGCTACTATTAGCACAAATCGGTCCTCAATTCGACCGGTCGAGTAGCCGGGCTCGACTCAACGCGCCGGCCCGGGACATCCCGGGCCGGCCCAACCTGACGCTACATCGACGCAACTTCGCGAAGCAGACCGCTACGACGCCTTCTTCATCCAGTTGTCGATTTCCTTCTCGGCCTGCTCCTTCTGATACCCGTAGCGCTCCTGCAGGCGGCCGGTGAGCTCCTCGCGCTTGCCGTCGATGAGCGTGAGGTCGTCGTCGGTGAGCTTGCCCCATTGCTGGCGCAGCTTGCCCTTGGCCTTCGTCCAGTTCCCTTGGATCTGGTCCCAGTTCATCGCTGATCTCCCTTGAGTGGCGAGCGCTTCGCTTGGCGCATGTTCTTATCGGCGAAACGGCGTCCGCTTGGCGGAACATGCGCCAGCGCGGCTTCGCAGTGCCGAGATAACGCGATGGTTTGCACGCCGGTTCCGGGCGAACTGGCGCGGCGCGCCCCTACCGCAATGAAACCGCAGGCGCAGAAACGATCATGGCCGGACTATGCTCCGGCCATGACGCAGTGATGAATGAGATAGGATGGCTAGCGCAGCGCCTGCCGTTGGAACGGAACGGGTCTCGTGTCGACGATCTCGCGCGCGTGCTTGATGACGTGATCGGCCACGATCGCGTGTCCCTCGGCGGTCGGATGGAAGGCGCCGCTGTAGAGCGCCGAGTAGGCGGGCTGCAGCACGTCGAACAGCGAGATGCCCTCGCGATGGGTGTTCGCCATCAGGAAGGTGTCGTTCGGGTCGCGCACGAGCCGCCAGTGATGCGCATAGGGGATCGTGTAGGCGGGCGAGTACGGCTCCCATTCCTGCGAGGCGTGCGACAGGCGCGGCATCCCCATCGCGATCTGGTCCGGGAAGGCATGCGCCGGGTCACGTGCGCACAAGCCGCGCCTGGCGAACTCGACCATGTGGTCGGTGATGAGCTTGAAGCCGGTGCCGGCCCCGGTCGCAAGACCGGCCGGGCAGCCGGGCTTCCTCGCATCGTCGATGCATTCGAGCCGCGTCTGCAGCTGACGCGCGAAGTTCGAGACCTCGGTGACGCGCTCGCGGTTGTAGGCGAGCTTCGGATGCACATCGAGGCCGAGGGTCGGCTGCAGGCCGCAGGCGCCGCCGGTCTCGTCGTACTGGATCTGCTCATAAGCATTCTGCAGGACACGGTTCGGAGGCACGCCGAAGCCGTCGGCGAGCGCCTGCTTGACCGCCTTGAAGCGCCGGTCGAGCACGCTCATGTAGGCTTGCGCCACCTGCGGGCTGTAGCGGATCTGCGAGCCGACCCAGCCGGCGATCGGCGCGAGGTCGTCGGCGCTGTTGGTGATCGCGTAAAGCGCGAGCGCCCCGAAGCCGACGTCATTGCCGCCGACCGACATCAGCACGAGATCGATCGGCCGTTTGCGGTTCGCCGGCGCGCACCAACGCTTGGTGAAGGTCTGCTCGCCGATCGAGGTCGAGCCCGACTCGTAGACGGGCAGCTGATAGGACGCGCTCACGGTGCGCCCGGCCGAGCCGTTGCGGCAGATCAGGTCGCTCAGCTGGTCGAACTGCGAAACGACCTTGGCGCCGTGCGGCTCGTTGAAGCGCTCGCGCGCGTCCATCTCGGTGAAGAGACCGTGCACGATCTCGGCTCCCGAGCAGGCGAAGCTCGCGAGCGTCACGGCGCGATGCGGGTTCTCGAGCGCGAGCTCCAGGCTCACGCGAAACGGATAGCCGTATTGCGAGCGATGGCAGTCGGGCGAGAGCCATTCGGCCCCGGCCTTGTCGAACGCCGCCTGGAGGTCCCGGCTGTTGGGGGCGTAGATCAGCCCCTTCTGCTCGTCCTCCATGTAGCGCTTGGGCAGCGACTTCGGATTGAAGTCGGTCGGTGCCGACGAGGTGCCGTAGACCGGCGCGATCGAACGCGACGCGACGTCGCGCGTATCCGAGTTGGTCGGATCGTAGACCATCTCGCGCGCGTTGCTGAACTGCACCGGCCGGTCGGGATTGCCCTCGCCCGACATGAAGCTGTCGCCGAACGCGACGATGAAGAGGTCCTGCACGCTCACGTCCGGCTCGGCGAATTCGCGGCCGTCCGGCAGCTTCACCTTGACGGCAGCGCCGGAGGCGGTGTGATCGAGCGAATATGGCAGGCGCTTGATCACGAATTTCGCCTGGCACGGCTGCTGGCGCGTCTCGCCGGCGAGGCCCGCGCGATGCGGCGTCCACGTCCAGGTGCAGTTGCCGGCCGGCAGGCCCGCCAGCACGTCGGGCGCTAGCCACACCTCGACCGTGTGGGCGTCGGGCAGCACATAATCTTCCTTGGCGGTGCCCCAGGAATACTGGCGATCGCAGGTCGGCATGTAGTGGCGCGGCCGCGCGTTGCGGTCGTAGCAGGTGAAATTCACCGTCTGCGCCGCCCAGCCGAGCCGGCTCGTCTCATAATGCGCGCGCGCCGTGTTGGCGCAGGCGTTCGGTGTCGACGAGTCCTTGCAGTCCGGATCGTTGAGCCGCCGCTCGGTCTTCCAGATGATCTTGTCGGGCAGCGCCGTCGCCGGGTTGCCGCGAACCGAGTCGAACGCCCGCTCGTACATCGCAAATGACGACGCCCGCTTGAAGAAGCGGAACGGATTTTCGACTTTCCAGAGGATTTCGGCGGATTTCGAAGGTGTAGCAGTCAATCCAACAGAACACAGGGCGACGAGCGTCGTCGCCGCGAGCGCTGCGTAACGCATTTGACCTCTCCCGCGCACCCCATCGGGGGGAATGATAAACTGTTCGTCGCGCCAGACGAGAGGAAAGTTCACCTTCGGTTAACCAAAATCTCATGCCATTGAAAGAACACGAGTTTTCCACAATGTTGGAACCTGAAAAACGCCGCGGGACGCGGGCCATGACCACGATTTCGCCCAAACCCGCCCTCCCCGCCGCGTTCGCGCCCCTGGTGCTGGGCGGCTGTGTCGATTCGACCCGACCGCTGATCACCGACGCGCAGGCGGTGTTCGGACCGGACCTGAAGATGCGATGAAGGCGCGCCAACCGCTGCCCGACCTCGCCGGCCTCGCGCGCGGCATCCGCGCCGGCGAGCGCGCGGTACTCGCGCGCGCGATCACGCTGATCGAGTCGAAGCGCGCCGACCATCAGAAGGCGGCACGCGCGCTGGTGCAGGAGCTGCTCCCCGACACCGGCCGCGCCGTGCGGGTCGGCATCACGGGCGCGCCGGGCGTCGGCAAGTCGACGACCATCGATGCGCTCGGCACCTGGCTGACGGCCGCCGGCCATCGCGTCGCCGTGCTCGCGGTCGATCCGTCCTCCGCCCGCACCGGCGGCTCGATCCTCGCCGACAAGACCCGCATGGCGCGGCTCGCCGCCGACGACAACGCCTTCATCCGCCCCTCCCCGTCCGCCGGCACGCTCGGCGGCGTTGCGGCGAAGACGCGCGAGACCATGCTCTTGTGCGAGGCGGCCGGCTTCGACGCCATCCTGGTCGAGACGGTCGGGATCGGCCAGTCGGAGACCGCGGTCGCCGATATGACTGATTTCTTTCTCGCCTTGATGCTGCCGGGCGCCGGCGACGAATTGCAGGGCCTCAAGAAGGGCCTGGTCGAGCTTGCGGACATGATCGCGGTGAACAAGGCGGACGGCGAGAATCGCGCGCGCGCCCGCGCCGCGGCCGCCGAGTATCGCGCGGCGCTGCATATCCTCACGCCGCATTCGCCCAACTGGACGCCGCCGGTGATGACGTACTCGGGCCTGACCGGCGACGGCGTCGCGGACCTGTGGGCGCAGATCATCGCCCACCGCAACAAGCTGACCACGACCGGCGAGCTTGCGGCCCGACGACGCGCGCAACAGGTGAAATGGATGTGGACCATGCTCGATGACTTCTGGCGCGCGCGCATCACGTCGGAGCCGAAGCTCGAGGCGAAGCTGCCGCGCATCGAGGCCGCGGTTGCGGCCGGCGAGCTTTCGCCCGCGAGCGCGGTGGACGAGTTGGTCGCCACACTGGGGATGCCATCGTGAAGGTTCTCATCACCGGCTTCGGCCGCTTTCCGGGCGCGCCCGCCAACCCGACCACGTCGCTGGCGACGCGCCTCGCCCGCGCCGGTCGCCGGCACGGCCTCGATTGCGTGGCGCATGTGTTCGCGACGCGCTACGCGACGGTCGACCGCGAGCTGCCGGCCCTGATCGCGGCGCACCGGCCGGACGCGATCTTGATGTTCGGCCTCGCCGGCCGCCGCCGGCACGTCTGCATCGAGCTCGTGGCGCGCAACCGGAAGTCCCTGATTTTTCCCGACGCGGGCGGCACGCGTCCACGCCGCGCCGCGATCGCGGCGGAGGCGCCGTCGCGCCTGCGCGGCCGCGCCCCGTTTTCCCGGCTGCTCGGCGCCGCGCGTACGACCCATGTCGCCACGCGGTTCTCGCGCGACGCCGGCAAGTACCTCTGCAACTACATCTACTGGCGTGCGCTCGAGGCCGCCGCGCAGCCGGACGGGCCGCGCCAGGCCGTCTTCATCCACGTGCCGCCGGTCGGCAAGCTGTTTCGCCCGCGCGCGCGCGCCAAGCGGCGCCAGTTCACGCCCGACCAGCTGTTTCGCGCCGGCAAGGCCATTCTGCTCGCGCTGAGCCGCCGTTAACCGCGAGCGGATGAAATCGGGCGAAACGCCCGCGCGCGGACTATCCTCGGTGCGCGCGCGGAGCGCCGACATGACAGCTAAGATCATTAACCGTCGCAAGTTGCTGGCCGGGCTCGCGGCGGCCGCTGCGCCGACATTGGCGCGCGCAGCCGCGCCGATCTCCGCCTTCGGCATCGATGCGGCGCAACTCGGCGTGCGCCCCGGCAGCCCCGACGACCAGACCCGCGCGCTCCAGCGCGCGATCGACCAGGCGGCCGCCGCCCACGCGCCCCTTGCGCTCGCGCCCGGCACTTACCGCGCCGGCGATCTCATCTTGCCGGCCGGCGCGCAGATCCGCGGCATCCGCGGCGAAACGCGCCTCGTCTCGACCGGCGCCCGCCCGGTGTTCACGGCGCCGCAAACCAATAGCGTGACGATCAGCGGCCTCGTCATCGATGGCGTCGGCGCCAGGCTGCCGGAGCGGCTCGGGCTGATCTCGTTGATGAACGGCCGCGCCGCGCGGGTCGAGGACTGCGCGCTCAATGCCTCGGGCGGGCACGGCCTCTCGCTCGACGGCGTCGCCGGTGACATTCTCGGCTGCACGATCGCGGACGCGGCCGACGTCGGCATCATCTCCTTCGACGCCAAGGGGCTGACGATCGCGCGCAACATCGTGCGCAGCGCGGGCAACAACGGCATCCAGATCCTGCGCAGTCTCGCGGGTGAGGATGCCACGATGGTGGTCGACAACCGGATCGAGGACATCCGCAACGTGTCCGGCGGCACCGGCCAGTTCGGCAACGGCATAAACGCGTTCCGCGCCCATCATGTGATCGTCGCCCGTAACCGCATCGACCGCTGCGCCTTCTCGGCCGTGCGCGGCAACTCGGCGAACGACATCGAGATCACCGGCAATTCCTGCAGCAACCTCGGCGAGGTCGCGCTCTATTCCGAGTTCGGCTTCACGGGCGCCGTGATCGCTCACAACACCGTCGACGGCGCGCTGATCGGCGTCTCGGTGGCGAATTTCAACAAGGGCGGCCGCATCGCGGTCGTCCAAGGCAACATCCTGCGCAACCTCGCCCGTCATCCCGGGCAGACCGAGGCCGAGAACGGCATCGGCATCTATGTCGAGGCCGACACCGCCGTGACCGGAAACGTGGTCGAGAACGCCGAGTTCGCCGGCATAATGGCGGGCTGGGGGCCATATCTGCGCGACGTCACCGTCATGGGGAATGTGGTGCGGACGTCGCCGATCGGCGTCGGCGTCTCGGTCGTGCCGGGCGCGGGCGGAGCCGTGATCGCCGACAACATGATCACCGGCGCGCGGCGCGGCGCGATCCTCGGTATGGACCACCTCGAGGTGATCAGTGACGATCTCGCCAAAACTGGCGCAGCGCGCTACGCGCAGCTTGCGATCAGCGGCAATCAGGTGAACTGACGCGCAACGGCCGTATGGTGCGCAAAGCGGAGTGTGGGCACGGCGCGTTCCGCGCCTTTGATTTGCCCACCCCACCCGAGCGCCGGTTGCCGCGGCGCTGCGCGCCGATATAGTGCTGCCAATAAAAGGCGGGAGCGTCCATGCAGGTCAATGCAAGCGCCGAGGCCCTCTCGGGCCGCGGCATCATCCGCGAGATCGCGGCAAGCGGCGTCGATTTCGTCGTCTCGGTGCCCGACATAACCACCAGCGAGGGCCTGCTGCGTCCGCTGGCGCAGGGCGCCTCACCGAAGCTGATCCGCATCTGCAAGGAGGACGAGGGCATCGGCATTTGCGCCGGCCTCGCCTATACGGGCAAGCGCGCGCTGCTGCTGATCCAGCAGACCGGCCTGCTCGACTCGATCAACGCGATCCGCGGCGTCGCGGTCGAGTACGCGCTGCCGATCTGCATGATGGTGGGGCTGCTGGAGAAGGAGCCCGGCGTGCCGCCGCTGCAGTCGAAGCGCTATGGCGTGCGCATCGTCGAGCCGATCCTCGACGCCATGGGCATCCCGTATCACGAGATCGAGACCGATGACGATCTCGGCAAGATCAAGCCGGCGATCGAGAAGGCTTACGCCGCCTCGCATCCCGTGGTGCTGCTGATCGGACGGAGGCCCGCATGACGATGAAGCGCGACGAGTGCCTCAAGGCGCTGGCACGGCACGTGACCGACGCCGACATCGTGCTGCCGGTCTACTCCACCGCGTTCGACTGGATCGACATCCGCCCGCATCCGCTCAACTATCTCTCGCACGGCGCCATGGGGCTCGCATCCTCGCACGCCCTGGGCCTCGCGCTCGGCCGGCCGGACAAGCGCGTGATCGTGCTCGACGGCGACGGCTCGCTGCTGATGAACCTCGGCAGCCTGGTCACGATCGCCGAGGCCGCGCCGCGGAATCTCTTCCACTTCGTTTGCGAGAACGGCACATACGAGGCGAATGGCGGCCACCCGATCCCAGGTCGCGGCCACGTGGACTTCGCCGGCTTTGCGCGCTCGGCTGGCTATCGCGCGGTGCACGAGTTCTCCGACTCGAGGATTTTCGAGCAGCGCATCGGCGCGCTGCTCGCCGAGCCCGGACCGCTGTTCGTCGACCTCAAGGTGGTGCCGAGCGGTCCGCAGGAGCGCGATTACACGCGGCTGCATGGGCCACATGTGCGCAAGGCGTTTCGCGACGCGCTCGCGGCGGCGGGCTAGCTGTCGCTCGACTCGGCAGTGGCGGAAGACTGCGTTCCTGTCCTGATCATCGGCGCTGGCGGCGCCGGGCTCGCGATGTCCCTGTTGCTGCACCAACAGGGCATTGCCTCGACGCCGGTCGAGCGGCGCGCGGATATTTCCTGGGTTCCGCGTGCCCGCAATCTGAATTTCCGGACGCTCGAGGTCTTTCGCGGTTTGGGGCTCGAAGAGACCCTGCGCGCGGGCCGGCATGCCGGTCTCCCGCGTTTTTCGCAGAGCCAGCCAAGCTGCACGCAGCGATCGACGAGGTGGTCGCGCAGCCCGCGGTCGACCAGCGCTTGCGGGCCCTCGGATATGAGCCGTACCGCGGCACCCTGGCGGATGCGCCGGCCTTCCTCAAGCTACAGATCGATACCTGGGGCAAGCTGATCCGCGCGACCGGCATGGAGCTCGAGTAGAGCGGCTCAATGGCGCGGCGAAGCCCCATATCCGACAGCCAAGCTCTGCGGCGGCGCCGCGCTAAGTGCCGTGGCGGCAAAATCGTTCGGCTCACTGCTCGAAGGTTTTGTATATCACTTCGGCTGCGAGGTCGTTCAAATAGGTGCACAAATCCTCGACGTTCTCGAATTCCTTGAACTGTCCTCGTTCGAGAGCATCGACCCCTACTCGGGCTGCTTCGCGCAATGCCCACAGTTTGCAATCACCGGCATACGTCATGAGATCATATTCCATTCCGAGATCGATAGACGAAAACGCACGATGTGGGTGAACGCAACTGCGGCGAGCGACAAATCGGTTCGCCGCAGCTAGACGTGAAGCTCACGCGCCGGCTCCAGCTTTCCCACGACGGTCCCCCGCCAATTCTGCAGCGCCGGACGCATGAAGCGACCCAAGAAAGTGCGATCAGCGTCGCTCAGTGTCAGCAGCCGTGCGATCACGGCGGCCATCACGGTTTCGGCGCACCGTCCCTGCCCGTCGTCGCACTTGATCGCGACGCCGTAGCCGAGCTCCGGCAGCGCTCCACAATAGACGCCTTCGGCCCCGCCTTTGACGAAGACGCGCGCACCGAAGTGTCCCATGATCTCGCTGGAGAAGCGCCCGGTGCCGGAGACGAACCACGGCTTGGCGGCGCAAGCCGCCCGCAGCCGCTGCGCGGCCGCGGCTCGCTTTGGCTCGAGCCCCCGCCCGGTCGCGAAGCGCGCGAAGGCATGCGCGAGTGAACTGAGCGGTATCGCCCAGGTCGGCACCGAGCAGCCGTCGATGCCGCGGCGCTCGTCCGGGATCGCGGCGCCGGTCATGCTCTCCAGCGCCGCCTTGATCTCGCGCTGCACCGGATGGTCCGGCGCAACGTAACCGCGCGGTGCGACGCCCATGGTGCAGGCCGCGCACAGGAACCCTGAATGCTTGCCCGAGCAGTTGTTGTGCAGGGGCGTGGCGGTGGCGCCGGAGCGCGCCAGCGCAAGCGTCGAGGCCTGATGCGAGGGCCAGTGCGTGCCGCATTCGAGCGCGGACACGTCGAGCCCGGCGGCCCGTAGGGTGCGCTCGGCGGTTGCCACATGCTCGGGCTCGCCGCCATGCGACGCACAGGCGAGCGCGAGCTGCGCGTCATCGAGTTTGTATTTGTCGGCACCGCCCGACTCCATCAGCACCAGCGCCTGCAGCGCCTTGACGGCGGAGCGGGGAAAGATCGGCGTCTCGACGTCACCGAGCGTCAGCACGCGCGCGCCGTCGGCGTCGACCACTGCGAGGCTGCCGCGATGGCGGCTTTCCACCAGGCTGCCGCGCGTCACCTCGACCAGGATCGGATTGGACATGCTCGGATAGCTCCTGGATTGCCTGCTGATTCAATGGTTGCCGGTTGCGCCGCAACCGGCTTGGCGCCACATTTCGGCTCGGGATTCCCGCTTCCCTTCGCACGCCATGGCCATCCGCCTCAAGACCGTTCGAGCGGCCCTGCTGATCGTGTTCGCGCTGCCGATCGCGGCGCGCGCCGCGCTCTATGCGGTCGAGGATCATCCGCACAGCTGGCGCGACGCCAACTGGTCGACGTCCCACATGCTGGCGCCGGCCCCGACCGACGCGCCGGCCCGCGTGCTGGTGTTCGCGGCCCGCGCGGGCGGCTGGAAGGGCATCTTCGCGGTCCACACCTGGGTCGTGGTGAAGCCGGAGAACGCGAGTGCCTATACGCGCTACGACGTGATGGGCTTCGGCCAGCCGGTGCGCGTCAACATGCATGCGCCGGACGCCTATTGGTTCGGCAGCCGGCCGCAGCTGATCGCCGATGTGCGCGGCGCGCGCGCCGTGAGCGCGATCCCGAAGATCGAAGCCGCCGTGAAGGCCTACCCGTACGCGGCCTATGGTTCCTACCGGGTGTGGCCGGGGCCCAACAGCAACACCTTCACGGCGACACTTCTGCGCGCGGCGCCCGAGCTCGACATCGCCATGCCGTCGGAAGCGGTCGGACGCGATTATCGCGCCGATGGGGCGCTTGTCGGCCTGACCGGCAGCCATACGGGCGTCGAGATGAGCCTCTATGGCCTGCTCGGCGCGAAGCTCGGCTGGGTCGAGGGCATCGAGGTCGACGTCATGGGCCTCGTCGCCGGGCTCGACCTGCGCCACCCAGCGCTGAAAATCCCGGGCTTCGGCCGGCTCGGCGTCGACCCGGTGCCGAGCGCGGTCGCGACCCCGCGATGAGCGCCGAGCGACTGTCGATCATCATCCCGGTCCTGGACGAGGAGCCCGGCATCGCGTCGGCGCTCGAGGCGCTCGTGCCATTGCGGACGCGCGGCGCCGAGGTGATCGTCGTCGACGGCGGCAGCGCCGATCGCACCGTCGCGCTGGCGCAGCCTATATGCGACCGGCTGATCGTCGCGCCGCGCGGGCGGGCGGCCCAGATGAACGCGGGCGCAGCCGCGGCGCACGGTAACGTGCTGATCTTTCTGCACGCCGACACGACGCTGCCGCCGGACTCCGACCGGCTGATCGCCGCGGGGCTCGCCCGCAGCGGACGCGCCTGGGGCCGCTTCGACGTGCGCATCGGCGGGCCGCATCCGCTGTTTCCACTGATCGCCGCCATGATGAACCTGCGCTCGCGCGTCACCGGCATCGCCACCGGCGACCAGGCGATCTTCGTCGATAAGGCCGCCTTCGCGGCGGTCGGCGGGTACCCGGACATCGCGCTGATGGAGGACATCGTGCTGTCGCGTCGGCTCAAGCGGCTGAGCCGTCCACTGTGCCTGTCGGCGCCGGCATTGACGTCCGGACGCCGCTGGGAGAAACACGGAGTCGTGCGGACGATTCTCACCATGTGGCGGCTGCGGCTCGCGTTCCTCCTGGGCGCCGCGCCCGACAAGCTCGCGGCGCGCTATGGCCATGTCCCCCGCCAGCGCTGAACCGGTCGCAGTCGCGATCCTCGCCAAGGCGCCGCTGCCGGGCCTGGCAAAAACGCGGCTCGCGCCCGCGCTCGGCGCCAACGGCGCCGCGGCCCTGCAGGCGCGGCTGATCGAGCGCGCCGTCGAGACCGCTCGTGCCGCCGAGGTCGGCCCGGTGACGCTCTGGGCCGCGCCCGACCAGGATCATCCGACCTTCCAGACACTCGCGGCCCTGTTCGGCGTCGCGCTCGCGCGCCAGCCGGAGGGCGACCTCGGCGAGCGCATGCTGGCGGCGATCGTGGCGGCGCGGGGCCTTGTCCTTGTGATCGGCACCGACTGCCCCGCGCTCGCCCCCGCGCACCTGCGCACCGCCGCCGATGCGCTCGCCGCCGGTATCGACGTGGTGACCATCCCGGTCGAGGACGGCGGGTACGCGCTGATCGGCATGCGCGAGCCGCATCCAGGGCTTTTCGCCGACATGCCCTGGAGCACCGCGCACGTGATGGCGCAGACGCGCCGGCGGCTGGTCCGTCTCGGGCTCACCTGGCGCGAGCCGGCGCGGCTCTGGGACGTCGACGTGCCCGCCGACGTCGAGCGGCTGCGGCGCGAGGGGCTGGCGAGCCTGGTGGGATAGATCGCGAGTAGCGAATGGCGAGTAGCGAATAGGGTCGCAGATGCGGCCAACGTCTCCCCTACTCGCTACTCGCTACTCGCTACTCGCTACTCGCTGCTCGCTACTCGCCATTCGCTATTCGCCGGGAATGGGGTATCTATTTGCGTGCGGTGGGTGGGTAATCACGCATGTTCACGACGCCTCGGTTGATCCTGATCGCGCTCGGCGCCGCGCTCAATTGCTCGATCGGCACGATCGTCTACCTGGTCAAGCTGCCGATCTACCTCGACTCGATCGGCACCCTCCTGATTGCCCTGCTGCTCGCGCCTGACCGCATGGGCGCGTTCATCTGCGCCTGGGCGGCCGGCTGGGTCGGCCTCGCGGTGAGCGGCTTGATCAATCCGTTCCTGCCCTGGTTCGCGCTCACCGACGTCGCGATCGCGGGCGTCGCTGCGCTTCTGCTGGTTCCCGCCGCTGCGTCCTTCCGCGCCCGCCCGCTGCGCAGCGGTCCCTTCGCGGTCCAGGTCGTGCTGTGCGGCGTGGTGACCGGCGTCGTCTCGGCGATCGTGTCGGCGCCGGTCGTGGTCTATATGTTCGGTGGCATCACCGGCTCGGGATCGGCCCTGCTGGTCGCGCTCTTCCTCAAGGACGGCGTGCACCTCATGGGCGCCGCCATCCGCTCCGGCCTCACGGTCGACCCGCTCGACAAGATCCTGCAGGTGCTGCTCGCGGCCCTGCTCTACCGCGCGACGCCGGCCGACTTCATTGCTTTGTTGCGGGCCGGCACGCGCGACGCCGCCGCATGACGCCGAACGGGGGCTTCGCGGTAGGTCTCATCCTGATCGCGCTGAGCGTGATCGAGCCCGGGCCGCGCGGCGCCGCCGTGCTGGTCGCGCTCGCGCTCGCGTTTGCCGCCATCGAGGTGCGCGGCGCGAGCCTGATCGCGCTCAAGCGCGCGACGATCGTGGTGCTGCCGCTCGCCCTGTTCATGGGCGTCGTCTGGGTCGGCATCGTCGGCGAGGCACCCTACCAGATCGCCGACGACGCCGGCGGCACCCGCGCGGCCGCGCTCCTCTATGTGGCGAAGCTCTCAGGGCGTCTCTTTTTCATCGTCGCCGTGATCCAGCTCGTCTTCCTGCGCTTTGCCGACCTGACCCCGCTGCAGCTCGTGCGCGCGCTCGCGCTGCCGGCGGCCATCAAGCGCATGCTGGCCATCACGCTGTCGCTGATCGGGACGCTCTCCCACGCCATCGACCGCGCCCATATCGCACTGATCGCATCGGGCACGCTCACGCGCGCGCCCTCGCTGCGCAACGCGGTCCATTCGTGGCGGCTGATCCAGGCGGTGTGGCTTTCCGCCGTTACCATCATGCTCGGTCGCATGCGCGACAAGTGGCCGGTCGAGAACACGATGGCGCGGCTCGATACCGCGCTCGACGGCGGCGATGCGCGCGTGTTTGCCGGCGACGACCGCATCTGGCTGCCGATCACGCTCGGCGCCGCCGCCGTGATCCTGCTCGCTGACGTCCTGGGAAAGCCATGATGGCCCGCCGCGCGCTGATCTCGGGTCCCAACTTCTCCGGCCGCAGCGCCGCCCTGATGGCACTGCTGCACGATGGCGGTTTCGCCGCCGAGTGCTTCTACATCGGCCCCTATTCCGAGGCGGCGCTGTCGGGGCTCACCAGCACCATCGCGGACGAGATCGACCTCTATCGCGCGCGCCCGGCGCCACTCGACCGTTTGCCGTTCTCCTCCGTCGACATCGCGGCGTTCAGCCGGCGCGAGCCGCAGACGCTGTCGGGGGGCGAGCAGGTGCTGCTCGCGCTGCACTGCTTCTCGCTCAGCAGTTGCCCGGCGCTCGCGATCGACACCGCGCTCGAGCAGCTCGATCCGGAGAACCGCGACGCCGCCCTCGACTATTTCGACCGCCGCCGCGGCCTTGCGGCCGACGTCGCGCTGATCGACAACCGCCTGCCGCCGCCCCTCGTCGGCTGGACCGCGACCGAGCGCGCCGCCGACACGCACGCGTTCGACTGCGACCCGCGTAAGGTCGTCACCGACCTTCCGTCGCGCCGGGCTTCGACCATCGCGATCCGCGGCCTGACTTTCGGCTATCGAAACGGCAGCACCATCTTCCGCGACGTCGACCTGACGCTCGCTGGCGGCACGGCCTATCGGCTCGCCGGACCGAACGGCGCCGGCAAGACCACGCTGCTCAAGCTCCTGGTCGGCGTGCTCGCGCCCAATGCCGGCGAGCTCACGCTGGGCGGCAAGCCCTATCGACCGTGGCGGCACGGCAACCGCGCGATCGCGCTCGCGACGCAGAACCCGGACCATCAATGGAGCGGCGCGACGCTCGGCGACGATCTCGCGCGCCGGCGCGCCGCCTTCGCGGGCTCGGTCCCAGCCGACTGCTTCGACGCAAAGCGCCTGAAAACGCTCGCCGCCGCGCTCGGTGCAAGGTCGCTCGATACGCACCTCTATGAGCTGCCGCTCGCGGCGCGCAAGCGCCTGAGCTGGCTGTGGCCGCTCGCCGGCGTGCTGCCCTGGGCGGTGCTCGACGAGCCCTCGCTCGGTCAGGATCTCGCCACCCGCACGCAGCTCGCGGCCGCCATCGCCCAGTTGACGCAGCTCGGCTATGGCGTGCTGTTCGTCACCCATGACGACGATTTCGCCGCGCGCATCCCACACCGCGTGCTGGCGATCGGCGATGGGCAGGTGAAGGCGATATCCGAGAATTTCGCGTAAAGGCGCCAGGAGTTTCACTGTGCCTTGCTCGTGATCACGCCAGCCGGCTTTCTTTGCAGCGAGGCAGGTTATCGCCGCGCCGGCCCTTATGCAGGATAGACCTTCACGCTCTCGGCGACTGAGTCGGCGACGTGCTCCTTGGTGATCACGCCGACCACGTCTCCGGGTCGCGGCACCCCCTTGCCGCGCACGACGAGCGCCATCACGGCGTGCCGCCGCCAGATGCGCTGAATGACGTCGAACACGATGTCGTCCTCGCGCGCGACCGTGAAATTGCGGTAGGCGATGTCGCCCATCGTGACGGGCGACTGACTGCCCTCGGTCGCGTGGCGTAGCGCCGTGTTGACGCGCAGCACGCCGACGAGGTGGTTGCCCTCGGTGACGACGACGTGACGCATGCGGCCGCCGTGGTCGGGCCGCGCGAGCAGTGTGTCGAAGGTCATATCGGCGGGCACCACGAGCAAGTCCTTCTCCATCATCTCGTGCGCGCGCCGCACCAGGAACATGTTGGCGTGCAACGCCTTCGGAATGACGTGCCCGCGGCGGAAGAGCTTGAGCGTGTAAATGTTCTCGCGCGAGAGCAGGCGCCGCACGCCGACGCTGACCGCGACCGCGAGGATCATCGGCAGTACGATGTCGTAGTCGCGCGTCATCTCGAAGATCATCGTGACCGCGGTCATCACCGCGCCGGTGCCGCCGCCGACCATCGCCCCCATTCCGACCATGGCGAACGCCGGAATGCTGATCGACACCGGCAGGTGCAATGCGCCGAGCAGGGCCGCATACGCGGCGCCGATGGTCGCGCCCATGAACAGCGACGGCGAGAAGATGCCGCCGGACGAGCCGGAGCCGAGGCTCAGCGAGGTCGCCAGCACCTTGCCGGCGAACAGCAGGATCAGCAGCCCGGCCGTGGACATTTGGCCGAGCAGGATCGCCTGCACGGTCGCGTAGCCGACGCCCTCGACGTAATAGTGGCCGGCGAAGCGCATGAGCGCGTAGATCAATACGCCCAGCATAAGCATGCCGATCGCGTGCCGGATGTACGGCTGCCGGATCTTGTCGAACACATCCTCGAACAGATGCAGGCTGCGCACGAAGGCGGCGGCCGCGACACCAGTGAACGCACCCAGCAGCGCATAGAGCAGCAGCAAGACCGCCGATGTCTCGTCGACGTGGAACGGCACGAGCTGCGGCACCATGAAGGCGGGCGCCGTGCCGAGGAAGAGTCGGCCGATATAGGTCGCGGTGCCGGTCGCGATCGCGACCGGCAGGAAGGTGCGCACGCTTACCTCCGGCATCATCAGTTCGATCGCGAACATCACGCCGCCGATCGGCGTGTTGAAGGTCGCCGCAATGCCGGCGCCGGCCCCGGCGGCGACGAGAATGATGCGCTGCCCGGGCGGCATGCGCACGATCTGCCCGAGGGTCGAGCCGAGCGCCGACCCGATTTGGATGATGGGACCTTCGCGGCCAACCGCGGCGCCGCTGCCGATCGATATGGCGGAGGCAAGCGCCTTGATGACCGCGACCACGGGACGGATCAGGCCGCCGTTGTAGTAGATCGAGTCCATCACCTCGGGGACGCCGTGGCCCTTGGCTTCGGGGGCGAAATTGGTGATGACGAATGTGACCGCGAGCCCGCCGATCACGGGCACCAGAATGACGAAAGCGCCCCATGGGCTCGGCGGCGTGAACACGTTGGCGTCGTAGCGCACCGCGAGCTCGCCGAGGAAGAGGCCGTTGTGGATGAAGCCGATGAGATCGCGGAAGCCGATCGCACCGAAACCAGTGACCACGCCGACGGCGATCGCGAGCAGCGAGAGCGCGACGAGGCCGATCGGGCGAATGTCGTCATTAATTACCTTGGTGCCCGCAGCGCGCGCAGGGGCCCCAAGGGAAGATGCAATCTCGGGGGGCTGCCCGGGCAATGATGTTTGAGTCGGGCGGCCTGCCGTCGGCTGGTTCTGCATTGGTTGTCGGCGATCCGTCTCAGGCGCGAATCCATCGCTTATAGCAACGGACGGATCGAGGCAACATTCAACGCGCCGCTCGCATCGGTGCGACCTTCGTAAGCAAAAACCGCCTTACGCGAGCAAATGCCGGCGCCGGAACCTGGGTGCGCTCGCGAGGGCGGGCGACAGTGTCACATCCGCGACACAAACCACGACATGGTGAGACATAGGTAACTCTGACCCCCTTTGGACCCACCGTGAGCAAGGCATTCACACGTGAGAGCGACGCCGATCCGGATGACGACCGGGATGACGACGGCGCCTGCACGCTGCCCGCGCACGCCAAGAACTACGTCACGCCGACGGGGCACGCGGCGCTGCAGGCCGAGCTTCGGCGGCTGCGGCAGGAGGAGCGTCCCAAGGTGGTGGAGGTCGTGAGCTGGGCCGCGAGCAATGGCGACCGCTCGGAGAACGCCGACTATCACTACGGGAAGAAGAGGCTGCGCGACATTGACCGACGGGTCCGCTATCTTACGAAGCGGCTCGAACGCGCCGTGGTGGTCGATCCGCAGCAGCAGCAGGCGCTGCGCCAGGTCTTCTTCGGCGCCACCGTGACCTATGTGCGCGAGGACGGCAGCGAGCACACCGTCACGCTGGTGGGCGTGGACGAAGCCGACCTTTCGCAGGGCAAGATCAGCTGGCTGTCGCCGGTCGCACAGGCGCTGATGAAGGCAAGGGTCGCCGACAGCGTGCAGCTGCGCACGCCGGCCGGCATCGAGGAGCTCGAGATCGTGGCGATCCGCTACGGAGGGTAGCTCACCCCGCCATTGCGGCGCCGGGCCACATCTTGGCGGCGGTGCGCAGATATTGCAGCGGGCGCTTGACCTCCGCGCCGAGCGTGCGCGCGGCGTGCCAGCCCCAGTGCGGGTTGTCGAGCACGGCGCGGGCGAGCGCGACCATGTCGGCCTTGCCCTCGGCGACCACCGCCTCGGCCTGCTTCGGTGTCACGATCAGGCCGACCGTGCGGGTCGCGATGCCGGTCTCGCGGCGGATATCGGCGGCGATGTCGACGTTGTAGCCGGGCGTCGTCGGCGTGCGCGCATCGGACGTCGCGCCGCCCGACGAGACGTCGATGTAGTCGAGCCCCGCCTCCTTGAGCATGCGCGAGATCGTGACCGCGTCGGCCGGCGTGAGGCCGCCGTCGAGCCAATCGCTGCCGGTGATGCGGGCGCCGAGCGGCACGCCCTTCGGCACCACGGCGCGCACCGCGCGCGTCACCTCGAGCGGGAAGCGCATGCGGTTCTCCAGCGGGCCGCCGTACTGGTCGTTGCGCTTGTTGGAGAACGGCGACATGAAGCTGTGCAGCAGATAGCCGTGCGCCATGTGCAGCTCGATCGCGTCGAAGCCGATGCGCAGCGAGCGCTGCGCCGAGGTGACGAACGCGTCGCGGATGCGCTCGAGGTCGTCCTCGGTTGCGGCGCGCGGCGTGTGCCAGCCCGGCCCGAACGGAATCGCCGACGGCCCGACCGTCTCCCACGGATCGGCGCCGGCCGGCAGATAGGAGCCGCCTTCCCATGGCCGCTGCGAGGAGGCCTTGCGGCCCGCATGGGCGAGCTGGATGCCGAACTTCGCCGTGCCGATGCGATGGCAGTGATCGATCACGTGCTTGAGCGCCGCCTCGCAATGATCCGAGTAAATGCCCATGCAGCCGTGGGTGATGCGGCCGTGCCGTTCCACATGCGTCGCCTCGATGATGACGAGGCCGGCGCCCGAGTTCGCCAGCATGCCGAGATGGGAGACGTGCCACTCGTTGGCGACGCCGTCGTCGGCGCTGTACTGGCACATCGGCGCGACGACGATGCGGTTGTCGAGCTCGAGATCGGCAAGCTTGATCGGCGAGAACAGGGCGGATGTCATGGGGGTGTCTTTCGAGGAGTGAAAGGGCGCGGGGCGCGCGTTCAAATCCGTGGTTGGCGGCGAGCGGGCGTACACGCTGGGCGGCGCGCCCGCAAGCGCGCCAATCAGCTACGTAAGACGCATGATCGCGAGCGCCAGGGCCTGCGCGCGCGGCACGATCGAGTCGATCTCGAGGTACTCGTCGGGCGAGTGGGCTCGGCCGCCGATCGGGCCAACGCCGCAGATGGTGGGCGCGCCGACGCTCGCCGCAAACCCGCTATCGGCGCAGCCGCCCGCGAATTCCTCGCGCACCGCCTGGCCGAGGTCTTGCGCACAGGATGCATAAAGCTCGTAGAGGCGCTTGGACTCGGGCGTCTGCACCAACGGCTTGAACTCGCCGAGGATCTGCAGCGTCGCCGTGGTGCCGGCGAGATGGCTGTGCGCAACGATGCTTTCTATCTTGGCGACGGCGGCATCACGATCGGCACGCTGGATGTAGCGCAGGTCGACCCCGGCGGTCGCGCTCGGCGCCACCATGTTGATGACGACGCCGCCCGAAACGGTGCCGACATTGCAACTCACGCCGCGCTCGCGGTCGGTGAGCGCCTGCAGCTCGATGATCTTGCGGGAAATCTCCTCGATCGCGCTGATGCCGTCGGCGAGGTTGTTGCCCGCATGCGCGGCCTTGCCGGTCACGTCGATGCGCATGAAGGCGCCGCCCTTGCGGCCCGTGACGACGCCGCCGTTCGGCCGGCCCGGCTCGGAGTTGAACACCGCGCGGGCGCGGCGCGCCTCCTGCTCGATCAGCGCCTGCGACGAGGGCGAGCCGATCTCCTCGTCGGCGGTGAACAGCGCGACCATCGGGCCGGGTGGACCGAACTGCTTGAACGCCGCGAGCACGATCGCGTTCATGGCGAGTCCCGCCTTCATGTCGCAGCACCCGGGCCCAGAGCCGCGGCCGTCGGCGACGCGGAACGGACGCTTGGCGGCTTCGCCCTGCTGATAGACGGTGTCGCGGTGGCCCATGAGCAGGATGGTGGAGTTCGCGCCGCCCTCCCCGACCGTCGCACGGATGCCGTCGCCGTACTTGTCGTTCGCGACCGTATCGGTTGCGATCCCGCGCGCGCTCAGGAAGGCGCGGATGCGCGCGCCGGCGGCGTCGACGCCGGCCTTGTCGTAGCTCCCGCTGTCGGTGTTCACCAGCGTTTCGATCAGCTCGAGGATCGCGGCGCGCTCGCCCGCGATCCAATCGAGGACCTTGCGTTCCGCCTCGGTCAACGCCGCCATATCGTGCTCCGTACCGTTGTCTCGCGGCGAGTCATAGCGAGGCGAGCGTCGCGGCGCGACGGCCAAATCGGCACAACTTCAAGATGATATCATTCGGCTGCTATCGCGTACGACCGCTCCGGCGGCGGTGTGGCGAGGCGCTCCCAGGTCTCGACCATCTTGATCGCCTCGCGCATGCGCGCGAGCAGCTGCTCCTGGGTGTAGTAGTGCTTCCAGCGGCCGGTATCGTACAGCTCGACCAGATGGGCGCGCCGCTTCTCAGCGAGTTCACGCCCTTTGCGCGTGATTTCCGCCGGCATGCAACGCGGAATCTGCCCTGGCATCGCCAAGCGCCGTCGTGTGAGCCGTTTTCATGCTGGCGCGCGTCCAAAATGCAAGCAACACACGACAACTCCGCGGAAAGCGCGCGAAATGTGAATAACGTGGATAAGTGATTCGCTGCGCTTCGTGAAGCGCCGCGTGCCATTTGGTTGTCGCGAATCGATAAAGCTTTGATCGTCAGGTTTTGACCGCGAGGATCGCCTCGATCTCGACCGAGATCTGGTTCGGCAGCGAGCCCATGCCGACGGCGGAGCGCGCATGGCGGCCGGCCTCGCCCAGCACCTCGACGAAGAGATCGGAGCAGCCGTTGATGACCTTGGGCTGGTCCTTGAAGTCGGGGACCGCGTTGACCATGCCGAGCACCTTGACGACCGCCTCGACGCGGTCGAGCGAGCCGAGCGCCTGCCGGGTCGTCGCAAGAAGCTGCAGGCCGATCGAACGCGCACGGCGGTAGGCTTCCTCGACCGAGACCTCGGCGCCGACCTTGCCGGTCAGCGCGTTGCCCTTGTCGTCGCGCGGGCCCTGGCCAGACAGAAACAGCAGATTGCCGGCGAGGCGGAACGGCACGTAGTTCGCGACCGGCGACGGCACGTTCGGCAGCACCAGTCCGAGCTCCTTCAGGCGGGCTTCGGCACTCATGAATGTCTCTCCTTGATCCAATGAACCGTCATGGCCGGGCTTGTCCTGGCCACCCACGTCTTTAAGCACAAAAAAGGAAGACTTGAATGCCCGGGCCAAGGCCTGGCCGAGCCCGGGCATGACAAGGACAATAATGCGCCCGCTACAACCTGATGCGCAGCAGGTGGGCGACCTCGCCGACGATGCCGCGGCGGAACAGCAGCACGCAGGCGACGAAGATCACGCCTTGGAGCACGGTCACCCATTCGCCGAAGCCGGCGAGATAGTTCTCCATGCCGACGATGATCACAGCGCCGACCACGGGGCCGAAGATCGTGCCGAGCCCGCCGACCAGCGTCATCAGCACCACCTCGCCGGACATGCTCCAATGCACGTCGGTGAGGGACGCGAGCTGGAACACGATCGCCTTGGTGGCGCCGGCGAGGCCGGCGATGGTCGCCGAGAGCACGAAGGCGAGCAGCTTGTAGCGCTCGGTCTTGTAGCCGAGCGAGATCGCGCGCGGCTCGTTCTCGCGGATCGCCTTGAGCACCTCGCCGAACGGCGAATGGATGATGCGGTAGATGAGCAGGAAGCCGAAGAGGAAGACGACGACGACGGTGATGTACATCGCGGCTTCGTTGCGCAGATCGACGACGCCGAACAGGTATCCGCGCGGAACGCCCTGGATGCCATCCTCGCCGCCGGTGAAGCTCGCCTGCAGCGCGAAGAAGTACATCATCTGCGCCAGCGCGAGCGTGATCATCGCGAAATAGATGCCCTGGCGGCGGATCGCGAGCCAGCCGGCGACGAGCCCCAGCACCGCAGCGGCCGCGGTGCCGACCAGGATGGCGAGCTCCGGCGTCAACGGCGGCAGTGGAACGTCGAGCCACTCCCATATCCGCCACCCCACCGGATACGGCAGCTTGATCGTGCCCACCTTGGCCATGTGGGCCGCGATATAGCCGGCCCAACCGAAGAACAGCGCATGGCCGAACGAAAGAAGGCCGCCGTACCCGACCAGCAGGTTGAAGGCGCAGGCGAACAGCGCAAAGCACAGCGCCTTCATCAGGAAGACCGGATAGACGAACGCCGGCGCGACGACGAGCACCAGCACAATGAGGGCGAAGGCGACGAGCTGCCCCCTGTCGTGCGCGACGTGCACGACCGGGGCCGCCGGATCGACCACGCGCTCCATCACGTCCTCCATCAGGTCCTGCGCCCGAACAGACCGGAGGGGCGCACCAGCAGCACGATCGCCATGATGACGAAGATCACCGTGCTCGACGCCTCCGGATAGAACACCTTGGTCAGGCCCTCGATGATGCCGAGCCCGAAGCCGGTGACGATGGCGCCCATGATCGAGCCCATGCCGCCGATCACCACCACGGCGAACACCACGATGATGATGTCCGAGCCCATCTGCGGGCTGACGTTGTAGATCGGCGCCGCCAGCACGCCCGCGAGCGCCGCCAACGCGACGCCGAAGCCGTAGGTGAGCGTGATCATGCGCGGCACGTTGATGCCGAAGGCACGCACCAGCGTCGGGTTCTCGGTCGCGGCGCGCAGGTACGAGCCGAGCTTGGTGCGCTCGATGATGAACCAGGTCGCGAGGCACACGACCAGCGAGACCGCGATCACCCAGCCGCGGTAATCCGGCAGATACATGAAGCCGAGGTTGTGGCCGTGGCTCAGCACCTCGGGAAGCTGATAGGGCTGCCCGGCCGATCCATACAAATGGTGGAAGAGCCCCTCGATGATGAGCGCGAGCCCGAAGGTGAGCAGCAGGCCGTAGAGGTGATCGAGCCGGTAGAGCCAGTGCAGAAACAGCCGCTCGATCGCGATGCCGATCGCGCCGACGACCATCGGCGCGATGATGAGCGCCGCAAAGTACGGGACCTCGAGATACTTGAGCAGCAGGAAGGCCGCGAAGGCGCCCATCATGTATTGGGCGCCATGCGCGAAGTTGATGATGTTGAGCATACCGAAGATGACGGCGAGGCCGAGGCTCAACAGCGCGTAGAACGAGCCGTTGATCAGCCCGAGCAGCAACTGCCCGAACAGCACCTGCGACGGAATGCCGAAAATCTCGAACATCGCGCGCTCTTGTGCAAGCGAGTAGCGAATTGCGAGTAGCGAATAGTTGCGATCTCATTCGCTATTCGCCACTCGCTACTCGCCGTTCGCGCCCCGGCCCGAGTGTGGACAGAGGCGAAAACGTCAGTGGCTGGCGGTGACCAGCGGGCAGTTGTCGTCCTTCAGCGGACGGAACGCCTCGTCGGCCGGGATGGTGGCGCGCAGCTTGAAGAAGTCGCCCGGGTGCTTCGACTCGGCGGGCGTCTTCACCTCGAACAGATAGGCCGGGTGGATCACGCGGCCGTCCTCGCGGACCTTGCCCTTGCCGAACAGGATGTCGTCCGTCGGCATCTCCTTCATCTTGTTGACCACCGCCTTGCCGTCGCTCGCGTTCTTGAGCGCCGCGACCGCCTTGAGATAGTGCAGCACGGAGGAGTAGACGCCCGCGACTACCATGGTCGGCCACTTGTTCGGGCGCTCGGCCTGCCAGCGCTTGGTCCAGGCGCGGTTGGCGTCGTTCATGTCCCAGTACCAGGTCGAGGTCAGCACCAGGCCCTGCGCGGTCTTGAGGCCGAGCGCGTTCACGTCGGAGACGAACACGAGCAGGCCGGCGAAGTGCTGGCCACCGGCCGTGATGCCGAACTCGGCGCCCTGCTTGATCGAGTTGATGGTGTCGCCGCCCGCATTGGCGAGGCCGATGATCTTCGCCTTCGAGGCCTGGGCCTGCAGCAGGTAGGACGAGAAGTCGGGGGTGTTGAGCGGGACTTTCACGTCGCCGAGGACCTTGCCGCCGTTCGCGGTGACGACCGCCGCCGTGTCGCGCTCGAGCGCGTGGCCGAACGCATAGTCGGCGGTAATGAAGAACCAGGTGTCGCCGCCGGTCTTCACCAGCGCCTTGCCGGTGCCGTTGGCGAGCATCCAGGTATCGTACGTCCAGTGCACGTTGTTGGGCGAGCATTTCGTCCCGGTGAGATCGGACGAGGCGGCACCGGAGATCAGAAACACCTTGTTCTTCTCGCGGGTGACGTCGGCGACCGCGAGCGCGACGCTCGAGGTCGGCACGTCGACGATGGCGTCGACGTGATCGACGTCGTACCATTGGCGCGCGATGTTGGAGCCGACGTCCGGCTTGTTCTGATGATCGGCGCTGACGATGTCGACCGTCATGCCGTGCGCGGCCGGGTCGAAATCCTGCACCGCCATCTTGGCGGCGACGATCGAGCCCGGCCCGCTCACGTCGGAATAGAGACTCGACATGTCGCTCAGCACGCCGATCTTCACGTGCACTTGCTGCGCCTGCGCGCTGGCGCAGGCGAGCGCGGCGCCCAATGCCGCGAGACCCAACAGATGTCTCATCGTCTTCCTCCTTCTCTCATGTTCGCGCCTTATAGGACGCCTGTTCACAAACATTCCCCGTATTAGACGCCGAGATACTCGTGCAGTTTTCCAATGTTGGCGTCCAGACCCGCATTGACGAAGCCGTCGACGATGCGGCCGTGCTCCATGACGTAATAGCGGTCGGCCACCGTCTGGGCGAAGCGGAAATTCTGCTCGACCAGGAGGATGGTGAATCCCTCCTGCTTGAGCGCGCGAATTGTCGCACCGATCTGCTGGATGATGACGGGCGCGAGGCCCTCGGTCGGCTCGTCGAGCAGGAGGAGGCGGGCGCCGGTGCGCAGGATGCGGCCGATCGCCAGCATCTGCTGCTCGCCGCCCGAGAGCTTGGTGCCCTGGCTCGCGCCGAGCCGCTCCTTGAGGTTGGGAAAAAGCGCGTAGATGCGCTCGAGCGACAGGCCGCCGGAGCGCACGACCGGCGGCAGCACGATGTTCTCCTGCACGTTCAGCGAGGCGAAGATGCCGCGCTCCTCCGGGCAGAAGGCGATGCCGGCGCGCGCGATGTCGTTCGAGGAGCGCGCGATCAGCTCGCGCCCCTCATAGCGGACCGACCCGGTGCGGTGCGGCACGATCCCCATGATCGACTTGAGCGTGGTGGTCTTGCCGGCTCCGTTGCGGCCGAGCAGCGTCACGACCTCTCCG
Source organism: Xanthobacteraceae bacterium (assembly GCA_035293985.1). GTDB lineage: Bacteria > Pseudomonadota > Alphaproteobacteria > Rhizobiales > Xanthobacteraceae > JAVDCA01. The sequence continues at coordinate 260,769 of DATGLS010000032.1, forward strand.
GCGCGCACCTCGAAAGCGACGCCGTGCAGCACGTGCGACTCGCCGTACCAGGCCTGCAGGTCCTCGACCGCGAGCAGCGCCTCGTCAGGCTTGTTCTCAGGCATGGACCGCCTCGTGGCCTGCTTCCTGGCCCACTCCGAGATAGGCCTCGCGCACCTCCGGGTTCGCCGACACGGTCGCGTAGTCACCCTCGGCGAGCACGCGGCCGCGGGTGAGCACCGTGATGCGGTCGCACAGGTCGGCGACCACGCTGAGGTTGTGCTCGACCATCAGCACCGTGCGGTTGGCGGCGACCGCCTTGATCAGGGCGGCGACGCGGCCGATGTCCTCATGCCCCATGCCGGCGGTCGGCTCGTCGAGCAGCAGCATCTCGGGATCGAGCGCGAGCGTGGTCGCGATCTCGAGCGCGCGCTTCCTGCCATAGGGCAGCTCGACGGCGGTCAGGTGCGCCCACTGGGCAAGACCTACGTCGGTGATCAGCGCCATGGCGCGCGCGTTGAACTGGTCGAGCACCTTGGTCGAGTGCCAGAAATCGAACGAGCTGCCGCGCCGGCGCTGGAGCGCGATGCGCACGTTCTCGAGCACGGTGAGATGGGGAAACACCGCGGAAATCTGGAACGACCGCACCAAGCCGAGCCGCGCCACGTCGGCCGGCGCGAGCGACGTGATGTCATGGCCGTTGTAGACGATGCGACCGCGCGTCGGCTGCAGAAACTTGGTGAGCAGGTTGAAGCAGGTGGTCTTGCCGGCGCCGTTCGGACCGATCAGCGCATGGATGGTGCCGCGTGCGACCCGCAGCGCGACGCCGCGCACGGCCATGAAGCCGGCAAACTCCTTGGTGAGATCCTCGGTTTCGAGGATCGCGTCGCTACCCGCCGACAATGACGTTCCCCTCGCCCCGCGCTCATTTTTGGCTACGGGGATCTCGCCTGTGCCCCCGACCGGGCCCGACGATGAGCGAGCGGTAGCATCGCGGCATGGCAGCCACAATACGACCTAGGGCTTGGGATCGGGCCTGGGGTTGCGGGCGATTGTCGCGGAAGCGGAGCGCGCGGCCGGGAGCCCAAAAGGGGGCCCGCCCGGCGGTGGGGGGAACCGGCCGGGCGGGGGGTCGGATCGACGCGAGGGGTGGAAGGGGGGCGCGCGCGCCGATCTGAACTTGGGGGCGTCAGCTCGTCGCTGACATACGTAAGTCGTGAAGACGGGACGAAAGGTTCATGCCGGTTCGAAGAATCTTCGAACTTTTTTGCGAAAAATCAAAATCCTTACTTTCCAATGACTTAAGTTTCGACGTGCAGAACCGATACTAACATTCTTGGGCCACGGCCGGGTCAGCGCGACGGCACCTGCAATGCCGAATCCGTCGCGGCAGGCGCAACGGCGCTGACGGCCTGGAAGGCGTCCATCAGGCCCGCACCGACCAGGTCGTCGCGCGCCTTTTGCTGCCCGAGATGACGGGCGGTCTTCTCGAGCACCTTGGCGACGGCGTCCGGGGTTAGGTTCGGATCGCGCTGGATCAGCAGCGCCGCGACGCCGCTCACGAACGCGGCCGAGAACGAGGTGCCGGATTCCATCTTGTAGGCGTTGCCCGGGTTAGCGACCAGGATGTCGACGCCGGGCGCCGCGATCGCGACCTGGCGGCCGCGATTGGCGAGGGCGAAGAGGTGGTCGTCGTAATCGGTCGCGGTGACGCCGATGACGTGCGGATCGGCGGCCGGCCACAGCGGCGGCGACTTCGGTCCGGCATTGCCGGTCGCAGCCACCAGGACGACGTGGTGCACCTCCGCCGCCGCCTTGAGCGCGCGCTCGAGCGCCGGATCGGACGGTCCCGCAAAGCTCATGTTGACCACCCGGGCGTGCTCGCCCACCGCCCAGTCGAGCGACGCGATGATGCTCACCGTCGAGCCTTGGGTCGTGCTGAAGGCACGCGCCGCGAGGATGCGCACCGCCGGCGCCGCGCCGCTGAGATGACCGTGGCCGGCGATGATGCCGGCAATCGAGGTGCCGTGGCTGTGCGGCCCCTCGGGCGAGTTCAGGGCATCGAAGCTCTTCTCGACCACGCCGGCGAGCGCCGGGTGGGTCGTGTCGATGCCGGAGTCGATGACCGCCACCCGAACATTGTCGCCGAGCGCGAGGCGATGCGCCTCATCGAGGTGAAGCTTTTCGACGGCATATTGGCTCGGGTCGGGCGCCTCGGCGGCGGCTGCGGCGGTGGTCGTCCCCTGCACGAGACCGAACAGATAGTTCGGCTGCGACCGCGTGAGCCCGGCGGCATTGAGGGCGCGGATTTTCGCCGTCACGGTGCCACGGTCGGTGATGCGGACGAGATGGAATGTAGTGTTGATGAGGGGGATGCGCCGCGTCTCGATCGAGATCAGGTGCAGGCGGTTGAGCAGTGCCTTGAACCGCTGGTCGGACAGGTTTCCGGTGATCTCGATTATGACCTGGTCGGGGACGTAGCGGTGCTCGTTGGGCGGGGGCACGCCCTCATCGAGGTTGCGGCGGGTCAGCGTCTGCGTCTTGCGCGTGGTGGTGCGCGTGCCGGGGTTGTGGTTGCCGCTCGCGTTGTTTCCGTTGTTGTTGCCGCCGGGGTTGCTCACGCCATTGCCGCCGCCACGCGGGGGGCCGTGGAACGAGGGATCGAACCGCGGTCCGACCGAGTTGATGGTCGGGGCGCGCGGCCCGATCGAGGGTGCGATGTGCGGGCCGATATCCGCCCCCAGGAAGGCCGCCTGGGCAACGCCGCCGATCAGGAGGAATGGAAGGAAGGCCGCAACCCAGCGCGCGCCTCGCGCGAACGCTCGGCGCGCCCCCGTGCGGGCAAAACGGACGGACTCATGGCACATAGTCTAGCCTCCGATCCACCCGGCTCGATTTTCGCCGCTTTGGTGACGGATTCAAGGCGTTTGCCGCGTTTACCGGGCGACGCCGAACGAGGGCGGGCAGCGCAAAAATGACTGTGGCCGGGCGCCGCCCGGCCACAGATCGGATGGTTTGCGGTCGCTCAGGCCGATCAATTGCCGACTTCGAGCTCGGAGCGGACGATATTGCGGTTCTCGGTCATCACTTTCTTCAGGCGGGCGATCTCGTCCGTGGGCTTGCCGTCCGCTTCGAAGCGCACCTGATAGGTCGAGCCGCCCTTCGGGCCGTCGACGATCCTGCCCTTGTTGGTGTGCAGGAAGTTGGTCAGCTGCTCGGTGGTGATCTGCGGCGAGAAGATCATGAAGAAATCGACGCTCTTGACCTTCGCGTTCGGGTCGATCGAGGCGAGCTCAGACGTGCGCGTCGGCTTGTTGATGACCAAGTCACCAATCACGCCGGCCTGCAGCAGGATCACCAGGGCGGCGACGCCGCTCGCGTAAGCGAGCGTGCGGGGCGCGAAGGCCGAAAGGAACTCCGCCACCTTGGTGCGCAGGTCGAAGGCGAAGCCCGGCCTGCGCTTGGTCGCGCCCTCGGCGTCGATCGCGGCAAACAGCTTCTCCATCGCGCGCGCCGACGGGGCGCCGAGGCTCTCGTTGAGGTGGATCGTCTCGCCCAGCTCCTCGCGCACCAGCTCGAAGCGGCGCGCAAGCTCCTGGTCGCCCGCGAGCGCCCGCTCGACGCGCTCGGCGTCGCGGCGGCTCAGCGTGCCGGCGGCATGCCACGGCAGGAGGCTCTCGATCTCCTCGCGGTCATCCACCTTTTCGCTCATCTGGTTCATGGCCAACCTCTTTCGACTCCAGCTGCCTGCAGCAGCTCCGCCAGCTTCTTGCGCGCGTAGAACATCCGCGTTTTCACGGTGTTCTCGGGGATACCGACGATCTCGGCCACTTCCTCCACGGACTTCTCGTGGTAGTAGACCAGATCGATGATTTCCCTGTGTTCCGGCGAGAGCTTCTCCAGGCACTGCCGCAACACCGCACTCTTGTCCTTCTTCTCCAGCGTGACCTCGGGATTGTCGGACGTATCCTCGATGGTCTCCGCGGTCTCGTCGTCCAGCTCCTCATCCGGCTTCTTCCGCAGAGCCGACAACGCCTTGAACCGGGCGATGGCCAGCATCCAGGTCGATACCGCACTGCGTCCCTCGAACTTGTCAGCCTGGCGCCACACGTCCAGGAACACGTCACTGATCAAGTCTTCGGCTACCGTAGGATTCCCCACGAGACGCAGTACGAACCGGTACACGCGCACATGATGCCGGGCGAACAGCACCTGCATCGCGAGCCGATCGCCTTTAGCGATCCTGCCGATCAGGACTTCATCCGAGGTCGCCTGGTTCGCGCTCAACGGTTCGGCTCACGAAGTTAGTCGCAGGGGTCTGGACGGAGGTTCAAACACATGGACAAGAGTTTAGGAGGATTTCGTCTGTATCAAAATACCGTGCAGGCACCCTCCTCTGGCCTGCAGGTCACTGGCGGGTTATGGCTCGTTGGCCCGAACCACCGACACTAAAATGCCCCCGAAACCCTTTGTTCCGCAAGCATTTCCGCGTCGAGGCAGAACCGATTGGGCCTTTACCAACTAACTCCATCAATCAACACATGGAATTCGACCACCCCACATGCCGGCCACCGTGGCAAAGATGCAACATGGCGACAGGAATGCGCCAAATGTCGATCCCGCGGCCGCAGAATCGGCCCGCGACGCATGAACCCCGGCGGCTGCCATGAACACCGACCCGGATTTGACCCTCTGTGTCGGGCCAATCACCGCGGAGGTTCGACCGGCCGCGGACGGCAGCGGCAAATAATCGGCACTGATAACCACTTGGCTTGAAGGACAGGAATCATGGGTGAATACGGGGTTGGGCAATCGGTACCGCGGGAGGAGGATCCCTACCTGCTGCGGGGTGCCGGCCGCTATGTCGACGACGTCGCGCAGGTCGGGCTCCTGCGCGCCTACGTGCTGCGCTCGCCGCACGCCCATGCGCGCATCCGCTCGATCGATGTCGCGGCGGTGCGCCAGATGCCCGGCGTGGTGCTGGCGCTCGCGGGCAACGACCCCGCCGTGATGGCCCTCGGCACGCAGAAGCCCAACCAGCCGCGCAAGCGGCATGGTGGGGCGCCGGCCTTCGGCTGCTCGCAGCTCGCGCTTGCGCGCGACATCGTCCGCTTCATCGGCGAGCCGGTCGCCTTCGTGGCGGCGCAAACGCTCGACCAGGCGAAGGACGCGGCCGAGGCGATCGCGGTCGACTACGAGATGCTGCCGGCGGTGCCGACGCTGGAGGAAGCGACCAAGCCCGGCGCGCACGCGCTCTACGACAAGTGCCCGGACAATATCGCCTTCGTCCATGAGGCCGGCAACAAGGCCGCGGCCGATGCCGCGATCGCCAAGGCGGCGCACGTGATCAAGCACACGATGCGCATCAACCGGCTCACCACCAACTCGATGGAGCCGCGCGGCGCGCTCGCCGAATACGATGCCCGCGACGGCCGCCTCACTCTGCGGGTGACCGCGCAGGGGCCGCATCAGTTCCGCCGCTTCCTCGCCGCCGATGTCTTCAGGGTGCCAGAGACGAAGATTCGCGTGATCGCCGAGAACGTCGGCGGCGGCTTCGGCATGAAGGGCGGGCTCTACCCCGAATATATATTGTGTTGCCTCGCCGCGAAGCTCACGGGCGCGCCGGTGAAATGGGTGGGCGAGCGCAGCGAAAGCCTGTTGTCCGACGAGCACTGCCGCGACAACATCACCGAGGCCGAGCTCGGCCTCGACGCCGACGGCAAGTTCGTCGGATTCCGCGCCCGCACTTTCGCGAACATCGGCGCCTACTATCACGCCGATCGCAGCGCCGGCCCGCCCACCAACAATATCGGCGTGCTCGCCGGCACCTACGTGATCCCGGCCGCCCATGTCGAGGTCAACGGCGTGCTCACCAACACGATGCTCACCGGCCCCTACCGAGGCGCCGGCCGGCCGGAAGCCGCCTATGTGCTGGAGACGCTCGTCGATCTCGCGGCACGCGAATTGAAGATCGACCCCGCCGAGCTGCGCCGGCGCAACATGATCCCGGCCGCCGCCATGCCGTACAAGACCGCGCTGGTCTACACCTATGACTGCGGCGACTTCGGCAAGAACCTCGAGGATTGCCTCGAGCTCGCCGACTATGCGGGCTTCACCAAACGCCGCGCCGAGTCGGAAAAGCGCGGCAAGCTGCGCGGGCTCGGAATCGCCTCGACCGTCGAGGCCTCCAATGCCGGCCTGATCGAGCATGCCGAGATCCGTTTCGATCCGACCGGGACGCTGACCGTGCTGGTCGGCACGCACGATCACGGTCAGGGCCACCAGACCACCTTCCGCCAGATCATCGCGGACAAGTTCGGGGTCGACCCGGGGCGCATCGCGTTCAAGTTCGGCGATACCGACCAGATCATGATCGGCACCGGCACGTTCGGCTCGCGCTCGACGGCGTGCGCCGGCACCGCCATGCTGATGGCGGCCGACAAGATCATCGCCAAGGGAGCCAAAATCGCGGCGCACATGCTCGAGGCCGGCGAGCACGACATCGAGTTCAGGAACGGCAGGTTCGCGGTCGCCGGCACCGACAGGACGGTCGATCTCGCCGCCGTCGCCCGCGACGCCTTCGTGCCGGCGAAGCTGCCCAAGGGCGTCGAGCCCGGCCTCTATGAGACCGGCACCTTCGACGGCGGCCAGCGCACTTACCCGAATGGCTGCCATATCAGCGAGGTCGAGATCGACCAGGAGAGCGGCGAGGTCGCGCTCGTGCGCTACACCGCGGTCGACGACGTCGGCCACATGATCAATCCGCTGCTGGTCGAGGGACAGCTGCACGGCGGCGTCGCCATGGGCGTCGGCCAGGCGCTCATGGAGAGCATGGTCTACGACGGCTCCGGCCAGGTCGTGTCCGGCTCGTTCATGGATTACGCGATGCCGCGCGCGCACGACTTCTGCGACTTCCGGCTCGGCGAGAACGAGGTGCCGACCAAGCTCAACCCGCTCGGCGTCAAAGGCGCGGGCGAATCCGGCACGGTGGGCGCGCTCGCCTCGGTGATGAATGCCGTGAACAACGCGATGGCACACATCGGTGCCGAGTACGTGCAGATGCCGGCGACGCCCGAGAAGGTGTGGAAGGCGATGCAGAAGGCAAAGGGCGCGACGGCGGGGTAGCGACCAACGAACCGGACACCCGTTCCGCCTCCCCTATTCGCTACTCGCCATTCGCTACTCGCGGCATATAATATGACGAAACGAGCTACGAGGTTCCCGATGCCCCGCCACCCGACCTATATGCCCCACGGCGTCATTCCGGCTGTGCTGCTGCCGTTCCACGACGACCTTTCGATCGACGAGAAGAGCTTCCGCCGCCACCTGCGCGACGTCGTGGCGGTGCCGGGCCTTTCCGCCATCACCATCAACGCGCATTCGACCGAGGTCGCATCCTGCACCTTCGACGAGCAGCGCCGCGTGCTCGCGATCGCGCAGGACGAGATCGGGGACAAGCTGCCGATCGTCAACGGCATCTGGGCGGACGGCAGCATCGAGGCGGCGCGCATCGCCCGTATGGCGAACGAAGGCGGCGCCTCCGCGCTCCTCGTCTTCCCGCCGGCGCCGTTCACGCTCGGCCAGTCGCCCGAGATGGCGCTCGCCCATTTCAAGCGCATCGCCGACGTGAGCGACTTGCCGATCATCGTGTTCCAATATCCGCTCGCGACCGGGCAGGGCTATCCGCGCGAGACGCTGCTCAAGATGTGCGAGCAGGTGCCGACCATCCGCGCGATCAAGGACTGGGCCGGCAGCGTGCCGCAGCACGAGATGCATATTCGTCTCCTGCAGAACCTTTCTCGGCGCGTGAACGTGCTCACCACCCACAGCGCCTGGCTCTTTTCCTCGCTCGTGCTCGGCTGCAATGGGCTGCTCTCCGGCAGCGGCAGCGTGATCGCCGACCTGCAATCGCAGCTCTTCGCTGCCGTGCAGCGCAACGATCTCGCCGCCGCGCGCGCACTCAACGATCGCATCTATCCGCTCGCAAAGGTCTTCTATGCCGACCCTTGGGCCGACATGCACAACCGCATGAAGGAGGCCCTGGTGCTGCTCGGCCGCCTGCCCCGCGCGGTCGTGCGCCCGCCGCTGGTGAAGCTCGGCCGCGCGGAGATCGAGCGCATCCGCGGCGCGCTGGTCGATGCCGGCATGCTCGACGCCAAGGCGGGACGCGACGCCGCTTAGGCGCGCGTCATACGGTGTCACCAGCCGTGATGGCGCGCGCGCCAAGTCGTGCGCCAATACAGGGGCGGCTCGAAGGACGCGAATCCGCCGCAACCCGGGCACCAGCGGCGCGGCGAATGTCGCACATAGGGAAAGACCGCGTCGCGCGGATACGGGGGAAGCGCGATGCTCGGCACCCACGGGTTGGTATAGGTGTAGATGCCCGCTCCTGACAGCACCGGCCCCTGATTCACGACATAGACCTGATCGACCTGATCGGCCGGCGGCGCAAATACATGGCGGATGGGCTCGATCGCGTCCCGGCCGTAGTAGCCGTCGCAACAGCCGCCGGCTGCTGCCTGGGTGGCGACGAGCGTGAAGGCGGCCGCCGCGAGATAGAGAATGCGCATGTGACTCTCCGCTGCTTGCCTCTCGACCGTATCAATAGCTGTCATGACCGGTGCGAGGGGCCAATCCAATTCATTCGACGAGTTACGGCGCGTGCGGCGGTGCCGGGGGCGCGTCGCGCCGCATCGGCGTCACCTGCGGCGCGACGATGATGGGCGGCGACAACGGCATCGGCAGCGTCGCCGGCGACGGCTCGGACTCGCTGTGCCATTCGCGGTAATAGCGTTGCGCCGGGCGAGGCAGCCGGCGGTTCGGCGCCGGCTTGATCTCGAGCCGGCCCACCGGCGGCTTGTGACCGGTCATCGGAAAATACGGCTCGGCAGGCTCATAGATTCCCTGATAGGGCGGCGGCCAATACGGCATGATCACGGTCGGCGCCACCACACCCGGCCGATTGAGGCCCCACTCGCCCTCGATCACGGCGCCGGAGACGTCGTGGCCGTACATCATGACGGGCACGCCGGGGCGGCCCGGCACCACGATCACGGGCTCGTTGTCGGCGCGTGCGAGGGGCGGCGCGGCGGCCAGCAGACCGAGAAGAAGCGCGAATTGGATTTTGCGGTGCACCCGCATGCCCGTCTCCGGAGGCGATGCTCACAGTGGCTTCAACGCCGATTTTAGGGCCTAAAGCCTGGCGCGGGATGCGACGCGAAAAGGAAATCAACAAACAACATTAACCCGGATTTATTGGCGGGTTACGCGGACGCCCGCCGCAGCAGGCGAGCGAACGATACCAGCTCTTGCTGCGCCGCAAAGCCGATAGGGAAACAGCCGGCTTACCGTGCCGCGAGTGCGACGCAGCACGGCTGCCTGCAACTTTAGACCTACGACGACTTGCGCACGCTTTCGGGATCATCTGCGCTTTACGCGGGCTCGCGCTGCCCACTAACATCGCGTCCCATGGTCGCTCGCCGTGCGGAGGCGCGCGATCCGGCGCGCAAAGCGCCGTCACGGGGAGAAACACCATGGCTACACTGTCAACGACAGTGCCGCCCGAAACGCGTTCGGGGGGCATGACGGGCGAAGAACGTCTCGTCATCTTCGCATCATCGCTCGGCACCGTGTTCGAGTGGTACGACTTCTATATCTTCGGAACGCTTTACGCGATCCTGGCGGGCAAATTCCTGTCCGGCGTCAACCCGTCGATCTCGTTCATCCTGCTGCTGCTGATCTTCGCCGCCGGGTTCGCGGTGCGCCCGTTCGGCGCGCTGATCTTCGGCCGGCTCGGCGATCTTACGGGGCGCAAATACACCTTCCTCATCACCATGACGCTGATGGGCGCGGGCACGTTCTTCATCGGCGTCCTGCCGACCTACGCGTCATGGGGCGTCGCGGCGCCGATCGTGCTGATCGCCCTGCGTCTCGTGCAGGGCCTCGCGCTCGGCGGCGAATACGGTGGCGCCGCGATCTACGTCGCCGAGCATGCCCCGCCGCGCAAGCGCGGCTTTTACACGTCGTGGATCCAGACCACCGCGACCGTCGGCCTGCTGATGGCGCTGCTGCTGATCCTCGCCATCCGCACCGCCATGGGGGAGAAGGATTTCGCCGACTGGGGCTGGCGCATTCCGTTCCTCGCCTCCGCGGTCCTGCTCGCGGTCTCGATCTGGATCCGGCTGAAGCTCAACGAATCGCCGCTGTTCCAGCGCATGAAGGCAGAGGGAAAAGGCTCCAAGCGTCCGCTCGGCGAGGCGTTCGGGCAATGGAGCAATCTCAAGATCGCGATCCTCGCGCTCCTCGGGGCGACGGCCGGCGAGGCGGTCGTGTGGTACGGCGGACAGTTCTATGCCCTGTTCTTCCTCACCCAGACCCTGAAGGTGCCTGGTGTCACGGCGCAAATCCTGATCGCGCTCGCGCTCGCGATCGGCACGCCGTTCTTCATCGTCTTCGGCGCGCTGTCGGACCGCATCGGCCGCAAGCCGATCATGCTCGCCGGCTTCGCGCTCGCAGCGCTCACCTACATGCACATCTTCGGCGGGCTCACGCACTTCGCCAACCCGAAGCTCGAGAAAGCACTCGCCAGCGCGCCGATCACGCTTACGACCGACCCGGCCGAATGCTCGTTCCAGTTCAAGGCGACGGGCACCGAAAAGTTCACCACCGGCTGCGACACCATCAAGGCCGCGCTGGTCGGTCTCTCGGCCAACTACAGCCAGGTCACGGCGCCCGCCGGCACCAAGGCGAGCGTGCAGATCGGCAGCCAGACGATCGCCGCCGACACGCCCAACCTCGCGGCCGCGATCGCGGCGGCCGTGAAGCAGCACGGCTATCCGGCGAGCGCCGATCCCAACGACATCAACTATCCGATGACGCTGCTGCTGCTGGTGATCCTGGTCGTCTACGTGACCATGGTGTACGGCCCGATCGCGGCCTGGCTGGTCGAGCTGTTCCCGACCCGCATCCGCTACAGCGGCCTGTCGCTGCCCTATCACATCGGCAACGGCTGGTTCGGCGGCTTCCTGCCGGCGACCGTGTTCGCGATCGTGGCGGCGACCGGCAACATCTATTCGGGCCTGTGGTACCCGATCGTCATCGCCGCGATGAGCTTCTTCGTCGGCCTGCTCTTCCTGCCGGAGACGAAGGACGTGAAGATCGACAACATCTGAGGCGCAGCGCCAACCCAGCCGATGCTTCGACCTCGAAGCCCCGCTTCGGCGGGGCTTCTTGCTCGCGGTGAGCGCCGAAGTGTCCCGGCCGTACCAATGGCGTCGGTGGATCGCGTCCGCGGCCGGCTTGGCGGCTGCGCTTGTCGTATCGCCGTCCGGCTGCTAGCTCTGCGCCCGAGCCGGCTTAGCTCAGCTGGTAGAGCACGTGATTTGTAATCACGGGGTCAGGGGTTCGAATCCCTTAGCCGGCACCGAGACGCTTCGGTCCTTTCCGGACACATGGGTTACGGTTTCTTCCGGTCAGATGGGTAACACTTTGGTGAGGTGCTGTCATTGCTGGCAGCGGCGAAGCCGCTCGCTCGCTATGGCGCCATGGGGGCGCGCTTGGCGAGCGGCTTCAGGTGAGGGTGCCGATACTCTGTCATTGAGTTGCCAGCAGTTGCCGGCGACTGCGCTTTCGGTCGGTGAACGAGGAAAGAAGGCGGCCGGCTGCGGTGATCGGTCCCGGGCTCGCGCGAGTCGCGGCGCGAACGTGCGATGAGTGTCCCATTCCGGACGAGATTCGCGTCCCCTGCTCCAAGCCGGAACAGAAACGCCGCACCGGACGGAGCGAACGCAGCGTGCCGCTGGGCGTTTACTCAAAATATCGGCACAGCCTCGCTGGCATGCCGCCTGCATATGCGCATCGAGAAATCATGGGGCGTAACCATGAGCGCAATGACCCGTTCTTACGTCTGCACTGTCCTGTTCGCGAAACACCCGCCGTCATACGGCGTCGGTCCGGGACGATGGCGCTGGCGCCGGCTCACCGGATCGTCGCGTGATCGCTACCAGCCGGAGCTGCATTACATGCGCGGCCCGGGGCCGAAATGGCGGGAAAAACGCGAGCGCGACCAGCGCTCCTGTCGCTCGATCCGCGCGGCGGTTCGTTAGTTAGCTCATGCCTTGAAGCTGAAAGTCGTCATCACTCCGCCTCCGCGGGCGCCGGCTCGCCCGGCGCCTCGGCACGACCGGGCCGACGTCGCGGCACAGGCTCAGCGCCGAGTTGATGAGCCCGACGTGGCTGTAGGCCTGTAGGCCGAGGTTCGGCTCGCGCGAGCTCGACGCATACGGCCCACGTGGGACATGCCGGGGCGAGGTGTAGTGCCGGGCCGACGCATAGGCACCGCCCGAACCCTGCGCTTGATCGCGCCGGATGCGTTTGCGCCAATCGCACGTATCCGGATTGCGGCGATTGGTATTCGCCGGCGATTTTCCCGCGCTTTGTTTCCGCACGCTTTCGCGCTCGGACAAACGCCGGAAAAGCTCGCGAAGAGGGCCGAAAGAAACCGCGACGGCCGGCGCTATGCCGCCGGCTCGGACCGCCGCACGCCCGGCGGGCGGCGGAAGCTGATCGCCATCCTGTTCCATGCGTTCATGGTCGCGATCAGCAACGTGAGGTCGACGAGCTCGTGCTCATTGAAGTGCCGCGCGGCTTCCTGATAGTCGGCGTCCGGCACGTGGGTCTCGGCAACGAGCGTCACGCTTTCCGCATAGGCGAGCGCCGCCTTCTCGCGCGGCGAGAAGAGGTCCGTCTCCCGCCACACCACGAGCAGGTGCAGGCGCTGCGCCTTCTCGCCGTCGCGCAGCGCCTCATGGCTGTGAAGGTCGACGCAATAGGCACAACCGTTGATCTGAGAGACCCGCAACAGCACAAGGTGGCGCAGGCCCGTCTCGATGCTCGCCTCCTGCAGATAGGAATTGAGATGCGCCATGCGTTTGACCGCTTCCGGCGCAACGGTCCAATATTTCAGTCGGCTTTCCATCGATCACCCTCCCGTTTCGCGGCTCGTCGCGCGGCGGCGCGCAGACGCTCGCGCATCCCTGCGGACAAGTCCACGTGTGGAAGCAAATCCGTGCCTCCCATCCGCAAAGATTTAATGCAAGAGGCGCCGCTACAACCGCGGCGGGGCGCGCAGCAGACAGGCCCGGCAAGGTCACAAGAGGCGCGAGCCGGCGCTTCGCGACCGTTCTGTCGATTGCCTACGGGAAAGGCAACGGCGTCCCGGCGCCACTGCGGCGGCTGAAGTGCGCCGCCCGGGCCGCGGGGTGCGGCCTACCGGGCGGGGTCAGGCGGATGGGTGCGGCGGAGCCCCCCGGCCCGCAGGCATCCCGGACAGCCAGCCTAGGGCCGGGCGGCCTTGATGGCGAAGGATTCCGAGGCCTTGGCGTACCAAGCGGCCGCCTTCAGGGAGACCGCGCGCGGCGTATACTTCCGACGCGTCGACTTCTTCGATCTGCTTTGATTGGAACGGTTATTGCGCCTGGTCGATTTGGTCTTACTCACGCTCGCTCCCCTTGCGGTTTTCCCGTGCTTTTTCCAGTCCCGGGTTAATCCCACCCCCCTTTTGTCACATACCGGATGGCCCCTTGTGAAGGCCTTCCACGCAGGGCTGGTCAACGCAATCTGAAGGGCAGGCCCGGCGTTTTAGACTACCTGGAGTGATTGCCGCCCCGGCTTAGAGCCATTGCGCGAGTGGCCGATCGGCACCCACCTCGGGGCGCCACAGTACATCCCTGTCTCGCACATGCGAGACCGCCCGCGGGCCGATACAACCTGAACGTGTCTTACTGAGGGTGTCATGGGCGCAACGTGGTCGGATCACGACCTTGTTGTGGCGCGCGCCCGAACCGTTCCGCCGCCTGCGAGTTATCCGGTCTGGAAGTAAACATCGCAGGAGGATGACGATGCTTTCGAAATTTTTCGCCGCAGCCGCCCTCGGCTCGGCGTTGATCGCGGCGCCGGCGTTCGCGCAAACGTCGTCGAGCACGACGAGCTCGGCGACCCATGAGGAGAGCGCCTCTGCCTCGGGCCTCTGGCAAGGGTCGAAGCTCATCGGCCTGAACGTCTACAATGACAAGAACGAAAAGATCGGCTCGATCGTGCAGCTCATGGTCGACAAGGAAGGCACCATCAAGTCAGTCGTCATCGGCGTCGGCGGCTTCCTCGGCATGGGCGAGCGCGACGTCGCGGTGAAGTTCTCGGAGCTGAAGTGGAGCAACGAACCGGTTTCCAGCACCTCCTCGTCGTCATCGGCGCCGCCGGCGAGCTCGCGCCCCGCCACCTCGCGTCCGAGCAACACCACCGGCTCGGCCTCGACTGGCTCGCGTAGCGGCCCGGCCACCTATCCGGACCATGCCGTGTTCAACGCCACGAAGGATCAGCTCAAGGCCATGCCGCAGTTCGACTACAACAAATAAGCGGCAAAAGCCTTAAGGCGCGGCAAGAGCCCGGTGCAAGCCGGGCTCTTGCTTTATGACGATCCGGCTGGAGAAAACCGCCCCGCCTCACCCAAAACGATTAAAGCACACAATTAGCTGGACGCAGCCACGCCGGCAAAGCCCGGTGTCGCCGCGCATGCCGGTATGGATAGGTGTTGCTCAATGGTGCCAGAACAAAGCCAGCAGAATCACGATAGGTAATGGCACGCCCAACAGCCAAAGCAGCAGACCGCGTCCGAGACCCATGAGTCGCTCCTCTCGAATTGCCAAATGCCGACGACAACGTCACGAGCGGAACTCAGTTCCATCGAGGTCACAGCCGGGCCATGCCGCACCGCAAAAGTTTCTTGGGTTCAATCGCGGGAACAATCTGGCCAATTCTGTGATTAAGACGGATGACCGACGGCATGAGCCGAGCGGCAACCGATGCGCAGCCGAGGACGCACCATGACCGACGTGAGAGCAGCCGACGTTTCCATCGTGGCGGCAGAATCCGATCTAATTGAATCCGCGGCGGCGCCACGCGCCGCCATCTCGTGGGGCGCGGTGATCGCTGGCGGCTTCGCCAACGGGGCGCTTACCCTGTTGCTCATCGCGTTCGGCGCCGGCATGGGTTTTTCCGCGGTCTCGCCCTGGGCGAGCTCAGGCGTTTCGTCCACCACCTTCAGCATCGGGACCGGCATCTATTTCATTGTCATCGCGATGCTCGCATCCACCGTCGGCGGCTATCTGGCCGGCCGCCTGTGCACCCGCTCGATCGGGGTGCACGCCGACGAGGCCTACTTCCGCGACACCGCGCACGGTTTCATCTCGTGGGCTGTCGCCATCGTGGTGAGCGCCGCGGCGCTCGGCACCGCCGGCACCGCGCTCGTTTCCGGCGTCAGCGCCGGTCTTGCTCAGCGCTCCTCGGCCGATGCGAGCCCGGTCGCGATCTACGTCGACGAGCTCTTCCGCCCGGCGCCGACGAACGATACCGCAGCAGCGACGGCCGCCACCGCACCAGCCCCCGCGACCGCGCCGGGCGGCACGGCTGCAACCGCGCCCGCACCTGCCCCCACCACCGCGGCGACGACCGCTTCAGCGGCAACGGCGGCTGATCGCGCCGAGGTCTCGCGCCTGCTGTTGCGCAGCCTACGCGACAAATCCGACCTGTCGGCATCCGACCGCGCCTACGTGGCGCAGCTCGTATCCGCCCGTACCGGCTTGTCCAAGGCCGACGCCGACAAGCGCGTGACGGACGTGCTCACGCAGGCGAAATCCGACCTCGACAAGGCGCGCAGCGGCGCCGCCAAGCTCGCACTCTGGTTCACCGCCGCCCTGTTCGCCGGCGCGCTGGCGGCAAGCCTTGCGGCGATCGAAGGCGGCCAGGTGCGCGACCGCGCCGCGCTCTGAGCACAAGCGACGACGCGCAAACGGCAAAAGGCTAGAGGAACGAAAGGACAAGACGATGGGCCCGATCCTGCTGTGGCTGATTGGCGTGCCGATCCCGATCATCATCCTGCTGATGATCTTCATGCACTAACTCGTCGATCGAACGCTGATCTGCGAACCGGCTGCGGCGGCGCTCACGCCTGCCGCGGCCGGTTGAATTTTGTCGGCCAGGTTGATGTACCATCGCGGGTGGGCGGCGAGCGGCCGCTTTGCCCGACGGGAGATCGACATGAGCGAGGCGCAGCTGACGGGACCTGTGCTGTGGCGCGTGGACGAGCGCGCGGTCGCGCATCTCGCGCTCAACCGTCCGGAGGTCAACAACGCCTATGACGGCGGCCTGATCGACGGCCTGCTCGCGGCGCTCGACGCCTTCGGCAAGATCGCGCGGCTGCGCGCCGTGGTGATCACCGGCAACGGCCGCCATTTCCAGGCCGGCGCTGACCTCGGCTGGATCGACGCGGTGCGCCAGTCCTCGCGCGAGGAGAATATCCGCGTCTCGCGCGCGACCGCGACCGCGATCCGGCGGCTCAACGCCGCGCCGGTGCCGACCGTCGCTCTGGTGCAGGGCGGGTGCTTCGGCGGCGGCACCGGGCTGGTCGCGGCCTGCGACGTGGTGATCGCGGCGGACAACGCCATGTTCTCGATCGCCGAGGTGCGCTGGGGCCTCACCGCCGCGATCATCATCCCGCAGCTCAACGACGCGATCGGCGTGCGCCAGTTGCGCCGCTATGCGCTCACCGGCGAGCGCTTCGGTGCTGCGGAAGCGCGCCGCATCGGACTCGTGCACGAGGTCGTGCCAGCCGCCGAGCTTGCGGCGGCGGGCACCCGGATGGTGGACCATCTGCTCGCCAACGGGCCCGACGCGATCCGCGAGACCAAGGCGCAGGCGCTCGGCTTCGCGTGGGGCGATGTGGACGCAGGGGCGTTCGACGCGCTGGTCGAGGCGCATGCGGACAAGCGGCGGGGCAAAGAGGCGGCGGAGGGGCTGGCGTCGTTCGCCGAAAAACGCGCGGCGAAGTGGTGACCCTGTAGCCCGGATGGAGGCGCGTCGCGCAGCGCCGCAATCCGGGGCAAGACCATCCCAGCATTACAGCACCGCGCGCCCCCATGCGGTCTACGGAAGCGGCCCGAACCGCGGTGGCGGAATGCGGCGCCGCGACGCCGCCTCGTAGGACGATGCGGTCCGCAGCAGCACATCCTCACGGCCAGGCTCGGCGCGAAACACCAACGAGAACGGCAGGCCGGGCGCGGGGATCGTCGTCGGCGTGTTGGAGGGCTGGGAGACGTAGCGCGTGCCGTCGGCGCTGAGCGCGAACACCGGGTCATACGCCGTCGTCACATAACCGGCGGGGATCAGCACCTCGCTCAGCCCGGCATTCGGACCGCTCAGCGACTCCGGCGCGAGGTTGCTCGGAATGTCGTACTGGTGCGGCCAGCCGATCAGCCCCGGCGGCCACGGCGTGTGCAGGCGCACCAGCGCATCGAGCTTGTTCTCCAGGATCACCATCATGTCGACGCGGCGCAAAAGCTCGCGCAGCATGATGCGCTCGTTGACGCCCTGGCGGCCGGCGAGGGGATTGCGCGGATCGGCCACCTCCTCCCAGTTCTTGAAGGCGGCGCGCTGGTCGTCGCCCCAGAACTTCGAGCGCGCATTGAGCGCCGCAAAATCGATCAGCGTCTCGGTGAAGCCGAGCGCCTTCCAGTCGGCGGCACGCCGCGTCAGGTACTGCGGAATGTGGAAGCGGAACGCCATCGCGAGCTCCTGCTGCTGCACGGTGGCGAGGTCGAGGTTGATCGGCGCCGCAATGCGCCCCTCGGCGAGCTCGACGCAATAGTCGATCGGCGTCAGCCGGCCGCTGCCGAAGATTTTTCCCGGCGCGAACTCGGTCGGCACGATCGCGGCGGCGAATTCCCGAAATAGCGGCGTGCCGTCGCGGCGCAGGCGAAACAGCAGGTCGGGCATGAACACCGGCACCAGCCGCGCCAGCGCGCGGCGGAAATCGGTCGTCATCGCCTCGCAGTCTGGATCGCGCCGCCATAGCGGATCGGAGGATTCCACCAGTGTCGCGCCGAGCCGCTCGCCGAGCATCGATTTGATCTCGCGTGCCGCCGCCGTCACGATCGGCTCCTCGGTCTTCGAGCCCGGCGGGATCAGCATCGACTCGCGGATGACGCCGAGACGCATGCCCTTGAGCGCGCCCGCCGCGCCGGCGCCGCGCGCATGGCCCGCATAGGATGGCAACACCGACGAGCGCGGCACCGTCGTGAACGGATCGCGCGGGTCATAGTAGCCTTCGACGGGATCCCTCAGCGCATCGAGGATTTTTGCGCAGTCCTCGATGCGCCGCGCATGGATGCCGCTGCGGTCGCAATAGATGTCGGCGCCGATCGCGCCGCCGTCGAAGCCGAGCATGGCCTTGTGCGGCAACAGCAGCGCGACCGCGTTGTGGTTCGACGGCCCGCGGCAGGAGGCGCGTGTCTCCTCGCCGAGGCTCGCCATCACCAGGTTGGCCGAGACCGAGACGCCCGAGCCCGAGCTCGAGCCGAGTGAGGCCGCGCGCCGCGTGTCGTACGGGTTCGCCGGGTTGCCCGCCCAGGTGCTGCGCTGATAGCCGAGCGTCGAGGCGAGCACTTTTTCCGGCTTGTGCCGCCCGCCCGGATCGCCCGCGCGGCCATTGTACTCGGTGTTGACCGCCTTGGCGAAGATGATCGCGCCCTTTTTCCGCAGCTGCTCGACCAGCACGTGGTCGCGCGCGGGAAAATCGATGTCGTAATGCGCGTCGCCCCCGCCCGTCGAGCGCATGTCCTTGGTGTCGAACGGGTCCTTGAACGAGAAGACGACGCCGTACATCGGCATCCTCTCGAGGTCGGGGTTGCGGCCATATTGCGCGTCGAGCTCGGCGGCGCGTTCGCGCGCGTCGGGGAAGCGGCGGAAATGCTCGCACACGGGAGGCGCGCCGGGCGGCAGTGGCCCGAGCGAGGGATGACGGTCGAAATCGCCGCGGCACGTGACCGAACGCTCGCCGCGGATGTTGAGCGTGCCGAGCGCATTGAGCTGCGTTCCGTTGGGGACGCCGACGATCATGCCGAACTGCTGCACCACGTTCGGGTCCGATGCGGTCGGCTCCATGCGGCCGTACTCGAGCGGCGTGCCCTTGTGCTTGTCGATATCGGGAATGAAGCTCGACGCCTTCACGGTCTCGGTCGGAAAAGGCAGCGGCGCGCCGCCGCGCACCGCGCCCGTCGCCGGCGCGACCGGCGCGCCGTCCGGTGTCACCAGCAGGCTCGCGACGCCGTTGTAGGCGCGCACGCGCGCCAGATAGTGCTCGACCACCGACACGCAGGTCGCGCGTCCCTCCCGGATCGCCGCATGCAGGTCGTCGATCGTCGCCTCCTCGAGGCGGAAGGCAGGCGCCTTGTCGCGGGTTGCCGCTGCGGGCTCATGATTTGCTTCCGTATCGATGGTCATTGCTGGGGTTCGCTCGATCGCCTTCGATGTTTTTTCGGTCGCGAATGTCGGAGAGCGGGGCGCCGCCGCGCATCATGATTTGCAAATCGCCCGCCATGCGCAAGCTCGGCTTGCCGGCGCGCATGCGCGCGTCAGCCATCCGGCCGCACGCCCATCAATATCGCGCCATCCAGTGTCCACAGCAATGCCACACGACCTCCGCACAACGCCCGCGAAGCCTCGGTTCCCTGGCTGCATTGCACGGGGACATCATCCATGACCAACCGTTTTGCCAAGGCCGCGCTCGGCGCGGCCATCGCGTTCGCCGCAGTGGCGCTGGCGGACTGCTCGCGCAATTCCTCGAGCGACCAGATGCGATACACGTCGCTCCATCTGGCCGACCAGCGGCAGGCGGCCGCGCCCCCGCCACACGCCGTCCTCGCCTTCGACGGCGGGAGCTTCTCGGCCCAAGCCGCCCCGGCGAACGCGCCGGCTAAGCTCGCCGTCACCCACACGTTCGAGCTGAGCCTGCCGAGCGATCAGGTCGAGGCGGTGCAGCGCCGCAATCTCGACGAATGCCAGAAGCTCGGCTGCACGGTGCTGACCACCTCGCTGCAGCATGGCTTCCAGAACAGCGTCTCCGCCCGCACCACGGCGCGCATCAGCCCGCAGAATTTCGATGCCCTCGCCAAGGCGCTGGCGGCCGCGCCGGCGCGCATCACCAGCCACACGCAGGCCGCCGAGGACAAGACGATCCCGCTGCTCGATGTGGAGAAGCGCCTCGAGGCGAAGACCGCGCTGCGCGACCGCCTCGAGGCCATGCTCAAGGATCCGGCGACCAAGACCACCGCCGACCTCTTGGCGATCGAGAAGGAACTCGCGCAGATCCAGGGCGAGATCGAGTCCGCGACCGCGCAGCGCGACTATCTGCGCACCATCACCGACACCGTGAAGGTCGACATCTCCTATGACGGCGTCGTCGCCGAGATCGGCGGCGCCAATCTCGGGCCGCTCAAGCGGGCGGCGAGCGATTTCGGCGACACCGTGCTCGCGTCGGTCGCCACGCTGATCTACGTCTTCGCCGCGCTACTGCCATGGCTGCCGGTGATCCTCCTGCTCGGCTGGGCGGTCCGCCGCAGCTTCCGCCGCTGGCGCGCCGCCCGCGCCAGGTGACGCTTCCCTCTCCCCGCAGGTGAGAGGGTGGCTCGCGAAGCGAGCCAGGTGAGGGCCGCTCGGAGTTTCAATTCTGGCACCCAGAGGCCCTCACCCAGGCCCTCCCTGCTGCCGGGAGAGGGAGCGCAGGCATCTTGCTCACCTCACATGCGATAACTCCCGATGATCCGCGCAACGCCCTGTGCGATGCTGCCGCCTCCATCCGAGGAAACGCATGTCCACCATTCGCCAGATCGAGATCGCGCGCGGGCTCGTGCTCGACACCCTCGCGGCCGGGCCCAGCGAGGGGCCGCTGGTGCTGCTGCTGCACGGGTTCGCCGAGTCCTTCCACACTTGGCACGCCCAGATCGCGGCGCTTGCCGCCGCGGGCTTTCGCGCGGTTGCGCCCAGCCAACGCGGCTACTCGCCCGGTGCGCGGCCGCCGACCAACGAGCCCGCGCACTATACGTTCGACATCCTGATGGACGACGCGATGAAGGTCGCCGCCGCTTGCGGCGCCACCCGCGGCCGCTTCCACCTGGTCGGCCACGACTGGGGCGGCAGCATCGCGTGGGGCCTCGCCGATCGGCATCCCGAGCGGCTCGCCTCCCTCACGGTGCTGTCGCGGCCGCATCCCAACGCGTTCAACCGCGCGCTCGCCCAGCCGGACGGCGAGCAGGCGCAGCGCTCGCGCCATCATCGCTGGTTTCTCGAGCCCGATGCCGGCGCAAAAGTGCTCGCCGACGATGCGCGCTGGCTGCGCGAGCGCCACGCCGCCAACGGCGTGCCCGCCGACGCGACCACGCGGCATCTCACCGTGATCGGCAACACGGGCGGGATGGAGGGCGCGCTCGCCTGGTACCGCGCCCGCGGCGCCATCCGCGGACCGCTCGGCCCGATCCGCGTGCCCACCCTCTATATCTGGGGCAACGCCGACGACACGGTCGGCCGCGTGGCGGCGGAGGGGACGAGGGAATTCGTCGCCGCGCCGTATCGGTTCGAAGTGTTGCCCGGCGGCGGACATTTCGTGGCGGAGCAGTTTCCGGAGCGCGTGAGCGAGCTGCTGCTGGCGCATCTGAAGGCGAACAGCGAATAGTTCACCGTCATGGCCGCGCTTGTCCCGCCCATGCACGTCTTTGCCGCGAAGGAAGACTTGGATGCCCGGCACAAGGCTGCACAAGGCCGGCATGACGCTGTTGGTCGCGGCGAAGCGGTCCTCACAAATCCTGTGTCCGCCTTGCCATGGCGCGCTCCCACACTTTGGCGCGGTCCTCGTCGAACACGAGCTTCGGGTCCTCGGGCGCCTTGTACCAGACATTGCGCGCCATCTCGTTGTCGAGCTGGCCGGCGCCCCAGCCCGCATAGCCGAACGTGACCAGGCTCTTCTGCGGGCCGTTCTTCGCCGCGATGTCGCGCAGGATCTGCGCGCTCGCCGTCATGGCGACGTGGCCGTCGACATCGATCGTGCCCTGCGCGTGATAGTCGGCGCTGTGCAGTACCAGCCCCCTGTCGGGCTCGACCGGCCCGCCCACATAGACCGGCACCGTGCCGCTGACGTCGCCCTTCTCGCCGATCGCGGCCAGGAGCTCGGCGATCGGCCGCTCGCCCGCCGGCATGTTGATGACGATCCCGAGCGCGCCCGATTTATCGTGCCGCACCACCAGGATCACGGTGTGGTCGAAGCGCGGGTCGCGCATCTCGGGCGGCGCGATCAGGAGCTGGCCGGCGAGCGAGGGCGGCGGCGGCGCGGTCGGCGGCTCGGTTGCGCTCGGCGCGACCGCGCCGAGGAGCAGCGCGGGCAGCGCCAGCGCGGCGAGCGCCATCAGCCCGCGACGCATGAGCAGGGAAAGCGTGGCATTGCGGGTGGCGTGGGGCATGGTGCGCATCCTCGATGGAACGGATCACCGTCGCCCGGCGTGGCGCGATCATAGCATCGTCGCGCCGAGCGTGTAGCCCGGAGGAGCGTAGCGCAATCCGGGACAAGCGGTACGGCTTGGCCGAACTGTTCGTCGCGAGGTGAGGCTGTCCGCCGAATTTCGCTTCCGCTCCATCCGGGCTACGCCGTCTTCTGAACCTTCAGCTTGAGCTCGGCGATCATGCGTTCGCGCATGACGAATTTCTGAATCTTGCCGGTCACGGTCATCGGGAACTCGTCGACGAACTTGATGTAGCGCGGCACCTTGTAGTGGGCGATCCGATCGCGGCAAAACGCCTTGATCTCCTCCTCGTTGGCGCTCTCGCCCGCTCGCAGCCTGACCCAGGCGCAGATTTCCTCGCCGTAACGCTCGTCCGGCACGCCGATCACCTGCACGTCCTGGATCTTCGGATGGCGGTAGAGGAACTCCTCGATCTCGCGCGGATAGACGTTCTCGCCGCCGCGGATCACCATGTCCTTGATGCGCCCGACGATGTTGCAATAGCCCTCTGCGTCGATGGTGGCGAGGTCGCCGGTGTGCATCCAGCGCGCCGCATCGATTGCCTCGCGGGTGCGCTCGGCATCGCCCCAATAGCCGAGCATCACCGAATAGCCGCGGGTCAGGAGTTCGCCCGGCGTGCCCGGCGGCACGATGCGCCCCTCGGCGTCGACGATCTTGACCTCGAGATGCGGCTGGATGCGGCCGACGGTCGACACGCGGCGCTCGAGCGGATCGTCGGTCGAGCTTTGAAAGCTCACCGGGCTCGTCTCGGTCATGCCGTACGCGATGGTGATCTCCCGCAGATGCATCCTGTCGACCGCGCGCTTCATCACCTCGATCGGGCATGGCGAGCCCGCCATGATGCCGGTGCGCAGCGAGGAGAGATCGAACTTCGCGAATTCGGGATGATCGAGCTGCGCGATGAACATGGTCGGCACGCCGTGCAGCGCCGTGCAGCGCTCCTCGGCGACGGTCTGCAAGGTCGCGAGCGGATCGAAACCCTCACCGGGAAACACCATGCAGGCGCCGTGCGTGAGGACGGCGAGGTTGCCCAGCACCATCCCGAAACAATGATAGAGCGGTACCGGGATGCACAAGCGATCCTGCGGCGTGAGCCGCATCGCCTCGCCGATGAAGAAGCCGTTGTTGAGGATGTTGTGGTGCGAAAGCGTCGCGCCTTTGGGGAAGCCGGTCGTCCCCGACGTGAACTGGATGTTGATCGCATCGTCGAACTGCAGGACGCCGGCCAGCGTGGCGAGACGCTCCCTTTCGGCAGCGCCGCCACGCGCCGCCAGATCCGCAAAGCGCAGGCAGCCGGCGTGCCGCGCCTCGCCGAGCGTCACGGCGACCCGCAGCGCCGGCAGCCGCGCCGATTGCAGCGCGCCGGGCACGGCGCGGTCGAGCTCCGGCGCGAGCTCGCGCAGCATGCCGACGTAATCGGACGCCTTGAAACGTTCGGCGAGGATCAGCGCCTTGCAGCCGACCTTGTTGAGCGCGTATTCGAGCTCGGACACCCGGTAGGCCGGGTTGATGTTCACCAGGATGAGCCCGGCCTTGGCGGTGGCGAACTGGGTCAAGACCCATTCGCCGTTGTTGGGTGACCAGATGCCGATGCGGTCGCCGGGGTCGAGCCCGAGGGTGAGCAGTCCCGCGGCGAGGTCGTCCACGGCCGCGCGCAGCTCGGCATAGCTCAGGCGCACATTCTGGTGGCGCACCACGAGCGCGGGCCGGTCCGCCCAGCGGCCACACGCCGCATCGAAG
Source organism: Xanthobacteraceae bacterium (assembly GCA_035293985.1). Classification (GTDB taxonomy): domain Bacteria; phylum Pseudomonadota; class Alphaproteobacteria; order Rhizobiales; family Xanthobacteraceae; genus JAVDCA01. The sequence continues at coordinate 284,888 of DATGLS010000032.1, forward strand.
AATTGCCCGATCGTATCGCCCAGGAGAGGCACGGGGCTTGCCCCGTTGACGTAGCTCTGCGTCAGCGCCGCCATGGTGGGTCCTCCCGCTCGACTGCTTCCACATCGTTCAGATCAGTATAATGCGTGCGCGTGGGTGAGTCGCGCGGTGCAGCGTTTGGTTCCCGAGGACCCGGAGGCAGCTTGGGACGCAAGACCATCACCATCAATCGCGCGCCGGTGCTCACGCTGTGGGCCTCCGTGGTGGCACGGCGGCTGGGATTCGAGCGCGACGAGGCGCTGACCCTCGGCCGCGCGGTCGCGAGCCTCGGCACCTACGGCAAGGACGTCTCGCCGCTCGTCATCAGGCCGACCCCGAGAGCGATCAGGGAGCGCCGCCGCGGCCTCAAGGCCGGCAAGCGCGTCGAGGTCGACCTGCTGCAGCGCGCCGTGCCGATCGTGCGCACGCGCGCGGGCCTGCGCGCGCTCGACCGCGACCGGCCGATCGCGCCGGACGGCGTCGAGCAGTATCTCGAGATCAAGTTCGGCGATGCCCTCAAGCGCGTGCGCGCCGCCATGAAGCGCCTCGCCCGCTCGATGTCGGCGCCCGAGATCGCCGCCCAGGCCGACGAGCTCTACGAGAAATTTCGTCCCAAGGTGCCGAAGGGCGAGCCGGGCTGGGGCGCCGAAGGCAAGCTCGACGTCGGCCGCATCGAGCGGCTCGGCACCGCCAAAGCGGCGCGCCGGCGGGCGTGAGCGTATCGCCGGCTCGCGCCTTGTAGGTTGGGTCGAGCGCCTTCGCGACACCGGACCTCTCGAAGCTTCGGCAAATCGTTGGGTCTCGCGCAGAGCTCGACCCAACCTTTGTACGAGACGACGGACGCAACGCATTCGCGTCTTTGCATGTTGCATTGCGATCAGCACTGCGCCGAATGATTTGGTCGACTTGGATCGATACAGAACAGAAAACTTTCGCGAAAAGGCGCATCATCGTCTTCGCACTTGGTTGGCTTTACGAAAACTTCACGTGCGCGCCATGCTGTCGCCAAAGACGGCAGGCAGTCTATGAGCATGCATGGGGTTCGCCACCGGGATCATATTCACGGGGTTCACCAGGAGGGGACAGCGGAGGAGGATGCGATGAACGGACAAGCCGAGGCGCATGTGACCGCCAGCGCGGCGCGACGTTTGGCTCTTCCTGCCTGCCCGAAATGCAACGACCTGCAGTTCGCCCCGGCGGCGTCGGAGTTCGTCAGCAAGGGCAAGGTTCGGCACTTCTGGTCGTGCGAGGCCTGTGGCCACGAATTCTCCACCTCGGTGAAGCTCGCCTTTCTGCAGGGCGCGTGACGACACATCGTCCCCACCGTGATGGCCGGGCTTGTTTCGGCCAGCCACGTCTTTCTCGCGTGGCGCTAAGACGTGGATGTCGGGCACAAGGCTAGCACAAGGCCGGGCATGACGAGGTCACTATTCACACCTCGATCACGATATCATCCCCCTCGACCTTGCACGGAAACGTCTTCACCGCCTGATAGGCGGGCGGAGAGACGGCCTCGCCCGTCTTCACGTTGAACAGCGCCTGGTGCACCGGGCACTCGATGCAGTCGCCATCGAGAAATCCCTCCGACAGTCGCGCGAACGCGTGGGTGCAGATGTTCTCGGTCGCATAGGGTGCATCCTCCACCCAGTAGAGCGCGATCTCCTCGCCGTTGACCTCGGCATCCATCACGCCGCGTTCCTTGAGTTCCGCCGCCGCGGCGACCCGCGTCCACGCCATATCGTACCCCTTCTGCCGCATCCGGGTCCGTCGGCGGCCCGGAGGGCCGGACGATAGACGAGCCATTGACCCGAGAAAACCGGGCGCAGGGGATTTTCCGCAGGCCGCCAGAGAGGTTAAGGTAGGAAGTACGGCCAGCGGGGGATTCGGCCCGCCGGATCGGGGGTTGGCTTGGAACGCGAGGCCGCCCGCGCATCGGCGCGGCGGCCGCGGGTCGCACCCTTGCACCGACGTCGACGTGAACGCGAGCGAGCGCCGAAGGACTGCCTGATGTTCTCGAGCCTGATGACCACGCGGCGCTTCGCACCCCTGTTCTGGTGCCAGTTCTTCAGCGCCTTCAACGACAATTTCCTCAAGCAATCGTTGGTGATCCTGATCATCTTCAAGCTTGCGAGCGAGGGCTCGGGGGCCCTCGTTCAGCTCGCGGCCGCCGTCTTCATCTTCCCTTACTTCATTCTTTCGGCTTTGGGCGGGCAGATGGCGGACCGCTACGACAAGGCCGTGGTTGCGAAACGGTTGAAGTTCGCCGAGATCCTCGTCGCCGGCATCGCGGTGGTCGGATTGCTGCTGCGGGTGCATTCGATCGAATACTCGATCGTCACGCTCTTCGTCGCGCTGTTCGGGTTCGGCGTCATCGGAGCACTGTTCGGTCCGATCAAGTACGGCATCCTGCCCGACCATCTCGCCGAATCCGAGCTGCCCGCCGGCAACGCGCTGGTCGAGGCAGCAACCTTCCTCGCCATCCTGGTCGGCACGGTCGCGGGCGGATACGCCGCCAAAAGCGATCCCGGGCTGTTCGGCGGCCTGATGATGGTGTTCGCGGTGCTGTGCTGGTTCTTCGCCCGCCTCATTCCGCGCACCGGCGAGGGGGCGCCGCAGCTCGTCATCGAGCGCAATATCGCGACCTCGACCCTCGAGCTGCTGCGCGACCTCAAGTCGGAGCCGCGGCTGTGGTGGGGCGGCCTGGTGTCGAGCTGGTTCTGGCTCATCGGCTCGGTTGCGCTCGCGCTGCTGGGGCCGGTGGTCAAGGACATGCTCGGCGGCAACGAAAACGCCGTCAGCGCATATCTGGCGGTGTTCGCGATCGCGGTCGCGCTCGGCTCGGGCCTCGCCTCGTGGCTCTGCCACGGCCGCATCGTGCTGGTGCCGACGCTGATCGGCGGGCTCCTGCTCGGCATCTTCGCGCTCGATCTCGGCTGGACCCTCCACGGCGTCGTCCCCGCCGCGACCGCGCAGGGGATAGGCGATGTCTTCCGGCATCCGCCCGCCATCCATGTCGCGCTCGACCTCATGGGTCTCGCGATCGGGGGCGGGCTTTTCATCGTGCCGACCTTCTCGGCCGTGCAGGCGTGGGCCGGCGCCGACCGTCGCGCCCGGGTGATCGCGGCCGTGAACGTGCTCAATGCGGCATTCATGTCGGTGGCGGCGGTCACGGTGGCACTGCTGGAGAAATTCGCCGGCATGGGCCCAGCGAGCGTCTTCCTGCTGCTCGGCGTGCTCAACTTCGTGGTGGTGTTCCTGATCGCGCGCACGCTGCCGACCAACCTGCTGCGCGATTTCCTCACCGTCGCGTTCCGCTCGATCTTCCGCCTCGAGGTCACCGGGCTGGAGAACGTCGCCAAGGGCGGGCCGAACGCCATCATCGCGCTCAATCACGTGAGCTTCCTCGACGCCTCGCTCGCGCTCTCGTTCCTCGACACCGAGCCGGTGTTCGCGATCGACAGCGGCATCGCGCAGCGCTGGTGGGCAAAACCGTTCCTGCGCTTCACCCGCGCGCTGCCGCTCGACCCGACCAAGCCGATGGCGACACGCACCCTGATCCAGGCGGTGCAGGGGGGCCAGTCGCTGATCATCTTCCCGGAGGGCCGCATCACCGTGACCGGCAGCCTGATGAAGGTCTATGACGGGGCCGGGCTGATCGCGGAGAAATCCGGCGCCATGGTGGTGCCGGTGCGCATCGAGGGGCTGGAGGCGACCTTCTTTTCCCGGCTCGGTCGCCACCAGGTACGCCGGCGCCTGTTTCCCAAGGTGAAAGCGACGGTGCTGCCCCCCGTGCGGCTCGAGGTCGATCCGGCGCTGCGCGGCAAGAAGCGCCGCATCGCGGCCGGCGCCGCGCTCTACCAGGTAATGTCCGACCTCGTCTTCCGCACCACCTCGACCGACCGCAGCGTGATCGAGGCCGTGGTCGACGCCGCCAAGGAGCATGGCCGCAGCCGCGTCGCGGTCGAGGATCCGGTGACCGGCGCTCTCTCCTATCGCAAGCTGCTCGCCGGCGCCTCGGTGCTCGGCCGCAAGCTCATCCCGCTCACCGAGCCGGGCGAGGCGGTCGGCGTGATGCTGCCGAACGCCAACGGCGCCGCCGCCACCATCCTCGCGCTGATGTCGGCGGGCCGCATCCCGGCGATGATCAACTTCACGTCCGGCCCCACCAATGTGCGCAACGCGTGCCGCGCCGCCAGGATCAGGACCATCCTGACGTCGCGCAACTTCATCGAGAAGGGCCGGCTCGCGCCGCTGATCTCGCAGATCGAGAGCCAGGCGGGAAGCCCTGCCGATCCCAGCCCGCGCATCGTCTATCTCGAGGACATCCGCACCACCATCTCGTTGCGCGACCGCCTGCGCGGGCTTTTCACCTACGGCCGGCCGCTGGTGAAACGCGCCGCCGACGACCCGGCCGCGATCCTGTTCACCTCGGGCTCGGAGGGCACGCCCAAGGGCGTGGTGCTGTCCAACCGCAACATCCTCACCAATGCGGCGCAGGCCGAAGCGCGCATAGACTTCGGCCGCACCGACAAGGTGTTCAGCGTGCTGCCGGTCTTCCACTCGTTCGGCCTGACCGTCGGCCTGATCCTCCCTCTGGTCTCCGGCGTGCCGATCTATCTCTACCCCTCGCCGCTGCACTACCGCATCGTGCCGGAGCTGATCTACGGCACCAACGCCACCATCATGTTCGGCACCGACACCTTCCTCGCCGGCTATGCGCGCTCGGCCCATGCCTACGATTTCCGCTCGCTGCGCTACATCCTGGCGGGCGCCGAGCCCGTGAAGGTCTCGACCCGCCGCGTCTACATGGAAAAGTTCGGCCTGCGCATCCTCGAGGGCTACGGCGTCACGGAGACCTCGCCGGTGCTCGCGCTCAACACGCCGATGTTCAACAAGTTCGGCACCGTCGGCCGCCTCCTGCCCGGCATGGAGGCGCGGCTCGAGCCGGTCGAGGGCGTCGACGACGGCGGCCGCCTGTTCGTGCGCGGCCCCAACGTGATGCTCGGCTACCTGCGCGCCGAGAACCCGGGCGTGCTCGAGCCGCCGAAGGACGGCTGGTATGACACCGGCGACATCGTCAGCATCGATCACGAGGGCTTCATCACCATCCGCGGCCGCGCCAAGCGCTTTGCCAAGATCGGCGGCGAGATGATCTCGCTCGCCGCGGTCGAGACGCTCGCCGCCGAGCTGTGGCCCGACGCGATCTCCGGCGTCGCCACCGTCCCCGACCCGCGCAAGGGCGAACGGCTGATCCTCGTCACCACCCACAAGAACCCGGTGCGCGCAGACCTCCTCCTGTTCGCCCGCTCGCGCGGCGCCTCCGAGATGATGGTGCCGTCCGAGGTGCTGATCGTCGAGAAGCTGCCACTGCTGGGCTCGGGGAAGATCGATTATACCGGGCTGCAGAGCCTGGTGAACGAGCGGGTGAAGCTGGAGGGGGCGGCGGCGTCGTAAAGGGAGGGTCGCCGGTCGCTGCCGACGGTAGTCTTCTCGTGAGATCGGTTGTTTGCCCCCCTGAATAGCGGGGACAGATTGAAACTCCCGTTGCCTTCCGGGCGTGATCAGCGCATGGCAGGAAGCGCAGAGTGACATTCACGCGTCCGGAGCCGCATTGCGTCCAACACGCTTTGATTTCTGCGCGCGTGACCTTCAGGCCATTGCGGATTGTTTCCATAGTTCCGCGCATTGTTCTTCATTGAATTCATTGTTCTTGCGCGGGTTCCTTTTTCCTTGTCTACGCAAGGCCTTGCATTGTAATTGGCCCGAATTTCCCATTGTAAATCGCCTGTATTTCTCCTCAGAAATTTTGGACTGCAACTGGACTGCCACCCCCTGTGGTGAGACACGAAACCACGGACTGGTTGCGATCGCAACAGCTTGGACTGCACCCCTGATGCGAGACACGAAACTAAGGAGCGGTTGCGTTCCCAACAGCTTGAGGGGGCCGCCCGCTCAACCGGGCACGGCGCGCCGATCGTCTGGTGCCACCAACGCAAGAGGCCGGCCCTTGGGGCCGGCCTCGAGCAAACGACCTGAGCGTTGAGGGGGGAACTAGTTCACGCTCTTATGCGACTTCGTGGCAGCGGAGTGCGCATAGGTCGTCGACTTCTTCGCCACGTGCCGCACGTGGTTCGCGCGGTGGGTCAGCTTGACGCTCTTGGTCGCGGCCGGCGCCGTCATGTAAGTCGCCGGCTTGACCTTGTGCGCGCGCTGCGTGGTCTTGACGGTCTTGAGCGGCTTCGATGCTTTCGAGAGCTTCGCGTGATGGCGCATGTGGTTCGCCAGCTTCACGTGGTGGCGCACATGATTGGCGAGCTTGACATGATGGCGCACATATTTGGCGTGCTTGACGCCCCTGACGCGGTGAGCGAGCCGCTTGCCGTGCTTGAGCTTGACGCTCTTGAGGGTCGGCTTGGCGGTGACGACCTTGGGCGTCGTGGCGGGCGCCGTGGTGGTCGACGCCGCGGGAGTGGTCGGCGCGGCGTTGGTCTTGGTGTCCGACTTCGTGTCGGTGGCGGCGGGCGGATTGGCGGGCGCGGTGGTCTGCGCCAGCACCGGCGCCGTCAGCATGCTCGCGGCGACGAGCGCGGCGGCGAATGGCCTCAACATGGGTATTTCCTTTTCCAGGTTCGCGGCGCCCAAGGAGTTGAAAGGGCAGCCGCCGGATGGGTTCGATCGGCTGAGCTCCGACCTTGGGCGCAACTATGCGCGAGCCGCGCTGAACTCACCCTGAAGCGCGGTTTCACATGGCCTTCACCTAGATGAAGGCCGCCTGCGGCGGCTGTTGTGATTTGTTCAGGTTTGCCCCGCGGCACGCAGGTTCCAGCGCCGGCCGTCGCTGCCGAGCGCAATGATCGCGAGCGGTGGGACGTCGATGCGCCAGAACGCGCTGGCAGGCGCATCGAGCACGGCCAGCACCGCGGCCCGCATCACCGACGCGTGCGTCACAGCCACAACGTGGCCACGCTCCGTGACGCGCGCGGCGAGCCAGCCGGCCACGCGAGCGAACACCGCGGTGCGCGGCTCGCCACCGTGCGGCGCCGCTTCGGCATCGGCGAGCCACGCCGCGACGCCCGGCGCGTCTTCGGCCTGAACATCAGTGAGCCGGCGCCCCGTCCAGCGCCCGACATCGCAGTCGCGCAGCGCCGGCTCCGGCGCCGCGTCGAGGCCGAGTGCGGCCGCGGTCTCGCGCGCGGCGCGCGCGGGGCTCACCCAGGCGCGGTCGACCCGGCCGAGGCGCGGCGCAAGCGCCGCCGCCAGCGCCTGCGCGGCAGGCTCGATGCCCTCGTCGGCCGGAAAGGCGGCCGCGCGGGTCGCGGTCGTGGCGGCATGACAGATCAGGGTGAGGCGTCGGTTCATTGACAATGGCTATCGCGAATGGCTAGCCTCGCTCGATTGCGGGCGTGGAAGCCGGTGCGAGTCCGGCGCGGTCGCGCCACTGTAACGGTCGGTGCCGTAAGGCGCAGGGCCGCAAGCCAGACCCAGGTGCCGCAAGCTTCCGTCCACGGGACGCGTCTTCCCAGGAGACCCGACATGTCCGACCTCGCGCTCACTCCCTCCCTCGGCACTGCCGTCCGCCCCATTCCGGTCTCCGAGCTGCTGCCCTGGGCCATCTTCGCCGGGTTGATGCTCTTGCTGGCGCTCTACTTCATCGGCGCCGAGCAGGGAGCGACATCGCTCATTCCGGGCATGTATGTCCACGAGTTCCTGCACGACGGCCGCCACCTGCTCGGCTTTCCCTGCCACTGACCTTTTCAAGTCTACGCCATGGTGGGGCAGCTGCTTCTGCGCGGCATGCTGGTCGGCGCCGTCGCGGGCCTCCTCGCGTTCGGCTTCGCAAAGGTGCTCGGCGAGCCGCAGGTCGATCGCGCGATCGCGTTCGAGGAGAGCCAAGGCCATCACGATGCCGATCACGCGGCGCACCACCATGACCAGGCGGGTCATGACCAGGCGGGTCATGACCAGGCCGCCCATGACCAGGCCGCCCATGACCACGCCGATCATGCTGACCACGCCGCCAACGCCGGCGGCGAGCCGGGCGAAATCGAGCTGGTGAGCCGCGCCACCCAGGCCGGCTTCGGGCTTTTCACCGCCGTCGTGGTCTACGGTGCCGCCATGGGCGGCCTGTTCGCGCTCGTGTTCGCCGTCGTCAATGGCCGCCTCGGCAAGGTGAGCGCGCGCGCGACCGCCGCTTTGCTCGCCCTCGCCGCCTTCGTCGCGATCGTGCTGGTGCCGGCGATCAAATATCCGCCCAATCCGCCCGCGGTCGGCAGCCCGGACACGATCGGCACGCGCACGGCCTACTTCTTCGTGATGCTCGCCCTGTCGATCGCGACGCTCGCTGCCGCGGTCGGCCTGGCGCGCCGGTTGCAGGCGCGCTTCGGTGGATGGAATGCGGCGCTTCTCGCCGGCGGCGCGTTCATCGTCGTGATCGTGCTCGCACAGCTGGCGCTGCCGGAGATCAACGAGGTGCCGAGAGCCTTCTCCGCCGTGCTGCTGTGGCGCTTCCGCCTCGCCTCGCTCGGCATGCAGCTCGTGCTGTGGGCGACGATCGGCCTGTTGTTCGGCGCGCTGACGGAGCGCGCGGCAACACATCGGTAGGGGGCAAAGCGAAGCGTAGCGGAGCGTGCCCACGGGGCACAGCGCTTCGCGCCTTTGCCCTACCGGCCCTCCGTCCCCGCCATCATCCAGGCGAGGTAGTCCGCATCGACGCTCTCGAGCGGGATCACCAGGATTGCGGGCGTCGTGTAGGAATGCATCTCCTTCACGGCGGCGCGCACGGGCTCGGCGAGCGAGGCGCGCGTCTTGATGATCATCACGACCTCCTCGCCGCGCTCGATCGCGCCTTGCCAGCGGTAGAGCGAGACCATGCCGGGCAGGATGTTGACGCATGCCGCGAGCGCCCGGTCGATCAGCGCGCGGCCCGCCTTCTCCGCCTCGACAGCGGAGGGGTAGGTCGTATAGACGAAGACCGCCCGTTCCATCGTTTCCTCGCCGCGGCCCGCGACCGCGCCGGCCCACATGCACCAGTAGCCCGATGACCCCTCCCCGCCCCCGCTTCGAGCGGATCGCCTTCATGGCCAGCCGCGCGCCCGAGGCGGAAGCCGCCCGTGCGGCGCTGATCGAGCGCTACGGCGACGCCGAGCCGGCGAGCGCCGACGTGATCGTCGCGCTCGGCGGCGACGGGTTCGTGCTGCAGACCCTGCACAAGTTCATGACCGCGGGCAAGCCGATCTACGGCATGCACCGCGGCACGATCGGCTTTTTGATGAACGAGTATCACGAGGAGAACCTGCGCGAGCGGCTCGCCGCCGCGAAGGTCACGCTGATCCATCCGTTGCTGATGTGCGCGTGGGATGCGGCCGGCAAGCGGCACGAGTTCCGCGCCATCAACGAGGTGTCGCTGTTTCGCCAGATCTACCAGGCGGCGCGGCTACGCATTCTGATTGACGGCCACGAGCGGCTCGACGAGCTGATCGCCGACGGCCTGCTGGTGGCGACGCCCGCCGGCTCGACCGCCTATAACCTCTCGGTGCAGGGCCCGATCATCCCGATCGGCGCGCCACTGCTCGCGCTCACGCCGATCAGCCCGTTCCGCCCGCGCCGCTGGCGCGGCGCGCTGCTGCCCGACCGCGCGACCGTGACCATCGAGGTGCTGGAGGCCGACAAGCGCCCGGTCGCCGCCGTCGCCGACCACGACGAGGTGCGCGACGTGCGCCGCGTCGACATCCGCCGCGATCCTGAGATCGCCATGCAGTTGATGTTCGACCCCGGCCACAGCCTCGACGAGCGCATCCTGCGCGAGCAGTTCGTGCATTGACCAGGACGTCAGGCATCAGTGGCGAGGGATCAGATCGAGCCTGATCCCTGATCCCCGATCCCTGATCCCCGATCCCTGATCCTGGTATCAGTTCGCCGCCAGGATCTTTTCCAGCACCACCTGCTTGGCGTTACTGCCGTGGCCGCCCGCGAAGGTCGCGTCCTTGATGCCGAGCTTCTTCACCGCCTCATCGAGCGCGACCACGCCGGCGCTGCGCGTGGCATCGCGACCGGGCGACCAGATGTCGGTCACCCATACGACGTTCGCCGTCGCCACGTAGCCGATCAGCATGCCGTCGACATGCGGATTGGCGATCTTCTGCAGGCGGAGCTCCATCGTGTCGTCCTTGAGCGTCATCGCGTCGGCGACGCCGATCACGTGCAGGGGCTTGGCGGCCTTCTGTTGCGCGTCGGCGACCACCGTGTGCGCCCGCGCGAGGTTCTGCTCGAAATAGGCCTGCGCGGTGTCCGGCACGATCACGCTCGCGCCTTCCGCCACGAACGCGCGGGTGCCGCCGGTGTGGTCCATGTGATGATGGGTCAGCACCACGTATTTGATGGGCTTGTCGGGGAATTTCTCGTGCGCCGCCGCGATCACGGCGCGTGACTGCTCGGCGCAGCACGGCGCGTCGAAGATGACGAGGCCGTCCTTCATCTCGACGATCAGGTTGTTGGCGGTGCCGCCCATCACCTGCACGACGTGCGGCGCGAGCTCGGCCACCTTGAAGTCGCCGTTCGCCGGGATCACGACCTTGTCGCTGTCGAGGAAGTGGCCGAGCAGCAGCCGGCGGATCACCCATTGATACGGAATGGCGGCCGGGGCCTCGGCGCTCGCGACGGCGAACTGCTTCTCGATCGCGAAGGTGTCGGGCGGGATCGGCGCATTGGCGGTGACCTCGTCGTAGATCACCTGGTGCACCTCGACGCCGTTGAGCCGGTAGGAGCGCGCGAACGCGACCTTGACGCCGGCGACGTCACGCCAGTCGGCGAGCACCACCTCGTAGTCGGAGTCGCCGTAGACGTTGTCGTCGTCGCGCGTGCGCACCGACTTGGGCAGATGGCTCGCGCGGTCGAACAGGATGACGAAGCGGGCGCCGTGATCCGTGAAGGCAACGGCCGGCAGCGTCGTATCGCCGAAGGTCTGGTCGGGCAGCGGCGCGACGTTCGCGGGCGCATCGAGGGCGGCGAGCAGGAGCCGCGGCGAGGCGCGCTCCGCCTCGCGCAAGGTCGCGGCGACGCGGATCGTCGACATCGCCCGGGTGCCCTTGTCGTCCGTCACGGCGCCGATGCCGGGCACGATCACCTCGGTATAGCGCAGCGTTTCGGTCGCCGGATATTTCATGGCGCGGTCCCACACGACGCGCGCCGCTCCTCTGTCGAGATCGGCCGTGATCGTGATGGTCGAGTCGCCGAGGAAGCGCGGCTCGCCCCCCGGCCGGTAGGACTGGCCCGGCTCCCACGCCTGGCTGTGCGCCCGGATGGCGACGGTCTTGAGCGCCCGCAACGCGTCGACGCCGCCCTGGGCCGCGACGCCGGCGCGGACGAGGTCGATACCCTGTTGCGCTTGCGCTGGCGCAAGCGCCGACGCGCCGGCGAGCAGCGCGAATGACAGGAATGCAGCATGCCGCATGGCAATTCCTCCCTGAATTTTCGCTTTACCCGGGCAGTCTAGCCCATGTCGGGGCAGAAAGCGTGCCGGAGATGGATACCGGGCCGAAGGGCCGCGAATGGCGCGTAGCGAATGGCGAACAGGTCGATCGCCCATCCCAATTCGCCGTTCGCCGCTCGCCACTCGCTTATCCTAAACCCTTCGTTAACGCCGGGTCCCTACCCTCTGGCAAGGACCAGCGTTCCGGCGTGCGCGCACCATGATCCGCATCGACTTCAACCGCCTGCGTATGCTGGTGATCGACGACAATGCGCACATGCGCCGCATTCTGCGCACGCTGCTGCACAGCTTCGGCACCCGCGAGGTCTACGAGGCGGAGGATGGCGCTTCCGGGCTCGAGGCGTTCATGCACCACATCCCCGACATCGTCATCACCGACTGGGTGATGCCGATCTTCGACGGGCTCGAGCTCACCCAGATGATCCGCCAGCCGGGCGCCAACCCGAACCCGTACGTGGCGATCATCATGCTGACCGGCCATTCCGAGAAGAAGCGGGTGGTGGCGGCGCGCGACGCTGGCGTCACCGAGTTCCTGGCGAAGCCGATCTCGGCCAAGGCGCTCTATCAGCGCATCGTGAACATCGTGGTCAACCCGCGCCCCTTCATCAAGACGCGCAGCTATTTCGGCCCCGACCGCCGGCGCAACGTCAACCTCAACTATGCCGGCGTCGAGCGGCGCAAAGGGGGCAAGGCCGACATCATCAAGCAGCAGGCGCTGTTCGACAAAGTGAAGATGCCCGGGTGACCAAGATTGGGACCGAGCTTGTGACCGAGAGTACGAACGAGAGCACGCAGATGGCACCGCGCAAATCCGACCTGCCCGACGTGGCGACCTTCAAGGATCACGAGGTGATCACGCCGCCGAACCATTTCAAGCGCGTGGTCAGCCGTGCCGTCGACGGCGACGACCCGGTGGCGCGCGCCGAGGCCGCGCTGGCGCAGCTCGCGCCGGAATTCTCCGACTGGATGACCGACGAGTGCGACAAGCTCGATCGCGCCCGCCACGGCGCGCGCGAGGCCGGCATGGCGGCACCGCAGCGCGATGCGCTGTTTCGCGCCGCGCACGACATCAAGGGTCAGGCGGCGACGCTCGGCTTTCCCCTCGTGGCGGCGATCGCCGAGAGCCTGTGCCTGCTGATCGACGAGAGCCACGATCCGCGCCGCATCCCGCCCGCGCTGGTCGACCAGCACGTCGACGCCGTGCGCGCCATCATGCGCGAGCACGACCGCCCGCATGCGGCCAAGACTGCGGAGCTCCTGACCCGCCGCCTGCGCGAGGTGACCGACGATTTCCTGCGCCACGAAGGCAAGGACGACACGCAGGTCGCGAGCCCGCCGATCGCGCCGGTGAAGTGACGCCGTTGGGTGCGCAACCGCGCCCGGATGCCCGCGTGGGCAAAATCGCTTTGAAGGCGGTTGCCCACGCGGATGGCCGTGAGCAGGCGATTTTGCCCACCCTACGCCGCTCGCAATGACGCGGGCCGGCTACGCCGCGAACCGCTCGTCCTCGTAGAATTCCTCCGCCACCAGCTCCTCGCAGTAGCGGCGCGCCTCCTCGCGCGCGGCCTCGGTGGCGAAGCGGCGCAAGAGCGTGAGCAGCGGCTCGATCTCGCCGATATCGGCTTTCTCGCAGCCGGTGAGCACGCGCTCGATCATGCGCCGCTTGAGGCTCGCGGGACCGCCCGGCTCGGCGAACGGTCCGGCCTCGCGCATCGCCTCGATGGCGGCGCGGAACGCCGGCCAGGTCGAGGCCGGCAGGCGGGCGCGGTCGTAGACGGCGCGGAAGCCGGCGCCGCTGTTGTCGTGGACGTGACCCTGCACGCGCGCGAGCGGCAGGCCGGAAAGCTCGGCGAGGGCCTCCTCGAACAACGCGACGTTGCCGCACAGGAGCGCGCGCAGGATCAGCCCGGCGGTGAGCTGGCCGTTGGCGCACAGATGCCGCAGCAGCGGACGCGTCTCGCGCGCGGGGGTCTGCGCGGCGAGCGTCACGGTCGCCTTCTCGAACGCCTCCTGGGCAATGCGCTGCGCGCGCTCGGTTCCGAGCCAGTCGCGCGCCGCGACGAACTCGGCAAGCGCCGCTGAAAGCTTTGCCACGAGCGCGTGGCGCGTCGAGACCGGCAGGCCACCGCGCGCGAACAGCGCCTCGCGGATCGCCGCGAGGTGGCCGAAGCGCGCGACGATGCGATCGATGGAGAAGAGCGCGATCTCGGCCTCGCGGTTCTCGATCAGCTCCAGGCAAGCCTCGGCCGAGCCGACCTCCGCGATCGCGGCCGCGACCGCGCATTGCAGCGGGATGCGACGCGCGACCGCGGCCTGCACGGCGGACGGGCCGGTCGCGACGATGTCGACGAGATCGGCGTCGATGAACAGCGGCGAGAGCTCGATCACCGGCACCGCGATCTCGGGCTGGTCGGCGGCGAGCGCCTGGATCACGGCCGGCGGCGCCTTCTGGCTCGCGGCCAGCACCTCGGCGAGCGCGCCGCGCACCAGCGGCGAGGGATCGTCGAGCAGCATGATCATGGCGCCTTCGGCGGCGGCGCGGTCGTCCGGGGTGAGATCGGAGAACAGAAAGGCGCGCGCCAGCGCGTTGGTCGCCTCGGCCCGCTCGCCCGCGGGCGCGGTGCGGACCCACTGGAGGAACTGACGAACGATCATGATCCACGCCACAGAGCTGACATGCCCGCCTGAACGGAGCGGGGCCGGCACGCCACGCGCCGGTCGATCACGATGCTATCGCGCGACGTTTAACAAAGGGTTCACCATAAAAGTTTGCAAAGGTGACCTGGGCGTTAACACGCTGGCGCGGGGCTAGCTTCCCTCCCCGCATTCTGTCTGTCCCCCTCCCCATGCGAGCGAAGCGAGTGGGCGGGGAGGGGTGGGGGGCGCCGCTTGCTCCGGGCAAGCGTAAGGCGCGCTTCTCGCAAATTCGGAGCAAGGTAGTCGCTTCAGGGGCTTTGCGGCTTCGCATCGACCCTCCCCGCCACGAAACACGGGCCGGCCCGGGTTTCGCATTTAATGATGCGCAAGTCGGGCGAGCCCGACTTGCGTGGGCGGGAGGGTAGCAGCCGCGACACCGTGCGAGCCTTACGTGCGCTCCCCGAATAGCGCGCGCACATCGGCGGGGCGGTCGGAGAACAGATCCATCCGCCCATTCCGCGCCGGTGGCTGCGACGCGGTCGTCGCCGTCGCCGCCGAGTCGGCCTGCCCCGTGAGCGCCGCCGCGACCCGCGGGTTCGAGGTCCATAGATCCTGCACGAGCTGCGGCACCGGCTGGCGCTGGGTATCGCTGAATAAGCTGTGAAAGACCGGCCCGGTCGGGGCAATAGCCGGCAGGTTGACCGTCACGACGGGTGGCGTCGCGTTGGCGGTCGCTTGCGACGCGAGTTGTGCCATCGTCATCGTCCGCGCCGCGGCCGGCAGCGTCGCGGCGGCTGTCGTGGTCGCGCCCGCCGATATGGTCGGCGCCGCGCGCGCCACGTCGTAGCGCGCCACCAGCACATGGTAGACTTCGGCCGCGCTGCGGGCATGGCCCTGCCGGTCGTAGAAGATCGACGGGTTCGACTTGGCGGCGCCCGGAAATGCGGTCGCGGCGGGCGCACCCGGGTTCTGCTGCGCGAGGTTGATGAGCTGGGCGCCGCCGCCGGCACCCATGAAATGCGCGATATAGAGCTCGCCCTCGGTGGCGTCGCGGCCGATGCGATCCTTGAGCAGCGCCGCATTCTGCTGCGTGAAGGCGCCGGCCATGGCCGCGTTGGCGACGGGGTCGTCGCGCAGCGCGAGGATCTCGCGCCGCATCGCCGGATCGGCCACCGCATAGGTGCCGGACGGCGTCTGCGTGATCGCGTCGGCATAGCGGCCGTAGCCCAGCTGCGGGCCCGCCTGCTTGAGCGTCGCGAGCCAGGTCTGGTCGATGAACTGGAACAGGCCCTTGGCCGAGGAGGTCGACACGGTCGCGGTCGGGTTGAAGCCGGACTCGACCTGGGCGGTCGCCAGCAGGTACTGGAAATCCGCGCCGGTCGCGCTCGCCGCATTGCGGATCGCGCCGACGACGGCCCCCCTGCTCCCGGTGCTGTCGACGATCATGAGATGCTCATCCCGCAACCGCGGCTGCGTGGTGGGTTCGCACAGTTAACAGTTATGGTAAACGAAACGTTAACAAATGCGGCGCCAGCCGCGTGAAGGAGGCTTGAGATGTCGACCACCACCGCGGTCCGCCACAAGCGCGGCGGGCTCTATTTCGAGGATTTCGTCGTGGGCGAGCTCACCGAGCACCGCTACACCCGCACGGTCACGCAGATGGACAACATGTTGTTCTCCAACATGACGCTCAACCCGCAGCCGCTGCACATCGACCGGCACT
The DNA here is from genome assembly GCA_035293985.1 of Xanthobacteraceae bacterium. Taxonomy (GTDB): domain Bacteria; phylum Pseudomonadota; class Alphaproteobacteria; order Rhizobiales; family Xanthobacteraceae; genus JAVDCA01. The sequence continues at coordinate 300,754 of DATGLS010000032.1, forward strand.
TCTGCGAGCAGGAGACCGAGTGGGGCCAGCCGCTGATGAACTCGCTGTTCACCCTCGGCCTGATGATCGGCATCCAGGTGTCGGACATGACGGTCGGCACCACCATCGCGAACCTCGGCATGACGGACGTGAAATTTCCTCACCCCCTGTTCGAAGGCGACACGGTCCACTGCACCACCGAGGTGCTGGCCAAGCGCGAGTCGAAATCGCGGCCCGGCGCCGGCATCGTCGAGTTCCACCACCGCTGCTACAACCAGGACAACAAGCTGGTCGCCGAGTGCAAGCGCAATGCGTTCATGCGCATGCGGCCAAAGTAGCGTGCGGGACTTGCGATGCGCTCATTTCTGTTCGTGCCGGCCGACGGCGGCAAGAAGCTCGACAAGGCGATGGCGAGCGGCGCCGACGCGCTGATCGTCGATCTCGAGGACTCGATCGCACCGGAGCGCAAGGAGCAGGCGCGCAAGCTCGCCGCCGCCTTTCTCGCGGAGACGATCGACCAGAGGTCGCGCCCGCGCCTGATCGTGCGCGTCAACAGCATCGCGACCGGCCTGATCGACGACGATCTCGATGCGGTGATCCCGGCGCGGCCGGATGCCATCCTGCTGCCCAAGGCGGAGGGCGGCGCCGCCGTCACGCATGCGGACGCGAAGATCGCCACTCGCGAGGCGATCGCCGGGCTCGAAGACGGCGCCGTCAAGGTCATCGCGATCGCGACCGAGACCGCGCAAGCGCTTTTCCTCGCCAGGACCTATCGCGGGGCGAGCGCGCGGCTCACCGGGCTCACCTGGGGCGCCGAGGATCTTTCGGCCGAGCTCGGCGCCGAGGCGAACCGCGACGCCGCGGGGAATTTTCTCGATCCCTACCGGCTCGCCCGCGTGCTCTGCCTCGCCGGCGCCGCTAACGCCGGGATCCCGGCGATCGACACCGTCTACGTCGATTTCCGCAACGACGCCGGCCTGCGGCGCGAATGCGAAGAGGCCCGGCGCGACGGGTTCACGGCCAAGATGGCGATCCATCCGTCCCAGGTCGCGATCATCAACGACGTCTTCACGCCCAAGCCCGAGGCGATCGCCCGCGCCAAGGCGATCATCGCGGCCTTCGCGGCGGCGCCCGGCGCCGGCACGATCGGCATCGGCGGCGTGATGTACGACCGGCCGCATTTGGCGCGGGCCCAGCGGCTGCTGGCGCAGGTGGGCGGAGGGTAATTCAGCCGGCGCGCCTTGATCCTGCGGCGCTGCGCTCGAGCAGCGTCGCGACGGTCGCGCGCACCCGCTCGAAATCGTACGGCTTGGTGAGCGTCGGCGCGTCCTTGAAGCGCTCGGCGATGTGCCCGAACCCATGACCGGTCGCGAACACGAAGGGCACGTTGCGCACGCGCAGCGCATCGGCGATCGGAAAGCTGTCGTGGCCGTCGAGGCTCACGTCGAGAATGGCGCCATCGAGTTCTCCGTCCTCGATCAGCGCCAGAGCCTCCGCCGCGGAACCGGTCGGCCCTACGGTCTCGCACTTGAGTTCCGCCAGCCAATCCTCGACCAGCATGGCAATCAGCATCTCGTCTTCGACCACCAGAATTCGAGGCATACGCGGTGCGGTCCAGCTGGGAAATCCTACGGGTGGCCCTCTACCATGGAATATCCCACATCGTAAGTGTAAAGAGGGCGGCGGCGATCACGGGGATGGACTGGTGCCTTTCATCGAGCTCGCACGCCTGGGACGCGGCGACGACATCCGTTTCACCCGCCGCAGCATCGTCATCTTCGTGGCGAGCTGCCTGCTGCTCTGCGTCGTCGGCGCGGCGGTCGTCGAGCTCGCGTACCGCGAGGAGGAAGCCGAGGGCTGGGTCTCGCATACGATCCAGGTGCGCCAGGAGGCACGCGAGCTGATGAGCACCGCGCTCAGCGCCGAAACCGGCGTGCGCGGCTTCCTGCTGACCGACGATCAGGCCTTCCTGACCCCCTACAAGACCGCGCTCGCACGGCTGCCCGAGCAGCTCGGCGAGCTGCGCCGGCTGGCCGCCGACAATCCGGCGCAACTGCACGCGCTCGATCGGATCAATGAGAGCGTCACGGCGCTGCTCGGGGTGTACCGGCAGATGGTTACGCTCGAGTCCGCCGGGCAGCGCGCCCAGGCCGACGATCTCGTCAGGGTCCAGGCCGGCAAGAATTTGATGGACGACGTGCGCGCGCGGATCGACGCGTTTTCGGCGAGCGAATCGGAGTTGTTGCGCCAGCGTGAGGACGCGGCGCAGCGCATCCGCACCGCCCTCGTGGTCGGCGTCAATGTGGCGCTCGCGATGGTCATTGCGCTCGCGGTGTTCCTCGTTCGGATCACACTGCACTATGTGCGGCGGCTCGGCGACCGCACCACCGAGCTCGAGCTCGAGACCCGGCGCCGGCGCGAGTCGGAAGCGACCCTGGTGCAGGCGCTGAAGATGGAAGCGGTGGGCCAGCTCACCGGCGGTATCGCCCACGACTTCAACAACATGCTCACCATCATCATCGGCAATCTCGACACGATGAAGCGCCGCCTAAGCGAGGCGGGCGACGGGGCACGCGAGCTTGCGGCACGGCTTGCGCGCCCGATCGACATGGCGCTGCAAGGCGCGCACAGCGCCGGCGAGCTCACCCATCGCCTGCTCGCCTTCGCGCGCCGCCAGACGCTCGCGCCCGCCCCGGCCGACCTCAACCGGCTCGTCGCCGGCATGTCCGAGCTCCTGCGCCGCACCGTCGGCGAGGCGATCGCGATCGAGACGGTGCTCGCCGGCGGCCTCTGGCCGACGCTGGTCGACGCCAACCAGCTCGAGAACGTGGTGATCAACCTCGTGGTCAATGCGCGCGACGCCATGCCCAAGGGTGGCCGCGTGACGATCGAGACCGCCAATGCCTATCTCGACGAGGCCTATACGGCACGCTTCGGCGACATCGCGGCCGGTCAGTACGTGCTCCTGTCGGTGAGCGACACTGGCGGCGGCATTGCGCCGGACGTGCTGCCGCGCCTGTTCGAGCCCTTCTTCACCACCAAGGAAGGCGGCGAGGGCTCAGGGCTCGGCCTCGCTATGGTGCACGGCTTCGTCAAGCAGTCGGACGGGCACATCCGCATCTACAGCGAGGTCGGCCAGGGCACGACGGTGAAAATCTATCTGCCCCGCCTGATCAACGTCGAACCGGTGCTCGCGGTGCCGGCCGAGCTGCCGCCGGCGGATGCGGCCGCGCCGCGCGCTCGGGCGAACGAGACCGTGCTCGCCGTCGAGGACAACGACGCAGTGCGCCACTATGCGCGCACCGCGCTCGAGGACCTCGGCTACCGCGTGGTTGAGGCGCGCAGCGCCGACGAGGCGCTGCGGCTGATCGAGAGCGGGACGCACGTCGACCTGCTCTTCACCGACGTGGTGCTGGGCAGCGGCCTCAATGGCCGCGAGCTCGCGGGCGAGATCACCCGGAAGGTCGCCGGCCTGCCGGTGCTGTTCACCACCGGCTACACCCGCAACGCCATCGTGCATCACGGCCGGCTCGATCCCGGCGTGCACCTGCTCGACAAGCCCTATACGCAGCAGGAGCTCGGCCGCAAGATTCGCGAGCTGCTGGGTTGAGCCTTATTCCGGGTGAATGTGGCGACGCGCGCAAGCGCCGTCGCGGGTTCCATTCGCGCGAATTTGCGACGACCCAGCCAATTCAAAATCCTTCCCTTGGCGGACGTTCGTTCGGCGATGCATGCCGGATCGTGCGGGCGTGAAGCTGAGGATTGAAGTATGAGCACCCCGCGAGGTTGCGGGCCGCAATGGAGGGCATTGCGCGATGATGGCGAATGATGTGGGTTCTGGCGATCTGCGCGGACTGGTGGAGCGGCCCGGTGCCAATGACGTGCCGTACGAGGATCCGTACCTGCCGGGCCGGCCTCTCCTCCTGCGGGCCGCGCGTCCGCACCGCTATGCGCCCGACACTCCCGTGCTGTTCGTGCACCATGGCGTGCGGCGCAACGGCGGCGACTATCGCGACTATTGGCTGCCGCTCGTCGACGCCGCGCAGCTTCTCGTCATCGTTCCGGAATTCTCATCGTCGGCCTTTCCGGAGGCAGCCTGGTACAATTTCGGCAACCGCGTCGACGAGGATGGGCGGCCGAAACCGCGCACCGAATGGACCTACGGCGTGCCTGAACGCGTGTTCGCGGCGTTGCGGCAGCAAGGCGTCACCTCAGCCCGACGCTACGGATCGTTCGGCCACTCGGCGGGCGGACAGTTCGTCCATCGCATGGTCTCGCTCGGCTTTCGCGATCGCATCAGCTTGGCGGCGACCGCGAATGCCGGAACCTATGCGATGCCCGACCGCGGCGTCGCCTTCCCGTACGGTCTCGGCGACACAGACGTCGATGACCCGGCATTGCGCGCGCTGCTCGCCTTCAGGCTGATGATATTTGCCGGCACCGCCGACATCGATACGGCGAGCGAGCATTTTCCGCGCAACGAGCAGGCGATGCGGCAGGGGCCGACGCGCTACGCTCGGGCACATGCTTACCTCGCTGCAGCGCAAGAGGCAGCCCGCGCGCGCAACATCGCGTGCAATTGGACGATCACCGAGGTGCCTGATGTCGGCCACGACGGCGAGAAGATGTCCGCCGCAGCTGCTCCCATTCTTGCAGCGGCGCTGCACGAAGCCGAGCGATAACGGCCATGACTCGCCGTAGAAGACCGTCGATCAAAAAGCAAAAGAGTAAAGTGGTGCTCCGTTGCTGCGGAATCGGGACACTCGCGCGTGTTCCAGCCGCGGAACTCGGCGCGCGCAATTCATCATCGGCAATTCTGGGGACAACATGCGCAGCGCGCAGCGTTCTCGCTGCGCCGCGATTCAATTCTGTTATCGTGATGATGGGGATCATGCACTGGGGGAATCGACGACAATGAGACGTAGTGCTGCGTTGCTCACGCTCGGGTTCATCATCGCTTGCTGCCCGGCCATGGCGAAATCGCATCATGGCCGCTACGTGCACCGCTACGATGTGCACCACTACGCGGCTCGCGCCGTCCATCACCATGCGAGCCTCGCTCATCGCAACCACCTCGGCACCCACCTCGCCGAGCACGCCGACGTCGCGCCTCACGTCGCCACCTCGAATGGGACCATTTCGCATTCCGGCATCACGTGCGAGATGGTGCGCGCCTATGTGGCGCAGGTGGGATTGGCGCAGGCGGCCGCAATGGCGCAATCCGCCGGGATCACCGCGTCCGAGAAAGACCGCGCGAGGCGCTGCCTCGAGCAGAAGAGCTGATCTGCGCGCATCGTCGTAGACGGCGGCGCGGGCTGCGTGTCGCCTTCTATTCGCGCGTCGCTCGGCAATGCGATGCGGCGGCAAGAAACGGAGTTCGTCTTGCCCGCTTGATAGCTATCTCCGAGGTGTCACCGACAGATGCCGGTGACGCCCATCCTCGAACGGAGAGAGCTCCATGAGCAAGCAAGACGACAACAAGGCCATCGTCGGCCGGTGGTTCACGCATTTCTGGGGCAAGACCTGCGATCTGGCGATCGTCGATGAGCTCGCCGCCCCCGACATGCTGCTGCAATATTCGCTGCATGCGCCGCGCCGCGGCCGCGCCGACATCAAGGCGTTCATGACCGACTTCCGCAACGCCTTCCCGGATCTGGAGTTCTGGGGCACCGCCGACCTCATCGCGGAAGGCGACTACGTCGTCGGCCGCTGGGAGGGCGGCGGCACGCATACGGGGCCGGCATTCGGCGATTTTTTGGTCGGCGCGTTGCCGGCCGCAACGGGACGCAAGATGCACTTCACCGGCACCACGGTCCTGCGCGTGCAGAACGGCAAGATCGTCGAGGAGATCGGCCTCGACGACGGCGTGACGGCTCTCACCCAGCTCGGTCTGCTCAAGAACGCCGCCTGACAAGGCGCCATTGCGCCGTCCGGCGGCGCAGCAGCTGGAAGGCCCGCGCGGTGAACGCGCGGGCTTTTTTCTAAATCGCTTTTCCAGCTTGCAAAAGCAAAGAGCGGAGTGAGCGAGCGCGACGTGATGGCTATGCTGATGATCAAGACATCACAGGAGCAACGACCCTACGACACCGCGGCTCACGTCTTCGGCGGCTCTTCGTCCTTGTCGCCGTACACCTGCGCGGGATCGAACAGCTTCTCGCCGTTGCGGAAGTCGAGGATCAGCCGGCGCAAATCCGTCTGCTTGAGCGGGACCGCGCGGTAGAAGCAGCTCGCGCGGCCGGTATGGCAGGCCCCGGCGCCGATCTGCTCGACGCGGAGCCAAAGCGCGTCCTGGTCGCAGTCGACCCGCATCTCGACGATGCGCTGGACGTGGCCCGAGGTCTCGCCCTTCTTCCAAAGCTTCTGGCGCGAGCGGCTGTAGAACCAGGCTTCGCCGCTCTGGATCGTCTTCGCCAGCGCCTCGGGGTTCATATGCGCGACCATCAGCACCTCGGCCGACCAGGCGTCGGTGACGACGCAGGTGATGAGACCATCGGCATCGAATTTGGGCGCGAACAGCCGGCCCTCCTCGACCTGCTCGGACGTGGCGCGCGGCGCGAAGATCGAGGTTTCCGACACGGTCGTCACGGGAGCTGTCACGGCTGCTGGGGTTTCGCGAGAATCAGTGGCGGGCGCCGGCTCGCGCCCGAGCATTCGACCGAACAAGGATCCAGGGCCTGTCGCCATTCGATCCTGCGCCCGTGTGAGCCGGCGCGCGTGCCGCGCCTCTTTAGCGCGGCGGGCTGCGCACCAGCGTGATGAAGCGAGCCTGCTCGGCCGGGTCGTCGCGGAAGAGGCCGGTGAACTGGCTGGTGATCGTACGCGCGCCCGGCTTCTCGGCGCCGCGCAGCGACATGCAGGTATGCTCGGCCTCGAGCATCACGGCGACGCCGCGCGGCTTCAAGACCTCATCGATCGCTGTGATGATCTGCGAGTTGAGATGCTCCTGCGTCTGCAGCCGGCGCGCATAGACGTCGATCAGCCGCGCGATCTTGGAGAGCCCGACCACGCGCTCGACCGGCAGGTAGGCGACATGGGCCTTGCCGACGAACGGCATGATGTGGTGCTCGCAATGGGAATAGAACGGGATGTCGCGCACCAGCACGAGGTCGTCGTAGGTGCCGATCTCCGAGAAGGTGCGGTCGAGCACGTCGACCGGCGACGCATGATAGCCGCCGAACAGCTCGTCGTACGCAGACACCACCCGGCGCGGTGTGTCGAGCAGGCCCTCGCGCGAGGGATCGTCGCCCGCATAGGCGATCAGCGTGCGCACGGCGGCTTCCGCCTCGGCGCGGCTCGGCCGCCGGCCGGACGGCTGGGTCTCGGCGCGGATATCGGCAGGCAAAGCCGGATTGTCATGCGTCTTGGTTACGGCGTCCATGGACGGGTCGCTCCGTTCGACCGAAACCGCGGAAGTGCCGGGTTCCGGGTGTGTCACCGGGCGCGTCCTAGCGCCTCGCTGGATTAAGAACACCACATGGCAAGCGAGATCATCAATTCACGCAATGCCATATGCGCAATGCGCATGGCACGTCGGGCGACGCGCCATGGTCCCCGCCGCAAGGCCCCTTTCAGCCCCGGTCTTCGGACCCCTATATATTTGTCTAGGCCGGGGCAACAATCAACACCTTGCCGGGCCGTCCGAAAAGCCGTTCGATTGCCATGCTGAATGACGTCTACAACCGCCGGATCCTGGAACTGGCCGGCAATATCCCCCGCCTTGGCCGGCTTTCCGCGCCGGATGCGAGCGCCACCGCCCATTCCAAGCTGTGCGGCTCGACCGTCACGGTCGACCTCAAGATGGAAGGCGATACGGTCACGGATTTTGCCCATGAGGTGAAGGCCTGCGCTTTGGGCCAGGCCTCGTCCTCGATCATGGCGCGGCATGTGATCGGCGCCAAAGCCGCCGAGCTGCGGACGCTACGCGAGAAGGTGCGCCGGATGCTCAAGGAGAACGGCAGCCCGCCGACCGAGGAGCGCTGGACCGATATCGCGGTGCTCGAGCCTGTGCGTGACTACAAGGCGCGCCACGCCTCGACGCTGCTCACTTTCGACGCGGTGGTCTCGGCGATCGACCAGATCGAGCAGAGGCGCGGCGCGGCCCCCGCGGCTTCGTAGGGCGAAGGCGCGTGGCGCCGTGCTCACGCTGGTCCTCAAGCCGACGGACCTCGATGGTGCGCACGCTTCGCTTTGCGCATCCTACGATTCATCAGTGCGTCGGCGCGGTCAGCTCGGCGCGCGTCTCGAGGTGCGGATGCGCCGCGCAGGCGGCCGCGAGCTGCGGATAGGCCTGGGCGAAGCCGGTATTGCCGACGCGGATGAGCGTACCGGGGGCGACGCCATTGGCGGTGCGCAGCGTGAGCGAGTCGCTGCCCGCCTCGGCGAACGACTGCACCAGGTCGGCCGCGACGGCGCCGCTCGCGAGCGTCTCCAGCTGGCGCGGCGTGGCGTTGAGGCGCGAGGACACCACGTCGAGCGGCTCGGTCTTGCCTTCGATCCACATGTCGACCTGCTTCACGGCGGTCGCGTCGCGATCGTCGGGCGACAGCCGCGTCTCCGCATAGGTCACCGTATAGGTGCCTTGCCGTGGTCCACAGGCGAGCGCGACCTCGAAGGCGCCGATCTTGTCCCCCTCGACCGTGAGCGGGTGGCGGCGCACCAGCGTGGCAGCGCCGGAACGCTCGGTCATCACCCAGCCAAGCGGATTGATCTCGCTGCGGCCGCCGTCACTCAAGGAAACGGGCGAGGCTGGCGCATTGACGCCGGATGCAGCCGGCGCATTGACCCCGGACGAGACCGGCGTCGGCGCCGACGGGCTCACGCGCTCCACGCCGGTGTCGAGGTGCGTGCGACGCAGCTCGTCGCGCGAGAGCAGCCGCATCGGCTCCCACGGCGGAATACGCAAGGCGAGATCGAGCAGCTCGGCGCCGCCGCCCATCTCGAGGGTGTACTGGACGAGCCGGCCGATGTCGCGCTGTACCAGCACGAGATCCTCGGCCGAATAGCTCGCCGCCGCGGCATCGTCGCGCCGGTCGCCGAGCCAGATCTGATGCACCAGCACGCGCGCTTCCGACGGAATGGTGCGCTTGACGCCGCCGAGCAGCACGAACGGGCACATCGACTGGCATTCGGCGCGCGGCCACACCCAGGCGCGGCGCACGCCGTGCCCGCTCTGGTCGCGCACGCGCCCGACGGTCGTCGCGAGACCGAGGCCGCGAATCGTGCGGCCGAGCGCGATCGCGCCGAGCACCGAGCCGCCCTTGGAATCGAGCACCACGGTCGCGCCGCGCACGTTGTGGCCGCGCACGAAAGCATCGAAGTCGTGCGGCGTGTCGGCGGTGATCATGCCGCTCGCCGAGATGAGCAGGCGGCAGCTCGCGCCACACGCATCGGCTGGCCCTTCCTGGTGCAGGGCGAAGCGCATCGGCAGGGTCGACAGGTCTTCCTGCGCCCGCGGCGCGCCGGACAGAACCGAGAACGAGCACGCGGCGAGCGCGAGCCCGCCGCAGATGGATCGGAACATGCGATAAACCCCGTGCCGGCCGCGCCGCTCCGCACCGCGGTTGTTCCCGGACGGTTCCGGGGTGCGGTGCTTGATGTCTCGTGCGAGAGCGACGCAACTTAGTGCGTGCGAATTGTTACCCAGCGAGTCCAACGGCGACTAGTGCAATCGCGCAACACGCCGCCCGCCTTCGCTGCGCTTTTGTGGGTAATTATGAACGGTTCCCATAAAGACCCAGCCGAGCGCAGGGGGCCCGGGGGTTTGCCCGGCGTCGGCCCGCTGTTGGAAAGCTCTATCCTGGTCCATTCCGGCTAAACCATGACAGGACTGAAATCCACGTTGTCGCTAGCGCCGCGCCGCGCGGCCCGCGCCCTGGTCCGGCTTTATCGCGCGACGCTGTCGCCGATCATCGGGTTCCATTGCCGGCACGTGCCGACCTGCTCGCAATATGGCGACGAGGCGCTCGAGCGGTTCGGCTTGTGGGCCGGCGGCTGGATGACGCTCGCGCGGCTCCTGCGCTGCCAGCCATGGGGAACGTCGGGCATCGATTTCGTCCCGGGTGCGTTGCCCGCGCGGGCGCGCTGGTATCTGCCGTGGCGCTATGGACAGTGGCGAGGCGTGAACCAGGTCCCCGCCTCGCCACACCCTCCCCACTAACCGATCAATGACGACAGTCGCCTTGAACATCAGCTTCGCATCGTCGTTAAAATCCAAAAGAAAGGTCGCGGTCACAGAAGCGATGGGAAGTCCTGGGGCGCGTCTCGCGCTCGAGGGCTGCAAGACGCGCCCCGGCCCCTCCCCTCGGCATTGGCGGCCAAGTCAACGATCGATGGTCGGCAGCGCGCCGAGACGCGCTGCCGCCTCGCTCGAGCCGTATCCGGCCGCCTTCTCGTACCAGGCGCGCGCCTGGGCGATGTCGGGCTTGAAGCCGACGACGTGCAGCTTGCGCAGCACGGCCGGATCATAGGTCGCGCCGAGCGACAAGGCGGCGCGCGCATCACGCGCCTCGGCGGCGCGGCCGAGAATGAGGCGCGCTGCGGCGATGTCGCCCTGCGCCAGATAATCCTCGCCGCGCTTGACCAGCCGTTCGATCTCGCCGGCGTCGAGCGCCCACCGGTCGGCCGGCATGGGCTCGCCGGCGCGCACCGTGACGGTCGCGACCGGCGTGGCCGGCGGCGACGGCGCCGGCTCCGCCATAGCCACCGGCTGCGCCGCCGCGACGGTGTACGCCGGCGCGACCCCGACGGCCGGCGTCTCGCTCGCGACCGAGGCGCCGAGCCGGAACGGCAGCGGCACGACGCCGAGCAGCAGCAGGGCGGCGACCGCCACCGCACAGCCGGCGACGATGAGACGCGCGATCATGCCGAGCGCGAGACCCACGGGGTCGCGCGCCGGCTTGACCGGCAAGGGTTCGGGATCAGGGGAATGGCGCTGCAGCAGTCGCTTCAGCACCTCGTCCTCGGCGAGAAGCTCGGGGCCGGTCGGGCGGCGCCCGGACACTTTCGCCGCCGGTGCGGCTGCGGGGACGAGTTGCGGCGCGGACGGCAGCCGCAGCGGCAGCACCTTGCGCGCCGCCATGCCGCTGTCGCGCACCCGTTTGGGTGCGTCGGCGGCGGAATCCGCTCCGCCGGGCGACGGGCTCGACGTGTGGGCGGGTTCACTCGAAGGACTCATGACACCCTCCTCTTCAGGGCCGATTCTTTCCGGTGCCTCCCCCCGTGCCCAATCCCAAGTCCAATCCCAAGTCCCCCGCCCACGCGTACGTCGATTCGAGCCCGTCTCAACGGTGCGCCTGTGCCTCGCGCCATTTCACGAAGTCGCGAAACAGACGCTCGCGATCATCGGCGGACGCAGCCGTCCCGCCGCGTGCGCGCACGAATGCATCGAAGTCTTCCCGCTGCATGACCTCATCCTGGTCGCGATGCTGGTCGAGCCACTCTTGCGCCGGCGCGAGGCGCGGCCAGCCCGGCAGCGTGGCGGCGAGATTGAGCTCGCGCCATTTCGCACGACGTGCCTGCAGCTGCGCGAGCCGCGGGAAGAAGGCGTCGATGAACTTTTTGATCTTGGCGGTGCGATCGCGGTCCTTGCCCGAGTTGACGGCGATCAGAACGGTGCCGACCGCGAGCGTCTCGACCTCGCGGCCGGGCTCGATCAGGCCGGGATAATCCTCGCTGGTGAGCCCGGCGGGCAGGAAATCGTCGCGCAGCGGCCGCGCGAAGGGGATCGGCAGCATGCGCAGGCCGCTCGCGCCGGCGAGCGCCGGGACCGGCTTGCCGTCGATCAGCAGCACGGCGTCGATCTCGCCGGCCTTGAGGCGCGCGATCGCGTCCGGCGCCGCGAGGTCGACCTCGCGCACGCTGATCCCCAAACGGCTGAGCACGTCGTGGCCGACCAGCTGCGTACCGCTGCCCGGCTCGCCGAGGCTGACGCTGCGCCCGTTGAGCTCGCTGATCGCCATGACGTCGGAATCGGCGCGCACCAGCAGGTGCATCTCTTCGTTGAACAGCTTGGTGACGTAGCCGATCTTGTCGCCAGATGGGCCAAGCTGCGGCCCGAGCTCATGGCTCGCGCGCAGGCGCTCGAGCAGGTAGGTCTGCGTGACGCCGAGGTCGATGCCTTTCATGACGCTGACGTCGCGGATATTGCGGCCGCTCGCGCCGACCACCGGCAGGATGCGCAGGTTGTCGCCATCATCGAGCACGCCGGCGAGATCCTGGGTGACGGCGAGCTCGGTCGAGCCCAGCCCCCCCGCGATGACCGCGATGGTGTTGTTATTGATGCGGTCGCCTGACCCCGCCGGTGCGCGATCGGCCTGATCATCGGTGCGCTCGTGGTGCCGCTTCACGATCCGATGCGGGCGCACATGCGGCCTGACCGCACGGGTGACGGGATGAGTTGTAGCTTGCTTGGGTGCTGCGGCGGTCGGTGCCGGGGCGGTCTGTGCACCGAAGGCGGCGGCGCCCAACATCATCGTGGCCGTACACAGCACCAGGCAGCCACGATGGCGAATCCCGGACCAGCCGGTCGGTCGCGCGCCGCCACCCATCGATGAGGCTCCCCCGTCCAGGCGACCCGGAACCCGCATCAGCGGCATTCCGCATCGCGCATGATCCAACGGCCTGACCTGGTACCGAGCGCCGAGCGCGCCCCTCGCACGCGTGCACGAGCATGATCCTTGGCAGGCATTTTGACGGCAGTACGGCTGGGATAGGGCATTTTTGCCCAGATTGGCCCGGACGGGGGATAAAGGCGGCCGCGAATGGCGAATAGGGAGTAGGGAGCAAGCAGCAAGCGCCCTATTCGCTACTCACTACTCGCCATTCCCTATTCGCCCCTTTCGCTCAGGGCATCTTCCGCGGCACCGCATCCGCCTTGGTCGCGCTCGCGCTGATGCCGCACTGCGGCAACAGCTTGGCGAGGGCCGGCTTCAGGCCGGCGGTCGAGAGGGTCGCGGCGAAGTCCTGGCTGCCGGCGGAAGTCTCCGCCGAGACCGCGATCGAATCGCCCGCGGCGAGGAAAAAGGCGGGCGGCAGGTCGATGCTGCCGAGATCGTACTCGGTCCGGGTGCCGCGGGGCGTGAGACGGGTGCGCGGCTTGAGCACGCGGTCGCTCCCGGCGGCGACGAGATGGAAGGCGGTCGCGCTCGCGGCCTCGCCCGAGCCATGCTCGAGCGCGACGTCGACACGCAGGCGGTCGGGTGCGCCGCAGCTCAGGTTGACCATGGCGTCGCGGAAATCGGTGCTGCCCGCGCTGCGGCTCGCCGCGAAGGCCTTGTGGATCGCCCGCGTCGGCGGATCGGACAGCCGCCAGCCGTCCTCGACGAAGCGGCGGCGATCGATCTTGAAGCGCCAGATGTCGGCTCGGCTGAGGACGCGGATCTTGTCGTTGGAGATCGCCCGCGCGGCGGAGACGAGGTCGGGATCGATCCCCATCTCGCTGAAGTAGCGCCCGAGCCGCTCGTAGCTCGCCTCGATGGTCTCGCGCATGACCCGCGGCGACGGCCGCGCCGACGCGCTGTCGTCCTCGTCGCCGAAGGTGAACGACGACGAATGGATGCCGAGCCGCGCGCCGGGCGCGATCTCGCGCGTCGCGGCGCCGACGATGGCGTAGACGCAGGCCGAGAAGCACATGGTCGTTTCGGTGTTGAGCTCGGCGGTCAGCTCGCGGCCGCCGCGCTTGAGCCGGTCGCAGGATTCCTCGCGCGGCTGCTTGGCGTCGCACCCTTGCGGCACCGTCCACGCGACGCCGGCCGTGAGCCCGCGCGCGCGCATGAGCCGGCCGATCGCGAGCGCCCCCTCGACGGAGCCGCCCGGCGAGTGGAAGAAGATCGGCAGCTTGCGCTCGCCGATGCGGCCGAGCAGCGCGCGCAGGCGCCGTGCCGCGTCCGCATCGATCGCGCCGTCGGCGCCGATCCACTGGTTGCAGCCGGGACCGCAGGCGTCCGCATCGCCTCTGGCGAGGAAGAACACCATCGGCGGCGGCATCGTATTGGACTTGGTGGTCCGGGTCGGCCGGTCCGGCGTGTAGCTGGGCGCGGGCCGCGAGACGCGCGGCCGGCCCGGCGCGGCCGGCGTGTTGGGATCGGTCGAGCCCTGGCGGCCGAGGCCGGGCCCGTTGCGATCGCCCGGGCCTTCATCACCGATTCCCGGCCGTCCATACTGTGTGTCGGGAGACGTGGTGGGGGCGAGCCGGGGCTGGCGCGGCGCGAGGCGAGGCCGGCTCGGCGCAACGGTCGGCACGCTCGCGGGCTCGTCACGGCCGTCGGGTGCGGATACGGCCGTAACGCGCATCGACGGCGCGACCGTCACGGCCTCACAACCGAGCGCTCCCAGGAGCGCCGCGAAAATAATCAGGGACGTGCGCGGCATGCCATTCCCGTGGACGTGTCGGCGACAGCATAGCAAGGCCGCTTTGTGGCCAGAAGACGGCACCCGCCCCCGGCGAGCACCTCGCCCGCCGTTTTTTCCGAAGGCGCAGCGGATTCAGATGTGCTCGATGGCGCTGCTCTGATGTGGCGCCGGCGGCGCCGCGCAGCGGTGCGCCAGCGTGCTCAGGCCCGACCCGATGTTCTGCACCGTCACCTCGGTCGCCGCGCTCGGGTTGATCGCCGCCGCCTCCGGCAAGGTCGATGGTGGCGTAGCTTGCTCGATCACCTGCTCGATCACCAGGGTCGGCTCGCCGAGAACGGATATCGGCAGGTCTGCGGCGCGGACTTGCAGCGGTAGCCAATCGCTGGTCGCCTTCGTCATCACGGGCCATCCGAGAGAGCGATCGATCGGGCCCGCCTTGACCCGGAAGCGGCCCGGCAGGCTCGCCTTGTCGGCGCCGACCTCGCGGGCGAACTGGAAGCGAACGGTGTCCGCGCCCACGCAGCTCATGCGCAGGATGGCGCGGCGAAAAGTGCCCGCCGCAGGCTCGCGCCATTGCATCACCTTGACGGCGACCGCGCCGGAAGGCTGGTCGAGGAAGAGCCACAGGCCCTCGATCGACTCGCGCGGGTCGATGCCGAAAGCGACGACCTCGTCGCGGCTGAGATAGCGCACGCTGCTGCTCGGTATCTTGCGCGCGGCCTCGAGAAGCGTCGGCGATATCCCCATCTCATGCATGTAGGCGGCGATGCGATCGTAGTTGCCGGCGAGCGCGCGGCGCTCGACCGCCGCCGCGACATGCGTCGGGGTGGTGGCCACCACATGTCCCTTGGCGTCGACGCGCCGAAGCGAAAACGTGACCGATGCGGAGTGGATGCCGAGCTTCGCGCCCGGCCCGACCTCGCGCACCGTCGCGCCGACGAGCGAGAAGACGCAAGCCGAGTTGCAGATCGCGCTCGACGTATCGAGATCGGCCAAGAGCTCGCGGCCGGAGCGCTTGAGCTTATCGCATGCTGCCGCATAGACCGCCTTGGGATCGCAGCCGACCGGCACGGTGCGCCCGACGCCGGCCGTGAGCCCGTGCTGGCGCATGATGCGGCCGATCGCGAGGCCGGCCGGTATCGCGCCGCCGGGCGACTCGAAATAGATCGGCAGCTTGCGGGCGCCGAGCTTCTTCAACAGCAGGCGCAGGCGCGCGTCCGCGCCGATGTCGATCGTGCCCTCGGCGGCGATCCATTCGCTGCAGCCGGGCCCGCACGCATTCGCATCGCCCTTGGCGACGAAGAAGACGATGGGCGGCGGCAGCGGCTCATGCTGGGTCGCGGGCGCGGCAAGCGCGCCCGTCCCCGAAGCGCGCGGGTCCGCGCTTGCGGCTACGCCACAGGCGACGCCCAGCACGACCGCCAACGGGGCAGCGCATCGGGCCGCCGCGCGGACGATGACAGGAACGCTGGCCCTCGAACTACTTGCCCCCATGCCGCTCAGGATAGCAGGCAGCAACCGAGGGTTACAACAGCCTGATCGTCGAGCCGGGTTCAGTCCAGCTTCATACCGACCGCCTTGATCACCTTGGCCCGCGTCTGCGCCTGCGCCTTGATGAAGGCGGCGAATTCCTCCGGCGTATTGGGCTTGGCAGGCTCGACGGCGGCGCCGAGCAGGCGCTCGTGCACCTCGGGCAGCGCCATCACCTTGGTGAGCGCCGCGCTCAGCCGCGCGATGATCGGGCGCGGCGTGCCGGCCGGCGCGACGATGCTCTGCCAGATGCCGAGATCGTAGCCCGGATAGGTCTCCGCGATGGGCGGCAGCTCGGGCGCGAAGCTCAGGCGCTGCGCCGTCGTGAGCGCGAGAATCTTGATCTTGTGGTCGCGGTAGAGCGGCAGCGAGACGTTGAGGCTCTCCATGCCGAGCGGGATGTCGCCGGCGAGCTCGGCCGTGATCTGGGTTGTGCCGCCCTTGAACGGAACGATCCCCATCTTCACGCCGGCCATCATGTTGAGGAGCTCGATTGCGACCTGCGAGGTCGGCGTCGAGTTGCCGATCATGAAGGTGCCGGGCTTCTGCTTCTCGATCGCAATCATCTCGGCGACCGTGTTGGCCGGAACCTTGAGGTTGGCGACCAGCACCGAAGGCACGTTGGCGAGCAGCGCGATCGGCACGAAGTCTTTGTCGGCGTCATACGGCAGCTTGCTGTAGAGGAAGGGGTTCATCACCAGCGTGCCGTCGATCGCCATCAGCAGCGTGTAGCCGTCGGGCTCCGACTTGGCGACGATCTGGGCGCCGATGATCGTGTTGGCACCCGGCCGGTTGTCGATCACGACCGATTGGCCGAGCTCGTCGCCGAGTTTTTGCCCGACGAGGCGGGCGAGGAAATCGGCCGGCCCGCCCGGCGCGAACGGGACCACGAGGCGGATCGGGCGCGACGGATAGGCGTCGGCGGCGGCGGCTGGCGTGGCGAGCGCCGCCCAGCCTCCCAGCAGCGCAATCACGATCAGCAAGGCCCGTGTCATCCGCGTCCCTCCTCGGAGTGCTTGTTGTCGCGACGGTAGCAGGATCGCGACAGCCGCAGAAGGCGGCGTGATTTCCGGGGGTTTCGCGATGTCGCAGAATCCGTTAGACGACCCCACATCAATAACGCTTACCTGCATTCGTAGGCAGCGAGTGAGCAACAGGAGCCTCTGATGGTCGCGTTGACCTTCCCCGACGGCGCACGCCGCGAGTATCCCGACAACATCTCCGGCCTGGACGTCGCCAAGGGCATCTCGCCCTCGCTCGCCAAGCGCACGGTCGCGATGGCGCTCGACGGCGTCGTCGCCGATCTCTCCGATCCAATCGGCCGGGACGCCAAGATCGAGTTCCTCACCCGCGAGGACCCGCGCGCGCTCGAGCTCATCCGCCACGATGCCGCGCACGTGCTGGCCGAGGCGGTGCAGAGCCTGTGGCCCGGCACCCAGGTGACCATCGGCCCGGTGATCGAGAACGGCTTCTACTACGACTTCTTCCGCAACCAGCCGTTCACGCCGGAGGACTTTCCCGCCATCGAGAAGAAGATGCGCGAAATCATCGCGCGCGACAAACCCTTCACCAAGGAAGTGTGGTCGCGCGACGAGACCAAGAAGGTCTTTCGCGACAAGGGCGAAGCCTTCAAAGTCGAGCTGGTCGACGCCATCCCGGGCAACGAGCCGATCAAGATCTACAAGCAGGGCGACTGGTTCGATCTCTGCCGCGGCCCGCACATGACCTCGACCGGCAAGGTCGGCGACGCCTTCAGGCTGATGAAGGTCGCGGGCGCGTATTGGCGCGGCGATGCCAAGAACCCGATGCTCACCCGCATCTACGGCACTGCCTTCGCCAAGAAGGACGAGCTCGACGCCTACTTGCACCAGCTCGAGGAGGCGGAGAAGCGGGACCATCGCCGCCTCGGCCGCGAGATGAACCTCTTCCATTTCCAGGAGGAGGCGCCGGGCTCGGTGTTCTGGCATCCGCACGGCTGGACGATGTTCCGGGCGCTCGAGGACTACATCCGCCGCCGGCAGACTGCGGCCGGCTACATCGAGGTGAACTCGCCGCAGATGATGGACCGCGAGCTGTGGGTCACGACCGGTCATATCCCGACCTACAACGACATGATGTTCTTGACCGCCAAGCGCGAGGAGGACGAGCGCGTCTACGCGATCAAACCGATGAACTGCCCTGGCCACGTCCAGATCTTCAAGAACGGGCTCAAGTCGTACCGCGACCTGCCGATGAAGATCGCCGAGTTCGGCAAGGTGCACCGCTTCGAGCCGTCCGGTGCGCTGCACGGGCTGATGCGCGTACGCGCGTTCACGCAGGATGACGCCCATGTGTTCATCACCGAGGGCCAGATCGCCGCCGAGGTGCTGGCGATGAACGACCTGATCCTGTCGATCTACGAGGACTTCGGCTTCCACGACGTGGTGATCAAGTTCTCCGACCGCCCCGACAAGCGCATCGGCGACGATGCGGTGTGGGACAAGGCGGAAGGCGCGCTGATGGCCGCGCTCGAGGCGTCGGGTCGGCCGTGGTCGCTGAACAAGGGCGAAGGCGCGTTCTACGGGCCGAAGCTCGAATACGTGCTGCGCGACGCCATCGGCCGCGACTGGCAGTGCGGCACCGTGCAGGTCGACCTCAACCTGCCCGGCCGGCTCGGTGCCTTCTACATCGACGAGCACTCCAGCAAGGTGACACCCGTGATGCTGCACCGGGCGATGTTCGGCTCGCTCGAGCGCTTCTCCGGCATCCTCATCGAGCACTACGCCGGCCACTTCCCGCTCTGGCTCTCGCCGCTGCAGGCCGTGGTCGCGACCATCACGTCGGATGCCGACGATTACGCGCGCGAGGTGGTGGCGCACGCCCGCCGCATGGACCTGCGCGTCGAGCCCGATCTGCGCAACGAGAAGATCAACCTCAAGGTCCGTGAGCACTCGCTGGCAAAAGTCCCGGCGCTGCTCGTCGTCGGCAAGAAGGAAGCGGCGGAACGTACGGTCTCGGTGCGCCGCCTCGGCCAGGAGGGCCAACGCGTGATGGGCCTCGACCTCGCCCTGCAGACGCTCGCCGACGAGGCGACCGCCCCCGATGTGCGGCGGGAGAAGAAAGCGGCGGCGGCTTAGGCCCTCGCACAAGCGGGCCTTCGCCACACCGGGAACCTCATCCTGAGGAGCTCGTCGTCGCGCGGTGACGACGAGCTTCTCGAAGGGTCGGCCCCAAGATGTGGCTCACCTCGGAAGCGGCCCATGCTTCGAGACGCGCGGCTTCGCCGCGCTCCTCACCATGGTTTGCGTGAGGTGAGCAGTCACTAGCGGACGTGCCGCATGGTCGCGAGGGACGGCCCCGACATCCTCGGCACGGGGGAGAAATCCCGACGCGGCGGGATCATCGGACCCGGCAGCACGATCCGTTCGTGAAGCATGTACCCGGGTCGCCTGCAGGCTTGTAGCTGGCGATAACATTGCCCCGCGATCGCGATCGCCGCCGGACCATTGGGCGCGCCAGCGATAGCGGCGTTGCAGGCCCTGAACTGCGCCGTGCAGTCGTTAAGGAGACGCACCTCCGCCGATGCCGGCAGGCAGGCGGCGAGCAGCAAGGCGGCGGCGGGAATGATGTGAACGGCACGCATGCGATCCTCCAGTCTGTCCACTGTTGCGGGATATCGACTTCCATCTCATTGGTATCGGACGCCGAGACCGCGCGTGTGACCACCATCACAGTCGGAGGACGCACGCGGCTCGGCTACGGTCGCAAGCGGCACATCGGCGAGCACTCGCTCACCAAGCTCCCGGCCCTGCTCGTCGTCGGCAAGAAGAAATCCGCCGAGCGCACCGTCTCGGTGCGCCGCCTCGCCAGGAGGGCCAGCGCGTGATGGGTCTCGACTTGACCCCGCAGGCGCTCGCCGACGAGGCGACCGCGCCGGATGTGCGGCGAGAGAACAAAAGGCGCCGCGTAGGCGCCGCACATTTGGACCTTCGCCCGACCGAACACCTCATCCTGAGGAGCGTCGCACCGCGACGCGTCTCGAAGGGATGGGCCGCGGGCGCAAGCGGTGCCGCTTGCGTATGCTACCCATGGTTCGAGACGCGCGGCTTCGCCGCGTTCCTCGCCATGAGGTTTTTCGTGAGGCGAGAAAGCAAGAGGACTCGCAAAGGCCGGGCCCTCAGCGCGCCAGCACCTCGATCTCGCCGTCGACGCCGCTGCTCACCTTGAAGGTGCGCTCGTAGGTCTGGCCGTCGTTGCGCGCGATCGCGCGATACTCGCCTTCCGCCAGCACGACCTTGGGGAAGGCCCCGCCGATCGAGCGCACGATCTCGTCGCCGCCCGGCGTGAGCACCGACCAGTTGGTGTTGGCGAGCGCCTCGCCGCCGGTCTGGCTCACGAGCTTGAGGGTGATCACCGCGGCGCGATGCGTCACCGTCACGTCGGTGAGCTTGCCGGCCTGCACGCGGATGTCGGAGCGTACGATCGAGTTGCTGTCGCCGTAGTTCGACACGATGTGATAGGTGCCCTCGGGCACGACCATGACCTCGCCGCTCGTCACGCCGGTCGCGATCGGCGGCTTCTCGCCCGCGTCGAACTGGCTGCCGGGAAAGATGTCGAAGGAGATCTGCCCCGCCGGGATTTTCGCCTCGCCGACGCGGCCCTCGAGCCGCAGCCCGCCGGCCGGGATCTCGAACACCTCGCGCGTCACCTCGGACTTGAGATGCACGGCCTTCGCGGCGCTGGCGAGGCCGAAGGTGACCTCGACCACGTAGTCACCGGCCGGCAGCGTGATGGTCGGGGTCGGCGCCTTGTCCTCGCGGATGGGCCGAAAGGCACCGGTCTGATCGGGTCGCACCGGATAGATGCGCCAGATCAGGTTGCCGTTGATCGGCTGGGCGAAGTCGCGCCCGTAGCGGGCGCTCAGCATCAGGCCGACCTGACCGGCCGGAATGGCGGCGACGGGTGCCGCGAGCGGCGGCCCCGGCACCGGTCCGGGACCGGGATTGACCAATGTCTGCCCCG
Source organism: Xanthobacteraceae bacterium (assembly GCA_035293985.1). Classification (GTDB taxonomy): domain Bacteria; phylum Pseudomonadota; class Alphaproteobacteria; order Rhizobiales; family Xanthobacteraceae; genus JAVDCA01. Next base: position 321,613 of record DATGLS010000032.1, read on the forward strand.
GAAATGCGCCCCCGCCGCCGGTCGGCGCGTATTGTTGGCCCGGCGTGGTGAGCGAGCGGGTCTGCTGCGCGAACGACGGCGCCGGCAGCGCAGCCGCCATGAGCGCGGCTGCCAACACGGCGACCAACGCGCAACGCCCGCGCGCGGCAAATCCCCCTGCCCCTGTCATGGCCGGAACTCTTCGTTCCCAATCAGGGCAATTTCAAGCCGACCGCGCGGGAGGATGCAGCCCGCGATGTCCCGGAACCTGCCCCTTTCTCGTCACGCCCGGCCATGGTACGCGCAACGCGGCTCCGCGCCGTCGAGCCATCCATGCAGGAAGCCGTGCATGCAGGAAGCCTTGCAGCTGCTCAAGACCCGCCGATCGGTCAAGCCGGTCGAGCTTGCCGGCCCCGGCCTCACGGCCGCCGAGATCGAAACGCTTCTCACCATTGCGTCGCGCGTGCCCGACCACGGCAAGCTCGTGCCGTGGCGCTTCATCGTGTTCGACGGCGAGGCGCGCCTCGCCGCGGGTGCGAAGATCGCCGAGGCCTTTCGTGCCAAATATGCCGACGCGACACCCGAGCAGATCGCGTTCGAGGCCAACCGCCTCGCCCGCGCGCCGCTGGTGGTCGCGGTGGTGAGCCGCGCCGCCCCGCACGTGAAGATCCCCGAGTGGGAGCAGGTGCTCTCGGCCGGCGCCGCCGCGATGAGCCTCGTGGTCGCCGCGCACGCGCTCGGTTTCGCGGCGAGCTGGATCACCGAATGGTACGCCTATGATCGCGGCGTGCTCGACGCACTCGGTCTTGCGCCGAACGAAAAGATCGCCGGCTTCATTCACATCGGCCGAGCCGGGCCGGCAGACGATCGGCCGCGCCCGCCGCTCGCCGACATCGTCACGCGCTACGGAAATTAGCGCATATCCCGGTGGAGCGGCTTCCGGTTCGCCGATGAGGATATGCGCCGGGGAAAAGAGGGGACGATGTTCTACGAGACCGCCAAGAACGACCATGGGCTGCCCTACAGTCCCTTCAAGGCGATCGTTGCGCCGCGCCCGATCGGCTGGATCACGTCGATGAGCGCCAAGGGCGAGATCAACCTCGCGCCCTACTCGTTCTTCAATGCGCTCACCGACCGTCCGCCGACGGTGATGTTCTCCAGCGAAGGCCGCAAGGATTCGGTCGCTTTCGCCGAAGAGACCAAGGAGTTCGTGTGCAACCTCGCCACCTGGGACCTGCGCGATCAGATGAACGGCACGTCGGCGCCGTTCCCGCGCGGCATCAACGAGATGGCGGAAACCGGGCTCGCCGCGGCGCCCTCCCGCCTCGTCAAGCCGCCGCGGGTCAAGGAGTCGCCCTGCGCGCTTGAATGCAAGTGGCTGCAGACCGTGCGGCTCGCCGATCTCGACGGGCACGTGAGCGACCGCTACGTGGTGTTCGGCCAGGTGGTCGGCGTCTTCATCGACGATGCCTTCATCAAAGACGGCAAGCTCGACACCGCGGCGATGCGGCCGATCGCGCGCGCCGGCTATCACGATTACTTCGTGGGCACGCCGGAGACGAAATTTTCGCTCGCTCGGCCGAAGGGCGGCGGCACCACGGACTGAGGATCGCCCGCCAGCCGTGACGATTATTTTCATTCCCGCGCCGGAAACGAAATTTTCGCTCACCTCGCTCCGACGGGCGGCACCACGGACTGAAATCCGACCGAAATCCCTGCATTTGTCGAGACATCGTGTCCCTCGACGCGATGGAACTCGAAGCCGGTCTTGCCCCTTTACCATGTGTAAATCATGTCCTTGTGCGGGCGCGGCGTACGGCCGATTCTCGCCGGAGTCGGACGCGAGCCGTGTTGGAAATTCTCAGACGCCACATGCAAAATTCGGACGACCGTTCGGCCGACGTCGGCGGTGACAATATCGGTGATGTCATCGATGACGTCGTCCACGGGCCGCCGCCGCTTTCCATCGGGCTGGCGCTATCGGGCGGCGCCGCGCGCGGGTTCGCGCATATCGGCGTGATCCGCACCCTGCTCGCCCATGGCTTCAAGCCGGACGTCATCACCGGCACCTCGATCGGCGCGATCGTCGGCGGCGTCTATGCGGCGGGCTTCCTCGACCAGTTCGAGGCGTGGGCCCGCGGCCTCAATCGCCGCCGCGTTTTCGGTTATCTCGATTTCAGCCTGCTCGGCTCCGGCCTGATCGGCGGCGAGCGGCTGTTCAATCTGATGGAAGCGACGCTCGGCGACATCAGGTTCGAGCAGCTGCCGATCCGGGTTGCGGCGGTCGCGACCGAGCTGCGCACCAGCCACGAGATCTGGCTCACCCGCGGGCGGCTCGTCGATGCGATTCGCGCTTCGGCAGCGCTGCCCGGGATCTTTCCGCCCTCGCGCCTCGGCGGACGCTGGTTGATGGATGGCGCCCTGGTCAATCCGCTCCCGATCTCGGCCGCGCGCGCGCTCGGTGCCCGCCTCGTCATCGCCGTCAACGTCAACGCCGATAATTTCGGCCGCGGCACCATCATCCAGGATCACGGCTCCGATGCCGATGACGAGCTGCGCCACAAGACGGCCAAGGCCGGGCGCGGGTTGCGCGGCCACGCCGAGCGGCTGGTGTCGCGCAAATTCTTCGGCTCGTCCGACCGACCTGGCTTCTCGACTGTGATGACCGACGCGTTCACGATTCTGCAGGATCGCGTCACCCGCGCGCGCCTCGCCGGCGATCCACCCGACGTGCTGATGAGCCCGCGGCTCAATCGCATCGGTTTGTTCGATTTCCATCGCGCCGCGGAAATCATCGCGCTCGGCGCCGAGGCGGCCGAGAAGGCGCTGCCGTCGATCACCGAGGCGGTGGAGACGCTCGTTGAGCAATGATCAGGTATCAGCGATCACTATCAGTGATCAGGTATCAGTGATCAGGCATCAGTGATCAGGCATCAGTGATCAGGTATCAGGCTGGCTGATCCCTGATATCTGATCCCCGGCGTGCTTACGCCGTGCGGATATAATCCCGCAGCGCCGCCGACTCCTGCTCCATCTCGTGCACGCGCGACTTGACGATGTCGCCGATCGAGATGATGCCTGTGAGCCGGCCCTGCTCGACGACCGGCAGGTGGCGGAATTTGCCCTCGGTCATGCGCTCCATCAGCTCGCTGACGGTGTCGTGCGCGCTGCAGGTCATGACTTTGCGGGTCATGAACTCGCCGATCGGCGCCTCGAGCGCCGCCGGGCCTTTCTCGGCGAGCACGCGCACGACGTCGCGCTCCGACAGGATGCCGACGATGCGGCGGTCGGCGCCGGTCACCACGACGGCGCCGATGCGGCGCGTCGCGAGCGTCTTCACGACGTCGCCGAGCGATGCATTCGGATCGGCGGTGACGACGTCGTTGCCCTTGCGGGACAGAATGGCTTTCACGGTCATGGGTCGCCTCCCTCGATGACCTCTTGGTCGCGCACGGTCGACCCGTCGCGCAACACTGGGTTATCTCCTAACAAAGCATTCGGCGCCGTGTTCCCGGCAGAGCGTATTGGCGATCGATCCGCTCGCGCTCGCGAAAGCGTCTAAAGCTAACGGTCGATGCCGCCGGGTCGGCTCGCAGGGGTCGTGCGCCGACGTGCGCAAATTATGCGACTGATTTCGCCGGGTCGAAAGCATCAGTGCAGCGCAGCATCAAGATTTCATTGCTGCATTGCCTCACAACATAACTGCATTTCACTCGATTGCCGGCGGCTGCTCCTCTCCCCCGCTACCGTCGAGCGCCGGCGGTGGCGGCGCGACCACCGGATCGAACAGCGGAAACAGCAAAAGGCCTGCGAGAAAACCGCCGATATGCGCCTGCCACGCGACCTGCTGGTCGATGCCCGGCACCGCCAGCGTGCCGATGCCGAATAGAATATTGAGCCCGAACCACATGCCGAGAAACACGACGATGCGCCGGTCGCGCAGCGCCTCAGTGAGCGGCACCGCCGGCACCCGATAGGCCTCCTCACCCGCGCCGATGAGCGTGAGCGGCCCATTGCGCTGGAATGCAAAGCGCGTTGCCGCCGCCATGAAGCCCGAGATCGCGCCCGAGGCGCCGACGACGAGTTGCTCGGCCCCCGGATGAGTGACGAGATGCGCAAGCGCGCCCGCGATCGCGGTCGCGACGAAGAAGGCGAGGAAGCGCCAGCTGCCGAAGCGGCGAGCCACCGCGCTGCCGAACGGCAGCAGCCAGACGGTGTTGAGCAGGAGATGCATCCAGCTGCCGTGGATGAACGCGTAGGTCACGAAGGTCCACGCGTCGCAGGCCCAACTGTCGGGAATGCCCATGCGCAGCGCAAGCGCGTGGTCGTAGCGCGCCGGAATGAACGCGAAGAGGCCGAGAAACGTGTCGTCATCGGCGTCGGTGAACATATAGGTGCGCACGAGATGGACGACGACGCACACGACGACCACCGCCAGCACGACGATGGGCACGTTGAAGATCGGCTCGGAGCGCTTCGTCACACGTGATCTTTCGCTGGCAGCGCGGAGCCCGTCAGATAGGCAGTCGGATGGCAGCGAGCAAGCGCTGCGCATATTCCGGCGAAAACCTGTCCCGGGTTGATCAGCTTGGAGACCGGCTCGCCGACAAGAATATGCGCCAGTATCGACATGGCCCCCACATCAAGAAGAAGGGAGGGCCTCGCGGCCCTCCCCTGTCACGCCCGACGCCTCCCCGGGGTGAAAGCTCAATTCTTGGATCGGCCGCGAGCCTAGGCAGGGCCAACACGCCTGCCAATGCGTGCGTCGCATTAACACTAACCCGCGACGGCGTGGCGGCGCGCACGACGTCTGCCCATGGCGGCACGCCTCGTGCTGCGGGCCTCGCTGAGACGCAAGCGACGCCGCGCGCTTGTCCCGACCGGGCACAGCAACACGTGGGCGCGCCTCAGGATGACACACGGGTTTCCCATGAAGACCGCGCCCACTCGCAAGATGTTCGCCTATTGGAACGAACGGCGCGGCAGCCGCCTCGCGCCGGAGCGCGGCGACATCGAGCCTGGCGCGATCCGCGAGAGCCTGGGAGACAGCTTCATCATCAGCTACGACCCGACCGACGACCATCCGTTTCGCCTCGCCGGCACGCGCGTCTGCGCGCTGTTCGGACGCGAGCTCAGGGGCGCGCCGTTCGTGTATTTGTGGGATTCGGCGAGCCGCGGCCGCGTGCGCGAGCTCGCTATGACGGTCGCAGGCGAGGCCAACCCGGTCGTCGCCGGCGTCGCGGCGCACACCGCCGAGGGATCGGACGCCAACCTCGAGCTGCTGCTGCTGCCTCTCTACCATCGCGGCAAGATGCGGGTGCGGCTGCTGGGCGTGCTGACGCCGCTCGCTGTTCCGTACTGGCTCGGCGCCGAACGCGTGGCGACGCTGACGCTCGGCGCGACCCGCCATCTCGGGGGCGCCATCACGGCCACCGAGGCGCCGCGCTTCGCCAGATCCCTGGACGCGCCCGAGCGGCCAGGGCCATCCCTGACGGTGTACGAAGGCGGCCTGAACCATGAGTAGAAAGATCAGTCAAATGCTACCAAGACGGCAGCCTTTGACCCGCGTCCGTCACGAGCTTTCCTAAGAGGCCATTAACTCCCCACGCTCTAGGTTGGTTCCGAAACGCGCGGCCCAGCGGGCCGAGTTGCGGCAGGCTGGTGCGGGTCGAGGCGCACAAATGGCGCTGATGCAGGCAACGCAGCTGAGATCGAAGACGATGCCGCTGGCGGAGGAACGCCGGCGCTTCCAGCGCGTGCGCGTCAACCTGCTCGGCCGCTACATGCTGGCGGATCGCCAGGAGTATCCCTGCCAGGTCGCCAACATGTCACCCGGCGGCATGGCGCTCATCGCCCCGGTGAGCGGCAAGGAGGGCGAGCGGGTCATCGCCTATATCGACCATCTCGGCCGCCTCGAGGGCAAGATCGCCCGGCTTTATCAGAACGGCTTCGCCATGACGGTGTCGGCGACGCCGCGCAAGCGCGACAAGCTCGCCGCCCAGCTCACATGGTTGGCCAACCGGCACATCCTCAATCTGCCGGAAGACCGGCGCCACGGCCGCATCATCCCCCGCAACCCGGTCACGCACTTGGCAATGCCCAACGGCATCCACCTCACCTGCCGCATTATCGACCTGTCGCTCTCCGGCGCCGCCGTCGCGACCGATCAGCGGCCGGCGATCGGCATGTTGGTCATGCTCGGCAAGGTCCAGGGACGCGTGGTGCGCCACCTCGAAGAAGGCTTTGCGGTCGAGTTCACCCGGCTGCAGCATCCGGACTTCCTCGAAGAGAGCGTTTGCGGGTCGTAAACCGCTTCGCTCAACTTGCGCCTCCCTCGCGCGGGCCCTTTGCGCCCCGCACGGCGTTTTGGGACGGCCGAGCCGCACATCCATACCGGCCCAAAGTGTTAAACCGTACCCACGTTCCAGCACACGCGCAGGCATTCCGTCGTATTCAGGTGCGTTAAAGAAACAATTTGAATCAAATTTGATTAGTGGGCATTTTAAGATTATTTGATCAAAGTATTCGTCGCATTCTCTGAAATTGATCTCCAGCTTGTACTAAAAACTACTTCGTCGGTTTAGGCCGGCTGCAAAGCCTTTGTGGGAAGAATGGCCCCAATACGGACGACAGGGGGCAACGAATGCTTTCCAAGGGCAAGGATCGACGACCGGCTTTCCGCCGCAGCGCCGTCATCGGCGGCTGCGCGGCGCTGATCGCCAGCCTACTTGGCACGTGTCCCGCGCAGGCGACTGACCGCTACGCCTACACGCCCGTGCTCAACGAGACGCGCGCCCCCATCGGCTGGATCGATTTCTGCACGCAATATCCGCGCGACTGCGCCGGCGGCGCGAGCGAGGCGCGCGACGTGGTGCTCTCGCCCCGCGCCTGGCGCGATCTCGCCGAGGTCAACACCTGGGTCAACAACGCGGTCAAGCCGATCACCGACCTCGATCATTGGGGCGTGGTGGAGAAGTGGTCCTATCCGGACGACGGCTACGGCGACTGCGAGGACTATGTGCTGCTCAAGCGGCGCATGCTGATCGAGGCCGGGTGGCCGCGCGAGGCGCTCCTGATCACGGTCGTGCGCGACCGCAAGGACGAAGGCCATGCGGTGCTCACGGTGAAGACCGACAAGGGCGACTTCGTTCTCGATAACCAGGCCGAGAACATCGTGCTCTGGTCCGATACCGGGTACCGCTTCGTGAAGCGCCAGTCGCAAACCGATCCCAACGTGTGGGTCTCGCTCGGCGAGCCGTATGCGGCGCCGGCGACCTCCTCCACGCACTGAACCGAACAAGGAGCTCCGCGTCCCCGGTCACGTCCCCACCCCTCCCCGTCCCCAGACCGGGTTCGCGCGCGGCCAGGCCTCCCCCAAGGCCTGGCCGCAACTCTTTTAGCCCAGCAATCGCTACCGTGCGCCACCGCGACCACCATGACAGGCCAAGCGCCGAAGGCGCCGCGGTTTTCGTAGCGCGGCCGGGATCAAGCGAACCACCACATCGCTCAAAACGCGACGCGCACGCCGCCTTTGGCGCTCCACACGGTGCTCTGGTCCGAGAAGCCGATCGCTTCGCCGGCGCCGAACAGCGAAACGCCCTCGCGCGTGCGCCACTCGAATCCGGCGCCGCCGACCACAGCCGCGACGTCGTTCTTGCCGGGCGTGACGAACGGCAGGTTGGCGCCGAGCAGCACCGCATCCACGGTCGTGTCGCCCGCGCGCTCGAGGCCGATCGCGCCGAGGTGCACGCTGGTGAGCAGCAGGTCCGGACCGACCGGCTGAGCGCGCGTGAGCTTGAGCTCGCCGCGCTCCTCGAGGTCTTGAATCGTGCGGCTCGACACCGTCAGCGGCGCCGTCGTGCCGTTCTCCGTGTAGCCGCCGAAGAAGCCCGCCACGTAGCGCAGGCGCAGCGACGGCGTCAGCGTGTACTGCGCCCACAGCGGAATGTTGATGCCGTACTTGAGCTCGGGGCTGATGTAGGAGCTCGAATAGCTCGCGGTCGCGATCTCGATGCCACTGGGCAGCATGTTGTTGTTGACGGTGCGCGCGGTCGCGTTGCTCGAGCCGCCGCCGTGCAGCGCAAAGTCGAGGAACGAGGCGCGGCCGAACGACACGAAACCCCAGCGTCCATAGAGGCCGCCGAAAGCGGTGTTGGTGCTGGTGCTGCCCTGATTGACGTCGAGCGACATCCGGCTTTCGCCGCCACCCGCGAATAGGCCGAGCCGCAGATTCGGCCGCGCCAGGATGTCGAAGCCGACCGCGCCCCCGAAGAAGCTGGTGTTGGCGCCGAGCAGGAAGCCGTCCGGGTCCTGTCGGCGCTCGCCGCCGAACCCGCGCGCCCAGATGGCGCGGCCGTCGCTCGTCACCATGGTCGGCGCCTTGAACACCATCGCGTGGTCATCGCCGTAGGCGAGCGCTGGAATCGGCGCGAACGTCTGCTCGACCCGCGCCGCGAAGCTGCCGGGCGCCCTCGGCGCAAAGGCCGACGAGATCGGCCCGCTCGGCCCGACGCTGCCGCCGATCCCGTCGAGGATGCCGGAGATGCCGCGGGTGAAGTCCATCAGGTTCTTGTCGGCGAGCCCGAACGGGGTTGGGTCGATCGCGGCGGCGCGGTTGCCGGAGACGACGAACGGGTCGGGACCGTTCACGCTCGCGCCCGCGAGCGTGTTGAAGGTGAGGTTGTGATTGCCGGACAGGAAATTGATCGTGTCGTTCGCGCCGATCAGGTTGATTGCACCGATGATGTTGGAGCCGGCGAGCAGGTTGAGCGTGTCCGGGCCGCCGCCGAACTGGATCGCGGTGCCGCCGACGCCTCTGATGGTGCCGGAATTGATGACGAGCTCGCTGCCACCATTGACCAGGACCGCGCCGGTGCTTCCCGAGTTGATCACGACGGCGCTGCCGCCGCCGCCCGCGATCACGTTGAGGGTTCCGGTATTGCTGCCCGAGTTGATGACTGCGGCAGTGCCGGCGGCCGTCGTCTGCGCAATGATGCCGTTGACGCCGCTGATGTTCGTGCTCGAGTTGATGACGGTTGCATTGCCGCCGCCGTTTGCCAGCGCACCCATCCCGTTGGTGCCGGCGACGTTGGTGCCCGTGTTGATGGCGATGGCATTTCCGCCGCCGGTCGTCGACGCAAACAGGCCGTTGAAGCCGCCGACGTTCATGCCGGAGTTGGTGACCGTGGCGTTGCCGCCCGCAAGTGTCTGCGCAATGGTACCGTTGTTGCCGCCGAAGTTGCTGCCCGAGTTCGCGGCGGCGGCATTGCCGCCGGCATTCGTGAACGCAACGAGGCCGTTGCCGGTGCCGCTGTTGCTGCCCGAATTGGTCGCGGTCGCATTGCCGCCGGCATTCGTGCCAGCAAGGAGGCCGTTGGCGCCGCCGGTATTGTTGCCCGAATTGGTCGCGGTGGCATTTCCGCCGCCCGTCGTCACGGAGCCGAATCCGGCGGCGGTGCCGGTGTTGGTCGTCGTTGCGTTCTGGTTCGCCCCGGCTGCGGCGTTGAAGGATGCGCCGGCCGTACCCGCATTGATACAGGTGATGTCGGTCGGCGTCGTGCTGCAGGCAAACTGGGCTGCGCCGGGCGTGGCCGCGAGCAGCACGAGCAAGATGGCCACGCTCAAAACCGCGAGACCTTGTACGCGGCGCGCGGGAACCACCGCACTCCAATTCAATCCTGTCATGTCCCGCCCTCCCAGCCTCGTCCCAAGTTGCGCGCACCGAATGGCGAGGCGGCCGCTGCTCCCGGCGAGACTCAACGGGAGGCACGCTCGCAATCGACGATGCCCGGTTCGTGCGCAGCTTACTGGGATGGCGGTAGGACGGCTTGGGCTTATGGGAACTCGATACGGACTCAACGGAACTTCCGCTGCAATCTCGGCTTCTATGGCAAATCTGTCACACGCCCTGACTCGGGCATCGCTCAAGACGGGACGGACGAACGGCGTCGTTCTTGAAAAGCGGAATGGGCGGAGCGCACAATGAACGCATGCCCACCGGCCCCCCGACATGTCGCCGCGCCCGCACGACCAGCGGCGAACGCGCGCTCGTCGTCCGCTAGAATTAGCGACCGGTGCCCGAGCCGCTAGTCCAGCACCTCGCTCTCGCGCTTGAGCTCGCGGCGCGCGAAATAGTGGAACGTCGCCGCCACCGCGCGCGGCTTGAGGCGGTAGTCGTGCGCCTCGCGCGCGATCTCCGGCTCGATCGGCTTGATGTTGCCGATCGACTCCGCGAGAATCTGCATGCGCGCGGTGCGCTCGATGAAGACCGCGAGCACCGCCGCCTCCTCGATCGAAGAGGTCGCGACCAGCTGGCCGTGATGGGCGAGCAGGATCGCGCGCTTGTCGCCGAGCGCCTCGTGGATGATGCGGCCCTCCTCGTCGCCGATCGGCGGGCCCGGCCATTTGGCGAGGAACGCGCAGTCGTCATAGAACATCGACGTGTCCATATGCGCGGCGACGAGCGGCTTGCCGACCAGCGAGAGCGCCGAGCAATAGGGCGGATGGGTGTGCACGATCGCGTGCACGTTCGGACGATGACGGTAGATCCACAGGTGGAAGCGGTTCGACGGATTGACCATGCCGTCGCCTTCGAGCAGCTCGAGGTCGTCGTTCACCAGCACGATGTTGCTGGCGCGCGCCTCGTCGAAGCCGAGGCCGAAGCTCAGCATCCAGTAGGTGCCCGGCTTCTCGCCGCGCGCCGTGATCTGGCCGGCGAGCGCCGACTCGTGGCCCTCGGAGGCGAGAATCCGGCAGCTCAGCGCCATCTTTTGGCGCAGCGACCAGGTCGGCACCGCGAGATGCTTCTCCATCTGTTGGGTAGTGCGCGTGTGGTACTCGGCCTTGTCGCGGATGATGACGTCGCTCATGTCCTCTCCTGTCACTGCGGCTCGACGCCCGCCTTGCGGGCGAGCGCCGCCCATTGCGGAATTTCCTTGGCCACGTAAGCCGCGAGCTCGGCCGAGCTGCTGCCGACTACGTCGGCCCCTTGTGCGCGCAGCTTATCGCGAACGTCCGGCAATGCCAAAGCCGCGACCGTCGCGTCGTGCAGGCGCGTCAGGATCGCGTCGGGCGTGCCGGCCGGCGCGAACAGCGCATAAATGTTGTCGGCGATCAGCGTCGGAAAGCCGCTTTCCGCGGCGGTCGGCACGTCGGGCATCACGCTGCTGCGATGCGCGCTGGTGATCGCGAGCGCGCGCACCGTCCCGGCGCGCACGTGCGGGCCGAGCGATAGCATCGTCTCGAACGCGAGCGGGATCTCGCCCGCGAGCAGTGCCGTAACGGTCGGGGCGCCGCCACGGTAGGGAATGTGCTGCAGCTTGAGCCCCGCCAGCTGGTTGAACAGCTCACCGGTGAGATGAAAAACCGTGCCGACCCCCGCCGAGCCGAACGTAGCGACCTGCTCCGGGTGCGCCTTCGCGACCTCCACCAGCTCGCGGATCGAATGGGCGGGGACGCGCGGGTTGACCGCCATGAGGATCGCGGCGTTGGCGACCGTGGTGATCGGGGCGAAACCCTTGACCGTGTCGTACGGCAGATGGGCGTGAATGCTCGGATTGATGACGTGGCTGGTCGGCACCAGCACCAGCGTATAGCCGTCCGGCGCCGCCTTGGCGGCGAGCTCGGTGCCGACCACGCCGCCTGCGCCGCCCCGGTTGTCGATCACGAACGGCTGGCCGAGGCTCGCCTGCAGCTTCTCGCCGAGGATGCGGGCGACGATGTCGGTGCCGCCGCCGGGCGGATACGGAACGATGAGCCGGATCGGCCGGGTCGGATAGGCGTCGGCGGCGCGGCCGGCTTTCGGCAACATCGTCGCGGCGCCGCCGAGCAGATAGATGAATTGACGCCGTCTCATCGAGTTCCTTCCGAGCATCATCGCGTCGCACCGGCGCGTGGCGGGCGACGGTCTCACGCCCTGATTGCGGCCGCGGTGAGGTCCGCAACACAATAGTCCATCAGGAAGATGCAGATGATCAACTGCGGCACGGCGTCCGACGCCGCCGCGCTGCGCCCCCTCAGCAGAGATCCATGCCGTGACGTTTGAGCACCGGAGCAGCCTCCGGTGCAGTCAGGAACTTGATCAGCGTGCGCGCAGCGTCCGGCGCGCGCGCCGCGGCGTGAAGGCCGGCGGAGAAAACCGTGATCGATTGAATCGCGGCGGGAAGCGGCCCGAGGTAGTCGATGCCCTCGACGGACAGGAGCTCGCTGATTTGGGTGAAGCCGATCTCGCCCTCGCGGCGCGCGAGCGCGCCGCCGACGCCGGCGCCGGGAGCGAGCCGGATGATCTTCGGTTTGATTGCCTCGTCGATGCCGAGCTTCGGGAACAAGGCGAGCAGGTAGAAGCTGCTCGGGCCGGAGGACAGCACGATCGATGTCGCGGCCAGGAGGCTCACCTTGAGCGCCTCGACCGACGAGACGTCGGGGTGCCGCGCACCCGTCGGAACGGCAATGCCGACGCCCGATCGTACGAGATTAACGCGGCTGACGAGCCTGCCCTCCTTGATCAACTCGTCGATCCGGGCGTCCGGAACGATGACGGCATCTGCCACGTCGCCATCGCGGACCCGTTTGACGACATCGAGCGTGCCGCCCCAATCGACCGCGACCCGGTGTCCCGTCGCCTTCTCGAACGTGGGCAGGAGCTCCTCATAGGGCTCGCGCACGGCGTTCGACGCGATCAGCTTGATCTCGACGCCCCGCGGCACCGCGGCGGCGAACGCGGCCGCGAGGCTGACGAGAACGACATTCATGCAATGGCCTCGCGCGGATCAGGCAACGATACGATGTCGGCGAGCGTATCATGCGCATCTTCCAACACAAGCATTAGGCGCTGCACACTTGCGCGTCAGCCCTTCGTCGCGCCCGCCGTGAGGCCCGCGATGTAGTAGTCCATCAGAAAGACGTAGATGATCAGCGGCGGCGCGGCGCCGAGCAGCGCCCCCGCCATGATCTGCCCCCAGCTCAACACGTCGCTCTTGACCAGCGTCGTCGCCACGCCGACCGACAGCACGAGTTGCTCGGCCGAGGTCGTGACGGCGAGCGGGTAGAGGAACTGCGCCCACGCCACCGTGAAGGCGAAGATGTGGCGGCGATAGCCCGGGCCCAGCGACGGCCTCGCCCAGCTTCGGGATCGACTCGAAGTACCCGATCATGACCGCAACTTTTCTGGTGGCAGCGCCATCCGCCGCGCCGACATCTTGATGGACAGTTCGTCGCCGCACCAGCGAGCGCATGGTGCCGAAGACGCGACGGCTTACTTTGCCCGACGGGCTTCCATTTTGGCAAAGAACCCATCGAGCTGACGAGTCGTTTCCAGGCGAGCCGCGCCCCAGGTATCTTTCGGCTTTTTGTAGAATGCGTTTCGGATTCCGCCAACGACTTGCAGGACCAGCGTATTATATGGGACATCCTCTGCCGAGACCCTATCTTCGGCGGTCCTGAATGGCTGCACGCTGGGCACAGCCGCCGCTCGCCAGCCTTCGTGGGCATCGGCGGATTCAAGTTCCGTGAGCTTTGCCACCGGGCCGATGTCGAACAACCCGTTCGCCAGCTGCTCGATGGAAAAAGTCGCGAGATTTTCGATAGTGGTGACCGCTTCGTCCGATGTGGGACCTCCGCTCTCTAGCCCGACCTGCGCAAAAGCCAGTGCGACAGCCAGCGTTTCGTTGAAGTCCAGACGTCGAGCATGGATCTCGACATTCGGCGATCCAAACGAGTGCAATCCGAAGGTCCCGATGACCCCAGCCGCGGCCGGCGGCTGGTAAGCCGATAACAGGCGAATCCAGAGAGTGACCGGAACGATCGCACGCGTGCGAAATTCTGCGGCTTGCTTTGAGAAGTGATCCGCGCGGATCAGGTTCCTGGCTGCTTCCCACCGCACACCCATGATCGGGTTGAGGCTGGCGATCGCTTCCGCCACTAGCATCACCACGCCTGCGCGGGCGATGCTCTGTGAAAGCTTGCCGCGTCCCGCCTCCGCGACGAACACATGTGACTTGTGGTGCGCGAGTTCGTCCGCTGCATCGTGCCAGCAGAAATTCGGTTGATTGCCTCCATCGAATGCCCAAGGCACCGGGAACCGCTGGTGGATGATCGCCATGTCGAGACCATTGACCGACAGCAGGATTCCGCGCGCCCCCTGGACAGGCTCGCCAGCCCCGCCCCAGAACGTGATGCAGGCATTTGGATCGAGGCGTTGAATCGCAGCGCCGAGCTCGGCGGGCCTCAAATCATGCACGCCGGCGAAAGCGAGCAGTGCGGAGAACGGCGGAGAGGTTGGGTCGGTGTCCGTCGAGCTCACGATGCACTCCGCAGCAGCAGCCTGGGTGGGCGCATCTTGGCCAGCGTCTCGATCGCGAGTACCACCTCGATCAGCCGCTCCGCCGGATCGTGTCCCAGCACTGGCGCGATCAGATCGCGCGCCTTATCGATCGCCTCACTGCGCGTCATCGGATTCTTCACCATGCCGCACACGGCTTTGATTTCGAGCAGCTTCGGCGGCGGGCTCACCCCTTGGTCGCACCGGCGGTCAATCCAGCAATGTAATAATCCATCAGAAACACATAGATGATCAACGGCGGCGCGGCGCCGAGCAGCGCGCCGGCCATGATCTGCCCCCAGTTGAACACGTCGCTCTTGACCAGCGTGGTGACGACGCCGACCGAGAGCACCAGCTGATCGGCCGAGGTCGTGAACGCAAGCGGATAGAGGAACTGCGCCCACGCCACCGTGAAGGCGAAAATCGTCGCGGCGATCAGCCCGGGCAGGGCGACGGGTATGAACACGCGCAGCAGAATCTGCCGATAGCTCGCGCCGTCGACGAGCGCGGCCTCGTCGAGCTCCTTCGGGATCGAGGCGAAGTATCCGATCATGATCCAGGTGCAGAACGGCACGGTCAGCGTCGGATAGAGCAGCAGCAGCACCCACCAGTGATTGATCAGCCCGATGCCGGTGTACTCCTTGAACACCGCGAACATTTTGAACAGCGGGATGAACAGCAGCGTCTCGGGAACCAGGTAGGTGAGGAAGATGCCGGCCGCGAGCGCCGCCGAGCCCCAGAATTTCATCCGCGAGAGCGCGAACGCGGCCGGCACGGCGATCAGCATCGTGATGGCGACGACGATGATCGAGACGAGCGCCGAGTTGCGGAAGAAGATGAGGTACTGGGAAGAGGTGAGCAGGCCGATGAAGTTCTCGAGCGTCGGCCGGTGCACCCACCACGGATCGGTCGCCGCCGAGATCTCCGCGCTGGTCTTGAGCGCAGTGATCAGCATGTAGAGCGGCGGTGTGAGAAAGAAGATCGCGAACACCACCAGGAAGAAATACGACCAGCGCAGCGCCCAGCGGCGATCGCGGCTGATGCTGCCGCGCCGGCGACGCGGGCGCGCGATCGCGGCATCGTGGGCGACCGCCGTCATGCCTCGTTACCGCGCCGGTTGATGTCGCGCAGGATGAACACCGCGACGACGGTGAGGATCGGCACCATGAACAGCGAGACCGAGGCGCCGAGCGGAATGTCGCCGCCTTGGATGCCGAGCCAGAACGCCCAGGTCGCGAACACGTGGGTGCGGTCGATCGGGCCGCCGGCCGTGAGGATGCGCACGATGTCGAAATTGGCGAAGGTCACGATCAGCGAGAACAGCGCCGTGATGGCGATGATGTTGCGCATCATCGGCAGCGTCACGTAGCGCATGCGCTGCCACCAGTTGGCGCCGTCGATCTCGGCCGCCTCGTAGAGCTGCTCCGGCACCGATTTGAGCGCCGCGAGATACATGATCATGAAGAACGGCGAGCCGATCCAGATATTGACCAGGATCACCGAGAAGCGCCCCCAGTTGGCGTCGCCGGTCCACGGCACCGGCCCGATGCCGAACTGCGCGAGGATCCAGTTGAACGCGCTGTAGGACGGATCGAACAGCCATAGCCACGCGAGGCAGCTCATCGCCGGCGGAATCACCCACGGGACGAGCAGCATGCCGCGCCACTTGCGCTGCTGGCGGCCCGGCACGTTGTGCACGAAGTGCGCGACGATGAAGCCAATCAGCGCCTTGAAGATCACCGCCGTGATGGCGAACAGGCACGACTGGCGCACCACCATCCAGAACGTCTCGCGCTTGAACAGAAACGCGAAGTTGCCGAGGCCGACGAAGCTCTTCATCGACTTGTTCAGCGTCGCGAGATGGATCGAGTAGAGCGCCGGATAGACCACGAGCACCGCGATCAGCAGGATCAGCGGCAACGTCATCAGGAACGCGATGATCGACTTGCGCCGCAATGGACCGCGGCGGCGCGCGCCGACGCGCGCGAGCGCTCGGGTGACTGGAGGCTGCAGAACCACATCCGCCATGGCGGTGCCCCACACGAAATGCTGCGCCGCCGCCTCATGGGCCGCGGCGCCGCACGAGCGCTTCAGGTTCGCATGTAGCCTTCGATCTCGCCTTCGGCCCAGGCGAGAGTATCTTCCAGCTTCTCGCCTTTCATGAACCGCACCACCATCTTGGTGTGGACCGCCTGGGTGTAGATCTGCACCGCGACCTTCGGCGGCGCCGGCTGGGCCGAGACCCATTGGATCTGGTGGTGGTATGGGTTCGGATAGTGGAAGAGCGTGCCCTTGGGCGGCTCCGCCTCGGCCCAGACTTTGAAGTCGGTCAGCTTCTCGTAGGATGGCAAGTCATAGCCGCCGCTCGCGACCACCATCTTTTCGACGTTGTCCCGCTGCGACAGGGTGCGGAGCACGTCCTTGGCGGCCGCGACGTTCTTGCTGAACTTCCAGATGCCCCAGAAGTACGGCAGGAACGGTCCGAAGCGGCCCTTCGGGCCCGCCGGCATGCCGTGCGTCCATAGCTGCTCGGCAACCTGCGGCGCGTCGCGCTTCGCCACCGCCCATGCGCTCGGCGGGTTCATGATCAGCGCGGCCTTGCCGGAGATGAGATTCTTGTTGTTGGACGAATCGTCCCAGGCGGGCACGTCGGGCGGCAGCCATTGGGTGAGCTTCCTGTAGTACTCCATCGCCGCCCGCACGCCGTCGGTCTTGACGGTGATGTTGCCCTTGTCGTCGACCAGATCGCCGCCGAACGCGTGGAAGATGATGCCCGCGGTATCGACGTTGTCGGCCGTGATGCCGAGCCCGATGCCGAACGGATGACCGCCCTTGTGGCAGGCTTCGGCCGCCTTGAGCATGGTCTCGAGCGTCCATGCATCGGCCTTCGGCGGGCTGCCGGCCGGATACATCTCCTGCACGTCGATGTTGGCGAGTTGCTTCATCAGGTCGATGCGCGAGCACGGGCCCTTCATCTGGCTGCCGACGCTCGCCGGCACCGCGATCCAGTGGCCGTCGGCGCGCGCGAGGTATTCGACCGTCGGGTTGACGTTGCCGTTGGCCTTGATGAGGTCGGCCATCACGTCGTCGACCGGGACGAGCTGGTCTGAATGCTCGTGCGGCATCCAGGTCGGGAAGGCGAAGATGTCATGCCCCGACTCCGCCTGCGCCTCGGCCGCGATGGTCAGCAGGTTCTTCTGGCCCTGGGACGTGATGTAATCGATCGAGACGTTGACCTTGTTCTTCTCGCCCCATTCCTGGACGATCTTGCGCGACGCGTCGTTGCCGCCCGGGACCCAGTGATCCCAGAAGCCGATCGACAGGCTCCCGGCGGCATGCGCGCCACGCACATAGGGGGCCGCGACGAGCGCGGTCGATGCGAGTGCGGTCTTGGAAAGCAGGCTTCGACGCGAGATGCGCGCGCGCAGCATGAGAACCTCCCGATTGCGTTTCTTCCCTTCTCGTCCCTGTCTTTCGACTTCGGCCAGTCGGTCGATTTTCGTTGAGCGAAACGATACACCTTTGGCGCCGATTGTATAGCTTCGTCGGCGAAGAGCGACGCGCTGTCCCGCCGCCCGGGGAGGGCAGCGCAACGCCACGTCGGGTTGCCGCCGGTTGCTGCCGTTGGCGACGGTCCGTAGATTGCGCCCGCATGATCCCGGTCGTCGTCATCAACCTGCCGCGCAGCGCGGATCGGCGCGATCATATTGCGGCGCATCTCGGGAGCCTGGGCATCCCGTACCGTCTGTTCGCTGCCGTCGACGGCAAGACCCTGTCGGAGACGCAGCGCGCCCGTTATGGCGTGACCCTGCCGATCGGCGCGATGGGCTGCGCCGAGAGCCATCTCGCGCTGCTGCGTGAGGTCGCCGACGGCGCGGACGAGCTCGTCTGCATCCTCGAGGACGATGTCGAGCTCGCACCCGCGGTAGTTGACCTGCTCGATCCCGCGTTCCTGCGCCGCCTGCCGGCCTTCGACGTGCTGCGGCTCGAAAGCGGCGCCGACGACCGGGCTGCCGCGTCCATACCGATCGCCCGACGCGACCGGTTCGAGGTGCACATCGCCTGGCGCCACCACATGGCGACGACGGCGCAGATCTTCAGCCGCGCCGGCGCACGCAAGATCGTCGCAGGCCTGAACACGCTCCCGGTCGCAATCGATGTCGCGCTCTTCCTCGAGCACTACGTGCTCGGCCTGCGCGTCATCGAGACACGACCGAGTCTTGCTCGCCCGCGCTCGGGCATGATCTCCGAGATCGGACCCGGCAGCCTACCGCCCTACACGTGGTGGGAAACATTCCACAAACGCAAGCTGCGCTCGCGCGAATGGCGCCGCGCGCTGTCGTTCACGCTGGCCTGGGGAGTGCCGACCCTCTTGCGCCTGCGTCGCACCCGGTAGCATCGCTGACACTGGTAACCCGCATGCGCGCAGTGACGTGCGGGGGATCCGCGTCCGCCGGGACCGGTCCCGGACATCGAGGAGTTCACGCTTGGGTTTGCCGAAAGCAGGCGCGAGTGTTCGTCCAGCCTGCGGGAGCCGCGCACCGCGCATCTCCTCCATGTGATCGACCGCGGCTTGCGCGGAACAACGGACCCGGTTTAAAGTTCCCCGATACGGGGAAACGCAGACTCCCCGCCAGACGGTTTCCGTCCAAGCTCTGCGCAACACTCGACGTGTCGAGGCGATTGCGCATGCGCGGAAGCCAAGATTTTATTTCACCGCAGGAAGCGTATGCGCGTCTCGGCACCGCCGCGGCGCCGATCGTCATCGACGTTCGGCGCCCGTTTACGTTCACGCAAGCGCGCACGCAGGTCGCGCACCACGCAAGTGGCGCGAGCGCCGTAACGGCGCCGCGCCACGACTGAAAGGCTCGGGGGAGCGAACTGGGCACTCGCCCGGACAAAGGAGGTAGTCGCAATGCGCAAACTGTTGATGTTGGGGTCGCTGCTGGCGGCGTTGCTGCCAGGCATCGCGAACGCACAGGAGGTCGACTGGCAGAAGGTCGACGCCGCCTTCGGCCGCAAGGCGGCCGTGGTCGCCGGCGACGTGCATCGTTACACGTTCCCGCGCACCGATCTTTCGGTGACGCTCGACGGCGTCGCGATCAAGCCGTCGCTCGCGCTCGGCGGATGGGTCGCCTTCAAGCCGATGCATGGCGGCGTGATGGTGATGGGCGATCTGGTGCTGCTCGAATCCGAGATCAATCCCGTCATGGCCAAGATGATCGAGAGCGGTCTCGACATCACGGCGGTCCACAACCACCTGCTGCGCGCCAACCCGGCGACGTTCTACATGCATGTCGGCGGCATGGGCGATCCGGTGAAGCTCGCCAAGGCGATCCACGATGCGCTGGAGGTGAGCAAGACGCCGCTCGGGCCGCCGGCCGCACCTGCGGCGCAGCCCGTTATCGATCTCGACACCGCCGCGCTCGACAAGATCATGGGCGTCAAAGGCAATCCGGCCGGCGGCGTCTACCAGTTCGGCGTGCCGCGCCGCGATCAGGTGACGCAAGACGGCATGGCGCTCACGCCGGCCGGCCCGCTCGGGCTCGCGACCGGCATCGGCTTCCAGCCGACCGGCAACGCCAAGGCGGCGATCACCGGCGACTTCGTGATGACCGCCGAGGAGGTCAACCCGGTGCTGCGCACGCTGCGCCAGAACGGCATCGAGGTGACGGCGCTGCACAGCCACATGCTCAACGAGCAGCCGCGCCTGTTCTTCATGCATTTCTGGGCGAACGACGACGCCATCAAGCTCGCCAAGGGCTTGCGCGCCGCGCTCGACAAGATGGCGGTAGCGGGGAAGAGCTGACGAAACGCATCGAGCCGCGGGGCCGGACGGCACGCCGATCCGGCCTCGCTGCACGCCCGCCACCGCACCGTTGGAGAATTGCGTTGCCCTACCAGATCAAACCGCTCGGCTGTGATCCGGCCCGCGTTACCGGCATGTCCGAGCGCCTGATCGTCAGCCATTACGAAAACAATTACGGCGGCGCCGTGAAGCGTCTCAACCTGATCGAGGAGAAGCTCGCCGAGCTCGACTACGCGACGGCGCCGACGTTTCTCGTCAACGGGCTCAAGCGCGAGGAGCTCGTCGCCATGAACTCGATGGTCCTGCACGAGATCTTCTTTGCCGGACTGGGCGAGCAGAGCGAACCGGGGCCGATCGTGCGAGCGGCGCTCGCGCGCGACTTCGGCTCCTACGAGCGCTGGCAGAGGGAATTCATCGGCGTCGGCAAGGCGCTCGGCGGCGGCTCCGGCTGGGTGCTGCTGTCATGGTCGGCGCGCGACCGCAGGCTGGTCAATCAGTGGGCGTCCGACCATTGCCACACGCTCGCGGGCGGCACGCCGATGCTCGCGCTCGACATGTATGAGCACTCCTATCACATGGATTTCGGTGCGAAGGCCGGCGCGTATGTCGACGTCTTCATGGCAGCGGTGAACTGGCGAAACGTCGAGCGGTCGCTGGAAGCGGTAGGAGCAGCCGCAACATGAGCAAACCGGCGCGACAGGTCGCCGAACGGGCGCGCAGACGAATTTGCATCGCGCTGCTGCTGGCGCCGAGCTGGTGCTGGTCGAGCGAAGCAGCCTCGGCTGCCGGCGCGCAGAGCTGCTCCAGCTGTCGCGAATTTCATCAGGCCTGCATCAAGGCCCATTCGCAACAGGCCTGCAAGAACGACCACGACATCTGCATGAAACATTGCCGATCCGAGCCACGTTGACCAAACCAGTGGAATGAGAGGGGCTTGACATGACCACCGCAACCGAGCCCACACCCGGGCGGATCGGCGAGTTGACCACATACTTCCTCCGCCTCGGCCTGCTCGGCTTCGGCGGCCCGGTGGCGCTGGTCGGCCAGATGGAGCGCGAGCTCGTCGCCGACAAGGGCTGGCTCAGCAAGGAGCAGATGCGCGAGGCGATCGCGATCTGCCAGTCCCTGCCCGGTCCGCTCGCGATCCAGGTCGGCATCTACGTGTCATACCTGCGCGCGGGCTTCTGGGGCGCTTGGGCGGGCGGCTGGGCCTTCATCCTGCCGAACTTCGTCATCGTCGCGGCGCTCGGCGCCCTCTATGTCCGTCTCGGCGACCTGCCCGCCGTCACCGCCATCTTCTACGGCGTGAGCCCCGCCGTCATCGCGCTGATCCTGCACTCCTGCTACCGGCTCGCGAAGCTCGGCATGGAGGACTGGCTGCAGTGGGCGATCGCGGCCGCCTGCCTCGTCGTCACCGTGATCCTGCAGGCCGAAGTGGCGCTTTTGTTCATCGGCGCCGGTATCGTCGGCATCATCTATTATGGGCACGTCCTGCCGCGGCGCAGCGGCGCGCTGGTCATTGCCGCGCTGCCCGCGGCCGCCCCGCTCGCACCCGCCGCAACAGGGTCTACCCTCGGCAATCTCTTCCTCTTCTTCCTCAAGGCGGGCTCGCTCACCTTCGGGAGCGGCCTCGTCATCGTGCCGTTTCTCGAGCAGGGCTTGGTCCATCAATACGGCTGGCTCGATCCGCGCCAGTTCCTCATCGCGGTCGCGATCGGCATGATCAGCCCCGGCCCGGTCGTCATCACGGCGACCTTCGTCGGCTATCTGGTCGGCGGATTCCAAGGCTCGCTCGTCTCGACCATCGGCATCTTCCTTCCCTCCTTCATCCTCGTGCTCGTCGTCGCGCCGTTGCTGGCCCGCTACCGCGCCAACCCGAACGTGCAGGGTTTCGTCAAGGGCGCCTACGCGGCCGCGATCGGCACCATCCTCGGGGCCTGCATTCTTCTTGGCCGCATCGCGATCGGCGACTGGCTCACCGCGCTCGTCGGCCTCGTCTCGCTCGCCGTCCTGTTTCGCTGGAAGGTGAGCAACCCGCTGCTGATCGCCGCGACGGCCGCGGTCGGCTTGATTGCCTACCCGTGGCTGCAGCCGGCCTGGGTGATGGTGAAGTAGCGCCCTCTCGATCCAGGAGGCGATGATGCGATCACGTATGTCCATGCTGAACGCATCACTGGTCGCCGCGGCGCTCGCGGCGACCGCGCCCGGACCGGCGACTGCGCAACCCGTCGCTGCGACGCCGCTTCAGCTCGAAACAAAAATCCCGCTCGGCCAGGTCAAAGGCCGGATCGACCACCTCGCGGTCGACCTCGCGCATCACCGTCTGTTCGTGGCCGAGCTCGGCAACGACACCGTCGCGGTGGTCGACCTCGACTCGCGCAAGCTCCTTCGGGTAATAGCCGGACTGAAGGAGCCGCAGGGCGTCGGCTATGTGCCGTCGACCGAGACGCTCTACGTCGCGAACGCCCGCGACGGCACGGTGCAGCTCTTTCGCGGCGAGCATGACACGCCCGGCGATGCGGTCCGGCTCGGCGCCGACGCTGACAATGTCCGCTTCGACGCGGCGACCGGCAAGCTCGTCGTCGGACATGGCGGCGGGGCGCTCGCGATCATCGATCCGGCCAGCGTCAGCAAGCCCGCCGATATCCCGCTGCCAGGCCATCCCGAGGCCTTCCAGCTCACGCATGACGGGCAGCGCATCTATGTCAACATTCCAAGCGCACAGGCCATCGTCGTGATCGACCGCGCCGCGCGCCGAGAGACCGCGCGCTGGCCGACGCACGGGATGAGCGCGAACTTCGCGATGGCGCTGGGCGAGGCAGCTGGCGAGGTCATCGTCGCGTTCCGCCACCCCGCGAAGCTCGCGGCCTTCGCGATGGCCAACGGCAGCATTGGCGCATCCGCCGACAGCTGCGGCGACATCGACGACGTGTTCGTCGACGCCAAACGCCGGCGCATCTACGCGAGCTGCGGAGAAGGTTTCCTCGACGTGCTCGACAAGGCGAGTACGCCGTGGCGGCGGCTGGCGCGCGTGCCGACCGTCGCGGGCGCGCGCACCTCGCTGTTCGTGCCGGAGCTCGATCGCTTGTTCGTCGCCGTCCGCGCCGACGGCCAGGAGCCCGCCGCTATCTGGGTGTTCAGGCCCGTGCCGTAGACGGCGGCGCATCGGGATCGGAGGTCCGCGTGCACAGGTCGATGAGATCGCGAGCTGGCTGGCGTGCGACGGCGGCGTTCGCCGTGTTCGTGTTTGTGACACTCGGCCGGCCCGCGTGGGCCTACCGTCCCTTCGAAGGCACCGACGCGGCGGTTGCTGATTTGGGCGAGCTCGAGGTCGAGCTACAGCCTGCCGGCGCGGCGAAGCAAGGCACCGAGAGGACGCTGGTGGCGCCCGATTGGGTCGTCAACTACGGCTTCGCCGATGGCTGGGAAGCCGTCGTCCAGGGACAGGGCCGGTTTCCGTTCGGCCAATCGGAAGAGCGCGCGAGCTTCGCGGGCGCCGGCATTTCGCTCAAGCACGTCCTGCACGAGGGAAGCCTGCAGGACAAGAGCGGCCCCAGCATCGCGACGGAATTCGGCGCCCTGCTGCCCGGCATCGACGCGGACCGCGGAGTCGGCGCGACGATTTCCGGCATCGTCTCGCAACGCTTCGAATGGACGACCATCCATCTCGACGCCGCCGCGACTTTGACGCGCGACCAGCACGCCGACGCCTTCCTCGGCGCCATCATCGAGGGGCCGTCGACCTGGAAGGTGCGGCCCGTCGCGGAAATCTTCTACGAGAACGAGATCGGCACGGCGCAGACCGCCTCGGGCCTGGTCGGCGCCATCTGGCAGGTGAACGACCATCTCAGCCTCGACATCGGCTTTCGCCACGCGCTGGTCGGCGGCCAGTCCGCCGATGAGATCCGCGCCGGCCTCACCGTCGGCCTGCCGATGCTGTTGGGCGCGCCGTCGCACGCGCGGCGATGATTCCGGGAGCAATTGCGCATGGGAGCTCAGCCAACCGCCTCACCCTTGGGCTTCCCTTCTGCGGTCCGGGTCCCTCGCCGCTACCCTGTCGTTCCTGCTCGCGGCCGCCGTCGTGCCGCGGCCTTCGTCCGCGTCCCGATCGCCCACTGGCGTCCAGGATCCCGTGCTTCAACTCGATACCGCCCTCGGCGCGGTGCCCTCGCAGGCCGGGGATTTCGGCCTGGAACAACCGTTCGATGTCAGCGACGGGCAAAGGGACGTCCGCGACGACCACAGGATCGTCGTCGAGCGGCTGAATTCGCTGAAAGATTTCGAAATTGCCTTACGTCTCAAGACAACTTCCTCGAACGCAAAGGGTGGAGTAGCACTCCGTCTTTTGACGCCATCCGACTACTATGCGGTCCAAATCAACGCGATGAACGACAAGATCGTATTCGCGCGCGTCAGCCACGGGAAGTATGACGAGATCGTCGCCGCCCAGTCCGCTATCGGCGATGCGTGGCACAGCTTGACTATTCGCGCGCAAGACAACCGCTTCTCGGTCACGCTCGACGGCAAATGGCTGTTCACCGCATACGATACCGTCCTGTCGCGACCGGGCCAGGTGACGCTGTGGACCAGCACCCACGGCGCGATCGAGTTCGACGGCGTCTCGGTCCAACCGCTCGGGCCGGAGTGAGGCATGCGGGACGACCCTTCGCCCGGCCGTGCGGCGCTGCTCTGGCGCGGAGATCCGAAGGCCGGTCTTCCGGCGCCGAGCGCCACACGACACCACCTGCTTTTCTCCGCACTCGATGCGGCAGGCATCGCGGCCGAGCCGGCGCTCTACGCGGAGGAAGCGCAAGACGCCGTGCGCGATCGTCTGCTGCGCTATGACGCGGTGCTGGTTTGGGTCGATCCGCTCAGCAACGGACGGGACCGCTCGCGCCTCGATCCGTTGCTGCGCGATCTCGCGGCGCACGGCGTGTGGGTGAGCGCACATCCCGACGTCATCCTCAAAATGGGTGTGAAGGAGGTCCTCTTTCGCACGCGTGATCTCGGCTGGGCGGCCGACACCGATCTCTATGCTTCCATCGTCGATTTCCGGGCCCGCTTTCCGGCCCGCCTGGCGACCGGGGGCGCGCGGGTGCTCAAACAGAACCGCGGCAACGGCGGGCAAGGCGTGTGGAAGGTGGAGCTGAGCGGGAACACGCGCGGCAGTTCCGGCGAAGGCACCCCCGTTCGCGTTTTGCATGCACAGCGCGGCAGCCTGCCCGAGAGAATGACCCTTGGAGCTTTCATGCGCCGGTGCGAGCCCTATTTTGCGGGCGATGGACGGATCATCGATCAGGCGTTCCAGCCGCGTCTGCCGGAAGGAATGATCCGTTGTTACATGGCGCAAAACGAAGTCGTCGGTTTTGGTCAACAGCTGATCAAGGCGCTGGTGACGCCGCCCGCGGGCGGTGAGCCGGAGGCGCCGGGCCCGCGCATCATGCATCCGGCGGATGCGCCCGCCTTTGCGCGCCTGCGCCGTCGGATGGAGGACGCATGGGTCCCATCGATGCAGAAGGTCCTCGACGTCCCCACGAGCTCGCTCCCGGCACTGTGGGATGCCGACTTCCTTTATGGCCCGAAAGGCGCAGACGGGCACGACACCTATGTGTTGTGCGAGATCAACGCGAGCTCGGTCGCGCCCTATCCGGATAGCGCCGTTCCAAAGGTTGCCGTGATCGTGGCGGCTGCTGTTACGTCAACTCACCAGCGTCGCGCCGGATAAGAGCAGCAGCGCGAGCACGGACTTGCGAAATCCGCCCGCGCTGAGCCTGCCGTAGAGCCGAAGCCCGCCCCACACCCCGGCGAGCACCGCCGGCAGCCCGATCGCGAACAACAGCAATGGTGTCACGTCCGACCATGCCGGCGCCGCCGAGCCACAGCGCGATCATGGCGAAGGTGACGACGCCGGTCGGCTGAAACACGGCGCGCTGCTCGTCCTTCGACCAGCCGCGCAAGCCGGACCAGATCGTCACCACGATGCCCGCCAGGCGGGTCGCGCCGCCGAGGAGTCCTCCGGCGACGCCGCTGTCGTGTCGCCGATGGCGCCGCCCCGCTTGACCTGCCGGAGCGTCAGCCGCAGCAGCCCATGAAGGCTGTAGGCGATCAGGAACGCGCCGGTGCCGACGCGCAGCTCCGTGGGCGTGAGCCAGCGCAGCAACGCGATGCCGAGCGGGACGCCGACCGCGCTGCCGACCAGGAACGGCAGCAGACGATGCAGCCGGATGGCGGCGCGCAGCTTCCACACCGAGGCGCCCTGCACCACCAACCCGTACCCGACGATCAGCGTCGCGCTCTGCGCCGGCGTGAGCACGTGCAGCCACGGGCCGGCCGCGCTGATGTCGAAGGCGAAGCCGACAAGCCCGGTGATGAGCGAAGCCGCGAATGCCGCAAGCAGGAAGACAATCAGTTGAATGGAATCGAGATCGATCATGGCGACACCCCATCTGCCCGGCGAGCGCCAAGCAACGACAGGGCAACGCTTGGCCGACGAGGGCGTGGCTGAGGGGTGGTTGCCGAAGACCTGGATGGAATCGGGCAGCGATCGCCGCGGGCGTCAATTCACTTGCGGCATGGCCGCGCTCACATGAACAACCCCACGGCGTTCCGGACATAGTGCCCACCCGTCATGTAACAGGCGTCAAATCAGCGGAGCAATGGGGCGTCTACCTGCATTCCCCTCGCCTTGATTGCCGCGAGTGCGGCCGGGCTGCGCAGGAAGCGGATAAAGGCGATCGTCGCCTCGGACGGCGTCGCGCCCGTCGGAACACCGACCGTCACGCCGGTGTAGTTCTGCACCGCTTCGGGGAACGGACCGACATATTGTGCACCGGGCTTGTTCACGATCTCGCTGATCTGCGTCATGCCGAGCGCCCCTGGCCCTTGCGCGAGCGTCACCTCCGTCACGTCGCCGCCGACGCCGAACCGCGTCTTCGGCTTCAACTGCTCCGCGATTCCGAGCTGCTCGATCACGCGTGCGATGTGGATGCCGGCAGCGCCGCCGCCGGCCGGAAAAGCGTAGACGACGGTCGGAGCGGCAAGCAACGAGCGCCTGAGTTCCTCGACGGTCGCGATCGTGGGCCTCGGCGTCCCGGTCGCGACGACGGCGCCGATGCCGACCTTCGCGATCGTCACACGGGTGCCGCCGTCGATCCTGCCCGCGTTCACGAGCTGCTCCATCGACGAGGTCGATCCGACGATCAGGTCCGCGGTCTCGCCCGCCATGACGCGATTGGTGATGGCGCCCATGGTGGCGTAGACGAAAACGAGCTTGTGGCCGGACGAAAGCTCGAATTCGTTGCCTGCGATCTTGAAGATCGTCTGCATCGCGGCGGCGGACAGAATCCGGATCTCCGCCGCATCCGCGCGATGGGTTGCAGAGCACATCGTGGACGCGATCACTGTGAACAGGGCGATGCGTCGACTGATCGAATGATGAAACAGAGAGGTCGAGACGCTTGCGTCACTCATGTGCGCTCCTTTCCCTTCCGGGGCTGGAGCAGCGCTTGGACAATGCGTCTTTTTTCGCCACCGGGCGGCTGCAAGAAGGCCCGGCCGCTGGGATCTAAGGCTGGATCACGTTGCCGGCAAAGCATCATTTCTGGGCCCGGCCTGAGATTTTTTCACGCCGCTCGCCATTCGTCCGATGCCGCCTCGGCCGCGGTGGTCACCTGCGGCATGGACATGATGGGACCTTAATCGCGTAGCTGAGAACCGCCTCATCTGCGGCGAAGATGGTGGTGGCCTCGACCCGCCCCGGCGTCCATACGAAGGGTTCCGTGAACTGGAGGTCGGGCGCATCTTCCTTGAGACGGACGAAGTCGATCCGGAAAGCGCCGGAGGTCGTCGCACAGGACGCCGCGTCGACCGCGAGGTGCGCGGTCCACGTCCTTCGCCAGGCATCGATTTCCGAGAACGTCACCGACTGGACGACCAGAGATGGTCGGCAGACCTCCTCGCCGTCGACCGCGTGCGACGCCATGAGGAGAAGGACGGCGACAGCGGATAGCACAGCGCAATGCGGTCTCATGTCTTGCTCCGTTGCGCTCATGCCTTCGCGGGCGCCGCAGCGGGCACTTTCACCCGCAGCACCGTGTAGGCGAGCAGCGCCGCATAGAGACAGAACCCGCACGCGACGGCGGCAAACAGACCGGTGGCGCCGAGGCCGAGCCAGTAGATCGCCGCGAGCCCGCCGCCGGCGCTCGCCGCCATGCGGATCGCATTGGCGTTCATGGCGGCGACCACGCGGCCGACACCCTGCGTCACGAAGAAGAGGCCGAGCCCGAGCCCGAAGCACGCATAAGCGGGTCCGACGACGTGCAGGTAGAGCGCGCCGACGCGCGCAACATCGGGGTCGTCGCTGAACAGGCCGATCCACAGGCCGGGCCGGACCGCGACGATCAGCCCGATCGCGCCGCATACCGCCGCGACCGTGACGGCGCCGCTCCAGGCGATCTCTCTCGCGCGCGCGTATTGCCGCGCGCCCCAGTTGGTGCCGACCAGCGCGACGATCGCGGTGCCGAAGCCGAACGCGACCGGCTGCAGGATGTACTCGAGCCGCGCCCCCATCGCGTAGCCGACCGCAGTCTCGCGCCCGAGGTGCCCCGCGATGCCGGTCAGCACCACCACCGACAGGTTGGTGATCGTCGTGTTGATCATGCCCGGCACGCCGATCCGAAGAATTGCGGCGAACAACTCCCAGCGCGGCGCGATGCCGCGCAGGCGCAGCCGCACGACAGCCTTCGCCGAACGCAGATACCAGATCATGCCGATGCCGCCGACGCCGAACGGGATCACGAGGCCCCAAGCCGCGCCGGCGGGGCCGAACGCCGGCACCGGCCCGACGCCGAAGATGAGCACCGGCGCGAGCGCGATATGCGCGAGCACGCATCCGACCAGGACGAAGGCCGGCAAGCTCATATTGCCGGTGCCGCGCACCACGTTGCCGAGCAGATTGAGCACGCAGATGCACACGCCGGCGCCGAACGCGACATTTGCGTAAGCGAGCGCGGCCGCCAGCATGTCGTCGCGCCCGCCCATCCAGGCGAAGACGAAAGGCCCGCCGAGCAGCATCGCGGCCGCGAACATGGCCCCCAGCGCGAGCGCGAGCAGCAAGGCGTGGAAGGCGAGCGCCGCGGCCCGGTCGCGCTCGCCGGCGCCGAGCGCGCGGGCGACCGCCGACGTCACGCCGTTGCCGATCCCGCTGTTGGTCGTCTGCAGGAGCAGCATCACCCAGGGAAAGGCCAGCGAGGCGCCGGCCAGGGTGTCGGTCCCGAGGTGGCCGAGGAAGAAGCCGTCGAACGTGATCACGCCCGCGAAGGCGGCGAGGTTGAGGATATTGGGCGCGGCGAGACGCAGCAGTGTCGGCAGGATCGGCCCTTCGAGCAGCAGCTTGGTGCGTGCCGCCATGCGCGGCGGCGCAGCTGTCGTGGGCGCAATCGATGATGAGGAAAGCGAAGCGCTGGCGTCGCGCATGGCCCGCTCCTTGTCCCGAAGGACGAGAGCAGCGCTTGGACGAGGCGTCTTTAGCGGAAGCCGGGCGGCTGCGGTTTGAGCCCGACATGCCGCGAGATAGCGCCAGCCGACGCCCGGCTGCAAAGCATCATTTTTTGGAACGCGCCCTAGATTTTCTCATGATCCTCAGCGTTGCCAGAACCATTTGGCGGCCTCGCGCCGGGCCTCCGCGCGCGTCATGCCGATGTCGCGCAGCAAATGCCGATCATTGTGCTCGACCCATTCGCGCAGGACGCGACGTTGCGAGCTGCGTTGCAAACCGTCGCGAATTGCCGCGGCGGATCGGCAGATGATCTCCAAAAGTGAGACGGTGAAGCGCGCCGGCGCCGGGCGCGCGTGCTGCCTCGTCGCTCTGATCAAGCCCGACATGCCAGGTCCCTTTCGCCGAGCCGCGGAGGCTGGAGCCACCAAGGAGCGCGCTCTCGATAGAACCGGCTTTCATTGCCTGCAAAGCATCATTTCTCTATCTTGGCCGAGCTTTTCTCATGAGGTTCGGCCGATGCTGCGCCGCCTGCCCCCGCTCAACGCGCTCAAGGCGTTCGAAGCCGCCGCCCGGCACGAAAGCTTCACCCGCGCCGCCGAGGAGCTGCACGTCACGCAAGGCGCGGTCAGCCATCAGGTCAAGGCGCTCGAGCTGGAGCTCGGCATCAAGCTGTTCAATCGCGAGCGCCAGCGCCTGATGATCACCGAGGCGGGCCGTGGGTATCTCGCGGTGATCCGCGATGCGTTCGACCGCATCGCGCTCGGCACCGAGCGGCTGCTGCAGCGCGAGAGCTCGGGCGCCTTGACGATCAGCATCTCGCCCGACTTCGCCGCCAAATGGCTCATCCACCGCCTCGGCCGGTTTTCCGCCGCCCACCCGGATATCGACCTCAGGGTGTCGGCTTCCATGCACCGGGTCGACTTCGCTCGCGAGGACGTCGACATCGCCGTGCGCCACGGCGACGGCGACTGGGCCGGCCTCCATGTGGAGCGCCTGTGCGCCGAGCAGCTGTTTCCGGTCTGCAGCCCGCGCCTCGCGCGCGGCCGGCAGCGCCTCATTCGGCCGTCCGACGTGTTGAAGTTTCCGCTGCTTCATCTCCAGTCGCGCAAGGACTGGGCGACGTGGCTCGACCTGGTCGGCGTACCCGACGCCGAGGGTCCGCACGGACCAGTCATGAGTCACGCCAGCTTGTTGATCGACGCGGCCGCCGCTGGCCAGGGCATCGCCCTCGCGCGCACCACGCTCGCGGCCTGGGATCTGCTCAACGGCCGGCTGATACGTCCCTTTCCCGACGTCCTGCGCCTTTCCAAGCCTTATTGGGTGGTCTGCCCGAGGGCAACCGCGATGCTGCCCAAGGTCAAGCGTGCGCGCGAGTGGCTGCTGTCCGAGGCAGCCGACGACGCGCGCCGCCTCAAAGCGCTTTGGGCGTCGCCACAAAATCGCCGATGATCGCGCCGCGGCGCGCACGAACCTGCTCAGCTCCGTTGACTTTCTGACGCATCCTCCAAATACTCGATGCCAATCATGAAAATTCGGCGCCGCCAAAGCTGGCGCATCCAGGGAGGAACTCGGATGACCACCTCACGCAGATCGCTGCTCAAGCAGTCGGCCGCGGCGGCCGCCGCGCTCGGCGTCGGCACGCGGCTCGCGCGCGCCGCCGACGAGACCGTGCGGATCGGGGTCATCTACGATCTCTCCGGCCCGTTCGCGGCGGGCGGCTCGGTCGCTTCCGCCATCGGCTGCCAGATCGCGATCGACCTCGTGAACGAGAAGGGCGGCGTCGCCGGCAAGTACAAGGTCGTGCCGATCAATGCCGACAGCCAGAGCAAGGTCGACGTCGCCATCAACGAGGTCGAGCGGCTGATCAGCCAGGAGAAGGTCGAGATCGTCAACGGCGTCTATTCGAGCGCCCACGCGGTGCCGCTCGCCGCCAAGATGGAGGCGCAGAAGAAGATTCTTTGGATCACCACCGCGGTCTCGACCGCGGTGTTCAAGGGCAAGAACTTGAAATACGTGTTTCGCGCCCAGATCCATTCCGATCAGTACGGCCAGGCGTTCGCCGGCTTCATCGCCGAGAACGCCAAGGCCAAGCTCGGCGCCGACCCGAAGGACATCAAGGTCGCCATCATCAACGAGGACGGACCCTACGGCGTCGGCGTCGGCGAGGCGAGCGCGCGCTTCGGCAAGGAGAAGGGCCTGCAGGTGGTGCTGCACGAGGCCTATTCGGCGAGCGCGCCCGACCTCTCCTCGCTCGTCACCAAGCTCAAGCGCGCCAATGCCGACGTGATCTCGCATGCCGGCTACAACCCGGACATCACGCTGTTCCTGCGCCAGGCCCGCGATGCCGGCCTGCACTTCAAGATGCTGGTCGGCAACGGCGCCGGCTACAGCCAGCTCGACAAGATCCGCGCGACCTTCGGTCCCGACGTCGACAACTTCTGCAACATCGATCCGGTCCCGGCGCAGCTGCTCAAGCCCGAGACGCTCGCTCCCGGTCTCGGCGACCTCGTCAAGACGATGGTCGAGCGCTACAAGGCCAAGACCAAGGCGACCGACGTGCCGCCGCACTGCTCGATGGGGTTCAACCAGACCTGGGTGCTGCTCAACAACGTGCTGCCGGTGGCGAAGCAGAAGTACGGCGGCTTCGATCCCGAGGCGGTGCGCAAGGCCGCGCTCGACGTCGACATCCCGCCCGGCGGCACCATCCAGGGCTACGGCGTGAAGTTCTATCCGCCCGGCACCGAGATGGCGGGGCAGAACGAGCGCTCGACGCCGGTGGTCATGCAGTATGCGGGCGAGCACATCTCGGTGGTGTGGCCGACCAACATCAAGACGCAGGACCCGGTGTTACCGCTGCCGAAGACGTCGGCCTACGCAAAGGCGTGAGCCGAGTTGAAGATGCAGCCGCATCCTCATCGTCATTGCGAGCGAAGCGAAGCCAGCTCGCGCCACTTGCTCGGGCACTTGCCGATCGAGATTGACTCGGCGTGCTGCGCACGCCTCACAACGACGATGGGCTGACATGCTCGCCGTCGAGGGCCTCTCCAAGCGGTTCGGCGGCTTCCTGGCGGTCAACCAGGTGTCCTTTGCGGCGCGCCAGGGCGAGATCCTCGGCCTCATCGGCCCGAACGGCTCCGGCAAGAGCACGACCTTCAACCTGATCGCCGGCACGCTGCGGCCGAGCGCGGGCGCGATCCGCTTCGCAGGCGCCGACATCGCCGGCCATTCGGCGCACGCCATCTGCCGCTCCGGCATCGCCCGCACGTTCCAAATCCCGCGGCCGTTCCACAAGCTCTCGCTCATCGAGAACGTCGCCCTCGCCGCCTACTTCGGCGCCTCCGGCCACATCTCGCGCAGCGAGGCGCGCAATCGTGCCGAGGAGGCGCTCGAGCTCGTCGGGCTGCCGACCGATGCCGCGGCGAGCACCGAGGGCCTTGGGGCCGCGGCGCTCAAAAAACTCGAGCTCGCCCGCGCGCTCGCGACAAAACCGCGCCTGCTGCTCGCCGACGAGAGCCTCGGCGGCCTCGACGCCGCCGAGATGGAGCGCGCCGCCGATCTCTTGCAGACCATCCGCACCCGCATGGGCATCACCATCATCTGGGTCGAGCACATCATGGGCGTGCTGATGCGCATCGTCGACCGCGTGATCGTGCTCGACCACGGCGAGAAGATCTTCGAAGGCGCGCCCGCGCAAGCCGCGGTCGATCCTCGCGTAGCGCAAGTCTACCTCGGAGCGCACGCTTGAGTGCGCTCCTGTCGCTCGCGTCGGTTTCCGCGGGCTACGCCTCCTTCCGCGCCCTGTTCGATGTCTCGCTCGAGGTCTCGACCGGCGAGGCCGTCGGCGTGATCGGCCCGAACGGCGCCGGCAAGACCACCTTGATGCGGGTGATCTCCGGGCTCTTGGAGTTGCGCGGCGGGGCCATGACCTTCGAGGGCCGCACCGTCGCGGGCCTCCCGGCACACAAGATGGTCG
Organism: Xanthobacteraceae bacterium; assembly: GCA_035293985.1. Lineage (GTDB taxonomy): Bacteria > Pseudomonadota > Alphaproteobacteria > Rhizobiales > Xanthobacteraceae > JAVDCA01. Next base: position 355,187 of record DATGLS010000032.1, read on the forward strand.
AGCAGGGCATCGCGCACGTGCCGGAAAACCGCCGCCTCTTCCCGCGCCTCACCGTCGAGGACAACCTGCGCATCGGCGCCTTCGTCCCGGCGGCGCGCAAGCACTTTGCCGATCAGCTCGCGCACGTCTACGCGCTCTTCCCCCGCCTGAAAGACCGGCGCAACCAATTCGCCGGCACGCTTTCGGGAGGCGAGCAGCAGATGGTCGCGATCGGCCGCGCGTTGATGTCGCGGCCCAAGCTCCTATTGATGGACGAGCCTTCCGCCGGCCTTGCGCCGCTCGTCGTCGCCCAGGTGTTCGACCTCGTCCGCCGCATCCGCGCCGAGGGGCTGACCGTGCTGATCGTCGAGCAGAACGTCCAGCAGGTGCTCGAGGTGGTCGACCGCGCCTACCTGCTCGAGACCGGCAGTATCCGCCTCGCCGGCCCCGCCGCCGAGCTCAAGGGCCATGACTTCATCCGCAAATCGTATCTGGGTTTGTGATGGACATCTATCTCCTCGAAGCCGTCATCAACGGCATCCTGCTCGGCGGCGTGATCGCCCTGCTGGCGCTCGGGCTCAACCTGATCTTCGGCGTCATCGACGTGATCTGGATCGCCTACGCCGATCTCGTGATGGTCGGCATGTACGTGCTCTACTGGCTCTACGCCCAGGAGCACTGGCCGCTCGCGCTGGCCTGCCTCGCCGCCGTCGCCAGCGTCGCCGTCATGGGCGTGCTGGTGCATCTCCTCATCATAGCGCCGATCCTCGGCACCGCCCCGATCAACCAGCTGCTCGCGACCGGCGGGCTCCTGTTTTTCCTGCAGAGCTTCGCGACGCTGCTGTTCGGCACCGATTTCCGCAACATCGGCGTGCGGCTGCCGAGCTTCGAGGTCGCAGACATGTCGATCAGCTCGGCCCGGCTTCTCTCCTTCGCGATCGCCCTCGTCGGCGCGGGCGGCCTCTATATGTTCCTGCGCCGCACCTTCGTGGGCACCGCCATCCGCGCCATCGCCCAGGACCGCGCCATCGTCGGCCTCATGGGGATCGACCAGCGCAGCGTGTACCTCGTCACCTCGGCGATCGGCGGCGCCCTTGCCGGCCTCGCGGCCTGCCTCTTGTCACTGCAATATGATGTGCATCCGTTCATCGGCAACACCTTCGGCCCCCTCATGTTCATGACCTGCGTCCTCGGCGGCCTCGGCGACATGATCGGCGGGGTGGTCGCCGCCTTCGTGCTGAGTCTGATCATCGCCATCGGCGGCTACTACTGGAGCACCGAGCTCTCCTACGTGATCGCGTTCACGCTGTTCATCGTGCTGATGTTCATCCGCCCGCGCGGGATCCTGGTGCGATGATCATGCGCGTGGCCCTGCTCGTGATCGCCGCCGCGCTGCTCGCCGGCGTACCGTTCGCGGCGCCGCCCTACTTCATGCACTTGATCATCCAGATCCTGCTGTGGGGCTTCATCTACACGGCGTGGTCGCTCATGGGCCGCTTCGGCCTCGTCTCGCTCGGCCACGGCGCCTTCCTCGGCATCGGCGCCTATGTGCCGGCGCTGCTGTGGAACTTCTATGCGGTCACGCCCTGGCTCGGCATACCGCTCGCCGTCGTGGCGGCGGTCGTGCTCAGCGTCGTCATCGGCTATCCCTGCGTGCGCCTGCGCGTGGTCGGCCACTATTTCGCGCTGGTGACGCTCGCGCTCAGCCAGGTCGTGATGCTCTCGATCGTCGCGGCGCGCGACGTCACCGGCGGATCGCTCGGCCTCACCATCAGCAGCACCGGCCGCTCCTGGTACGCGTTCCAGTTTCCCGACAAGGCCCACTTCTACGCCATCGCCCTCGTGCTCTGGTTCGTCGGCCTCGTGGTCTGGCACCTGGTCGACCGCGGCATCGGCCGCGAGGCGCTCGACGCCATCTCCGAGGACGAGGACGCCGCCGCCGCGATCGGCATCGACGTGATGCAGCAAAAGCTGCGCGTCACCGTGATCAGCGCCGCGTTGACCGCGCTCGGCGGCGGCCTCTACGCTCAATATATGATGTACATCAACCCGGAGACGCTGTCCGGCATCGCTGTCTCGCTGCAGATCGTGTTCGGCGCCATCGTCGGCGGCATGTACACCCTGCTCGGGCCCACCGTCGGCTCGCTGCTGACCATCTCGCTCAACGAGGGCCTGCGCGTCGGCTTCGGCACGAGCTTCATCGGTGCCGCCAACACGATCTACGGAATCCTGCTCATTCTCTGCATCATCTTCATGCCGCGCGGCATCGTCGGCGCGCTGGGGCGGCGCCGGCGGCTCGAGCCGCGTTCCGCGGTGGCGCCGGCGGAATAGAGCGATTGTGGAAGCTACGTGTGCTTCCCGGTCACGCGTCGACGTGGCAGCTCCGCGCTCGGGCCACGGCGCTGACGTATCGCATCTGATGCATGTGTCTTTCGCTTCCGCCGGTCGTCGGCGCAATGGTAGCCTGCCCGCGCACCCTGCTTTTATTTGGGGATGGCAAAATCACTCAAAACCACTGTGGGAGGTAAGCATGAGACGATTCAAGATCGCAGCAGCCGTGCTCGGACTCCTGGTCGGAGCGCTGGGCATGGCCGGGCCGGCAACCGCGTGGAAGCGCGGCGAGGTCAACGTGCTGGCGACGCTGCCGGCGGCGACCGGCAGTGTGGAAGGGCTGACAGTCGGGCCCGACGGCAACATCTACGTCCCGACCTTCGGCTTCAACGCCAGCGGAGCACTCAGCGGCAACGCGCTGCTGTTCGTGATCTCGCCCAACGGCAAGATCATCAGGAAGGTAACCATTCAAAATTCGAGCCCCCACATGCTCGGGCTGCGGTTCAATCCGACCACCCACGCTCTGTGGGTCCTCGACTTCGGCGCCGGCAACATCCTCAGCGTCGACTCGAACACCGGGACCTCCAGCATCCTGGCGAGCCCCGGCGCCGGCACCGGCCTCAATGCGCTCACGTTCGACGAGCTCGGCAACGGCTACGTGTCGGATTCCTTCAACGGCGTCATCTACCAGGTGCCGCCGCACGGCGGCAGCTTCTCGGTCTGGAAAGCGGATCCGCTGCTCGGCCCGGGCTCGGGCCTCACCCCGCCGTTCGGCGCCAACGGCGTCGAGTTCAGCCACGACGGCAAGACGCTGTTCGTCGCCAACACGGCGTTTCACCAGATCATCCAGATCGCCGTGAATGCAGACGGCTCCGCCGGCGCGGCATCGATCTTCATCACCGGCATCAACGCCCCGGACGGGATCGCGCTCGACCACGACGGCAACATGTGGATCTGCTCCAACCAGGAGGACGAGATCATCGTCCTCGACAAGACCGGGAAGGTCATCGCCAAGCTCGGAGATTTCCGCGGCATCGATGAGAACGGCGTCGTCAACGGCTTCCTTTTCCCGGCGAGTCTCGACTTCAGCCGGGATGGCTCGACCCTCTATGTCTCCAACTTGACGCTGTTCCTGCCGTTCGCCGGCGCCCAGAAAGCGATCGATTCAGCCTATACGCTCGAGGTCGGCGCCTACACGGTGTCGTCGCTGCCGGCAAGGATTCCACCGCTCTCCAACGGACGCTAACCGCAACCACCGCCGACGAAAAGGACAAGGGCCGGCCGCGGATGGCCCCGAATATTGGACCCGAGAGGCGTGAAAGGTTTTGCCCGTTTGCAAAACATGCCTCCTCATCCCGAGGAGCTCGTCATCGCACCGCGATGACGAGCGTCTCGAAGGATGGGCCGGGCGCGCATGCGGCTCCGCTGGCGCCCGGGCCCATGGTTCGAGACGCGCGCGCGACGGCACGCTGTACGTCGGGACCGAGACGACCCTGGTCGGGGGGCGCGAGGCATTTGGCGGAATCAACCTTTTTCGCCGAGACGGCGACAATCTCATCCCGATCGAAGAAAGCATGAATACCTACATATTCTTTTCCTATCTCACCGATGACGGCACGTTGCTGCTCGGCGGCGGGTTCGCGCTTTATCGGCTCGATGGCGACCGCATCGTTCGTATCGGCGCGGACCAGCAAACCAGCCAGGTTACGTTCTTCCACAAGACGCGTGACGGATCCCTGCTCATCGGCGCGCAAGCCGGCGTCTTCCGCCGCGACGGCGACAGGCTTTTCCGCATCACCGACGCGAGCGAGACGGGCAAGATCTTCGGCTTCTTTGCGACGCGCGACGACACGCTTCTGCTCACCACCGAGCGTGGTCTGTTTCGCCTGCGGGGCAGCAAGCTCGACAAGATTGGCGACGGACCTGACCGCATGCGGGTGACGGCAGAGAGTGCCGTCCTGATCGGCGGCCGCCATGGCCTGCTTCGCCTCGATGGCGATCGACTTGTCGCGATCGGCACGGAGCAAGACACCGGCGCGATTGGATGGATGCAGCGGACGAAAGACGGCATGCTCGTTTTTGCCCAGCATGGATTGTTTCGCCTTTCCGGCGAAAAGCTCGCGCGGATCGAAGGCGGCGAGCGCGTCGGCGACACGAAGCAGCGCCGCGCCGTGCACCGCATGGCCGACGGCGCTCTGCTGATCGGATCCGGGAAGAACCTGTTTCGCCTGGTGCCCTGCCCGTAGCGCGGTCATCACCGTGCGATCGCCATTGCGGCGCCGTCAGGTCTGGCGCATCCTGTGTGCGGATAGCTGCGAACGGAGGCGATCACCGTGAAGCTGCTCTGGTTCCACCTGATGCCCTATACGGAGCTGCCGGCCGATTTCCGCGACAAGCATTCCTCCGTCTGGGTCGACATCCATTCGTCGCTGTTCGACCCCAGGCGCGCCCACCTGATGTACAACGATTTTATGGACGAGCTCGAATACGCGGCCGAATGCGGCTTCGACGCCGTATGCGTCAACGAGCACCACTCGAACGGCTACGGGCTGATGCCGTCGCCGAACCTCATCGCGACGGCACTCGCGCGGCGCACCACCGACGCGGCGATCTGCGTGCTCGGCAACTCCCTCGCGCTCTACAACCCGCCGACCCGCGTCGCCGAAGAGTTCGCGATGATCGACTGCATCTCGGGCGGCCGCCTGATCGCCGGCTTCCCGGTCGGCACGCCGATGGACACCTGCTTCGCCTACGGCCAGAATCCGAGCATGCTGCGCGAGCGTTATCTCGAGGCGCACGATCTCGTCCTGCGCGCCTGGACCGAGCGCGACACGTTCGCGTTCAACGGACGGTTCAACCAACAGCGCTACGTCAACATCTGGCCTCGGCCGATCCAGATGCCGCATCCGCCGATCTGGATTCCGGGCGGCGGCTCGGTCGAGACTTGGCAATGGTGCGCCGCCCAGGACTACGTCTACTGCTATCTCTCCTACTACGGCTACAAGGCCGGCCGCGCCACCATGGAAGGTTTCTGGAACGAGATGGCGCGGCTCGGCAAGGATCGCAATCCATATCGCGCCGGTTTCCTCCAGTTCGTCGGGGTCGCCGAGAGCCGCGAACAGGCGATGGAGCTTTACGCCGAGGCGGCCGAATATTTCTACGGCCGCTGCCTGCACGTCGGGGGGCACTTCTCCCAGCCGCCCGGCTATACGAGCGAGGCGACGCAGCGCGCCGGCATCGAGAGCCAGGTGGCGCGCGCCGCCGGCACGGCGCCGCCACGCTACGAAGACAAGTTCAAGCTGCTCGCCCGCGAGATGAACGACATCGTCGAGCGCGGCTACGTGATCATCGGCTCGCCCGACGAGATCGCCGAGCAGCTGCGCGAGGTCGCCGTCAACCTCAATGTCGGCCACCTGATGCTGCTCATGCAGTTCGGCAACATGAGCAAGGAGCTTACCCGCTACAACACAAAACTCTTCGCCGAGCGCGTGCTGCCGCAGATGCGCGACCTCTTCGCCGACTGGGAGGACCGCTGGTGGCCGCAGCCGATGCCCGCAGCCGCGCGCGCCTCGGTGGCGCCATATCGTCCAACTGTCGCCGCTGCCGAATAGTGCCAAACACTCCGCGAGCGGAAAACACTCCGCCTCATGATGAGGAGCGCGCTCGCCCTTGCGACCGCGCGTCTCGAGCCATGGGCCAGGAATGCACGTGGCGCCACAGGCCATCCTTCGCCCATCCTTCGACACGCCGTTCTTCGCTACGCGAAGAACGGCTCAGGATGAGGCGTCGGGCGCGATATATCTATTTCGTGATGCGCAACGACCGCACCACGCGATCGACCTCGTCGCGTATCGCCGGGCTGTCGGTTTGGGCGATCACCATGACCCCGTAGATCAGATTGCCGTGGATCGTCTCCAGATACTCGCCATAGCGCTTGTCGTCGAAGCCCATCGTGAACAGCAGCGCCGGCAGCGGGCCCTCGGGCCCGGGCCAGGTGATGCGGTCGGAACGAAGAAGGTTTGCCTTCAGCCCGGTGATGACGTCGTGCTGATCGCCCTTCAGGGTGGCATCGGCATCGATGATCAAATCGCGGTTTTTCGGCGTGCCGCGTCCCACGTAGAAAAAATAGCCGCCCGTCGAGACATGCCAATTGTGGGCGATGACGTCGCCCGAGGGCTGGTCGGGGCGGAAGGTCGGGTTGGGCGGAAACTGCACCGAGAAGCCCTCGCCGGCAGGGGCAAACTCGGAATATTGCGCTGCCGCGGGCCGTGCGCCCGAGAGCAGGGCCGTCAACACGGCCATCGCCGCGATGAAGAGCCGGATGCGCAAGCTCGCCATCACCCAAGCAGCCAAGTTTGCCTCCAATTTCCTGCGTGCGCTCGACCCAAGGCTTTTGCCGTGGGCAAGGCCGCAGCGCGCGGCTCGCGCTCACGCCGACGGCGACGATATCATCCTTTCCCGCTTCATCGATAGCGGGCCAGCACGCGGCAAGGCATCCTCGCCGACGTGCAGCACGGTCGAGCGCGCCACGCCGGACGGCCTCCCCACAAAATCCCATCGATCTGCTATGAACGATGGTCGAGACGACCCGCCGAAGCCCTGACGAGGCGTCCCACCATGAGCGCGCTCCACACCTCGACCGTCGAGATCAACGGCTTCCCATGCCGCGTCTGGCGCCTCGGGAGCGGACCGAAGCTCGGCTTCCTCGCCGGCTTCGGCGGCTTGCCGCGCGCGATCCCGTTTCTCGATCGGCTGGCCACGCGGCGCACCGTGATCGTGCCCTCGCTCCCAGGTTTTCCGGGCGCGCTCGGGCACAATGTGCTCGACAATCATCTCGACTGGGTGCTGGCGGTGCGTCAGTTGCTGGTCGCGGCGGAGCTCGACGGCGCCGATCTCGCCGGCAGCTCGGTGGGCGCGTCGTTCGCGGCCGAGATGGCGGCGATCTGGCCCCACGCCGTGCGCCGCCTTGCGCTGATCGCGCCGTTCGGGCTCTTCGACGAAGAGGATCCGCCGACCGATCCCTGGGCGCAGCGCGGCGACGCCGTGCCGGCGCTGATGTGCGCCGAGCCTGGCAACTGGGAGCGCCTGAAGGCGCCGCCGGCCGGCGCCAACTCGCCCGATTGGCCGATCGAGCAGGTGCGGGCCAACGAGGCGGCGGCGCGCGCCTTCTGGCCGCTCGGCAACACGCGGCTGGAAAAGCGCCTGCCCTCGATCACGGCGCCGACGCTCCTCATCTGGGGCGAGCAGGATCGCATCATGCCGCGCACCTATGCGGCGCGGATCGCGGACGCCATCGCGGGCGACACCAAGACGACCATCATCCCGGTCGCCGGCCACCTCGCCGAGCTCGACCAGCCCGATGCGGTCGCGGCCGCCATCCTCGAATTGATGGAATAGCGCATGATCCCGGAGAGTGGACATTCGATTTCGGGAAAAGATGACCCGCTATCGCGATCGAGCAGGACGCTCGACCCCGACGCGCTGGCGCTCCTCGATATGTTCCACTCGTCCGGCCGGCCGCCGTTCGAGAAGCTCACGCCCGCCGACGCCCGCGCGCAATTTCGCGCCGGGCGCGCCGCCGTCACGCCGCCGCCGCAGGACGTGGCCGAGGTGCGCGCTCTCGCCTGCCCGGGACCGCTCGGTGAGGTTGCGCTGCGCGCCTATCGCCCGCTCGGCACCCAAGCGAGCGAGACGCTCCCGGCGCTCGTCCATTTCCACGGCGGCGGCTGGGTGCTCGGCGACCTCGACTCCCACGACGTCATCTGCCGCCACTACGCCAACGCGGCGCGCTGCCGCGTCGTCTCGGTCGATTACCGCATGGCGCCCGAGCACAAGTTTCCGGCCGCGGTCGACGACAGCGCGGCGGCGACGCGCTGGATCCTCGGCGCGGCCCCCGCGCTCGGCATCGATCCGGCACGCGTCGCGGTCGGCGGCGATTCCGCCGGCGGCAATCTCGCCGCCGTGCTCGCGCTGATGGCGCGCGACGGCGAGCTGCCGCGGCTCGCTTACCAATTGCTCATCTATCCGGCGACCGACATGACGATGACGCTGCCGTCATCGCGGCATACCGATGTGGGGCTGATCACCTCGAAGACGATGAAATGGTTCATCGGCCACTACCTACGCGACGCGCGCGACGAGGTCGATTGGCGCGCCTCGCCGCTGCACGCGACCGACCTCGCCGGCACCGCGCCCGCGCTCGTTCTCACCTGCACGTACGACCCGCTCCTCGACGAGGGCGTCGCCTATGCGCGCCGGCTCGAGCGGTGCGGCGTGCGGGTGACGCACCTGCACTTCTCCGATCAGATGCACGGCTTTGTCGGCCACGGCCGGATCGTGCGGGCCGGCAACACCGCCCTCGACATGGCGGCGGCGGCGCTGAAGCGGGCGCTGTGGGAGACGTGAGGCACACCGCATCAGACGTACGAGTCCACGCCTGGCGGGATAAGGTATAGTCGCTTTCTTTTCAGTGAGGTTCGTCATGCGTCTCAAGGACAAGGTCGCCATCGTGGTCGGCGCCGGGCAGTCGCCCGGCGAAGGCATGGGCAACGGCCGCGCCACCGTGCTGCGCTTCGCGCAGGAGGGCGCCAAGGTGATGGCGGTCGACAACCGCATCGCCTCCGCCGAGGAGACCGTCGCGATGGCGCGCCGGTCGGGCGGCGGGGCCGAGTGTGGGAGGGAGTGCCTCGCGTTCGAGGCGGACGTCACCCGGGAGGCGTCGCTCGCCGCCATGGTCGAGGCCGCCAAGGCGCGCTGGGGCCGCATCGACGTGCTGCATTATAATGTCGGCATGAGCATTGCGGGCGGCGATGCGCCGCTCGACCAGATCACCGAAGAGGCGTTCGACCGCATCTCCACCGTCAACCTGCGCGGCGCCATCATGGCGTGCAAGCACGTGCTGCCGGTGATGCGCGCGCAACGCGCGGGCAACATCATCATGATCTCGTCGGTCGCGGCCTGGGAGATGTATCCGAACGTCGCCTACAAGGCGACCAAGGCCGCGATGGTCGCGTTCACACAGCAAGTGGCGATCCAGAACGCCGAGTTCGGCGTGCGCGCCAACGTGATCCTGCCCGGCCTGATGGACACGCCGATGGCGGTCGACACCCGCGCGCGGGCGACCGGCAAGAGCCGCGCCGAGGTCGCCGCCGGCCGCGACGCGCGCGTGCCCCTGCGCCACAAGATGGGTACCGCCTGGGACGTCGCCAACGCCGCGCTCTTTCTCGCCTCCGACGAGGCGAATTTCATCACCGGCGTTTCGCTCCCGGTCGACGGCGGCGCGCTCGTGCACGTGAATTGAGCGCGCGTCCACGCCTTGACGAGAGTGGGGCAAGGCGATCTATTTTCGCGAAAGCGCCGTAGCAACCGCGCGCGAGGCGATTTTGCCCAGCCGGACTTCCGGACGCGGTTGCACACCTACGGCACCACCGGCGCCTCGCTACGGAGAGCCGCACCATGACCAGCACGCTCGCCATCTCGCATTCGCCCATCGTTCCGCCGATGCCGATGAAGCCCATCGAAAGCGCTGCGGCATGGCGCGGGCCTGAGCTGCGCCCCGCCGATTTCACCCATCGATTGACCGGCGCCGAGGTTGCCGAGATCGATGCCGCGGTCAGCGCGATCATCGCCGGCCACATCGAGCACAGCGCCATCGACCGTCACAATTTCGCCCTGCCGCAGCTCGGCCCGCTGCTCACCCGCATACGCGACGACGATCTCCTCGCCGGGCGCGGCTTCGTCGTGCTGCGCGGCGTTCCGGTCGAGCGCTACACCATCGAAGAGTCGGCCGCGGCTTTTCTCGGCATCGGCGCTTATTTCGGCAAGCCGGTGTCGCAGAACGGCAAGGGCCATATCCTCGGACACGTGAAAGACCTCGGACGCAACATCAACGATCCGACCGCACGCATCTACCAGACGACGCACAAGCAGACCTTCCATACCGACTCGGTCGATATCGTCGGGTTGTTGTGCCTCAAGACCGCCAAGGCCGGGGGCCTGAGCCGCATCGTCAGCTCGATGCGGATCTACAACGAGATGTACCGCCAGCGGCCGGACCTTGCCGCGGTCCTGTTCGGGCCGTTCTGCTTCGACCGCCGCGGCGAGGTGCCGGCCGGCAAGAAGGGCTGGTATGAGACGCCGATCTTCCACTGGCACGCCGACCGCCTCTCGGTGTTCTACGGCAACCGCTACTACATACAGTCGGCGCAGCGCTTCCCCGAGGCCCCGCGGCTGACGCCTGAGCAGACCCAGGCGCTCGATCGCTTCGATGCGCTCGCCAACGATCCGGCGAACTACCTCGACATCGAGTTCAAGCCGGGCGACGTCCAGCTCATCCACAATCACGTGATCCTGCACGACCGCACCGATTATGAGGATTGGCCGGAGCCGGAGCGCAAGCGCCACCTGCTGCGCCTGTGGCTGTGCCCGCCCAACGGCCGTCCCCTGCCCGCGGTCTTCGCCGACCGCTACGGCGCGACCGAGGTCGGCAACCGCGGCGGCATCAGGCTGCCCGGCGTCAAGCTGGTGACGCCGATGGAGGCGTGCTGACCGACGCCGATCACGATCAAGGGAGGCGAGCTTGCGTGGTTCGCCGGCCAGCGCCGCTCTAAGCCGCGAGCCAATGAAGGCGAGGCGAGGTGCCAAACTCGTGGCGCCGTCATCTTGCCGGCGCACCGGCGTCGGCGCACCGATAGCGTCCGATGAACCCGTCATCGAGCATTTTCGTCTGCCGATGATAGACCTTGTCGATTGCGGACTTTGGCTTTTCGCCCCATTCCACACGTTCATTGGACACGGATACGTACTCGTCGACGACAAAGCCGTCATTGTGGTTCCAATACTTCAGCGTCTTGTTGCTGTCCTTGAACGTGCTGAACTGCTGCATCTGCACCGTCCGCTTGGCGAGATCGATGACGAGATCGATGCGGTCGACATTCGACTCTCCGCTGGCCTTGTTGCATCGAAGCTTCAGTACCTCGGCATGAGATGCGCCTGGACCCAGAATCAACAGCAGGAAAACCAAGATCAGTCGTCTCGACATTTGTCCCTCGTCCCGTTGGCTGTCCCGCCGAGCGGCTACTTCCCTTTATCGCCGCGACAGCTCTGCCAGCTGCCGCCTGCAGCGATACAGTCGGCGAATTTCTTTTCCTCCGGCGTCGAGCCGAGCCCGCTGAGCCCGGGCGGCGGCGTCCCGAGATTTCCGGCAAAGATGTCGCCCGCGGCCTGGTAATACCCGTCGAGCCCGGCGAGCAGCCCGTCGAGCCGGCGGCTGCCGCTGAAGAAGGAGTTGTGCGCGAACGACGCGAACTCCTGGCGCGCCGCCGCGATGACCGCGTTGCACATCGGCGCAATCGCCACCGCGCCGCCCTTCATCATGGCGAGCACCGCGCGGTAGGCGACCGCAAGGCAGGTCGCGCGGTCCTGCGGCGCGAGCCGCGCGCCCACCTGCGGCGTGACCGCGCTCGCGATCAGGCCGGCGACGTCCTGCATGGTCGCCTCGATCTGATCCGCGCTCTCGTCCCCGGATGCGGCCGTCGGCGACGCTTCCGGCTTGTCGCCATGCGACGCGAGCGGCGCCAGCGGCTGGCACGACCAGGCGCCGAACGCGGCGGGCGTCGGCTGCACGCCCTCCCCGGCGGGACATGGGTTCGGCAGCTTCTCCCAGGCGTGCTGCGGCAGCGGGGTGAGCTCCTGCACCCAGGCCGGCAGGTTGTCGACGGCCCTGTTCATATCCGCGCGCATGGCCACGCGGACGCCGCTGCGCAACGGCACGCTCGGACCGTAGAGATAGACCGAATCGGCGCAGCGGAGCTGGGTCGCGTGATCGGTGATCCCGGCGCAGCTCGCGCGGACGTTCGGCGCGTTGGCGAGCAGGTAGGCGAGCTTGGCGTCGGCGAGACAGCTGCGCTGCTGCTCCGCCGTCTTGCCGTCATCGGCCGGGCACACGGCCCGCGCCTGCGTGTTGAGCGCGTCGAAGGTGATGTTGGGCGTGGTCTTGGGCGCGCAGCTCATCGCGTTGAGGCTCGCGCCTTCCGGGCAGGTGACGTCCGGCGCCTGGTTGCTCGCCGTGGCAGTGCCGGGATTCGGGCATATGTCGACCCAATAGGCGCCGCGGCCCATGTGCGTGTCCGCGAGATCCTGCGTATCATACCCGTTCTGCCGCACGATGCTGCACACGGCAGCGAGGTTCACCGTGCACGCGGATCCCCAGGCGGCGCCGGTGCGCTCGACCGAGTTGGCATTGGCGCAGTCGGCCGCATCGGAGGAGCCCATCCAATGCTGGCCCGGTGCGGCAGGCGCGGCGCTCGGCTGATCGCTCGGCAGCGCCGCTTGCTGGCCCGGGGCGACGGCCCGCCTGGGGCCGGGCGAAGCGAGCGGTGGCTGCGCGTCCGCAGGCGGCGACGGCGGCGGGTTGGCCGCCGAGGCAACGAGCGACATACCCTCCTGCAGGACTTTATTGGCAAGCTCGATATCGCCGGCCTGTCGATAGGCATCGGCAGCCTGGCGATACTTTTCGGCGGCAGCCTGCGGGTTCTGCGTCCGCGCAGCCCGCGCCGACGCGAGCAGCGAGTTGCCGGTGTTGCAGCTCGTCGTCGCCGGCGAATCGCCGCCCAGCCCCGTGATGGTGCTGCACGACACAGCCTGGCGCGTTGCCGCAGACGTCGCGGGCGGAGGTGCCGCGGCGGGCCGGGATGGCTGGGTCGTCGTGACTTGCTTTTTCTGCCGCGTCTGCGCGACGCGACTGTTGCCGCATCTCGGGACCGCGGGATATTTGATCGTGACGGTGCAGGTGTAGGGAACCGTCTGACGCTGGCTGCGACGCAGAATAGCGTGCACGGCGGCGAGCGCAGCTTTCCACTCAGGTATCGCGGAACAGTCGCCCGCTTTGATGCGAGCAGCGGCAGCTCCAAGCCGAGCATCTGCTGCCCGATATCGGGCCATTCCGTCCGGGGTGCATTGCGCGGTCGCGATGCCGCTCGAGACGAGGAAAGCCGCAATCAAGATCAGCCACCAAGCCCATGCGCCATGAAGGAGGCGCGTAGACAGCTCCGCCGTGTTCCGGCCGGACGAAATCCGCGTCGCGACCTCGAGAGCTCGCCCTCGACAACCGGCAGCTGGCACCACGGCTTTCTGCGCGAATGCGGCGCGCCCGTCTGTTGTCATAGTCATCTCCCCAGGAAATTCACGCCGCCTGGCGGCTGATTCCGCCGATGAGAAACCTATGGTCCGTCGCCGCGGGCAGAAATCCCCAAATGGGTAGCCTGCACACGATCGAACGAATCGTCGCCACGCTCCGGTCCTTGAGCGCGCGCCGTCTCAGGTGGGTCTTCCGGACGGGGCCGCAGCCTGATAGTTCCGAAAAAAGTCCCGTTCAAAGATGCGCCAGCGGCGGACCGCGCTGGCGCCGGAGGGCGACGATGCGCAGCCTGCGGAACCCGGTACTCCGGCGCGATTTTCTTGCCGCAGTCGCCGGCGCCGCGATCTGGCCCCACGTGGCACGGGCCCAGCAACCGCGTATCCCGATGATCGGCTACCTCGATGCCGGATCGCTGGCCGAGAGCCGCCAGGAGAACGCCGTCGCCTTCAACCAAGGCCTCGCCGAGACCGGCTACGTGCCGGGACGCAACGTCGCGTTCGAGTATCGCGAGGCCAAGGGCAACCTCGAGCTCCTGCCGGAACTCGCACGCGACCTCGTGCGCCGCGAGGTCGATGTCATCATGGCGCCGGGCAGCGGGGTGGCGGCCCTCGCCGCCAAGGCGGTGACCACGACGATCCCGATCGTGTTCAGCAATGCCGGAGATCCGGTGCGATCAGGTCTCGTCGCCAGCCTCAGTCATCCGGGCGGCAACATCACGGGCGTTGCCGACTTCGGCATCGCCCTGTCGGCCAAGCGCCTGGAGCTCACCAAGCTGCTGATCCCGTCCGCCTCCAGGGTCGGCATCCTTGCGCCGCTGATCCAGCCACAAGCCGCCGCGCACGATATCGCAACCGCACAGGAGGGCGCACGATCACTCGGGATCGACCTGATCTTGCTGCGCGTGAGCAGCCCCGACGAAATCGACACCGCCTTCGCGACGCTCGCCCGCCAGCGCGTGGACGCACTCTGCCTGGTGACGAACCTGTTGTTCTTCAGCAACCGGCAGCGCGTCATCGGGCTTGCGGCGCAGCATCGTCTGCCCACCGTCTATCCTTTCATCCAATACGCCGAAAGCGGCGGCCTCATGAGCTACGGATCGAGCCTGACGGCGCGCGCGCATCAAGCCGGTGTCTATGTCGGACTCATTCTCAACGGGCAGAAGCCCGGCGATCTCCCCATCCGCCGGCTCACGACATTCGAGCTCGCCATCAACATGACGACCGCGAAGGCACTCGGCCTCGCGGTCCCGGCGAGCTTCCTCGCGCTCGCCGACAGGGTGATCGGATGAACGGCGGGTGCATGAGCAACCTCGTGAGCTCAGTGAACAAGCGGCCAAGGTACGGCGTCCGCGAAGGCGAATGCATGCGCCGGCGCGATTTCCTCGCCGGCCTCGCAGGTGCGGCGACATGGCCGCTGCCGGCCCATGCCGCAAAACCGCGCGATGCGGTGATCGGCTATCTTTCTCAAAGCACGCTTCTCGATGACCCGACGATGTTCTGGAAGGCTCTCGCCGACCATGGCTATGTGAGGGGGCGGAACCTCAGGGTCGAATTGCGCGACGCGCACGAGGACGTCAGCCGGCTGCCGGAATTGGCGCGGGAATTGGTTCGCCTGCCGGTGAACGTGATCGTCGTGCCCAGCAGCGGGCCAGCCTTGTTCGCGGCCAAGCACGCGACCAGCACGATACCCATCGTCTTCGTCAATTCAGGGGACCCGATCCGATTGCATTATGTGACGGCCCTGAGCCGGCCCGGTGGAAACATCACCGGCGTCAGCGATTTCGGCGTCGAGCTCTCGGCAAAGCGGCTCGAGCTGCTCAAGCTGCTGGTGCCGACCGTTTCCCGCGTCGCAATAATGATTCAACGCGACCTGCCGGGGCTGGTGCCGGAAATCGAAGCTGTCCGCAAGAGCGCCTCCCCGCTGGGGGGCGAGACACTGGTGTCGACGCTGGGGAATGAACAGGACATTGACGCCGCCTTTGCGGAATTTGGGCAACGCCGCGTGGATGGAGTTTGCGTCACGCCAAGTCCCGTGTTCTTCCGCCAGCGCGCGCAAATCGTGGCTCTTGCAGCGCGCTACCGTCTGCCGGCGGTCTATCCCTACATTCACTTTCCGCGAGCCGGCGGCCTGATGAGCTACGGCACCGACGTCGGGCAGCGGTCCTATGAGGCCGGTGTCGTTACGGCCCGAATCCTGGACGGCGCGAATCCCGGCGAGCTTCCGGTATGGCGCCTGACGAAATTCGAGCTGGTGCTCAACATGAGCACCGCTAAAGCGCTCGGTTTGGCGGTTCCGGCGGATTTTCTCGCGCTCACCGACAGGGTGATCGGATGAGTCGCGAGCCGCAACGGCTGACGCATCATCGGACGTCAAAACACTAGATCATGCGATCTTCGCTGAGTGTGGTCGCGCCCCCTTCGTAATTCGCACAGTATTTTACAACGTTTGTATTGCCTCAATTTGCACCACGGCACGATCAATGGCGGCAATAGAACAGGAAATGAAAAGAACAGGCGCCGACCGACACCACGCAGCAATAGTCACGGGCCTAATCATCCTTGCCCCTATCGACCGTCGGCTACGAGCAATTCGAGGCGGTCGCCACGCAAGTCCCCACAACTGCATGGCAATTGCGGCAATGGCGGAGATCGCGTGTCAGGCACGCGGGGGCGTGCCCTACCCCGCTTTCGACGCTCGCGCGTGCGCCGGCCCAAGCCCCAGGTGATCGCGCAGCGTCGCCCCCTCATATTCGTTCCGATAGATCCCCCGCCGCTGCAGCTCCGGGACCACCTTGTCGACGAAATCGTCGAAGGCGCCGGGGAAATACGCCGGCATGACGATGAAGCCGTCACAAAGACCACTCGTGAACCAGTCCTCGAAGATGTCGGCGATACGCGATGGCGTGCCGGCGATCACCCAATGGCCGCGTCCGGCCGCGGTGAGGTTGTAGAGGTCGCGCAGCGTCATCTTCTCGCGCCGCGCCATCTCGAGCAGCGTGCGCGAGAATGATGTGTTGGCGCTGGTGGACGGCGGCAGATCGGGGACAGGTCCGTCGAGCGGATAGCCCGAGATGTCGTGGCCGATGCGGCCGGAGACGAGGGCGAGCGCGTTGGTGGGCGTGATCCAGCTTTGCAGACGATCGAGCTGCTCCTTCGCCTGCGCCTCGGTATCGCCGATGATCGGCATCACGCCCGGCATGATGGTGACCGCGTCGGGTGTGCGCCCATGCTTGACGACGCGGGCCTTGAGCCCGTCATAGGCCGCCTTGGCGGCAGCCTGGTCGCCGCTGACCACCGAGAACACGATGTCGGCCGTGCGGGCCGAGAGGTCCTGCCCAGCCGCCGAGCCGCCGGCCTGGATGATCAGCGGATCGCCCTGCGGGCAGCGCTCGATGTTGAGCGGCCCCTTCACGGAGAAGAAGCGGCCCTTGTGATCGAGCGGACGGATCTTGCTCGTATCGAGAAAAACGCCGCTCGCCTTGTCGGCGACGTGGGCGCCCAGATCCCAGGTGCCCCACAGGCCCTTCACCACGTCGACGAACTCGTTGGCGATCTCGTAGCGCAGGTCATGCGCGTTGTGCAGCTGCTGGCCGAAATTCTGCGCCGCTTTGTCGAGCGCCGTGGTGACGACGTTCCACGCCACCCGTCCGCCGCTGATGTGCTGCAGCGTCGCGAAAGTTCTTGCGACGTTGAACGGCTCGCTGAAGCTCGTCGACACGGTCGCGCCGAGCCCGACATGTTTCGTCACCGTGCTGAGCGCGCTGATCAGGGTGGTCGGCTCGAACCGGGTGACGAACGAGGGGTGGTCGCCCGGGTCCATCAGGAGCGAATCGGAGATGAAGAACAGGTCGAGCTTGCCGCGTTCGGCGATCTGCGCGCCGGCCGACACATAGGGCCAGCTCGAGTTCTTGTCCCACGCGCCCTCGTAGCGCCAGCCGGCCGAATGGTTACCGGCGCCGATCCAGAAGACGCCGAGGTGCATCTGACGCTTTGCCGGGGCCAGCATGGTGGGCTCCTCGCCGCTGTCCGCCGCCCAGGGCATACGAGCCCTGCGTTGGCGGCGCTTTGCACCTTTGTAACATTCCCGCCGGGAGGCTAAAATGCGTTTGTCGCGCCGCGCCGGCGGCCCAGCAATGCAAAAGATCGCAAGAGAGATCACAAGAGGACTTCCATGCCCGCCGAAACCCGCCCTGTCGTCAAGATCGCACCCAACAACCAGGTGTTCGACCTGCCGGTCATCGTCGGCATCGAGGAAGGGCTGTTCGCCGCGGCCGGCCTCGATGTGAGCTTCTCGGCGACCCATGCGGACCGCGAGAAGAAGGACACGGTCGCGACCCCGTTCATGGGGCGGCTCAAGGAGAACCTGTTCGATTGCGGCTCCGCCGACAGCTACAATGTCTGCGAATGGGCGAGCATCGACCGCCTCGAGCGCGGCAAGCGCGGCGGCAATATCGCGGCGCTGCGCGCGGCGGTCGCGGCGCAGGCGATCCTCACCTTCGACGACAACCTGCAGACGCCGCGCGACATGGCTGACGTGCCGGTCATGGTGCAGGAGCTGACCGGCTCGCACTACACCGCCATCCAGATGCTCGAGAGCGCGGTCGGGTCCGAGCATGTCAACATCCAGAAGGGCGGTCTGCCGCAGATGCGCTACGCCGCGCTCAAGAGCGGCGCCGCCCGCGCGATCGCCGTGATGGAGCCGTTCATCAGCCTCGGGCTGAAGGAAGGCGCGCACATCGTCGCGGCCTCGTTCTACCGTGGCGGCGAGGTAATCTCGCCGGATCTCACCCCCGAGCAACGCAAGGCGTTCTATGACGCGGAAAACCGCGCGGTCGACCTGATCAACGCCGACTTCTACAAATACGCCCACCACGTGACCGCGCACGCCAAGGGCGCCCTCGCGCCGCACGAGCTCTTGCGCGCCTTCGTGCACTACAAGCATGTCGACTACTACGACGAGACCCTGTTCAACCGCGCCTACGACTGGATGAAAGCGCGCGGCATGAGCGAAGGCCAGAGCCAGCACGCCGCGCTGGTGGTGGGATAGGAAGGCACGTCGCCTGCGCTCCCCCCGCAAGCGAAGAGGTGGCGGGAGGGGGCGGGGGGCAGCGCTTGAGCGGCCGATGATGACAACCCGCCCGCTCGTCATCGCTTCGCGACGACGTGCGACCCTCCCCTGCAGGGCCCCTGCAGGGAAGGGTGAACATCACCAACCTGCCGTTGATCACATGGACGCTCTCACCAAACCCAAACGCAAGTCGCTGCCCGCAGCGAGCGCCCGCCCCTACCCGGACCTGCACGATCACATCCGGGCGCTCGACGAGGCCGGCCTCCTGATCCGCGTCGATCGCAAGATCGACAAGGACACCGAGATGCACCCGCTGGTGCGTTGGCAGTTCCGCGGCGGCATCGCCGAAAGGGACCGCAAGGCGTTCCTGTTCACCAACGTCACGGACGCGAAGGGCAGGAAGTACGACATCCCGGTGCTGGTCGGCGGGCTCGCGGCAAACCGCGAGATCTACCGCATCGGGCTCGGCTGCGCGTTCGACGAGATGGACGCGCGCTGGGTGCGCGCCATCAACAATCCGCTCGCTCCCCGCATCGTCGACGACGCGCCCTGCCACGAGATCGTCATCACCGGCAAGGCGCTCGACAAGCCGGACCACGGCCTCGACGCCATCCCGCTGCCGATCTCCACCCCGGGCTGGGACATCGCGCCCTACACGACGCTCTCGCAATACATCACCAAGGATCCAGACACCGGCACCCAGAATGTCGGGAACTATCGCGGCCAGGTGAAGACGCGCCGCCGGCTCGGCATGAACCCGTCGCTGGAGCTGCGCCCCGGCATCTACAATCACTGGGAGAAGCTGCGCGCCCGCGGCTTCAAGAAGTTGCCCTGCGCCGTGGTGCTGGGCGCCCCACCCTGCGTCACCTTCGCGTCGGTGCAGAAGATCCCCGAGCGGCTCGACGAGTTGCACGTCGCCGGCGCCCTCGTGGGCGCGCCGCTCGACGTCGTCAAGGCGAAGACCGTCGACCTCCTGGTGCCGGCCGAGGCCGAGATCGTCATCGAGGGCTTCATCGACACCGAATATCTCGAGCCGGAGGCGCCGTTCGGCGAGTCGCACGGCCACGTCAACTTGCAGGAATTCAACGCCTTCATGGACGTGACCGCGATCACGCGCCGGCGCGACGCGGTGCTGACCTCGATCATCTCGCAGGTGACACCGTCGGAATCGAGCCTGATCAAGCGCATCGGCATGGAGCCGCTGTTCCTGAACTATCTCACCACCACGCTCGGCATCAAAGGCATCAAGCGCGTCGCCATGCACGAGCCGCTCACCAACATCCGCAAGGTGATCGCGCTGATCTGCGAGCGCGACATGCCGACGACGGAGATCTGGCGCGCGCTTTACGGCGCCGCCGTGCTACACCGCGCCGCCGGCAAGTACGTGATCGCCCTCAACGACGACATCGACCCGGAGAACGCCGACGCCATCCTGTGGGCGATGTCCTATCGCGCCAATCCGAGCCTCGACCTGCATATCCTTCCGCATCGCGACCAGGGCCACGGGCCGCGCAGCAAGCGCAATGGCGGCCAGGACGCCTCGGTGCTGATCGACGCGACGCTGAAGGAGGACTTTCCGCCCATCTCGCTGCCCAAACGCGAGTTCATGGAGCGCGCCAAGGCGATCTGGGAGGAGCTCGGCCTGCCCAGGCTCGAGCCGGAGGCGCCCTGGTTCGGCTACTCTCTCGGCGAGTGGCCGGACGAGATGGAGGCAGCCGCACAGCGCGCCGTGCGCGGCGATTATTTCGAAACGGGCGCGATGCTGGAAAAGCGCCGGCGCAAGGACGTGCGCATGAACACCGAGGTGCGCAGCGTCGAGGAGAAGAAGACGAAGGCGAGGCGCAACCGCTAACCATAGACCGTCGTCATGGCCGGCCTTGTCATGGCCGGCCTTATCCTGGCCATCCACGTCTTGCGTCCAATTGATCCCCGCAAGAAAGATCTGGATGCCCGCATTCGCGGGCAGACGATGAGGGCAGACGATGAGAGCCAGATCAACTTTGCGGCATGTAGCTCCAGTCGCCGAGCAGGACCGGCGTGAACTGCGCGGCGGATCGGATGAGAAAGACGTTCCGGCCGGTGAAGCGCAGCTGATCCGTCAGGTTGGAAAAGCAGCTGTCGATCATGATGCGTGACGAGGCGCGCTCGATCACCAGGGTCCAATCGAAGAAATTGTCGGTCAGCGCGCTGATCTCGATCACCTGTCGCCCGCCGGCCATCGCCTGCACATCGACGTTGGCGCGAAAATTGCTGCCCTTGAGATGGCAGACGACGAACTCCTCGTCGCGCACGACGCGCGCGAACAGCGCCTCCTCCCGCGCGCGGTCGCGCACGATCTGCAGATTCCATTTTTCCCGGAACGGAACGCCCGCGACCGCATACTTGTATTGATCGAACTTCATGATGTCGGCGAGCTCGGGTTGGGCGACGAGCTCGCGGCGCCCGCCGATGTAGCTCGCCAGCGAGATGATGCGATCACACCCGCGCTCCTGCAGCGTCGCCAATGGAATCGGAAACATCCAGTCTCCAGTCTCGCCCCCGAGCGGAATAAACTGGACATAGGGCGCCGCCGCCTGGAACGGCGGCACGTAAGGTGCGTAGATCGGCCACGCGACCGTGTGGCCCTGATCGACGAGGTATTTGGCGATCGGCAGCGCGATGATGATGTCGCCGATGCCGCGCGTCTGGATCAGTCCGATCTTCATATCCAGCGACCCGATTTCCCTTCGCCGCGAAACGCTATAGATCGTAGGATCGGTTGGCCGAGCTCGAAACCCGTCGCCTATGAGCGAGCGGCCTGCCCGATGAGTTTCGCGGAGCTTGTCCTCGGGCTTGCCAAAGGCAATACCGGGGGCTCAACCCATCTACGATCCATCGCCCCCCCGGAGGACCTCCCGTGCCCGCTTCCCTGCAAGGCGAACTGCAGCCGACCATCTATCGCTTCAAGCTCGGCGAGTTCGAGGTCGCCAACATCATGGACAGCAAGGTGCTGCGCGAGGGGCTGCATCCGAGCTTCGGCGGCGAGCATCCGGTCGCCGAGATGGAGGCGCTGGCGGCGCAGAATCGCATCGACGCCAAGCGCTACGAGCACCCCTTCATCCCCACCGTGGTCAACACCGGCAAGCAGCTGATCCTCTTTGATACCGGCAACGGGGCGCTGCGGCGCGAGCATGAGCAGCTGCGCAACCGCTCGGTCGACGGCCACCTGGTCGAGCGGCTGCGCCAGGCCGGCTACAAGCCCGAGGATGTCGACGTTGTGGTGATCACGCACGGCCATCCCGACCACATCGGCGGGCTCACCGAGGGGGGCAAGCCGGTGTTTGCCAATGCGCGCTACGTGTTCGGCGCGACCGAGTTCGATTTCTGGAAGCGCGGCGAGAATGTCCGCGAGGCGCGCAAGTTCAATCGCGAGCTGTTCATGCAGATCGCCGTGCCGCTCGCCGACCGCGCGACCTTCGTCAAGCCGGGCGACGAGATCGCGCCCGGCATCCGCGCGGTCGACGCCTTCGGCCACTCCCCCGGCATGATGGCCTATCATGTCGAGAGCCAGGGCAAGCAGCTGCTGGTCTGGGCGGACACCGCCGGCCACTACATCGTATCGTTCCAGCGGCCGGATTGGCAGCTCGACGTCGACGACATCAAGGACAAGGCGATCGCGACGCGCAAGCGGATGTTCGACATGGCGGCGAGCGACAAGCTCTTCGTCGCCGGCTATCACATGCCGTTCCCGGCGCTCGGATGGGTCGACAAGACCGCGAGCGGCTACCGCTGGGTGCCGGTGGGCTATCAGCTCAATCTGTAAAGGTGACCGTCATGGCCGGCTTCTCCCGGCCGTCCACAGCTTGCCGAATTGCCGAAAGGAAGACGTGGATGCCCGGCATACGCCGGGCATGACGAGTTTTCCCGACCCGATCACTTCTGATCGCAGTTCGACTCCGACAGCTCGCAGTACTTCTCGCGATCGGGCCCGGCGGTGAGCTTGCAGTGGGCGATCGCGCGCTCCTCGGCGGTCTCCTTGTCGGCCGCGATCGCCCAACCGGCGCCGGGGGTGCCGGGCTTGGGATCGAGCGACACCGCGTAGCATTCGTTGTGATAGGTGGCGATCACGCGGCACAGATCGGCGGCCTTGGGCGCGCCCTTGTCCTTCCATTTGCGGCAGTTCTGCAGGGCGTGATCGTTCGCCTCATCGGCGCTCCCCCAGTTCCAGCTCGTGCCCATGGCGATGCCGTCCTTGGCGACGCTGTTGGTCTGGCCGACCGCCAGGGCGCCGAAGGCGTTCGCCGCGGTCGTCCCGCCCGCGAGCGCCATTGCGCAAACCGCGGCCACGGCCGCGCCGGCCCGGAACGTCCTGCTCGATGTCGACGACATGGATACCCCCCATTGCAAAATGTCGGTCCGCACCAGAAAAGCAAATCCGACGACGCCCCGCAATAGCGAACGCGCAATGTTGCGGCGCATGGGACCGGGGCGAGCCGGGGCCAGGGTCGCCCCCGTGGCTCGGTAGGGCCACGTGTCGCACGCCACGCCCCGATCGCCCACATGGCCTGCCGCACCGAATTCAAATAGCCTGAATGAATAAGGCGACAGAGGGGGGATTGCTATGATGGCGGCCAGAATCGCTTGCTACGCTGCACGCAACGCGTTGCTCGTCGGCTGCATGCTCGCGCCCGGCCTGACGGCCGCGATCGCCGAGGACGCCTATCCGACCAAGCCGGTGCACATGATCATCCCGTTCGCGGCGGGCGGGCCGACCGACATCGTCGGGCGCATCATGGCGACCAAGATGGGATTGCTGCTCGGCCAGCAGTTCGTAGTCGAGGACCGCACCGGCGCTGGCGGCAACATCGGCGCCGACGTCGTCGCCCGGGCGTCCAACGACGGCTACACGCTGCTGATGGCGACGGTGTCGACCCATGCCATCAATCCCGGCCTCTACCGGCACATGCCGTACGATCCGATCAAGGATTTCGTCGGGCTCGGACGAGTCGGCGTCACGCCGACGCTGCTCGGCGTCAACCCGAAGCTCCCGGTGACGGATCTCAAGAGCCTGATCGACCTGATCAAGGCCAATCCCGGCAAGTACACCTTCGGCTCCTCCGGCGTCGGCTCGATTCTGCATCTGTGCGGCGAGGAATTCAAATCGAAGGCCGGCGGGCTTGTTATCACTCATGTGCCCTATCGCGGCTCGGCGCCGATGGACGCCGATCTCGTCGGCGGCCAGATCGCCATGGCGTTCGACGCGACGCCGACCGCCATGCCGCTGGCGAAATCGGGCCAGATTCGCGCCATCGCGGCCGGCATGCTGGAGCGCATCAAGGCGATGCCGGATCTCCCCACCCTCGATGAGCTCGGGCTCAAAGGTTACGAGTGCTACACCTGGAACGCGATCCTCGCGCCCGCCGGCACGCCGCAGCCCATCGTCGCCAAGCTCAACAAGGCGATCAACGACGCCCTCGCCGATCCCAAGGTGGCGAGCGCGCTGGAGGTCGCCGGCATCCAGCCGACCCCCGGCAGCACGCCCAAATCCACCGCCGAGTTCCTCGTCACCGAGCTCGCCAAATGGGCGCCGATCATCAAGGCGTCCGGCGCGCACATCGATTGAGCGGGAAACCTCACCACGCGACGACCTCGTTCCCGGCACACGACAACCTTCCCACCACACGACGACCTCATCCCGAGGAGCCTTTCTTCGCGCAGCGAAGAAAGGCGCCTCGAAGGATGGGCCGAGCATGCCTGTGGCGCACTTGGCCGCCCTGCCCATGGTTCCAGACGCGCGGCCGCAAGCGCGGCGCGCTCCTCACCCAGGCTGTCGCTTTGGCCGGCGCTGAGACGCTGAGCTTGCAGCCCGCTCAATTCGCCTGCTTCTTCGCGTCACCCTCCGGCGCCGCCGCGCCGATCTGCACTGAATCCTTCGGGACGCAGAACGAGAACGCGATCCGGCTCTTCTCGACGTGATCGGAGTCGAAATTGCCGCGCACGTGGGTCGCCTGCACGCAGGCGTGCTCGGTGGGGAACTCGGGCCCCGGCACGACGGTGAGCTTCGGCTGGCCGCCGAACCCGATGGACATCGCTACGATCACCCACATGGATGGCCTCCCGCGACTGGGTTGATCCCGTTAAACGAGCAACCATGCCGCCGAGTTCCCGCGGCACGCCGTCCTGCCGGCACGGCGCCGCATCCGGTCCGCCGTCGCTCAAATGCAACAAAATAGTTGCATATTCCCCCGCGTCGCCGTATCTAACGAGCAACCAGGAGGTTGCGTATGTCCGATCGCATCGAGAAGACCATCGAGCTCAAGGCGCCGGTCGCGCGCGTATGGAAGGCGCTGACCGATCACGAGGAGTTCGGCCAGTGGTTCCGCGTGCGCCTCGACGGCCCGTTCAAGGCCGGGGAGATCACGCGCGGGCACATCACCTATCCGGGGTACGAGCACTTGCACTGGGAAGCCGTGGTGGAGAAGATCGAGCCGGAGCGGATTTTTTCCTTCAGCTGGCACCCCTACGCGATCGACCCGAAGGCGGATTACAGCAACGAGACGCCGACGCTGGTCGAGTTCACGCTCGAGCCGATCGCGACCGGCACGCGCCTGCGCATCGTCGAGTCCGGCTTCGACAGGCTGCCGCCGCACCGCCGCGATGAGGCCTTCCGGATGAACGACCATGGCTGGGGCATTCAGACGAAGAACATCGCGCAACATGTCGAACCGGCGTAACGGGGCAGCCGCGCTCAAGACGCGCGCGGCGGTGTTCGCCGCGCTCGGCGACGAGACGCGCCTCTCGGTGCTCGCGCGTCTCGCGCGGGGCGAGCCGCAGTCGATCGCCCGCCTCACGGACGGCACCCGCCTCACCCGCCAGGCGGTGACGAAGCACCTGCGCGTGCTCGAGGAGGTCGGCGTCGTGCGCTCGGTCAAGGTCGGGCGCGAAAGCCGTTTCGCGCTCGAGCCGAAGCCGCTCGACCAGCTGCGCGACTATCTCGATCTCGTCTCGCGTCAGTGGGATGCGGCGCTGGCCCGGCTCAAGACGCTGGTGGAGAGCTAACCTCAAGGGGCGTCTTCCCCTCCCCGCACTTGCGCGGGAGGAATACGCGCGAAGCGCGCAGGAGGGGGCAAGTCGGCAACGCCTGCGCACGCGGCCCCCACTCTCCCCGCAAGCGCGTCGCAAGCGCGGGGGAGAGGGCCGGCTGAGCAGCGGCGCCAGCGTGGTCCAAAATCGAGCGCCGTCCGGTGCATTCGGAAAACTCATCCGTCGCCTGAGAAAGCTTCGTTTGAACGGTGTACGCTCGCGACGCAGGATGCGTCACGCAACGGAGCCGGCGATGAACGCTTTTGACTCGGTCGAGGCAAGGTCCCGCGTCTTCATGCTCCCGTCGCGGGAGCTGGTGCTGATCCGGCCCATTCGCCCGCACGACGCCCGCACCTTGCAGGCCTATCTGCGCCGCCTCACGCCGGAGAGCCGGCGCAACCGCTTCCTCGGCGCGCTGAGCGAGCTGTCGCCGCGTGAGCTCGCGCGCTTCGCCGACATGGATCGTCCCGGCGCGGTCGCGCTTTTGGCCTTCGCGGGCCCAGACGCTGTGATGATCGGCGAGGCGATCGTCGTGGTCATGCCGGGCAGCACGCGCGGCGAGATCGCGCTGTCGGTGATGGACCCCTGGCAGCGTCGCGGGCTCGGCCTGCTCCTGCTGCAAGCGATCGAATGCCGGGCGCGCGCGTTCGGCGCGCGCCACCTCTTCGGAGAGGTCCTGCGCACCAACACAGCCATGAAAGGCCTCGCCCGCAAGGCCGGCTTCGCACTCACGAGCCCGTTCACCGATGCGCGCCTGGTCGAGATCGTGAAGGACCTGGCGCGCACGCCGCCCGGACCATTGTGCGGCGAACGGCTCGCCGAACTACCCTCGATTGCGGCCTGACGTCTTCACGCTCCCCTGCAGGGCCCTGCAGGGGAGGGTGAAGATCCGCGCGGCTGACTAAGCGGCTATCGCGACAGAAGAACCCCTTTGACGCCGGCTTGACGACATATGGTGCGAGTGTCGGCTTTGATCGCGCCGCGCGTCCGGCTCCTGTTCCACTTCGGCTGAGGAAAACCTGCCGATGGCCCCCCAACCCGTCGCCCGCAGCGAATCGATTGCGCCCTGCATTCCCGAGCTCGAGCACCTCATCGCCGACGCGATGGACGAGTGGAAGATCCCCGCCCTCGCGGTGGCGGTGGTCCAGAACGGCGACGTGGCGCTGCTCCAGGCCTATGGCCAGCGAGACGTCGAAGCCGGCCTGAAGGCGACGACCGAGACCCAGTTCCTGATCGGCTCGGTGACGAAATCGTTCACTGCCGCCGGCCTCGCGCTTCTGGTGGACGAGCGCCGCCTCGATTGGACCCGGCCGGTGCGCGACTACATCCCCGAGTTCCGCCTGCACGATCCGGTCGCGACCGACCGCGTCACGGTGCGCGACCTGCTCTCCCATCACTCCGGGCTGCCCCGCCATGACTGGGTGTGGATGCCGGCCGATCTGACGCCCGCGCAGATGCTGGCGGCCCTTCGCCATCTGGAGCCGAGCGGCGACATTCGCACCGCCTACCAGTATTGCAACCTCGGCTATCTCGTCGCCGGCATGGTCGCCGAGCGCATCAGCGGCCAGAGCTGGACCGATTTCACCCGCGCGCGCCTGACCGAGAAGCTCGGCATGAAGGTGAGCTTCGGCGTGGAAGAGCTTGCCGCCGCCGCCGATTCCTCCGTCCCCTATTGGATGGAGGGAGACACCCGCCTGCGCCTGAAACCCTGGCCGATCGTCGTGACGGCCGCGGGCGGCATCGTCACCTCGATTGCGAGCTTCGTGAGCTGGCTGCGCCTGCATATCGAGCAGGGCGCGTTCGCCGGGCAACGCCTGTTGCCGACCGCCTTGATCCGGCAGCTGCAGACCCCGCGCGTGCATGTTTCGGCACCCGAGTTCGCCGAGTACGGCGATACGCATTACGGCCTGGGCCTGCGCACGCAGCAGTATCGCGGCGCGAGGGTCGTGTGGCACGGCGGCGGCTGGGGCGGCTGGAGCACGCTGATGACGATGCTGCCCGATCGCGGCGTCGGCGTCGCGGTGTTCACCAATCGCAGCCAGAGCGTCGTCCCGGACATCATCGCCAATTACGTGTTCGACCGCGCGTGCGGCCTGGAGCCAGTTCCGTGGCTCGACCGCTTTCGCGAGCGCCGCCGCAAATTCCTCGCGCAGCTCGATGCCGACCGGCAGGCACGGAAAGCGACGCGCCAGCCGGACACTCGGCCGAGCCACCCGCTTGCGGACTATGCCGGCGATTACGACCATCCGGCGTATGGCCGGATGACGATCACCTACGCCGACGGCCAACTCGGCTGGGCTTGGCGCGGCATGTCCGCCGCCCTCGCGCATCGCCACTACGATACTTTCGAGCTGCCCGAGGTGCTTGGCGTCCTGTTTCCCGACCGGCTCGCCATCACGTTCTCGACTGATCGCGAAGGCAACATCGCAAGCCTCGCGGCGCCGTTCGAGCCGATGGTCAAGGACATCGTATTCGCCCGCATGGCCGGCGGCGATTGCACGGACCCGGCGTTTCGCGCGCGCTGCATCGGTGCGTTCATCTGCCAGGGAATTGCAGCGGCGATCATCGCGCAGGACAACGATGGCCAGCTCACGTTGACGTTCGGGAGCCAACCGATGAGCAAGCTGCTTCCCCACCAGGGCCGCACCTTCGCGATCGACGAGCTCGGCGGCTTCCGGGTGGAATTCCGTCTCGGCGCGGGCGGCGATGTCGATGAACTGATCTTGCACCAGCCGAATGGTACGTTCGTGGCCCGGCGAGCGTGAGGACTGGCTTGGCACGCTGACTGCGCTCCCTCTCCCCGCGAAGATCCGGGCAGAGGGGGCCCAACCGCCCTGCGCACCTCACAGCTAATTCGCCATCGGAATCCCGAGCTTCTTGATCATCGGACCCCAGAAGGCGACATCGTGCGCGATGCGCGCCTTGAAGCCCGCGGCGTCGAGCGTGCCGACCGTCTCGCCCTGCTTCATCGCCTCCTGCAGGCGCGGCGATTCGATCGCCGTGAGCGCGGCCGCTTCGACCTTCTTCGCCACGTCGGGCGCGAGGCCGGCGGGCGCGAGCAGGCCGTACCAATTCTCCATCACCATGTCGGGATAGCCGAGCTCGACCGCGGTCGGCACGTCCGGCAGCGAGGCGAGGCGCTCGGTGCCGAGCACCGCGAGCGCGCGCACCTTCTTCGCCGCGATCAGCGGCAGGATCACCGGCGGATCGGCCGCGAGCGTGTCGAGACGGTTCGCCAATAGATCCGGCAAGGCGACCGAGAAGCCGCGATAGGGAATGTGCGTGATGCTCACATGGCCGCCGTAGTTGATGAGCTCGAGGGCGAGATTCATCGTGCTGCCGGGCCCGGCCGAGCCGTAGCTGAGCTTCCTGGTCTTGGCGAGCGCGATCAGGCCCTTGAGGTCCTTCACCGGCGATTCCGGCGTCACCACCACGATCATCGGCACGTGCCCGATCATGGCGATGGGCGTGAATGACTTGACGGGATCGTATTTGAGATCGGTGCGCAGCGCCGCCGCGACCACGTGCGAGCCCTGGCTGCCGAACAGCAGCGTGCGGCCGTCGGCGGGCGCGCGCGAGACGAGCTCGGTCGCGATCACCCCGCCGGCGCCGGCGCGGTCGTCGACGATGATGGTCTGCCCGAGCGGCCCCTGCATCGCGTTGCCGAGGAGCCGCGCCATCGTGTCGACCGGCCCACCAGCCGCGAACGGGACGACGAAGCGGACCGTCTCCTGCGCGCGCGCGGGCGCGGCGCTGGCGAGCGCGAGCAGGATGAGGAGAAGAAGTCGGCGCATGACGAACCTCCGGCTATCGATCCTGCATGTTAGCGCAAGACGGCGCCTTTTCCGCTCCCCCGCTCCTGTCCGCCGAAGCCCGAAAGGCGAACGCGGATGCGGGGGAGGAACGCGCGCGAAGCGCGCAGGAGGGGGCAAGTCACCGGCGCATGAGCATGCGGCGACCCTCTCCAACTCTCCCCCGCAAGTGCGGGAGAGGAGCGCCTGAGCAAGCTGCCGGCACCCGGCCGCGCCCCATAGCGCCGGTCCGTTCCGCCATGTAACTTCCGCGCCGACCGAAAAGTGGAAGGAGAGAAACCCCATGAAGGCCGTGTACATCGAGAAATTCGGCGGGCCGGAAGTCCTCAAATACGGCGAGGTGCCCGATCCGGTCGCCAAGCCCGGCGAGGTGGTGGTCGACGTCCACGCCGCGAGCGTCAACGGCGCCGACTGGAAGGTGCGCGCCGGCGACTACAAGCAGTCGACCTTTCCGCTCGGCCTCGGCCGCGATTTCGCCGGCGTGGTGTCGAGCGCCGGTGCCGGCGCCGACCTCAACGTCGGCGATGCGGTGTTCGGCGTGCTCGACGTCGGCCACGAAGGCGCCTATGCGGAGAAGCTCGCGATCAAAGCCTCGATCATCGCCAAGAAGCCCGCCGCGCTGTCGGATATCGACGCCGCGGCGCTCGCGCTCACCGGCCTGACCGCGCTCGTTGCGGTCGAGGATACGTTGCATTTGAAGCGCGGCGAGACGATCCTGATCCAGGGTGGCGCCGGCGGCGTTGCGAGCTTCGCGATCCAGCTCGCCAAGCATCTCGGCGCGCGCGTCATCACCACCACGAGCACGCCCAACCTCGACTATGTGCGCAGCCTCGGCCCCGACCAGGTGATCGACTACAAGACGCAGGATTTCACCAAGCTCGTGAAGGACGTCGATGCCGTGTTCGAGACGGTCGGCGGCGACGTGGCGATGCAGTCCTTCTCGGTGCTCAAATCGGGCGGGCGCGCCGCCTTCATCGCCTCCGGCGCCAAGGCGCCGACGCCGCCGCGCAGCGACGTGAGCTCGCTGCGGCCCGCCGTCAACCGCACGCGGGCGCACATGGAGCGCGTCGCCGACCTTTATCTCAAGGGCGCCGTGCGCGCGCCCGAGATCAAGCTGTTTCGCCTGTCGCAGGCCGCCGAGGCCCAGCGGGTGAGCGAGGGGCGGCACTTCCGCGGCAAGCTGGTGTTTCAGGTGCCCTAGCCTGGATTTCTCACCCAAATTAGGCGCATCGGGGCTCCGAATCAGCGAAAGTCGTTGTGCTGCAGCGACTTTTGGCGATTCAAAGAGAGAGCCCCGATGCCGACAGAGTGTAGAACAGAATCTTTTGATTTTGGAACGGTTGAAGGCCGGGCTGTGGACGCCGCGTTTGACGCCGGCCTGGTGACATCGGATGCCGGCGCGTTGCTTCTGAAGGCGACGGATCGAGCGATTGGATTGATTGACCGATTTGCAGCATGCTTTCACGACGAGCGGCAACCGCATTTGATCGAGCACGAGGTTCGCACGCTGGTCGGGCAGCGGGTGTTTGCGATTGCGCTTGGCTACGAGGACCTCAACGACCATGACGAGCTGCGCCACGACCCGCTGATGGCAGTACTGGCCGGCAAGCTGACGACGAAGCGCGAGGAGTGCGCGCCAGTGGCGGGCAAGTCGACGCTCAACCGGCTGGAGCTGAGCACGATCGAGCCGACGCGCTATCACAAGATCAGCCATAATCCGGTGGCGATCAGGCACGTCTTTATCGACGTGTTCATCGAGAGGCATGCGCGAGCCCCACGGGAGATCATTCTCGACCTCGATGCGACCGACGATCCGCTGCACGGCATGCAGGAGGGGCGGTTCTTCAATGCCTACTACGATTGCTACTGCTACCTGCCGCTCTACGTATTCTGCGGGCGAGACCTGCTCGTCGCCAAGCTGCGAAGCGCCGACAAGGACGCGGCGGCCGGTGTGGTCGAGGAGGTGGCGCGCGTGGTGGCGCGCATCCGCGCCAGCTGGCCGAAGACGCGCATCGTGTTGCGGGCCGACTCGGGCTTTGCCCGCGACGATCTGATGACCTGGTGCGAGGCCAATGACGTCGATTTCCTGCTGGGATTGGCGAAGAACGAGCGGCTCGCTGCCGAGATCGCCCCCGAGCTCGAGCTCGCCGCCGCCAAGAGCCGCTGCACCGGACGCGCCGAGCGCCGCTTCAGGAGCTTCAAATGGACGACGCGCGAGAGCTGGAGCCGCCCGCGCCGGGTCGTCGCCAAGGCGGAGTGGACCAACGGCGAGGCGAACCCGCGCTTCGTGGTCACCTCGCTCAAGCGCGAGGGGCCAAAGTATCTCTACGAGAAGGTCTACTGCGCCCGCGGCGAGATGGAGAACCGCATCAAGGAGTGCCAGCTCGACCTTTATGCGGATCGGTTCGCGTCCACCCGACGCCACGCAGCTGCGCGCTCTTGAAAATGTTCGCGAACCCCTCGGTCAATTCGTCACAATTGTGCGAAGATAGCGTGAGAAATCCGGGCTAGCGTGGGCACCAGCGCCCGTTCGTCCGCGTGGCAAAATCGCTCACGCGCGGTTGGCTACCCGGACGGGCCGTAGAACGCGATTTTGCCCACCCTACGCCGCCTTTGTCAGCTCGGCGATCCGCTCGTCGATGGCGGCGAGATCCTCCCGCCACTCGGCCCGGCCGGGTACCCGCGTCACCAGCTCATGCACGATGCCGCGCGCGTCCCGATAGGTCGCGACCGCGCCGGCGCGGTCGCTGCTCGCCGCGAGCACGTCGGCGATCCGCGTGAGGCTGAGCGCAACGTCGCAGCGCAGGCCATCATTGTCCGGGGCGGCATCCGCGAGCGCGCGGCGGATCGCGAGCGCCTCGCGCAATGCCGCGAGCGCCCCCGCATGGTCGGCCTTCTCGGCCAGCGCATCGCCGACCGCCATCAAGCTCCACGACACGTCGAGCCGCCGCTGCGCATTGTCGGGGTCGCGCTGCGCCAGCGCGCGGCGGATGGCGAGCGCCTCGGCAAAGCTCGTGAGCGCGCCATCGAGGTCGCGGCGCGCCATCAGCGCGCCGCCCAGGCCCGCGAGGCTCCACGAGACGTCGAGCGCCCAGGCGATATTGTCCGGGTTCTGCGCCGCGAGCCGGCGACGGATCGCGAGGCCCTCGCGGTAGAGTGCGAGCGCGCCGCCGAGGTTGCCTTGCGCCTCGAGCGCGCCTGCGACCGCGCTCAGCGTCCATGACGCCTCGCCGGGCCGGCGCCGCGCCGGCGCGCCCGCCGGGGCATTGCCCTGCAGGGTCGCGATCGCGCTCCTGAGCACCAGCACCTCGGCGACGCGGGCCGCGACCCGCGCCACCTCGTCGCGCTTGGCCTTGTCGTCCGCATCGGCGTCGGCGATCGATCGGCGCACCGCGAGCTCCGCCCGCAGCGCCTCCAGCGCCGCCGCAAGCTCGCCCTGCGCGATCAGCACCTCGCCCAGGCGCTGCTGCGTCAGCACGCGCGCCGCGAGCCCGCGCGGCGTCGATTTTTCCGGCTCGGTCAGCGCATGGAGCAGATCAGCCGCCGCGCGATACTGCGCGAGGGCGCCGGTGAGATCGCCCTGTGCCCGCAGCGCGTCGCCACGCGCGTGCAGCGCAGCGTGCTGCGCGAAAACCGGGTCGGACGTCATCGCGGTGCCGGTCAGCGCGTGGGCTCGTTCTCGCGCGCCTTGGACTCGCGTGCCTTCGCCTTGGCGGCGCGATGGAGGTGGCGATAGGTGCCGTCGAACACGGTCGACGTCGACGAGGTCCAGTGCGTGTCCGATCCGAGCGTGTCGCGGCTCGCATGGATGCGGCGCGCCTGCAGCTCGCGCTCGGCCGCCTCCTCCTCGCTCATCGGGACGATCTCGAAGTCCGGCTCGGCCGGCACCACGACGATCTGCAGCATCGGCTCGCCTGGGCGGAAGATGTGCGTGCGCCCCTCCGGCGGCGACTTGAAGATGAGGAAGTTCACCATCGGCCACCAACGCCGCAGCAGCGCCGGCACCGCGATCGGCGTCGTGTCGGTGAAGTCGGTGTAGAAGCGCGGATGCGGCTCGGTGCGGATCGCCATGCCTTCCGGGACCTTGAGGTCGAGGAGCAGCTGATAAGAGTAGAACTTCTCGCCGAAGGTGCGGAACGGCGGCCAGGCGACCCCGGTGCCGGGATTAGGCCCGAAATCGCCGTCGAGGATGAGCTTGCCCTCGCGCGTCGAGACATGCAGCTCGTTGTCGTGCGGATAGAAGATCTCGATGCCGTATTGCGCGCTCTCGGAGAACGGCACGCAGTGCCACGGCTGCTCGCGATTGCCGTCGCGGCGCGGCTCGGAGGTGCCGCCCCAGCCGGGGATTTCCATCTTGGTGCGCCGCGGCGCGAGCTTCGGCTTGTACAGCCGGGTTTTGACTTGGTGGGTCATTTGTCATCCCCCCTGGTTAGGGCATTGGCGGCAGGCGGGTTTGTCCGCCTGCCGCGGTCTCGTCACCTGTCGTCGGTGAACCTCAGGTGCTGAAATGATGGTGGTGGTGGTGGTGATGATGGTGGTGATGGTGACGCGGCTTCTTCACGCGATGGTGGTGATGATGATGGGAGTGGTGGTGATGATGCCTCATGCCAGCAACCTGCGTCGGGCGCTCCTCGCTGCCGGCCGCGGCCACATCGGCTGCGCGCAACGCCGCGAGTGCATTCGGGATCGGATCGAGCAACGCGGCGTATGAGTGCGCGCTCGTCGTATCCGCTGCAGGCGTCGCGGCCGGAGCCGCCTGCGCCTGGTCAACGACAGCCAGGCCCGTGAGGGCGCCGATGACGCCGACGATCTTTTTGTCCATGAAGCTTCTCTCCGGTTTACCCCACCGTGCGCGCCAAGCCGTAAGAACAGGTCGTAAAGAAAAAGCCGCGTGGCCATCGCGGCCACGCGGCTCCACTCCTCATCACGGATTGAGGAAATGATGGTGGTGATGGTGGTGGTGGTGATGATGCCCGAAGCGGATGCCGGGCACGCGGATGATGACCCGGTGGTGGTGATGATGATGATGGTGATGCCACCACCGCGACCGCCAGCGGGAATGGTGATGGTGGTGATACCCCGCCACTTGCACGTTGCCCTGCTGGCCATCGACCGCCTGATCTTGGGCTGCCGCCATATCGGCCGCCCGCAACGCGGCGAGGGCGTTCGGAATCGGATCGAGCAACTCCGCATATGAACGGACGTTCATCGGATCGGGCGTCTGCGTGGCTGGAGTGGCCTGCGCGCCCTGATCCATCGCTGCTAGCCCCGTAATGGCGCCAATGACGCCGACGATCTTCTTGTCCATGGGTGCTTCCCTCTGGGTTGAGCCAAATGCAAGTAAGGCATGGCAGGACATTCTCTGGCACGCCTGCACAGCAAAACCAAGCTGGCCCCGGTTGGTTCCGACTACTGCGGGTTGAATAGCACCCGCACCAGCCGCCCCGCGCCGACCCTACATCCACAGACGCGCCGGTGCACAAGTGCCTGATTCCCCGCTATTCACAGCGCCGCCGCGTTGACCCGCTTTCTCGCCTGCGTTGCACTCTTGCGCCACTGAAGTCGACCAGGATGCGGCGTGGGGCGCGGTCGATGATCACACCACCGAGTACAAAAACGCGCTTGAATTCACGCTTGCGCGGCGGCGGAGAGCGCTGACGCGATGCGCCCCTTCATCGCCGTGATCCGCAGGCAATCGGACACCGACTTCTGCGCCTCGTTTCCGGATCTTCCGGGCTGCGTCGCCTGCGGTGCGACCATCGCGGAGGCGCAGCAGAATGCCCAGCGCACGCTCGCCGTGCTGTGCGCCGCCGGCATGCCGCTCCCCGAGCCGTCCTACCTGCACGATCTCGATGCGCGGCGCGCATGCACCGATGGGCTTGTCGTGCTGATCGCGCCGCCGGACTAGCGCCGGACGCGCGTGACCTGCCGCGTCATTGCACCGTGATGCCCGCCTCCTTGATCGCGGGCGCCCAGCGGGCGATCTCGGCCTTCTGCTTGGCGGCGAGCGCCGCCGGCGTCTGCTCGTTCGCCGGC
The DNA here is from genome assembly GCA_035293985.1 of Xanthobacteraceae bacterium. GTDB lineage: Bacteria > Pseudomonadota > Alphaproteobacteria > Rhizobiales > Xanthobacteraceae > JAVDCA01. The sequence continues at coordinate 390,611 of DATGLS010000032.1, forward strand.
CACACCTCCTGCCCCACCGCCTTGAACCGCGCCTGCACCTTCGGATCGGCCAGCGCCGCGCGCACCGCGGCGTTCAGCTTGGCGATCACCTCGTCCGGCGTGCCTTTCGGGACCCAGATGCCGTGCCAGAAGCTCGCGTCGATATCAGTGATGCCGAGCTCATCGAGGGTCGGTACCTCCGGCGCCGCCCACCAGCGCTTGGGTTGCAGCACCGCATAGGCCTTGAGCTGACCCTCGCGCACGTAGTTGAGATAGGTCGCGGCCTGGCCGAACGCGAAGTCGATGTGGTCGCCGAGCATGTCCTGCACCAGCGGCGCGCCCCCGCGATACGGCACGATCTGGAACGTGACGCCGGTGTGCTTCTCGAAGATGCGCGCCGCGACGTCGGTCGGGCCGCCGACCCCGACCGTGCCCATGGTCGCCTTGCCGTTCTGGCTCTTGAGCCAGGCCATCAGCGCTGCGAGGTCGTTCGCCGGCAATGACTTCCGGGCGATGATCCAGATCGGCGTGTCGGCGACGAGGGCGACGGGCGCGAAGTCGTTCACGACGTCGTAGTTGAGCTTCATGATGGCGGGATTGAACACGTGCGTCTGCACGTGGCCGATCGCGACCGTGTAGCCGTCCGCGGCCGCGTGCGCGACGCGGCCGACGCCGATGCTGCCGCCGGCGCCGGTGATGTTCTCGATCACCACCGGCTGGCCGAGGCTCGCCTGCATGCGCTCGGCGAGAATGCGCGCAATCGTGTCGGTCGGCCCGCCCGCCGGATACGGCACGATCATGGTGACGGGCCGCGCGGGGTAGGTCTGGGCGACGGCGGCAGATGCGAGTGCGATGGCAAGGCAAGCGAGGGCAAGCAACTTCTTCATGTGACGCTCCGGTTTGTAGGGTGGGCAAAGGCGGCCGAGTCGTTGCACGGCGTCAGACCCGCCGTACCCACGCGGTGAAGCGCGTCCGCGTGGGCACGGCGGGTTTGACTGCGTGCCACGGTCGAAAGACCTCGGCCGCCTTTGCCCACCCTACGGTTACGGCGCGCGCGAGCCGACATAGGCGGCGATCGCCAGCATGTCGTCGACGTCGAGCTTGTCGACCACCTGGCGCATCAGCGCCGCCGAGGTGCCGACGCGCTCGCCGTTCTGCATGCTCCACAGCTGGCGCACGATGTAGTCCGGATGGTGGCCCGCGATCCCCGGCACGTCGCCGAGCCCTTGCAGCGTCGCCCCGTGGCAGATCGCGCAGGGCAGCGTCTTGCCGCCGCCGGTCGCGACCAGCGCCTCGCCGCGGGCGAGGCTGCCTCTCGGCACATAGGCGACGAAGCCCGAGCGCGGATCGCGGTTGAGCACGATATCCTCGTCCTCGGGCACCTCGATGATGCGCGCGCCGATCGGCTCGGTGCCGCCGTCGGGATGCACCAGCCGCTTGTTGCCTTTGGCGATGTAGGTTTTCGGCACGGTGTCGGTCTCGACCACGCGGATCCACGGACGCGGCTTGAGCGATGCGAAGTAGTCGGCGGCCGCGCGCACGTCCGCGTCGCTGATCGTCTGCGCGATGGCGATCATCACGCCCGAGCCCTTGCGGTCGCCGCGCTTGTAGTCGGCCATCTGGCGGATGAAGTAAGCGGCCGGCAGGCCCGCGAGATAGGCCGACTCGTCGTGCCCGGTACCGGTCGGCAGATGGCACGACCCGCAGGCACGCACATTGTGCGCCTTGTCGCCATGCGCGACCACTGCCGGCATCGGCGGATGCAAATCGGGATACCAGTCGGGCGGGTTGAACAGGTCGTCGATCTGCGCGCGGGTGAGCGAGAGCGCGCTGCCCGGTGCCGTCTTCGGCCCGCCGTCGTCGCGCGCCGGCGGCTGCACCTTGTCGGTCGCCGGAAACGCCCAGTCGGGGCGCTCGGCCGCGAGCGCCGCGGCGGGCGCGAGCACGAGCAGCAGAATGCCGACGAGACACTTCATCTATGACCCTCCCCACCGGCGTTTATGGAACGGACGCCTTTCCGGGGATCATGGTCCGCCGGCTGCGCACTGGCAATCGGGCGCGATCGTCACGCCGTGCGTGTGTGGTCCGCGCGTTGACGGCACTTTACCTCTGGTCGAATTCTGATGATAATTACCGGCAAGTTGTCGGATCGGAGGGGGACGCCATGCCGGCTGCAGCCAAGACCCGAGCAAAGCTCGCCGCGAAGAAGCCTGCCGCCAAGGTCGGGGCGCCCAGCCCGGCGGGCAACTTCTATCTCGGCCAGATCGAAGCCTTCGCGTTCGATTTCGCGCCGAGCGGATGGATGGCGTGCAACGGCCAAACGCTGTCGATCCAGCAGAATCAAGCGCTGTTCTCGCTGCTCGGCACGACGTATGGCGGCGACGGCGTGCGCACTTTCGCGCTGCCCAAGCTCGCCCCGATCACCCCGGCCGGACCCAACCTCTACATTGCCGCGGCGCAAAACATGTTTCCCTATCCGACGCGCACATGATCATGAGGTGACCATCAGGAGGCCCCGCGATGCCACGCACCAGAAGAGCTCCGGCGCACAAAGCAAAGGCGAAAGCGAAAAAATCGCCGCGCCGGACGAGCGCCGCCAAAACCGCGGCCAAATCGGCAAAAAAGCCCGCGAAAACGGTGGCGAAGGCCGTGGCGCGGACGCGTGCGCGCCAGCTCGGCTCGGGAGCGACAGTCCCCTATATGGGACAGATCGCATCGTTTCCGTTCAGCTTCGCCCCGTCGGGCTGGGCAGCGTGCTCCGGCCAGCTCCTCCCGATCAATCGGTACATCACATTGTTCTCGCTCCTCAGCACGACCTACGGCGGCAACGGCACGACCGATTTCAAGCTCCCCAACCTGCCGCCCCGCAGCCCGAGCGGACCGTGGTATTGCATCGCGATCGACGGCGCCTATCCGCCGCGGGGATGATCGGCAACAGGCCCCTCCCGGCTTTTCATCTTTTTCAGGCGTCGCGCCGGAATCCGATACCGCGCACCCCATCCTCTGCATTGACGACCACAGAATCGCGCGATTCACTCGACCAAGTTGATTCGCGCGTTGATCGTCGCCGCACCGGATACGTCGCATGCGCCCGTTCATCGCCTTCATCCGCAAGCAGCCGGAAGATGGCTTTCGCGTCTCATTCCCGGATCTCCCCGACTGCCACTCCAGCGGCCGCACCATCGCGGAGGCGCGCCAGAACGCCGAGAATGCCCTCACGCTGCATTGCCAGCGTCTGGCCCGGATCGGCGCGCCGATCCCGCGCCCATCCTACATGCACCAGATCGCCTGGACACAGGAGCGCATCATGGACGGGCTGGTGGCCCTGATCGCACCGCCCGAGTGGACGTGAGCGGATGTGATTCGCGTCAGCTCCGCCGCTTCTTCTCTGCCTCGTCCCAGGCCGTGAGTGGCTGATAGTCCGGCACGTAGCCGAGGCCCTTGGTGGCGTCGGACGAGACCGCGTGTTGCGTCGTCACCACGTCGATCACGGCCGGCGCATTGGCGAGCGCACGCTCGAGCGCGCCTTTGAGCGCGTCCGCCTGCTCGACCCGCTCGCCGTGCGCGCCGAGCGCGCGCGCCATGCCGGCATACTCGGAGTGCCGCAAGGTGGTGCCGACCACGCGGCCGCCGTAGTTCATCTCCTGATCGAGCCGCTCGATGTTCCAGGCCGCATTGTTGGAGACGATGAACACCGCCTTGGCGCCATGGCGCACCGCGGTGTCGATTTCCATCGCATTGATGCCGAAGGCGCCGTCGCCGTTGACCGAGATCACCTGGCGGCCCGGAAAGGCGAGCGACGCCGCGATCGCGAACGGCACGCCGACGCCGAGGCAGCCGAACGCGCCCGCATCCATGTAGGTGCGCGCCGCGAGCCCGACGCGGGCGAAGCTCAGGAGGTCGCCGCCGTCCGCGATCGCGATGTAGTCGGGATCGGCGACCGCCGCGATGGCGTCGAAGATGCGGGCGGGGTGAACCTTGCCGTCGGTGCCGCTCGCCGGCCCGCCGGCGCGCGATCTGGCGCTGCGCTCGCGCTGTTTCTGGCGCAGGCCGTCGGCCCAGGCGGCATCGACATTCGAGCGCCGGTTGCCGGCCGCCGCGACGATCGCGGCGAGCGCGAGCGACGGTGCCGCGAGAATCTCCGGCTGCCCGCGGCGATTGTCGAAAAGCTCGCCGGCGGTGTCGGCGATGCGCACGAAGCGTGCATGCGGAAAGACGGCGGGCGAGCCGTAGCCGACCTGGTAGTCGAGCCGGCGGCCGATCATCAGCACGAGGTCGGCGTCGGTCATCGCGGCGGCGCGCACCGCGCCGACGAAGGAGGGATGCTCGGCCGGCACGAGGCCGCGGCTCTCCTGGGTGTCGAGATAGAGCGCGCCGCTCGCGTCGAGCAGCCGCACCAGCGCCTCGCCGGCGCCGCGGGCGCCGCGCCCGGTGATGACCAGCGGCCGGCGCGCCGACCACAGCGCGTCGACGGCGGCCGCGACCGCCGCCGGATCGGGCGGCGCGACGCGCGGCGGCTTCGCGTCCAGCCATTCGTCGAGCACCAGCGATTTCGCCACGCGCTGGCGCAGCACGTCGGTCGGAATCTCGAGATAGACCGGACCGGGCTCGCCGGCATCGCCCGACGCGCGCGCGACCGCCTCGTCGAGCTCGCGCACGAGCTGGTCGGCGACGCGCAGCGTGCGCGACGTGCGCGTCACCGGCCGAAGGATGTCGACATGCGCAATGTCCTGCAGCGGCCCCATGTTCACTTGCGGCCGCGGCGGGCAGCCGCCGATCAGCAAGACCGGGATGCGGGCCAGGTACGCGTTGGCGACCGCCGTCACCGTGTTGGTCACGCCAGGCCCCGCGGTCACCATGGCGACGCCGAGGGCGCCGGTGAGCTCGGCATGCGCGTGCGCCATGTGCACGGCGGCGCCCTCGTCGCGCACGTCGATGATGCGGATGCCGAGCCGCGCCACGTGGTCCCAGATCGGCTGGATGTGCCCGCCCTGCAGGCCGAAGATACGGTCGACGCCGCGCCGCTTGAGGAACTGCGCGATCCACGCCGCGCAGCTGTCCGGCGCCGCGCCGAGGTCGGGGGAGGTGGATGTCGTCATGCTCAGCCTCTCTTTTTCTTTCGGCACCGTGTCCGCCTAACATTTCTGATCGGTCAGCTTCTTTCGCAGCGAACGATGCAAAATCTTTCCCGTCGCGGTGCGCGGCATCTCGTCGTCGGCGATGAACGACACCGAGCGCGGGCGCTTGTAGCCGGCGATGCGGTCGCGGCACCATTCGATGATCTCGGACTCGCTCGCGCCACCGGCGCCGTGCAGCACGATCACGGCGTGGACGCGCTCGCCCCACTTGGCGTCCGGCAGGCCGATCACGGCGACCTCCTTCACCTTCGGGTGTGCGCCGAGCATGTTCTCGACCTCGGACGGATAGATATTCTCGCCGCCCGAGATGATCATGTTGCTCTTGCGGTCGACCAGGTAGTAGAAGCCGTCGGCGTCGCGCCGCGCCATGTCGCCGACCGTGCAGTAGGCGCCGCGAAAGGCCTCCGCGGTCTTCTCCGGGTTCTTCCAATAGCCGTCGAACGTGTAGGGCGTCGCCGAGTAGAGCTCGCCTACCTCGCCGTCGCGCACATCATTGCCGTCGATGTCGAGAATGCGGATCGGCGCCGAGCCGGCGCATTCGCGCCCCACCGAGCCGAGCTTCGTCATCTGCTCGTCGGGATGCAGCATCGTCACCCAGCCGGCTTCGGTCGAGCCATAGAGCTCGTAGAGGCCGGAGTTGCGGAAGTGCTCCAGAATGGCAAGCTTGGTGTCGCGCCGCGCCGGCGCCGAGGAGACGAGCAGCTTGCGCATGCGCTCCCCGCTGTGACGGGCGCGCAGCTCGGCCGGCAGGCCGAGCATCATGATGTAGTGCGTCGGCACGAGCGACGTGAAGGTCGCGCCGGCGTCGGTGAGCGTGCGCAGCAAGTGCTCGGGATCGAAGCTCTTGCGATCGTAGACCACGCAGGCGGCACCGCAATACGTGAATGCATTGAAGAAATAGAGCGAATTGGCGTGGCACATCGGCATCACCAGCAGCGCCGTGTCGTCGCGGCCGAACCCCATCTCGACATCGGTCGAGAGCGAGAGCTGCGCGCTCGCGCGGTGGCTGCGGATGGCGCCCTTCGGCTGACCGGTCGTCCCCGAGGTGTACATCAGCGCCCAGGTGTCGCCGGCGCTGACCGCGACGCCCGGCTCGCTGTCGCGCGCCGCGCCGAGCAGGTCCTCGTAGGCGCGGTAGCCGGCGACACGCGGGCCGTCGCCGAACACAATGTACCCGTCCGGCAGGATGGCGAGATCGCCGCGCACCTCCTCGGTGCGCGCGACGAGCTCGTCCTGCACGATGAAGGCGCGCGCGCCGCAATTCTCGGCGATGTAGCGAATCTCCGGGCCGACCAGGCGGAAGTTCACCGGTACGGCGACGAGCCCGGCCTTGCCGACCGCGGCATAGATCTCCAGCCACTCGAGCGCGTTGTAGGCGAGCACCGCGACCCGGTCGCCCTTGGCGAGGCCCAAGCCCAAAAGCGCATTGGCGAGGCGGCAGGCGCGCGCGTTCCACTGGCGGAAGGTGAGCGTGCGCGCGAGGTCGCGCGCGCCGATCTTGTCGGGAAACGCGTGCGCGTTGAGGCGCAGCACCTGCCCGATATGCGGCAGCTCGTTGGCTGGCATGAGCATCTTCCCGCGCGACCCGCGTTGAGCTTGCACTGAATGTCGACTTGTTGCATACGGTATACCGTATTCAGAAAGACGGGACAACCAGCACCGGGATCGCCCGCACAAGGATTGCCGCATGGAGCAGCTCGCGACCCCGAAAACCCTGGTCCAGCAGGCCTATGACGTGATCCTCGATGCGATCTGCGCCGGCACGCTCAAGCCGGGCGAGCGGCTGACCCAGGACAGCGTGGCGCGGCGGCTCAATGTCTCGCGCCAGCCGGTCAACAACGCGCTGCTCATGCTCAAGCAGCAGGGCTTCGTGCGCGACGCCGGCCGGCGCGGCCTCGCGGTCGCGCCGCTCGATCCCAAGCTGTTCGAGGCTATCTACCAGTTCCGCTCCGCGATCGAGCCGCTCGCGGTGCGGCTCGCGACCGCGCACATGAACGCCGAGGCGACACGGCGCGGCCGCGCGCTGATCGCGCAGGGGCGCGCCGCCCTGCAGGTCCAGGACGACAAGCTGCTGGTGCAAGCCGACATGGACTTCCACTCCTTCATCTACGAGCTGTCGGACAATTCGCTGGTGCTCGAGACGATGCGCCTCAACTGGCAGCATCTGCGCCGCGCCATGGGCGAGGTGCTGCGCGTCACGGTGCTGGCGCGGCGGGTCTGGCGCGAGCACGAGGCGATCCTCTCCGCCATGGCGCGCGGCGATGCCGAGGGCGCCGGCCGCCTCATTCACGACCACGTGGTGCTCGCCTATCAGAACGTCAGCACGGCCCTGCCCCGCTCCGTGGCGCCGCCGGTGGCGTGGGCGGAGTGATCGAGGGAATGGCGAATGGCGAGTAGCGAGTAGCGAATGGCGAATAGAATAGGCCTACTCTCGCTAGTCGCTACTCGCTACTCGCCATTCGCTACTCGCACCTAAAGCTCCTCAACCGATCCGCTTGAGTCCCTTCGCGTAGCGCTGCGCCCGGCGCACATAGACGTCGGCGCCGTGCGCGATCATCGCGTGCGCCTTGTCATCGAGCGTGCGCACGGCGCGCGCCGGGCTGCCGACGATCAGCGAGTTCTCGGGAAATTCCTTGCCCTCGGTGATCAGCGCGCCGGCGCCGACCAGGCTGCCGCGGCCGACCTTCGATCCGTTGAGCATGATCGCGCCCATGCCGATCAGGCATTCGTCGCCGATGGTGCAGCCGTGCAGAATCACGTTGTGGCCGATCACGCAGTTCGCGCCGATCACCATCGGGAAGCCCGGATCGGTGTGCAGCGTCGCGTTGTCCTGGATCTGCGAGCGCTCGCCGAGCTCGATCCACTCGTTGTCGCCACGCAGCACCGCGCCGAACCAGATGCTGGTGTGGCGCTTCATCCGTACCTTGCCGATCAGCACGGCGCTCTCGGCCACCCAATAGCTGCCGTCGCCGGGAAACTCCGGCGCAATTCCGTCGAGCTCGTAGATCGCCATGCGCGCGCTCCTGTCAGGCGCGACCATGCCACCGCGATGCAAGGTGAGGCAAGGCGCCTACCCGGTCATTGCGAGGGCGCGAAGCGCCCGAATCTCGACCGCACATGCCACGCGGCGCGAGATTGCGTCGGCGTGCTGCGCACGCCTCGCAACGACGATGCTTGCTGTTACGCCACGAACTGCCGCACCGCGTCGACCATCATCTCGACCACGGTGCCGGACATCAGGCTCCACAGGGCCGCCACCACGGTCGCGATCATCACGAACTCGAAGCGGCGGCGCTCGATGCGGCGGCCGCGCACGGTGTTGCGCATGATGATGAAGGGCGCCGCGAAGACGAGAAACGGGATCGCCGCGAAGGTGGCCGGGTTCGGCCCCTGCTCGAGCAGGCGAAAGCTCGCCGGCCGGGCGGTGACGAGCTGATAGCCGGACGAGATCAGCCCCGCGACCGCAAAGCCGATCAGCAGGGCCAGAAAGCTCGCCGCCGATTCCGGCGAAATGGACAATGACGCCAACACGGGTGGGTAACTCCCGACACGCACGCTCGCCGCCGGAGTCTTCTGCCGAATCGGCGCGCCGAGCGCCACGACATCCTTAAGAAAGGGTTAACGTGCCGGGGAAGATTGTTTGCAACAATGTCTCCTCGCGTCGCCGGCGCGCGAATCCGCCGTGCCATACTCCGCACCCGATTCGAGCCATCCGGGAGCGCGCGCACACCCATGTCGACACCCATGTCGACACCCATGTCGGCCACGGCGGGAATCCGCCTTGCGAGACGTCGCCAGCTGCGTCGCGAGGCACCTCGCCAAATACCTCGTGATGTGCGTCGCCGCGCGGCCGGCCATCGCCTCGGATCGACCGTGCTGGTCGTCGCGCTCCTCGGCGCGGCGGTGCTCGCCTTCGCGGTCTGCGCGCTGTGGCCGCGATGGCCCGACCAGCCTGCCCCGGCCGATGCGCCGGCGCTGCCGATCACGATCAGGGGCGTGCTCTTCAACGTGCCGCCGCGGGCGATGCGCGTCGCCGTGCAGCGCCGCGCCGGCGCGCAGGAGCGCATCGATCTCGTCTTCGCCTGGCCCTCGCTCGCGCCGCCCGATCCGGCCGAGCCGGCGCAGCTCGGCGACGGCGACCGCGTCTTCGTCACCATCGCGGCCGCGACCGCGCTCGCGCCGCTCGAGCGGCTGAAAACCATCTATCCGCGCTACGTCACAAGCGAAGCCGCGCCCGGCCCGCCCGGCCTTTCGCTGCTCGCCTTCCGTGACGGCACGCCCTACCAGGGCGAGGATCTCGCCTTCGATCCCGCAGCGCCGGAAAAATTCCTCGCCCGCTGCTCGCGCAGCGCCAACCCGCTCACGCCCGCAACCTGCCTCGCCGAGCGGCGCGTCGGCGATGCCGACATCACGGTGCGCTTCCCGCGCGACTGGCTGAAGGACTGGCGCGGGGTCGAGGACGGCATCGAAAAGCTGATCGCCGGCCTGCAGCCGGCGGGCGGATCGTAGTCCCTTTCAGCTTCCCCACGGCAACCTCGTGGTGAGGAGCGCGGGCGCCCTCGCGGCCCGACGACAAGCTCCACAGGATGAGGAGTCATTTTTTGCAATCGGCCGAAAATCTTCTCCACCTCTCGGGGTGAGGCGGGTCTGGCAGTGTGCTCCTACAAATCCACGCCGAGGATCGACATGTTGAAATTGTAGTCCCCCTCGTCCTCGTCGGCCGAGATCACGGCGATGAACTCGTCGTCGATATAGACCTCGACCGAGTCGTCCTTCTTCGGACGCGGCACCAGACGGATCTTCGGGTTGCCGAACAGCCGCCGCAGATAGGCTTCGATTTTGCGGATATCCTGGACGTCCACTGGCTGCTCCCCCTTCCTGGCCTGGCGAGAACCCGTAGGGTGGGCAAAATCGCCTGCGTTGTCTATCCGCGTGGGCATGGCGCTTCAGCGATTTTGCCCACGCGAATGGCTCACGGGCGCGCCGTGCCCACCCTAGCGAATCACAATCCGAGATCGTTTAGCATCTGGTCCATGGTGCGCGAAGGCTCGGCGCAACCGGCCTCGCCGATCACCCGCGCCGGCACCCCGGCGACCGTCTTGTTGTGCGGCACCGGCTTGACGACGACCGAGCCGGCCGCGATGCGCGCGCAGTGGCCGACCTCGATATTGCCCAGGATCTTCGCCCCCGCCCCGATCATCACGCCGCGGCCGATCTTCGGATGGCGGTCGCCGTTCTCGTTGCCGGTGCCGCCGAGGGTCACGTCGTGCAGGATCGACACGTCGTCGTCGATCGCCGCGGTCTCGCCCACCACCAGCCCGGTCGCATGGTCGACGAAGATGCCCCGCCCGATGCGCGAGGCCGGGTGGATGTCGCACTGGAAGACCGAGGAGGCGCGGCTCTGCAGATAAAAGGCGAAGTCCTTGCGACCCTTGCCGTAGAGCCAGTGCGCCAGCCGGTAGGTCTGGACCGCGTGGAAGCCCTTGAAATAGAGCACCGGCTCGATGAAGCGGTTGGTGGCCGGATCGCGGTCGTAGGTCGCGACGATGTCGGCGCGGAATGCGTCGCCCAGCGCTGGCGTATCCTCGATCGCGTCCATGTAGGCCTGCCGGATCAGCTCACCGGAGACGTCCGGATGGTCGAGCCGCTCAGCGATACGGTGGACGACGACCTGCTCGAGCCGGTCGTGATGGAGCACCGACGAATAGATGAAGGAGGACAGCTCCGGCTCCTGCCGCACCACCGCCTCGGCCTCGCGCCGGATGCGCGTCCACACCGGGTCGACCTTGTCGAGGACGTCGACGGCCTTGGTCTGCTGCTGATTCATAATGTGCCTCCCGGGGGTCGAGGTCCCGATGGGTCATAACGGTTTAGCACAAATAGGGACCCTGCAGGACCCCCGCAATCGAACCCGCGATCCATCAAAGAAAGTCACCGATCCATCACAGGTCCTTAAGGAATTCCAGGATGGCGGCGGAAAACTGATCGTTCTTGTCGCCCGCGACCATATGGCGGGCCCCCGAGACATCGGCGAAACGGGCGTGCGGCACCAGCGCCAGGAACTCCCGGGCATGCTCCTCCCGCACCAGCTCGGAGGCGCCGCCGCGCACCAGCATCGCCGGTATTTTGAGGCCGCGCGCCGCCACGATCAGCCTGTCCTCGATCAGGCCGCGCGCGCCGCCGACCGGTCGGCGGCCGTCGAGAAAGCGCGGATCCCAGTGCCAGCGCCAGCGCCCGTCGGCATGTAGCCGCAGGTTCTTCTTCAAGCCTTCGGTCGACCGTGGCCGCGGCCGGTGCGGCAGGTAGGCTGCGACCGCATCAGCCGCCTCCTCGACGGTGGCGAAGCCGTCGCGCGCATGCTCGCGCATGAAGCCCTGCACCTTGGCGACGCCGCTGAGATCGACCCGCGGCGTGATGTCGACCAGCACCAGCGCGGCGAAGATCGGCGCGTCCCCGTTCGCCTGTGCCTCGCCCGCCGCGAACAGCGACGCGATGCCACCGAGCGATGCGCCGATCACCACCGGCCGCGCCCCGTGGCGCCGTTCGAGCTCGGCCGCGACCGTCGTGACGTCGGCGGCGAAATCCTTGAACCCATAGGCGCCGTCCGCGACCCACTGGGAATCGCCGTGCCCGCGCTGGTCGACCGCATAGCCGACCCAGCCGGCGCGGGCGATCTCGACCGCGGTCTTGCGCCAGGCGTGGCGCGTCTGCCCGCCGCCGTGCAGCAGCAGCACGGGCCGGCCGGCATCGCCGAACACGTCGGCCGCCAGCCGGTTGCGGCTGGCGCCGACGAAGGCCTCATGCAGCGAGCTCACGCGCGCTCCTCGAGAAACGCGAGCACGTCCGCCTTGAACACCTTGTCGCCGACCGCGAGCATATGGTCGCGCCCCGGAATGCCGAGGGCGCGCGCGTTCGGCATCAGCATCGCCAGTTCCTGCGGCGAGCCCGCGATCGGATCCTTGGTGCCGACGGCGACCAGCGTCGGCACCGTGATCCGGGCGACCTCCTCGCGCGTCAGCGTCTGGCGCGAGCCACGGATGCAGGCGGCGAGCGCCTTGAGATCGGACTTCGTCTGCTGCGCAAAGGCACGGAACGCATAGCCCTGCGGGTCCGTCACCTGCGTGATCGATGGCGCCTCGAGCGCGTCCGCGATGGTCTCGGGCAGGCCGACGCCTCCCACCAGCCGACTGCCGAGCCCACCGATGACGAGGCTGCGCACGCGCGTCGGATGGGCAAGCGCGACGAACGCCGCCGTGCGTGCGCCCATCGAGTAGCCCATCAGATCGGCGCGCTCGAGCCCGAGGTGATCCAGCAGCGCGCGCACGTCCTCTGCCATGATCGCGGTGTGGTAGCGCGCCCGGTCGTAGAGCTTGGTCGAGGCGCCGTGCCCCCGGTTGTCGAGCGCGATCGCGCGCCGGCCGGCGCGGGTCAGCGTATCGACCCAGCCGGGCGTGACCCAGTTGGTCTCCTTGGTCGACGCGAAGCCGTGCACCAGCACGACCGGCGCGCCCTCCCCGGCGTCCAGATAGGCGATGTCGGCGTCATCGGAGCGAAACGTGCCGGTGCGGAAATTTTGAGCCATTCGAATCCCTTGCTGCCGGGACTTCATACACGGGTGTCATGCTCAGTCGAGCGCGCGGACGCATGCGAGCCCTGCCGGCGGCATTGCCATCGCGGCTGAGGTAACCCTTGCGGTCGTCGTAAAAAACAGCATCATCAGATGGTTGAATTGATTTATTGCGGTCAAGAATTGGGATGAAGGTGATTTCGACGGCGGTCCTGCCTCGCCATCGGCCCGAGCGGTCGCCCATCACGATTGATCCCAGTCAAAGCCGCGGACTTCCCGATCGTAGACTTTCAACCGGACCGGCCTCCCTCAGAGGCGGTCAGCACAGAGGGGCGGCTATGTCCAAACGGATGATCCTGTATGCGTTGGCCGGTGTGGCCGGCCTCGCGCTCGCGACGGGCGACACGGCCGCCGCGCCGCAGAAGGCGAGGCACTTCGGCACACGGACCACCACGCACGCCACCGCGGCTCGGCGGGCGACGTTCCAATCCCGTGTCACCCACAAGGCCACCGTGCAGCGGCAAACCGCGACGCACCAGCGCTTCCACAAGGCCGCCGTCACCCACCAGAGCACGCCGACCCACCAGACGCATTTCGGCACGCTGCATACTCACACCCCGAGCAAGAGTTCGATCCCCACCACCCCGAACAAGACGTCGACCCCCACGAAGGTCGTCCTCCAGGGCAAGTTCAAGAACGGTCCCAAGCACGTCGGGCCGGTCCTCGCCAAGAAGTTCCCGATCATCAAGATCTCCAACAACAAGATCGTGCCGATCTGGAAGTCGGGGCCGAAGAAGATCTGGGTCGGGGGCCACTGGAAGGTGTTCGTGCCGTTCACGGCGCTCAGCGTCGTGCTGGTCGGCGGACACTACTACTGGCCGGACGCCTATCTCACGGTCGGCCGTCCCTACTGCGAGGGCGTCACGCCGGACGGCTGCCGGCTCAACTGGCAGCTGGTCAACTTCACCGACGGCGGCAACGCCTGGCAGTGCGTCCAATATTGCCCGCGTCCGGATGCGCCGCCGCCCGCGCAGTCGGCCTCGCTGGTGCCGCCGCCGCTGCCGCCGGGCGGGGCGTGCGAGGTCACCATCCACTCGGAGCCGAATCTCGCCGGCCAGGATGCCACGACCGGCGAAGAGCAGCCGGCGCTCCGCCAGACCGGCTGGCAGGACGCGATCGCCTCGATCGAGGTGAAGAGCGGCGTGTGGGACTTCTTCTCCGACGAGAACTTCACCGGCAACAACATGCGGCTGCGGCCTGGCACCTACCAGAACCTCGGACCGGACTGGACGCGCAAGATCAATTCGTTCCGTGCGTGATGACGGCGGTCCCGCAGTAAACGGCGCCGTAGGTTGGGTCGAGCCCCCTTGGCGAGACCCAACACGACACGCCCGCCGATCTCGGATCTCGCGAAGAGCTCGATCCAACCCTACCCGCGGCTGTCGCCAGCCGGCGGCGCGAGCCGCCGCACGAGTAGCTTGGCGCGCGCTCACGCAGCGCGGTCGAGCAGCCATCGAAAGGCCCGGCGCAGCTCCGCTGCGCCGTCACGCTCGTACCAACGACCGTGCGCCAGGATCACGCGTTCCGGGTTCCAGGCGATCATCGTCTCGATGGCGGCACGCAGCGCGGAGCGATGTCGCGCGAAGGTCGCCCGCATGTCGCGGGGCATGCCGCCGTGCGGATCCTGCACGCCGCCGAGCCGGGTCACCCAGCGCATCACGAGACCAAGCCGATGCGGCTCGAAATTCTCGATCAGATCCGTCAACACGAGGGTGCGGCTGGCACGATGAAAGAAGGCAACCTCCGTCATGTAGCTGCCGGTGATCCGCAGGGTGGTGATCTCGGCATCCCACGGATACCCCCGGTCACGATCGAGCGTGCTGGCGGCGAAATCGATGCGCTCGCCCGCCTGCTCGCGGATGCATGGCGCGAGCCAGACGGTGGCGTCGGGAAATGCGGCGTGCCACTCGGGGATCCACCAGTAATGCAGCCGATTGGGCCCGACGATCCAGCGCGGACGGCCCATCTGTGCAATTTGCGTGGCCAACGCCGGCGTGAGCGGCGTCGGCGAATGAATGAGGAGATCGCCGCCGGCGAGCCGGACGACGGTCATCCGCGTCGGAAACGGTGCCTGCATGAACGGCGGGCCGAAGCGGATCAGCGGGCCGTCGACGATCCACACATCATCCGTCACGCCCTTCAAGACATTGAGCGGGGGATAGCCGCGGCGCTCATCGAGATTGTCCGGCATTCCGATTCGGTCCGGGCCGCATGTCCATCAAGCCGGCATCGGTGCCGGCGTTGCCGCGGCGCGGGTCAGCGCCGCGATCTCCTGCCGCAGCCGCCGCATCCGCCGCCAGTCGCAGTAACGCAAGGTGGCGCGCTCGGTCAGGCTGCGGACCGAGGCGAGAAAGCCGAGCAGTATCATCACGGCGCCGAATGCCCAGCTGGCGATCTGCAAGGTCGCGAAGCCGAGCATGATGGCCGCTCGGCCCGCGAGCTTGATGATGGCGCGGGTCTTGCCGCCGGTCGCCGCCGCCAGGCGGGCGAACCGCGAGAGGTCGCGCGGCCCTTGCGAAAGCTTGAGGCTGTCGAGCGCCGCGCGCGTGCCGGCTTTCGCCTGCACGCGGCCCACGTCGCGCATCGTGTCGAGCAGCTCTTCCGCCTTCTCGAGCTTGACCGCCTCACGCAAGCCACGCTCGGAGAATGTCGCGCTCGTGACCGCCCGCCGCGCGGCGGCCATGTCGACGACGCCGCGCAGCGAGCGCACCAGCCACGCGCCCATTTGCACGCCGAGCCGTCCGGTCTTGCGCGCCGCCTTGACCAGCGAGAGGCCGACCCGCGCCGGCGCGGCGAGGCCGTCCGACGCATAGGTGCCGAGCGTGATCGCGAGACCGACGCAGGCGAGGCCGAACACTGCCCGGTCGACCGGCTCGTCCTTGACGTAATGGACGCCCTCGCGCGTTGCATCGCGCACGTCGCCGAACACGAGCAGGTCGCCGAGCGCGGTGCCGGCGAGCTCCACCCCGTCATTCGGCTCGCCGACGACGAAGCCACGCGCGAACCGCTTGACGTTGCGCACCGCGCGCGCCGGGCCGGAGTTGGCCGCCTTGACCCGCTCGGCGAGGTCCGGCCGGATCGTGATGCCGCGATCGGCGGCGAGCGCCGTGAAGCTGTTGGCGAGGTCGATATCGCCCGCGGCAAGCGCTGCCTCGACCTCGTGCTCGGCCACCGCCGGCGTGAGACGCGCGTCGACCGCCCGATTGGCGATCTCGACCGGCTCGTCGCGCAGCCACACTGACGCCTGATCGAACCAGCGTGGCGCCATCGCGTAAGCGACGGCTGCGAGAAACAGGGCGACGAAGAATGGCCACACAATGAGCTTTTGCCGCTTTTGCCGCATGGGAAGAAGTCCGCTGGGTCCCGCGCGCTCGGGCGGAATATCCGCACGGGTCCGTTGGAAATAAGCAGAGAATAAGTCGGGATTACGCCGCCGTATGTGCCCGATCAACTTGCCGCCCGATGGGCGAGACGTTAACCGTTGTGGTCACCGGGAACTCGCGGCTTTCCCGGCCGTTCGCCTCAGCGGCTGCCTCTGCAACTCGGCGTCGCCCGCCATGACCCTGATCAAGCTGCTCACCGCCCCGATTCGGCGACTGGTCGGGATGCCGCTGTTTCAGCTCTGCGTCGTCGTGCTGATCGTATTCCTGCTGCAAGGCGCGCCGGACCATTCGGTCTTCGGCCGGGTCTATGACGGCCTGGACAAGCTCGTCTCCGGCAGCATCGCGCTGATCGCCGACGCGATCTCGGTCAAGTCGTTCACCCAGGCCTTGCTGACCGTCGCCCTGATGATCTTCTACGTGTTCCTCGTCTGCCTGATCGCGCTCGCGATCGCGCGCCGGCTCATTCGCCGCGGCGTCGATTTCGCCGGCCGCAAGAACCTGTTCGGCCTGCGCAACACCATCGCGCGCGAGCGCGGCATCGAAGCGTATCGCGCCTGGGAGCCGCTCGAGCACCTGCGCCCGCCCAACGTCCCGCAGCCCGTCTGGGAGGAGCGCTTCGCCTGGCCGGCCGACAACCGGCCGCCCTATCCGAGCCTGTGGCGGCGCATCGCCTTCGAGGTCGCGAGCTTCGTGATCTTTGTGCTGCTGATCCTGGTGCTGCTACAGGAGGTCGTCGGGCTGCCGGTGTTCGCGTGGGTGGCGGACGCCGGCAAGGCGCTGCGCGGCTGGGTCGGGTTGTAGCCCGCATGGAGCGCAGCGTAATGCGGGGAAAGCCCTTCCCCCGATTACGGCGCGAAGCCTGTCATCGGGCGGCGCTTCGCGCCGGCCCGTGGGCGCCTCCATCCGGGTAAGCCGCTACGCCGTCTTGATGAAGTCGACCAATATTCGCGCAGTTTCTTCCGGAAACATATCGACGAAGAAATGCCCGCCCGGCAGCGACGCCTCGCGCGCCTGCACGCAGCGCTTGCGCCACTCGGCCGGGATATCGAACAGCCGGGCCATCACGCCGCGCGATCCATGGAAGGCGAGCGTCGGGCACGCGACCTTGCGGCCGAGATCGGCGGCGTCGTGCGCGAGATCGATGGTCGCGGCCGCCCGATAGTCGGCGCATGAGCCATGCATCATCGCCGGATCGCGCCAGCAGCGGCGATAATCGGCAAGCATCTCCGGCTCGAAGTCGCCGATCGTCGTGGCGCCCCAGCCGGTGAGACAGGTCTCGTAGAAGAGATCGGGATCGTAGGCGATCATCTTTTCCGGAAAAGGCTCCGGCTGCGCCAGGAAATACCAATGCCAGTAGGCGCCGGCGACTTCGCGGTTGGTGTCCATGAACATCGCGTAGGTCGGTACGATGTCGAGCACGGCGAGCGACATCACGGCGTCCGGATGGTCGAGCGCCATCCGGTGGCCGGTGCGGCCGCCGCGATCATGGCCGACCAGGTGGAAGCGGTCGAAACCGAGCCGCCGCATCAGCCCGAGCTGATCCTCAGCCATCGCGCGGAACGCATAGTTCGACCGGTCGGGCAGGCAGCGCGGCTTGCTCGAGTCCCCGTAACCGCGCAGGTCGGCGCACACCACGGTGAAATGGGCGGCGAGTAGCGGCGCAACGCCCGCCCACATCGCCTTGCTCTGGGGAAACCCATGCAGCAGCAGGACGGGGGGTCCCACGCCGCCGATGATCGCCGCTACCTCGAGCGATCCGACGGCGACGCGCCGGTGTTGAAAGCCCTCGAACACGCCGCCTCGCCGGGGGCTATCGCGACGCTACGCCGAAGGCGGCCGCATCGGCGATCTCGTAATGCCGGGCGAAGCCGTCGAAGTCGGAAAGCACCGCGCGCGCCTCCGGCTCGACCACCGCGACCTCCGGATCGTCGCCGGCAAAGGCCTTCACGAACTCGATGCTTTCCCACAGCGTCACCGCCAGGAACTCGACGTCGCCCTTCGTCTGCCGCGTCAGCAGGTAGGCGCCGCGATGGCCGGGCAGCGCCGCGAGCGAGGGAAACACGTGTCGCGTCGCATGCGCCTCGTAACGCGGCGCGTTGTCGGCCGTCGCCTGGCCGCGCCAGATGCGTGCAATCATGGTCCGTCTCCTTGCTGTTGATCGTCCCCATGCGGTGTCGTCGGATCGTCGCGCCACACGCACACCACGTCGCCGCGCGCGGTGGTGCCGCCGCCTGCGTCGAGCAGATCCACCTCGATGACGGCGATGCGCCCTTCCGATCGCACCGATCGCACCTTCGCGCCTTCGGCCCGCGACGGCGTGCTGGTCGACACGTCACTCATCGCCAGCCGCAGAATCGTCCAGTCGCCGGTCGCTGCCACTTCCGATGCCGCGCGCGCCGCATCGAGCGCCGTCGCCTCGATCAGCGCCGCCGGCGAGAGCCGCGGCGACGGCGCGCCGGCACGCGGCCGATGCGGCGCAATCGCGGCCCACGCGGCGTCGGCGAGCACGTCGGCAAACGAGGTCGGGCGTGCCGACAGCGAGCCGGACAGCCAGCGCCGCGCCACGAAATGCGCCGGGCCGTTGACCAGCGCGGCGAGCACGGTGAGCGGCAGATCGCGGATCACGCCGGCATGCGCGAGCGGCGCCATCCAGTCGCGCACGTGCTCGGCGGTGGCGCGATTGAGCTCGCGCACCGCGGCGCCGTGCGCCGGCTGCCAGTCCGGACGCCCGCGCTCGTACATGAACCAGGCGAGATCCCGGTTCTGCTCGACCCACGCCAGGTGGTGATGCACCGCCGCCCGCACGGTCGCGCGCGCCGCCTTGGCGTGCACGACTTTGGCGCCGCGATGGCGCGCGAGCGCCTGCACCAGCCCGGTCTGGTAGGACGCGATGCCGCGTAGGTAGAGCGCCTCGGCGATCGCGTCCTTGGTGGGAAAATGATGAAACAGCGCGCCGTTGCTCACCCCGGCCCGCGCCGTGATCTGCCCCGTCGTCGCCCGCTCGAAGCCGTGCGCCACGAAGGTCGCCAGTGCGGCGTCGAGGATGATCTCCTTGGGATCGCGATTGCTCACCTCCAGAGTGTTACTCCGGAGTTATACTCTAGTCAACGGCAGCAGACCAAATGCCTGGGTCCTTGCCCGCGCAACCGATGCGAATCCGGGCAATCCGGTAGTCACCGCAGTTGGAACGGGCGCGGTGCCACATTGATCGGCCGCGCAGCACCGGATCGCCTTTCGCGGGCGATGACGGCAAACTCATGCGCGAGGTCGTCGCAGCCGCCGACCTCACATCGTCTTCTGCTCGTGGCCGCATTCCTTGCACTTGTAGGTCACGCGGGTCTCTCCCACGGGGATCTTGACGCGGTTCTGGGTGCCGCATTTGCCGCAAGTCTCCTCGCGCCGGCCGTCGACCTTGGTGACCGTGACGGTTCGCCTCTCCAGCGCCTCCTTCACGAGCCGGTCGAGCTCCTCGCGCGTTTGCTGCTTCGACGGCTTGTCCACGGACATGGCATCTCCTTGCGTGACGCGCCGGGACACTAGCGCATGCCGAGGGCGGCTTGTAGCCCGGACCTCTAGGAATCGCCCCCCGCCCTCGCTATGTTCCGCACGTTCCCGCACCGGATGACGCAACGCGAGGTCGCTTTCCATGGCCGAGACGGTCGTTCCCCACTTCCACAACGACGCCGGCGTTGCGGTGATCGAGATCGGCGCGCGCGAGTTCATGTGCATCGGCGCAAAACCGCCGCTCGACCATCCGCACGTCTTCCTCGACATGGGCGGGGACAACGAGATCATCTGCCCGTATTGCTCGACGCTCTACCGGCACGATCCCGCGCTCGATCCGCACGCCGCGCGTCCGCCCGAATGCGCGTTCGAGCCGGCCTCCGCCTGATCCAAAAGCAGAAGGACCAGCGAAAATTTGTCGGCGCGCACCATCATCATTGCGGGCGCCGGCATCGGCGGATTGACGGCGGCGCTCGGGCTCGCACGCAAGGGTTTCCACGTCGAGCTGTTCGAGCAGGCGCCGCGGCTCGAGGAGACCGGCGCCGGCATCCAGCTCTCGCCCAATGCAACGCGCGTGCTGACCGGCCTCGGTCTCGGTTCCGCGATCGAGCCCGCCATCGTCGCGCCCGAAGCCCTCGTCATCCGCACAGCCGGTGGCCGCGACGTCGCCCGCCTGCCGCTCGGCGCCGCGACCCCGCGCTACGGCGCACCGTATTGGATCATCCACCGCGCCGACCTGCAGGCGGCGCTGCTCGCCGCCGTCACGGCGAACGATAACGTGACGCTGACGCTGGGCACGGCCATCGCGGGCTGCGCCGCCCACGGCGACGGCGTGACCGTGCAGACGGCGCGACTCGCGATGGGCGTGCCGCAGACGCGCGCGAGCGAGGCCGACGCCCTGATCGGCGCCGACGGCCTGTGGTCGACCGTGCGCCGGCTGATCGGGGAAACCGAGCCGCCGCGGTTCGCTCGCCGCGCCGCTTGGCGCGCGCTGGTGCCGGCCGAGAGCGTCGCGGCGGAATTCCGCGCCCCGGCGGTCCATCTCTGGCTCGGCAGCGGCGCTCACCTGGTCCACTATCCGGTCAAGGGTGGCGCCATGATCAACATCGTCGCGATCGCGCGCGCGCCGCAGCCGAGCAGGGGCTGGAGCACGCAAGCGTCGGCCGACGAGGTGCGGGCGCGATTCCGCCGCGGCTGGGCGGCCGCCGCGCGCGACATCGTCGCGGCACCGGCGCAGTGGCTCAAATGGCCGCTCCACGACCGCCCGCCCGCCCCGTTCGCCGGCTGCGGCGCCGTGACGCTGATCGGGGACGCTGCCCATCCGATGCTGCCTTTTCTCGCCCAGGGCGCTGCCATGGCGATCGAGGACGCGGCCGTGCTCGCCGCCGTGCTCGGCTCCGCGTCCGATGACGTTGCGGCCGCGCTGCGCCGCTACGAGGCCGCGCGCGGACCTCGTACGGCGCGGGTCCAGCGCGCCGCGCGGCGCAACGACACGGTCTATCACCTCGCCTGGCCCATCTCGGCGCTGCGCGATCGCGCCATGGCACGGATGGGCAGCGACGGGCTGCTCGCCCGGTTCGATTGGATTTATGGCTGGCAGCCGGATTAGATTGGCGCCGAATAGAAGACGCCTTGCTCGAGGAAACGCCGATGCTCTTTCCCGCCTCCTCCGCCGGCAGCCTGCCGAAGCCGTCCTGGCTCGCCGAGCCCAACAAGCTGTGGCCGCAGTGGAAGCTCGCGGGCGACGAGCTGCGCTGCGCCAAGCTCGACGCGACGCTGCTCACCGTCAAGGAGCAGGAGGATGCGGGCATCGACATCGTCACCGACGGCGAGCAGTCGCGCCAGCACTTCGTGCACGGCTTCCTCGAGTTCGTCGACGGCATCGACTTCGATCACAAGGTCGAGATGGGCATCCGCAACGATCGCTACAAAGCGATGGTGCCGACCGTCACCGGCGCGCTCAAGCTCAAGGGCCGCGTCCACGCCGCGGAGGCGCGCCACGCCCGCGCGCACACGACGCGCCAGCTCAAGATCACGTTGCCCGGCCCGATGACCATCATCGACACCATCGCGGACGCGCATTACGGCGACCGCGTCAAGATGGCGTTCGCGTTCGCGGACTTGCTCAACAGCGAGGCGCGCGCGCTCTGTGACGACGGCGTCGACGTGATCCAGTTCGACGAGCCCGCCTTCAACGTCTACATGAAAGAGGTGACCGAGTGGGGCGTCGAGGCGCTGCACCGCGCGATCGCGGGCCTGCAGTGCAAGAGCGCCGTGCACATCTGCTACGGCTACGGCATCAAGGCGAACATCGACTGGAAGCAGAGCCTGGGCTCCGAGTGGCGGCAATACGAGGAGATCTTTCCGGCGCTGGCCAAAAGCCGCATCGACCAGGTCTCGCTCGAATGCCGCAACTCGAAGGTGCCGATGAACCTGCTCAAGCTGCTCGACGGCAAGGACGTGCTGGTCGGCGCGATCGACGTCGCCACCGACGAATGCGAGACCCCCGACGAGGTCGCGGCCGTGATCGAGGAGGCGACCAAATACGTCGCCAAGGAAAAGATCATCCCCTGCACCAACTGCGGCATGGCCCCGATGCGCCGCGACATCGCCCTGGGCAAGCTCAAGGCGCTGGGCGATGGCGCGCGATTGGCAAGGGCGAGGCTGGGGTGACGGCTCGGCCACCCTCGTCCTTCGAGACGTCTCGTGCGAAGCCGCGCGAGGCTCCTCAGGATGAGGGTATCGCGTTCGTCGGGACCAACCTCACGACAGCCTCATGGTGAGTTGCTCACCGGCGTGGCCGACCCCTACGCATGAAACGCGCGGTAGGCGGGAGTGCTATCCTGAGGGTCCGCTGGCACCGAGGTCGGAAACTCCTTGGTGCAATCAGCCCGACGGTGAGTTTGACCCTGGGATC
>DATGLS010000033.1:0-20187 GCA_035293985.1 Xanthobacteraceae bacterium
ACATATCCAGATTACGGTCCTGATCCGTGCTTCGGCACAGGCCGCCCCGGATCGATTTGGCTTGCGTGGTGCAGCAGGAGCATTCCGAGTTGCCGAGCTTCCGGCGGCGGGAGCCCGAGCCACGCAACCGGCTTGCCAAACTCGACGCGCACGATCCCGTCGAGCTTGTCGTGGGCAATCGCCATTTTGAGCGCGCCCTGATCGTCATCGTTGAGCTTTCCCTGCGGGAAAGTGCCCGTGGCGCCGAGCGGGCGCTTATTCCAGGGCTGGAATGTCTTGAGCGCGTCGAGTTCGGGCCACTCGCCTTCGAACGTCAGGGCGCGATCGTCGAGCGTGACGACGGCCGGCGGCTTCTCGGTGACGAACCGCACGTCCTCCAAGCCGGGACCGGCCGGCGACTCGTACCAAGCCGCGCCCGCATGGTACTTGAGCCATTGGCGCATCGCGTCGAGGCCGCCCGCCTGATTAGAGCGCGAACTGAAAATCACCACGTCGAAGTGATTGAGCGCGCCGAGCATGAACGCGATTGCGCCATCAACCGGCGGGTCAGGTATCTTGTCGGCGCCCTTCCACCCGCTCGTATAGCTGTGGATCACGCCGTCGAAATCGAGGCAGAGGATAGGCTTTCCCATTCGGTTTCCTAACGTGGTTTGTGTCAAGTTGTTGGGTTCACTGTACTTTCATGACGACGGCGCGGCTGGCACCGGACAGGCCGGGCAGTAGGCGAACCAGCGCCGCAGGTTGACGTGCTTCCAGCCGGCCGCGGCAGTTTCCTTGCGCGCAGCCGGGATCTCCGATGTCCTGCTCAGCGTCGTCTCGATCGTCGCCTCGCACTCCGCGCCGTCGCAGGCGAAGATGATCTGATTGGGCGGATCGGACTTGAAGTTTCGGCGGACGGTCATGGGCTCTCTCCGGTGGTAAACGCACCGCAGCATTTTGGGTGCGCGGAGAGCATCCATGATGGCGAGACTTGGCGCCAGTTGGCGGACTTTCGATTTTCGCTAAGTTTCCAATTCTCCATGTAATTCAGCATCTTACGGCCTTTTCTGCGATAACCTGACGTTGCGTTCAATGTAGCGCGTGAGGCGTCGCGTGGTCGATTGGGGGTGGGTGCGGGGCCGCGCCGTAACGTGGCCCGAGCCGGGCCGTGCGGCACCGTGGGTGCCGCGGCTTCCCGATCTGTCCCGTTTCGGCCAACGTGTCGTGCCGTGGATCGCGGCTGAGGTCGCGCCCGGCCGGCTGATGCCGTGGCTGCCGGTCGCCTTCGGCGGCGGGGTTGCGATCTATTTCGAGGCCGATCGCGAGCCGACCTGGTGGGCCGCGGTGGCGCTCGCGGTGGTGCTCGCAGCGATCGCGGTCGCGGCGCATCGCCGGCCGATCGCGTTTCCGCTCACGCTGGCGCTCGCCGCGGTCGCGGCCGGCTTTGCGACCGCGACCGTGCGCACCCGCCTCGCGGTCCATCCGGTGCTCGCCAAGCCGCTCTACAACGTCAACCTGTCCGGCTACGTCGAGGCGCGCGAGGAGCGCGAGCGCACCGATCGCATCACGATCCGGGTCTACTCGATCGAGGCGCCGCGGTTCGACCAGGAGCTCGAGCGGGTGCGGCTCTCGGTCAAGAAGGGCACGGCGCCGCCGGTCGGTGCCTATATCGCGCTGAAGGCGCGCCTGTCCCCGCCGTTGCAGCCGCTGCGCCCGGGCGGCTACGACTTCGCCCGCGAGCTCTATTTCCGCGCCATCGGCGCCAGCGGCTTTGCGACCGGCCCGATCACCATCGCGCCGCCTCCCGAGCCGCCGGGCCGCTATCTGCGTTTCCTCGCCTTCATCGAGAACATCCGCGACACCGTCGACGCGCGCATCCGTGCGGTCGCCAAGGGCGACGCCGGCGCGATCGCCTCGGCGCTGCTCACCGGCCGGCGCGATGCGCTCACCCAACAGGTCAACGACGCGATGTACATCTCGAGCCTCGCGCACGTGCTGTCGATCTCGGGCTATCACATGGCGGTTGTCGCGGGCGTGGTGTTCTTCTTCGTGCGCGCGATCCTTGCGCTCATTCCCGGCCTCGCGCTGCGCCGCCCGATCAAGAAATGGGCGGCCTTCGCGGCCCTCCTGGTCGCGACCTTCTACCTCGAGCTTTCCGGCGCCGAGGTCGCGACCCAGCGCTCCTACTTCATGACGGCGATCGTCCTGCTCGGCGTTCTCGCCGATCGCCCGACGCTCACCTTCCGCAGCCTCTCGGTCGCGGCGCTGGTCGTGCTCATCTTCGCGCCCGAGGCGGTGGTGCATCCGAGCTTCCAGATGTCGTTTGCGGCCACCCTCGCCTTGATCGCGCTTTATCAGCACGGGCTGCCGTGGATCGCGGCGCGGCGCGATTCATCGTTCGCGGCGCGGGCCGCGCTGTGGGGCGGCCGCGAGGCGGTGTCGCTGTTTCTCGCCTCGCTGGTCGCAGGATTTGCGACCACGCCCTACGCGGCGTTTCACTTCCATCGCCTCGCCCCCTACGGCGTGCTCGCGAACCTCGCCGCCATGCCGGTCGTCTCCGCCGTCGTGATGCCGGCCGGCATGCTCGGCATCGTCGCGATGCCGTTCGGCTACGACGCGCCGTTCTGGCGGCTGATGGAGCTCGGCATCGACTGGATGGATACGGTCGCGCTATGGGTCGCGAGCCTGCCGGGTGCGGTCGGGCGCATGCCGGCGTTCGGCTCAGGCACGCTGGCACTCGGCACTGCCGGCCTCCTGATCGTGTGCCTCCTGCGCACGCCGCTTCGCTGGACCGGCGCGCTGGTGTTCGGGGTCGCGTGCGCCTTCGCCTTTACGACCGCGCAGCCCGACGTGATGGTCTCGGCGAGCGGCGACAGCTTCGCGGTGCGCGGGCCGGATGGGCGGCTGCAGGTGATCAAGCTCGGCAACGACGCCTTCGCGATCCGCGAATGGCTCGCCGCCGACGCGGACGCGCGCGGCGACGCCCGCGCGGTCGCGGCCGCCGTGAAGGCGCGTGCCGGCTACACCTGCGACGACGAAGGCTGCGTCGCGCGCCTCGCCGGCGGCGGCGTGGTGGCGATCGGGACGTCGCCGGCGGCCATGGCCGATGATTGTGTCCGTGCCGTGCTGGTGCTCACCACGCGCGCCCCGCCGCCGGCCTGCAGCAGCCTGGTGATCGACCGCACGACGCCGCGGACGCTCGGCGCGCTGGCGCTGCGCCGTGTCGGCGAGGGCTGGGAGATCACGGCGGCGCGGCCGCGCGGCGAGGACCGGCCATGGCTGCCGGCGGCGCGCGAGGGCGCGGCGCACGTGAGCGTGCCCGCCGCCGGAAGTGCGGTCCAGCACGACGCGACGCCGAGCGAGGGGGACCTGCGGGCGGACGATTAGGAAGATCGGGCACACCATCGCGGTCCGGGACACGGCGCCGGACCCCACCTGTGCCGCATCGCGCAGATATCGGCCGCCTCGCCGCCCCGGCAACCTCGCAACGCGTCAAGCGTTAACCGGCGACAGACGAGAGCATCGTCGACGTGTGCACAAATGTCGCAGATCGTTGCGCGAGCTGTGCATGAGAGCGGCAGCGGACCACCGGCGCGCCTTTCTGGATGGCTTCCGTTGGCATTGGCACGCGGAGGCGGCTTGCGCGCCGGCGAGACGCTAGGTCCACGAAACGAGGCGAGGTTATGAACCAGAACCGCCCATCATCGGCAACCTCGCGCGATCTGACATGGTCACGACAGGTTCGCGTCGCGCTGACGGTCAATGGCAGGCAATTCAGCGACACCGTGCCGGCGCGCGTCACATTGCTCGATTGGCTGCGCGAGGGCGCCGGGCTGACGGGCACCAAGAAGGGCTGCAACGAAGGCGCCTGCGGCACCTGCACGGTGCTCATCGACGGCCGGCGGATGAACGCGTGCCTGACGCTCCTGGCGCAATGTCAGGGCCGTTCGGTCACGACCGTGGAAGGCATCGCCGGGCCGGACGGCACGCTGCACCCGGTCCAGCAGGCGTTCATCGAGCATGACGCGCTCCAGTGCGGCTACTGCACGCCGGGGCAGGTCGTCTCGGCCGTCGCCTGCATCGCGGAAGGCCATGCGACGGACGAAAGCAGCGTGCGCGAATGGATGAGCGGCAACGTCTGTCGATGCTCGTGTTATCCGCAGATCACGGCTGCCGTGCTCGATGCCGCAAAGCGCATTGGGGACAAAGCGCAGGGTGGCGCGTCATGAAAGCGTTCGACTATGCGTGCAGCACGGATCCGCACCAGGTCGCCGCAGCCCTGCACGTGCCGGGCACCGCAATCGTCGCCGGCGGCACCGAGATTCTCAATTGGATGCGTCTCGGCATTGCGGCTCCGGACCGGCTCATCGATATCGACGGGCTGACCGGTGCGACCGATGTGCGCGTCGATGCAAACCATCTCTCCGTCGGCGCGGGCGTGACCCTCAACGCGGTCGGCGAAAACACGCAAGTGCGCCAATACGCGCACGTGCTGGCCGAAGCTTGCTTGCAGGCCGCCTCCGCGCAGGTGCGCAACCGCGCGACCCTCGGGGGCAATGTTCTGCAAAAAACGCGCTGCGCCTATTTCCGTTCGGAGGACCCGCTCCCGTGGCCCTGCAACAAGCGCAACGCCGGGACCGGTTGTGCGGCGCGGTCGGGGAGCAATGAGCGTCACGCCATTTTCGGCTGGATGGACGCATGCGTCGCGGTCCAGCCGTCGGACCCCGCCGTCGCGCTCGCCTGCCTGGATGCCGAAGCCGTCGTGATATCCGCCCGAGGCGAACGGAGCGTTGCCTTGACGCAGTTTCACTTCACGCAAGAGGAGGCGGCGAGCGCCGGGGGCGATCCCGCGCAACTCGAGACGCGGCTCGGTGCCGACGACGTCATCGTGCGCTATCGCATTCCGTTGCGGCCGGGCTCGCGCTCGGCCTACGTCAAGGTCCGCGAGCGCGCGAGCTATGAATACGCGCTGGTCTCCGCCGCGGCGGCCGTCGAGCTCGACGGCGATCGCATCCGGTCGGCGCGCATCGCGCTCGGCTCGGTGGCGCAGCGCCCATGGCGTCTCGTGGAGGCGGAAGCGCGACTGCGTGGCATGCGCCTTGCCCGGGATGCGATCGATACGGCGCTCCATGGTGCCATGGGCGCCGCTCGTCCGCTGGCGCGAAATGGCTACAAGATCATGCTGGCGCACAATGCCGCGCGGCGTGCGCTGCTCCTGGCGGGAGGGCTCGCATGACTGCCGCACAGACGATGTCGCGCGTCGAAGCACCGCTGAAGGTGACCGGCGCGGCAAAATATGCGGCGGACCACACGCCGCCCGGAACGTTGCACGCCGTGCTCGTCGGGGCGCCAGCCCCCGCCGGACGCATCACCGGCATCGATACGGCGGCCGCGCTGGCGGAGTGCGGCGTCGTGAAGGTCCTCACCGCCAAGGACATGCCGAGATTCGGCGAGGTGAAGCCTCCCGCGGCCGTCCTTTCGCTTCCGCTGCAAGAAAATATCTTCCGCTTCGAAGGCGAGCCGGTCGCGCTCGTGCTCGCCGAGAGCATCGAGGCCGCGGAGGCGGGGCGAGCGGCGGTGGTCGTTCGTTTCGACGCCGCAACGCCGGTCCTGCCGGGGAGCGGATGGCGCGAGCCGCCGCCGACGCCGCGCCTTCTGGGCGACGATGTCGCGCTGGGCGATGCGGCGTCCGGGCTGGCGCAGGGCGCCGTGAAGATCGATCAGGCCTATTTTCAAGAAGCCCGCCACCACAATGCGATGGAGACGGCCGCAACGGTCGCGCAGTTCGAGAACGGCAAGCTCACGCTTTGGGACTCGGTCCAGGCCAGCGGCAATGTGCCGCCGGTCGTGGCGGCGGCGCTCGGCATGAACGCGGACGACATCCGGGTGATTTGTCCGCATACCGGCGGCGGCTTCGGCTCGAAAGGCTACGTCTGGCCGCACCAGATCATCGCGGCCGCCGCCGCCCGCATCGTGCAGCGCCCCGTCAAGCTGCACTTGCGGCGCCACGACCAATTCGTCTGCGTGGGTTATCAGCCACGGCTCGAGCAGCGCATTCAACTCGCCGCGACACGCGATGGCCGATTGACCGCGATCGTCCACGAGGCCGTCAATGCCTGCGCCATCGCCGATACTTATGTCGAGCCGGCGACCGAAGCGAGCAAATCGCTCTATGCCGCACCGGCGATCCGCACGCGGCAATGGCTCGAGCGCTCGAATATCAATGTCCCAACGCCGATGCGGGCGCCGGTGGAAGGGCCTGGGTTATGGGCGCTCGAAAGCGCGATGAACGAGCTTGCGGCCGCGCTCGAGATCGATCCGCTCGACCTGCGCCTGTTCAATCACGCCGACGTCGAGCCGATGACGAAGAAGCCGTGGTCGTCGAAGAAGCTGCGCGAAGCCTATCAAGAGGGCGCGCGGTTGTTCGGCTGGGCCGGCCGCGACCAGCGGACGCGCCAGGACGGCCCCTGGCGCATCGGCTATGGGATGGCGACATCGACCATGGGGAGCTTCCGCTTCGCGGCCGGCGCGCGCGTGCGGCTCAAGGCCGACGGGACCGCCCGCATCGAAGCGAACACGCACGACATCGGCACCGGCACGCAAACGGTGTTCTGCAGAATTGCGGCGGAAGAGCTTGGCTTGCCCATCGAGAATGTCTCGATTGCCTGGGGCGATACGCGCCTTCCGCCGTCGGGCCCGGTTTATGGCTCGAGCGCAACCGGCGGGACGGGCAGCGCCGTGGCGCTGGCCTGCCGGGAGCTCAAGGCTCAGCTTGGTCGGCTCGGCGCCGGCAATGATCCGCGTACGCTGCTGGGCGAGGCCGGCCTGCCCGAGATCGTCGCCGACGGCGCCTTCACGCTTCCGGGCGGCGCGCCCTTCAATGCCAACGGCGATGGCACGCCTTTCGCCATGAGCACCTGGGGCGCTATTTTCGTCGAGGTCGGCATCGATCCGGAATTCGGTCTCGTGCGGTTGAGGCGCGCGGTCGGCGCCTATTCGGCCGGGCGCATCATCAATCTCAAGACCGCCATCAGCCAGATGACGGGCGGCATCATCTGGGGATGGGGCAAGGCGACGATGGAAGAAAGCGTGCAGGATCCCACGACCGGCGCATGGCTGGCAAAGAATCTCTCCAATGTGGCCGTGCCGGTCAACGCGGATATTCCAAGCGATATCACGATTCATTTCGTGGAAGAGTACGACGAGCACGCAAGCGCCATCGGCGCACGCGGCATCGGCGAGCTCGGGGCGACCGGCGTGGACGCGGCCGTGGCCGCGGCGATCTTCGATGCCGTCGGCGTGCGGATCCGGGAGCTTCCCATTCTGCCGTGGAAGATTCTCGGCGAGCATGCGCCCGGCTGAGGCAGTGAGCGTTGCAGATTCGGGATGCGGCCTCACGCGAGGATAGAGATGCGTCTGGCTGCTCATCCCAAGGCTTTCGCACGGGTGGAAGCGGCGCAGCTTGCGTTCGACGGGCCAGTCGACGGCGTCTGGCTGAGCGATCACTTCGGCGTGGTCGTCGACCTCGAGATCGGCGCTGATCGCCCGAATTGAAGCTCCGAGCGCCCCTCGCCCGGCTCGCTTTGCTCACACCCGTTTCGCCTGCGGGCAACGGGGAGAGCCTATCGCTTCGGCTCCGGCCCGCCCACCGCCCGCATCGCCTCGCGCACGGCGAGCACGAGCACGCTCATCGGATAAGGCTTCGGCAGCCAGCCCAGCGGCTCGCACGGCGCGGCCCGCCGCCGCGTTTCCGCATCCGCATAGGCGCTCGCGAACAGCGAGCGAATGCGTTTGGCCTGGTAGATTTCCAGCGCCGCCTCGATGCCGTCGCGCGCGCCGTCGAGCCTGATGTCCATGACCACGAGGTGCGGCTGCTCGGCGAGCGCCAGCGTGACCGCCTCCTCGGCCGACGTTGCGATGCCGACGACGCTGTAGCCGGCGCTTTCGAGCTCGGCCTCCATCTCGGCGGAGACGAGAAAATCATCCTCCACGATCAGCACCCTGGGAACGGCCGCGGCGGCCCGCCCGGCGCCGGAGGACTCGTCGCGCGCGAACAGCCGCCGCGGGCCGGATTGCGCGGCGAGCCGCACGGTCGAGGCGTTGGGCAATTGCAGGCGCTTAGGCTGAGGCTTCGGCACGGACACGCTCATTGAAGTGGACCGCGCAACGCATCGCGCCCGCCTTGGTGAATTCAAGCTTTCCTTTGAGCTGGCGCGCCAGCGCCTGTACGAGGGCGAGACCTGATGAGCGCACGCCCGGGGCCGGCGTGAAGCCCGGGCCATCGTCTTCCACGTAAAGCTCAAAAGCCGCCCCATTGTTCGTCAAGCCGACGCGGATCTCACCGGGCTCGTTGCGCAATCCGTGCTTGACCGCATTGGTGAGGAGCTCGTTGAGAATGAGGGCGAGCGGTGCCGCGGCGTCGTTCCACAGCGACCCCTGCGCGACCTCGACCCGGATGTGCGCCTTGCCGGCGAAAGTCTGCTGCGCAGTTCGGCAGACGCTGTCGAGAAACTCCTGCGCCGAGAAGGTGGTGCCGCCCGGGGTGTTGTAGAGCACCTGCTGGGCCGCCGCCATGGCGCCGACGCGGCGGCTCGCATCCTCGAGAACGCTGCGCGCGTCCGAGTTGCGCGTCCCGCGCATCGCCGAGTTCAGCAGCACGTGCAGGACCTGCAGGTTGTTCTTGACCCGATGATGGAGCTCGCGCAGTAGCAGACGTTGGTGCGTCTCGGCGTGCTTGCGCTCGCTGATGTCGACCAGCATGTTGATGCCGCCGACCACCCTTCCATACGCGTCGCGCAGCGGCGTCGGATAAGGGATGAAGGGCACGCGGGTGCCATCGGGCCGCTCAGCGACCGCCTCGACGTTGCGGATGATGCGGCCTTCCTTCAGCGCGATCGCCATCGGACACTCCTCGTGCGGGAGCGGCGTTCCGTCGGGCCAGTAGAGCTTCCAGGTGACGCACCACTTGTCGACGCCGACGATCGGCCGATGGCCGGACAGCTCCACGGCCGCCTCGTTGAAGTAGGTCAGCGTGCCGTCCGCATCGGTCGTGTAGATCGCGGCCGGGATGGCGGCGAGCAGGTCCTGCAGCCGCTGCTCGCTCGCACGCAGCTCCGCCTCCGCGCGTTTGCGCGCCGTGATGTCGCGCGCGATCTTCGAGGCGCCGACGATGCGGCCCTCGGCATTGCGCAGCGGCGAGATCGTCAGCGAGACGTCGAGCAGACGCCCGTCCTTGCGGCAGCGGACGGTCTCGACGTGGTCGACCCGCTCGCCGCGGCGCAAGCGGGCGAGGATCTCCGGCTCCTCGTCCTGGCGATCGGCGGGAATGATCCGGGTGATCGGCTGCCCGATCATCTCTTCGGCCGTGAAGCCGAAGATGCGCTCCGCGCCGGCGTTCCAGCTGGTGACGATGCCGTCGAGGTTCTTGCTGATGATGGCATCGTCGGAGGACGCCACGATCGAGGCGAGTCGGCGGGCTGCCGTGTCGGCCGCCTCGAGCTCGGTGACGTCGGCAAGCGACGAGACCCAACCGACCACATGACCGTGGGCGTCGTGTTCCGGCAGGTAGATGCCGCGGAAGACGCGCGCGCCGGCGGCCGGATAACGCAGCTCGGTCTGCCATTCGACCCGCTCGCCGCCGAGAACCTTTTCGATGTGCGGCCGCAGCGCGGCGAGGTTGCGCTCGCCGATGATGTCGGCGATCGGCTGGCCGACGAACTCGGCGGCCTCGCGGCCGACCTTGCGGGCGTAGGCCGGGCTGACGTAGCGGTAGCGCAGGTCGCGGTCGCAACGAACGATCATGAACGGCGTGATGTTCATGACGAGGTCGATCTCGGCTTCCTTGGCGCGAGCGCGCTCCTCCGCGTCGATCCGCGCGAGGTTGAAGGCGAGCTGGCGCGCGATGACGACCGCCAGGGCGATTTCCTGGTCGCCGAAGGCGTGCGGCGCCGCATGGTAGCTCATGAACTTACCGATCAGCCGTCCGCCGGCGAGGAGTGGGATGAACGAGAGCGCCGCGATGCCCTCGGCCTCCAGCGCGCCGCGCAGGGCAGGTGGCAGGTCGCCCGCCGTGACGTCCGCGATCCAGACCGGCTGCGGGTCCGGCGCGTCGGCCGGCCAAGGTGAATGGCCCTCGACGGCCGCACGATAGGAGGCGGACAGGCCGCGCCAGGCGACGAAGCGCATCACGCCGGCGGCATCGGCCAACAGCACCGAGGCGCGCTCGCAGCCGAGCACGGCCACGATGGCGTCGAGCGCCGCCGCGTACATGTCGTCGCGCGAGGCGGCGCGCTGCAGGCGGTCGGTGAGCTCGTGGAGGGCGGCCTGCTCGCCCGCCTTGCGCGACAGCGCCACCTCCGCCTCGCGCCGCTGCTCGATCTGCCGGGCGAGGGCGTCCTCGGCGCGTCTCAGGTCGCTGCGATCGACGAGCAGGTTGACGACGCCCACGAGCTCGCCCGCGTCGTCGAAGACCGGCGTCGGGTGGGCCGCGAATGGAACCCGGGTACCGTCGGGTCGCTCGGCGATCTCCTCCATGCCGCCGACTGCCCGTCGCTGCTTGATGGCCAGCGCGGCCGCAGATTCGTCGTGCGGCAAAGGCGTTCCATCCGGCTGGTAGAGCTTCCACGCGCCCGACCAGGATGCCGTGCCGGGGGCGGGGCGGCGTCCCCACAAGGCCGCGGCCGCCTCGTTGTAGAAGGTGACCCGACCTTCGCGATCGAGGCTGTAAATGGGGGCCGGCAGCGCGGCCGCAATGGTGCGGAAGTCGGCCTCGTTGGCGCGAAACACTGGCGGAAGAGTGGATGCCAGAACTTCCGCACGGCTCATAACGGGTGATGTCCCAACGGCACAACGATGATCATGCGATAACGCTGGACGTTACAGGATCGTTCCGAGGCGGTCGAGAAGCCTCGATGACCGCCACAGCTTGCCCGGGTCTGGGGCCTCGTTCCGGCGCTTTGGGGGCCGCTTGGGGCCGCCTTGGCGCCCTGGAGGCTTGCTTGGAACTGGCTCTGGCTTGGGTCTGGCTTTGGCCTCTGCCTGGCGGATTCTAACTGGGCCCCTTGGTAGGTACGGCCGGAAGGGCGGACGGCCGGACCGGCCGGATCAGGCAGAGCTGCTCCGATTTGCGTGCATATGCACGTAATCGGATTTGTGCCATATGGGCGCGGCGCCGCATGCAGGCGGCATTCGCAAGGGGAGAGATCGGGTGCGCATTCTGGTGGTCGGAGCCGGCTCGACCGGCGGGTATTTCGGCGGGCGCCTCGCCCAGGCCGGCCGTGACGTCACCTTCCTGGTGCGGCCGGCGCGGGCCGCGGCCCTGCGGGCCAAGGGGCTGCAGATCGTGAGCCCCTACGGCGACGTGACGCTCGCGCCGCAGCTCGTCACCGCCGACGCCCTCGAGGAGCCCTTCGACGTCGTGCTGCTGACCGTGAAGGCGTTCGCGCTCGACGCGGCGCTCGCCGACATGGCACCGGCGGTCGGACCGCAGACCATGATCCTGCCGGTGCTCAACGGCATGCGCCACGTCGATCGCATCGTCGAGCGCTTCGGCGCGCCGGCGCTGGTCGGATGCGTCGCCAAGATCGCGACGAACATCGACGGGGAAGGGCGGATCGTGCAGCTCAGCCGCCTGCAGGACCTCGCCTACGGCGAGATGGACGGCGCACGCTCGGCACGCGTGCAAGCGCTCGATGCGACGATGCAGGGGGCAGGCTTCCCGGCCCGTCTTTCGCCCGACATCCAGGTCGAGATGTGGGAGAAGTGGGATCTGCTCGCCGCGATCGGAGCCATCTGCTGCCTGATGCGCGGCAATGTCGGCGAGGTGAACGCCGCGCCGGGCGGAACGGCGTTTGCGATCGGCCTCATTGATGAGGTCGTCGCGGTGGTGACGGCCGAAGGGCATCCGCCGCGGCCCGCCTACCTCGCCGAGATGCGCAAGATGCTGACCGATCCGGCTTCGACCGGAACCTCATCGATGTACCGCGACCTGGTGCAAGGCCGCCCGGTCGAGGCCGAGCAGATCGTCGGCGACATGGTCGCGCGCGGCGCGCGGCACGAGGTGGCGACGCCGCTGCTCAACGCCGCGTATGCGAATTTGAGCGTTTATCAGAAGCAGATTGCCAAGGGTTAGCGTGGGCGCGGCAGGGTGGGCATATCAAAGGCGGCCGAGCCATTTCGGTTCATCACATTCGGTCGGACCCGCCGTGCCCACGCGGACCGGCTTCTCGCGTCGGCACAGCGGGTCCGCCTCCGTGCCGCATCGCCAACACCTCGGCCGCCTTGGATTTGTCCACCCTACGGCCGGCTAAATCGCCAGCGCGAAGTGCTCCATCAGGGCGCGGCGGCCGGCCGGGGTGATGCGCAGCGCGCGGCTGTCGCGCACGCGCTCGACCCATTTGAGATCGAAGCAGCGCTGCGCCAGCGCGGCTCCGACGGCGCCGCCGATATGTGGGCGGCGCTCGGTCCAGTCGATGCAGGGGCGGCAGAAGACACGGCGCCTGGCGCGCGCCGCCGCAAAATCGACGCCGAGCTTGCCGAGGAAATCGAGGCCGGCCGGGGTCACCTCGCCGGCCTCGTCGCCCAGCACCAGGAGCTCGCGCTCGGTCATGCGGTCGGCAAGGCCGACGCCGAGCGTGCCGGCGAAGTGGTCGTAGCAGGTGCGCGCATGGCGCATCTGCTCGTCGAGCCGCGTCTTGGGCTGGAAGCGGGGCGGCCCGAGCAGGGCGACATTCATGATGCCCTCGAGCATCTGCGCGACGTGCGGTCCGGCAAGGCGATAGTAGCGGTGGCGGCCCTGCTTCATCAGCCCGAGCAGGTTTGCGGCATGCAGCTTGGCGAGGTGGCCGCTGGTCGTCTGCGGCGAGACGCCGGCCGCATGGGCGAGCTCGGTCGCGGTGAGCGCGCGGCCGCCCAGGAGGGCGACCAGCATGCTGGCGCGGGCGGGATCGCCCACGAGCGATGCGACCTCGGCGATTTGCGGCGCGTTCGACACGGCTCGACATGGCTCGACGTGGCTCAACCCGCCCCGAATATAGGCCGTCGGTCGCGCCTTGCCACGCGCGATGCTACGGCTGGAACCGTAGCGTTCGGGATGGCCAAAAACAGTCTGGCTTCCGATCTTGGCCGCACAGCCAGGAGGCCGTTATGGACCGCAACTTCGATCACACGCCCGCAAACGCAAGCGCATCTGCATGTGTTTCCGTATCCCCGCAAAAGCCCCGCGTGTTCTACGGCTGGCTGGTCGTGGCGGCGGGCTTTGCGGTGACCTTCGTCGGCTTCGGCTGCGTCTACTCGTTCACCGCCTTCATCGAGTCCCTCGAGCACGATTTCGGCGCCTCGCGCGGCGCGGTCTCGGCCGTGTTCTCGCTCGCCGCCTTCATCTATTTCGGGCTCGGTAGCCTCAGCGGGCCGCTCGCCGACCGGTTCGGATCGCGCCGCCTCGCGCTCGCCGGCATGATCCTAGTGGGCCTGAGCATGGCGGCGGCGGGCGCCGCGCAGAATCTACCGGAAATCCATGCCGCCTACGGCCTCGGCATGGGCATCGGCGTTGGCCTCGCTTACGTGCCGGCGATGGGCGCGACGCAGCGCTGGTTCCTGCGCTATCGCGCGCTCGCGTCGGGCCTTGCCAGCAGCGGCATCGGCGCCGGCACGCTCGTGGTGCCGCTCGTCGCCGCGCTGCTGATCGCGTGGCTCGGATGGCGCGAGGCCTTTCTCGTGCTCGGCGTCGCGGCGGCGCTGATCGGCGCCGGCTCGGCGCTCCTGATCGCCAACGATCCGCGCGAGCGCGGCCTTGCGCCCGACGGCGCGGCGGCCCCGCCCGATGGCGATGCGGCGAAGCGTATCGCGGGCGCTGCGATTGTCGACGCCGTGAGATCACGCCGCTTCATCCTGCTCTACGTCGGCTGTCTCGCCTGCGCGTTCGGCGTGTTCGTGCCGTTCGTGCACCTCGTGCCCTATGCGGTCGACCACGGCATCGCGCGATCCTCGGCCGTGCTGCTGGTGAGCGCGATCGGCGTCGGCAGCACGATCGGCCGCTTCTTCCTCGGCGGCCTCGCCGACCGGTTCGGGCGCGAGATCAGCCTGATGGCGACGTTCCTCGGCATGGCGCTCGCGCTGGTGATCTGGCTCGTCTCGACCAGCTTCTGGCCGCTCGCGCTGTTCGGCTTCATCTTCGGCAGCGCCTATGGCGGCTGGGTCGGCCTCCTGCCGGCGGTGGTGATGGACTATTTCGGCGGCCGCAATGTCAGCGGCATCATCGGCATCCTCTACACGAGCGCCGGGATCGGCACGCTGATCGGCCCGAGCGCCGCCGGCTTCGCGTTCGACGTGAGCCACAGCTACACGATGCCGATCCTGATCAGCATCGGCGGCAACCTGGTCGCGGCGGCGTTGACGTGGATCATGCGGCGCGGGGACGCGTAGCCCGCATGGAGCGAAGCGGAATGCGGGGAAAGGCCTTCCTCGGCTTGCGGCGCTTCGGGCCTTCATCCGGGTACGAGGACGCTGTCATTGCGAGCGAAGCGCGCTGCGCGCGCCTCGCAATGACGGAGGCCGCCTCAGTACTTCCGAAAGAGCCCGACCATCTTGCCCTGGATCTTCACCCGGTTGGGCGGGAGGATGCGGACCTCATAGGAGGCATTCGCGGGCTCGAGCGCGATCGACGCGCCGCGGCGGCGGAAGCGCTTGAGGGTGGCTTCCTCCTCGTCGATCAGCGCGACCACGATGTCGCCGGTGTCGGCGGCCTCGGTCTTCTTGATCAGCGCCATGTCGCCGTCGAGGATGCCGGCCTCGATCATCGAGTCGCCGCGCACCTCGAGCGCGAAGTGCTCGCCGGTCGAGAGCAGGTCGGGCGGCATGTTGATGACCGCGCTCTTGGTCTGGATCGCCTCGATCGGCGTGCCGGCGGCGATGCGGCCCATCACCGGCACGGCAACCGGGCGGCCGCCGTCCTCATCCGCGTTGGCCCGCCCCCGGCCGAGATTGCCTTCAATCACCGCGGGCGTGAAGCCGCGCGAGCGGCCGCCATTGCCGAGCCCGCCGGCGACGGTCTCGGGCAGCTTGATCACCTCGATGGCGCGCGCCCGGTTGGGCAGGCGACGGATGAAGCCGCGTTCCTCGAGCGCGGTAATCAGCCGGTGAATGCCCGACTTGGAGCGCAAGTCGAGCGCGTCCTTCATCTCGTCGAAGGAGGGCGGCACGCCCGCCTCCTTGAGGCGCTCGTGAATGAAACGGAGAAGCTCGAGTTGCTTGCGGGTCAGCATGGTCCCCATTCCCCGGGTGGTGGCGGTCGTCGTTTGTCTATCGACCGCGCATAAACAAATCATGAACGGACACTATCTGTTCGGCTTGTGTTCCGCAAGAATTTAATTCACCACGTTGTTTTTCGGCGAAGTTCAGAACGCGAGCTTTACGATGGCACAACCGCTGCCCGATTTCGCCGGTGCCGCGTAAGGCTCTCTGATCACGAGACAACCTGCCTTGGCGAGCGGCGACAGCATGGAACTGTCCTGCACCGGAAAGGGCGTTGCAACCGCGATCCCGTCGGCGCGAATTACGAGCTCCGAGCGCAGATAATCGGCGCGCTCGTCGTTCTCCGGAAGGTCGCGCCCGAGAATCGCCGATTCGCAATCAGGCCCGAGATCATGCCGTCCGGCGAGTCGGCGCAGCAGCGGGACGAGGAACAGCACGCCGCAGACGAAGGCCGAGACCGGGTTCCCGGGCAGGCCGAGGACGTCGATATGGCCGAGACGGCCATACATCAGCGGGCGGCCGGGGCGCATCGCGATCTTCCAGAACGACAGCGCCATGCCTTCGGCCCTGAAGGCCTTCTGCACCAGGTCGTGGTCGCCGACCGAGGCGCCGCCGGTCGTCACCAGCACGTCGACCGCGAGCTCGCGGGCGCGGCGCACCGCCGCGATCGTCGCGTCGAGGCGGTCGGGCGCGATGCCGAGGTCGATCACGTCGGCGGCCTCGGCGGCGACCTGCGCGGCGAGCGCAAAGCCGTTGGAATAGACGATCTGGCCGTGCGCCGGCGTCGTCCCGGGGCGCACCAGCTCGTCGCCGGTCGCGAGGATCGCGACCTTGGCGCGGCGATGCACCGGCACGGTCGGGTGGTTCATGGCGGCCGCGAGTGCGAGATCGCGGGCGGTGAGGCGATGGCCGGCGGCGAGCAGCGTCTCGCCGGCGCGGAAGTCGAGCCCCTCGGCGCGGATATGGCGGCCCGGGCCGGCCGGCTTCTGCACGATGACGGTGTCGCCCTCGCGCGCGGTGTGCTCCTGGATCACGATGGTGTCGGCGCCGGGCGGCACGACGCCGCCGGTGAAGATGCGCGCGGTCTCGCCCGCGCCGACAGGATGATCAAACGGGTGGCCGGCCGCGACCTCGCCGATGAGCTTGAGCCGCGTCGGTGCGCTCGCGACGTCGGCGGCGCGCACCGCGTAGCCGTCCATCGCCGACACGGCGGCGGGCGGCTGGGTGCGCAATGATGCGAGATCGGCGGCGAGCACGCGGCCGTGCGCGGCCGCGAGGGGAGCGTTCTCGATGGGGAGGGGGCGCGCCTCCTTCAGCACAAGCGCCTGGGCGTCCGCGACCGAAAGCAACGCCACGGTTTACTCCTTTGTCGTTGGCGCCTGATCTGATCCGAAAACCGGCGGCCAATTTTCGGGATCACGCGCGCACTCGATAGTGTCCGGACTTGCCGCCGCGCTTCTCGACCAGATGGATGTCCTCGATGCGCATGCCGCGCTCTACCGCCTTGACCATATCGTAGATGGTGAGGCAGGCGACCGACACCGCCGTCAACGCCTCCATCTCGACGCCGGTCGGGCCGGTGACCTTCACGGTCGCCCGCACCGCGAGGCCGGGAGGATCCTCCTCCGGCGTGATGTCGACCTCGACCTTGGAGACGGGGAGGGGATGGCACAGCGGGATCAGCTCGTGCGTGCGCTTCGCCGCCATGATGCCGGCGATGCGGGCGGCGCCGAGCACGTCGCCCTTCTTGGCATTGCCGGAGAGAACGAGCGCGAGTGTCTCTGCCGACATGGCGACGCGCCCCTGCGCTGTCGCGACGCGCTCGGTCGCGGGCTTCTCCGAGACGTCGACCATGCGCGCCTCGCCGCCGGCGGAGATGTGGGTGAGCTTGCGCGTCATGGCATGGCACGCTGTCAGTGTTCCCCTCCCCCCATTCGCGCAGCGAATGGCGGGGAGGGGCCAGGGGTGAGGGGCGCCGCTTGCGCGGAGCGGGCGGTGTGGGCGCGTACAACGGCGACGGAGCAAACGAAGCCTCCCCACCGCCGCAGCTTCGCTGCGTCGCTCGACCCTCCCGGCCAACGGGCGGGCAGGTAGCAGCGGAGAGACTGTGCTCCGACCATGGCGAAAGCTCTACTCAGCCGCAGACGCAGACGCCTGCATCAGCAGCGCTTTCGTCGCCGCCGTCACATCGTCCTGCCGCATCAGGCTTTCGCCGACCAGGAAGGTCGCGATGCCGACCTCGGCGAGGCGGGCGAGATCGGCGGGGGTGAAGATGCCGCTTTCGCCGACGAGGACGCGGTCGCGCGGCACGCGCGGGGCGAGGCGCTCGCTCACCGCGAGCGAGGTCGCGAAGGTTTTCAGATCTCGGTTGTTGATGCCGATGAGGCGCGACTTCAGCCGCAACGCGCGGTCGAGCTCGGCCTCGTCGTGCACCTCGACCAGCACGTCCATGCCGAAGCTGTGCGCGGCCGCCTCGACCTCGTGCGCGGCCGCGTCATCGAGCGCCGCCATGATGATCAGGATGCAATCGGCGCCGAGCGCGCGCGACTGCGCGACCTGGTAGGGGTCGTACATGAAGTCCTTGCGCAGCACCGGGAGCGCGACCGCGCCGCGCGCCGCGACGAGATGCTCGGGCGTGCCCTGGAACGAGGGCGTGTCGGTGAGCACCGACAGGCACGTGGCGCCGCCCGCCGCATAGGCGCGCGCCAGCGTCGGGGGATCGAAATCGGCGCGGATCAGGCCCTTCGACGGGCTCGCCTTCTTGATCTCGGCGATGAGCGCGTGGCGTCCGGCAGCGTGATGACGTTCGATCGCGGCGAGGAAGCCGCGCGGCGGCGATGCCTGCCTGGCGAGCGCCTCGATCTCGGCGAGGCTGCGCGCGCGCCTCGCGGCCGCGATCTCGTCGCGCTTGTACGCCTCGATACGGTCCAGGATGTCCGCCATTGGCGCCTCCTCGAGTCAGCCACCGGACACGACGATCAAGCGCTCGAGCGCGCCCTCCGCCGTGCCGGAATCGATCGACTTCTCGGCGAGTGCGACGCCGGCCTTGAGGTCGGCGGCCTTGCCGGCGACCACGAGGGCGGCTGCGGCATTGAGCACCGTGACGTCGCGGAACGGCCCGCGCTGGCCTTTGAGCACGGCGAGCAGTGCTTTGGCGTTGTGGTCGGCGTCGCCGCCGCGTAGCGCTTCCGGCTTGGCGCGCGCAAGGCCGACGTCCTCGGGCGCGATATCGAAGGTCTTCACCTCGCCGTGGTCGAGCGAGGCGACCGCGGTCGGGCCCGCGATGGTGATCTCGTCGAGGCCGTCCGAGCCGTGCACCACGAAAGCGCGCTCGGAGCCGAGGTTGCGCAGCACATGCGCGAGCGGCTCGATCCATTGCTTGGAGAACACGCCGACCATCTGCCGCTTGACGCCGGCCGGGTTCGACAGCGGCCCGAGCAGGTTGAAGATCGTGCGGGTGCCGAGCTCGACGCGGGTCGGACCGACATGGCGCATCGCCGGATGATGCGCCGGCGCGAACATGAAGCCGATGCCGGCTTGCGCGATGCAGCGGCTGATATGGTCGGGCGGAAGGTCGATGCGCACGCCGAGCGCCGCGAGCACGTCCGCCGCCCCCGAGCGCGACGAGAGCGCGCGGTTGCCGTGCTTGGCAACCGGCACGCCGGCGCCGGCGACGATGAAGGCCGCACAGGTCGAGATGTTGTAGGAGCCGGATGCGTCGCCGCCGGTGCCGACCACGTCGATCGCATCGTCCGGCGCGATCACGCGCAGCATCTTCGAGCGCATCGCCGAGACGGCGCCGGTGATCTCCTCGACGGTCTCGCCGCGCACCCGCAGCGCCATGAGCAGCCCGCCCATCTGCGAGGGGGTCGCCTCGCCCGACATCATCAGGTCGAAGGCGATCGCCGCCTGCTCGCGCGTCAGCGCGGCGCCGGTCGCGGCCTGTCCGATCAGCGCCTTGAGATCCATGCGTGTGCCTCTCAATGCGCGGCGAGGCGCGGGGCAGGACGTGAGCGTGGGGTCGATTTCCCTGGCGCGTGCGGCTTGGCGGTGCGCGCAGCGGCGCCGCGGCGGCCGGTGGCGACGTTCCAGTCGTCGGCGATGTCGAGGAAGTTGCGCAGCATCAGATGTCCGTGCTCGGACGCGATGCTCTCGGGATGGAATTGGACGCCGTGCACGGGCAGCGAATTATGGGCGAGCCCCATCACCAGGTGGTCGTCGGCCTCGGCTGTGACGGTCAGGTCCTTCGGCATCGTCTTTCGGTCGACCACCAGCGAGTGATAGCGCGTGGCGCGGAACGGGCCGTTGATGCCGCGAAAGAGGCCCTTGCCGCCGTGCGTCACCTCGGAGAGCTTGCCGTGCACCGGCACCGGCGCGCGCACGATGTCGCCGCCGAAGGCCTGGCCGATCGCCTGGTGGCCGAGGCAGACGCCGAGAATCGGTATGGTTTTCGCGGCCTCGTCGATCAGGGCAAGGCAGATGCCGGCCTCGTTGGGCGTGCACGGGCCGGGCGACAGCACGATCGCGTCCGGATCGGCGGCGAGCACCTCGTCAACGGCAATCTTGTCGTTGCGGTGGACGACCACGTCTGCGCCGAGCCCGCCGAGGTAATGGACGAGGTTGAACGTGAAGCTGTCGTAGTTGTCGACCAGGACGATCATGACGCGGAATGGCGGCTGTTTGCTTGCTCGGTCAAGGATTTAGCCCGCAGGGCGCGCGGGGGTCAAGGCGCCCAACCCGGTCAATGCGAGGCGCGCAGCGCCGAAGCAATCTCGACCCGCGAGCGCAGGCATTCGCGGATCGAGATTGCTCTTATGCCCCCTGTCAAGCAATGAGGCGCGATTGTTTTTCTGCCGAGGCATTGGCCTCGGCAGGTGTGTCGCGGGATGATCGTGCAAAGGTGGGGACGAAGCCTTGAGACGTCGGTGATCAATCTCTCATGCGCGTGTTTCCGCAGAA
>DATGLS010000034.1:0-34120 GCA_035293985.1 Xanthobacteraceae bacterium
GCGGCTCAAAACGTCC
This sequence comes from Xanthobacteraceae bacterium, assembly GCA_035293985.1. GTDB lineage: Bacteria > Pseudomonadota > Alphaproteobacteria > Rhizobiales > Xanthobacteraceae > JAVDCA01. The sequence continues at coordinate 17 of DATGLS010000034.1, forward strand.
CGAAACTTCTGCATCCTGCGGTCCTGTAGCCACGCTGTCCGGTTCATCGGTCCTGCTCCTCGCAGGCCCAGAAAACCGGACAACTCGTGTGCTACCTAACCCGGACAACTCGTGTGCTTACGACACGCATGAGCGCCGACATCGGCGCGGCGGACCCGACATGGTATAATGACGACCATGCCGCTGCAAAACCGCGTCGACCCGTTCGGCGAATTGCTGGCCGTGCCGGCGCGCGGCACGCTGTTCGGCAACCGCGGCGGCCGCTTCCACACCGACGCGCGCACGCTGACGCGGCGGCGCTGGGTGTCGCGGCGTTGGATCTGCTGCGTGCTCGAGTTCAAGGGCCGCCACCGCGACGTCTGGGGCCGCTTCTATACGGAGCTGTTCTTTCTCGACGAGCCGACCGCGCTCGCGGCCGGCCATCGGCCGTGCTTCGAGTGCCGCCGTGCGGACGCGGAGGCATTTGCCGAGAGCTGGCGCGAGGCGGGCGGGCTCGGCGCACGGCCGTTGGCCGACGAGATGGACGACGTCATGCACGACGAGCGCCTGTGCGGGCGGGCCAAGCGTCTGCACCGGCGCGCGATCGATGCACTGCCCGACGGCGCGTTCATCGCGCTGGATGGCGAGGCTTTCGCCGTCCGCGGCGATGGGCTGCTGCACTGGACGCCGCGGGGATACGACGGGCGCAAAGCGCGGCCGCGCAGGCTCACCGTCGATGTGCTGACGCCGCCGGCGATCCTTGCGGTGCTGTCGGTGGGCTACCGGCCGCGCTGGCATGCGAGCGCCGATCGCTAAATTAGCTGGGAGCCTGGATGGAGGCGCGAAGCGCCGCAATCCGGGACCGCCGTTCCCGCAATGCGCGTCGCTCCCATGCGGACTTACGCCGCCGCGGCGTTGGCTCGCCTCAATGATGGCCTCACAGAAGGCGTTCGTAGATCTGCTCGGCGTAATTGCTGCCGTGGAAAGAGCCGGGTGTCTCTCCTTTCAGTATGAACCCCGCGTCGCGATAGAGATGCAGCGCGGCGTCGAGGCCGGGCAGCGTCGTCAGATAGATACCCTGCCAGCCTTTGGTCCGACAGTATTCGATGCCGTCGGCAAGCAGTCGCCGTCCGACGCCTCGTCCGCGCAACGATTCGTCCAGAATGAAGAAGCGCAGGCGGGCGGAAGCGGCTGGATCGCGCGGGCCCTCGATCGTCAATCCGCCCATCGGAACGGCTCCTGCCAGCGCGACCCAGACCCGGTCGCAGTCCGGATCAAATCGCCGGAAGAATGCGCATTGCTCTTCCGCCAGCATCACGTCGAGCGTCCAGTCGACGCCGTGGCTTGCCGCGATCGTGCGTCCGAAGAGCGCCGAAATCGTGCCGATCAATCCGGCAGGATAGTCGCTGAGCGTGCGCACGACGTGGATGCTCACGGCCCCTCCTCGCATCCCTGCAGGATGAGATCGATCAGGCTGTCGGTGAATCGTCTGCCGAGCGGCGCATGCCCCTGCAGCAGGCGAAAGGTGACGGCCCCGCCGAGCGCATCGATCACCAGGTCGATGTCGGTATCGCGGCGCAGTTGCCCGCGGCTCATGCCGCGCTCGAGCACGCGGCGGGTCAGCTCGCGACGGCGCGCCGTGAAGGCGGAGAAGGTCTCGCGATCCGCATGCGCCTCGGACATCAGCCCGACGAAGGCCGGGCCCGCCACGGTGCGCGTTTGCAGGCGCACGACCATGGCGGCGATTTCCCTCAGGTCGCGCCCGACATCGCCGGTGTCGGGATCGCGCAGGACACGGGCGGCTTCGTCGAGATAAAGATCCATGCACAGCCGGGCTTTCGATGGCCAGTGCCGGTAAAGCGTGGTTTTCGCGACGCGAGATCGCGCCGATACGCGTTCCATCGTGAGCTTCGCGTAGCCGTCGCGGCGAAGGATGCTACGGGCGGCCGCGAGAAGTCGGATGCGGGCCTCACTCCTCATGCTACGCTACGTAGCGTAGCGACGTCACGGCTGTCAATCCGCAGGCCGCAGCGCGGCGCCGCTGCTCGCCTTGCGTGCGACGACCTGCGACAGGGTGGGCAAAAGCCGCGCCATTGACGACAGCGGGTTGGCATAGGAGAGTTCGATCATCGTCCGCGCGACCGAGAACCTGCCTTGTCTTTCTATCATTTCAAGAATTTCGAGCTGCTCGATCCGGAGGCCGGCGAGGTCGCCGGCGGCCACGAGCTCGTCGTCGAAGGCGACTTGATCAGGGAGGTCGCGGCGAAGCCGATCAAGCTCGCCGGTGCCGACGTCATCGACTGCGGCGGGCGCACGCTGATGCCGGGGCTGATCGACAGTCATGTGCACGTGGTCCTGTCCGAGGTCGCGATCCGCAACCTCGAAAGCGTGCCGCTGACGCTGATGACGGCACGCGCCGCCGCGCTGATGCGCGGCATGATCGACCGCGGCTTCACCACGGTGCGCGACACCGGCGGCGCCGACTGGGGGCTGAAGGAGGCGACCGAGAAGGGGCTATTGGCGGGACCGCGACTGTTCATCGCCGGCAAGGCGATCGGGCCCACCGGCGGCCACAGCGATGCGCGCCGCCGCACCGACTTCGGCCCGCGCTGCCACTGCTGCAACGCCATGGCGTTCGCGATGGGCGTCGCCGACGGCGCCGCCCAGGTCCGCCGCGCCGTGCGCGAGGAGATGCGCCAGGGCTGCGACCAAGTGAAGATCATGATGTCGGGCGGCGTCGCCTCGCCGTACGATCCGCTCGACAGCCTGCAGTTCTCGATGGAGGAGATCGGGGCCGCGGTGGAGGAGGCGAGCGCGTTCGGCCGCTACGTCTGCGCGCATGCGTATACGCCGGAAGCGATCACGCGCGCCGCCAAGGCCGGCGTGCGCACCATCGAGCACGGCAACCTGATCGACGATGCTTCGGCGAAGCTGATGGCCCAGAAGGGCATGTTCCTGATCGCCAATCTGGTCACCTATTTCGAGATGAAGAAGCATGCGGCCGAGTACGGCATGGGCGCCGACATGCTGGCGAAGAACGACCTCGTCATCGGCGGCGCGCTCAAATCGCTGGAAATCTGCAAGCGGCACGGCGTGCCGGTTGGCTACGGCACCGACCTGCTCGGCCAGCTGCAGGCGGCGCAGTCGCAGGAGTTCACGCTGCGCGCCGAGGTGCTCTCGCCGGCCGAGATCATCCGCTCCGCGACGACGATCGGTGCAAAAATCGTGCGCCAGGAGGGCAAGCTCGGCTGCCTCGAGCCGGGCGCGTTCGCCGACCTCCTGGTGGTCGACGGCAATCCGCTCGAGGACCTGACGCGGCTGCAGGGGCAGGGCCAGCACCTGTCGGCGATCATGAAGGGCGGGCGCTTCCACAAGAACCGGCTGCAGTGATGGAGGCCTTTACCCTTCCCTGAAGCGGGAGGGTCGCGAGCGAAGCGAGCGGGCCGGGGTGGCTGCGGCACCGGCACCCCACCCCGACCGTCTTCGCTACGCTCGGACGGTCGACCCTCGCGCTTCGTGGGAGGGTGAAGAAAAAAGTCGAGGTCGGATGTCGCAACAGATCCTGTTCAGGAATTTCGAGCTGCTCGAGCCGGCGTATGGCGAGCGGCGCGGCGGCTATGAGCTGCTGGTCGAGGGCGACGAGGTCAAGCAATTGAGCGATGCGCCCATCAAGGCTCCCGACGCCGCGGTGATCGACTGCGGCAAGCGCACCTTGATGCCGGGGCTGATCGATAGCCACGTGCACGCGATGCACAGCGAGGTCAACATCCGCTTCCTCGAGGCGATGCCGATGACCTTGCTGACTGCGCGCGCCGCGACGCGGCTGCGCGCCATGCTGGACCGCGGCTTCACCACCGTGCGCGACACCGGCGGGGCCGACTGGGGCGTCAAGACCGCGATCGAGGCCGGGCACATCGTCGGCCCGCGGCTGTACATCGCCGGCAAGTCGATCGGGCCGACCGGAGGGCATTCGGATTCGCGCCGGCGCACCAGCTTCGGCTTCAAGGACGAATGCGCCTGCTGCAACGGCCTCATGTTCAAGTCCGCGATCGCGGACGGCGCCGACGAGGTGCGCAAGGCGGCGCGCGAGCAGATGCGCCAGGGCGCCGACCATGTGAAGATCATGATGTCCGGCGGCGTCGCCTCGCCGTACGACCCGCTCGACAGCCTGCAATTTTCCGACGGCGAGATCAGCGCCGCCGTGGAGGAGGCGGCCGCATTCGGCCGCTACGTCTGCGCGCACGCCTATACGGCGGAGGCGATCACGCGCGCGGCGCGCCTCGGCGTGCGCACTATCGAGCACGGCAACCTCATCGACGACGAGAGCGCCAAGGCGATGAAGGCCAAGGGGATGTACCTGGTCGCAAATCTCGTCACCTACTACGCCATGAAGGATCGCGCCGCGCAGTTCGGCATGACGGCCGAAAGCCTCGCCAAGAACGACATCGTGCTGGAAGGCGGATTGAAATCGCTCGAGGTGTGCAAGCGCCACGGCATTCCGGTCGCCTATGGCAGCGACCTGCTCGGCGAGCTGCACTGGGACCAGTCGCGCGAGTTCGTCATCCGGGCGGAGGTCGTCGCGCCGATCGAGATCATCCGCTCGGCCACCACCATCGGGGCCGAGGTGCTGCGCTTGCCCGGCAAGGTCGGCACGCTGCAGCCGGGCGCCTTTGCGGACTTGATCGTGGTCGATGGGGATCCTTTGGCGAACCTCGCGCTGCTCGGTGATCAGGGGAAGCATCTGTCGCTGATCATGAAGGGCGGGGTGCTGCACAAGAACAGGCTGAACTAGGCTCGTGGTGTGGGAAAGGCAGCATGGCTCGGTCCTCTCCGCGTGGGCAAAATCGCCGATGCGCCTTTGCCCACGCGGAGGGGGCGGAGAAGGCGATTTTGCCCACCCTACGATAAACCAAGCGGGCTGAAGCACCGTGGCTGGTTTGACCTCTTCGCGTTCCATCGGCCGCCTGGCGCTCAAGGCCGCGGCGGGGCTCTCGCTCGCCTATATCCTGCTGCCGATCGTTTTCGTGATCTGGCTCGCGTTCTTCAGGCAGGAGATCCCCTCGTTCCCGCCGGAGGGCTATTCGCTGCGGTGGTTTCGCGCCATTCCGGGCGACGACCGGTTCGTGTCGGGTTTCCTGCTCAGCCTGCAGATCGCGGTGATCGCGACATCGATCGGCCTCACCCTCGGCATCCCGGCCGCCGTCGCGCTCACACGCGCGCGCTTCGTCGGGCGGGCGGCGTTGAGCAACCTGCTGCTGACGCCGCTGATCGTGCCCGGCATCGTGCTCGGCATCGCGATCTATTGTTTCCACGTCGAGACCGAGATCGCGACCGAGCTGCCGATCCTCGGCTCGCTCGTGGGCCTGATTACGGCGCATGTGCTGATCACCATCCCGTGGACGGTGCGCCTCATCACGGCGAGTCTCGTCGGCATGGATCGCACCGTCGAGGAAGCCGCACAGAACCTCGGCGCCAATCGCCTCACCACGTTCCGCCGGATCACCTTGCCGGCGATCCTGCCGGGCATCGTCGCAGGCGCATTGTTCAGCTTCATCGCCTCGTTCGGAAACCTGGAGATGAGTCTTTTTCTGGTCGGCCCCGGCCGCACGACATTGCCGATCGCGATCCTCCAGTATCTCGAATGGAAGATCGACCCGACGATCGCGGCCGTCTCGGTGCTGCAGATCCTGTTCATCGGCGCCATCATGCTGATCACCGATCGCTTCGTCCGCATCGGCCGCGTGGTCTGACCGGGTGATGTGATATGGCGCGGCTGCGGCTCACCGGCATCACCAAGCGCTACGGCGACTTCAAGGCCGCCGACGATCTGACGCTCGACGTCGCCGACGGCGAGTTCGTCGTGCTGCTCGGCCCGTCGGGCTGCGGCAAGACCACGACGTTGCGCATCGTCGCCGGCTTCATCGAGCCGACGTCGGGCAGCGTTCATCTCGGCGAGCGCGACATCACCACGCTGCCGCCGTGGCGGCGCAATGCCGGGCTCGTGTTCCAGAGCTACGCGCTGTTTCCGCATATGACGGTGGCCGAGAACGTCGCGTTCGGCCTCGAGATGCGCAAGGTGCCGAAGGCCGAGATGGCGCCACGCATCGCCGAGGCCTTGCGCCTGGTGCGCCTCGATCATCTCGGCGACCGGCTGCCGCGGCAGCTGTCGGGCGGCCAACAGCAGCGTGTGGCGCTCGCCCGCGCGCTGGTCTTCCATCCCGACGTGCTGCTGCTCGACGAGCCGCTGTCCAATCTCGACGCCAAGCTGCGCCAGGACGTGCGGGTCGAGATCCGCGAGCTGCAGCGCAAGCTCGGGTTGACGACCGTGATGGTGACGCACGACCAGGAGGAGGCGCTGACCATGGCGGATCGCCTCGTGGTCATGAGCGAGGGGCGCATCCGTCAGATCGGAACGCAGCAGGATCTCTACGAGCGGCCGGCGGACAGATTCGTTGCCGATTTCGTCGGGCGCTCGAGCTTCATCGAGGGCCGGCTGGACGGGCCGGGACGTTTTGTCTCGGTCGGAGGCCTCGTCGTCGCTTGCGATGGCGCCGCAACGGGGCAAGCATCAGGGCACGTTACGGGCAATGCGTCGCTGGCGCTGCGCCCGGAACGGCTCGCCCTGGTGTCGAGCGCGTCTCCGGCGATGGACAACGACTTGCCCGGCACCGTGGAATTCATCTCCTATCTGGGGTCGCAGGTGGATTTGCACGTTCGCTTGTCGCCGCTCGAGAGGGTGATCGTGCAGATCCAGAACCGGCCCGACCGGCCGCTGCCGGCGATCGGCGAGCAGGTTCAAGTCGGCTGGAGCAAATCGACAGGCCGCGTCTTTCCGTCATAGACTCCCGTAAACGACCAACGCCCGGAGGCGATCATGTCCAGGTCAAATACCCGTCGCGAGGTTCTGCTCGGCGCCGCCGCACTCGCCGGCGCCAGCGGCCTGCTGCGCACCGCATCGGCGCAACCGAAAGGCCGCATCGTCGTCGGCACCTGGGGCGGCGACTATGCGCGCCTGCTGCACAAGAACATCGAGGTGCCGATCCTGATCAAGGAGGGCTGGGAGGTCGTGCAGGACCAGGCCGGCGATCCCGAGCGGCGCTCGAAGATGCTGGCGGAGCGGCGGCTGCCGCGCGGCACGTCCGACGTGCAGGGCCTCTCGGCGCTCAACATGTTCCAGATGCACGATGCCGGGGTGGTGCTGCCGATCGACTACAGCAAGCTCAAGAACGCGCCCAATCTGCTGCCGTCGATGAAGTATCCCTACGGCGTCGGCCACATCTATTCCGGCAAGGTCGGCGTCTACAATCCGAAGTTTTTTCCCGGCGCGGAGCTCAGGAGCTACAAGGACGTGTTCGATCCCAAGCACGGCAACAAGCTCGCGATCATCGATATCCAATACCAGTACACGGGCGTCGCCGCGACGCTCGCGGCCGGCGGCAAGGTCAACGATCTCGAGCCCGGCAAGAAGCTGCTGCTCGAGTGCAAGAAGGCCGGCATGCGCATCTACCCGACCAACGAGGCGTTCGCGGAAGGGCTCAAGCAGGAGGAGTTCGGCATCGGCGTGATGTGGAAGGCGCGCGTCGTGCAGTGGCAGAACGCGAAGATTCCGGTCGAGGCGTTCACGCCGTCGGAAGGCGCACTCGCCTACGTGTCGGGCTTCGTGATCCCGAAGAACGCTCCCAACAAGGAGGGCGGCTACGCCTATCTGGACGCCATGCTGGACAAAAGTGCGCAGGAGGCGTTCGCGGTCGACATGGGCTACAACCCGACGGTGACCAACGCGGTGGTCGCGCCCGATCTCAACAAGCGCATCGGCTTCACGCCCGACGAGATCAAGAAGCTCGTCAACCTCGACTACGAGTACATGACCAAGAACGACGTCGCCTTCAAGGAATGGTGGGACAAGACCCTGAAGGGGTAGGCGCTGAATGGGCGCCGCCAAAATCTCCTCCTCATGGTGAGGAGCGAGGCCGCAGGCCTCGCGTCTCGAACCATGGCCAGGGAAGGCGGCGCCGTTTGCGTTCTCGGCTCACCCCTTGGAGACGCCTTTCTCCGCTCCGCGAGGAGAGGCTCCTCAGGATGAGGATTCTGTGAGGCAACCATGGCGGCGCTCGCTCGCGCACAAGCCCTCGCTGACGAAAAGCCCACCTCGCTGCTCTCGGCCGCGACGCTGGTCGGGCCGGCGACCGTGTATGTCGCCGCCGGCGTGCTGCTGCCGCTCGCGATCCTGCTGCGCTACAGCTTCAACAAGTTCGATCCGCGCCTCATGATGGTGGACGCGTTCTCGTTCGCGAACTACGTGAAGTTCGTGTCCGACCCTTATTACACCGGCGTGCTGTGGACGACGCTGCGCGTGGCGATTCTCTGCACCGCCATCTGCCTGGTGATGGGGCTGCCGCTCGCCTATGTGCTGGCGCGCACCCGGACGCGGTTCAAGAACGTGCTGATCATGCTGGTGGTGTTGCCGTTGTTCGTCGGCAATGCCGTGCGCGCGGCCGGATGGATGGTGCTGTTCGGCTCCAAGGGCTTTCTCAACGTCACGCTGATGCAGCTCGGCGTCATCACGCAACCGCTGACCATCATGTACACCGAGACCGCGGTCGTCGCCGGAATCGTCACCATCAACCTGTCCTACATGGTGCTGACGCTGCAGAGCGTGATCGAGGGGATCGATCGCAGCCTGGAGGAGGCGGCCTTCAGCCTCGGCGCCGGACCGATGACGATGTTTCGTCGCGTGCTCTGGCCGATGGCGCTGCCCGGCATCCTGGCAGGCACGATCCTGACGCTGATATTGAGCATGAACGCCTATGCGACGCCGGTGCTGCTGGGCGGGCCCACGTTCAAGATGATGGGCCCGCTGGTCTATGGGCAATTCCAGCTCAACAACTGGCCGTTCGGCGCCTCGGCCGCGTTCATCCTCATGGGCGCAACGCTGGCCCTGACGGCGACGGCAAATATCCTGATCCAGCGCCGCTATCGAAGGTGACGATTGAAGCGGCTCCGCATGAGGTAGGCGCTGCAAAGTCATTGATGGTCGCAACGCATTGCTTGCCGCTCGCCGCGCGCGTCATCTCGGGGCACCGCGAGGTCAAATGTGATGTTGTCGCAAAGCGCCTCAGATGAGCAGGCGCCGAGCTCGACAGTCACGTGTCGACCGATGACGTCGCCTCGGGCCATTAGCTCGACTTGAAGAGGCAAAGAAAAATACCGACCCTCTCCGTTCACGACCTTCGGAAATCTTTCGGACCACAGTTGGATGTCTTTTTTGGGAACCCTGAACTCAATACCGTATTCAGCGGATATCTTATGGGTTGCGTCGGCATCTATGCAAAAAACAGAACGATCGTGTAAATGGTGCACCGTTATTGAAACGCCCCCGCGCTGCACCGAGCCGGCATTCCGCGGCTGAGCCCCAGCCGGTGGCGCCGCTACGGCGATGGTGGCGCCGAGGAGGAGGAAGTGGAAAAGATGGGAGTCTACATTTGACATACTGATCGTTCGGGGGCAGTTTTTCATCAATGTTATTTTCGGGAGGGTCAATTATGAGACACGTTATGCTGATCGCATTGGTACTCTCGCTCGCTGCCACCGTCCAGGCCGATGCAAAGAATATCACGGTCAAATCGTGGTGTCCTATAACTGGTGCCGTCGGCATCGGTCATGGAGGTACTTTCGAAGCAGCAAAAGATGCCGCGATCAAAGCTTGCCTCGATCACGGCGGCTTGGCGAAATGCTGTTATAAGTTTTTCCGTCAAGTTGGATGATGCAGGCGGCATGGAATGGCACGGGCCGCACGCGACTTGTTAGGACCATTGCGGAACCGAAGCGATCTGGCGCGGAGATGGCGCGCCACGCTTACGTTCAGGTCGCGTGCAAGCCGTCGCCGAAAGGGTCGTCCGGGTCGCGGTGCAGCGTCGCCTCGCCGGTCACGTAGGCGCGGCCGGTGATACTCGGAATGATCGCGCCGGCTTCTCCGGTCCGGTAGCGCGCCGTGAACAGGCTGCCGATGATGCTCTCCTGCACCCAGGGCTCGCCGGGCGCGAGCTCGCCGGCGGCGGCGAGGCACGCGATCTTGGCGCTGGTGCCGGTGCCGCAGGGCGAGCGGTCGTAGGCGCCGCCGGGGCAGAGCACGAAATTGCGGCTATGCGCGCCCGGCCGGGTCGGCGGGCCATAAAATTCGATGTGATCGACCGGCGCGCCGTCGCGGCCCGTGATGCCTTGCCGCAGGAGTTCGCCCTTGAGGGCCCCGGCGATACGCGTGAGCTCGCCGATGTTGGCCACCGTGAGCGCAACCGGCGCCTCGCGGGCGCAGAAGAACCAGTTGCCGCCCCACGCCACGTCGCCCGAGAATCGGCCCACGCCGGGCACGTCGACGGTCGCATTCTCGCGAAAGCGATAGCTGGCGACGTTCTCGATGGTCGCTTCGTTGCGCGATGTGAGCGCGACGCCGACCGCCCCGACCGGCGTTTCGATCCGGTGCTGGCCCGGCCCGATCCGCCCCATATGCGCCAGCGTGACCGCGAGCCCGATCGTGCCGTGGCCGCACATGCCGATGTAGCCGACATTGTTGAAGAAGATCACGCCCGCGGTGCAGCTCTTGTCGTACGGCTCGCACAGCAGCGCGCCGACGATCGCATCATAGCCGCGCGGCTCGTTCACGGCGCGGCTGCGATAGTGGTCGAACGCGTCGGCGAAGCGCTGGCGGCGCTCGGTCAGCGGGCCGGAGCCCAGCGGGGGGCCGCCGTCGACGATGACCCGTGTCGGCTCGCCTTCGGTGTGGCTGTCGATCACCCGCATCTGCATTATCCAACCGTCTTCGACCAGTCGCTGTACCAGGACTTGAACAGCTTCAGCTGGTCCTCGGCGTAACGTTTTTGGCTCCCCGACAAGGCGTCGGTCGGGCAGAAATGCAGCTCGTACTCGGGATTGCCTTCGAGCACCATCAGGTGCTTGTAGAACAGCACGAGGTCGGGCCCTTCGTCGAACGATGACAGAATGCCGAGCGCGCGCTCGAGCTCCTCCGCCTGCCGCCTTGCGGTTACATCCCCGGCCACGGCCTTCCGACACAGCGCTTCCAGCAGCAGCACCTCCCGCGGGAGCGCATTGCCGACCCCCGTGATGGCGCCCACGGCGCCGCAGTTCACGTAGCCGTGCACCACCTGCGTGTCGACGCCGATCGTCAGCATCACGTCGGGATCGGCCCCGCGGATATGCTCGGCGGCATAGCGCAACGGCCCGGCGCCGCCGAACTCCTTGAAGCCGACGAGGTTCTTGTATTTGCGCCGCAGCTCGAAAAAGAGGTCGGCCCGGGTCTCGAAACCATAATAATGACTGTTGTAGATGACCGACGGCAAGCCGTCGGCTGCTTCCAGCACCGCCTCGAAATGGGCGCGCTGCGCCGCGGCCGAGGAGCCGCGCGACAGCACGCGCGGGATGATCATCAGCCCCGCGGCGCCGACTTTCTCGGCATGCGCCGCGAACGCGGCGGCGCGCATCGGGCTCTGCGCGCCGGTGCCGACGATGACCGGCAGGCCCGCCTGCACCAGCCGCTCGACGCCTTCTTTGCGCTGCTCATCGGAGAGCAGCGGCCAGTCGCCCATGGAGCCGCAATAGACCACCGCCGACATGCCGAGGCCGACGAGCTCCTTGCCTTTGTGCACAAGTGCGTCGAAGTCCGGTTCGCGCCGCGCGGTGCACGGCGTCATCAGCGCCGGAATGATGCCGGTGAAGATGGTCGACGTCATGGCTATCCCGAATATCGGCAGGGCCAGCGTACTTCAAGACGCCACCGTGCGGCAGTGGCCGCGTCATCACGCGCAGGAGTAGCCTGAACCCGCGGCCCGCGCGCCTGCCGCTACTCCGCGACGAGGCGGGCGATGATGTCGCGCGCCTCGCGGCCTTCCGGCGTCGGCAGCAGGGCGTAGTTGTGCGGAAGTCCGCTGCGCACGTACATCTCGATCGGCACGCCGGCGCGGGCAGCCTTGTGCGACAGTGCGACGCTGTCCGGATAGAAGAGATCGAAGGTGCTGGTGAAAACCGTCATCGCCGGCAAATCGTGCAAATTGCCGTTCAACGGACTGACGAACGGATGGGCAATCTCGAGACCGCCCGCATAGAGGCGCATGGCCTCGGCAAGGCCGGGAATGTCCTGCATCACGTCGTTGGCCGCGATTGCCGCCTGCTCGCTGTAGTCCATCGTTGCATCGAGCGCGGGTGAAATCAGGACCAGCCCCTTCGGCCGGGAAAATCCCCCGTCGCGCAGCCATTGCGTTGCCGCCAGGGCGAGGCCGGCGCCGGCGGAGTTGCCGATGACCGTCACATTCTCCGGGCCGAGCGTCTCCAGCACCTCCCGCAACAGTCGTCCGGCGGCCGGCACGACATCCGCCGCCGTGCCCCGCGGGGCGAGCGGATAGATCGGGACGACGCAGTGCGCATGCGCCCGAGCCGTCAGATAATCGACGAAGCGCCAATGCGTACGGACGATCTCATTGATGTAGCCGCCGCCGTGCAGGAAGACGACGTGGCGGTGTGCGGCGCGGCCGTCCCTCGGCTCGACGTGATAGACCGGCCAGCCCTCGGCGGCGCGCAGAGTCGCCTTGACGCCGCGCCGCATTCCGCTCGGGCGATGCGACGCCGGCCGCCGCGCCAATCTGCGCAGGCGCGCATGGACCGCCGAGGCGGAGGCCCACTGCCGCCTGCGGCCGACCATTCGTATCAGTGCGTCGAGGAGGCGGCTCCACAGGCTCGGCGTATCGTCCACCCACACGACGTGCGGAAGATGTGCGCTGTGCTCGGTCATGTGGACAATAATGTGAGCGATCGCTTACATTGTCTACTCGCATTCCCCGCGAGGCGACCGATGCCGCAGCGAAAGCCGACCAGGTCGAGAAAACCGCCGACCAAACCGAGAAAATCGGCATCGCAGGCGCGTTCGCGCCTGACCGTGGATGCGCTGCTCGAGGCGACTGCTCGCATTCTGGTCAAGGAAGGCTACGATCGCGCCAGCACGAACAAGATCGCGATGACTGCCGGGGTCAGCATCGGCTCGCTCTACCAGTACTTCCCGAGCAAGGAAGCGCTGGTGAGCGCCGTCGTCGACCGTCACACGCGGGAGATGGCCGGCGAGGTTCGCGAGGCGCTCGACCGGATGGCATCATGGCCGGTGGAAACCGCCGCTCGTGCGCTCATTGCCGCCATGATCGAAGCGCACCGCGTTGCGCCCCAGCTGCACCGAATTCTCGAGGAGCAGGTACCGCGCGTCGGACGCCTCGAAAATATCAAGGCTCTCGATCGTGAAATCCATGCAGCGGTCCGCGCATATCTGGCGACGCATGCCAACGAGCATCGCGCCGATGATCATGATCTGGCCGCCTTCGTCTGTGTCACCGCGGTCGAGGCCTTGACGCATGCGGCAGTCCTGCAGCGACCCGAGCTCCTCTCGCGCGAGCGCGCAGGCATGTTCATCGACGAGGTCACGCGGCTGATCGTGGGCTATCTGCAACCGAAGCGATGATCCAGCGAGCCGGCCCCGGCCTCCGAACAAGTCCAAGTTTAGAGCCCTTTCCGCTGGCTCTGCCTCGTGCCCGCGCCAGTCGCGGGCTTCCCGCTTGGGCACGCACAATGGCCGGACGCACAATGGGCGCAAGCGGGATGGCCGCGGCAAGCCCGGCCATGACCCCGAGTCGATGAATCGTGACCGGGAAAATGCCCTAGCGCGGGAATTCCCACAGCGTCGTGTAGTTCATCACCGGCCGTTCGAACGTGGCGCCCTTGGCGACGAACTCCCGTCCCAGGTCGAGCATGGGCTGGTATGCATCGAGCTGCTTGGCGTGCTCCAGGCTCGTCCAAAAGCTGACGTTGTTGAGCGACGAGGTCTCCTCGTCGGCGCCCGCGTAAAAACGGATGAACCCGGGCATCTTGCTGATGCCCGGCTCGAGCGGCGCCAAGGAATCCATCATCATCTGGCGTAGCGTGGCGAAATCCTCGCGCTTGCAACGCAAGATCGAGACACGAACGACGGGCGACATCGCACCTCCGCGGGTTCAAACCGGATGACGGGCAGCGCTTGTCCGCTCACGCCTTGAGCCGGCGGGCGATGAACGCCTTGACGGTCTCGCGCGCCTTTTCGGTCTGCGGACCTTCCTTGGCGACCCATTCGTGCTCGGAATTCGCGAACAGGTGAAACTCGATATCGCCGCCGGCGGCCTTGTAGGTTTTGACGAATTTCTCCTGCGCCTCCGGCAGCACGTTGTCGTCGAGCGCGCCTTGCATGACGAGGAGGGGCACCAGCGTGACCTTCTCCTCGCGCTCGAGGATCTCTTGCGGGTTGGCTTCGTGGATCGTCTCGAACGGGTTGAAGAACGTGGTGTTGTTCTTGATCATGCCCTCGCGGTGCCGGTTCACGGCGTTCTGATATCGCGCGAAGGTGTTGCTGATCGGCGAGCGCGTCGCCACCCAGGCGACGGCGGCGTCGATGTTCGGCGCGTCGGTTAGCGGGATCGCGTTGTAGCGCGGGTCCTTCGGTCGCATCCCGAGCAGCTCCGCGACATGGCCGCCGCTCGAGGAGCCATAGACGCCGAGCCTGCTGACGTCGCCGTCCCACGTCGCCGCCTTGTGCTTGAGCCAGCGCACGCCGTAGTTCGCATCCTGGACGCAGGCCGGGTAGGGCGCCTCGGGCGCGAGCGTCATATCGATGGCGACGACCAGGAGGCCGCTGGCCGCGAGCGCGCGGTCCATCGGCTCCTCGGCATGGCGATCCTTGTGATTCCAGGCGCCGCCGTGCAGATCGAGAACCGTCGGGAAGGGGCCGGGCCCTTTCGGCCGGTAGATGCGCGCCATCAGCATGCGGCCCTTGCTGTTGCGGCGAAACTCGACGTCGCTGACGTCGAGATCGAATTTGCCGCTGGGATCGTATGCCGCGGCGGCAGCCGCTCGCGCGGCGCTCGGGATCATCGTGGCCGCCGGAATGCCTGCAGCGCCTGCGGCAGCCATCAGCTTGAGCGCGTCGCGCCGGTCGAATGTCCTGTCCGTCAATACTGCCTCCTGTCGTGCGGGCTGTTGTGCCCGACGATAGCCGATCTGGCAGGGCGCCGCAGCTACGCCCTGCGTGGTCCGACGGAGAGAAGAATCCCGCCACACTTGTCACTCACGCGGTCCGGCCGGTGATCGCTATGTCTATTGGAGAAAACGACAGGAGAGGCACCATGACCAATCATGAACGCGGAACACAGGTTGGCGCGCCCAAGATCGTCGACCGGGCCACCTTCCAGGCGGAGCTCGACGCCTTGCGGGTTCGCGAGAAGGCGCACATGCGGGCGGGTGATGCCATCGCGGCCGCGCGCCGGCGGCTTCCCATGGTCGAGGTGGACGGCGCGACGCCGCTCATCAGCGCGCGCGGACCGGTGGCCCTGCTGGATGCATTCGAGGGACGCCGGATGCTCATCGCCTACTATTTCATGTGGTTCGCCGGCCGTCCGGCGCCGGAGCAGTGCGAGGGGTGCAGCTTTTATACGTCGCAGGTTCGCGAGCTCTCCTTCATTCATTCGCGCGACGTGACCTACGCCACGATCTGCCAGGGTCCGTACGAGGAGAGCGCCCGCTACCGCGACTTCATGGGCTGGGAGATGCCGTGGTACGCAGCCCCGAAGGCCTCACTGGAGACGCTGCTGGTCGGCCGCCGCATCGGCATGATGCATATCATCTGCTACCTGCGCCAAGGATCGCGCGTGTTCGAGACGTACTGGACGACGCGGCGCGGCGTCGAGGCGATGGACAACAGCTACAGGCTCCTCGATCTGACCGTTTATGGCCGGCAAGAGAGCTGGGAGGACTCGCCGGCCGGCTGGCCGCGATGGCCGGAAGGCGAGCACACTTACCGGACCGACGGGCGACCCATCGTCCAGTGGCCACGCCTGAAGGCCGGTCATTCGGACGACCTCGGAACCGGTAGACGCTAGCAGCGTCAATCACGAGGAACTTGCGCGCGGTTCCAAGGCCCGCATGCATGTGTTCCGATTTGGTTCCTTGTCACGTCGGTCCGGTCTCGCGGGTCAGTGAGTCTGACTACTCGAGATACGGAAAGGTGACCGAATGGATGCGCACGCACGAAATTGGTTGGCACGGCGTTTCGACGAGCGGCGCCCGCATATGCAGGCGATCGCCTATCGCATGCTGGGCTCGTTTGCGGAAGCCGAGGAAGCGGTCCAGGACGCCTGGCTGCGTGTCAGCCGGGCGGATGCCGGAGAGGTCGAGAATCTTGACGGATGGCTGACGACGATCGTTGGGCGCGTGTGCCTGAACCTGTTGCGCGCCCGTCGCGTAAGGGCGCGCGAGGCGCCGCTCGTCCACCTGCCGGATCCCGTTGTCACCCGCGCGGAGGACCCGGAGCAGGACGCCATCCTGGCGGACTCGGTCGGGCTCGCGCTGCTGGTCGTCCTCGACACCCTGGCGCCGGCCGAGCGCCTCGCGTTCGTCATGCATGACATGTTCGATCTGCCTTTCGACGAGATCGGGCGCCTCGTCGGACGTTCGCCCGCCGCGGCGCGGCAGCTTGCGAGCCGCGCCCGGCGCCGGGTGCGCGGCACGGCGCCGCCGCCGGGCGATCATGACGTGGCGCGCCAGCGCGAGGTGGTCGACGCCTTCTTCGCCGCCGCACGGGACGGGCGTTTCGAGGACCTTGTCTCGCTTCTCGACCCGCAGGCCGTCCTGCGCACCGACGGCGGCGCCGCGCGGCCGCAGGTCACGACCCTGCTGCTTGGCGCCTCCGCGATCGCGCAGCGGGCGCTGCAATTCGCGCGACCAGCCGAGTCTTTCCGCCCCGTGCTGGTCAATGGCGCCGCTGGCGTGGTCGTGCTGAGCCACGGCGTGCCCTTCTCGGTGATGAGCTTCACCATCGTGGGTCGCAAGATCGTCGAGATCGACACGATCGCGGACCCGGAGCGGCTGCGCGCGCTCGACCTCACCATGCTCGATTTGTAGCGGCCGCACGAGTCCCACCGATCTCTCGCGTCACGTTGTGCATGCCCCAGGTGTCATACGGGCGAGCGCGGGCGGAAACGCGAAACACGTGGAGATCCTGCGATGCACATCCGAACCATAGCGTTGTTGACGATTCTATGTGTTGGCGCCTCGCCTACGACCGGCGCCTTGCAGGCGAAGGAGACGAACATGAGCACGACGCCATCTCACGCGCAGCCGACGCGCACGCACGCCGTGGCGAAGGTCAGCGTTGAGAACTCAGAAGCCAAGCCGTACGACCAGAACGGGGGCCCCACGTTGATGGAGGTGCGGCTGGTCGAGACATTCAGCGGCGACATCAACGGCGATTCGCCGGTGCGCGCGCTGCAGGCGCGACGCGATGACCGATCGGCCAGCCTCGTCAGCCTGCAGCGATTCCGCGGAACGCTCGGCGGACGCCGCGGCACATTCATCCTGCAAGGGCACGAGACCGTCGAGAACGGCAGGATCACGGCCACGTGGTTCGTCGTTCCGGGATCGGGGACGGGCGAGCTTGCCGGGCTGCGCGGGGAGGGCGGCTTCCAGGGCGAGTTCGGCAAAGGGTCCGACGCGACGCTGGACTATTGGTTCGAATGAGGTGGTCGCGCCATGCAGAGGCGATACTCCTCGATCAATCAGGCGCTGCACTGGGTCACCGCCTTGTGCATGTTCGCCATCCTGCCGCTCGCCTGGGTGATGACCAACATGCCCACCGATGCGCCGTCCCGCGCCGCCTTGTTCGCCTGGCACGAGACGCTCGGCCTGATCGTGCTGCTCGTCACCGCCGGCAGGATCATCTGGCGACGCTTCGACGGAGCGCCGCCTTATCCGGCAGCAGTGGCGCGATGGGAGCGCCGCCTTGCCCATGCGACCAGCGCCGTGTTCTTCCTGGCGCTGGCGTGGATGCCGGTGACCGGCTTCCTCACCGCTGCCTATGGCGGGCATCAGGTCGAGCTGTTCGACCTTGTTCCAACGCCGACGATACTGCGGGCGAACGCCGCGCGTGCCGAGCTGTTCACCTCACTGCACCTGGCGGGCCAGTGGGCGATCTACAGCCTGATCGCGCTGCACCTCGGCGCCGTCGCCTTCCACCTGATCTGGACCAAGGCGGGCGTGCTGGGACGGATGCTTCCGGCCGATGCGACCGAGCCCGGGCGGGGCGATGAGAGGGTCCGGCAACTTCGATTGCGGCGACTTGAATCGGGAGCGGCCGCTTTACAGCTTGATCGCACGAGCGCCGCCGGCGCTCGCAAGACGATCGAAGTCGCAACTTGTACAGATGACTGAACGTGTCGCGTTGCTGACGGGAGCCGGGGCGGCTCGGCCGCGTCATGGCCCTCGCGCTATTGCGGGGGCCATCGCATCTTGCTGGGCCGACCGACACCAAAACCGTCTCAACCGGCGAAGCTGCCCGTCTTCACCGCGCCGTCGGGGCGATATTTCGCCACGATTACGCCGGTCGGATAGGGTTTGGCGTCGATCAGCTTCAGCCCCACCGGCGTTGCGCCCGAACCGAACAGGCGCTTGCCGCCGCCGAGGATCACCGGGAACGTCAGCACGGTGAACTCGTCGACGAGGCCGCTCTGCCACAAGGTCTGCAGGAAGTCGCTCGACCCCTGCACCAGAAGATCGGGACCGTCCTCGGCCTTCAGCTTCTTCAGCGCCGCGACGACGTCCGGCCCGAGCCA
Source organism: Xanthobacteraceae bacterium (assembly GCA_035293985.1). Lineage (GTDB taxonomy): Bacteria > Pseudomonadota > Alphaproteobacteria > Rhizobiales > Xanthobacteraceae > JAVDCA01. Next base: position 18,679 of record DATGLS010000034.1, read on the forward strand.
CCGGCTGTTGTGCCAGGTCAACTGCGGATTCGAACGCGAAGCGACATACTTGGCGACGCGATTGAACTGCGTGGCGATCGGGTTGTTCGGATCGGTGACATTGGGCCAATACCCGGCGAAAATGTCGTAGGTCTTGCGGCCGAGCAGCAGATCGAACGGGCGAGCGAAGATCTCGCCCATGGCGCCGCCGCCGAGCTCGCCGTCGAAGTGGGGAAAGGTCCAGCCGCCGAGCTTGAAGTCGCCGGACGTGTCTTCTTGTGGGCCGCCCGGCGCCTGCATGACGCCGTCGAGGCTGATGAAGGCGGAAAGGGTGATCCGGCGCATGGCGATGTCTCACTTCGTGTGGTTTCGATGGCCCAAGGACGGATCGGCCCGCCGCGTCCCGACAGGCGCGTTATCTTTTTTTGAGGAGATGCGGTCCCGACGGTCAACCGCGGACGAGGTGCATGCCGATGCCCGCGGCTGCGCCGATGAACAAGAGAAAGCACACGCTCGACTGGATGAAGAATCCGGGCAGACGCTTCTCTACCGCTTGCCGGTATCCGAGGAAATAGACGATGCGGCCACCGATCCAGACGAGCCCCAGGATCGCGGCGCCGATGTCGCTCAAGTAGACGGCGCAGAGCCACAGTGGCACCAGGAAGGTCGGCAGCCATTCGAGCGTGTTCATGTGGATGCGAAAGATGCGCTCGAAGTCGGGGTTGCCGGTGATCGCCGGGTGTTTGATGCCGAATTTCACGCGCGCGACGGCGACGCGTGTCGCCAGGAAGAAATACAGGGCGATGGCGAGCAGCGTGACGATTGCGGTGTAGCTTGTTCCGGTCATGGGGGCCTCTCGCTGAGCTGATGGCGCTTGGCTTGCGGATTCTTGCCGGTGATTTTCTAGACGACCTGATTGAGCAACGCGGTCTCGCCGCGCCAGAGCCGCGCCAGGTTTTCCTGCATGATGGCGATCACATTGTCTTCATAACGGCAGGTCTCGCCGGCGGTGTGCGGCGTAATCAACACGTGTTCCATGGCCCACAGCGGGGAATCCGTTCCCAATGGCTCCTCGACGGTGACGTCGATTGCCGCACCCTTGATCTGCCGCCTCTCCAGAGCCGCGACGAGCGCCGGCTCGTCGACGACGCGGCCGCGCGCGGCGTTGACCAGATAGGCGGAGGGCTTCAGGCGGGCGAGCGCGGCGGCATCGATCAGCTTCTCGGTCTCGGCCGTGAGCGGGCACGTCAGGGCGACGAAATCGGCCTGCGGCAGCAAGGCTTCGAGCTCCGACATGCCGTGCACCGCATCGGCGTGCCCGGCGCCGGCACGCGGGTCGCGGCGGATGCCGATCACCTGCATGTCGAAGGCCTTGGCGAGCTGCGCCAGCCGGCCGCCGATCTGGCCGAGGCCGACGATGATCAGCGTCTTGCCGCCGAGCTCGTCCTCGCGGCGGGCGAGATCGCCGATCATGCCGCGCCAGTGATGGTTGACCTGGTTGTCGCGCGCCTCCGGCAGCTTGCGGGCAAGCGCGAGGATCAAGGCGATCACGTGCTCGGCGACGGCGTTGGCGTTGACGCCGCGCGCGCTCGCGAGCCGCACGCCATGCTGGGCCAGCGCCTCGCGCGAGAACTGGTCGGTGCCGGCACCGATCGATTGGATGAAGCGCAGCCGCGGCGCGCGCGCCAGCAGGTCGTTCCGCCACAGGCCGGAGACCACCAGCACGTCGGCGTCGCCGATGCGTTGCTCGAGCGCGGCGGCGTCGCGCACCTCGAAGCTGGCGATGCCGGTGTCGAGGGCGACGAAGCGGTTGCGCAATTGATAAGCGACGTGCGCGAAGCAGATGGTCAGCTTGTCTTTGGGTGGAAGCATCGTGTGTCCTCAAAATAGATGCCCGTCATGCCCGCCCCTGCGAGGCCCCATTCGAGGCCCATGCGACGCCCATGCGGGCATCCACGTCTTTCTTCCCCGCCGAGACGCGGATGGCCGGGACAGGCCCGGCCATGAGGAGGCCATTCTATCCTTTATCGCGCATCTTCCGAACGAGCTCTTCCACCTGCGCCTGGGAGGCGCCCTTGATGCGGGCGTTGGGCCGCGTGCCGCCCAGGAAGGCGACGGCGAGCACGATCTCGTCCGGTCGCGGCGCGTCGGGGATCTGGACCGTCATCGTGTCCATCGCGTCATAGTCCCAGCCGTCATCGAGCCCGCCGAAGATGATGTCGATCGCGCTGCCCGGGCCGCCGACCTTGGCGTTGCCGGGGATGAGTGCGGGGCCGCCGCCGGCCCCCTGGCGCATGGCGAGGCCGAGCCGCACATGGATCATGGCCGCGCCGTGCTCGAGATCACCCGCGCTGCCGACGAGGGCGCATTTGCCGTACCCACGCGGGGTGAGCGGGGCGAGCGCCGCCAGCGCCCGTGCGGTCAGGACCTCGCCCGCCGCGAGGGATCGTTCGGCCAGGACCGAAACATCGTCGGCCGCCGACCGGCCAGCATAGGGATTGTGCAGAACGCCGCATGCCGCCACGCGCCGGCATGGCGTCGTGAGCTCGCGGCCGCCCTCGCTGAAGACGTCTTGGCTGATGAGCGTGATCTGGCGGAATGTCATGTCGTCCCTTCAGGGCAGCTCGTTTGGGTATCTCGCGCGCGATGCTGCATTATATGATGGAGGAGGAACAGGAGGTTCGCGATGATTCGGGCAGGAAGTGCCGGGTACAAGACCTACGTCTGCAAGTACGTCGTTACGCCGGTCGGAAATTTGCGGCTCGTCGGTTCAAAGGACGGGCTGGCGGCGATCCTCTGGCCGGATGACAACCGGCTTCTGATTCGGCTCTTGATCAGTGATGAGGATGCAAACCATCCGATCCTGGTTGAGACCGAACGGCAGCTCGGCGAATATTTCTCCGGTCGTCGCAAGACCTTCGATCTGAAACTCGATTTTCTCGGCACCGAGTTCCAGAAGAAAGTCTGGCAAGCGCTGCTCACCATCCCGTTCGGCGAGACCCGCACCTACGCGCAGATCGCCCGCCAGATCGGCAGCCCGAGCGCGGTGCGCGCGGTGGGTGCTGCCAACGGCAAGAACCCGATCTCGATCGTCGCGCCTTGCCATCGCGTGATCGGATCCAACGGCAAGCTGACAGGCTTTGCGGGCGGGCTCGACGCCAAGGCGTTCTTGCTGCGTCTCGAAGGCGCGAGCACCGCGCAGGTCCATCAGGCGGCGTGACGGTTGCGACCCGAGGTAGCGGCGTGTGGTAGCGGGCTCGCCAGCTTTTAGGCCTTCTTCACTTTTCACCGGTAAACCCGAGAGGCAGCTCAACAAAATCATCAACTACATGGCCGCGAGGCGCACGCAGTCGGTGGAAAATACGCCACACTACGCAACCCTCGACCTGGCATGACGGCTGCGCCGACCAACGATGACCGCACTGCAGCATCGCCCGCGCGCCGCGACGGCGAGCGGCTGCTCGACGACATCAGCAACGACATCGGCCGGCTCGGCGTCGATCTCGCCGACGTGCTCGGCAACCTGCACGACGTCGCGGGCCGCGTATCACGTCAGTCGGCTCAGTTCGGCACGCTGCGGAAAGCGGCCGATACGATGGTCGCGTCCAACCGCAACATCGACGAGGTGGCGCGCACGGTGCAGACCGCGACGTCGAGCGTCATATCCGAGATCGGTGGCGCGCGCGACGCGGTGGCGAGCGCGGCCGAAGGCACGGCCGGCCTGATCGGCGCCGTGAGCCGCATCGAGGAGCGGCTCGGCTCGGTCAGCGCCGTGCTGGCGGAGGTCGCCAAGGTGTCGGGCGCGATCGAAGCTATCGCCAAGCAGACGAATCTGCTGGCGCTCAACGCCACCATCGAGGCGGCGCGCGCCGGCGAGGCCGGCCGCGGCTTTGCGGTGGTCGCTGCCGAGGTGAAGAGCCTCGCCGAGGCGACACGCACCGCGACGCTGCAGATCGGCGATACGGTGCGCAATCTCGACGGCGAGCTCGGCCGGCTCATCGCCGAGAGCGGCTCGGCGGCGCGCCAGGCCAAGCAGGCGGGCGAGGGCGCCGACCGCATCCGCGACGTGATGGGACGCGTCGAGCGCGACTTCTCGACGATGGGCGCACGCGTCGACGCGATCGCGGGCGCGGCAGGCACCAATCTCGGCCATTGCGACGCGCTGATCAACGAGCTCGCCGACCTTGCCAGGGGCGTCGAGCTGTCGTCGGGCGACCTCGCGGTCGCCGACAATCGGGTCGAAAGCCTGCTCGACACCTCGGAGAAGCTGATCCAATCGATCGCCGACAGCGGCGCTGCGACGCGTGACGCGCCGCTGATCGCCGTGGTGATCGGCGCCGCAAAGCAGATCTCGGACGTCTTCGAGGCCGCGATCGCGCGGCGCGAGATCACGGCAGAGCAGTTGTTCGACGACAATTATCGCGAAATCCCCGGTACCGATCCGAAGCAGTACCTCACGGATTACGTCGAATTCACCGACCGCATCCTGCCGCCGATCCAGGACCCACTGCAAAGCCTCGACCCGCGCATCGTCTTCTGCGTCGCCTGGGCGAAGGGCGGCTACCTGCCGACGCACAATCCGAACTATCGCAAGCCACAGGGCAAAGATCCGGTGTGGAACGCCGCGAACTGCCGCAATCGGCGCTTGTTCAACGATCGTGCCGTCAAGAAGGTCGGCGCGAGCACCAGGCCTTTCCTGCTGCAGACGTACCGGCGGGACATGGGCGGCGGGAACTTCATCCTGATGAAGGACCTGTCGGCGCCGATCTGGGTGCGCGGCCGACACTGGGGCGCCTTCCGCATGGGTTTTCGCGAGAGCTGACCGTGGCGCCGTGCGGTCCATCGAGCCGTGCGCTGGGCAGGAATGCGGCGGTGCAATAACGCGGCTCCACGTCAAGCACGCTCGCTTAGACTAAAGCTCGTCGTTTCCCTCCCCCCCTCGCCATTGACACCTGCGTCAAATTGACCGGAAACTCCATGCCGGGATCGTGACGCGCGTTCATGCGGCGAGCCGGGCGCCGGGCGCTGTCACAGTGACAGGAGGGCGTCGTGAATAGAAACTTCGTCTATGTGATGATCGGCCTCGTGCTCGGGGTCTGCTTCGGCCTTGCGGCCTTCTATTCGTTCCCCGACAAGGGCACCGCGGCCGAGATCGCCAAATACATGTCGCTGGTCAGCACCGTCTTTCTGCGGCTGATCAAGATGATCATCGGTCCGCTGGTGTTCTCGACCCTGATCGTCGGCATCGGCCACATGGGCGACGCCGCGACGGTCGGCCGGGTCGGCGCAAAGACCATGGGCTGGTTCATCTGCGCCTCGATCGTCTCGCTTCTGCTCGGCCTCGTGATGGTGAACCTGCTGGCGCCGGGCGTCGGCATCCAGATCGCCGACCAGCACCAGACGACGGCGAACATCTCGACCTCGGCCTTCAGCATCGAGAACTTCGTCGAGCACATCGTGCCGACCTCGATCTTCAAGTCGCTCGCCGACGGCGAGATCCTGCAGATCGTCGTGTTCTCGCTGTTCGCCGGCGTCGCGCTGGTGGCGCTGGGCGAGCGCGGCCACCCGTTGCTCGAGTTCGCCGACAACGTCTCGCACGTGATGCTGGTCATCACCGGGTACGTGATGAAGCTCGCGCCGATCGCGGTGTGCGCCTCGATAGCCTCGGTCATCACCAAGTCGGGCCCCGGCATCCTGCTCAACTTCGCCAAATTCCTCGGCGGCTTCTACCTGACGCTGCTGGTGCTGTGGGTGATCCTGATCGCGGTCGGCTTCATCGTCATCGGCGGGCGCATGCCCGAGCTGGTGCGGCGCATGTACGAGCCGTTCCTGCTCGCCTTCTCGACCGCGAGCTCGGAAGCGAGCTATCCGAAGATCCTCGAGCAGCTCGAGCGGTTCGGGGTATCGAAGAAGATCGCGAGCTTCGTGCTGCCGCTCGGCTACTCGTTCAACCTCGACGGCACCATGGCGTACTGCACCTTCGCGAGCATCTTCATCGCCCAGGCCTATGGCATCGACATGCCGTGGTCGACGCAGCTCGCCATGGCGGCGGTGCTGATGCTCACGTCGAAGGGCGTCGCCGGCGTGCCGCGCGCGTCGCTCGTCGTGATCCTGGCGACGTTGAAGCAGTTCAACATCCCGGAGGCGGGGTTGCTGCTGATTCTCGGCATCGACCAGTTCCTCGACATGGGCCGCAGCGCCACCAACGTGATCGGCAACTCGCTCGCCGCCTCCGCGGTGGCGAAGTTCGAGCACGAGTTCGGCCCGGCGACGGATCAGGTGCCGGCGGCGGCGCCGGTCATCGAGCCGAAGCCGGTCGTCGCCTGATCGTCGCGTGAGGCCTGCCGGACGCGTTCGCGCGTCCGGCTTCGGGCGGCGATCGACGAGATTAGGGGAGGGTGGTGTGAACAGGACTATTGCGCTCGCATTTGCGGTCGCCGTGGGCGGTCTCGCGTTTGTCGGCCTCGGCGCGCGAGCCGAGGACCTCAACGGCGGCGCCGACCTCACGGCGCCGCCGCCGGCGACCGAGGCGAACACGCCGGAGACGCTCACCGGCACGCTCAAGAAGGTGCACGACACCGGCGTCATCACGATCGGCTATCGCGAGGCGTCGTTCCCGTTCTCGTTCGTGCGGCCGGGCGCGACCGAGCCGATGGGCTACTCGATCGATCTCTGCCACGGCGTGGTCGACGAGATCGCGCGCGAGCTCAACGGCGCCGAGCTGCGCGTCGCGTACGTGCCGGTGACGTCGGACACCCGCATCGATGCGGTGAAATCCGGCAAGGCCGACCTCGAATGCGGCTCGACCACCAGCAATACCGAACGGCAGAAGAGCGTCGCCTTCTCGCCGATCGTCTACGTGGCCGGCACCAAGCTACTGGTGAAACGCGGCGCCGGCATCCGCTCCTATCGCGATCTGCGTGGGAAGACGTTGGTCGTGACGTCCGGCACGACCAACGAGGCGGCGATGAAGGCCCTCAACGACAAGTACAAGCTCGGCATCACCATCGTTTCGGCGCGCGACCACGACGAGAGCTACACGATGCTCGCCGGCGGCAAGGCCGACGCGTTCGCGACCGACGACGTGCTGCTCTACGGCTTCATCGCCGAGAAGAAGGCGGAAGCCACCATGCAGGTGGTGGGCGATTTCATCACCTATGAGCCTTACGGCCTCATGTTCCGCCGCGACGATCCGCAGATGGCGGCGGCCGTGACGCGGGCGCTCACCGAGATGGCGCACCGGCACGCTTTGGCCGACACCTATGCGCGCTGGTTCCTGCAGCATACGCCGACCGGCGAGCTGCTCAATCTGCCGATGAGCGTGCAGCTCACCGAGGTGTTTCGCGGCATGGGCGAGGAGGACTGACGTCCGCGTTCGCGGCTCTTACGCCCTCTCTCCCCCTCAAGGAAGAAGGCGCGCTGGCAGGGTGCCCGCCTCACATCCGATCACCTGCGCCACCTCGCGGTGATCCTCTCATCGTTCATGCTCAGCACCATCATGGGATCCGCGATCTTTTCCGACGCGATTTCCTGGTCGAGCGGCAGCACTGCGGTGCCGAGGGCGAAGAACTCGAGGATCACCCGCATGCACGTCGACGACGATGGCGGCGCCCGATATCGCGCACAAGTCGACGCGCGCGAAAATCGCCGATTTCGCGAATGATGCATCAAAACAGTCGTCTACCAATGTCGAAGGTCGCGCGAACTCGGCCACGACCCGACCGGACCCCTCACATGTCGGCCGCGGCGCATCAATGCGGCGGTCGCGCGGGATGGCCTGGCGGGGCCGGCCATCCCGCATCCTCATGTCACGGGCGCACGCCGCGCTTGGGACGCTTCGCAGATTTGCGCAGCTCGGCGATGCGGGCCGGGCTGATGTCGGGCGACGCGATGGTGTCCTCGGTCGAGAGCTTGTCGGCGACCTTCGGGTCGCCCTTCGAGGCGAAGAAGTGCTCGAGGTGCTTGGCGTTCTGCGTGCGGACAAATCGCGCCGCGTGCTCCTGGTCGTGGATGTCGCGGGTGCGCAGCGTGTTGCGGTCCGCCGGATGCGGATCGAGGTGGACCGAGCCGTCGAGCAATTCGCGCTGCATCATGTCGAGCGGCTTCGGCTGCACCGGCACCGAGAGGTCGGGCACATTCGTGCGCCAGGTGCGCTTGCCGTCGTCGACCAGATATTGCGCGGTCAGCTTGTTCGACTGGCCGTCGCGCTTGGTGAGGAAGCCGCCGGGCAGCTTGAAGGCGTCGATGACGGAGCCCGGAATGGTCGCGTGGCTGTAGACGGTGGAGTCGACGCCGGGCTCGAACCAGGGCGAGACCAGGATCGCGGGGACGCGCAGGCCGATGCGCTCGAAGTCGAACGGGACGAGGAAGGTCTCGTCCATGCGCCCCGCAATGCCGTCCGGCGAGACCGTCGCGGGCGGCGCCACGTGATCGTAGTAGCCGCCATGCTCGTCGAACACGATGATCAGCAGCGTCTTCTTCCATACGTCCGGCCGCGCGCGCAGCGCCCCGTAGACGTCGGCGACGAGCTTCTCGGCCGGCCGCACATCGGCCGGCGCGTGCATGCTGTTGACCGGCGCCTTTATGAAGGCCGGGGTGATGAACGAATAGGTCGCGAGCTTGTCGCCCGATACATCGCTGACGAAATTGTTCTCGAACAAGACGTGGTTCGTCTCATCCTTGTCCAGATAGGGATAGAGCTCGAGGATGTCGTCCTGGTCGTGCGAGTAGCTGCGCCAGGTGCGCGGCGTCGCCGATTTCGCCGTCGCGTTGAGACGGTCGTACAGCGTCTTGCAGGTGAATTTCGGCTTCCAGTTCGCATTGTAGGTATAGCCCTGCGAGGTCGCGGCGTGGACGAAGGCCCGGTTGGGCATCGTCGGTCCGGGCACGTCGGCGAACCAGCGGTCGCACAGCACGAAGCTCTGGGCGAGGGTCGACAGCACGGGAAGCTGAATCGGATCGAAACAGTTCAACACCTGCTGCAGCTCGCTGGTCGTGGGCGCGCGCTTGAGGTCATAGGCGAGCGAGGTCCTGAACGAGGCGACGAACCCATCGAGCGCCGGTGGTTTTGCGGCGACATCGGCCGTCGGCTTGGTCACGCCGAATAGCTGCATATTGACCTCTTTAAGGCTGTGCGACGGACCCTGACCGATCGCCGTATAGTCGCCGCCCTTGCGCGTCGTGAAGGCGGTCGTCGATTTGTCGCCGGGCTTGAGGTAATTGACCCCGGGTCCGTTCTGCAGGCCGTCGCCGATGCCCAGATAGCCGAACAGGTGATCGAACGACCGGTTCTCGAGCATGAGCACGACGATGTGATCGAACAACAGCTTCGCCATAGAAATCCCCTTTGTGCGATGTCACGGCGCCGCCATTCAAAAATAAGATGGCCGAGCGGCGTCGAGCGTGGCCAACGGCGATGCTATTAACAGTTGCGTGGCTTGGCAAGGTTCACGCCGCGTGCGGGCGCAGCAGCACCTGATCGCTGAGCCAGGCGTTCTCCGACCGCTCGATCAGAAAGCCAGCGCGCGCCGCAAGCGGCGCCAATCCGGCGAGGCCGCGCGGCACCAGGCGAAAGCCGGTCTGCGCGATCATGCGCCGACGCACTTCGTCGGGGCGCGTGACGGAGCCGGCGACCAGGCGCACGCCGGAGCCGCCGGCGCGCAGCGCGACGAGGTTGGCGACGATCGCATCGTCGTCGCCATACTCGAACAACGCGCCCTCGGAGGACGCTGCCACGATCGCACCCGCGGAGGTGAGCGTGTGGACGAGCTCGGCGAGCGGCGCGGTCGCGTTCCAGTCGTAGGGCGCGAGCCGCCACGCGATGTCGCGGCCGTGCAGCGGCTGGCCCGGCGCCGACAATGTCTTGAGCGCGTTGCCGCCGAAGAAAGGCCCGTCCGGATCGGAATCGAGCACATGCACGCTGACGCGGCGCGCCAGCAGCTCGGAATGGTCGCGCGCGAGCAGAATCAGCGCATTGAGGCTGTCGAGCGCGGGACCACCGCCGATGTTGACGAGGTCGAGCGGTGCGCCTGCGTCGGCGCGCAGGTGCTCGACCAGCCCTTCGGCGAGGAGCCGCGCGACCTGCTGCATGCGCAATCGCAACAGGCCGACATGCGGCGAGCCGGCGACGCGGCGGTCCATCGGGCTGTCGAAGGGCGGTACGAGATTGTCGGGGCCGAGCTTCATCACATAGGTGCTGATCCCGTCGAGGAAGCCGCCCTGCGGCGCGAACACGGCGCGCACGAGGCGCGACTGCCGCGCCGCCCGGCGCAGCAGCATGCGCATGATGAATTGCGGAATGAACCGGCGGCTGCGCTCGTCGGCGACGAAGGCGTCATACAGTGCGCGCGCCGCCGCCGGGTCGGCAGGCACGGCGAAGCGAGGCTCGGTGAGGTCGATCACCGGAAGCTCGTAGCCCTCGCGCGTCCTCGCGGTCAGCATGCGGTCTCGTCTCATCAATTTCGGTGGTCAACCCGCCGCATCCTCGAGCGCCTGGATGTCCGGTTTGGCCATCTTCATCATCGCGGCGAAGACGCGCGCGGCGCGGACCGGCTCGCCGGTCAACAGATCGGGCAGCCCCGCATAATTGATTTGCCATGACAAGCCGAAGCGGTCCTTGAGCCAGCCGCACACATTATAGCTGCCGCCGTCGCCGAGCGCCGCCCATAGCCGATCGATGTCGGCCTGCTCGGTACAGTCGACGTAGAGCGAGAAGGCTTCGCTCAGCCGGTGGTGCGGGCCACCATTGAGCGCGATGATGGGACGACCTTCCAGCTCGAAATAAACCACCATCACGCCGCCCTTCGGGCCCGGACCGGCCTCGCCGTAGCGCGCGACCTGGGTAATGCGCGAATTGGCGAACAGCGAGACGTAGAACTTGGCGGCATCCTCCGCCTGGGTGTCGTACCAGAGGAACGGCGTGATGTTCGTGATGGCCATGAATCGGCGCTCCTTTCGGGTTGCTCTGCGGCAAGGACGCCGGCGACGGGCGCGTCCCGACAGGGCGGAAAAATTTTGTCGGCAGTCGGGCGGCCCGAATGGATATTTGAATGGATATTTTGAATGGACATTTGAATGGACATTTGAACAGACATTTGAATGGACATGACCCGACGGAGCACCGAGACTGACCGCATGAAACCGGTCACCATCTACGGCATCAAGAATTGCGACACCATGAAGAAGGCGCGCGCCTGGCTCGACCAGCACGGCGTCGCGTACGTCTTTCACGACTACAAGGCCGCCGGGATCGAGCCCGCGCGCCTCGAAGGCTGGGCCAAGACGGTCGGCTGGGAGACCTTGCTCAACCGGGCCGGGACCACGTTTCGCGCGCTGCCCGAGAAGGACAAGGATGCGCTCGGCGAGAAGAAGGCGATCGCGCTCATGTTGGCACAGCCCTCCATCATCAAGCGTCCGGTGCTCGAGATCGGCGGCAAGCTGATGGTCGGGTTCAAGCCGGAGCAGTACGCCATGGCGTTCGCGGCGCCCCGCCGGTAGAACGGCCGTCGCATCCGGAGTGCCCGTCATGGAAATCGTCCTCCCGCCGCCGGCCTCGATCGGCCTGTTCGCCATTGCGGCGCTCGCGCTGCTGCTGATACCCGGCCCGGCCGTGCTCTACATCGTGTCCCGCTCGCTCGCGCAGGGGCGGGTTGCGGGCTTCGTTTCCAATCTCGGGATTCATTGCGGCACCATGGTGCACGTGATCGCGGCGAGCCTCGGCCTCTCGGCGCTGCTGATGACCTCGGCGCTCGCCTTCGCGGCGGTGAAATATCTCGGCGCCGCCTACCTGATCTGGCTCGGGCTGCGCCGCATCCTCGGCCCGGACGCCGCCCCCGATGCGAGCGGCAGCGCGGCCCGCCGCAGCTATCTCGAGCTCGTGCGCGACGGCTTCATCGTCAACCTGCTCAATCCGAAGACGGCGCTCTTTTTTCTCGCCTTTCTGCCGCAATTCGCCGATGTGAGCCGCGGGCATGTGGCGACGCAGATCGCCTTCCTGGGTCTCGTGTTCGTCGCGATCGGCCTCGTGACCGACAGCTGCTATGCCTTCGTGGCGGGCGCCGCCGGCGACTGGATCAAGCGCAAGCAGGGCCCATTGCGGTTCGAGCGTTACGTCACCGGCGTGGTGATGATCGGCCTCGGCTTGACGGCGGCGTTTGCGGGCAACGGCAAGAAGTAGCATTATTCCGCGGCGCGCCGCCGGTCGATCTCGGCGGCGCCGGCCTTGAGGCGCGGGATCAGCTCGCGACCGAACTCGACCGTGTCGTTGAACGGATCGAAACCACGGATCAGGAACGAGTCGACGCCGAGCGTGTAGTATTCGAGCATCGCGTCCGCGACCTGCTCGGGCGTCCCGACGAGGCACGAGGTGTTGCCGAGCGCACCGGTCGCGCGCGCGATGCCCATCCACAGGCGCTCATCGTGGACGTCGCGCTCGAGCGCAAAGCCCATCAGCCGCTTGCCCGCGTTGTCGACCGGGCCGGCCGCATTCTCCTGCCGGCTCCAGCCTTTCTTGCCGGTCATCCCAGCGAGGATGCGGTTCGCCTTGTCCCAGGCCTCGTCCTCGCGCGCGGCGATGATCGGGCGCACCGACATATTGAATCCCACGGTGCGCCCGAACGCCGCCGCCTGGGCTCGGAACGCCGCCATGCGCTCGCGCGTCGTCGCGAGCGGCTCGGCATAGATCGCATAGACGTCGCAATACCGCGCGCCCATCTCGAGCGCGCCCGGCGAGGCGCCGCCGAAGAAGAGCAGGGGGTGCGGCTGCTGCAGCGGCCGCACGTCCGAGTCGGCGCCTTTGACGCGATAGAACTCGCCCTCGAAATCGAACGACTTCGTATTGACCCAGGCGAGCTTCATCAGGTGGAGATATTCGGCGGCGCGGCGGTAGCGCTCCGCCTTGGGGGTGAAGTCGCCATCGCCGTGCTGCTCCTCGTCGGTCTTGCCGGTGATGATGTGCACCGCGAGCCGGCCACCGGTGAGATGATCGAAGGTCGCGATCTTGCGCGCCATCAGGGTCGGCGCGACGAAGCCCGGGCGGTGGGCGATGAGATAGCCGAGCTTCTCGGTGCGCGCCGCCGCATGCAGTGCGACCAGGAAGCCCTCCGCCGATGACGAGGTGTAGCCGACCAGCGCCAGATCGAAGCCCGCCGCGTCATGGGCGCGGGCGAACCGGGTCACGTAATCGGGCGAGAGGCCGCCCTCGAGCACGTGCAGGGTCGCGTCGCCGCTCGGCGGCGAGACGCCGATCATTCCGATGATGCGGACCGGCATGGGACCTACTCCAGGCTCGGGCGAGACTGCGCGCCTCGGCAGGGCCGGTCAAGCGCGCCCAATCTGGCCTTACTGGCGCCGCGATCCTTGCGCGATCTGGGGCGCCTCGATCTCACGGGGAGGGGACGATGATTGCTCAAACGGCGGCGCTGGTATTGCTGGTGACGAATGCCCAAGGTGACCTGCCGCCCGACGGGCCTTTGCTCCGGGCCATCGATCAGTCGGCGCCGCGCGCCTTCGATCCGGGCGCCGAGACCGAGATGATCGCGGCGCGCTGGCATCTGACGCGACACGACCCGGTTGCGGCAATCAACCGGCTCAAGATCGTCCTCTGGCAGCACCCTGCCGCGACGCAGGTCGAGGAAGCGCTGGGGCGCCTGGTCGAGGCCTACATGGCGTTGGGCATCGTCAACGAAGCTCAATCGGCGGCCGCCACATTGGGTCGCGTCTTTCCCGGCGGATCGTGGTACGCGAACGCGCGGCGCTTGTTGCAGTCCTCAGGGATCGAGCCGCGTGAGGATCCGCGCTCGTGGATCACGCGCAGCCTCGACTAGGTCGCGTATTATAGGACTTGATAGACGTCGAATCCCCTGCGGTCGCCGACGCGCGAGCCGGTGGCAATCGAGCAAATGCGATTGAGCCACGCGTACTCTCGAGCGGCGGTCTCGAAATACGGCGTGGTGCGGAAGTAATAGCTCGCAGGGTCAACCTGGTCGCCGCGATTGAGACGCTCGATGATCTCCTTCGGACCGTGGCGATAGCCCTTCCAGTGCATGTAGATCATCTGCTTGTCGTCGGTCTCGAGCACGATGCGCACCTCGATGTCGAGCACGCCATCGCGCCGCAGGATCATCCAGCCGCCGCCGCCCGGCAGGACGGTGCCTCTCAGCTTTGGCCCTTCGAAGCTGCCGCCGGAAAACCGTGCAATGCGTCGCCCGCCGTAGGGCGTCTCGCCGAGCGCGAGGACAGGCACGTCGAGCGCAATCGCGAAAAGAAATTCGGTAGCGATCCCGGGCATCGGTCAATCCGCGCTGATCCGTCGCCAGCGTAGTCCAGTCATTGACCAGCTTGAAGCACCGAGGTGGCAATGCTCGTCGGGTGGCCCGGCAGGGCGCACATCGACCCGCTTGGCCGGCGCCCACGCGCACGGTACAACTATCTTTCATCGGCATCGGCCACGTGGGCAGCGTCGCGGGCGACGTTGCCCACCTTACATTGGGGCTTCCATGGATATCTCACTTTCCGGCCGCTCGGCCATCGTCACCGGCGCGAGCAAGGGGCTCGGACTTGCCATGGCGACGCAGTTCGCAAGCTCGGGCGCGGACGTCGCCCTGGTGGCGCGCGGGCGCGAGGCGCTCGATGCGGCCGTTGCCGACATCCGCGGCAAGGTGCAGGCGAAGGTCGTCGGCGTCACGGCCGACATGTCGAAGGCGGACGACGTCAAGCGCGCCTATGACGAAGCGATGCGCGCACTCGGCAAGCTCGACATCGTCGTGAACAATGCCGGCACCTCGCGCAACGGCTCGTTCGAGGCGCTGACCGACGAGATCATGCAGGAGGATCTCGACCTCAAGCTGTTCGGCGCCATCCGCCTCACCCGGCTGGTCTGGCCGCAGCTCAAGGAGCGCCGCTGGGGCCGCATCATCAACGTGCTCAACATCGGCGCCAAGGCGCCGAAGGCCGCGAGCGCGCCGACCTCGATCTCGCGCGCGGCCGGCATGGCGCTCACCAAGGCGCTGGCCGGCGAGGGCGCGCCGCACAACATTCTCGTGAATGCCATGCTGGTCGGCCTGATCGAGAGCGATCAGCACGTGCAACGCGCCAAGCGCACCGGCGTCGCGCTCGACGACTACAAAAAGAACGCGAGCAAGAACATTCCGCTCGGCCGCATGGGCAAGCCGGAGGAGTTCGCCGCGATGGCGTGCCTGCTGGTGTCGGACGCCTGCGGCTTCGTCACTGGCACGGCGATCAATGTGGACGGTGGGGCGTCGCCAGTCGTTTAGAGGCGAGTGGCGAATAGCCAGTAGCCGTCATCGCGAGGGGGCGCAGCCCCCGAAGCAATCTCGCGCCACGGACTCATGCATGCGCGGGTCGAGATTGCTCTTATGTCCCCTGTCAAGCAATGAGGCGCGATTGTTTTTCTGCCGAGGCATTGGCCTCGGCAGGTGTGTCGCGGGATGATCGTGCAAAGGTG
>DATGLS010000035.1:0-4779 GCA_035293985.1 Xanthobacteraceae bacterium
CGTATCCGCCCGCACGCCGCCGCTCGCCACCAGCGCAACCGCCGCCGCCGCAACTCCCCAGAACCTCCGCATGGCACACCTCGCTGAGCTGCTTTTGCAAGATAGTGGGAGCGGCGTGCGCCACCTGTCAATTCGCGAGCGGCGGGACCCTCAGCGCGGTCCCATCGGTGCCTGCGCGGCGCGCATGCGGCGCTGGAACAAGCCGCGGATCACCACGTAGAAGGCCGGCGTGAACAGCAGGCCGAAGCCGGTGACGCCGAGCATCCCGAAGAACACTGCCGTGCCCAGCGACTGCCGCATCTCCGCGCCGGCGCCCGTCGCGATCGCAAGCGGCACCACGCCCAGGATGAACGCAAAGGAGGTCATCAGGATCGGCCGCAGCCGCGTGCGGGCGGCCTGAATCGCCGCCTCGAAACGGTCGTGGCCCTGCTCCTCGGCCTGGCGCGCGAATTCCACGATCAGGATCGCGTTCTTGGCGGCGAGCCCGATCAGCACGATGAAGCCGATCTGCCCGAGGATGTTCACGTCGAAGCCGCGCAGAAGGAGGCCGCTCACGCCGGCAAGTAGGCACATCGGCACGATAAGCACCACCGAGAGCGGCAAGGCCCAGCTCTCGTATTGCGCCGCCAGCATCAGGAACACGAACACCACCGAGGCACCGAAGACCAGAAGCCCGGTGTTGCCCACCAGCTTCTCCTGGTAGGCGAGTTCGGTCCATTCATAGCCGAAGCCGTCGGGCAGCCGCTCGTTCGCGATCCGCTCCATTGCGGCGAGCGCGAAGCCGGTCGAATAGCCGGGCAGGCTGTTTCCCTGCACCTCCGCTGCCGGATAGAGGTTGTAGCGCGCGACGCGATACGGGCCGGTGATGTCGCGGAAAGTCGCCACCGATCCGATCGGCACCATTTTGCCGGCGTCGTTGCGGGTCTTGAGGTTCGCGATGTCGCGCTCGTCCTGCCGGAACTGGCCGTCGGCCTGCGCGGTGACCCGGTAGGTGTGGCCGAGATAGTTGAAGTCGTTCACGTAGGCGGACCCCAGGTAGATCTCGAGCGCCTCGAAGACCCTGTCGGCAGGTACCCCCAGCATCTCGGCCTTCACGCGGTCAATGTCGGCGTAGAGCTTGGGCGTGCGCGTATTGAAGAGCGAGAACACACCGGTGAGGCCCGGCACCTGGCTCGCGGCCACAACGATGTCCTGGGTTGCGGCCTCGAGCGCCTGCAGGCCGCGGCCGCGCTTGTCCTGCACCATCAATTTAAAGCCACCGGCATTGCCGATGCCGCGCACCGGCGGCGGCGGGATCACGATGATGAAGGCCTCCTGGATGGTCGAGAGCCGTTGGCGCAGACTCGCGAGCACGCGGTCGGCGCTGAGGCCCTTGGCCGCGCGCTCGGCGAAGGGCGCCAGAGTCGCGAAGACGGCGCCGGAGTTGGGCGCATTGGTGAAAGTGGCGCCGTCGAGGCCCGCGAAAGGCACCGCGTGGCTCACCCCCTCGGTGCCCAGGATGATCTTGGTAGCCGTGCGCACCACCGCGTCGGTGCGCGCGAGCGAGGCGCCCGGCGGCAGCTGGATCACCGTGATGAGATAGCCGAGATCCTGTTGCGGAATGAAGCCCGTGGGCGCGCGCTCGAACTGCCAGCCGGTGAGACCGATGAGCGCGGCGTAGACCACCAGCACGATCGCACCGCGCCGCACCAGCGCGCCGGTCAGGCCGCCATAGCCCGAGGACAAGCGATCGAAGCCGGTGTTGAAGCCGCGGAAGAACGCGCGGACCGGCCAGCCGAGCGTCGAGGCCGCCGCTGGCTGCGCCTCGTGCGGCTTGAACAGGAGCGCGCAGAGCGCCGGGCTCAAGGTCAGCGACACGATGCAGGAGATCACGGTCGCCGACGCGATGGTGACCGCAAACTGCCGGAAGAACTGACCCGATATTCCCGAGAGGAACGCCGCGGGGATGAACACCGCGGACAGCACCAGCGCAATCGCGATCAGCGCGCCGCCGACCTCGTTCATGGTCTCGTGCGCAGCATCGCGCGGCGACTTGCCCTCGCGAATGATGCGTTCGACGTTCTCCACCACCACGATGGCGTCGTCGACCACGATGCCGATCGCAAGCACGAGGCCGAAAAGCGATAGGTTGTTGAGCGAGAAGCCCGCGGCGGCAAGCACCAGCAAGCTGCCGATCAGGGAGACCGGGATCGCCACAATCGGGATGATCGACGCGCGCCAAGTCTGCAGAAACAGGATCACCACCACCACGACCAGCACCACGGCCTCGCCCATGGTGCGGAACACCTCGCGCACGGACTCTGCGATGAACTGCGTGGGGTTGTAGACGATGTCGTAGCGGATGCCGGGCGGAAACGCCTTCGCGAGCGACTCGATTGTCTTGATCACGCGGTCGGCGGTGGCGAGCGCGTTCGACCCCGGCAGCTGGTAGATCAGCACCGGCACCGCCTGCCGGTCGTCGAGATAACCGTTGGCGCTGTAGTCCTGCGCGCCGAGTTCGACACGCGCAATGTCGCGCACGCGCGTGACCCGGCCGTCGGCGTCGGTCCGCACGATGATGTTGCCGAACTGGCGGAGATCCACCAGCCGACCTAACGTCTCCACGTTGATCTCGAAGGCGCCGGGCTTCGGCACCGGGGGCTGGTTGAGCACGCCGGAAGCGACCTGCACGTTCTGCGCCTGGAGCGCGGTCACCACGTCGCCGGCGGTCAGGCCGCGCGCCGCGACCTTCTCGGGGTCGAGCCAGATCCGCATGGAATAGTCGCGGGCACCGAACACTCGCACATCGCCCACGCCGTCGATGCGCGCCAGCACGTCCTTTACCTGGAGCGTCGCGTAGTTGGAGATGTACAGCTGGTCGCGCGAGCCGTCCGGCGAGCTCAGATGGATCACCATCATGAGGTCGGGCGAGTTCTTGCGGACGGTGACGCCGACGCGTTGCACCTCCGGCGGCAGCTGCGGCTGAGCGACCGCAACGCGATTCTGCACCAGCACCTGGGCGATGTCGAGGTTGGTGCCGAGCGCGAACGTCACCGTGAGCTGCAGGGCACCGTCGCTGGTCGCCTGCGAGGTCATGTAAAGCATATTCTCGACGCCGTTGATGCTCTCCTCGAGCGGCGTCGCCACCGTGTCGCTCACGACCTGCGCGGAGGCGCCGGGATAGCTCGTGCTGATCACGATCGTGGGCGGCGCGATGTCCGGGTACTGCGCCACCGGCAGCGAAAAAAACGCGATACCGCCCAAGAGCGTGATGAAGATCGAGACGACCATCGCGAAGATCGGACGGTCGATGAAGAAGTGCGAGAGATTCATCGTAGCGCGCTCAGTTCGCCTGCGCTTCGAGCTCGATCTTGCCTGGCTGCGGCGTCACCTTGGCGCCGGGCCGCGCCCGCATGAGGCCGTCGATCACGATACGGTCGCTGGAGGCGAGACCGGACCGGATGATGCGCAGGTTGTCGTAGCTCGGACCGACGCGCACCACCCGGGGCTCGATGGTGCCGTCGTCCTTCACGATCATGACCTCCTTCTGCGACTGATCGGTTACCATCGCGGCGTCCGGGATCAGGATCGCCCGATAGGGCTCCGAGCCGGGTATGCGGATCCGGCCGAACTGCCCGGGCGTCAGGAAGAGATCGGAATTTGGAAACACCGCTCGCACGCGGATGGTGCCGGAAAGCCGGTCGACCTGGTTGTCGACGAAGTCGAGCTTGCCCTCGTGGGGCCAGCCTCTTTCGTCGGTAAGGTGCAGGGCGACACCCACTTTATCTCCGCGCGTCGACTGCATAAGGCCCTTCTGCGTGGCGCGCTCGTAAGCGAGGTAATCGGACTCGCTCATGTCGAAATTGAAATAAATGGGATCCAGCGAGACGATGGTGGTGAGCAGCGTGGTGCTGCCGCCCTCGCCGCCGCTCACGAGATTCCCGATGCTCACCATGTGGTTGCTGATGCGACCGGTGACCGGGGCCTTTATCTGCGTGAACTCGACATTGAGCTGCGCCGAGCGGATCGCGGCCTTGGCGGATTCGACCGCTGCTGCCGCGACCTTCATCTCCGAGACGCGCTGGTCGTAGTTGGCGACGGGCTCGAAACCCTTGTTCTTGAGGTCCGCGGAGCGCTCCAGCTGCCGCTGGGCAAGATCGAGCTGGGCATTCGCCTGCCCGAGCTGCGCCTGGGCCGCTGCGAGCGTCGCCTCATAGGGCCGCGGGTCGATCACGAACAGGAGATCGCCCTCGTTGACCATCTGCCCGTCGGTGAAATGGATTTCGGTCAGATAGCCGCTGACGCGGGCGCGCACCTCCACATAATCCACGGCGGCGAACTGCCCCGTGAACTCCTGCCACTCCACAATCTCCTTCTGCAGCGGCGTGCTGACGGTGACGGCGGGCGGCGGCGTCTGGGCCGCGGCCCGGTGTCCCGGCGCCGCAGCGACGAGCAAGATCATTGCTAAAGCCGGCCGAAGCCACGCTCGATCCCGCATGCACCCCTCCTGAAACCCGGGTCCGCTACCGGACTTAGGACAGCATGACGGAAATTCCACCGCAGGGAAGAACTGGTGATGCTTGGATCACGCGAGCGGGACGGCTTTGGACCGGGTCAGTCCGGCTTGTCATAATGGCCCGAGCACGAACCGAGCCGGTGATGGGCGATTTCGCAGAGGCTTTCCGGACCGCGGGACGGCTGATCCTCGAGGGGGATCCGGCTCTGGTTGCGATCGTCCTCCTCTCCTTGCGCGTGAGCCTCACGGCGGTGGCGCTGGCGGCGCTGCTGGGTCTGCCCCTG
>DATGLS010000036.1:0-68727 GCA_035293985.1 Xanthobacteraceae bacterium
GCGGCTCAAAACGTCCCGAAACTTCTGCATCCTGCGGTCCTGTAGCCACGCTGTCCGGTTCATCGGTCCTGCTCCTCGCAGGCCCAGAAAACCGGACAACTCGTGTGCTACCTAACCCGGACAACTCGTGTGCTTACGACAGCCGCTCAATTGTGACTTTGCAAAGCCGTCCCGCGTTTGTTATAGCGCGCGCACCATTCGAGGCGCGCCGTTCCCCGGTAGCTCAGTGGTAGAGCAACCGGCTGTTAACCGGTTGGTCGCTGGTTCGAATCCGGCCCGGGGAGCCACTTCGGTACAAAACTGGGCACGCCAAAACCCGCCGTTTTTGCGCCTGAGGCGGCGGCAAGCGTGCGCAGCAGTTCGCTTTTCAACCCCATGATCCGAACTTCTTTCGCGTCAACTTCGACGCGCTGCGCAAGCGCCCGGAGATGATCGCGGCGGTAGCCGGTCTCGGTCCGCATAGCTTTGCGGGCCTGCCTGGCGAATGTTCTGAGGACCCGTGGCGTGACGGTCGGACCAAGCCGGTCGAGCGCGCCCTCGGCCCGCTCAGCGTCGCCGCGGGCCTGGTCGCGGGTCGCCTTCAACTCGGCAATGCGATCCTTCAGCATCGGGTCGGAAAGATCGGCGACACCGTTCTCGATCGCGTCGTAGAGGCGGCGGAGTCTGGCGTCCGCCTCGGCCGCACGCCTGCGCAATTCGGCGATGTGCGCTGTTCGCCGCTCGGCGCGTTCCTCTCGACGTTGGAGAACGCTCGAGAGAATCTGTTCGAGGCGCTTGGGCTGCAGAAGCCGGCGCTCGATGTGATCGACGACGAGGCGATCGAGCTTCTCCATCGGGACGGTGTGGCCCTTGCACGCAGTCTCGCCCTGCCGCGCTTTTGTCGAGCACGTGTAGTACCGGTAGCGCCCTCCCTTCCCGGTTCGCAGTGTCATCGCCATACCGCATCCCGCGCAAAAGCAGATGCCGGTAAGCAGCGTCGGACCGCTGACGATGCGCGGTGCAACTAGCGCTGGACTGCGCGATTTGAGCAGCGCCTGAACGGCCGCAAAGTCGGCCGCATCGACGATCGGCGGCACGGTCATCTCCACAATCTCGGCGTCGGGATTGCGGTGGCGCGCCCTTGAACGGCGCAAATTGAACCTGTGGCGGCCGACATAGGTCGTGCGTGTGAGCACAGCGTGCACGCCACCGACGCCCCACCGTCCGCCGTCGCGCGTGCGGACGCCAGCAGCGTTGAGATGCGTAGCGATCGCCTTGACTCCCATGGGACCGGAAGTGCCGTCGCCCTGCCGCGCCAGGCGGAAGATCAGCCGCACGGTCTCCGCTTGGATGGGGTCGATCTCCAGCGTCTTCTTGGTGCGGTGACCGCGCTGCTCGCTCGCCACGACTCGGTAGCCGATCGGCGGCAGGGAGCCGTTCCATACCTTCGCGGGCGGCAGCTTCCTCGGCACCACCGCCAACTTCATGGGCACTTTCGGCGTCAAGGCCGGCCCGCAACTCGGCGACGGCATCTGGCTCTACGGCATCGCCGGCGTGAGCGCCCTGAACGAGACGCTCAACATCAACTTCGTCCCGGTATCGAGCTCGCAGTCGGCCTGGGTCGCCGGCGGCACGATCGGCCTCGGCGGCGCCTGGCAGCCGGCCTTCCTGCAGGGCTACGGCCACCCGGTGTCGCTGTTCGCCGAGTACCAGCACACCTGGTGGCAGGACGCAAACTTCAACACGCCGGCGGCCTCGCCATTCTTCAACTACACCTTCGCCCGGCAGGACGACGTGCTGAAGTTCGGCTTCACCGTCTCGCTCAGTCCAACGCCGCCGCCCGCGGCCGCGCCGATCTATCCGGTAAAGGCGCTGCCGCCGAAGTAATGTCGTGCAATTCATTGACCGTGCCCGACGGCATGGGCACGATCCGGCATGCGCTTCGAGATTCTCGGTGAGATTTCCGGCATCGAGACCTTCGCGACCGGCTCCGGTATTCGCGAGATCGCGCGGCTGCGACGCATCTATGGCCGCGGCCGGTGGCGCAAGCGGAAGGGCACCGCCCGGGTGCGTTTAGCCGATGGCTCGATCCGTCTTGCTGAGATACACTGGTATGAGGCTGCCGGCATCGGCCGCAAGGAATACAAGATCAAGCACCTGCTTTGAAAACATGACAAAGACCCAAGTGAAACAGCTGGTCGTCTGCATCGCGAACCAAGGCTATCCGGTTTCGCTCGAAAAGCGGAAGATCTACGTGGCATTGCGCGACAGCGCCGCCGAGAAGCATGGCTTGCTGCGGATCGTAGACGAGTCGGGCGAGGACTATCTCTATCCGAAGGCTCTGTTCCGCGCGATCGCGCTGCCGCAGGCGGTCCGCAGAGCGGTGCTGGCGGCGGCGTAGCTTCGGCGGCGGCGCTCTGCAGAGCATAAGATTATAGCGCCACGGCGAACACGTAGTGCTCCTCTTCATCCGGCCCGGGGAGCCAAATTAGCCCGAAAACCCCCACCGCCCTTCCGGTCACCGGATTGCGAGATTCTTCGCCGGGCGACCCCGCAAGGCCTCGCGCCCGAATCATCGCGCGTGCAGACCGCCCGTCGACGTCCCTCTCAGCCAAGTGCCCGCGAGCTCGATCAACAAAATGCAGATGCATCCGATCTCGATCGCCATCGTGATGATCGGGACCAGTGACCCGGCGGACAATTCGGCGCCCGAGAATCTGATCGCCGCGAGCGCGCCGTCGCTCAGCACCGACAGTGCGAGCGGCCCGGCCGCCGCCACACCGATCACAACGACGCGGCGAGCCTGGCGGCGCAGTCCAAGGTGGACGACCGGCACGCCGGGACGGATCGCCAGGTACGCAAACGCGCCGATCGCCACGATGACCGAGGACCAGAAGGCATAGCGGTCGATCGCACCGATGACCCGCGTTGCCGGCGAAGCATCATAGCCGGCGCTCGAACCGATCAGTGCGTACCAGGCGACGCGTCCCTTCATGGCGACGAAAATGCCGGCGACGGCCAGAATGAGGGCGACGCGCAGCCGCGCGATGCGGCGCGCGAGCGAGATCGCCGTGAATTGCGCCGCGATCGCCGCCGGATCCCCGAATGCCGCGATCGCCCGGCGCGCCGCGGCGACGCCGTCGCGCGATCGCTCCGCCGCAATGGCCTGTTGCAGATGGTCGGCAGCTTCCTCGCGCACACGCCGCGCCAGCGCCGGATCGAAGCTGAGCGCGGTGGTGAGCGCGTCGAGATAGTCGGTGATCACGCCGGCCTCCGGCGCCGACGCCCAGGACGCACTTGCGCCAGGAGCCCGCCCATGGCGTCGGAGAACTGCCGCCACACCGCGCGATGGCCAACCAGCGCGCGCTCGCCGCGCCGGGTGAGCGCGTAGACCCGTCGGCGCCGGCCCGTATCGGCCGTGACCCAGCGGCTTCCCAGCAGGCCCGCTTCCTCGAGTCGATGCAGCGCCGGATAGATCGTGCCTTCCGGCAGGTCGAAGGCCTGGCGGCTGCGTCGCCGGATCTCCTGGATGATGCCGTAGCCGTGCGCCGGGCCTGCCGCGAGGGCGGCAAGCACGATCATGTCCAGGTGGCCCTTGAGCATCTCGCCTTCCATACCTCGCGACGCTAGGGAACGCGCCCGGCGCTGTCAAGCAGATGTGAACGAAGCGCCGGCAGTTTCCGTCGCACAACGGCTTGACCCGCTCCGACAGGATGCATAGCGTCGCGATGCTTCAATACCTAGTTACGCGATGTATTCAGCAAAGGAGACTTCAGTCATGCCGGTTGCCAAGGTCTACGTGCCCGAGGGCGCGCTCGTCGCCGAGCAGCGGCGCGCGATCGTCAAAGGCATCCACGAGGTGATCAACAGCGTCGAGCGACGCCCGCCGGCCGCGCTCACCTATGTGCTGGTCAGCGAGGTCCCCGCCGGCGCCTGGGGATACGCGGGAGCGATCCATGAGCGCTGAAACCCCGATCACGGCTCCCGTCCGCGCGCCTGCCGCCGCTCCCACGTCGCGTGGCGGCAGACCAAGCCGGCGCGCGATGCTGGCGGCAACGAGCGCCGCCGTGGGCGCCCTTGCGGCGCCGACCGCGCTCGCCGAGACGCCGGCGGCGGGCAATTACGGCGCACCGATCGTGGAGGTCTACGTACCTGCCGGCGCGCTCAGCCTCGATCAGCGGGCCGCCATGATCAAAGGCGTCACCGACGTGGTGCTCGGCGCCATGAAGCTGCCGCCAGATCCGGCGAGACGCCTTTTCGTCGAGATCATCGAGACCGCCGAGGGCGGCTTCGGCGTGAATGGACAGGTGTTCGTCCCGCGCAAGCGACCCTGAAAAGCCGAATAGCGCCGCAATCGATCTGCCGCGCTCGCCCCCGTAACGGTGGCGGGCGCGTCAGGCGGGATGCGCGCCTGCTGCAAACCGCGACGCGATCACTGCAATCCTCGATTTTATCGTTGCGGTTCTCGCGCGGCTGCGGTATGGCATAAATGAGAGTGGTTGAATTGCGCCCGGCGCCCGGAAACGGCGGCCGGGTTTTTTCGTACCCGAGGCCTGCGTTCCCCAACCAACGGGTGCGGCAATGAAGCGACAGGCGCTCGCCTCATCGCTCTCAGGCTCTCGCCGGCTGTTCTTTCGACCGCGGAGCTTGTTTCCGCCGTGGAGCGTTTCTCTCGCGCTTTCAATGCCTTCGCTTGTAATTTCCGGTACCCCGCTTGTTTTTCCCATTGCGCTTTCTCTCGCCCGCGATGCCGCCCGGAAACGCCTCCTCCGGCGGCGCGCTTCACATCGCCACAACGCAATCGAACCCCGGAGATCGATCATGACCTTCCTGCCAGGCCGCAGCGGCAATCCGGCCGGCCGCCCGCGCGGCTCGCGCAACAAGCGCACCATCCTCGCCGAGCAGATCCTCCACGACCGCGCCGCCGACGTGACGCAAGCCGCGGTCGATCTCGCGGTGCGCGGCAATGGCCCGGCGCTGCGCATGTGCCTCGATCGCATCGCGCCGCCGATGCGCCATCGCCTGCTCGATTTCGATTTGCCGTCGCTCAGGACCGCGGACGACGCGGTGGTCGCCGCCGACCTGATCCTGCAGGGCGCCGCGCACGGCGAGCTCACCGTTCAGGAGGCCGCCGTCATGATGAAGCTCGTGCGCACCTTCACGCTGGTGCTGGCCGCCGCCGAGCGGGCCAGAAAGCACGCGCGGATCGAGGCGCCGTATGCCGAGGACTTGGCTTACGCGTCGAGCCGCGACGCCGCGCGGCACGATGGTATCGGCGAGGACCAGTCGATCGCAGCGCAAGGCGCGCGGCAGGGTACCGTCGGGGCAGCGAAAGCCGATGAGTCGCCGCGGCCCGCGACCCAAGAGCCGATCGAAGAAACGCTCGAAGCAACGGCCGAAAAAACCAACCAACCGACGACCAGAGCGGCCGAAGAAACCCTCACTCGGTCGACGACGGCCGCGGGCGGCGCTCCGCAGCTGTGCGCTTCCGCTCACGCGACGGTGCCCAGGGCCGCGCATACCTCGCTCGACCGCGTGGATGTGGACGAGGCTTTCGCGAATCTCCTCGCCGAGACCGTGGCGCGCGTGCGCCCGACCGATGTTCGCGGCATGGCGCGACCCCGTCCACGCGAAACTGGAGATCGGAGCGCTGCGGCAGCATGACCGCGGCCGTGCCCGAGATCGCAGAAAGCCCAGCCCCGGCAGAGACATGACCGAGATCGGGTTCGTTCTGCGCGGCGCCGAGAATGGGTTGCATCGCCGCGCCCTGGCGTCCCGTTAAGGTTGTACACCCCCTCGCCGATCTCGCGCACTGGGCAAAATTTGCCGCTTTCGGCTGCCGAAGGCCGCGAAAATTAACGACCCATTAACCACCCTTAACCATGCTGACCCCTGCCGGCGCTCCCGACAGAAAAAGACCGGCAGAAATCGGCAGAACGCCACCGTGACAATCGCAACCCGACCTCCCCGTCATTCCTTCCGATTCCGTGGCCGTAACTTCCTCGCCCTCGTGCTCAAGCCCGAGCCGCCGCTCGCCGGCTGGCTCGCCGAGCTCGACGACTGGCTCACCCGCTCGCCCGGGTTCTTCACCGGCAAGCCGCTGATTCTCGACGTTGCCGGCCTCGCCTTCACCCGCGATGACATCGCCGGCGTGATCGCCGAGTTGCGCACCCGCTCGATCCGCATCCTCGGCATCGAGGGCGCCGACCCTGCGACCCTCGACGATACGCTGCCGCCGCTGCTGACCGGCGGGCGCACCTCCGGCTCGGTCGAGGCGATCGAGGCCGTCGAGGCGGTGGCACGCCGCGCCCAGGCTACCAAGGAGGCTGCCACCAGGGAGGCCGCCGCCAAGGAAGCGGCCGCCAAGGAGGCGGCCGAGGCTGCCAAAGCCGCCGGCGAGCCCGTGGCCACGAACAGCGCCGACCCTGCAGCCACGAGCAGCACCGAGCCGGGGCACAAGCCGGCCAACGCGACGCCCAACGGGCCCACTCCCGAGCAGGCCGCCTCGGCCTCGCGCGTCCCCTCGCTGCTGGTCGAGACGCCGGTGCGCTCGGGCCAGACCATCATGAACGCCGAAGGCGATGTCATCATCCTCGGCTCGGTCGCCTCGGGGGCCGAGGTGATCGCCGCCGGCTCGATCCATGTGTACGGGGCGCTGCGCGGGCGGGCGCTCGCGGGGGTCTACGGCAATGCGAGCGCCCGCATCTTCTGCCGCCGCTTCGAGGCGGAGCTGGTCGCGATCAGCGACTTCCATAAGGTGACCGAGGAAATTGAGGCGGGCCTGCGCCAGAAACCCGTGCAGGCGTGGCTTTCAGACAACGAGCTCAAGGTCGCATCGCTCGACCAGACCGACAAGGAGGCAATCAAATGGCAGAAGTCCTAGTCGTCACGTCCGGCAAGGGTGGCGTCGGCAAGACCACATCGACGGCGGCGCTCGGCGCCGCCCTCGCGCAAACCGGTCGCACGGTCGCGGTGGTCGATTTCGACGTCGGCCTGCGCAACCTCGATCTCGTCATGGGCGCGGAACGCCGCGTCGTCTACGACCTGATCAACGTCGCCAACGGCGATGTGCGGCTGCAGCAGGCGCTGATCCGCGACAAGCGGATCGAGACCATGTACCTGCTCGCGGCCTCGCAGACGCGCGACAAGGATGCGCTGTCGGAAGAAGGCGTGCGGCGCGTGATCGGCGAGCTGCGCGACCGGTTCGACTGGGTGATCTGCGACAGCCCGGCCGGCATCGAGCGCGGCGCGACGCTGGCGATGCGCTACGCCGACCTCGCCGTGGTGGTGACCAACCCGGAAGTCTCCTCGGTGCGCGACAGCGACCGCATCATCGGGCTCCTCGACTCCAAGACCATCAAGGCGGCGCGCGGCGAGCGGATGGAGAAGCTTCTGCTGCTCACCCGCTACGACAAGGTGCGCGCCGGCCGCGGCGACATGCTCGGCATCGAGGACGTGCTCGAGATCCTGTCCATCCCGCTGCTCGGCATCGTGCCGGAAAGCGAGGAGGTCCTGCGCGCCTCCAACCTCGGCGCCCCGGTCACGATGTCCAATCCGACCAGCGCGCCGGCGCGCGCCTACATGGACGCGGCGCGTCGCCTGTGCGGCGAGTCGATCGCGATGACGATCCCGAGCGAACGGCAGAACCTGCTCAGCAAGCTGTTCGGCGGCAGGAGGGCTGCATGAAAATCTTCGAGCTTCTCTCGCGCCGGCGCTCCGCGCCGCTCGCGCGCGAGCGACTGCAGATCCTGCTCACCCACGAGCGCGGCGCGACCGGCCAGTCCGGGCTGATCGCGGTGCTGCGCGAGGAGATCCTGGCCGTGATCGCGCGCCACGTCGACGTCGCCCCCGAGAAGGTCGACGTCCGGGTGCAGGACGGCGACGAGCTCGCGGTGCTCGAGATCGACGTCGAGATCCCGCGCGCAATGGCGCGCCCGCGCTCGCCCTGGGAACGCGGCGGCCGCGCCGCTTGAGCAATTCGGGCGCCGACCCGGCGCCCGCTGATGGCAGCCGAGCCGCAGGCCGGCGCCGGCGAGCCGAAAAGATAGCAAATGCTGCCGCTTTGCCAGGCCACCCCCTGGTGGACTGGCCCGCTGAGCTTGCCGGAACCGCGTCGGCATCCTTTCTCCTTGAAGTGGTGGAGAAAGTTCCACGGAGTTGCCCAAGCGACTGCGCTCCGGACGGCGCTTACCCCGAATTTGATTGGATTGCCCAAGGAATCGGCAAGCTCAATCGCCACCGCTCGGTCGCGTTCCCGCCCAACAAATTTCCCGAACGCGCGGCAGGCTCGCGCCGGCATGCCGTCGAGTGGGAACCCATCCCTCGGCGGAGGCTTCTTGGTGGGGCAAATTTTAACAGGAACGGACAGATGGCAATGCGAGATCGTAGCTCGTTGCGGGCGTTTGTTGTGTGCCTGGTGGCGGGCGGCGCCGCGCTCGCGGCAGCGACCCCGGCCTTTGCGGCCGATCCGACCGGCGAGTGGATGGTGGCGGACCATTCGGCGCGCATCCGCATCGAGCGCTGCCCCGACGGCTACTGGGGCAGCATCGCGTGGGAGCGTCAGCCCGGCACCGACAAGAACAATCCAGATCCCAACAAGCGCGGACGTCCCCTCCTCGGCACGCCGATCCTGCTCGCGATGAAGCCAGAAGAGAGCAACAAGTGGCAGGGAAAGGTCTACAACCCGAAGGACGGCGGCTACTACGACGCCAGCATCCAGCTGGAAAGCCACAATCAGTTGCGGCTGCAGGGCTGCATGCTGATCTTCTGCAGCGGCGAGACGTGGACGCGCGTGCCGGACAACGTTCACGCGACGACCGGCGCCGCAGCCGCCGCCCCGCCCCCGCCCAGCGTCTGCCCGAAACGCTGACAAAGCTATTCGTCATGCGCGGGCTTGGCCCGCGCATCCACGTCTTCGCGACGAGCGTTATTTCGCCGGCTCTTCCGCCCGGTTGCCGTTCTCGCGCGGCTTGCCCATCAGGGCGGGCTGAAACAGCACCGCGGCCGCCAGGGTGCACGCGAGCGATAGCGCCAGCAACCGGCCCATGCTCGACGTGCCGGGGTGGCTCGAGAACCACAAAGATCCAAACGCGGTCGCGGTCGTCATGGCGCTGAAGAAGACGGCGCGGGTGAGACTCGACTGCAGCAGCTGGGTCTGCCCGGCCCGCCACGCCATGACGTAGTAGATCTTGAACGCGACGCCGACGCCGAGCAGCAGCGGCAGCGCGATGATGTTGGCGAAATTGAGCGGGAAGCCCACCGCGGCGCAGATCTCCAGCGTCACCACGCCGGCGAGCAGCAGCGGCACGAGGGTGAGCAGCACGTCGCCGATCCGCCGCAGCACCACCCACAGCAGGATCGAGATCGCGAGCATCGCCCACAGGCCCGCCTGGATGAAGGCGCGCACGATCGTCTGCCCCGATTCCATGATGCCGACCGCCTCGCCGGTCGCGCCCGGCGCGATGCGCAGCACCGACTGGGCGAACTTGCGGATCACCTCGTTGTCGTTCGGGTCGCCCTTCATGCCGACCTCGACGCGTGCGTGGCCATCCGGCGCGACCCATTCACGGGCGAGATCGGGCGGCACCGAGGCGCGCGTCACCGGCTCGGTCGCCGTGAGCGCGGTGCGCAGCTCGGCGAGGTCGGCGGTGAGCGGCTCGACCATCGCGCGCGCGACGGCGGCGCGCGCGTCGGGGCCCGCATCGGCGAGCCGAATGAGATCGTCGGCGAGGCGCAGCGCCGCCTTGGCCCCCGCGCCTTGCTCGCCGTCGGCGGCCTCGCGCAGCGCGCTCGCGCCGCCGCGCAGCGCCTCGACCACCTCGGCGTCGGACGGCGCGGGCTTGGTCGCCACCGGGTAGAGCGCCTTGTGCAGCGCGGCCGCGGCCGCCTTGATGCGGGCGAGCTTGGCCGGCTGGTCGTCGGGCACGAAGCTGTCGATCGTGCGCGTGGTCGCGACGTCCGGCAGCCTGGCGAGATCCTTGGCGATGCGGTCGGCATCGTCGGCGTTCGCGGCCAGCACCTCGGCGGTGTGCGCGCTGACGTTGGGATCGCGCCGCAGGTCGAGATAGGTCGCGATCGACTCGGCCTTGGGGCTGCGCAGGTTGGTCGGGTTGAAATCGAACTGCAGGTGCGTGAGCAGCGGCAGCCCCGCGATCGCGACCAGCAGCGTGCCGACGATCACGGGCACGCGATGGCGCTCGAGAAAGCGGTCGACCGGGGCGAGCGCCGCATAGCCGAGCGGCTCCGGCTCGCCCGGCGGGTTGAGCCACTGCAGCAGCGCCGGCAGCAACGTGATGCTGGTCACGAACGCGATCAGCATGCCGAGGCCCGCGATCTCGCCGAGCTCGGAGAGGCCGCGGTAGTCGGTCGGCAGGAACGAGAAGAAGCCGGCCGCGACGGCGGCGGCCGCAAGCGTCAGCGGAGCGCCGGCGCGCGCGCCGGCGTTGGTCAGCGCCTTGCGCAGGTCTGAGCATTCGTGCCGTTCGGCGCGATACCGCACGCTGAACTGCAGCCCGAAGTCGACGCCGAGGCCGACGAACAGCACCGCGAACGCGACCGAGATGAGGTTGAGCGAGCCGACAAGCAGGAGGCCGAGCGCGGCGGTGAGCGCCAGACCGACCCCGAGGTTGATCGCGACCGCGACGATGATGCGGTATGACTTCAGCGCCAGCCACAGAATCAGCAGCACCACCCCGAGCGTGATGACGCCGTTGAGGAACGCGCCTTCCTTGAGGGTGCCGAATTCCTCGTCGGCGATCGGCACCGGGCCGGTGAGCCGGACGGTCGCGCCGAACTTCTGCCCGAGATCGAGTGCCGCGGCCGCCTGGCGGATCGCGTCGGTCGCCTTCTGGCCAGGCTGCAGGGCGTGGAAGTCGAGCACCGGCTTGATCGTGACGATGCGGCGCAGCTGCGAGGCGCTCGGAGGCTGGCCGCCCATCATCTCGTACCAGGAGAAACGGGCCGGCTCGCCGCGCAGCGCCTGCTCGATCGTGTCGGACGACATGTTGAGCGGCCGCGCCAGCGCATCGAGCGTCACCTGTCCGGCCTGGATGCCGGTCAGCGACAGCGACATCGCCTGCACGAGGCCGCGCAGGCTCGGATCGCTCGTGAGCTGGCTCAGCAGCGGCGCCGCACGCGACAGCTGTCCGGTCACGCCCACGAGCTGGTCGGTCGGCAGGAACAACAGCTTGTTGCGCGCGAAGAAGTCGCTGGCGGCGACCGATTCGACCGAGCGAAAGAGCGCTTTGTCGGGCGCGAGTCGGCCGACCAGCTGGTCGGCGGCCGCGGTCGCGAGCTCCGGGGTCGGCGCATCGATCACCGCGACGATCAGCTGAATGCCCTGGGTGAAGCGGTGCTCGTAGGCGATTTCGCGCTGGCGCCAGGGCAGGTCCGGCGCGATCAGCTTGGTCACGTCGGCGTTGATGCTGAAGTGGCGTGCCGCATAGGTGCCGCCAGCCGCGGCGAGCAGCGCGCTGACGAGAATGACCGGCCAGACATGGCGCGTGCAGAAGTCGACGATCTCGGCGATGGCGCGGCTCAGCATCGGCGTCGAGAAGCCCTTGACGGCCGCCGCCATGGAGGCCCAACGGGTCCGGTCACCCGCGATTCGGACTGGCTGCGCGGTGCCCGAACCGGATTGACGCTCGCCCCCGCGCGCCAGGGCGACCGCGACGCGCGCCCCCTGCGGCCGCGAACGAGTAGGTAGCATTGTCTCAGTCATGCCGTCTCAATTTCTCTATCGATCTCAAAAATCGGAGGGCTTTTGAGAACATGGGGTTACCGCACTGCAGCAACGGACTCAACAGTCGAGCCATAGCCGTTTTGCACGGCTTCCAAGCCGGATCGCGGTTCCATGGGATGCGCTCTAATGGGGCGAGCTTTGTGGCATTGCGTTGACCGTTTTGCCTTGCCCCGGTGTTGGATTGGTGCGGGGGGTACCCCAGAAATCGCCCAAGCCGGAGGTATCATTCACCGGCGGCCGGATGCCGGCCGGTCAAAGAGATGTTACGGTTCAGCTGGTTAATGGCCTACACCCGGGCGTGCGCTGGATGTTATCCCTGCGACACGGTCGATCTCCGCGGAACGGAACACGCTCTAGGCAATTACGGCCGGAGGGTATACTTCACGCGGAAGTCCGCGGGCATACGACGAAAATCGCAAGTTACATAGACCCCAAAAGCAAGACCGAGAGACATCACCGAGAGACATCAATGGCAGTACCGTTTTTGAAAGAGCTGCGTATCGGGTCCTACCTCATCAAGCAGAAGCTCGCCGGCCGCGAGCGCTATCCGCTGGTGCTGATGTTGGAGCCGCTTTTTCGTTGCAATCTCGCCTGCGCGGGCTGCGGCAAGATCGACTATCCGGACGCGATCCTCAATCGCCGGCTATCGGTCAAGGAGTGCCTCGACGCCGTCGACGAGTGCGGCGCGCCGATGGTCGCGATCCCGGGCGGCGAGCCGCTGATCCACAAGGAGATCGGCGAGATCGTCAAAGGCATCGTGGCGCGCAAGAAGTTCGTGTCGCTGTGCACCAACGCCCTTCTGCTCGAGAAGAAGCTGCACCTGTTCGAGCCCTCGCCCTACCTGTTCTTCTCGGTGCATCTCGATGGGATCAAGAAGCATCACGACAAGTCGGTGTGCATGGAGGGCGGGTTCGAGCGCGCCGTCGACGCGATCAAGGCTGCCAAGGCCAAGGGTTTCACCGTCAACGTCAACTGCACGATCTTCGACGGCCATCCGGCGGAGGACATCGCGGAGTTTCTCGATCTCACCGAGGAGCTCGGCGTCGGCGTGTCGATCTCGCCCGGCTATGCCTATGAGCGCGCACCCGACCAGGAGCACTTCCTCAACCGGCGCAAGACCAAGGAGCTCTTCCGCAACGTCTTCGCGCTCGGCAAGGGCAAGAAGTGGCAGTTCATGCACTCCACCCTCTTCCTCGACTTCCTCGCCGGCAACCAGGAGTACCACTGCACGCCGTGGGGCATGCCGACGCGCAACATCTTCGGCTGGCAGAAGCCGTGCTACCTGCTCGGCGAGGGCTACGCGAAGACCTTCAAGGAGCTGATGGAGACGACCGACTGGGACGCCTACGGCACCGGCCGCTACGAGAAGTGCGCGAACTGCATGGCGCATTGCGGCTATGAGCCGACCGCGGCGCATGCCGCGATCGCGCACCCGATCACGGCCATGAAGGTCGCGTTGCGCGGCGTGCGCACCGAGGGCGAGATGGCGCCCGAGATCGCGATGGAGAACCAGCGCCCCGCCCAGTACGTCTTCGACGGTCAGGTGCAGCAGCGGCTGTCAGAGATCCGCAAGGCCGAAGCAGAGGCCAAAGTCAAGAAAGCGGCGACAGCGGCGTAGGCCCGCGAACGCGCGGCCGGCGTCGCCGCCCGCGCGGATCAACGTGGAAATCTCCGACGGCGCGCGCGCGAGGCCGGAGAAGATCGCGCCGAAATCCACCCGTCCGTCCGGCTTGAGCGCCTTCTTGGCGAGCGGCGGCAGCGCGCGTTCGGCCGGGTCGCTGATGACCCGGATCGCCGCGAACTGCAGATTGTGGGCGGCCGCATAATCGGCGCCGATGTGCGATTCCATGTCGACCGCGATGGCGTCGGTCGCCTCGCGCATGGAGGCCTTGGTCTGCGGCAGCAACACCGGCTCCTCGACCCCCACCAGCGCGCCCTGCTTGACCGTGATGCCGCTCGCACCGACGCGCCCCGCCATGGCGGAGGCGACCGAACGGGGCACCTTCCAGGTTCCCTTGTCGGCGATCACCGCGGTCGCGACCACGACGTCGCCGGGCTCGAGCGAGGGGTCGAGCCCGCCCGCGATGCCGAAGCTGATGACGGCGCGCAGGCCGCTCGGATTGAGGCCCGAGAGCTGATGGCGCAGCCGCCTCGTGTCGCTGCCGCTGCAGACGACGTGGCTCACGCCGGGTCCGGCGGCGATACGTGATTCCTGAGCCAACCCCGTGATGACGAGAAACACCCGTCACATCCCCCATGCCACCGACGGGCGATTGGCCCGTTGCAAGTTCCGATACCGCGCTAGCGCCCATAGCGGGAAGAACTTGGAGTAACCGTGATAGCGCAAATAGAAGACCCGGGGGAAGCCTGTCGCGGTGTAGCGCGGCTCGTCCCAGAATCCGTCGCTCCCCTGCGTCGACGTGAGATAGGCGATGCCCCTTGCGACCGATTGATGGGCCGATTCGCCGGCCGCCATCAAGCCGATGAGCGCCCAGGCGGTCTGTGAAGCGGTACTCGGAGCCGGTTCGTAGCCCTTGTATTCGAGTTTGTAGCTCGTCCCATCCTCGCCCCAGCCGCCATCCGGGTTCTGAATCGCGACCAGCCAATCCACAGCTTTTCGAATTTCCGGCGATGCCGGGTCGGCGCCCACCGCATTGAGCGCGCACAGCACCGACCAGGTTCCATAGATGAAGTTCATGCCCCAGCGGCCGTACCAGCTGCCGTCTGCGCGCTGGGTCCGGCGCAGGTAGTCGATGGCGCGATCGATCGCCGGCTCGCCGGCTCTGGCGCCGAGCTGCGCCAGCATCGACAGACATCGACCGGTCACGTCCTCGGTCGGCGGATCGAGCAGCGCGCCATGATCGGCGAACGGGATATTGTTGAGATACTCGAACTCGTTGTCCACATCGAAGGCGCCCCAGCCGCCGTTGCGGCTCTGCATGCCCTCGATCCACTCCCGCCCGCGCGCGATGGCGCCGTCATAGTCATGGGTGCCGCGGTTCTGCTGCAGGCGATCCATCGCCATCACGACCACGGCGGTGTCGTCGAGATCCGGATAGTGCGGGTTGGCATATTGGAAGGCCCAGCCGCCCGGCCGGGTATCGGGTCGTCGCACCGCCCAATCCCCCTTGGTCTCCAGCACCTGGAGCGGTTTGAGCCATGCAAGTCCCTTGCCAGCGCGGGCGACCGCCTCCTCCGATCCCGTCTCCAGCAACGCATGGCAGACGAGGCCCGTATCCCAGACGGGCGAGACGCAGGGCTGGCAGTAGGCCTCGTGATCCTTGATCACGAGGAGCTTCTCGACCGACTTGCGCGCCGTGACGACGTTGGGATGGTCGGGCGGATAGCCCAGCACGTCGTACATCAGCACCGAGTTGGCCATCGCGGGATAGATGGCCCCGAGGCCATCCTCACCGTTGAGGCGCTCGGTGACGAAGGCCTCGGCCTTGGCGATCGCGCGCTGCCGCGGCCCGCGCGGCATCCACGGCTCGACGACGCGCAGCACCGCGTCGATCGCGCGAAACACCAGGTACCACGACCATTTCTGGTGCGGCGCCTTGTGGCGCGGCCCGACGCTGAGCGGCGGCTCGACGAACAGCTCGTCGATCGTCACGCCGCGCGGATTCTTCGCCTTCGGCTTGAGGGCCATCAGCACGAGCAGTGGCACCAGCACGGTGCGCGCCCAGTACGACACCTTGTCGAGGTGGAATGGAAACCACTTCGGCAGCAGCATGATTTCCACCGGCATCACCGGCACGGTGCGCCAGGAGAGGACGCCGTAGAGCGCGAGCAGGCTGCAGGTGAAGACGTTGGCGCTCGCGCCGCCGCCGCGTGCCAGGATCGCGTCGCGCGCACGCGTCATATGCGGCGCCTGCGGATCGTCGCCGATCATCTTGAGCGCGAAATAGGCTTTCACGCTCGCGCTCATGTCGAAATCGCCGTCCTGAAAGAGCGGCCAGCCGCCATGCGTCCCTTGCGTCCGGCGCAGATAGACCGCGATCTTCGCCTCGAGCGCGGTGTCGATCGGCTCGCCGCGGAAGTGGCGCAGCAACACGTACTCGGCCGGGATGGTGCAGTCGGCCTCGAGCTCGAACACCCAGTGGCCGTCCGCCTGCTGGCGCTCGAGCAACGCCGTCGCTGCGTTGGCGATGCTGCGGTCGAGCAGGTCGTCCGCGATCCGTGCCGTTGCCGTCATGGTGGAAGCGCCCATCGTCGAGAAAGAAAAAATCAGTGCACCGCGAGCGCGGCCGCCCGCTCACCCGAACGGATCGCGCCCTCGATCGTCGCCGGCAATCCGGTCGCGGTCCAATCGCCGGCGAGCCAGAGATTGCGCCAATTGGTCTGCGCCGCGGGGCGCAGGCGCTCCTGCGCGGGCAGCGCCGCGAAGGTCGCCCGCCGCTCGCGCACGATCTGCCACGGCGGCAGCGCATCCCTATCGCTGATCTGCGCCACCGTCGCAACCTCGCGCCAGATGATCTTGGCGAGCTCCTCGCGCGGCACGTCGAGGAGCCGGTCCGCCCCGCTGATCGTCACCGAGAGCCGGTCCGGAAACGTGAAGATCCATTCCACCGTGCCGTGGATGAGGCCGATGATCGGCGACATCGTGGCGGGCGGAGCGGTACGAAAATGCGCATTGACGATGGCGCGGAATTCATTCGGCGCCGCAAGCCCGGGCACCAGCGCGGCGGCCACCACCGGCGGGACCGCGAGGATCACGCGGTCATCGGCCGCGAGCGCAATCTTGTCATCGCCGAAATCGAGTGACCCGACCCTGTTGTCCGCAAACTCGATCGCACGCAGGCGGCGGCTGAACCCGACCGTGACGCCACGGCCCTCGAGAAAATTCAGCGCCGGCGCAATGAAGGTCGGACCAAGGCCATCGCGCGCAATCAGTGGACGGCAGGCGCGCCCGCCTCGCGCCACGGTCTCGCGCAGGACTTGCGCGGCGAGCGCCGCCGTGCCCTCGGGCGGCGCGGTGTTGAGCGCCGCGAGCAAGAGCGGCCCGACCAGGCGATCGTACAGGGTGCCCTTGCACGCGATGGTGTCGCCGACCGTCGCGTTCGCCCGCGGCCACATCAGCCGCGCGATCGCGAGATAATCGGCGGCACGCGTGCCCGGCACGCGCCGCGCTTCGTCGAAAATCCACCACGGCAGGCGGCCATCGCCGATCTCGAGCGTCCAGCGCTCGCCGCTCTCGAGGTCGACGAACGGAAAGTCCGCATGTGGCGGCCCGACCAGCCGGTCGGCGCTGCCGACGATGTCGAGGAACGCCAGCGCCGACGCGTTCGCCGACAACAGCAGGTGGTTGCCGTTGTCGATCTCCATGTCGAGCGCCGGATCATGATACGAGCGGCAACGGCCGCCCGCCTGGCCGGCGGCCTCGTGCACGACCACGCTCTCGCCGCGCTGCGCGAGCCGAATGGCGGACGACAGACCGGCGAGACCTGCGCCGATCACGTGCACGGTGCGGGTCATCAGATCACCGCGTAGCGCAAGATGATCCACAAGAGCCGCGCGCGGCTGAGCCGCAGGCGCGCGCGCGGCGGCGCAAAGCCGCGCTCGATCAGCGCGCGCAGATAGCCCTTGTAGGCCTCGCCCATGATGCGCGGCGCGCGCACGGCGCGCCGGGGCGCCGCTTTCATGATGGCGTCGGCGCGATCGAAATGGTTTTGCGCCCGCGCGATGATCGGCGCGCAGGCCTGGCCGAGCGCCGGGCTCGCCAGCACGGTGTGCGGATCGGACCCCGGGATGCCGGCATCGCGCAAGGCTTCGCGCGGCAGGTAGAGCCGGCCCATGCCGGCGTCCTCGTCGAGGTCGCGCAGGATGTTGGTGAGCTGCAGCGCGCGCCCGAGGTGGTGCGCAAGCTCGGGGCCGCTCTCGGCGTCGAGCCCGAACACCTTGACGGACAGGCGCCCGACGGCGCTCGCGACGCGGTCGCAGTAGAGATCGAGCATCGCCAGATCCGGCGCGCGGATGTCGGTCTCCACATCCATTTCCATGCCGTCGATCACGGCGAGGAAATCCTCGCGAGCAAGCGCGAACTCGCGCACCGCCTGGGCAAGCCCGCCGAGCTGCGCCGGCGGCTTGCCGTCGTAGAGCGCATCGATGTCGCGCCGCCACTGCTGCAATTGGGTGCGGCGCAGGTTGCGGTCGCCCGGATCATCGGCGATGTCGTCGACCGCGCGGCAGAACGAATAGATCTCGAACATCGCCTGCCGCTGCGCCGGCGGCAGGATGCGCATCGCCTGATAGAACGAGCTTCCCGACGCGCGCTTGGCCGCGTCGGCGCCCGCCTCCGGCTCGGCCGCCACGTTGCTCACGCGCCCTGATGCTCCGCTGTCGCGGCGCCGCGGCGGCCGACCCGACGCCACAGGCCGTGCAGGACACCGAGCATGCCGACCCCCGCAAAGCCGATCGATTTGAGATGAACCTTGTCGCGCAGCGGATCGCGCACCATCAGCGTGTGCACCAGCGAGGTCGCGAGCCGATGAATGACGGAAATCTCGAGACTCAGGCGAAAATCCTGGATCTGGTCCGGCAGCACCCGGCCGTCGCGCAACAGCCCGGCCGTGCGCGCTGCAAGCTGATGCAGGCACGCGAGCATGCCCGGCGATGACTGGGCGGCGTCGAGCGCCGCGACCTCGGTGCCGGCCGCCGCCATGGCGTCGAGCGGGATGTAGACGCGGTCGAGGTCGCGATAATCGTTCCGGCAATCCTGGATGTGATTGATGATCTGCAGCGCCGCGCAGATCGCGTCCGACGCCGGCCAGGTCGCGCGGCTCTCGCCGTGCACGTCGAGCACGTAGCGGCCGACCGGCATGGCCGAGAGGCTGCAGTAGTGCATCAGCTCCTCCCAGTCGGCGTAGCGCAGCTTGGTGACGTCGAGCCGGAAGGCGTCGAGCAGGTCCTGCGCGTGGCGCGGGGTGAGCGAGCGCTCCGCCAGGGAGGCGCGCAGCCGCACGCCTTCGGGGTCGGCATCGTTGCTGCCGAGCAGGCTGCCCTCGAGGCGATCGAGCAGCGCGAGCTTCTTCTCCGGCGCGAGCTCCGCGTGGTCGGCGATGTCGTCGGCGACGCGCACGAACTCGTAGAACGCCAGAATGGGCGCCCGAAAGCGCGGATGGATGAGATGGGACGCCACCGGGAAATTCTCGTCCCGGTGTCCCTTGCCCGATCTCAGCTCGCCCGCGAGCGTCATTTCATCTCCGCCGTGTGGGTTGCGATTTCCGGCGCGGCTTCTGGCCCGGGTCGAGTGCCGCTTTGCGCGCCAGCTTGCGCCTGGACGCGGCCCTTCCACAGGCCGCCCCGTCCACGCCCATGCTGATAGGCGGAATCGAGGGTAAATGCCATGTAGGCGAGCGCGATCAACGGCAGGGCCAGCCCCCACCACGGCGATCGGCGGTAAAAGCGCAAAACGGGCTGATAGGACATGAACATCAGCGCAACCGCCGCCGCGCCGAGCGCTTGCGCCGGCCCGTGAGCGAACAGGGCGAGCAGCGGCGCCGCGATATAGGTCAGCGCCATGCCGATGATGCAGCCGGCGAGCAGCCACGGCGAATAGCCCAGCTGCGCATAGGCCGAGCGCGCCACCATGCGGCGGATGTCATCGACATGCTCGTAGGGCCGCGCGCTGACGACGCGCTCGGTCAGCCCGAGCCAGATCGGCCCCTGCCGCTTAAGCGCCGCGCCGAGCGCGCAGTCGTCGATCAGCGCGCCGCGGATCGCCGCGATGCCGCCGGCGGCGGCGAGCGCGCGTGGGCGCACCAGCATGCAGCCGCCCGCGGCCCCTGCCGTCTTGCGATCGGGCCGGTTCACCCAGCCGAACGGATAGAGCATCTGGAAGAAGTAGATGAAGGCCGGCACGAACATGCGTTCGGCAACGCTCTCGCAGCGCAGCTTCGCCATCAGCGATGTGAGCACGTAGCTGCCCCTCTCGGCGCGTCCGACGAGGCGTGCGAGCGCCTCCGGCGCGTACGTGATGTCGGCGTCGGTCAGCAGCAGATAATCCGGCGGTGTCATCTCCGACGTCGCGCGTTCGACACCCTGGCTCACGGCCCACAGCTTCCCGGTCCACCCGGCCGGCAGCGGCTTCCCGGCGAGCACAGTGAGGCGCTCGGCCGCCCCGGCCTTGGCGGCCGCCGCACGCGCCACGTCGGCGGTGCCGTCGCGGCTCTCGTCGTCCACGAGCACAATCGTCAATGCGCCCGGGTACGCCTGGCCCAGCAGGGACGCGATCGTCGTGCCGATGCTATCCGCCTCGTCGCGCGCCGGGATGACGGCGGTCACCCGCGGCCAAGCAGCGGGGGGCGCCGGCTCCTGCAGGTCATCACGCTCGCCGGCGAGCCAGTAATCGCCCCGGCCGACGCTGAGATGGACCCAGATCGCAAGTGCCAGAATTGCGATAAGAATAACGAGCAAGAACTTGTTCCTGTTAGGGATTGTGGCCTTTTATTCGGTCCCGCAATCTGCCATTGGAACGCCCGAATGCCATACCCGGACGGTTCCTTCCAGGGGTCCTTTGGATGAGCGCCCCCGACCGCGTTCTGGTGACCGGCGCGAGCGGATTCGTCGGCTCGGCGGTCGCCCGCAAGCTGGTCGCGCGCGGCTACGCGGTGCGCGCGCTGGTGCGCCCGACGAGCCCGCGCTTTCATCTCGCCGGCCTCGACCTCGAGTTCGCCGAGGGCGACCTGCGCGACGCCGCGACCGTGCGGCCCGCGATGGCCGGCGTGCGCCACGTCTTCCACGTCGCTGCCGACTACCGGCTGTGGGCGCGCGACCGCAACGAGATCCTGGCGAACAACCTCAACAGCACCCGGATCGTGATGGAAGAGGCGCTGCGCGCCGGTGTCGAGCGCGTGGTCTACACCAGCAGCGTCGCGACGCTCGCGGTGCGCCGCGACGGCACGTCGGTCGATGAGACCTTCCCGCTCGACGAGGCCAAGGCGATCGGCGTCTACAAGCGCAGCAAGGTCGTGGCCGAGCGGCTGGTCGAGCGCATGATCGCCGAGCACAAGCTCCCCGCCGTCATCGTCAACCCGTCGACCCCGATCGGGCCACGCGACGTCAAGCCGACGCCGACCGGCCGCATCATCGTCGAGGCCGCGCGCGGGCGCATGCCCGCCTTCGTCGACACCGGGTTGAACCTCGTCCATGTCGACGACGTCGCCGACGGCCATCTCGCGGCGCTCGACCGCGGCAAGATCGGCGAGCGCTATGTGCTCGGCGGGCAGAACGTGTCGTTCGCAGACATGCTCGGCGCGATCGCGACCCTGCTCGGCCGCCGCGCGCCGCGCATCAAGATGCCGCGCGCGCCGCTCGTGCCGCTCGCCATTGCGGCCGAGACCATTGCGCGCTTCACCGGCCGCGAGCCGTTCGTCACCATGGACGCGTTGCGCATGTCGAAATACCGCATGTTCTTCACCACCGCCAAGGCCGAGCGCGAGCTCGGCATTGCGGCGCGCCCCTTTACGGAGGCGCTCGCAGATGCCATCGCTTGGTTCCGCGACGCCGGCTACTTCAAACGCTAGCGCATGTCCCGGCGAAGTGGACACCGGTTCGCCGATAAGAACATGCGCCAACTGAAGAATCCCTCCCCGACCTGAGCCAACGGACTTTACCTTGAGCCCCGAGAACACGTTCAATTCCCGTCTCAACGCGGTCGCGGCCGACACCGAGACCTTGCTCGACCAGATCCTGGGCGCGGCCCCGCTCGAGGGCGAGCGCAGCCGCCCCAAGCGCCTGCTCGAGGCGATCCGCTACTCGAGCCTCGGCGGCGGCAAGCGTTTCCGCCCCTTCCTGGTGGTGGAATCCGCCGCCCTGTTCGGCGTCGCGCGCTCCCAGGCACTCATGGCCGGCGCCGCGCTCGAATGCGTGCACTGCTATTCGCTGGTGCACGACGACCTGCCGGCCATGGACAATGACGATCTGCGCCGCGGCCGCCCGACCGCGCATAAGGCGTTCGATGACGCGACCGCGATCCTCGCGGGGGACAGCCTGCTCACATATG
Source organism: Xanthobacteraceae bacterium (assembly GCA_035293985.1). Classification (GTDB taxonomy): domain Bacteria; phylum Pseudomonadota; class Alphaproteobacteria; order Rhizobiales; family Xanthobacteraceae; genus JAVDCA01. Next base: position 21,723 of record DATGLS010000036.1, read on the forward strand.
CGTTCGATCTCCTCTCACGCGCCGAGACCCATCCGAGCGCCGACGTGCGCATCAAGCTCGTGATGGCGCTCGCCCGCGCGTCCGGCCTCGGCGGCATGGTGGGCGGGCAGATCCTCGATCTCGCGGCCGAGGGCCGCTTCGCCGACCTGCCGCGGCCGCACACGCTCGCCGAGGTCGAGACCCTGCAGGCGATGAAGACCGGCGCGCTGATCCGCTTCGGCTGCGTCGCCGGCGCGATCCTCGGCGAGGCGAGCGCCGAGCGCCACCAGGCGCTCGAGCGCTACGGCGCCGCCGTCGGCCAGGCGTTCCAGATCGCCGACGACCTCCTCGACATCGAGGGCGACACCGCGACCGTCGGCAAGGCGACCGGCAAGGACGCCGCGGCCGGCAAGGCGACCATCGTCGGCGTGCTCGGCATCGCCCAATCGAAGGAGCGGCTCAAGGCGCTGGTCGCGGAGGCGTCGTCGGCGCTGAGCGTGTTCGGCGACAAGGCCGAGGTGCTGAAGATGGCGGCGCGGTTCGTCGCGGAGCGGCAGACCTAGCGCATCAAGACCCGAATCATGGATCGCGTGACTCCGCCTTGAGGACGTATCTGCCGTCCTCGCGTCGCGCCAACCGATCCTGCGCGTAGAGCTTGTCGAGCTCGCGCACCACATCGCGCCCGTCACGCGTGCCGAGCGAAGCCATCAGCTCCTGAAAGGTCGCCGGTCCGTCGGCGAAAGCGTCGATCACGGATCGCCTGCGCTCGCGCCGAGCCGGCGCCGGCGGCGCCGGTACCGAGAATTCGAGCGACGCGTGCTTGCCGAACGGGATGGTGCAGTCGAAGCCGACCTTGGCGCCGGTGCGCGCGCCGCCGAGCGATGGATCGAGCGGCACGGTCCGGAATCCCGTCCCGGTCAGAAGATCGCGATCCCCCTGGAAGCGGGTCGCGAAGGCCCAGTCGCACGCGGCGTCCGAGAACACGTCGATGTCCTCGTCGAAGATGAAGACGTGCTTGGCCTCGCCCATCGAGCTGAACACGGCGGCAAGCGCATTGCGCGGCTCGCCCGGGTAGCGCTGCTTCATGGAGACGCGCACATTGTACATGCCGCCCGAGGTCGGCGTCGCACACACGGCGATCGGCTCGCGAATGGCGAACTTGAGCGAGGACCACACCGCCGTCTCGGTCTTCACCGCCGTCAGCTGGGCCGTATCGGTATAGCCCAAGTGTCGCCCACCGATCGTCGCGGTCTGGAACAAGGCATCCTGGCGGTGCGTGATCGCCGTGAGCCGAAAGAGCGGGTTGCGTTTCACGACGCCGTAGTATCCGACATATTCGCCGTATGGCCCCTCGGGCTCGGTGTGGCCGCGCGGATCGAGATAGCCCTCGAGCACATATTCGGCGTCGGCCGGCACCCGGATGTCGCTGGTCACGCACTTGACCGTCGGCACCGCGGCGCCGCGGATCGCGCCGACGATCTCGAGCTCATCGAGGCCCGCGATCGAGAACATCGCCCCCATGTAGTCGGCCGGATGCGCGCCGACCACGAAGGCGATCGGCAACGGCTCCTTGCGCGCGGCCTTCTCCAGGTAGATCGCGCGAAGATCGCTCGGCGCGATCAGGTCGAGGCCGGCCGAGCGTGGTCCGCGCAGCATGATGCGGCGGCATCCGACGTTGGTGTGGCCGTTGTCGAACTTGACGAAATCGAGGCTCGCCGAGATGTACGGCGCGCCGTCCTCGCCATGCTGCAGGTGGACGGGAAGCGAGCAGAGATCGGCATCGTCGCCGGTTCTGACAACTTGTTGCACCGGCGCGTCGGACGCCGGGACCTCGACGGGCGCGACCGGCCTCGTCAGTCGACGGTTCAGCTCGCCGAGCAGCCCTCGCTCATCCGTATCGAGCGCCATGGCGAGCCGCTTGCGCGAGCCCATGACGTTGCCGCAGAGCTCGGCGCGTTCCGGACCGGTCGCGCGAAACAACACTGCCTTGGGATTGCCGTCGAGCCTGCCCGCCACATCGATCAGCTCGATCTGCTGGTCGTGCGTCTCGCATTCCCCTGCCTGCACCAGTGAATCGACATGGCGACGGAGCCGAAAACGTTCGGTATCGACGGTGGGCATCTGGGTAACTCCTGCGCTCCGATCAGGCGCGCCGTTCGCTCGTCGCTTGATGGATCGCACGCCATACCCGTTCGGATGTGGCGGGCATCTCCACATGGGTGACGCCCAACTCCGACAACGCATCCGTGATGGCGCTGACGACGACGGCAAGCGCCGGCGTCGTGCCGCCTTCGCCGCCGCCGCGCACGCCGAGCCGGTTGGTCGGCGTCGGCACTTCCATGATCTCCGACCTGATCGACGGAAGGTGGCACGCCCGCGGCATCGCGTAATCCATCAGCGAGCCGGCCAGCATCTGGCCACTGTCCGCATCGTAGTAGGCGTGCTCCATAAGAGCCTGTCCGTAGCCCTGCGCCACCGCGCCGTGGGTCTGGCCGTGCAGGATCAGCGGATTGATCGCGCGCCCGACATCGTCCACGGCAACGATCGCCACGACCTCGACGCTGCCGGTGTCGGGATCGACCTCGACCTCGCAGGCTTGTGCGCCGTAGGGATATCCGGGCACCTGCATCTTATCAGTGCAAGCGCCGAACAGCGGACCGCGCAGATCCTCGGGCAGAGCCTCGTCATGCTCCGCCGCGCGCGCGACATCGAAGATGCCCATGCGGCGATCGGTGCCCTTGATGACGAAGCTTCCTGCCGAGAACTCGATGTCGTCGGCCGCCGATTCCATCAAATGGCTCGCGATGCGGCGGCCGCGCTCGATGATCACGTCGGTGGCCTTGCCCATGACGATGCCCGCCATGCGCATCGAGCGGGCGGAGTGCGAGCCGCCGCCTTCCTTCACCACGGCGGTGTCGCCGTAGATGAGCTTGATCTGTCCGAAGCGCACGCCCAGCCACTCGGCGACGCATTGGGCGAAGCTCGTCTCGTGCCCCTGCCCGCTCGGCGTCGTGCCGATCACCACGTCGATCGTCTCGTTGCCGCGGACGGTGATTTCCGCACGCTCGACCGGGAAGCCGCTGGTCACCTCGATATAGTTGGCAAAGCCGAAGCCGCGCAGGCGCCCGCGCTTTTTGGCCTCCCGACGCCGCTTGGGAAAACCGTGCCAATCGGCGAGCGCCAGCGCCTTGTCCATCGCCTGCGCGAACTCGCCGCTGTCATACGTCAATCCGAGCGGCGTGCGGAACGGCATGGCGCGCGACGGGATGAGGTTGCGGCGGCGCAAATCGAGCCGGTCGAATCCATGCTCTCGTGCGGCGCGGTCGATCAGCCGCTCCATGATGAACATGGCTTCCGGCCGGCCGGCGCTGCGATAGGGCGCGGTCGGCGACGTGTTGCTCACCACTGCGAGGCTCTCGACGTGGATGGCCGGAATTTTGTAGACGCTGTTGAGCAGCTCCGACGTCTTGTTGAGCGGCACATAGGTGACCACATAGGCGCCGACATTGCTGATCAGTCGGCCGCGCAGCCCGAGGAAGTTGCCGCGGCGGTCGAGGGCGAGCTCCGCCTCCGCCACGAGGTCGCGCCCCTGGTAATCCGCCAGCAGGCCCTCGCTGCGCGTCGCCTGCCAGCGTACCGGCCGACCGAGCCGTCGCGACGCCCAGGCGACGATGCCGTATTCCGGATAGAACCAGTTGCGGGTGCCGAAGTTGCCGCCGACGTCGCGCGTGATGACGCGGATGCTGGTCGGCGCGGCCGCCAGCACCAGGGCGAGGTCGCGCTTGAGGCGGACGGAATTGTCGCCGCCGCAATACATCGTGTAAGTCCCGCCCGCCGGCTCGTAGTGGCAGACCGCGCTGCGGGTCTCCATCATCACGCCGGTGACCCGGTTGATCGTGGTGGAGAACGTCACGACGTGATCGGCCGCCGCGAAGGCCGCATCGGTGGCGGCGCGATCGCCGAACTCGGCGTCGATGCAGACGTTGGTCGGCGCGTCTTCCCACACGCGCGGCGCGCCGCCTTCGACCGCGGCCCGCGTTGCGGTCACCGCCGGCAGGACCTCGTACTCGACCGCAACCCGCTCGGCGGCGTCCAATGCCGCATTCAGGTTCTCGCCGATCACCGCCGCCACGGCGTCGCCGACGAAGCGCACCTTGCCGCCGGCGAGCAGCGGGATCGGCGTGATACGGCGATCCGAGCCGTCGCGGTTGTTGAGCGGGACGTCGACCAGACCCGGAATACGGGCATTGCTCGGGATGGTGCCGATGCCGTCGGCCTCGAGCTCCGCGGCGGTGAGCACGTCGACGACCCCGGGCGCCCCCTTGGCTTGCTTGGCGTCGATCGTCCTGATGCGGGCATGCGCGTGCGGCGAACGAACGATGACCGCATGGAGCTGCCCGGGCAGAAATACGTCGCTCGTGTAGTTGCCGGCGCCGACGACCAGTCGCCGGTCTTCCTTGCGCCGCACCGGCGCGCCGATCTTTCCCTCGGCGACTGACACAGTGTCCATTATCGTACGTCTTTCCGCACCCTTGGTCGCGTCGCGCGGCGAGACAATGCCGAGCTAATCCAATTTGATTCCCGCCGCCTTGACCACCTTGCCCCATTTTTCGACGTCCTCGGCGACGAACTTGGCGAGCTCGGCCGGGGTGCTCACGAAAGGCTCGCTGCCGAGATCCGCCATCTTCGATCGGATGGTCGTGTCGGCGAGCACCGCATTGATCTCGCGGTTGAGCCGCACAACGATCTCGGCGGGCGTGTTCTTCGGCGCGCCGATCCCGAGCCAACCGATGACCTCATAGCGCGGAACGGTCTCGGCGATCGGCGGCACCTCGGGCAAGGTGGGAACGCGGGCGAGCGACGACACCCCGAGCGCGCGGATATCGCCTGATTTGATCAAGGGCCGCGACGTGCCGACGGTATCGAAACCCGCCTGCACGTCGCCGGCCGTCAAGGCGGCGAGCGATGCGGGCGAGCCGCGATAGGGCACGTGCAATGCATCGATGCCGGCGGCGGTCTTGAACAGCTCACCGGCCAGATGCGTCAGATTGCCCGTTCCGTTCGACGCCAGGTTGACCTTGCCCGGATTGGCTTTCGCGTAGGCGATGAATTCTGCAACCGTCTTCACCGGCATCTTGGGATTGACCAGCAGCACGAACGTGTCGCGGTCGAGGGTCGCGACCGGAACGATGTCCTTGATCAGATTGACCGGATTGCTCGGATAGAGCGACACGTTGACGGCGTGCGGCGAGGCCATGAGAAGGAGCGTCTGCCCGTCGGCCGGCGCCCGGGCGACGGCCTGCAGCGCGAGATTTCCGCCGGCACCGGGGCGGTTGTCGATGATGATCGGCTGTCCCAGGCGCGGCGACAGCGCGCCGCCGATGAGGCGGCCCATGAGATCGGGCACCGCACCGGGTGGAAGGAAGACGACGAGCGATATGGGGCGCGACGGATAGCTTTGCGCCCATCCCGGGCTCGACAGGGCCGGAACGGCGGCGGCGGCGCCGATGCTCATCTGAATGAATTTGCGGCGTTCAAGATTCATGGATACTTCCTCCCATTCAACGCGCCGAGTGCTCTTCGAGCGGTTGGTCTCCGGCTGCCGTGCGGGCCTCCCGATCTGGTCAGGCGTTTTCCCGACAGAATTGCTCACGCATCGGCGATGGTTGCAACGGTGATGTCGAAGGAAACATCGCTCGGCCATCACCCGCGAGGCTAGTCCGCAGCATGTCCGGCCAAGGTCCTCGTGGCCCTGCCATGCCGGGCTCGCATGGATGGAGGGGGCGCCGATCTCCCGCCGACTGATATGAGACGCCATGGATACGCCCATCGCTGCCCCGCCTGAAGTCCGCACGGCCGACGGCTTTCTCACTCCGCGCGAGGAGACGAGGCCCGCTCACCGCGGCTGGATCTTCGCGATCGTCGCTCTCGCGTTGTTGATGATGTCGATCGATTCGACCATCGTGGCAACCGCTTTGCATTCCCTGCGGCGCGAGTTGCACACGTCGATCGACTGGGCCGGCTGGACCATGACGGCCTACGCGCTCGGTTTCGTGGTGATCCTGCCGATCACCGGCAAACTCAGCGAGCAATACGGCTGCCGCAGGGTCTTTCTCGGTTCCGTCGCCGCCTTCACGCTGGCGTCGCTCGCCTGCGGGCTCGCCGACAACATCTACGTGCTCGTGGCGTTGCGCGCCGTGCAGGCCGCCGGGGGTGCCGGCTTCACGCCCTCGGCCACCGAGATCATCGTCGATCACTTCGGCAACGCGCGCGATCGCGCCGTGAGCCTGTTCGGCAGCATCTTCTCCATCGGCATGATGATCGGGCCCATCTTCGGGGGGGTGTTCGTGTCGTATTGGACCTGGCGCGGCATCTTTCTGGTCAACGTGCCGATCGGGATCGTCGTGATCGCGCTGGCGCTGCGCTACATCCCGCCGGATCGATCGCGGCGCGGCGAAAGCCGCGCCGGCATGGATGCCACCGGCATGGTGCTGCTCGGCGGCGGCCTCCTCGCCGGCATGCTCGCCGTCAGCCACCTCGCCGAACGCGATGCACGCGCGTTATCGCCGGCGTTCCTGATCCCGCTCGCCATCTCGGCCGTCGCCCTGTGGCTGTTCTTTCGCCACATCAACCGCAGGGCGGACCCATTCATTCCGCCGCACCTGATCGCCGGGCCGGGCTTCGGCACGGTCAATCTGATCAACGGCGTCTTCGGCGGCGTCACCTCGGGCGTGGTCGCGCTCATCCCGCTCTACGCCAGCAACCGTTACGGCATCAACGCGCTCGGCTCCGGCACCCTGCTCATCGCCCAAGGGGCCGCCGCCATCGTTTTCTCGATCGCCGGCGCATTCGCCTTGCGGCGCACCGGCTACCGGCTGCCGATGTACGTCGGGGGCGTCATCATTGCGGCCGGGATGCTGCTGCTGGCGCTCGATCCGCCCGCCGGCATCCCGCCCTATGCGTGGCTCGCGGGCTCCGCCTTCCTGGTCGGCGTCGGCCGCGGCGCCAACAATCCGGCCAGCCGCAACGCCGGCCTGCAACTGGCGCCCGCGCACTCCTCGATCCTTGCCGCGCTGAGGACGATGTCGATGTCGATCGGATCCATCATCACGATCTCGATCGTCACGGCGATTCTCGCCGGCTCGCATGACCCCGGCCGGACGCAAGCATGGCTGTTCGCGGCCGCCGGCGCGCTGCTCGTCGTCGCGCTTCCGTTGATCGCCCGTGTGCCGGAGCACCGCGGGTCGTGGTAGCTCCCGTCGCGGATGCGCGACGGCGCAGACGCGAGAGGGCCCGCGGCTGCGGACGAATGTCGCCGCAAGCGTCAGCGGCTCGCGTCCGCGATCCGATACACCCCGCGCTCGAACGTGTCGTACACCCCGAGCGCCCGCTTATCGGCGAAGGGCAGGAACTGCATCATGATCACGCCGGTGACGCCGCGCGCAGGGTCGAGCCAGTAGTAGGTGTTGTTGATGCCGCCCCAGCTCAGGCTGCCGGCGGAGCGCTTGCCGGCGACCGCATCGGCCGTGATGAGGAAGCCGAGACCCCATTTGTCGCGGCCGTCGGCGATGAAGGAGAAATCCTCGCTGCGGTCCGCCATCGCCGACTTGAGCGCCGGCACGCCGACCGTGCCGATGTGATTTTGCCCCATCGCGGTCACGCTCTGGGCGGAGAGCACGCGGGCCCCGTCGAGCTCGCCGCCGTTGAGGAACATGCGGGTGAAGCGGATGTAGTCCGCCGCGGTCGACGTGAGCCCGCCGCCGCCGATCGGCGTGAAGCCCGCGGTCGGCGGCTGCGCCGCGTCCTTCGCGAGGCTGCCGTCCGGCAGGCGCCGGTTGACGGTGACGAGGCGCGCTTCCTTCGCTTTCGGCACGAAGTAGAACGTGTCGGGCATGCCGAGGGGCATGAAGATCTTCTGGTGGAAATAGTCCTCGAGCGGCTGGCCGGAGACTTTCTCCACCAGCCGGCCGAGCCAGTCGACGCTCGTGCCGTAATGCCAGCGCGTGCCCGGCTCGAACAGCAGCGGGCCGACCGGATAGCTCTCGCCCGGCTTCGGCTTGAAATCGCGCAGGATGTCGCTGGTGAACGGGTAACCGAGCCCGGACGTGTGGGTGAAGAGATGCTGCACCGTGACGGGCGTCGTCACCGGCTTGAGCCGATAAGCGCCGGTGGCGTGATCGAACGACTCGAACATCTGCAGCTTGGCGAAGTCCGGAAAATATTTGGCGACGGGATCATCGAGCTTGAAGCGTCCCTGCTCGATCAGCTGCATCGCGGCCGTCGAGGTCACGGCCTTGGTCATCGAGGCGATGCGAAAGAGCGAATCCATCTTGAGCGGCGCGGCCGCGCCGATGTCGGCGACGCCGAACGCGCCCTGATAGATGACGCCCTTGGCGTTGGCCGCCATGACGACGACGCCGGCCGCGTCCTTGCGATCGACCGCGTGCTGCAGGTCACTGTCGAGGGATTTTGGTTGCTGTGCCCGCGCGATCATCGGGAAGGCCGCTGCACCGCCGAGCAATGTCATGAACTCGCGCCGTCTCATGGTGGTGATCCCCGGATTGACGCGGAAAGGCTACGTCAACTTCCGGTGCGCGCAAAGACCTCCGCAATTGGGACTTGTCCCATCAGGCGTCGGTAAATCCGCCGCGAAGATAGCCGGCTTCGCGCACTGCCGCGACACACGCCGGATCGGTGAGCGCCGCAAGCTCGTCGGTATAGCAATAACCCGGCGCGTGCCCGGGGAATGTGGTGGCGGCCGCCGGATGGGTATAGATCTCGATCACCCCGGGAGGCAGGCGCCGCAACAGGTTGGCAATTCTCTCTCGCGTCATCGCGCCCGACCAGGCGAGCCCGAATACCGCATCCGGCGCCGCCATCCCGGCGCGCCGCGCTTGTCCGCGCAAGATGCGGGTCCAATGCCCCAGCAGTAACGCGGACAGGCCAGCCGCCGCGGGCTCGATCCCACGGATGATCGCGACCGGCTCGGTGGGCACGCGGATCGCGCGCGCCCCGAATTTTTGCCCGAGCGCGATCGCGGCGGCGCCGATCATCGGATGCAGGTGGAAATGCTTGTGCGCGTTGACGTGGTCGAGCGGCAGCCCGGTCGCGCGAAACGCCAGAAACTGCGCCGCGATCTCGGCGATCATCTGGCGGCGGACCCGCGGCTTGAACGCGACGTCGAAGCCGAGCCGCGACATGTCGGTGCGGAAACGGCCATCGCTCGCGACCAGGTCGGGGATGCGCTCCGGGGGCGACGCCGGCGTCGCTTCGACGAGCACCAAGTGCAGCCCGACCCGCAGGCTCGGCATCGCGCGCGCCCGGCGCACCGCATCGGCCGCGCCCGGGCTCGCCACCATGAGGCTCGCCGCCGACAGAATGCCGGTGCGATGCGCGATCTCGACCGCCTCGTTGACCTCGGGGGCGAGGCCGAAGTCGTCCGCCGTGACGATCAGGCGGTTGCGGCTCAGTGCGCCGGCTCCCGGTGCGCGCGCAGGAACGCGAAGAACTCGACGCCCTCGCGCAGGCGGCGCTTCATCATCTGCGGGCTCCTGATCATCTCGCCGACGATGGCGGCGATCTTGGGCGCGCGGAAATAGAAGCGCTTGTAGAAGTCCTCGACCGAATGGAAGATCTCGGTGTGGCTCAGGTGCGGATAGTGCAGCGGCGCGATCTGCACGCCCTTCTCGTCGATCAGCTCGGCGTTCTCGGCGTCGAGCCAGCCGTTCTCGACCGCCTGCCGGTAGAGGAACGTGCCGGGGTAAGGCGCGGCGAGCGACACCTGGATGGTGTGCGGGTTGATCTCGGTCGCGAAGCGGATGGTCTCCTCGATGGTCTCCTTGGTCTCGCCCGGCAGGCCGAGGATGAAGGTGCCGTGGATCGCGATGCCGAGCTCGTGGCAGTCCTTGGTGAAGCGCCTGGCGACGTCGACCAGCATGCCCTTCTTGATGTTGTGCAGGATCTTCTGGTTGCCGGACTCGTAGCCGACGAGGAGCAGCCGCAGGCCGTTGTCGCGCATCACCTTGAGCGTCTCGCGCCGCACATTGGCCTTGGCGTTGCATGACCAGGTGACGCCGAGCTTGCCGAGCTCGTGGGCGATGGCCTCGGTGCGGGAGACGTCGTCCGTGAAGGTGTCGTCGTCGAAGAAGAATTCCTGCACCTGCGGGAACGCCGCCTTGGCGTAGCGGATCTCGTCGATCACGTTGCCGACGCTGCGGGTGCGGTAGCGATGGCCGCCGACGGTCTGCGGCCACAGGCAGAAGGTGCAGCGCGATTTGCAGCCGCGGCCGGTGTAGAACGAGACGTAGGGGTGCTTCAGGTAGCCGATGAAATACTTCTCGATCGTGAGGTCGCGCCGGTAGACCTCGGTCACGAACGGCAGCGCGTCCATGTTCTCGAGGATGGCGCGCTCCTTGTTGTGCACGATCGCGCCCTGGGCGTTGCGGAACGACAGCCCGTCGATCGCGCCCCAGTCGCGGCCCTCGGCCAGCTCCTTGACGGTGAAATCGAACTCGTTGCGGGCGACGAAGTCGATCACGTCTGAATATTTCAGGCTCTCGTCCGGCTGCACCGCGACCTTGGCGCCGACGAAGCCGGCCTTGAGGCGCGGATTGGCCGACTTGAGCGCCTCGATCGCCTTCACGTCGTCGCCGAACGAAGGCGACGACGTGTGCAGCACGGCGAGATCGTAGTCGCCGACTTGCTTGAGGATCTCCGGCATGCGGATGCCGTGCGGGATCGAGTCGATCAGCTTGGAATCCGGCACCATGGCGGCCGCCTGGGCGAGCCAGGTCGGATACCAGAACGACTTGATCTCGCGGCGCGCCTGGTAGCGCGAGCCGGCGCCGCCGTCGAAGCCGTCATAGGACGGCGCCTGCAGAAAGAGCGTACGCATCAGCACCTCAGCCGAATTTCTCGATCCGCTTGAATCGGATCATTCAGTTGGATGGTTCAATTGGATTCCTGCACCACCGAACCATCGGACAATACGCGATAGCGGCTGCCTCTCCAACTGACGGTGGTGCCGAAAAACCCTGACACAAATGTGGTGAACGCAATCAGGTCCCGGAACGGGACAAGCCAATAGGGCTGGCGCGGCAGATCGAAGCTGCGCTCGACCGCGATGGTGAGCAGGGTGCGGCAGACGACCGCAGCGGCCGCGACCAGCAGGCCGAGCGAGCTGCCGAGGAAGGCGCCGATCAGCGCCAGCGCGAACGGATGGGTGATGATCGCGCCCGCATATCCGACCGGATCGATGCTGCGGATCGTGCACGATTGTCGCATCTGGTGGCGCAGCAACTCTCCGGCGGTCTGCTCGAAGCACACATGCCCGACCGAGAACGGCGGGATGATCACGTCGTAGCCGGCCGCCCGCACGGCGGCGCCGATCGCGTAATCGTCGGCGAGGCAATCCGCGAAGGCATGGAAGCCGCCGATGTCGTCGAGGGTCTCGCGCCGCAGCGCGATGGTCGCGCCGAAGCACGGCTGCGCGAGCCCGACGCTGCGCGCCACCACGACGTTGGGCAGGAAGTAAGAGTTGATCGACATGGCGGAAAGCCGCGACCAGAAGCCCGCGCCCGCGATGCCGTGATAGAGGCAGGTGACGGCGCCGACGCCGGGTTTGGCGAGCTCGGCGGTCACGTCGCGCAGGTAGGTCGGCCCGACCTCGATGTCGCTGTCGGACAGCGCGATCACGTCATGGCGCGCGAGCGGCGCCATGTTGATCAGGTTGGAGACCTTGCGATTGGTGCCATGGCCGAGCGGATCGATCGCGATGTCGATGTCCGCGTCGGGGCCCGCCGCGCGCAGCCGCTCGACCACGTCGATCGCCGGATCGGCACGATTCTGGGTCCCGAACACGACCTGTACGGGCGCGCCATAGTGCTGGTGGCCGAATGCCAGGAGCCGCGCGAGCAGGCCCGGCTCGCGGCCGCACAACGGTTTGAGGACGGTCACCGAAGGTAGCGGTTCGGCCGCGTCGGATGGCATTGCGCGCCGGCTGAAACGCAACGTCAGCGCGGCCGCGATCAGCGCATAGACACAGCCGATCGTCGCCATCGCGACGCACAAATTCCCAATCCAGCTCAGCCCGTCCGCCAGCATCCGTACGCCCCCGGCCCGCAATCCCCCATCGCGGCCCGATCGGAGGCTAGCACGAACCCGATACGGGGCCAGCCCCAGGCGCCGCAAATACTCGGCGCCTGTGACCCCAAAGCCGCAGGCCGCGATAAGTTTCCCGATTTCCGTCTATTTCGGCGCCGTTTCCCCCGCCGTGCCGGCGTTGGCGGCCGGAGCCTGCGGCGCAGGGTGCGGCGATGCCTCCGACCGCACCGAGGGGACGACTGGCGCCGGCGGCGGCGACGCTGACTGCGCCGGCGGTGCCGTGCGTGCTGCCGGCTCGGGCGGCGAGGTCATCTGGTCCTTCGGAAACCGGCTGTCGCTGCGTCCGCGCGCCGCGCCGAGATCGTAGAGGGCGTTCATGTATTTGGGATCGAACAGGCCGCGACCGACCTGGTCGAACGAGTCCGGCACGGAGGTCAAATTCAAGGCGATGTTCGCCCGTTGCGCCGCGACCGCCGCCAGCGCAAGCTGCAGGCGTCCGCCCGCCTTGAGTGCAAGCCCGATGGTGCGGCCGAGGATGCTCGCCGTCGAGCGCGACGTCTCCGAGAACTCGGTGGTGAGCTTGCCATTGAAGATGACGTAGAGCTCGCTCGCCGGCAGCTTCAGCGGCGAGCCGGGCACCAGGTAGACTTCCGGGCCGAAGAACAGCGGTCCGAGCACCCCGCCATCGCCGTGCATCTCCTGGAACTGACGACCATTGGCCTCAACCGTGATGTAGACCGGGGGAAAGAAGGCCTCGATGCTGGAGGCGGCGAGCAGCACCTGGCGAAACAGCTTGAGCGCCGCCTCGTCCCCGTGCGCCGCGATCGCGCCCATGTTCCACACGACGGTACGTCCGGCGTCGAGATCGGTCGTGAGCACGAAGAGCCGCCGGCCCTTCTTGTATTCCGCGGCGACCGCCGCGAGGATTTCAGGCGTGACGCGCTTGTCGATCATCTTGGCGAGCGGCCAGCTGTCGACCAGACTCTCCGGCGTCGCGGCGACCTCGAAAATGTCGGTCGCCGACACGGTCGTGTAAACCTGATGAAGCTCCTCGGCGAATTGCGGGCCCGCGAAGACGTAGGTCGCCATCAACGCGCCGGTGCTCACCCCCGTGATCACCGAGAATTCCGGCCGCGTGCCGGTCTGCAGCCAGCCATTGAGGAAGCCCGCCCCATAGGCCCCCTCCTCGCCGCCGGTCGAGAGAACGAGCCACGGGCCCGGTTGCGCCGGCAGGGCCCGTTGGAAAGCCGGCACTGCATCGGAGAAGAAGCGCGCGTCCGGCATGCCCGGGATCTGGGCAGCGGCGTCCTCGGCGGCGGTGAATTGGGGACGCTCCGGCGGCTGTCCCGGCTTGGTGTCGGCCTTCTGGGTGGTCGGCTTCTGGCGCGGCAGCGGAACGCTCGGCGCCTTGTCGGTCGCCCGCGTGTGCCGGCGCGCGTGCGCGGGATGATGCACGACCGTCTTCGGCTCGCCGGGCCTGACCGCCTGATCATCGCGGGCCTGAGCCTGGGCGGTACCGAGGCTCACCCCAATGGCGAGGCCCGCAATGGCAACTCCAGCGAGAAACAAGCCCGCAAGTCGTGTCCGCACGTCTGAATCGTCCTTGTCCAGGTGGGGCTGCCCCCGGCGCCGAGGCCGGCTATCCAGCATCAGTCGCGGCAAGCGGTCGCGTGGTTCGGGCCGTCGTTATGCCTCCCGGGCCGCCTATTCTCAAGCTCGGCAAGCTACGGGCCGGAGCCCCTAAAGTTGCCCGGCAAAAGCGTCGGCGATGAAGCCATGCGTCAGCGCATAGGTCTGGCGGCTCGCATTGGCGTCATAGATCGCAACACCCGCCACGTTCGAGTCCTCGTCCGTAAAGGCGTGCAGGATGCCGCTGAAGAGCAGCATCTGCCATTTCACCCCGGCCGCGTCCATCTCGGCCTCGAAGGCATCGCGGTCCGCCTTGGGGACCACCGGATCGGGCGTGCCGTGGATCACCAGCAGCGCCGCCTTGATGTCACCCGGCTTCGCCGGCGCATTGGTCTTGAGGTCGCTGTGAATGGCGACCGCCGCCTGCAGGTCGGCGCCGTCGCGGGCGAGCTCGAGCACATTGCCGCCGCCGAAGCAGAAGCCGACCGCGGCGCGCTGATCGTTGATCAGGCCGCGCTGCTTCGCCAGCCTGAGGAACGTGTCATACGCTGCCCGCGCGCGCCGACGCGCCTCGGCCGGATCCTCGCGCAGCGGATTGGCGAGCGCTGCCGCCTCGCCGAAATCCTTCGGCCGGATGCCCTCGCCATACATGTCGACCGCGAACACCACGTAGCGGTCGCCGGCAAGCAGCGCGGCGCGCTCGACCGCCTGCTGGCGCATGCCCATCCAGTTCGGGCACATCAGCAGCGCCGGCCGCGGGCGCGTGATCTTGTCGTCGTAGACGAGCGCGCCGACGTATTTCTTTCCCGCCAGCTCGTAGGTGACGTGCTCGACATGCATGGCCTGCCTCCCCGTGGATGTCGCTATTTCGGGATCACTTCGCCGATCGCGCCCGCATCGTGGGCGGAGAAGAACAACCGCCCATCGGGCGTCGCGATGATGGCGCGCGCGCCGCAGTTTTCGCCCGGGATCGCATATTCGCCGATCACGCGGCCGTCCGGCGCCATGCGGCCGATACGGTTGGCGAAGTTCTCGGTGAACCAGAGGTCGCCGTCGGGCGCGACCGCCACGCCGCGCAGCGACGCATTCGGCGTGTGCACCGGGAATTCGGTGACTTTGCCGGCGCGATCGATGCGGCCGAGCCCATTCGCCTGCGTCTGCACGAACCAGATGTTCCCGTCCGGATGCGTCACCATGGCGCGCGGCTCGCTCTTCGGCGTCGGCAACCGATATTCGCTGACCTCGCCCGTCACCGTGATGCGGCCGATCTGTCCCGCCTCGTATTCGGAGAACCACAGCGCGCCGTCGCGCACCACGATCGACAGCGGCCGGCAACCCGGCGTCAGCCCGCGCGAGAACTCGGTCACCTCGCCGCGCGGCGTGATGCGGCCGATCCGGCTCACATGCGCCTCGGAGAACCAGATGTTGCCGTCCGGGCCGCACATGATGCCGTCGGCGCCCGCGCCCGGCGTCGGCAGCGGGAATTCGACGATGTCGCCCTGCGGCGTGATCCGCCCGACCTGGTCGGCGCCGTTCTCGCAGAACCACAGGTTTCCGTCCGGCCCCGGAATGATGCCGATCGGCCGACTGTTCGGCGTCGGCGTCGCGAATTCCGTGAAGCGACGAGTGGTCGGATCGAGCCGGCCGATCTTGCCGGTGCCGCTCTCGCAGAACCACAGCGCGGCGTCCGGCCCGACCACGATGATGTACGGCTTGGCGTCGGCGCTCGGAATCGGATGCAGCACGATCTCGACGTCGACGGTCACGGTTCCCCTCCGGCTTCCTTGGCCCGGGATATACAGGCCGCGCGGCGCGACTTCCAGCCGCGAGGGTGGCGAGGGGTAGTCCGACTCTGCCGATGGTGATAGCCTTAACCGTATGGCGATGACCTACGAGGATGCCCTGCAGGACCGCGTCGACGCGATGGCCCATGCCTGCACCCGTTGCGGCAAATGCGTCGAGGCCTGCCCGGTCACGGACGCGGGCGGCGTGACCGCTGCGCCGCGCGACGTGATCGCGGGCGTGCTCGATCTTGTGCGCAAAGGTACCGACGAGAGCCAGGGCAACGAATCAGCGCGCCGATGGGCGAGCTCCTGCGCGCTCAGCGGCGAATGCATCAAGGCGTGTCCCGAGGGGATCAATCCGCGCTTTCTGCTCTCGATGGCGCGCGTCGCGATGGCGCGGCAGGAGGTCGAGCTGCCGGCGCGCCGACGCCAGGGCGTCGCCGATTTTCGCAAGCTCAGCCAGGACGTGAGCGTGCTCTCGCGCATGCAGCTCACCAGCGACATGCTGGAGCGGCTCGGCCAGCGCACGGACACGAACCGGCGCCTCGGCAATACCGAGGGACCCGAGCAGCCGGATTTCGTGTTCTACACCGGCTGCAACGTGCTCAAGACCCCGCATATCGCGTTGCTCGCGCTCGACATCATGGACGCGCTCGGCGTCACCTACCGGGTGATGGGCGGGCCCTCCCATTGCTGCAGCATCGTGCATTTCCGCACCGGCGACCTGCAGACCTCCGGCAATTTCGCCGAGAACACGCTCGGCAAGCTCGCGAGCGCCAAAAACGGCCAGGTGCTCGCCTGGTGCGCGAGCTGCCACGTGCAGTTCACCGAGGTCAATCTTCCGGCGCATGAGCGCATGACCGGCAGCCGTCCGTTCGAGATGGTCCCGTTCATGCGCTATCTGCGCTCGCGCCTCGACGACCTGCGCGCGCTCATGCGCAAGAGCGTCGACATGCGCATCGCGCTGCACCGTCATCCGGGCGTCCCCGGCGTCATGGAGGCGGGCGAGGACATCCTGCGCGCCATTCCGGGCATCGAGATCGTCGACCTGCACCAGCCGGCGGTCGGCCTGATGAGCAACTACCTGCGCTCGGTCCCCGAGTACAAGCGCAAGCTCCAGCTCGACGAGCTCAACGCCGCGCGCGACGCCGGCGTCGATGCGCTCGTCGCGGTCTACCACCCGGACCACCGCGACCTGTGCGCGCACGAGCGCGATTACCCGTTCCGCATCCTCAACCTGCTCGAGGTCGTGGGCGAAAGCATGGGGCTCGCGCAGGAAGACCGGTTCAAGCGGCTGAAGAAGCTGCAGGACGTCGAGCTGATCCTCGACGAGACGCGCGACCTGCTCAGCGCTCACCACGTCGATGAGGACACGGCGCGCCAATCCATCCGCGCGATGCTCGACGAGCAGCCGCTGCCGCTGACCGGCGCGCGCGCCGGCGGCGCCGGTCGCGGCGCGCAAACGGCGCCGAACGATCGCTGATCAAGCAGAGAGGCGGCCGCCCCCCCACTCGCGATGCCATTCCCTATTCGTAAACGATCAGGCGCCCATCACGAGGTGGAGCACGCGGCTCAATCGGCCGGGCAGCTTCGCGGGCGTCTCGGTGACCACGAAGCAGACGCAGTCGGCCGAGCCCTCGGCGGTCGGGCCACCGTCGGCGGGATCGCCGGCGATGACGAGGTCGCCGCGCTCGTAGTAGCCGGCCGCATCGCTCGCGGCGCCGGCCAGCACCAGGACCGCATCGTCACGCGCGAGCGGCAGGCGTAGGCCGGGCGCTACGCTGACCAGGCGAACCGAGCCGGTGCCGTCGTCCGGCAACGGCACTTCCTTGATGCCGGCCGCGCGCTGGCGCCACGGCGGATCGACGAAGTCGCAACCGGCAAGCCGGCGCAAGGCGCGCGGCAGCATGGCGTCGGCTGCGGCCGCGGGCTGCGCCGCTGCATCCAGCCCGGACTCGATGCTCGGGCTGGAAAAGATGTTGACCAGGCGGCGATCACGCCCGGCGAGCGGAACCGGCTTGAGCTCCTCGAGAAAGACGCCGTGCACGGCTTCGAGCGCCGCAACATAGCCGCGATTGTCGGGCTTGAACTCGAGATGCGCCGCGACGAGCGCGGCCTGCGGCGGCGTCAGGGTCTTCGCCGCGTAAGCCGCGAGGAGCGCATCGATCGGACGGCCTTCCGGGATTTGACGAACAGTTCGGTCGTAGTTCAATTCAGCCAATCCTCGATCTTTGCACCCGCCGATCCCCGCAGCGGTTTGAATTCTGACTATTATGCCAGATTTCGTGAACAATTACGCAACGGCATATGTGTCGGATCACTTCCGGCGGCGACCGCATCGTAACATTGTACCGAGTGGCAATGGGATACCACTCGGCGCGGCCTAACCGAACTGCAGACCCGAAACGTATTTTGGAACCCGTTGCGCCGTCCTTCCTCCGACACATGTACTTGTCGGTGAGCCGGGCTCGAAGGTTCAAGTCCGGGGCCGGCTGCGCGCGAAATATGTGCTGGCCTTGTCGTACCGTAAGGGCGCCGATAGGGTCCGCAATCGCAAAGCGATTTCTGATACCGGGCCAAGCATGCAAATTCGCGACGGCATTGTGAATGCGATCGGCAACACGCCGCTCATCCGTCTCAAGCGCGCCTCCGCGGCGACGGGCTGCGAGATTCTCGGCAAGGCCGAGTTCATGAACCCGGGCCAATCGGTCAAGGATCGCGCCGCGCTGTTCATCATCCAGGATGCGGTGCGCCGCGGCGAGCTGCATCCCGGCGGCGTGGTGGTCGAGGGCACGGCCGGCAACACCGGCATCGGGCTCGCGCTCGTCGGCAACGCCCTCGGCTTTCGCTCCGTGATCGTCATTCCGGAGACCCAGAGCCAGGAGAAAAAGGACGCCCTGCGCATCGCCGGCGCCGAGCTGGTCGAGGTCCCGGCGGTCCCATATGCCAACCCCAACAACTACGTGAAGCTCTCGGGCCGCCTCGCGGCGGATCTCGCCAAGCGCGAGCCCAAGGGCGCCGTGTGGGCGAACCAGTTCGACAATGTCGCTAACCGCGAGGCCCACATCGAGACCACCGGCCCGGAGATCTGGGCGCAGACCGACGGCAAGGTCGACGGATTCATCTGCGCGGTCGGCTCCGGTGGCACGCTCGCCGGCATCGGCATGGCGCTCAAGGCGCGCAACAAGGACGTGAAGATCGGTCTCGCCGACCCGATGGGCGCCGCGCTCTACAGCTACTACACGACGGGCGTGCTCAAGTCGGAGGGCTCCTCCATCACCGAGGGCATCGGCCAGGGACGCATCACCAAGAACCTCGAAGGCGCGCCGGTCGACCTCGCCTATCAGATCCCCGACGCCGAGGCGGTCGCGATCGTCTTCGATCTCCTCGAGCACGAAGGCCTTTGCCTCGGCGGCTCCTCCGGCATCAACATCGCGGGCGCGATCCGCCTCGCCAGGGAGCTCGGCCCCGGCCACACCATCGTGACGATCCTGGCCGACTACGGAAACCGCTACCAATCCAAGCTTTTCAATCCGGAATTCCTGCGCTCGAAAAATTTGCCGGTACCGACCTGGATCGAAAAGCGCTCGCAGGTCCAGGCGCCGTTCGAGAAGGTCTGAGCTTCACGGGAAAGTCGATGGCGACCGATTGTCTGTTCCGCGAAGATCCCTACCTGCGCGATTGCGACGCGACCGTCGTCGACCTGACCGAGCACGGCCTCGTGCTCGATCGCACCGTTTTCTACGCCAATTCGGGCGGCCAGCCGGGCGACCGCGGCGTGCTCACGACGAGCGCCGGCGAAGCCATTCAAGTCGACACGGCCGTGTTCACCGATCCGGGCAAGACCGAGATCGCGCACGTGCTCCCCAATGTGCTGCCCGCGGGCGCCACACGGCCGGCGCCCGGCGATCGTCTGGTCGCCGCGATCGACTGGGACACGCGCTATCGGCGCATGCGCATGCATACGGCGCTGCATCTACTGTCCGCCGCCCTGCCCTTCCCGGTGACCGGCGGCTCGGTCGGCGATGCGGAAGGCCGGCTCGATTTCGACATTCCCGAAGCCGGTCTCGACAAGGACGAGATCACGCACAAGCTCGCCGACATGATCGCGGCCGACGCCGCCGTGACGACGCGCTGGATCACCGACGAGGAGCTCCTGGCCAACCCGTCGCTGGTCAAGACCATGTCGGTCAAGCCGCCGATGGGCACCGGGCGCGTGCGCCTCGTCGAGATCGCCGGGCTCGACCTGCAGCCGTGTGGCGGCACCCATGTTCGGCGCACGGGCGAGATCGGCGCCGTGCGGGTGACGCAGATCGAAAAGAAAGGCAAACAGAACCGCCGCGTGCGAATCGCCTTCGCGTAAGCGAGCAGGCCGCCTTGCGCTCCCTCTCCCGAAGAGCGGGGGGAGAAAGAGCGCAAGCGCAGCGCTCGCCTCACATGCCAATGCGCGCGACTTGATCGGTGGCGAAGGCCGTAGCACTTTGACAACGCTTTGCGTGACAGTCTCGCGCCCTGATCGATTCGAAAGATTGACAACGATGGCCAAGCCCCCCGCCAAGTCCGCCAGCCCCTGGCTCGTCTCGACCGAGTGGCTCGCCTCGCGCCTGCGCTCGCCCGACCTGATCCCGGTCGACGGCTCGTTCTACCTGCCGGCACAGAAGCGCGACGCCGCGGCCGAGTACAAGGCCGGCCACATTCCGGGCGCGGTGCGCTTCGATATCGACGCGATCGCCGATCATTCCTCGCCGCTGCCGCACATGCTGCCGTCCGCCTTCGACTTCGCCATGGCGGTCGGCGAGCTCGGCATCTCGGAGCGCGAGACCATCGTGATCTATGACGGCATGGGCCTGGTTTCGGCGCCGCGCGTGTGGTGGACGTTCCGACTTTTCGGCGCCGAGCACGTGTTCATTCTCGACGGCGGGCTGCCGAAGTGGAAGGCGGAGGGACGCCCGCTCGAGCAAGGGACCGTCAACCGCGGTCGCAAGCACTTCATCACGCGCACGCCGCCCGATATCGTGGCGACCGTCGCCAACGTGCAGCAGGCCCTGGCCGGCAAGAGCGCCCAGGTCGTCGATGCCCGTCCGGCCGAGCGCTTCCGCGGCGAGGCGGCCGAGCCGCGGCCGGGGGTGCGATCGGGCCACATGCCGGGCGCGCTCAACGTGCCCGCCACCTCGCTGGTGGAGAACGGCCAGCTGCTGCCGCCCGACCGCCTGCGCCAGGCCTTCGCGGCGGGCGGCGTCGACATCGACAAGCCCGTGATCGTGAGCTGCGGCTCGGGCGTCACCGCTGCCACGCTGTGGCTCGCGCTCGACGCGCTCGGCAAGCCGCCGGTGCGTCTATACGACGGCTCGTGGACCGAATGGGGCGGGCGCGCCGATCTGCCGGCCGCGACGGGAGCCAAATAACCCAACGAGACTGGGAGGCGCGATGATCTTCCGCCAGCTCTTCGACTCCGTCTCCGGGACCTACACCTACCTGATCGCCAGCCGGCGCGGCGGCGAGGCGATGATCATCGATCCGGTGATCGAGAAGGTCGATCGCTATCTCCAGCTCATCACCGAGCTCGACCTCGAGCTCGTCAAGGCGGTCGACACGCATCTGCACGCGGACCACATCACGGGCCTCGGCGCGCTGCGCGACCGCACCCGGTGCATCACGGTGATGGGCGAGCAAACGAAAGCCGACGTGGTGTCGATGCGGGTCGCCGAGGGGGACCGGCTCACCATCGAGGGCGTGGCCCTCGACGTGCTCTACACCCCCGGCCACACGGACGATTCCTACAGCTTCGTCATGACCAACCAGGCATTGGGCGACCGGGTGTTCACCGGCGACACGCTGCTCATCCGCGGCACCGGCCGCACCGACTTCCAGAACGGCGATCCGCGCATGCAGTACGAGTCGATCTTCGGCAAGCTGCTGCGGCTGCCGGACGAGACGCTGGTTTTCCCGGCGCACGACTACAAGGGCGACACCGTCTCGACCATCGGCGAGGAGAGGGCCTTCAATCCGCGCCTGCGCGTCAAATCGGTCGACGAGTACATCGCGCTGATGAACGGCCTCAACCTGCCCAACCCCAAGATGATGGATGTGGCGATCCCGGCCAATATCAAGGTCGGCCTCGCGCAGGACGAGGTCGCACGGCGCGGCTGGGGCGTCAGCGTCGATGACGCCAAGGAGCTGGTGGGACGCCCGGATGTCGTCCTCGTCGACCTGCGCGAGAAAGCCGAGCGCGACAAGCACGGCGTCATCCCGGGTTCGCTGCATGCGCCCTACCCCGACCTGCGCGAGAACATCTCGCGTGGCGGCATGCTCTACGAGCTGGCGTCCGCGACCAGCAAGCGTCTCCTGTTCTACTGCGCGTTCGGCGAGCGCTCCGCCATGGCGGTTCAGGCGGCGCAAAGCCTCGGCCTCGCGACCGCCTGCCACCTGACCGGCGGCATCGACGCGTGGAAGAAGGGCGGCGGGCCGCTGACGCGCTGAAGCGCAATGGAATCAGGCACTACGCGAGGCCGGCGCCGACTTCACTTCAGGATCTGGCTGAGGAACAGCTTCGTCCGCTCATGCTGCGGATGGGTGAAGAACTCGGTCGGCGTGTTGATCTCGACGATCTGCCCGGCATCCATGAACACCACGCGGTCGGCGACCTGGCGGGCGAAGCCCATCTCGTGCGTCACCACGATCATGGTCATGCCGTCCACGGCGAGCTGGACCATGGTGTCGAGCACCTCCTTCACCATCTCGGGATCGAGCGCCGAGGTCGGCTCGTCGAACAGCATCAGCTTCGGGCTCATGCACAGCGCGCGCGCGATCGCGACGCGCTGCTGCTGGCCGCCCGAGAGCTGGCCCGGATACTTGTCGGCCTGCTCGGGGATGCGCACGCGCTTCAGGAACTTGAGCGCGATCTCCTCGGCCTGCATCTGCGGGATCTTGCGCACGTTGATCGGCGCGAGCGTGCAGTTCTCCATCACGGTGAGATGGGGAAACAGGTTGAACTGCTGAAACACCATGCCGACCTCGCGCCGCACCTTGGCGAGGTTCTTGACGTCGTTGCCGAGCGGAATGCCGTCGACCACGAGGTCGCCCTTCTGAAAGACCTCGAGGCCGTTGATGCAGCGGATCAGCGTCGACTTGCCCGAGCCCGACGGCCCGCAGACCACGATGCGCTCGCCCCGCCGCAGCGTGAGGTCGACGTCGCGCAGCACCTGAAACTCGCCGAACCACTTGTTCAGCCCGCGGATCTCGACCGCGCTCTCGCGGCTCATCTGCGAGGCGACGCCACCGTCGACTGCTTCCATCGCCGTCATGCCGGATCCCTTTCTCAGCGCCGCTCGCTGCGCCCGAGCCGCCGCTCGATGCTGGTCGCGTAGCGCGACATCGAATAGCAGCAGGTGAAGTAGAACAGCGCCGCGAACGCGTAGCCGCTCACGCTGGTGACCGGCGTTGCCCAGGTCGGGTCCTCGCGCGCGGCCTCGATCGTCTTGAGGAAGTCGTAGATGCCGACGAAGAACACGAGCGTCGTGTCCTTGAACAGCCCCACATAGGTGTTGAGGATGTTCGGGATGGTGATGCGCAGCGCCGGCGGCAGCACGACGAAACGCAGCGTCTGCCAGTAGCCGAGCCCGAGCGCGCTCGCCGCCTCCCACTGACCCCTGGGGATCGCCTGCAGGCCCGCGCGTACCACCTCGGCCATGTAGGCGGAGGAGAAGAGCGCGACGCCGACGAGGGCGCGAACGAGCTTGTCGGGCGACCAGGCGGGCGGCAGGAAAAGCGGCAGCATCACGCTCGCCATGAACAGAACCGTGACCAGCGGCACGCCGCGCACGAACTCGATGAAAACGACCGAAACGGTCTTGAGGGCCGGCATGTGCGAGCGCCGGCCGAGCGCGAGCAGGATGCCCAGCGGGAGCGAGAACACGATGCCGACCGCGGCCACCACCACGGTGACCATCAGGCCGCCCCAGCGCGAGGTATCGACGATCTCGAGGCCGAGCGCCGGCAGGCCATAGAGCAGAAAGAACGAGACGATCGGGAAAATGCCGAAGAAATACAGCGCGCCCAGCCCGCGGTGCGGCGCGTTGAGCCACAGCAGCCAGCCCATGCCCACGGCCAGCATGGCGAAGAAGATGTCCACCCGCCAGCGGCCGTCGATCGGATAGGAGCCGTAGGTGAAATAGGCGAGGTGCTCGCGCACGAACGCCCAGCACGCGCCGACCTCGGGATGGGCGACGGTGGCGAGGCACGCCTGGCGGTCGCTTCCGGTCCACACCGCGTCGACCAGCAGGAAGCGCACGAGCGGCGGCACCACCCAGATGAAGAGCAGCACGACCAGGACGGTCATGACCGCGTTGAACGGCGTGCCGAACAGGTTGGCGCGCGTCCAGCCGATCACACCGGTCGACGCGAACGGCGGCGGCAGGCTCGGCGCCGGCGCGGTGCGCACGAACACCAGTCTATGCTCGGTTCCGATGGCGGCGACGCTCGACATGGCTTCAGCGCTCCCGCAGCGCCATGCGCGCATTGTAGATGTTCATCACGAACGAGGTCGTGAGGCTGATCACGAGGTAGACCGCCATGGTGACGGCGACGATCTCGACCGCCTGCCCGGTCTGGTTGAGCACCGTGCCGGTGAAGATCTGCACCAGGTCCGGATAGCCGATCGCGACCGCGAGCGAGGAGTTCTTGGTCAGGTTGAGGTACTGGCTGGTGAGCGGCGGGATGATCACCCGCATGGCCTGCGGGATGATCACGCGGCGCAGCGTCAGCAGGCGCGACAGGCCGAGCGCCTGGGCGGCCTCGACCTGGCCGCGCTGCACCGCGCTGAGCCCGGCGCGCACCGTCTCGGCGATGAACGCGCCGGTGTAGATGACGAGCCCGGTCAGCAGCGCGACGAGCTCCGGCGTCATCTCCAGGCCGCCCCGCACGTTGAACCGGCTCAGCTGGGGAAACACGAAGCTGACCTGCGCGCCGCTCACGAGCGCGGCGCCGACCGGCAGGCCGATCAGGCCGGCGAGCGCCAGCGCGGTCGCGAGGCCGGCGGCGATGCGGCCGCGCCGCGCGAGCACAACCAGAGCGATCATGATCGCGATGGCGGCGCCGAGCGCCGCCAGGACGACGTCGCCGCCGCCGCCGAAATCGACCGCCGGCAGATAGAGTCCGCGATTGTTGAGATAGCCGCCGCCCGGCAGATGGATGCTGTCGCCGAAATTGGGCAACGCCTTGAGCACCGCGTTGTACCAGAACAGCAGCTGGAGCACGAGCGGCACGTTGCGGATGAGCTGCACGTAGCCGGCCGCGAGATGCGCGACCAGCCAGTTGGTCGAGAGCCGCGCGATGCCGATCGTGAAGCCGACGATGGTGGCGAGCACTATGCCGACGGCGGCGACCAGCAGCGTGTTGCAGAGGCCGACCCAGAAGGCGCGCCCATAGGTCGACGTGCTCGACGAATAGTCGATCAGCGTCTGGCTGATGTCGAAGCCGGCCGGCTGATTCCAGAAGCCGAAGCCCGACGTGATATGGGCGCGCTGGAGGTTCGCCGCCGCCAGAAGGAAAAGGCCGACCGCCGCGGCGATGAGCAGCAAGATGAGCAGCGCCTGCCACAGGACGCTGCGCACGCGCGGATCGCGCAGAAACGGGACTTCCGGGGTGCTCGCGGGGGCGTTCGCCATGATGGTCGCCTCACCCCCGCCCGTCGCTCACCGGATCGGCGGCGCGTATTGCAGGCCGCCCTTGGTCCACAGCGCGTTCAGGCCGCGCTTGATCTTGAGCGGAGAGCCCTCGCCGACGTCATGATCGAAAATCTCGCCATAATTGCCGACGTGCTTGACGATGCGATAGACCCAGTCGTTGGTGAGCCCGAGCTGCTGGCCGAAATTCCCCTCGACGCCGAGCACCCGCTTGACCTCCGGCGCCTGCGATTTGAGCATCTCGTCGACGTTCGCCTTGGTGATCCCGTCCTCCTCGGCGATGACCATCGCGAAGTGCGTCCACCGGATCACGTTGAACCACTGGGAATCGCCCTGGCGCACGAACGGCGCGAGCGGCTCCTTGGAGATGATCTCGGGCAGCACGACGTGGTCGTCGGGCTTGGCGAGCTTGAGCCGCGACGCATAGAGCCCGGAGGCATCCGTCGTATAGGCGTTGCAGCGGCCGCTCTCGTAGGCGCCGAGCGCCTCCTGCAGTGACAGGAAGGTCACGCTCTTGAGCTGCATCTTGTTGGTGCGGAAATAGTCCGCGAGATTGAGCTCCGTGGTCGTGCCCTGCTGCACGCAAATGGTCGCGCCGTCGAGCTCGCGCGCCGACTTGATGCCAGTGTCCTTGCGCACGATGAAGCCCTGGCCGTCATAATAGTTGACCGCCGTCGCGTTGAGCCCGAACTGCGCCTCGCGCGAGGAGGTCCAGGTGCTGTTGCGCGCGAGCACGTCGACGTCGCCCGACTGCAGCACCGTGAAGCGGTCCTTGGCGGTGGTCGCGACGAACTTCACCTTCTTGGGATCGTTGAAGATCGCGGCCGCGACCGCGCGGCAGAAGTCGACGTCGAGCCCGGTCCAGTTGCCCTGCGCGTCGGGCAGGCCGAAGCCCGGCACCTCGCCGTTGGCGCCGCAGTTGAGCATGCCGCGCGCCTTCACTTCGTCGAGCCTGCCGGCCCACGCGGCGCTCGTCACGCTCACGAGCGCGCTCACCGCCGCGCAGACGGTCAGCAACCGCCGCACACACCGCGCCATTGAACGCGCCATTGACCGCGCCATGCCAAACCTCCCACGCCCCGCAGCTTGGCCCGCCGCCCCTCGCAGCAGGTGCCGGGCAATATCTCAAAACGATTGTACGGCGCGGTCAAGAGGCGAAGCACCGGGGCCAAGCACCGGGGACAAGCACCAGGCCGAAGCACCGGGGCCAGCACCAGGGGGAAGCACCCGACGCCGATGTTTCCTCCGGCCCGGCGACACAATCGTGCCCAGTTGCCGCGCCGATCGCGCGGGCTGCGGCGAGCGGCGCGAGCATGGCGCGCGGCGCCGCGAACGGCACGCCTGCAGCCTGCCTTCAATTGCTCCGCGGTGCCCGCTGTGCCCGACGCGATCATGCGCGCGACGGCGCGTGTCTTCCGGACGATCACCGTCGCGTGCCCGCGCTGCCACGCATCGGGCCTGCAACCACAAATCGCAAATCCATCGCCTCCGACATTGGCGCGGCACGGCGGGGCGCCGCGAACACGATGACCACCCGTCACGGTTTGCGCTGCCGAACTCGCACACACTGAGGTTGTTCTCGCGGCTGCCGCGGCCGTGTTGGGCCGCCGCAAGCAGGCCCCTCGTGGCGGTCGATGGGTGGGCCCGGCCCTTCCGAATCAAGGCCCTCCCCGGCCCACTTGTCCAATGGCGAAATTCCCGGGCAGTCGCCCAAGCCGGACCAAAATCCCATCCAGGCGGTAGTTCCATCCCCCAAAAGCGGGCTCCGACGGCGGTTCCGTGCCTCAAAAGCGTGATCAAAATGCAACGCTTGCCGGGAAAGCGCACGGCGGAAGCTGTGGATGCCCTGTCTTCGATTGCCCCTGCCGTCGGTTCCGGTAGGCTGCAATCCAGCGATGCCAGGGGGGCTCCCCGGGTTCGCCGGTTCGGTTTCCGAATGGGGGGGCCGGGCAGGAAGTACGGGGATCGAGGGGACGTTCTCGCAACGGCACCTTCCCGAGAGAGCAAGCTAACTGGAGGTTCAAATGAAGATGGTCAAAAGCCTTCTCCTCGGCTCGGCGGCAGGTCTCGTTGCCGTGGCTGGGGCGCAGGCGGCCGATCTTCCCGTAAAGGCCAAGCCGGTCGAATACGTGAAGGTCTGCAGCCTGTACGGGGCCGGCTTTTGGTACGTTCCGGGGACGGACACGTGCTTGAAGATCGGCTCCTTCGTGCGTGAGGAAATCGGCTGGAATCAATCGGGCACGACGGTCACCGGCTTTCAGACGGGCGGCGGTCAGTTCACCCGCACCGACACCAGCCAGCTCGCGATGCGCACGCGTGCGGACATCAGCGTCGATCTGCGCACGCAGACGGAATACGGCGTCCTGCGGTCGTACCTCGAAGGCGGCTTCGAATCGACGTCGGTCACCGGCGGCACGACCAGCAACGACGTCGTGTGGTTCGATCGTGGTTTCATCCAGTTCGCTGGTTTGACCGCGGGCCGCATCCGGTCGTATTTCGACATCAACTCGCCGTACGAGTTCGGCTACTTCACGCAAGCCACGACCGGTGACTCGAACACCTTCCGCGGCCTGTGGGGCATCGCCTACACGGCGGACTTCGGCAACGGGTTCTCGGGCTCTCTTTCGCTCGAGGACGGCGGCTCGAGCTCGCAGGGCAACAACGCCGGTCAGGCGCGTAGCCGCACGCACAAGGTCGTCAATCTCTCGTTGGCGGGCCAGTGGGGCCTCGGCACCGAGTCCTTCGACAACGAGGGCTGGAAATTCCCGGATGTCGTCGGTGCTCTCCGCATCGACCAGGCCTGGGGCTACGCGCAGATTTCGGCGGCGTTGCATGACGCCAGCGCCGGCTACTACACGTCGCCGGTCGGTGATGCTTGCGGCGCCAACGCGTTCTGCCAAAACCTCGGCCACCCCGGCGACGCGTGGGGCTGGGCGGTGTCGGGCGGCTTCCACCTCAACGACGTGCTTGGCCTGAAGGGCGACACCTTCGCTCTGCAAGCCACGTACTCGGTCGGCGCTGCGGGCTATGCCACCAACAACATCAGCGGCGCGCAGGTCTACGGCGGCGGCAACCAGGCGGCCTTCGGCTGGGTCAACGACGGCGTCTTCATCACCGGCTCGGGCGTCGAGCTGACCACGGTGTGGAGCCTCAACGGCGGCTTCCAGCACTTCTGGAATCCGAAGTGGCGGACCGGCGTGTATGGCGGCTACACCGAGATCGACTACAGCGGCACTGCGGCGGGCTTCATCTGCGGCGGCGGCGTCGGTGGAGCGGTCGCGGCCCCGGCCGGTGTGGCGATGACTGGCGTGTCGAACTGCCAGCCGAACTGGAGCTTCTACCAGGTTGGCTCGCGCACCCAGTGGAACCCGCACCCCGATCTCGACATCGGCGTGGACGTCATGTGGACGCACATCAACACGGCCTTCGGCGGCACCGCGACCCTCGCGGCGAACGGCGCGCGCCCGCCTGGCGTCTACAGCATCGCGGACCAGGATGTCATCAGCGCCGTCTTCCGCATCCAGCGCAACTTCCTGCCGTAAGCAGGAAGCACGCCCAGACGGGAAGGCGTTCGCCATCTTCCGCCTTCCCGCGGATGCCACGAAAACAGGGACCGGCAGCAATGCCGGTCCCTTTCTCATTGGGCGGAGTTATCGGGCGAAGCGTGATTGACCCGAACATGATTGACCCGAACATTGACCCGAACCTGGGGCGGGCTGGAGCCCTCGATGACCTGCGGCCCGCGAGGCCCGACGGGCTCGCGACGCGGGAGGATCTCGGCGTGCCGCCCGCGCGATGCCGCCCGGCTCTCGGTTCGATGTCGCCGCCTCAGCGGATCGGCGGCGCGTATTGCAGCCCGCCCTTGGTCCACAACGCGTTGAGACCGCGCTTGATCTTGAGCGGCGAGCCCTCGCCGAGGTTGCGGTCGAACACCTCGCCGTAATTGCCGACGTGCTTGACGATGCGATAGACCCAGTCCTTGGTGAGCCCGAGCTGCTCGCCGAAATTCCCTTCCACGCCGAGCACGCGCTTGATCTCCGGCGCTTGCGATTTGAGCATCTCGTCGACGTTCGCCTTGGTGATCCCGTCCTCCTCGGCGATCACCATCGCGAAGTGGGTCCAGCGGACCACGTCGAACCACTGGGAGTCGCCCTGGCGCACGAACGGCGACAGCGGCTCCTTGGAGATGATCTCGGGCAGCACGATCGTGTCGTCGGGATGCGCGAGCTTGAGCCGCGCGCCGTAGAGCCCGGAGGCGTCCGTCGTATAGGAATTGCACCGCCCGCTCTCGTAGGCGCCGATCGCCTCGTTGATCTGCAGGAAGGTCACGAGCTTGAGCTGCATGTTGTGGGTGCGGAAAAAGTCGGCGAGGTTGAGCTCGGTGGTCGTGCCCTGCCCGACGCAGATGGTCGCGCCGTTGAGCTCGAGCGCGGAATTCACCTTCAGGCTCTTGTGCACCATGAAGCCCTGGCCGTCGTAATAGTTGACCGCCGTGGCGTTGAGGCCGAACTGCGCCTCGCGCGAGGACGTCCAGGTGGCCTGGCGCGCCAGCACATCGATGTCGCCCGTCTGCAGCGCCGTGAAGCGGTCCTTGGCGGTCAATGCGACGAACTTCACCTTGTTCGGATCGTTGAGGACCGCGGCCGCGACGGCGCGGCAGAAATCGACGTCGAACCCGGTCCAGTTGCCCTGCGCGTCGGGCACGCCGTAGCCGGGCGCTTCCCCGTTGGCGCCGCAATTGAGGATGCCGCGCTGCTTCACCACATCGAGCGTTCCGGCCGACGCGGCAGTCGTAATGCCGATGAGCGCACCCACCGCGACGCAGGCCCGCAGAAGCCCTCGCATGCAAAACCTCCCCACTGTCTGGTTGACGGCCAGCCGCCCCGCTGCGGCGGGTCTCGGCGCCATCTCAAAACGATCGCCATGCGCGGTCAAGGGAGATGTCACGTCTTCCAGGCGCCCCAGCCGTATCCACGTTGCCGCAACATGGGCTAAGCTCGGTGGAATTCTTCTCGCCAGGAGCCGTCATGAACAAGAAAGCTACCGCCGAGCCCGGCACGCTCAAGTCCGACACCCTGCTGTCGATCGGCGGGCGCGACCCGTTCGCGCACCACGGCTACGTCAATACGCCGGTCTATCACGCCTCGACGCTGCTCTACGAGACCGCCGAGGACTTCCTCGCCCACCGCGGCCGCTACCAGTATGGCCGGCGCGGCACGCCCACCTCGGAGGCGCTGGAGACCGCGATCCAAACCCTCGACGGGCCGGCCTGCGCGGCGGTCGCGCTGCTGCCGTCCGGCCTCGCCGCGATCTCGGCGGCGCTGCTGAGCCAGCTCAAGGCGGGCGACCACGTGCTGGTGACCGACAGCGTCTACTGGCCGACGCGGAAATTCTGCGACACCGTGCTCACCCGCTTCGGCATCACGACGAGCTACTTCGATCCGCTCATCGGCGGCGGCATCGCGGCGTTGCTCACGCCGCAGACCCGCGTCGTGTTCGTCGAGGCGCCCGGCTCGCTCACCTTCGAGATGCAGGACATCCCCGCGATCGCGGCGGCCGCGCACGCGCACGGCGCGCTCGTGCTGATGGACAATACCTGGGCCGGACCGCTCTATTTCCGCGCGCTCGAGAAGGGCGTCGATCTCTCGATCATCTCGGGCACGAAATATTTCGGCGGCCATTCCGACCTGATGCTCGGCACCGTCTCGGCCAACGACGCGGCCGCCAAGGCGCTCAAGGACTACACCGGCTTTGCCGGCCTCTGCGTCGGGCCCGACGACATGAATCTCGGCCTGCGCGGACTGCGCACCATGGGCGTGCGGCTCGCGCGCCATCAGGAATCGGGCTTGCGGGTCGCGCGCTGGCTCGCGCAGCGGCCCGAGGTCGCGCGCGTGCTTCACCCGGGGCTCGAGAGCAATCCCGGCCACGCGATCTGGAAGCGCGATTTCACCGGCGCCTGCGGCCTCTTCAGCGTCGTGCTCAAGCCGATGCCGCAGGCGGCCCAGCTCGCGTTCCTCAACGCGCTCACCCTGTTCGGTATGGGCGCCTCGTGGGGCGGCTTCGAGAGCCTGGCGATCCCGTTCGACGTCACGCCGTGCCGCACCGCCACGGCCTGGGCGCCCGGCGGCCCCGCGATCCGCTTCCACATCGGCCTCGAGGATGTCGGCGACCTGATGGCCGATCTCGAGCGCGGCTTTGCCGCCATGGCGGTCGCCCGCGCCTGACGCGCGTGGTGCGGTCCGCCGAAATGGCGGCCGTGCGTTGGGACGCCATCGGCGGCACAACGTGCGCCGGTCGCTCGAGCCTGCCGCGCCGAAGCCGCGGTGTCGTGATGTTGTCGTTTCCGCATGCTATGGTTGAGCACGGTCGATTGTTCGACGGATTTGCGCTTTAACCGGATACATTGCTCATGTCGGGCCAGGACCCGAGAAAAGTGTCGCGTGCGGCAGCCGCACGGCGCATCGAGCTCGCGGCGGAATTCGGCAGAGCTGGGCGGCCCGCCGAGGCGGAAAAGATCTGCCGCGAGGTTCTCGGCGTCGATCCCGTGTGTTTCGACGCGTTGCATCTTCTCGCGCTGTTGCGTCACCAGGCCGGGCAGTCCTCGGAAGCGCTCGAGCTCATCGACCAGGCGCTCCGCGCCAACCGCCGTTCCGCCGATGCGCTGGCGAACCGCGCCACGATCCTGCTCCAGCTCGGTCGCGCCGACGAGGCGCTTGCGACCTGCGAGCGCGCCCTCAAGCTCGCGCCGCGCCATCTCTACGCCCTGAGCAATCGCGGCAGCGCGCAACGCGCGCTCGGGCGCGATGCCGACGCGCTTGCGACGTTCGAGAAGCTGCTCGCGCTCGACCCGGGCAGCGCCGCCACCTGGAGCAATCACGGTACGCTGCTGCGCGCGCTCGGGCGTTACGCGGAGGCGCGTGCAAGCATCGAGCGCGCGCTTGCGCTCGATCCCAACAATGCCTTCCTGCGGTTCAACGACGGTTTCCTGCGGCTCGCCATGGGCGATTTCGCCGGCGGATGGGAGCAGCACGAATTCCGTTGGCAGAGGGCGGCGAACCCGTGGCAGAAGGTGCGGCCGCAATGGTCGGGGGCCGAGCCGCTGGCCGGCAAGACGATCCTGCTCTACGCCGAGCAGGGGTTCGGCGACGCGCTTCAATTCATCCGCTACGTCCCACGGGTGGCGCGGGCGGCCGATCGGGTGTGGCTCAAGATCCACGACAGCCTCACGGCCCTCGAGCTGCCGCTCGCCGACAACGTGGCGCTGCTCGGCGCCCACCCCGGCGCCGATGTCCCGCCCTTCGATCTGCAGTGTCCGCTGATGAGCCTGCCGCGCGCCTTCCGCACCGAGATCGCCACCATTCCGAACGCCCCCTACGTCAGGGCGCCGACCGACCGCATTGCGACCTGGGCTGCCCGCCTGCCGCCGCGGCGCAGGCCGCGTATCGGCTTCGCCTGGGCGGGCAATCCGGCGCAACACAATGACCGCAACCGTTCGATCCCGCTGGCGCAATTGCTGCCGCTCCTGGACGCCGCGGATGCGGACTTCGTCTCGCTGCAACGCGATCTGCGCCCGGGGGACGATGCGCTGCTGCAGCATCCCCGGATCGTGCCGCTGGGTACGGAATTCGCCGATTTCGCCGATACGGCTGCGCTCGTCGCCCAACTCGACCTCGTCATCACCATCGACTCGGCGGTCGCGCATCTCGTCGGCGCCATGGGCAAGCCGATGTGGGTGCTGCTCGCGTTCTGCCCCGATTGGCGCTGGCTCATCGATCGCGAGGACTGTCCCTGGTACCCGAGCGCGCGATTGTTTCGCCAGCCCGCGAGCGGCGATTGGCACAGCGTGATCGCGCGCGTGGCGCGCGAATTGCGGGCGCTACCGTAGGTCTCTCGCGCGCGGAACGACCGCGTCGCGTAGAGGATCACGGCGGCGAACTCGCCCCGGCGAGCGCGACCGCGACCCGGAGCACCTCCGCGCAATCCTCGCCGGCGAAAGCGAGCGCGGCGCGGCACATCGTTTCTGATTCCGTTTATGTTTATGCTTATGTTTATGTTTCTGATTCTGATTCTGGATCTGAATCTGCCTCTGACTCTGGGGGCGTTTCCGCAACGGCCGATGCGACGCTGCACATCCGTTTCCTGAAACGTTTCACCCACGCGGTGGAAACGTCGCTGGTGAACCGCCGCTTGTGCCAGTTGTGCGGCTGAAGCCGCCCTGAGGGCGGCGATGATCATCTTGGCTTTGGCGGCGGAGATATACAGTCTGACCGCCATATCGGCACGGGTCGGCAGCACGATCTGATTCGCCGCGACGACGCACATCAGGTTGGTCCAGGCGCGACACACCAGCAGCGAGAGCCGCAGCAGGAAGGCGTCGATCTCGGTCAGGAAGGCACAGGCCGATCGGGGCGAGGGTCGGGCGCAGAACGACTGGTTCATCACGGAGCCACTCGCTTCAGGTCGTTGGCGGCGCGCTAATGGCGGACATGGCCAACGAGAACGAGAGATTATAGGACAATTCCTATTCGCGCAAGCGGTTTTCTCCTATTCGCCTCGGCTTTCAACCATGCGTTCCGCACCGAGATCGGCCGCACCGGCAGGCTGAGCTGGGGCGAATGGCGAATGGCGGGTAGCGAAAATCACCAGCCCTATTGCGCCTCGATCACCTTCCACTTCTTGTAGAAGATCGAGTTGAGGCCGCGGAAAAGGATGCGGTTGAGGGTGACGACCCAGGCGACCAGCGCCGGCAGCATCGAGGGGCGCGCGATGTCGAGGAACAGGCAGTAGCGCGCCTTGTCGGACTCGTTGAACGACTGGTGCTGCAGCGTGTCGTCGAAGATGAACAGCTTGCTCTTGCGCCAATAGTTGGTGGTGCCGCCCACCACGATGTAGGCGCTGTCGTCGTCCATGTCGTTGACGTTGTAGAGCACCCGGAGGGTCGCTCGCATCGGCCCGAAATGCTTCGAGGTCGACTCCTTCTTGCTGAACACCGAAACGCCGATCGTCTTTATGTACTTGTAGTCGCGCTGGAATGCCGGCACATCGATCACGGTTTTGACGTCGGCGCCGTACCATTTGAAGAAGAACATGCTGCGCGCGTGCGCGGCGGCCGCGCGCTGCAGCTGGCCGACGAGATCCTGCTTGTAGGCGCCCTCGATCACCGCCTGGATCTCGTCTTGATAAGGCTTCGGCAGGTCCTCGAGCTTGTAGATGCCCTTATTCACGTAGGGCAGCGCGAGGATGTCCATCAGCACGTTGAAGGGCGACAGCACCCAGGTGAAGACGCCGTTGCCGAAGAAATAGCGATCGACCACCGAGAACGTCAGCGGATGATTGCGCGACACGTCGTAGATGCCGCACACCACGAAGAACAGCATGAACTTCGGGAAGAAGAAGCATAGCGCGAGCACGAGCGCGATCTGGACGATGCGGGTCAGGATCTTCTTGGCGTTCACGGAGCTGCCCCCGGTTGGAACTCGGCGCGTTGTTTCAGTCTAGAGCATGATCCCGAAAAGTGGAAACCGGTTTTCGGCAGAGATCATGCTCAAGCAAAGACGAGCAGCGCATCCACATATGAATGGAAACTCACGCGGCGCTGAGGCTCGCGGTGCGCCGCTCGCGATAGACGAAGTAGAGGTTGCGCGCATAGACGAAGACGCCGAACCCCTGACCCAGGATGAACACCGGATCGCGCTTGGCCAGCGCATAGGCGAACAGCAGCAGCCCGCCGCCGATCGAGAAGAACCAGAAGCCGATCGGAATGACGCTCTTGCGCGCCCGTTCGCTCGCCACCCACTGCACCAGGAAGCGCATGGTGAACATGAGCTGGCCTATATAGCCGAACACCACCAGCCAGCTCAGGTTGAGGAAGAAGACGTTGTAGAGATAGCCTCCGACCTCGTGCGCCAGATCAGCCACCATCGCGTTCACCCTCCCTCGCCTGCCCGCCCACTTGCCCGCTCACTTGCTCGCTCACTTGCTCGCTCAGTTGCTCAGTCACCTGCGGCACGCGCTTCTTGCGCCGCACCAGCCACCATACGCCGGCAAGATCGAGGATGCCGACCCACAGCCGGTCCCACATGCCGTAGTTGGAGACGCCGTGCCGCCGCTCGCGGTCGACGACGTCGACATAGACCACCTCGAAGCCGTCGCGCCGCACCAGCGCCGGCAGGAAGCGATGCAGCCCGTCGAAATAGGGCAGCGCCAGAAACACGTCGCGGCGGAACGCCTTGAGGCCGCAGCCGGTGTCGCGGGTGCCGTCGCGCAGGATCGCGCCGCGCACGCCGTTGGCGATGCGCGACTGCATGCGCTTGAAGCCGCTCGCCTTGCGCCCCACCCGCTGGCCCGCCGCGAGCCCGACCTTGGCGCCGCCCCGCGCGACGGCATCGAGCAGCAATGGGACGAATTTCGGATCGTTCTGCCCGTCGCCGTCGAGGGTGGCGACGAGCGGCGCGCGCGCGGCCGCAACCCCCGTGCGCACGGCGGCGGACTGGCCGCATGACACCGCGTGCTCGACCTGGCGCAGGTAGGGACGCGTGCGCATCGCGGCGACGAGCTCCGCCTCGGTCGTATCGGTCGAGCCGTCGTTGACGCAGACGATCTCGAAGGCGCGGCCCGCGAGCGCCACCGCGATCTCCTCGATCAGCGGCGTGATGTTGCCGGCCTCGTTGCGCAACGGCACCACCACCGACACGGCCGGCGCGACGCCGATGGTTGGCATCGGCGTCACTTCGGCACGCTGCCTCGTGTCGGTGATGTCTGCGCCTGCCGCCACGTTTTTCCCTATCTGCCGAGCAGCGCCGCCGCGGCGCGGATGAGCCGACGCAGCGACGGGCCCGGCATCGCCTGCACCCGGCCGTCGCGATCGACGTAGAAGCCGAGCCGGCGCGCCGCAAACCAGTCGCGCACCAGGATCGCGCCGATCGCGCCGAAGGCCGCGCCGGCGATGACGTCGCTCGTGTAGTGCGCGAGCACGATCACCCGGCTCGCCGCGATGACGAGCGCATAGATCCACAGCACCGGCCGCGCGCGCGGAAACACCAGGCCGACCGCGACCAGGGTCGCAAACACCGTGGTGGCATGGCCGGACGGCATGCTGGCGAATTCCGATTTCCACCGCAGCGGCTCGTACGCGAACGGGCCGAGCTCGGACGGCCGCACGCGGCCGATGATGCGCTTGATGATCGTATCGGCAAGGCCCGTGAGCCCGACCGCGAGGAACATGTAGCCGAGCCGGATCGCCGCCGCCGCGACGACGCCGCGCGCCATCGGGGCGAGCCGCGGGATGTCGAGGACCGGGGTCGCGACCAGCGGCACGAACAGCACCGTGAGCGGCCACACGCCGCGGCCGAAATCGGTGAGCTCGTTGAAGGTGTCGATGACGTTGCGCGGCAGGCGCTCGGCGGCGTGCATCATCGGCGCATCGAGGAACACCATGGCGGCCGCGATCGCGGCCAGCACCAGCGGCGCCCAGGGCAGGAAGCGCCGCCACGCCGGCACGAGACGGCGGGTCCACGCGCCGCGCGGCGCGCGGAACAGCGTGACGAGGCCCGCCGTCACGTTGGCGATGATGTAGCCTGCGCCGGCCGGCGCGGAACGCGCGGCCCGGCGCGGCGCCATCAACGTCGTGTCGCTCGGCGCCGTCATCGAACAACCCTCATGGCACCGCCCGATAGACCGTCACGGCGATCGGCTGCCCGCCGCTGACATTGATGCCTTCGACCCGCATGCCCTTCGCGTAGCGCACGCCGAGCGCGTCCGCCCGCAGCGCGAACGAGCGCTCGTCGCGCGCCTCGACGAAGGCGAAACGGCACCCGCCCGGTTTGAGGAACTCGGCGGCGCCGGCGCCGTCGGTGTGCTTCAAGCCGGTGCCGGCGAGAAACACCAGGCTCGGCTCGTGATAGCCGGCCGTCGCCACCTGCGGAACATCGCACTTGGCATTGAAGCGCACATATTTCGCCAGATCCTGCGCCGGGAAGAGCTGCGGGATCCACGCGAGCGTCGCGCCGAACAGCGCCCAAGAAACGAGGATGGCGGCCGCGACGGCGCGCAGCAGCGAGAGCTCGGCGCCGTCGACCTCGAACAGCCGCCACGCGAACAGCGCGACGAGAAGCGCCGCGACGATGAACGGCCAGGCGAGCGCGCCCGGCTCGGCCGCGAGCTTGATGTGCAGCACGATCGCCAGCACGCCGAACCCGATGGTGAGGATGAACCACCAGGCCGGCCCGGTGCGCAGCCAGCGCTGCGGCGCCAGCGCCTTGTTCTCGACCGCGCCCGCGATCAGGATCGCGATCGCGGGATAGACCGGCAGCACATAGTGCGGCAGCTTGGTCACGACGATCTCGAGCACGATCCACGCCGGCACCACCCAGGCGATCAGGAACCGCGCCCCCGGTTCCTTGCGCTCGCGCCATACCGCGGGCGCCGCCAGCGCCGCCAGCATGGCGCCGGGAAAGAACGTCACCCAGAACAGCACGAAATAGGCGCCGGGCGGCGCGCCGTGCGACTCCTGTGCGCCCACGACCTTGGCGAGGAGATCGTGGCCGACCGAGTCGGCAAAAAATTGATCGCCGCTCTTCGCCACGATGGCGATGAACCACGGCAGCACCAGAAGAAGCATCCAGGCAATGCCCGGCAAGGGCTTGAGCCGCATCAGCCAGGCGGCCGAGCGATCGACGACGGTGAGCGCGAGCGCCGCGAGGCCGACGAACATAAGGATCAGCGGTCCTTTGAGCAGGATGCCGGCCGCGAGCGCGGTCCAGAAGATCGCCGGGCGGCGCCACGGATGGTAGGCTTCGCGCCCGATGCCCTGCCCTTCGAGATAGATGCGCCCGAGCGCCCCCATGGCGGCGACGATGGTGAGCAGCAGCACCGCGTCGGTGGTGGCGAGCCGCGCCTCGAAGCCGAGCAGGATCGAGGACGCCATCATCAGGCCCGCGAGCAGCGCGCCCCGGCGGGTGACGAAGGCGAGCGCCGCCCAGTAGGTCGCAAGGACGGCGCCGATCGCGCCGAGCAGCGAGGGGAAGCGATAGAGCCAGATGCGCGTATGCGCGCGCGGCACGCCGACCGCGTTGCCGAGCGCGACGGTCGCGGCCTGCAGCCAGTAGATGCCGACCGGCTTCTTGTAGCGGGCCTCGTCCTGGAAGCGGATGTCGACGAAGTTGCCGGTCTCCAGCATCTGCTTGGTCGCCTGGGCGAAGCGCGACTCGTCGCGATCGACCGGCGGAATGCCGAAGAAGCCGGGCAGAAATGCCAGCAGGCAGGCGAGCACGAGCAGGCCCGCCGCGCGCCGGTGCGATGCGCAGGCGCCATCGACGACGGCCTGGAGGCCGAAGCGCAACGTCAGTTTCTCGGATGCCTCGTCGCTGACGACGGCCATGCATTCCCCGGTGGCGCCCCCGCGCCAGCCCCATCTCGTACCGCTTCGCCCGGGAAAATGCGACCCACTAGATGGTGGCAAAAAGGACTAAATCCGCACCTGAGATGTCAGGAACAAGCCGTTGAAAACAAGGGAACTTACTGCATCCTGACCAGGACGCTATCGGCCGCCCCCTTGGCGTCCATGACGGTCAGGCGAACGAACCCCGGCCCGTCGGGCGCGAAGAACACCTCATGGCGATCAGTCGCGGTCTCGAGCGGCACGCCGTTCATCAGCACGGTCAGCGGCAGATGGCCGCCGACGATTTTCACCGGAACCCGCTCGTCCGACCCGCCGCCCGCGAGCTCGAGTTGCGCGCCGTTCGGCGGGAACATGATCTTGAGCGGTGGGCCGTCATTGCCGCTGGGTAATCCGCCGTCGGAGCGGAAGTGCTGCAAGGGCAGCGGCAGCCGCGCATTGGTGGCGAAGATCGCATGGCGGGGCGGCTTCGCCAGGGCGACCAGCGGCCGGCCCGAGCGCGCGAAGGCATCGAACAGCACCGGCGCCGCGACCGTGTGGCCGATCATCCCCGGCATCGGCGCGCCGTCCGGCCGCCCGACCCAGACCCCGATGGTGGTGCGGCCGTCGAAGCCGACCGCCCAGGCGTCGCGATAGCCGTAGGAGGTGCCGGTCTTGAACGCGATGCGCCCGCCGGCGGCATTCTCCGGCGGCGGCGTACCGAGCAGGATATTGCCGACGTACCAGGCCGGGATCGGCTCCATCAGCCGGCGCGGCTGCGGCGGCGCCGCCGTCGCGTCGCGCCGCTCTGTGAGCGGAAGTGTCGTGCCGCCGCGCGCGAGGCCGAGATAGAGCTTGACCAGATCGTCGAGCGTGATGCCGAGGCCGCCGAGCGCCATCGCGAGACCGGGCGTCTCGCCCTTGGGCAGCACCAGGGTGCTGCCGGCCTGGGCGATGCGCGCCGAGAAGCGGCTCGGCCCGACGCGATCGAGCACCGCGACCGCCGGCACGTTGAGGGAGAGCTGCAGCGCGCGGCGCACCGACACGGTGCCCTGGAACGTGAGATCGAAATTCTCCGGCGCATAGGTGCCGTAGCGCGCCGGCCGGTCGTCGATCAGCGTATCCGGATGGATGAAGCCGTCCTCGAAGCCGAGCCCGTAGATGAACGGTTTGAGCGTCGAGCCGGGCGAGCGCAGCGCCCGGGTCATATCCACCGCGCCGGCGCGGCGCTGGTCGAAATAGTCGACCGAGCCGACGCGGGCCAGCACCTCGCCGCTCGCATTGTCCACCGCGAGCACCGCAATCGAGATGTCGGGCCCGAGCGCGCGGGCGCGCTCGCGCAC
This sequence comes from Xanthobacteraceae bacterium, assembly GCA_035293985.1. Taxonomy (GTDB): domain Bacteria; phylum Pseudomonadota; class Alphaproteobacteria; order Rhizobiales; family Xanthobacteraceae; genus JAVDCA01. The sequence goes on from DATGLS010000036.1 coordinate 61,618, forward strand.
CAGCTCCTCGAGACTCTTCTGCCACGGCGCCTCGATGGTGAGACGGATCAGCTTGACGTCCGGCGTCGCCGCGACCGCGGCTTCGGCGGCCTGCGGCGCCAGCATCGGCATCGGCCGGCGCGCCGACGGCACCGGCTCGGCTTTCGCGCGCGCCGCGTCGGCCGCCGAGATGATCCCCTCCCATTGCAGGCGATCGAGCACGCGGTCGCGCGCGGCCTGCGCCTCGGCGTGCGCGCGGTCGGGCCGGCGCGCCTCCGGCGACTGCGGCAGCGCCACCAGCAGGGCGGCCTCGCCCAGGGTCAGCCGGCGCGGCTCGTGGCCGAAATAGGCGAGCGATGCGGCGCGCACGCCCTCGAGGTTGCCGCCGAACGGCGCGAGGTTGAGATAGAGATCGAGGATCTCGGTCTTGGTGAGCTTCCGCTCGATCTCGACCGCGCGCACCATCTGCCGCAGTTTTGCGCCGAGCGAGCGCTCGGTGCGCGGCTCGAGCAGCCGCGCCACCTGCATCGTGATGGTCGAGCCGCCCGACACGATGTGGCGCTCGGTCACGAGCTGGCCCGCCGCCCGCAGCGTCGCCAGCGCGTCGACGCCGTGGTGCCTGTAGAAGCGGTTGTCCTCGTAGCCGAGCAGCGCCTGGATGTAGCGCGGGTCGACCTGGTCGAGCTTGACGGGCAGCCGCCAGAGGCCGCCCGGGGTGGCGAAGGCGCGCAAGAGGCGCCCGTCGCGATCGACCGCGACGGTCGAGAATTGCATCGTCTCGCCGAGCGGCGCCGGACCGAGCGAGTGGACCCAGGCCGAGAAGGCGGCGATCGCCGCGATGAAGAGCACTGCGATCGCCGCGAGCGTAGCCCGCATGGAGCGAAGCGTAATGCGGGGACGGCCGCGCCGCATCGCTTCGATGCTGGCGCTGACCCCGGATTTCGCTTGCGCTCCATCCGGGCTGCGAACTGTCCCCGCGTCGCTCATTTCGCCGACGTCACCTCGAGGTGGCCGGTCGCGGTGCGGCCGAAGCGGTCGGGGCGGTACATGTCCTCGACATAGGCCTGCGGCAGCACGTACTGGCCGGGCGAGACCGCCCGCACCACGTAGGCGACCGAGAACACCGCGTTGCTCTTCTCGGTGCGGTCGAACGCCGCCGCGAAGTGGTCGTCGCGGAACTCGGCATTGACCGGCTCGGCCGCGGCCTCGATCCAGGACAGCGCGCCGGTGTCGCCAGACGACACGAGCTTCGGGTTGTCGATCTCGAAGCCGGCCGGCAGGTAATCGGCGACGATCACGCGGCCGTAGTGCGGGTCGGGCTCGGTGACCTTGAGCACGACCACGAGCCGGGTGTTCTGCGGCACCTTGCTGGCATCGACCTCCTCGCCCTCGAGCGTGAAGTACTGCCGCTCGATCTTGAAGCCCTTCTCGGCCGGCGGCTCCGGCGTGACCGGCGCACCGCTCACCGAGACGACCGCCTTGAGGTCGACGTCGCCGGTGTCGGCGACCTTCACGTCCTCGCGCGCCAGATCCGCCGCCCGATAGGTGCGGTAGAGCGGCTTGGTGCGCGCCTCGCCGTTGACCGCGAGCGCCACATGCGAGCCGCGGTCGAGCGCGAGGGCGGCGAGCACCATCCAGGCGTCCTCCTGGGTCGACGTGTAGGTCGAGATGGCGCGCGCCGCCTCGACGCGGGCGACCGCATGCATGATGGTCGCCTGCGGCGCGCCGCCTTCCGCCGCGAGCGTCACCACGGCGGCGCTGTCGCGCAACGTCGAGCCATAGTCCGGCCGCGCCCACTCGAAGCGCGTCGGCATCAGGATCGAGTCGACCGCGGCGGCATAGACCCGGTCGGCACGGGCCTTGTCACCCATCAGCCCGAGCGCGGCCGCGATCTGCGCCTTGGCGAGCGGGGTCGCGATGTCGCTGAGCTTGGTGTCCGCGAGATAGCGCAGGTCCCCGATCGGCGCCGCGCCGTTGCGCGCCAGCACGTAGAGCGCATAGGCGAGCTCGCGGCCGCCGTTCTTGCTCACGTCGCCCAGGTTGGCGACGTAGTTGCGCAGCCGGTCGAGCGCCATCTTGAACGCGACGTCCGGCACCGCGAAGTGGTGCTCGCGCGCTCGCGTCAGGAAGTCGGTGACGTAGGCGTCGAGCCACGCGTCGTCGCCGCCCGCCGCCCACAGGCCGAACGAGCCGTCCGAGCCCTGGCGCGCCAGCAGGCGATCGATCGCGTCGCGGATGCGCTGGTCGAGCTCGCTGTCCATCGCGAGATGCGACTGGGCGGCGAGCTCGTTGGCGTAGAGCAGCGGCAGCGCCCGGCTGGTGATCTGCTCCGAGCAGCCGAACGGATAGCGGTCGAGCGCCTTGAGGATGGTGGCGGCATCGAGCGCCGTCGACGGGCCGACGGAAATCGACACCGCGCCGGTGCCGGGCACGAGGTCGGCGAAGAGATCATGCGTCAGCGTGATGCTCTCGCCTTTCGCGATCGGCCGCACGCTGCGCCGCACCAGGATCTGCGTCGCCGGATGCGCCGGCAGCTTGTAGCTGCGGGTGAGCGCGAAGTCCTTGGGTCCGGCCAGGTTGACCTTCACGTTCGCAATGCCGGCGCCCGACGCGGTGATCGGCACCGTGAGCTGCGTGCGCTGCTTCTCGGCGAGATGCAGCGTCTGCGCGCCGCCGACTGCCGCGACCGGACCATCCGTTTCGATCGCGACCCGATAGTCGCCGGCCGCGCCGTCGACGTTGTCGACGTCGAGGTGCAGCGAGGCCTTGTCGCCGGTCAGGATGAACCTCGGCAGGGTCGCGGTCACGACGACCGGATCGCGCACGATCACGTCGCCCACCGCCCGCCCCACCTGGTCCTTCGACCACGCGACCGCCATCACGCGCACGGTGCCGGCGAAATCGCCGATGTCGAACGAGACCTCGGCATTGCCGTCGGCCCCGACCGTCACGATGCCGGAGTAGAGCGCGAGCGGCGGCTGGGTCGGCGGCGCGGCCTGCAGCAGGTTGGCGCCGCCATCGCCGCCGGTGCGCAGCTGCCCGACATTGCCCTGCATGCCGTCGAGCAGTTGCCCATAGAGGTCGCGAATGTCGGCCGTGAGCCGGCGCTGGCCGAGATAGAACTCATCCGGCGCCGGCGGCTTGTAGTTGGTGAGGTTGAGGATGCCGACGTCGACGGCGGCGACCACCACCCTCGCGTCCTGCCCGGCGAGGCCCGCCAAATGCAGCGGCACCTTCAGCGTCGAGTTCGGCCGGATCAGGCTCGGCACTTTCATGTCGACCGCGAGCGTCTTGCCTTTGCGGTCGACCGAGAACCATTGCACGCCGATGGCGCGGCCCGGCATGCGCTTGGCCGCCACATCGAGCGGGCGCAGCAGGGTCGCGACCACGTAGCCGCCGTTGCCCCAGTCGGCGCCGACCGGGACGTGGATCTGGTTGGAGCCGAGCTTGACCTCCTGGGTGGTCGAGCTGATCAGCCGGTCGCCGACGATGTTGAGCATCAGCCGGCCGGCCGTGCGCGCCGTGACCGCGACCGTCATCGTGTCGCCGACCTTGTAGTCGGGCTTGTCGAGCGCGATCTCCAGCATGTCGGGCGTGTCGGCGGTCGCGTCCGAGTACCAGCCGGACGTGAACGCGAACGTGGTCATCGGCCCGTCCGGCTCGCCGGTCGAGACCTCGAGCCGGTAGCGGCCCCAGCTCACCAGCGGCGCCGCGATGCGGCCCGGCTTGTCCGCAGCGACGTCGATGTCGCCGTCCGCGACCCGCTTGGTCGCCTTGACGGGCTCCCACTGCCAGGCGTTGTCCTGCTTGTACCACTGGTAGCGCGTCTCGATGCTGAACAGCTCGTAGTGCAGCTTGCGGGCGACCGTCTTGCCGTCGGGCGACGCCATCACGACGTCGAACGAGGCGGTGTCGCCCTCGCCGAGCGAGCGGCCGTTGAACAGCGGCTTGACGCCGATCATGGCGGCGCTCGGGCGCACCGGCAGGGTGAGCTTGCGCTCGACCGCGCGGCCGCCCGCTTCCGCCATGCGCACCGTCACGGTCGCCTGCAGCGGCTGGGTCGTCTGCGGCAGCTTGTCCACCGCGACCTGGAAGGTCGCGTGGCCCTTGTCGTCGGTCGCCGGCAGGTCGGCGAGCGGCGCCTGCGTGGTGCGCGCCTCCTTGTCGGCGTCCTCGTCCGGCGGCGTGCCGAACTGGTAGCCCGCAAAGCCCGGGCGCTCGCTCACGGCCTTGACGGTCACCTCGCCCTCGAGGTCGAGCGCCGAGGCCGGCGCGCCGTAGAGGAAGCGGCCGTCGACCGTCACGTCGACCGGCGCATTCTTGGCGATGTCGGTCGCCTGGCTCTTGAGGTCGAACTCGATGCGGTCCGGCACATAGTCCTCGACCAGGAACGAGGTCTCGCCGACCGGCGCCCCTTTCGGATCCGTATAGGCCGCGACGTGCCAGGTGCCGGTCGAGGCGGTCGTCGTGATGCCGACGTCGAGGTTGTGGCCGCCGACGCCCTGGTCGGCGACGGTGGCGCGGCGATATTCGACGCCGTCCGGCCGCTCGACCACGAGGGTGAGCGGCACGCCGGTCGCCGCGATGCCCTGGCGGTCGCGCAACAGCGACGTGATGTGCACGACCTCGCCGGTGCGGTAGACGCCGCGCTCGGTGTAGACGAACGCGTCGAGCCCGGCCGGCACCGCGCGCCCGTTGACGCCGCGGTCGCTGAGATCGAACGCCGGCCCCTTCAGGCTCAGGAAGGCGAAATCGTTCACCGCCGCGTCGGCCGCGACCAGCAGCGCCGGCGCCATGCCGCCCTCGCCCCGGGTCAAGCCCGGCTCGAACACGGCGGCGCCGCTCGCGTCGGTCTTGCGCACCGCCAGCACCTCGTTGTTGCGGGCGATCAGCTTCACCTCGATGCCGGCGCGCGCGTCGGTCGAGGCGAGCGAGTGCACGAAGGCGTGCACGCCGTCGCTGCCCGAATAGGCCGTGACGCCGAGATCCGAGACGACGAACCACTGGGTCGCCAGATCCTCGTAGTCGTCGTTCGCCTTGTTGCGGGCGGGCTCCGCCGTCATCACGTAGACGCCGGGCGCGAGCGTGCCGACCGCCTGGTCGACCGGAAACGCCGTGGTGATGTCGGCGTTGAGCTTGTTCTCGACCTTGAGCTCGCCCTTCCATACCTTGCTGCCCTGGGTGTCGGCGAGGTGGGTGAGCTGGTTGCGGTTGAGCGTGTGCTGGAAATCGGCGTCGCGGTAGCTGCCGGAGAAGAGCGTGTCGATCAGGTTGCGGTCGCCGATGCGGTAGATCTCGACCGCGACCGCGTCCGTATTGACGCTCACCACCGGAATGCCGCGCTGGCCGGTGCGCGGCAGCACATAGGCCTTGCTGGCAAAGTGCACGAACGGCTTGCGGTCGCGCACATAGATCGAGAAATCGGCCGACTTGGTCAGCGTCTCGGCGACCGCCGACGGCAGGCCGGCGCGCAGCGTGATCTGGTAGCGCTCGCCGTGCTTCAAGCCTTCGACGCAGAGCTGCTTGTCGTCGGCCGAGAGCGCCGGCTTGTCCTGGCCGGCGACCGCGATGAAGGGCGAGAAGTCGGTGCGGCGGCTGAGCAGGTTCTCGGAGAACTGGAAGCACGCGCGCGGCGAGGCCGAGTCGGCGTCCACCGTGTAGTCGAGCAGGCGGAAGCCGTGCTCGTCGCGCATGTGCTCGTAGTTGGCGCGCACGCGGCCGTCCTCGTGCAGCTCGAGCGCGTAGCGCAGCGCATCGAGCGCCGGCCGCCAGATTTTTCGGTCCTCGAAGGTGCCGCTGAGAATGAGCAGCGCCTCCGCGGCCTCGCCCGGGTCCTTGGTGCGCTGGTACGCGATATACGCCGCCGCGGCGGCGCGCTCATAGAGGTTGAGCTTCTCCGTGTCGTTGGCGGGCCAGATCCGGCGGATGGCGTGCGCGAGGCGCAGCCAGTCGGCGGTATTTTGCGGATCGAGCGTGACCGCCTGCCCGAGCGCCGCGAGCGCGGCGCGGTAATCGTTGCGGCCGAACGCATCGTCCGCCTGGCGCTCCAGCGCCGCCAGCGGCTTCGCGATCGTGCCGGCGTCCTGCTTGATCTGCCCCTCGAGCCGGATCGCGGCGTCGGCGAGGTCGTCGCGCTGGAAGGGTTTCGGGAATGGCGCAGGTGATGTGGTGGCGGCCGAGACGAGGGGAACCAGCAAAAGCGACAACAGCGCGGCCAGCAGGCCGGCGCGCAAGATCGCAACCATCGAAAGCCTCCCTCCCGGGCAGAGCCGGGGACGTGCAATCCATCCACCCTGCCCTCCAGGCTGGAAGGCAAACGTGACCTAGTCGTGACCGGGGGGTGCGTCGGGGCCGGCGCGCCGTGATTCGGAGGACGACGTGGGCCGCAGTAGAAGCAGGCGGCGGACGGGGCGTGAAGAAGCAGGGTTGGCAATTCACGGGACGCGGGCGGACAGGGTGCGGACAAGTGCGCACAAGGCCGGCGGAGTTGTGCGGAGTGGCTGGGCGCCGGCGGATATGCCGGAACGGAACGAGGGGGCGCGGCCGCGACGAGCCAAGGCGGCGGCGAGCGTTGCCGGCGAATTCTGCTATAAGACGGCCGGCCGCGCGTCGGCCCGGTCGGCCCCGTAGCTCAGGGGATAGAGCAGCAGCCTTCTAAGCTGAAGGTCCCTGGTTCGAATCCAGGCGGGGTCGCCAATTGAATCAGGTCCAGTCCGGGCGTCCGTGGACGGCGACGGGAAGACGCACCACCCAGGGTTGGCATTTACCCCGGGTTTCTGGAAAGATGAACCGGTCGCAGGTCCGCGACATCTGCCGATCGTGCGTGCGGTGAAGCGAGCAAAGCCACAGGCGCAGACCAAGGGGACGTCGGGCGTTCAGCTAGTCGGCACGAACCCGTGGGCGGCGACGCGGTCTGGTGGGCCCCCGTATCACGTGCGTTCGCCCGACGGGAAGGCCGAGCAGCGGATCGAGCTTGCCGACGCCCCACTCGGACAGGGCGCGACCGCCACGGTCTTTACGGTCCTCTCCGCTCAATTTCGCGGGCACGTCGCCAAGATCTATCGCAAGCCCGCCGACCTCTCGGTCGCCAAGATCGAGGCAATGATCGCCAATCCGCCGCAGCGGCTAGTG
>DATGLS010000037.1:0-420961 GCA_035293985.1 Xanthobacteraceae bacterium
GAGCAGCCAGGGATGGTCCATGGCAAAGATGGTGAGCTCGGTGACGCCGCGCGCCTCGTCGAAGCCGACATTGATCGCGAGCTTGTGGCCGGCATCCTCGCTCGCCTTGATGAAGCGGGCCTGGCGGATCTTGCGCGGCAGATCGACCTTGAGCCAATAGGCCGGATAATGCCGCCCGATATAGGCGTTGACGTCGGCCTCGCTCCATTCGGTGAAGGCGCCGCGGAACTCGGCCTGCGCCGCGGCCAGGCGGCGGGCGCGGTTGACCTCGGAGAAGCCGCCGGTCAGGACCGGCTCGGTCTCATAATAAAGCGAGCGCAACAGCTGCGCCTTCCAACCGTTCCAGACGCCGGGGCCAACGCCACGGATGTCGGCGGTGGTGAGAATGGTCAGCAGCTTCATCTGCTCGACGGATTGGACCACGGCCGCGAAATTCTCGATGGTGCGGCGGTCGGAGAGGTCGCGCGACTGCGCCACCGTGGACATCGTCAGATGCTCCTCGATCAGCCAGGCCACGAGCTCGGTGTCGGCGGCGGAGAAGCCGAGCCGCGGGCACAGCCGCCGCGCCACCTTGGCGCCGGCGATCGAGTGATCCTCGGGCCGGCCCTTGGCGATGTCGTGCAGCAAGGTCGTGATGTAGATCACCGCGCGATGCTCCGGCCTGATCTTGCGCATCAGGTCGCTTGCCAGCACGAACTCGTCGTTGCTGCCGCGCTCGATCTCCTGCAAGAATCCGATGCAGCGGATCAGATGCTCGTCCACCGTGTAGTGGTGGTACATGTTGAACTGCATCATCGATACAATGCGGCCGAAGGCGCGGATGAAATGGCCGAGCACGCCGCTCTCGTTCATCCGCCGCAGCACGATCTCGGCGTCGTTGGAGGTGAGGATCTCCATGAACAGCCGGTTGGCTTCCGGATTCTCGCGCAGCTCCTGGTTCACGAGCTTGAGCGAGCGCGCCACCGTGCGCATCGCGTCGGGATGGAAGGCGAGGTTGTTCTTCTGCGCGAGGCGGAAGATCCGGATCATGTTGACCGGATCGTGCTTGAACACGTCGGGGGCGGCGAGATTGATGCGGTTGTTGTCGACGATGAAGTCGTCTGAATCGGGCACCCGCCGGCGGGTCAAATTGGGGCGGAAGCGCGCCATCATGCGGCTCAGCACCGGCGCCGGCTTGGCCTGCTGGTCCTCCAGCTTGGCGCAGAGAATGGCGGTGAGGTCGCCGACCTCCTTGGCGATCAGGAAGTAGTGCTTCATGAAGCGCTCGACGTCCTGCATGCCGGGATGGGAGGTATAGCCCAGCCGGATCGCAAGCTCGCGCTGCAGGTCGAAGGACAGCCGCTCCTCGGGCCGCCCGCTGACAAAGTGCAGGTTGCAGCGCACCGACCAGAGGAAATCGGCGCAGCGGCGGAAGGTGCGGTATTCCTGGGCGTCGAACACGCCGCGCTCGAGCAGCTCTTCGGTCTCGCGCACCCGGTAGACGTATTTGGCGATCCAGAACAGCGTGTGCAGGTCGCGCAGGCCGCCCTTGCCGTCCTTCACATTGGGCTCGACCAGATAGCGCGACTGGCCGGCGCGGCGGTGCCGCTCCTCGCGCTCGGCAAGCTTGGCGGTGACGAACTCGGTCGCGGTGCCCTGCACCACTTCCTTGTCGAAGCGCGAGACCAGCTCGTCATAGAGCGGCTGGTCTCCGGTCAGGAACCGCGTCTCCAGGATCGCGGTGCGGATGGTCATGTCGCCGCGGGCCTGGCGGATGGATTCGTCGACCGAGCGGGTGGCGTGGCCGACCTTGAGGCCCATGTCCCACAGGCAATAGAGGATGGCTTCGGCGACCTGCTCGCCCCAGGCGGTCTGCTTGTAGGGAAGGATGAACAGCAGATCGATGTCGCTTTCCGGCGCCATCAGGCCGCGGCCGTAGCCGCCGGTCGCCACCACCGCCATGCGCTCGGCGCCGGAGGGGATCGGCGAGCGATAGAGATGGCGGGTCGCCGCCGCAAACAACACGCGGATGATCTCGTCCTGCACGACACAGAGCCGCTCGGCGCAGCGTCTGCCGTGGCGATCCTTCAGCAGCGCCGCCTGGGCCGCGGCGCGTGCGGCGACCAGTTCGCCCTTGAGCAGCTGCGCCATCGCGGTGCGGAAGACGTCCTCACGCCCGGCATGCTGCGCGGCCAGCGCATCGACCGCGGCAGTGACGCGGGCGGTGTCGAAAAACGCGGCGTCCTGCTCGCGATGGGCCGCGGTTACGAGATTGTCCATGACATCTCCGGATATCGAACCGCGCCTGCCCTGTCACGACACATTCTGCCAAGCCGCCCCTCTGATGCCCGGCCCCTGGGCGGCCGCGACAATGCCAATACGAAATCAACCAACAATATATTGGAAAAGCCTTGCATTTTAAGAGGGGGCGCCCCGATCCCCTGCTTCTTCTTGCCGCTGCTCCGGCTCCGCGCCTGCCCCCGCTTCCTGCAGGGCTGCCCCGCCGGAGGCTTCTCGCGGCTGACACTTCCGCTCTTCCCGACTATACGAGGCTCTATAGAAACGCCGGGAGAAAACCATGGACGCGGCTGCGCTTCGCGCGATGCAGGCTCCGATCAAGGAGCGCCTGAAATCCGATCCCAAATCCGGGCTGATCACGCTCAAGGCCAGGGGATCGACCGACAGCGACGGTATCGCCTGCAAGATCGAGACCGGCCGGGCGATTGCGGTCGCCGGCCTGCATCCGGCCACCGGCGGCTCGGGGCTGGAACTCTGCTCCGGCGACATGCTGCTCGAGGCGCTGGTCGCCTGCGCCGGCGTGACGCTGAAATCGGTCGCAACCGCCATCGAGGTACCGCTGCGCCAAGGGCTCGTGTTCGCCGAGGGCGATATCGATTTCCGCGGCACGCTCGGCGTCGACAAGGAGGCCCCGGTCGGCTTCTCCGAGATTCGCCTGCGCTTCGAGGTCGACACCGACGCAGCCCAGGACAAGCTGGATCTCCTGCTGAAACTCACCGAGCGCTATTGCGTGGTCTATCAGACCATCAGGAACGGCCCGCAGGTCGCGGTGACGATGCAGCGGCTATGAGCCTTCACCCGCCCCTGGAGGGGGCGGGTCGATCGCGCATGAACATGCGCGAGCGGGGTGGGGTGACAGTCTCCACTCAGGCACTGTTCGACGCTGCGAGACTGTCACCCCACCCCGTCTCACATTTCGCTTCGCTCGATCTGAGCCGACCCGCCCCCTCCAGGGGCGGGTGAAGAAATCACCCGATGTCCTCCCATCTCGCCTTTCTCCTCGTCCTCGCCATCCGCATGGTGGTCGCCGCCTTCTTCGTGGTGTCGGCGTCCTTCATCGCCGAGCGCACCGGGCCCGTGATCGGCGCGCTGGTGGCGACCTTGCCGATCTCGGCGGGACCCTCTTACGTCTTCCTCGCGCTCGACCACGATGCGGCCTTCATCGCGGAAGGCGCGCTGGCGAGTCTGCCGGTGAATGCGGCGACGATCTTTCTGGCTCTCACCTACGTGCTGCTGGCGCAGCGCCATGGGCTCCTGGTCAGCATCGGGTCGGCGCTTGCCGTGTGGTTCGGGCTTGCGGTGCTGCTGCGATCGCTCGACCTGTCGCTCGCCGGCGGGCTGATCGCCAACGCGATCGCCTTTGCCGTCTGCGTGCCGCTGCTGCAGCGCTACACTCATGTCAAAATGCCGCTGATCACCCGCCGCTGGTACGACGTTCCCTTCCGCGCCTTGCTGGTCGCGGTGCTGGTAGCGACGGTGGTGACGCTGTCGGGCTGGGTGGGGCCGGCGATCACGGGCACGCTGGCGCTGTTTCCGGTGGTCTTCACCAGCCTGATGCTGATCCTGCATCCGCGCATCGGAGGCAAGCCGACCGCGGCGGTGATCGCCAACAGCGGCTGGGGCCTGATGGGATTTGGCCTTGCGGTCGCGGTGCTGCATGTCGCCGTGCTGCGCTTCGGCTCGGCGATCGGCCTGAGCCTGGCGCTCGCGACCTGCATTGGGTGGAATCTGGCGCTGTGGTGGAACGGGCGGCGCAAAGTGGTGGTGGTGGCGAAGTGACGCGGCTCACCCCTTCGGCAGCTTTGCCTTCAGCGCATAGAGCGCTTCCAGCGCCTCGCGCGGGGACATCTCGTCGGGGTGCAGCGCCTTGACGGCTGCGATCAGCTGCTCGGCTTCGCTCGGCAGCGCGGCTTCCGCGGCGGCGCGCGAGGGCACCGCGAACAGCGGCAGGTCGTCGGCGAGCGCACGCGCGGTCTGCCCGCGGTCCTGCGCCTCGAGCTTGGCGAGCACCGACCTGGCGCGTGCGATCACGGGCGCCGGCAGGCCGGCCAGCCGCGCCACCTGTATGCCGTAGGAACGGTCGGCCGAGCCGGGCAGCACCTCGTGCAGGAACACCACGTCGCCCTGCCATTCCTTCACCCGCACCGTGGCATTGAACAGGCGCGGCAGTCTGGCCGAAAGCGCGGTGAGCTCGTGGTAATGGGTGGCGAACAGCGTCCGGCAGCGGTTGCTCTCGTGCAGATGCTCGATCGCGGCCCAGGCGATCGAGAGGCCATCGAAGGTGGCCGTGCCGCGGCCGATCTCGTCGAGGATCACGAGCGCCCGCTCGCCGGCCTGGTTGAGGATCGCCGCGGTCTCGACCATCTCGACCATGAAGGTGGAGCGGCCGCGGGCCAGGTCGTCGGCGGCACCGACGCGCGAGAACAGCCGGTCGACGATGCCGATGCGGGCGCGGCTGGCCGGCACGAAGGCGCCGATCTGGGCGAGCAGCGCAATCAGCGCGTTCTGGCGCAGGAAGGTCGATTTGCCGGCCATGTTGGGGCCGGTGATCAGCCAGATCTGGCCGGATTTCTGCGACGGCGCCGGCGACAGGTCGCAATTATTGGCGATGAACGCTGCGCCGTCGCGCTTCAAGGCCTGCTCGACCACGGGATGGCGACCGCCTTCGATGGCAAACAGAAGCGAGGCATCGACCTCGGGGCGGACGTAATTGTCGTCGACGGCGAGCTTTGCCAGTGCGGTCGCGACGTCCAGCAGCGCAAAGGCGTGCGCCGCGGCGCGCAGGTCCTCGCCGGCGGCGAGCGCCTTCGCAGCGAGATGCTCGAAAATCTCGAGCTCGAGATTGAGCGCGCGCTCGCCGGCGTTGGCGATCTTGGCCTCGGTCTCGCCAAGCTCGGCGGTGGTGAAGCGCACTTGTCCGGCCAGCGTCTGGCGATGGATGAAGGTCGCATTGAGCGGCGCCGACATCAGCTTGTCGCCGTGCTGCGCCGTGACCTCGACGAAATAGCCGAGCACATTGTTGTGCCGGATCTTCAGGCCCTTGACGCCGGTCTCGTCGGCATAGCGCGCCTGCATCGCCGCGACGACCAGGCGCGAGGCGTCACGCAGCGAGCGCGCCTCATCGAGGGCAGCCTCGTAGCCTTCGCGCACGAAACCGCCATCGCGCTTGACCAGCGGCAGCTGCTCGGCGAGCGCACGCGCGAACTCGGCCGCCAGCTCGCGCGAAGGGCGGCGCAGCGCCTCGATCACGGCTATGACCTCCTGCGGCGGCTCGCCGATGTCGGCAAGCTTTGCAACCGCCTGGTCGGCGGCGAGAATGCCGTCGCGCAGCCCTGCGAGATCGCGCGGGCCGCCGCGTCCGACCGACAGCCGCGCCAGGGCCCGCGACATGTCGGGCGCACCGCGCAGGATGGAGCGGATGTCCTCGCGCACCGCATGGTCGGCGGCAAAGCAGGCCACCGCATCCAGCCGCCGCGCGATCTGCGCCGCGTCCGTCAGCGGTGCGGCAAGTCGCTGCGCGAGCAGCCGCGATCCCGCCGGGGTCACCGTGCAGTCGATGGCATCGAGCAGCGAGCCGCGGCGTTCGCCCGCGAGCGTGCGGGTCAATTCCAGATTGGCGCGGGTGGCCGGGTCGATCGCCATGGTGGTGCCGCTCGCCTCGCGCGACGGCGGCGACAGCGGTGGCCGCTTGCCGACCTGGGTGCGGTCGATATAGGTCACCGCGGCGGCAGCAGCGGTTGCTTCCAGCCGCGACATCGCAGCGAGGCCGTCCATGGTGGCGACCGCGAAATAATCGCACAGCCGCCGCTCGGCCGTGGCGCTGTCGAAGACGTCGCGGGTCAGCGGCGTCACCGCCGGCAGTTCGCGCAACACCGGGCCGAGTTCGGTGTCGCCATAGAGCGCGTCGGTGACGATGGCTTCATTGGGGTTGATGCGCGAAAGCGTCGCCTGCAATTCGGCGCCGGCGCATTCCGTCACCATGAATTCCGCGGTCGAAATATCGATCCAGGCGAGCCCAAACCGGTCGCCGCCGCTCGAGGCGCGGGCGCGGGCGATCGCCAGCAGATAATTATTGGCGCGGGCATCGAGCAGCGTGTCCTCGGTCAGCGTGCCCGGCGTGACCAGCCGCACCACACGGCGCTTGACCACGCTCTTGTTGCCGCGGGCGCGGGCGGCGGCCGGATCCTCCATCTGCTCGCAGACCGCGACCCGAAAACCCTTGGCGATCAGCCGGTGCAGATAGTCGTCCGAACGCTCCACCGGCACGCCGCACATCGGGATGTCGAGTCCCTGGTGCTTGCCGCGCTTGGTCAGCATGATGCCGAGCGCCTTGGAGGCGATCTCGGCGTCGTCGAAGAACAATTCGTAGAAATCGCCCATCCGGTAGAACAGCAGCAGCCCCGGATGGGCCGCCTTGATCTCCAGGTACTGTTCCATCATCGGCGTGACCCGCGCAGCGGTGTCCGGTGTTGCTGCGGCGTCCGGCTCAGGCAAAGCGGGCGGAGAGATCGAGGGCTGGGCGGTCATGGGAGGCGCAAACTAGCCAATTTCGCACCCGCGTCCTATCGCTTTGCGGGAGGTATCAGGGTTTTCCACGTTCAGCGACACCGAATGGGCATAACCGCCCCGCATCGATGCGAAGCGGGCTGCAAAACCGTCAATTGACCTCTTCTTGGGCCGCTCCTAAAACTCGCCATCAATTGAGGCCGGATCCGGCATTGAGGGAGAAAACAGATGCGTGATGTCTTCATTTGCGATGCCGTGAGAACCCCGATCGGCCGGTTTGGCGGCTCGCTCGCCAAGGTTCGGGCAGACGACCTGGCGGCAGCTCCGATCAAGGCGCTGATGGCGAGGCATCCCAAGCTCGACTGGGCGTCGCTGGACGAGGTGTTCTTCGGCTGCGCCAACCAGGCCGGCGAGGACAACCGCAACGTGGCGCGCATGGCGCTGCTGCTCGCCGGCATCCCGGATTCAGTTCCGGGCCAGACGCTGAACCGCCTCTGCGCCTCCGGCCTCGATGCGGTGGGTGCCGCAGGCCGCGCCATCCGCGCAGGCGAGATCGACTTTGCCATTGCCGGCGGCGTCGAATCCATGACGCGCGCGCCCTTTGTGATGGGCAAGGCTGCGGAAGCGTTCTCGCGCTCGGCCGAGATTTTCGACACAACGATCGGCTGGCGCTTCATCAATCCCCTGATGAAGCAGCAATATGGCGTCGATGCCATGCCGGAGACCGGCGAGAACGTCGCCGAGGAATTCCAGATCTCGCGCGCCGACCAGGACGCGTTCGCGATCCGCTCCCAGCAGCGCGCGGGTAGCGCGATCGCGGCCGGCTATTTCGCCGAGGAGATCACGCCGATCACCATTTCCGGCGGCAAGGCCGGCCCGATCACCGTCGACAAGGACGAGCATCCGCGTCCCGAGACCACGCTGGAGGGGCTGGCCAAGCTAAAGCCGATCGTGCGCAATCCCGGCACGGTGACGGCGGGCAATGCGTCCGGCGTCAATGACGGCGCGGCGGCGCTGATCCTGGCCTCCGAAGCCGCCGTGAAGAAGCACGGCCTGACGCCGCGGGCGAAAATCCTCGGGCTCGCCTCGGCGGGCGTGCCGCCGCGCATCATGGGCATCGGGCCGGTGCCGGCGACGCGCAAACTGATGGAGCGGTTGGGGCTGAAGATCTCCGATTTCGACCTGATCGAGCTCAACGAGGCCTTCGCCTCGCAAGGCATCGCCTGCCTGCGCCAGCTCGGCGTCAAGGAAGATGCCGACTTCGTCAATCCGCATGGCGGCGCGATCGCGCTCGGCCATCCGCTCGGCATGAGCGGAGCGCGGCTTGCGCTCACCGCCGTGCATGGCATGGAGAAGCGCGGCGGCAGGCTCGCGCTCGCCACCATGTGCGTCGGCGTCGGCCAGGGTGTCGCGGTCGCGATCGAGAAGCTGAACTGAAAATGACAGTCCGGGGAAGCGCCCTTCGTGGCGCTTTTCCGGATTAGTTATATCCTATAATAATCGGAGCCGTGGTCGCGGGCCTGCAGCCAAATGAGGCCCGGGAGGAGTTCGCCATGACATTCGTCTATCCCGTCAAGAGCAATGACGCGCATCCGGCGCCGCTGTCGCCCGAGTACAAGAGCTCGGTCCTGCGCGCGCCCTCGAAGCCGCTGATCCCGATGCGCCATACGCTCTCCGAGCTGACCGGCCCGGTCTATGGCCATGAGACGGTGCGCGCGGGCGACGCCGACCTCACTACCCAGCACAAGGGCGAGCCGCTCGGCGAGCGCATCATCGTGCACGGCCATGTGCTGGATGAGGACGGCCGCGGCGTGCCCAACACCTTGGTCGAGATCTGGCAGGCCAACGCCTGCGGCCGCTACATCCATGTGCGCGACCAGCACCCGGCGCCGCTCGATCCGAACTTCACCGGCGCCGGTCGCGCGCAGTCGGATGCGTCGGGCTATTACCGTTTCGTCACCATCAAGCCCGGCGCTTACCCGTGGGGCAATCACCACAATGCCTGGCGTCCGGCGCATATCCATTTCTCGGTGTTCGGCCATTCCTTCGTCTCGCGCCTGGTGACGCAGATGTATTTCCCGGGCGATCCGCTGTTTCCGTTCGATCCGATCTTCAATTCGGTGCCGGACGAGAAGGCGCGGCTGCGCATGGTCTCGTCCTTCGACCTTGAAAACACCCAGCCGGAATGGGCGCTGTGCTACCGCTTCAACATCGTGCTGCGCGGCCGCGAGGCCACGCCAATGGAGAACAGTTAAGTGGCGAACAAGCAGGAAGGCATCACGCCATCGCAGACGGTCGGGCCGTTCTTCAAATATGGCCTGACGCCGGGCGGCCAGTACGACTGGAACGACGCCTTCACCAGCAATCTGGTTACGCCGGACGTCTCCGGCGATCGCATCCGCATCGAGGGCCGGGTGTTCGACGGCAACGGCGTTGCCGTTCCCGACTGCATGCTCGAAGTCTGGCAGGCCGACGGCCAAGGCCGCTTCGCCGATCCGCAGGACAAGCGCGCGCTGCCGAATGCAACATTCAGGGGCTTCGGCCGCTGCGGCACCGATAACAACGGCGCCTATTCCTTCGACACCATCAAGCCCGGCGTGGTGCCCGATCCCGACGGCAAGCCGCAGGCCCCGCATATCCTGCTCGCGGTGTTCGGCCGCGGCATGCTGCGACATCTCTACACGCGAATCTATTTCGCCGACGAGGCGGGAAATGCTGCGGATCCGGTGCTGGCGCTGGTCCCCGCCGACCGCCGCGCCACCTTGATCGCTGCCCGCAGGGGCGACGGCGTCTATACGCTCGATATCCGCCTGCAGGGCGACGGCGAGACGGTGTTCTTCGACGTCTAGGTGGGCGACGATCTCGCCGCGGTTTCGATCGTCATGCCCGGGCTTGTCCCGCCTGCGCCGCCGAAGCCGCTTTGGCGAGGCGAAGGCCCGGGCATCCGCGTCGTTTCGCGCATGAGGCGCCGCGTGGATGGCCGGGACATGCCCGGCCATGACGTGCTTGGGGTTGTCATCTCCTGTCTTGCGTCTGCCCGAGGTTATAGCTCCGGCCTGCGCCGGGACGACGGCGGATTGTGTTGCGCTTCCTTCAACTCCGGCTACCATGCGCACCAACAACAAGCCGGAGAAACGCCATGAGCTCGCTGTCCTCCAAGCAGGGCCCCCGCTACAAGCATCTCGACGGCGAGGGCGAGCCTTACGAAACCATCGCGGTCGAGAAGCTCACCCCGATCATCGGTGCCGAGATCACCGGCGTCGACATCGGCAGGCTGGTCTCGGACGATGCCCGCTCCAACTCGCAGATGGAGGAGATCCATCGCGCGCTCGCCGAAAACCTCGTCATCTTTTTCCGCGACCAGCACATCACGCCGGAGCAGCATCTCGCCTTCGGCAGGAAATTCGGCGAGCTGCACATCCATCCCGCTGCACCGCATGAGGGCGACGATCCCGCGCTGATGAGGATCTATGCCGACAAGAACTCGCCGCGGGCCAATGGCGAGGGCTGGCATTCCGACGTGTCCTGCGACCTCGAGCCGCCGATGGGCTCGATCCTCTACATCAAGCAGTGCCCGCCGCGCGGCGGCGACACGCTGTTCGCCAACATGTACGCCGCCTATGAGGCGCTGTCGGAGCGCATGAAGGCCTATCTCGATGGCCTGACCGCGCTGCATGACGGCGAGCCGATCTATCGCGGGCTCTACGCCAACTACGGCGTCGCCGACAAGCCGGCCTATCCGAGTGCCGAGCATCCGGTGGTGCGCACCCATCCGGTCACGGGAAAAAAGGCGCTCTATGTCAATCGCGGCTTCACCCGCAACCTCATCGGCATCCCCCGCGACGAAAGCGACGCCATCCTCGCCTATCTCTACCAGCACGCGGAAAACCCGCTGTTCCAGTGCCGCTTCCGCTGGACCGAGAACGCCATCGCGTTCTGGGACAACCGCTGCACCCAGCACCGCGCGATGTGGGACTACTGGCCGCACACCCGCTCCGGCACCCGTGTGACGGTGAAGGGCGAGCGGCCGGTGTAGATCATGGCGCCCCAGGCGGCGTCATTCCGGGGCGGCTCGAAGAGCCGAACCCGGAATCTCGAGATTCCGGGTTCGGTCCTGCGGACCGCCCCGGAATGACTTGCGTGTGGGGCGCATTGACGCCCCGGCACTCCTGCGCGAAGCTTCCCGAAAACAATAACGCTTCGGGAGATCCGCCATGCTGCGTGCCGAGGACAACAAATTCCTGACCGAATCGGGGGCGGGGACGCCGATGGGCGAATTGCTGCGCCGGTTCTGGCTGCCGGTGCTGTTGTCCGAGGAACTGCCGGAGCCCGATGGCGAGCCGAAGAAGATCGTGGTGCTGGGCGAGGAGCTGCTCGCCTTTCGCGACACGCGTGGGCGGGTCGGCGTCATCGATCAATATTGCCCGCATCGCGGGGCCAATCTCTGGCTCGGACGCAATGAGGAATGCGGCATCCGCTGCGTCTATCACGGCTGGAAGTTCGACACCGACGGTCAGTGCCTGGACATGCCGACCTCCTATCCCGACCTCAACGCCAAGGACAAGATCCGCATCAAGGCCTATCCGGTGCGGGAATGGGGCGACATGATCTGGGCCTATATGGGTCCCGCGGACGCGGTGCCCGAGCTGCCGGCGCTGGAGATGGCGCTGCTGCCGCCCGCGCACCGCTACGTCTCCAAGAAGTGGCAGGACTGCAACTGGGTGCAGGCGCTGGAAGGCTCGATCGACACCGCGCATTTCACCTTCGCCCACCTCGCCTTCGACAAGGACGAGGACGAGATCCTCGACATCAAGAAGCATTTCGTGAACCCGCTCCCGCGGATGTCGACCGATCACATGCGCTGGATCGCGGAGGACCCGCGGCCCGTGATCAGGGTCGAGCCGCATGATGCGGGGCTGACCATCGCCGGCGGGCGGCTGACCGGCGGCGACAACATCTATTGGCGCATCGCGCAGTTCCTGATGCCGGTGCATGCCTATGCGCCGAGCGCCATGCCCGGCGAGAACATCTTCGGGCAATCGTTCGTCCCGGTCACCGACACCAGTTGCTGGATCTACACCTATGCCTGGAATCCGGAGCGTCCGCTGACCGACGCCGAGCGCGAGGCCTATCACCGCGGCAACGGCGTGATCGCGGAGGTCGACGAGAACTATGTGCCCTTGCGCAACAAGTCGAACGATTACCTGATCGATCGCAGGCTGCAGAAGACCAGGAGCTACACCGGCATCAAGGGCGTCTCCGAGCAGGACGCTGCCGTGCAGGACAGCCAGGGCCCGATCGCCGACCGCACCCGCGAGCATCTCGGCCCGACGGATCTCGGCATCATGCACTTCCGGAAAACCGTGATGGATCTGGCACGCGCGTTGCAGCAGGGTGAAGCGCCGCCACATGTTGGCCATCAGGATCGCTATACAGTGCGCGCGGGCGCCTGTGTGACGCACAAGGCCAAGGACCTGCCCGCGGTCATGGTCGAGCGGTTTGGGGATGCGTCGGGTTTTGTCGGGCGGCCGCGGATTGCGGCAGCGGAGTAGGAGATTTTTCGGGGGAAGGGGAATGCATCTTGGGGGGAGGTTCGCCGCATCGGGCTCCCGGCCCCGCGGCGCCAGTCTTTCGATCGCGGGCCTGGTGCTGTTCTCGATCGTGACGGCCGATGCCGCCTGGCCGAGGACGCTAACCCATTCCCCGAAGCACCATGGGCCGAGGTTGGCGGCGCTCACGCCGGAGCCCTTCCTGCGAGAGCTCGCGGCGAAGCATCCGCCATCGAAACCCTCCGCGACAGGCTGCACTCCGGCGAAATTCCGCATAGCATTGGATGTGGGTCACACCGCGGAATCGGAAGGGGCGATCTCCGCCCGCAATGTTGCGGAGTTCGTTTTCAACCTGCATCTCGCCCAGCGCATCGTCGACAGGCTGAAGGGCGAAGGTTTCAGCGAAACCAGGCTGCTGGTCACCGAGGGGAAAGCGAAGCCGAGCCTGTTCAGGCGCGTGGCTGCTGCGAATGCCCTGGACGCAAACCTCTTCCTGTCGATCCATCATGATTCCGTGCCCGACAGCATGCTCGAAGCGTGGGAGTATGGCGGCAAGACGAGCCATTTCAGCGACCGCTTCAGCGGCTATTCGGTCTTCGTCTCCCACGACAATCCGGACTTTGCGGCCAGCCTGCGATTCGCCGATCTGGTCGGCAACGCGATGAAGGCGGAGGGCCTGCAATATGCCAGGCAATATACCCTGCCGATCATGGGCAGGAACCAGCACGAGCTGTTGAACAAGGACACCGGCGTCTATCGCTACGACCAGCTCGTCGTGTTGCGAAAGACCAGGATGCCCGCCGTCCTGCTGGAGGCCGGCTCGATCAGCAATCGCGACGAGGAAGTCGCAATGCAATCGCCGGAGCGGCAAGAGATGATCGCCAGCGGCGTGACCGAGGCCGTGAAGGAGTTCTGCGACCCGCGATGGGCGATCCTCGGCCCGCTGTGATCCTGAGGAGCGACGCGTGCGCGTCTCTCTCGCCTCGTCATGGCTGGGACGAGCCCGGCCATGACGCGTGGGGCTGGCGACGGAGACCTACAACGGTCCGCGATATTCGCGGTTGGCCAGGCTTGCTTCCTCGAGGTCGAGATCGCGCTCGATCCGCCGGCGCGTTTCGTCGGTGATCCTGCCGTCGCGGAGCAGGCAGTGGATGAATTCCCGTTCCGCCTTGATCAATTCGCGGGTCAGCTCGGTGCCGGTGGCCGAGACGTCGTGGCTGTCGGGGTCGAGCGAGGCGGGCAGCTGGCTGACACGGACATCGTGCCGCGCCCTGAGCAGCGTGACGACGTCGTCTGACAGATCGCACTTCTCAACAAGCCCATCGAGCGATTTGAGCGCCGCATCGAGCGCCTCGCGGCGCGCGGCGATTTCCGCTTGATGGGCGGCCACGATCTCGTTGCGGCCGGCCTCGGCCACCCCGAGCCAGCGCACCACCACAGACAGCGACAGGCCCATGCCGACCAGTGTGATCAGGATGACGCCGAAGCTGACGAACAGGATCAGGTCGCGGTCCGGGAAGGGGGCGCCATTGGCCAGCATCAAGGGCAGCGCCAGCGCGGCGGCGAGCGACACCGCGCCGCGCACGCCGGCAAACGACAGGATGAACACCCATTGCCAGGGCGGCGAGGGGTCGCGCCGCGCCAGGGATTTGTTGAGCAAGCGCGGCAGATAGGTCGCGGGATAGACCCAGACGAAGCGGGCAGCGACGACGATCGCAGTTACCAGCGCCGTCGCAATCAGGATGTCGTCCAGCGGGAACGCCTTCGATTTCTCGAACAGCGAGCGCATCTGGAAGCCGGTGAGCAGGAACAACAGCCCCTCGATCAGGTAGATCACGAGGTCCCAGACGAAGATGCCCTGCAGGCGGGTGGCAAAGGAGATCAGGAGCGGCCCGTTCCAGCTGGTGTAGAGGCCGCAGGCCACGGTCGCGATCACGCCGGAGCCGCCGAAATGCTCCGGGATCCAATAGGCGATGTAGGGCGTCAGCAATGACAGCGTGATCTCGATCTGCGGATCGCGGGTGAAGCGGCGGACGCGCAGGGTCAGCCAGCCGATCGCGACGCCAAAGACGATTTCGCCGGCCACGATGCCGAAGAACTCCCCGGTCGCCTTGGAGAGCGAAAAGCCGCCGCTGGCAATCGCCAGCACCGCAAAGCGGTAGAGGATCAGCGCGGTCGCGTCGTTGGCCAGGCCCTCGCCCTCGAGCACCACCAGGACGCGGCGCGGGATGTTGAGCTTGCGGGCGACCGCGAGCGGCGCCACCGCGTCGGTGGGCGCGACGATGGCGCCGAGCAGGAAGCCGACCTGCCAGGACAGGCCGATCAGGTAATGCACGGCCGCCGCGACCGCGGCCGCCGTGAAGATCACGCAGCCGACCGCGAGCAGCATGATCGGGCGGAGGTTGTATCTGAACTCGCGCCAGCTCATGGCGACGCTGGCCGAATAGATCAGCGGCGGCAGCACCACGAGCAGCACGAGCTCGGGTGACAGTTCCAGTGCCGGCATGCCCGGCACGAAAGCGAGCGCAATGCCGGTGACGAGCAGCAGGATCGCAGGCGCGACACCGCTCCGCCGCGCCAGCAGCGAGGCGCCGGCCAGCACCGCGATCAGGATCAGGATGATTTGAAACGAGGCTTCCATGGCCCGACCATTCGCCCGGAAGCCGGCACGAGGTCAATGCAGCCGCGTCATGCAGGGTGCGCGACGCGAAACCCACTACGCTTCCAAATGCACCGTCATTCCGGGGCGCGCTGAAAGCGCGAACCCGGAATCTCGAGATTCCGGGTTCGGTGCTGCGCACCGCCCCGGAATGACGGCGCGTGGGCGACCATCACTCCCTCAAATCGTAACGATACGATTTCGAGACGATCTGCCAGCCGTCGGCGAGCTTCATCGCCACCAGATAGTCCGTGAAGTAACGCGGCGGCAGCTGGCAGCGAACCTTGACGAAGGCGGTGTTCGCGTCGGACCGGTCGATGGTGACGATGAAATCCTCGCGCGGCTTGCCTTCGGCCTTGGCCGAGGGGCGCTTGCGCACCCAGCCGAGCCAGTCCGGCACGGTCAGCACCTTCAATTCGCCCTTCTCGACCCAGCGCAAATCGGCGGACGGGTGGAAGATGGCCCCCAGCTTGTCGGCATCGCCCTCATAGAGGGCATCGAAATAACCCTGCACCACGGCCTCGACGCTGGAACGGTCATAGCTCATCGGTCTCTCCCTTTTTTGGAGGTTTCCCTGGGTCCAAATCTTGAACTCAAATCGGTCATCGGCAAAGTGCGAACCGGGGCACGGCTGGCGCGACAAAATCTCATGGGCGCTGTCCCAAATGTCCGGTGCAGGCAAACCCCTTGGTGATCTGGCTCACAAGGCCTCCTCGCCAATCTCTGGTAGCCAGATCGCAATCGCGACGGCCTTGCGTGCCTTGATTTCAAGAGGGGAGCCCCGAAAGCATCATGACGAACTGGCTCAAATCCTTCGGTCTTCGCAAAATCCTGCTGGCGGCGGCGCTGCTCCTGGCATGCCAGCCGGCCTTTGCCGAGAAGCGCGTGGCCCTGATCCTCGGCAACTCCGCCTATCAAAACGTCCCGCCGCTGGCCAATCCGGTCAATGACAGCGCCCTGATCGCGGCGCGGCTGACGGCGGCCGGCTTCGACGTGGTCGATTCCCGGCATGATCTCTCGGCGCTGCAGACCCGGCGGGCGCTGCGCGATTTCGAGGACCATGCCCGCGATGCCGACATTGCGGTCGTCTACTACGCCGGCCACGGCATCGAGGTCGACGGCACCAATTACCTGATTCCGGTCGACGCCAGGCTGGAACGCGACTCGGACGTCTATGACGAGGCGCTGTCGCTGGACCGCGTGCTGGTGGCGGTCGAGCCGGCCAAGAAGCTCCGGCTTGTCATCCTCGATGCCTGCCGCGACAATCCCTTCGCCAGGACGATGAAGCGCGCGGTCGCCTCGCGCGGCATCAGCGCCGGCCTTGCCAAGATCGAGCCGACAAGCCCGAACACCCTGATCGCCTATTCCGCCAAGGCCGGTTCCACCGCCGAGGACGGCAGTGGCAAGGACAGCCCGTTTACCGTCGCACTGGCGAGCCATCTCACCACACCCGGGCTCGACGTGCGCAAGGCCTTCGGCTTCGTCCGTGACGATGTGCTGAAAGCCACCGCCAACCGGCAGGAGCCGTTCGTCTATGGCTCGCTCGGCGGCGACGATGTCGCGCTGGTTCCGCCGCCCACGGTGGCCGCCCCCACACCGCAAGCTGCGCCGAGCTCGCAGGCCGATGCGCGGCGCGACTACGAATTGGCGATGCAGGTCGGCAGCCGGGCCGCGCTCGAAGCGTTCCTGGCGCAATATCCCGACGGCTTCTATGCGAGTCTCGCCCGCTCGCAGCTCGACAAGATCGCGGCCACCACGCCAGCCGCTCCTGCCAAACCGCAGCCGCCGGCGCCGATGCAGGTCGCAAAGAGCGCCGACAAGCCCGCGGATGCGCCTGTCGCGACGCCCTCGCCTGCCACGGCCGGCAAGGGTGCGAACGTCGCCGCCCTCACCGCCGGCACGCCGCCGGCCGATCTCGCCCGCTCCGTGCAGGCCGAGCTGCGCCGCGTCGGCTGCCTGACCTCCGATGCCGACGGCAACTGGAACACGGTTTCGCAGCGCTCGCTGTCGCAGTTCAACCGCTATGCCGGCACTAGGCTCGACACCAAGACCGCAAGCGCCGATGCACTCGATGCGCTCAAGCAGAAATCGTCGCGGGTCTGTCCGCTGGTCTGCGAGCATGGCTTTAAGGCCGATGGCGACCAGTGCACCAGGATCGTCTGTGCCGAGGGCTCGTTCGTCAACGACGACAATGAATGCGAGAAGCGGCACGACAAGAAGCCGGTGGTCACGCGGAGCCGCCCGGAACCCAGGCAGGACACCGCCAGGCGCGCCCCGGCACCGTATTCCGCGCCGGGATCCGGGACGACAAGCGCGGCCCGGCCGCTCACCGGTACTGAACGGGCGCTCGGTTGCAACTCGAACGAAGCCATCATGTCGGGACGATGCCCGTAGCCGGCGCTGCCGGCGTTCACGACGAGATTGCGCTCGCGGCGATGTTGACCATCAGCGCCAGCAAGGCCGTGTTGTAGATGAACGAGACGATGCCGTGCGCGGTCGCGGTGCGGCGGATGGTCTTGTCGGTGATGCCGACGTCGGAGACCTGCGCCGTCATGCCGATGACGAAGGAAAAATAGACGAAGTCCCAATAGTCGGCGTGGTCATGGGTGTCGCCGGACGGAAATTGCAGGCCGCCGGGCTTGGCGCCGCGATAATACTCATGGGCGTAATGCAGGGCGAAGACCGTGTGCACCGCCGCCCATGACAGCGCGATGGTCGCCGTCGCATGCGCAAGCTCCGGCGCGCCGCGATGCGGCGTGCCGAGCTCGAACACGATGGCGCCGATGCTGGCGAAGGCACCGAGCGCAACCACCAGCAGGATCACGAAGCGGCCGTCGTCCTGCAGCACGGCATTGCGCCGGATGTGTTGCTGCTCACAACGCAGCATCATGATGCAGACCAGCACCAGATAGAGTGCGGCAAAGATGTCCCAGGCGACCAGAAGCCGGATGATCGGCCGCAGGCTGGCCGGCAGCAGGAAGTAGGCGACGACGCCCATCGCGACCGCGACGAAGGTGCGCGGGCGCGCATAGACCACGCGCACCGGCCGCGACATCGCGCGGAAGCGGACCAGGATGGGATCGTCAGCTTCCATGGCACCGTCGCCATGCGGCCTCGTGGCCAGGCGAGATCAGGCCGGCCCGCAAGCCCGGTTCACCTCTCCCGGAGGGAGAGGTCGGATCGCATCGCAAGATGCGATCCGGGTGAGGGGTTGCCATGTCTCGACATAGCTGCGGCCCCTCACCCGGATTGCTGCGCAATCCGACCTCTCCCCGCTGGGGAGAGGTGCCGAGCCAACCAGCTGAATCGAATCTCATGAGGTCTAGTTCTTCCGCTCGGCGACGAAGCGCGCCGCGGCGCGCAGCACGTCGGCTCGCGCGCCGAAGATCGAGAGCGCCGCATCGCCCCGGGCGAGCAGGTCGCGCACCCGCTGCTTGGCGCCTTCGATGCCGAGTTGGGTGACGAAGGTGGTCTTGCC
This sequence comes from Xanthobacteraceae bacterium, assembly GCA_035293985.1. GTDB lineage: Bacteria > Pseudomonadota > Alphaproteobacteria > Rhizobiales > Xanthobacteraceae > JAVDCA01. The sequence goes on from DATGLS010000037.1 coordinate 18,470, forward strand.
GAGCTCGGCGTCCGCACCGGCCGGCTTGCCCAGCGTCGCCGCGTCGCCCTCGACGTCGAGCAGGTCGTCGGCGATCTGGAAGGCTTCACCGAGCGCGCGGCCGAAATCGTCGAGCGCATTGTATTCGGCCTGCGAGGCCTGGCCGAGGATCGCACCCGCGATGCAGCCGAAGCGGAGCAGCGCGCCGGTCTTCATCTGCTGCACGCGGGCGACATCGACCGGCCCGCGGTCGCCGAAGCGGCCTTCGCCGGCGAGATCGAGCATCTGGCCGCCCGCCATGCCGCCGATGCCGGAGGCGCGCGCGAGCGCGCGCGTCAGCTTGAGCCGCACATCCGCCTCGCGATGGATCTCGTCGCGGGTGATGATGTCGAAGGCGATGGTGAGCAGCGCGTCGCCCGCGAGAATCGCGGTCGCATCGTCATAGGCCTTGTGCAGGGTGGGGCGGCCGCGGCGCAGGTCGCTGTTGTCCATCGCCGGCAGGTCGTCATGGATCAGCGAATAGCAGTGGATGCATTCGAGGGCGGCGCCGGCATAGAGCGCAGCCTCGCGGCTCACGCCGAACACGGCGGCACTTTCCACCACCAGGAAGGGGCGCAGGCGCTTGCCGCCGCCGAGGCTCGAATAGCGCATGGCGTCGACCAGCCGCTTCGGCCGCGCGATCTCGTCGGCCAGGACCTGATCCGAGAGCAGGATGGCGAGCAGGTTTTCGGTATCCTCCGCGGTCTTATCCAGCCGGTTGGTAAAGTCCGATAGGGCCGTGGCGGTCATGCAGGGAAAGCTCCGGGTCCAAGTCCGAAAAAGGAGGGGCAGTTGCGGCCGGACAATCCTTTATGCGACCGGCTTCGTCAATTCCAGGCTGCGGCAGACGGCCGCCATAAAAGTGCTTGAAAAAAGGCAGGACTTGTCAGGGAGATAGCATCTCCCTGCGGTATTGACCTGTCCGTTTACCGTTTCTCTTTAGCCCATAAGGGTTGATTTGCGCGCCTTCCGGATCCTGCTCCTGATCGTCTTGGTCGTGCTGGCCGTGCCCTACGTTCTGGCGCCGTTCTACCGCACGGGCCATCCGGTCTCGGCGCTGATGGTCTGGCATTCCCTCAAAGGCGAGCCGGTGACCCGGCACTGGCTGGATCTGGACGCAATGTCGCCGGCGCTGCCGGCCTCGGTGGTTGCCGCGGAAGACGCCCATTTCTGCAAGCATCACGGCATCGACTGGGGCGCGCTGCGCGAGGCGATCGACGACGCCCAGGAGGGCGGTGAGGTCCGCGGCGCCTCGACCATTACCCAGCAGGTCGCCAAAAACCTGTTTCTGGCCTGGCTGCCGGACGTGATCCGCAAGGTGTTCGAGTTTCCGCTGGCGCTCTGGATCGATTTCGTGCTGCCGAAACAGCGGATTCTGGAACTCTATCTCAATATCGCCGAGCTCGGCCCATCGGGCCAGTTTGGCGCCGAAGCCGGCGCCGATTATGCCTTCGGCCATTCGGCGGCCTCCCTGTCGGCACGGGAGGCGGCTCTGCTGGCCTCGATCCTGCCCAGTCCCGTCAGGCGCAGCGCCCGAACCCCGTCCCCCGCCGTCCGCCGCCTAGCCGGAATTTACATGATGCGGGCCCAGGGCGTCCGGCGCTGCTGGCCCGAAAACCGCTAAATTTTGCGCCCCATTCCGCGCATTTTTAGCGGCCGACGCCCTAGCCTTGTGGCATTCCATCCTCTATAAGCCCCCACCTGACCCCGTATTGGCTCCAAGCGCTGTTTTTGGCGCGCCAGACCGTCCGGTTCGCGGACGGGGGTTGACGATTTGCCCTAGAGGACATCGACATGGCCGTTCCCAGACGAAAAACTTCGCCCTCGCGTCGCGGCATGCGCCGCTCGGCGGATGCGATCAAGAAGCCCACTTATGTCGAGGACAAGGACTCCGGCGAGCTCCGCCGTCCCCACCACCTCGACCTCAAGACCGGCATGTACAAGGGCCGGCAGGTGCTGAAGAAGAAAGAGTCCTGATACGAAGGTCGTGGACGCGAGGTCCGGGCAGGCACGCGTCTGCCCGAATTCGGGCCAATCTAGGCGCTAATCATGGCGCGCTCAGACGGCCCCAGGCGACGACGCGTGTCGGCTGGGAATGATCCGGTTCTCACAGCCTCAGCCCAACATCCCAGCTCAAGACCTCAGCTCAAGACCATGGTCGGCTTTCCGCTTCTTCTGATCCCGCTCGCGGTCTTCAACATCGTCGCCTTCCTGATGCCTGACGTGTCGCCGACGGTGACGCTGTTCAGTCTGCATTTGATGTCGGGCACGGAATGGCCGGTCACGCTCAGCGACGTCCTGATTGCCCTCGGCATGCTGCTTCTGCTGCTCGAGATCATCAAGGGCGCACGTCCCGGCGCAAAATTCCTGATGGACCATCTGCTCTCGCTGGTGGTGTTCGGGGCGGCCGCGGCCGAATTCGTGCTGTGGCCGAAATTCGGCAATTCGACCTTCTTCCTGCTGACCCTGCTTTCGCTGGTGGATTTCCTCGGCGGGATTGCGCTTCGGGTGCGCCGCTCCGTGCAATATGCACTGGTCCCGGTGGCCTCGCCGCGCGAGAAGAAGCGCGCGGCGGCCGAGCCTGCGGAAGCGCAGGTCCGCGAGCGGGTCCAGGAGCGGGACCGGGAGCCGCGCATCGAGCCCGCCCCGGACATGCCCTTGCCCGCTCCCGCCGAGCCGCCGAGTGAACCTCGGTCAAGTGAACCTCGGCCGTCGGCGGCGTCGATCGCCGAATCGGTGTTGTCGGATCATCCGGCGCCGAAGCCGGCCGAATCTGCGCCTATTGCTCGGCCAGCCGAACCTTCGCCGCAGGTCGCCTCACCCGGCCTGCAGCCGGCGGGCAGCCCCTCGGCCACGCCCGACGAGCCCCAGCGCTAGATCTTTCACCGTCATCCTGAGGAGGCCGCGAAGCGGCCGTCTCGAAGGATGAGCGGCCCCACGGCTGCAGCGGGGCGTCGCCATTCGAGGCTCGCTGGCGCGAGCGCCCCAGGGTGACGGTGATGGATAGGTGCTTGTTTCGATCCACTAAATCGTCTGTCGCGTCTTGAGCCCCGCGCCGAAAACCCGGTGCTGGTGGTAAGCGGAGTTCGCATCCGCGGCGCGGTCCCGCGGCCAGCGCCTGCGCTCGGCGAGCTGCCGGGCACTGGCGATCAGCTGGGTGACGAAGGTCGGGTCGGGCGAGGGCAATTGCTGCGCGGGCGGTACCGAATGCGTCGATGATGCCGCGACCGGCACCAGGGCCGTCGAGACGGAGGTCGCGCCCTGATCGGGCCGGCAACAGGTTAACTGCTCGGGTTCGGGTGCTGGCATCGCAACTGGCGTCCCTTGTCACGTTTTGGGACGTTGCCGCCCCCTGCAATTTACTGACCCGCAAGCATCATGCCGCAGCGCGCCGCCGCGGCTCCGATCCAATTCGCAACATGGTTTGCAGATTATTTATCAAGTTTACTTACGGTCGCAGCCCGACGGGCGCTATCTTGGGAACGTTAACGATCGACGACCTGTTCCGAAACGAGGCGAATGTGACATCTGCGCCGCTGCCAACCTCGTCCATCCTGGCTTCTCTCGGGCAGGCGGCCTTCGTCTGGGACATCGCGACCGATTCGATCAGCTGGAGCGAGCCGACCGAGGCGGTGTTCCCCGAGATCCCGCCCGCCTCGCTTTCGACCGGCGCCGAGTTCGCCAAGCTGATCGAGCCGCAGCGCTCGATCCGCAGCGATGCGCTCAACTTCTCGCCGCCGGCCCATGGCAGCGGCGGCGTGCCTTACCGGATCGAATATGCCGTGCGCAGCGCGTCGTCGCAGCCCGAGGTCTGGATCGAGGAGACCGGCTGCTGGTTCGCCGGCGCCGACGGACGGCCTGCGCGGGCGCACGGCATCGTGCGTGTCAACAATGAGCGCCACGCCCGCGAGGAGCAGCTCCTCAAACTGTCGCGCAACGATGCGCTGACCGGCGAGCTCAACCGCACCCATCTGGTCGCGGCGCTGGCGGAGGCGATCGAGGAGAGCATCCGCTTCCGCACCTCCTGCGCCTTCATGCTGATCGGCATCGACCATCTGGCGCGCATCAACGACGCGTTCGGCTTCGACGTGGCGGACGCGGTGATTGCCGAGGTGGCGAAGCGCATTCGTGCGCGGCTGCGCGGCGGCGACGTGCTGGGGCGCTTTTCCGGCAACAAGTTCGGCCTGATCCTGAAGAACTGCACCGTCGAGGACATGAATGTCGCGGCGGAGCGTTTCCTCGCCGGCGTGCGCAATGAGGTGGTGCCGACCCGGCTCGGCCCGGTTTCGGTCACCGCATCGATCGGCGCGGTGAGTGTGCCGCGCTATGCGCGAACCGCGGACGAGGCGCTCAACCGCGCCCACGAGACGCTCGACGGCGCCAAGCGCCGCCGCGCCGGCTCGTTCGTGGCATGGCGTCCGAACGTCGAGCGCGACGCGCAGCGCCGCGTCAATATCCGCGTCACCGACGAGATCGTCACCGCGCTCAACGATCGGCGGATTGCCATGGCGTTCGAGCCGGTGGTCGAGGCGCGAGCCCGCAAGCCGGCCTTCTATGAATGCCTGGTCCGCATGGAGCAGGAGGGCGGGCGCGTGCTGCTCGCGCCCGATATCGTGCCGGTGGCCGAGCGGCTCGGCCTGATCCGGCTGGTCGATCATCGCGTGATGGAGCTCGTGGTGGCCGAGCTCGCCGACGCGCCCGACGTGTCGCTCAGCCTCAACATTTCGCCCGACACCACCATGGATCCGGACTGGTGGTCCTCGATCGAATCCCTGATGCGCGCCCACACCGGTGTCGCCGAGCGGCTGATCGTCGAGATCACCGAGACGGTGGCGATCCAGGACATCGACGATCTCAGGAGCTTCGTGCACCGCCTCAAAAATCTCGGCAGCCGCATCGCCATCGACGATTTCGGCGCCGGCTACACCTCGTTCCGCAACCTGCGCAAGCTCGACGTGGACATCGTCAAGATCGACGGCGCCTTCGTGCAGAACATCGTGACCTCGGCCGACGATCGCGCCTTCGTGCAGACGCTGCTCGATCTCGCCCGCCGGCTGAAGATCAAGACGGTCGCCGAATGGGTGCAGGACGAGCAGGCGGCCGAGTTGCTGCGCGACTGGGGTTGCGACTATATCCAGGGCCACCTGATCGGGCTGGCCTCCGGCGAACGGCCGTGGCGCAACAGCGCGGAAACGGTGCTGCCGGCGGCGGGATGAAGTCCGTCTGCGCAACGCCGAACCGCAGCAGCTAAACGCCCTCACGCGCGGCAAGTGCCGCGGCGACGACCCACACGGCGAAGCCCGACAGCGACAGGCCGAGGCCGACGAGGCCGGTCGACGTCCAGCCATAGCCGGGGTCGACCGCCATGCCGCCGAGCCAGGGGCCGAGCGCGTTGGCTATGTTGAAGGCGGAATGGTTGAGCGCGGCGGCGAGGCTCTGCGCGTCGCCGGCCACGTCCATCAGCCGGGTCTGCAGCACGGTGGAGAGCGCGCCGCTCAGCCCGATCAGCAGCACGTCGACGATCAGCGTCCAGAAATTGCCGGCTGCGAGCGGGTAGAGCGCCAGCGCCGCCGCCGACCACAGCAAGAGCCCGCCCGCGGTCGCCATCAGGGCGCGGTCGGCGAAGCGCGGCACGATGATGTTGCCGGCGGTGAGGCCGACGCCGAACACGCACAATGCCACGGGGACCAGCGCGGGGGATACATGCGTCACCGCCAGCATGGTGGAGGCGAGGTAGCTGTAGACCGAGAACAGCCCGCCGAAGCCGATGGCGCCGATCGCGAGCGTCAGCCAGACATGCTTGCGGCCGAGCGCGGAGAGCTCGCGCAACGGGCTCGCCTCGGCATGGACGGCGTCGCGCGGGGCGAAGATCATGACCAGGACCGCGGTCAATAGCGCCAGCCCCGCCACGATCGCAAACGCCCAGCGCCAGCCGATCGCCTGGCCGACCCAGTTGGCGAGCGGCACGCCGATCGTGGTCGCTACCGTCAGCCCGAGGAGCACGCGGCCGACGGCGCCGGTGCGCTTGTCCATCGGCACCAGCGAGGCTGCGACCAGCATGGCGATGCCGAAATAGGCGCCGTGCGGCAGCCCCGAGAGGAAGCGCAGCGCCAGCATGGTATGGTAATTGGGCGCGAGGCCGGAGAGCCCGTTCATCAGGGCGAAGAAGGCCATCAGTCCGATCAGCAGCGTCCGCCGCGCGATCCGCGCCGACAGCACCGCGATCAGCGGCGCGCCCACCACGACGCCAAGCGCATAGGCGCTGATCACCCGGCCCGCGACGGGCTCGCTGATCGCGAGGTCGCGCGCGAAGAAAGGCAGCAGACTCATGGTCGCGAATTCGGTGATGCCGATCGCAAACCCGCCCATGGCGAGCGCGAGATGGACGATGCCGGGATGCACGGCGCCGGGCGAGGGGTCGAGCGGCTGGACTTTCGCCGGCGGCGCGGTAGAAGCCGGTTGCGGTTCCTGCCATTGCCGGTTCGCATGTTGGGGCATTAAAACGAATTCCAATGTTTCGACCGGCGGCAAGGACCGCGGTCCGGTTGGGTCGCGTGTGAACGTCCGCTCCTCGCCGGTCCACGCTGCCGCACCTCGGCGCAGCGCCAACCTGTCGGAGACGCGCGTGTTCCACGCGATGCTCCGGCCTCCCATGCTTGCTGTTGTTGATTGATCGTCGTCCGCCGTCGCCGGCAGCGGGTACAGCTCCCGCGCGCGGCACGATCGACGCGCCTTCAGTAAAGACTCGCACAAGCGGCGCCGGATCACCAGCGCCGCAACTTGCCAGCAGCCAGACGCTATCGCATAGCGACCCCAATGATGGTCGGGTGCATCATTCGCGGGCCGAAAGCGCGTCGATCGCCTGCGAAGCGGCCGTCCTGACATGCCCTTCGGTGTCGAGCAAAAGTCGTGACAACCGCGGCAGGGCTCCGATCCTGAAAATGTCCCCTGCAAGCTCGCTGACCCATTGCCTGTGTCGGGGAAGCTCATCGACGCGGAACGTTTCGAAAAGCGATCGCCGGCCTGAGATGCCGTCAAGCCTCGCGCGCAAAAATAATTCGGTTTGTCGCAAGGCAGGCGTGCCTTGCGTCCTTCCCGCGGGCGCGAAACTCGCAATCGAGAGATGGCGCGCTTGCGCCGCACGGGGGTTCGCGACTAGCCTGCTTTGAAGTCACAAGCCCGGCCCGTGATTGCATGCCAAAGAAAACGTCACTAGCTGAAGGAACGCGCGAGCGAATCCTTCGGACGGCGATCGCCGAATTCTCCGAGAAGGGCTATAGCGGCGCCCGGGTTTTGACCATCTGCCGAAAGTCTCGCGCCAATCCCCGCATGATCTACCATTATTTCGGCGGCAAGGACCGGCTTTACATCGCGGTGCTGGAGCACGTGCTCGGGGAGTTGCGCGCCGAAGAGCTCAAGCTCGATGTCGAGCATGTCGGCCCCGTCGACGGGATGATGCAGCTGTTCGACTTCACCTATGAGCATTTCGGACAGCATCCCGAGCTGATCCACATCCTGAGCGGCGAAAACCTGTTGCGGGCGCGATTCCTGAAGAAGAGCTCCAGGACGCCGGTCGTTGCCTCGCCCCTCATCGCGATGATCGACGAGCTGTTGAAGCGCGGCGCCAAGGCCGGCGTGTTCCGCCGCGGGGTCGATCCGCTTCAGTTATATGTGACCATGGTGGGCTTCGCCTATTTCCATCGCTCGAACGCGCACACGCTGTCGGTCATCTTCAAGTCGGACATCCTGAAAGCGGACTGGCAGGCCGAGCACAAGCGCTACGCCAGGGAGATGATGCTGGGCTTTCTCAGGCGCCAGGCCTGACAAAAAAACAGCCGGTTTCGCCCACCGGTTAAGCACGCTATTGCGGTCGCGCGCCGGCGCCTCGCATGTCGCTGCACGCCGCGCACAGCCGATTCCTGCCAGTCCGTGAAACACTTAAGCAGCGCCCCGGTACGCCCGCGCCGTTCGCGGCGGCCATGGCACGTGGTTTGCTTCAGGTAAATAAACGTTTACATACGTCCCCGCAGCTTCAACGGAGCAAACCATGAGAAAGGCAACGCTGTTTTCCGTCCTCGCGCTCGGTGCTATCCTCGCCTCGCCGGCGCTGGCCGAGGACAAGATCGGCTTCATCTATGTCGGGCCGGCGGCGGACGCCGGCTACAACCAGTCGATGGATGACGGCCGCAAATATGTCGAGAAGAACCTGCCCGGCGTCACCACCACCTCTTTCGAGCTGATCCCGGAGACGGCCGAGGTCGAGCGGGTCATGGAGCGGCTGATCGCCTCCGGGCACAAGATCATCTTCGCGACCTCCTATGGTTATCTCGACTACGCCATCAAGGTCGGCGAGAAGCATCCCGACGTCACCATCCTGCACGCCGGCGGCCTCAAGACCTCCAAGAACGTCGGCACCTATTGGGCGGACAGCGATGCCGGCATGTACCTGGCGGGCGTCGCTGCCGGTCACCTCAGCAAGACCGGCAAGCTCGGGTTCCAGGGCGGTTTCCAGATCCCGCAATTGATGCGCTCGGTGAACGCCTTCACTCTCGGCGCGCAGTCGGTGAACCCCAAGGCGACCACGACCGTGGTCTGGAATGGCGGCTGGTGGGAGCCGCAGAAGGAAACGGAGGCGACCAATGCCTTCGCCGACGCCGGGATCGACGTGATCGCCGAGCAGGTCGACAGCCCCATCACCATCGCACAGGTGGCCGAGAAACGCGGCGTCCTCATGATCGGCAAGGACGTCGACATCCATGATCGCGCGCCGAAGGCGTGGCTGACCGGCGTGTCCTGGAACTGGGGTCCGATGATGGTCGAGCAGATCAAGGAAATCAAAGCCGGGACCTGGAAAGCCTCACATGTGCGCGGCGATCTCGCGAGCGGCAACGTCGTGCTCGATCCGTTCGGTCCGATGGTGCCGGCCACGGTCCAGGAAGGCATCTCGAAGCTCAAGGACGACATCAACACCGGAAAGAAATCAATTTGGGAAGGCCCGATCGCCAGGCAGGATGGCACGATCGTCGTGCCGGCCGGACAGAAGCTCTCGATGGAGCAGGTCGAGACCATGGACTATCTCGTCAAGGGCATCACGGGCACCACGAAGTAGGCCGGGCAGGCGCGTCAGGAGGTTTGACATGAACGTCACTGCAAGACCCGCAACTCCGGTGGTGATGGGGACCAGTCCCGCCCAGGCCTGGAAAGTCACGCCCGACGCCGTCGACATGACGCGCCCCGCTCCGCCGGTCCGGCCGCTCGCGATTGCAGCCGAACCGCAGAACATCACCGTCGACGCCGCGAAGTCGGCCCTCCTGATCGTCGACATGCAGAACGATTTCTGCACCAGGGGCGGCTGGCTCGACTCCCGCGGCATCGACATCTCGCCCAACCGGAAGCCCATCGCGCCGCTTGCCGCCCTGATCGAGGCCTTTCGGGCGCAGCACATCCCGGTGGTCTGGGTCAATTGGGGGGTTCGCAAGGATCTCCTCAACATCTCGCCGTCGCTGCGTCACGCGCACAATCCGCGCGGCGATGAGCCGGGAATTGCCCAGCCCGTGCCCGGGACGCGCTCCGAGGTGATCGCGGCGGGAAGCTGGGGCGCCGAGGTCGTCGACGAGATCAATCCCGGCGACAAGGACATCCAGATCACCAAGCACCGCTTCAGCGCGTTCTGGGACACCGAGACCGACGCCGTGCTGCGCAACCTGGGAATCAAGACGCTCTTCATCGGCGGCGTGAACATGGACCAGTGCGTCATGACGACGCTCGAGGACGCGAGCTTCCTCGGCTACGACACGGTGCTGATCGAGGACGGCACGGCGACCACCTCGCCGGAGTTCTGCGTCCAGGCCGTGCTCTACAATGTGAAATTGCTGTTCGGCTTCGTGACCCGATCGGCCGCCATCCTCGCGGCCCTCCCGGGCAAATCGCGATAGCGGCGCAATGACCTGCCGTTCCGTCGAGTCGGCCGACCAGCGCCTCGTCATGCTCGGGATCGAGCTGCCGCAGGTGCCTGAGCCGGTCGCCAATTTCCTGCCGTTCCGCCGTCACGGCGATCTCGTCTATCTCGCCGGCCAGGTCTGCGAGTGGAATGGCGAGGTGCGCTTCGTCGGCAAGGTCGGCGATGCCTTCGACCTCGCGCAGGCACAGGCCGCCGCTCGCCTGTGCGGCCTCAATCTGATAGCGGCGCTCAGGCTCGCCTGCGGCGGCTCGCTCGACCGCGTCTCCTGTTGCATGCGGCTCGGCGGTTTCGTGAACTGCACGCCGAGCTTCCCGAGCATCCCGCAGGTCATCAACGGCGCGTCCGACCTGATGCGCGAACTGTTCGGCGCGCAAGGCGAACATGCGCGCACGGCAGTGGGCGTCGCCAATCTGCCGCGCGGCGCGGCGGTCGAAGTTGACGCCATCTTTGCGGTCAGGTGAGCTATGGAAGAGGCGTTCGTCACGCTATCTGCCATTCGCAAGCAGTTCGGATCCGTCGTCGCCAATGACGACGTAACACTGACGATCAATGGCGGCGAGGTGCTGGCGCTGCTGGGCGAGAATGGCGCCGGCAAGAGCACGCTGATGAAGATCCTCTACGGCTTCTATGCTCCCGACGGCGGCACGATCAGCATGGACGGCAGGCCGGTCAGCTTCGCATCGCCGCGCGAGGCGATGGCGGCCGGCATCGGCATGGTGTTCCAGCAGTTTTCGCTGATCCCTGCACTTTCGGTTCTGGAGAACCTGCTGGCGGCGCTGCCCGGCGCACCCTGGCTCCAGCCGCGCCGCGGCGCGCGGGTGCAGACTGCGCTGGGCTGGGTGAAACGGCTTGCCCCCGGCATCGATCCCGACCGGCCGGTGCGCACCCTCAGCGTCGGCGAGCGGCAACTGATCGAGTTGTCAAAGGTGCTCAACCTCGACGCCCGCGTAGTGATTCTGGACGAGCCGACCTCGGTGCTCACGCCTGCGGAGACCGAGCGGCTCTACGGCTTCATCAGGACGTTTGCCGAGCAAGGCAAGGCGGTCGTTTTGATCACGCACAAGCTCGCGGACATCGCCGCCTGCGCCGACCGTGTCGTGGTGATGCGGAGCGGCCGGGTGGTCGACGCCGCCCGCGCTGCGGACCGGACGCCGGGCGCGCTCGTCGATGCGATGGTCGGGCGCGGCGCGGTCGGCTCGCTCGCGCCGCCGCAGGCGCCGGGCAGCCGCGCGCCGCGGCTTCAGATCCGCGGGCTGTCGGCCGAGGTCGAGGGGCGCTTCGTCCGGGACATCTCATGCGAGCTCGCCGCCGGCGAGATCCTCGGCATCGCCGGCGTGTCTGGCAACGGCCAGTTTACCCTCGCCGAGGCCCTGGCGGGGCTCGTTCCGGTGACGGGCGGTGATATCGTGCTCGACGGCGTCAGCATCGCGAGCGATGCGCCGGACGGCGCCATTGCGGACGGGGTCGCCTATATCCCGGAGCGTCCGCTCGACAATGCAGCCGTTGCCGATCTCGACCTCGCGCTCAATCTCGCGCTGCGCGAGGCTACGCGCCTCCCGGTCTTTCCCAGGCGCGGCGCGATCGCGCGGCAGGCCCGGGCTCTGATGGCACGCTACGACGTGCGGCCGCCGAGCCCGGCGCTGCGAGCTGCGGCGCTCTCGGGCGGCAATCTGCAGAAGCTCGTCATCGCCCGCGAACTGTCGGGCAAGGCACGACTCGTCATCGCCTGCTATCCCACCATGGGCCTCGACGTGCTGGCGACCCAGGCCGTCTATCGCGAGATGTTCCGCCAGGCCGCGGACGGCGCCTGCGTGGTCTGGATCTCGGAGGAGCTCGACGATCTCCTCAGCTACGCGCACAAGATCGCCGTGCTGCATGACGGCGTGATCATGGGTATCGTGCGGCGCGAAGACGCGGACCGTCAGGCGCTGGGCCGCTGGATGGCGGGTCAGACCATGGACGTTGCATGAGCGCGGCGACCCGAATCCGTATCATGGCGGCGATCGGCGGCGGCGCGGCATTCCTGATCGCTGCGGCGATCTTCCTCACCGCGATCGGCCGGCCGCCGCTCGTCACCCTCTCGCAGATGGTGCTCTATGCTTTCGGCGATTCCTATTCCGTGTCCGAGAGTCTGGTGAAGGCGACGCCGATCCTGCTCTGCGCGCTGGCGGTCATCCTGCCGGCGCGGCTCGGCCTGATCACCGTGGGCGGGGAAGGCCAGCTCTATTTTGGCGCGCTCACCGGCACCGCCGTAGTCATCTCGTACCCGGCCGCCCCCACGATCGTGCTTCTCCCGGCCATGCTGCTCGCCGGTGCGGCCGGCGGCGCGCTCTGGGGTGCCATTGCCGGGGTCCTGCGCGCCCGCTGCCATGTCAATGAAACCATCTCGACCCTGCTCATGAACTACGTCGCGGTCCTGCTTGTCAGCTATGTGACCTACGGCGCCTGGAAAGACCCGAGCAGCCTCGGCTGGCCGGCGACGATCCCGTTTCCGAAGGCCGCGATCGTGCCGAGCGTGTTCGGCTCACGGGCGCATGCCGGCCTTGTCGTCGGCATCGCGGCCGCGGCGATCCTTCATGTCGCGGTGACCTACACGCGCTGGGGGATCGCGCTGCGCGTGCTCGCCGGCAACCGCAAGGTCGCTGCCATGGTCGGGTTCAGCTTCGTCCGGCAGACGCTGCTGGTGATGGCGATCGGCGGCGCCCTCGCCGGGCTGGCCGGCATCTGCGAGACCTCGGCCATCCAGGGCCGGCTGCAGGGTGGCATATCCGTCGGCTATGGCCTGACCGGCTTCCTCGTCGCGTGGCTCTCCGGCCAGCATTTCCTGCGCGCCGTTCCGATCGCCATCATGATCGGCGGGCTGATCGCAGCAGGTGATGCGCTCCAGCTCTATTCCAAGATCCCGAGCGCGAGCGCGACGATCTTGCAGGGACTGCTGTTCGTCGCGGCGCTCGGCGCCGGCGGCCTCGCCGGCCGCAGGACGGCCCGCCATGGCTGATACCGAAATTCTCGCCGTTGCCGGCTCCTGGGTCGCGGCGATGCTGCGTTCGTCGACGCCGCTGATGATGGTCACGCTTGGCGAGACGCTGACGCAGCGGGTCGGCATCGTCAATCTCGGCATCGAGGGGCAGATGCTGTGCGGCGCCTGCGTCGGCTTTGCGGTTGCGGCGCAGACCGGCAGTCCCATGCTCGGGTTTGCCGCAGGCGCAGCCGCGGGACTGCTGCTGTCATTCGTCCACGTCGGGCTGTGCGTTGGCTGCAACGCCAACCAGATCGGCAGCGGGATCGCGGTTTTCACGCTCGGGCTCGGGCTCACCTCCTATTTCGGACGAGCCGCCATCGGCGGCCGCGTTTCCGGGCTTGCGCCGCTGGCGGGCGCCGACTTTGCAGGCGTGCCCTTCTTCGGCCCGATCCTGACCCAGCTCACGCCCATGGCCCCGCTCGCCGTCCTGGCGGTGCTGGTCGCCGGCCTGTGGCTCTATCGCACCCGTACCGGCCTGAGCTGGCGCATCGTCGGGGAGTCCTTCCAGACTGCGCGTGCACTCGGCCTCCGGCCGGCGCTGGTGCAGGCGCAGGGCATTCTGGTCGGCGGACTGTTGTCGGGCTTCGCGGGCGCGATCCTGTCGGTGGACTACACCCAGACCTGGGCCAACGAGATGACCAAGGGCCGCGGCTTCGTCGCGGTGGGGCTCGTCATCGTCGCACGCTGGAATCCGTTCCTGGTGCTGCCGGTGGTGCTGCTGTTCGGGCTGAGCGAGGCGGCCACGTTGCGTCTCCAGGCAACGGGCCTGACCCTGTCGCCCTACCTGATCTCATGCCTTCCTTATGTCGCCTGCCTGCTCTGCGTGATCCTGGTCTCGCTGCGCGAAGGGCGGATCGGCGGCATGCCGGCCGAATTGGCCTCCGTCTTTGGCCGCCACCAGTAGGAGAAGTCGCTTGCTCCGATCGGGGAATTTCGCTTTGCGCGCTTGTCGCCGGGTTTGACCCATCAATGCCGCCGGTCTCCACCGCTTGGCTGAAGGCCCGGCTCGCCAACTGCGTGCCCTCGCTGCAGCTTTTCGTCGACGCGCTGATCCCGATTCGCCCGACGGGCAGAAGGGGCTAACTCCTGTCAATCCCGATCTGCAAAAATATTTCTATTTACCGGAATTCGGATTTGGCGTAAATGTCCCGCCATCCCGCCTCGCTTCTTCGAGGGGCGTTTCGCGATCGTCACGACACGTGAGGCGGGGATGCGATGGACGCGACAGGCATCGAAGACGAACGATGCCGAGGCGGACGGCGAAGTGGTGTGGTCCTGGCGCCCCAAAGGCTGGCGCGCAAACCGGCGGCGGTGCCAACGCAATCGCCCCCGGTGAAGGTGGCAATCGGCAAGGTTCACCTTGGGAGAGCGCCTATAAGCCGTAAACCATCGCGCGGGGGAAGGCCGGTGTGATCACCGCCGTACCTGTGGTTCTTGCGCTCGCGCAATTTTTTCTGCGCGAGGGCCCCGGGTGCTGCGGCCACCCGGCCTTCCCCGCGCCCTCTGTGTTCGAGGAGGGCGAGATGAAAGCAAAGCTCGGACAAACTCTGTCGCGAGGGCGAAGCCCTGTGTTCTCTCGGTGTCATGCCCCGCGCATGCGGGGCATCCAGTATTCCAGAGGCTTCTCGGCAAGTGTTCCGACGTCCCTGGAATACTGAATCGCCCGCCTTCGCGGGCGATGACAGCGGAGTGAGTCGCTGTTTGAAAACCAAATCAGAATGCCTTGCCGGCGAACGCGGCGTTAGCGAGAACTCACTCGCCTTCCTTTTTCGGCTCGCTCGACATGCGATCGAGCCGGTCCTGCATCTCCTTCATCTGGCGGCGCAGCTCGTCGATATTGCTGCTGTCCTCGGCCGCGGGCGCCGCCGGCTCCGGCGCCTTCTCGGCATCGGATGTCCCGAGCGTCGGCGTGAACGGCTTGAACATCGAGAAGGTCTGCTGGAACAGCTCCATGTTGCGGCGGACCTGCTCTTCCAGCGGCGCGAACGGCGTGCCGCTCAAGGTGCTGGCGAACTGCTTGCGGAATTTCTCCTGCTCGCGCGTCAGCATGTCGATCGACTGCTCGAGATATTTCGGCACCACCATCTGCATGCTGTCGCCGTAGAAGCGAATCAGCTGGCGCAGGAACGTGGTCGGCAACAGATTCTGACCGGCCTTGTTCTCCTGCTCGAAAATGATCTGCGCGAGCACCGAGCGGGTGATGTCGTCGCCGGTCTTGGCGTCGTAGACGAGGAAATCCTCGCCCGTCTTCACCATCGCTGCGAGGTCCTCCAGCGTCACATAGGTGCTGGTGCCGGTATTATAGAGCCGGCGGTTTGCATATTTCTTGATGGTTGTGGGTTGGTCGGTCTTCGCCATTGCCATGGGCTCACACTTCGCACCGGAGAGGGAGGGAACCCGACGGCGTCGCCGCAGGGCCACGAGCTACGCAACGCAACAAACTAAACATCTTCAACGGCTTTGCGCTACCGTTTTGTGCAGCACGGTTAATCCGCAGGCATTCCATGTTGCGCAACATGGAATGCACGCGCCGTCTTCGGCGGTGCAGCAAAGCCGTTATCCGGCCGGTGTTTCGGCATTTCCGCAAGGCGCGGAGCGGGGCCGGCCGCGGCAGAAAGCTAATTTGAATGCAGTGCGGTTCGATTTCGGGCAACGGCACATTGACATGCCTCAACGACGTTAACAGGATGGGGAGTGAGAGATAGGGCCGCGCCACCCTCAAGCGCTCGCCGCAATTTCCAGAAAAGACCCTCAAGCGTCAGGAGATGTCCATGTCAGACGATGTCGTCATCGTCAGCGCCGCCCGCACCCCGGTCGGAAGCTTCAACGGAGCCTTTGCCACCCTTCCCGCCCATGACCTCGGGGCCATCGCCATCAAGGCCGCGCTGGAACGCGCCGGCGTCGAACCGGGCCGCGTTTCGGAAGTGATCATGGGTCAGATCCTGACCGCCGCCCAGGGCCAGAATCCCGCCCGCCAGGCTTCGATCTCGGCCGGCATCCCCGTGGAGAGCCCCGCCTGGGGCGTGAACCAGCTCTGCGGCAGCGGCCTGCGCTCGGTCGCGCTCGGCTATCAGGCGCTGATGAACGGCGATTCCGACATCGTGGTCGCCGGCGGCCAGGAATCCATGAGCATGGCCCCGCACGCCCAGTATCTGCGCGGCGGCGTCAAGATGGGCGCGGTCGAGTTCGTCGACACCATGATCAAGGACGGGCTGTGGGATGCCTTCAACGGCTACCACATGGGCAACACCGCCGAGAACGTCGCGCGGCAGTACCAGATCACGCGCGCCCAGCAGGATGAGTTCGCCGTCGCCTCGCAGCAGAAGGCGGAAGCGGCACAGAAGGCCGGCCGGTTCAAGGACGAGATCACGCCGGTCACGATCAAGAGCCGCAAGGGCGACGTCGTGGTCGACACCGACGAATATCCGCGCCATGGCGCCACGCTCGATGCGATGGCCAAGCTTCGTCCCGCCTTCGAGAAGGACGGCACGGTGACCGCCGGTTCCGCCTCGGGCATCAATGACGGCGCGGCGGCCGTGGTGCTGATGACCGCCAAGCAGGCGGCCAAGGAAGGCAAGAAGCCGCTCGCCCGCATCGTGTCATGGGCCCAGGCCGGCGTCGATCCGAAGATCATGGGCACCGGTCCCATCCCTGCCTCCCGCGCCGCCTTGAAGAAGGCCGGCTGGAACATCGCGGACCTCGATCTGATCGAGGCCAACGAGGCCTTCGCGGCGCAAGCCTGCGCGGTCAACAAGGACCTCGGCTGGGATACTTCCAAGGTCAATGTGAACGGCGGCGCCATCGCGATCGGCCACCCGATCGGCGCGTCCGGCGCGCGCGTGCTGGTGACGCTGCTGCACGAAATGCAGAAGCGTGATGCCAAGAAGGGCCTCGCCACGCTGTGCATCGGCGGCGGCATGGGCATCGCCATGTGCCTGGCGCGGGATTGAGGGGATTCGGGGCGCGACTGAATCACGAGGCGCGTGCATCGCACGCGGCTAAAAAAGGTTCAGTCGCTGCCGATAAAATTCCCTTCGCAGCCGCACAGTGCTGAACTAGATACGAACGCCCGGCACCGCCGGGCGTTTTGCTCTTGATGTTGGTCAAACGGCTCGCATAATTCCGTTCTAACCAAGAAGCGCTGTTGGCAAAGGGCGCGCAAGAGGAAGCGGAGAGAGGGAATCGACATGGCACGTGTAGCGTTGGTCACAGGAGGCACCCGAGGCATCGGGGCGGCGATCTCGAAGGCGTTGAAGGCTGCGGGCTATACGGTCGCTGCCAGCTACGCCGGCAATGATGCGGCGGCGGAGAAGTTCAAGGCGGAGACCGGCATTGCCGTCTACAAATGGGACGTCTCCTCGTTCGACGCCTGCGCGGCGGGCGTGAAGAAGGTCGAGGCCGAGATCGGCCCGGTCGACGTGCTGGTCAACAATGCCGGCATCACCAAGGACGGCGCCTTCCACAAGATGACGCTCGAGCAGTGGAGTGCGGTGATCAACACCAATCTCGGCTCGCTCTTCAACATGACGCGGCAGGTGATCGAGGGCATGCGCGCCCGCAAGTTCGGCCGCGTCATCAACATCTCCTCCATCAACGGCCAGAAGGGCCAGTTCGGCCAGTGCAACTATTCCGCGGCGAAGGCCGGCGAGGTCGGCTTCACCAAGGCGCTCGCGCTGGAGAACGCCAAGGCCGGCATCACCGTGAACGCCATCTGCCCGGGCTATATCAACACCGAGATGGTGCAGGCGGTGCCGAAGGACGTGCTGGAGAAGTCGATTCTGCCGCTGATTCCGATCGGCCGGCTCGGCGAGCCCGAAGAGATCGCGCGCGCGGTCGTCTTCCTCGCTGCCGACGAGGCCGGCGCCATCACCGGCTCGACGCTGACCGTCAATGGCGGGCAATACATGGTGTGAGGCGACGCGCGAGGGCGTTGCGTCGGAATGCTGAATGCTGCAAGGAGGTCGTCATGCCCGGGCTTGTCCCGGGCATCCACGTCTTGAAGCGCACTCAACAGCGCGACGTGGATGGCCGGGACACGCCCGGCCATGACGGAGAATGCATTGCCATATTCCCCCCGCACCGCGACGCTGATCGGCCTGACCGCGATCCTGATGTGGTCGCTGCTGTCGGTCATGACGGTCGCAACCGGCAGGATCCCGGCGTTCCAGCTCGCGTCCATGACCTTTGCGATCGGCGGCGTGGTCGGCCTGCTGACCTGGGTCGGTCGCCCCGGCGCGATCCGTGCCTTGAAGCAGCCGCCTGTCGCCTGGATCGTCGGCGTCGGCGGCCTGTTCGGCTATCACGCGCTGTACTTCCTGGCGCTGCGCTTTGCGCCTCCCGCCGAAGCGGGGCTGTTGAATTATCTCTGGCCGCTGCTGATCGTGCTGTTCTCCTCGCTGCTCCCCGGCGAGCATCTCGCGCGGCACCACATCATCGGTGCGCTGCTCGGCCTTGTGGGCACGGTGCTGCTGTTCGCCGGGAACACCGGCAGCCTTGGGTCCGGCCAGGTGCCGGGATTGATCGCGGCCTTTGTCGCGGCCTTCGTCTGGGCGTCCTATTCGGTGATGTCGCGCCGGCTCAAGGCGGTGCCGACCGATGCGGTCGCGGGCTTCTGCCTCGCAACCGCGCTGCTTGCCGCGCTCGTCCATATGCTGGTCGAATCCACCGTCTGGCCTGAGACACCGTTGCAATGGTCTGCGGTGATCGGCCTCGGCATCGCGCCCGTGGGTGCCGCGTTCTACGCCTGGGACATCGGCATGAAGCGCGGCGACATCCGCGTGCTCGGTGCGGCGTCCTATGCGACGCCGCTATTGTCGACGATGTTCCTGATTCTCGCGGGCTTCGCCAAGGCGAGTGCGACCATCGCCCTGGCAGCGATCCTCATCGCCGGCGGCGGGCTGATCGCAGCAAAGGACATGGTGATGCGCAAGAGGTAGCCGCCGTTCCGGCTTCGCCATCCAAGCCGGCTGTTGCCGCTTGGATCACGTTGAACCCGGACTCGGGTCAACCCGAGCTCGGGCGCCCCGGAGCGAGGCAGGGATCTCACAGGCACGGCGATTGCGGCGGCTCCCAGCCGGGGGCAGCGAGCTCGAAGCTCGCAAACTCGAATCCCGGCGCCACGGTGCAGCCGACCAGGGTCCAGTCGCCGGTGGTCTCTGCGGTCTGCCAGGCCGCGGCCGGCACGATCGCCTGCGGCCGCTCCCCGCCCATCACATCCGGACCGAGCCTGACCTCATGCGGCGCGCAGCCCTCATGGGCGATGCGCAGCGTCAGCGGACTGCCGGCGTAATAATGCCAGATCTCGACGGCATCGATGCGGTGCCATTGCGATTTCTCGCCGCGCGCGAGCAGAAAATAGATCGCGGTCGAGCAGGCGCGCCCGAGCTCATCGGTGCGGGTGTCGCGAAACGTCTCGCGGTAGTAGCCGCCTTCCGGGTGCGGCCGCAATTCGAGGCGCGCGATGATGTCGGCTGCGGTGAGCTGTTGCATCAGGATTTGTTCTTGCGCTCGCGCAGTTCGCCGAACACCTCGGCCGCGCTTGCGCCCTTCATATGCAGTCTGGCCGCCACATGCGGATCGTCGGCACGGAGAAACACGTTGGCCTTCTTCTCCTCGCCAAGCAGGACCGGAATGGTCGGCTTGTTGGCGGCGCGCAGCCGCGTCACCTCCTCGGCGCGGGCCTTCAGCGCCTCGTTGTCGGGGTCGATCGACAGCGCGAACCTGACATTGGAGGCGGTATATTCATGGCCGCAATAGAGGCTGAAATCGTCGGGCAGCGCGCGCAGCTTCAGGAGCGAGTCCCACATCATCGGCGCGTTGCCCTCGAACACGCGTCCGCAGCCGATCGAAAACAGCGTGTCGGCGGCGAAGACAGCCTTGT
Source organism: Xanthobacteraceae bacterium (assembly GCA_035293985.1). GTDB lineage: Bacteria > Pseudomonadota > Alphaproteobacteria > Rhizobiales > Xanthobacteraceae > JAVDCA01. The sequence goes on from DATGLS010000037.1 coordinate 38,351, forward strand.
CGCTGTCGAAGACGTAGGAGATGTGGTCGAGGGTATGGCCCGGCGTCTCGACGACCCGAGCCAGCAGATTGCCGATCTTCACCACGTCGCCATTGACGACGCGCTGGTCGACATTGGCGATCTTGCCGGCCTTGTCATGCGGCGCGACGACGCGGCAGCCATAGCGCTGCTTCAGCTCGGCGACGCCGCCCACATGGTCGCCATGGTGATGGGTGATGAGAATGTCGGTCAGTGTCCAGCCCTCTGCCTCCAGTGCCTTGACGATGGGGCCGGCCTCCGGTGCGTCGATCGAGGCGGTGGCGCCGCTTTCGCTATCGTGAACAAGATAGCCGAAATTGTCGCTCAAGCAGGTGAAGACGCGGATATCGGCGGCCATGGATGTCCCTCTTCGAACGGCGTTGGGTCAGAGAACCCGACGAGAGAACTCGCCAGGAGAATGTGCCCGCAGAACTTGCCCAGAGATATTGCGTTAACGCTGACGCGGCAATGGCGTAATGTCTGCTGTCTGTCGGGCGGCAATCCCTAGAATTACATGTTAAATTGATCTCATGAGCATCGACGTCATCGATCTCCGCGATTTCTATTCGCAGCGACTGGGCATCGTGGCGCGGCAATTGATCAATCGCGGCATCCGCGCACGCTGGCCGAATGCCGAGGGCCAGCGGGTGCTCGGCATCGGCTATCCCACGCCCTATCTGGGACTTTTTCGTGAAGATTGCGAACGCTGCATCGCCTTCATGCCGGCGGCCCAGGGCGTCCTGAAATGGCCGACCGCGCGGCCGACATTGGCCGCGCTGGTCGACGAGTTCTCGCTGCCGCTGCCGGATGCCGCGGTCGACCGCATCCTCCTGGTCCATGCGCTGGAAATGGCCGACGATCCCGCGAGCCTGTTGCGCGAGGTGTGGCGGGTACTGGCGCCATCGGGGCGGGTGATTGCGGTGATCCCGAACCGGCGCGGGGTGTGGACGCGCACCGACAACACGCCCTTCGGCCACGGCCGGCCCTATTCGCGCTCGCAGATCATGCAGCTGTTGCGCCAGACCTGGTTCACACCGAGCGCATGGGGCGAGGCGCTGTTCATGCCGCCGGTTGCCGGAGGCTGGTTCCTGCGCTCGGCGTTGGTGTGGGAACGCGCGGGTGCCGCCTTGTCATTGCCCTTCGCGGGCGTTCATATCGTGGAAGCGACCAAGCAGGTCTACCGCGTCATTCCCGCACCGCGCGAACGCACGCGGCTGATTCCGGCGTTGAAGCCGGTGCTGGTGCCATCATCGACGGCGACGAGGGATGAACTGTAGAAGTCCCGGCCTTCGCCGGGACGCCATGTCGTGCGGTCCGACTATGCCTACTCGCCGGGATTCGCGTCTTCGCTGGAGGCGGCCGGCTGCGGCTGGGCGATGCCGCCCTCGGGGCGCGGACCATGCGGGCGACGCCGGCGCCGCGGGTAACGCTCGCCGCCATTTTCGAAGCCGGCGCCGTTACCATTGAGCTGCGGCTGCGGCCCCGTGATGAAGGACGGCAGACGGTCGACGCCGCCATCATCGGCGATCACGGGCTGCGGTTGCGGCGGCTGCGGCTGATATTGCGGCTGGGGCCGGTGTTCGCGCTCACCCCGGTGCTCACGTTCACCGCGATGCTCGCGCTCGCCCCGATGCTCGCGCGGCTGCTGGTCGCGCTGATAGGGCGGCTGGTTGTCGCGCTGCTCGCGGGGACCATTGTCGCGGTCCCGCATGAAGGGCTGCGCCTGCTGCACCGGAACGAAGCCCGGCTCCTGGCCGAAGCTCGAGAAGCTCTCGCCCTCGTCCTCGTCCTCGCTCATCAGGTCGTCCTGGCGCGGCTGCTGCTGCGGCTGGTTCTGGCGGAATTGCTCCTGGGCCGCTGCGATCAGGCGGAAATAGTGCTCGGCGTGCTGGTAGTAGTTCTCGGCGGCAACAGGGTCGCCCGAGGAGCGCGCGTCGCGAGCAAGCTGCAAATATTTCTCGGCGATGTGAGAGGCGGTACCGCGGATCTTGATGTCGGGTCCGTTGGACTCATAGACCCGGGTCATCGGGTTCTGGCCGCGCCGGTTATTGTTGTTATTATTGTTGTTGCGGTTGCGCATCCGCTTGTTGTTCTGACCGTTTCTCATGTCCTGCCTTTAATTCCAGCCCTGAGTTAGAAGCGTTTCACGTTGGATTGCCGGTACGTCCAGGTTCGATAATTCGTGCCGATGCGGCGCGCGATTCGAACGCACCGAATCGGGATCGCTGTTCCCATCCGTGCCGATGCCATCCACCGTCGCGTGCAACAAGGACGCGTTCCCCACCCGCCAGCCTCAAGCGGCCGGCGAACCACCTAAAATCAAGCCTGCCGAAACAAGCCGAGTTCTGTTGCGGCCGAGTTCTGTTGCGTAAGTCGTCAAGCGCAAATCAGGCTTTCGTTCGCTTTGCGGTCGCAAGCTGCGCAGCTCTCAAAGCCTGTCTAGCTCAAGGCTGTCCGCGCTCAATTCAACCCGCGTTCTGGAACCTATTGTCGGCGTGGCTCTCGCCCTGAACCCTGGTTTTCCCCGCATATCTACGGGGGGCCTGCGCCGATCTCTGACGGGAACGTAGTCGCTCCGGCCAAATATTCCAAGAGGTTTTTGCGTCTCATTTCGGCTTTATCTTGGCATTTTTCGGCCCCCAACCGCCCTCGGAATACCCGCCAGGTCGGCTCTCGGGGGGCCCGCGACGGCAAGGCCGGCTGCCGTCATCAATCCTTCAATTTCGTCTGCCTGGCCGTAGCCGGCTTCCACAACCAGAACGCCGCCATCCCTCAAAAGTTGCATGGCCTGCGGGATTAAGGCGCGGTAGGCGGCAAGCCCGTCGGCGCCGCCATCCAGCGCCGCGTGCGGATCGTGCGCGCGCACCTCCTCGGCAAGGCCGGCAATGTCGGCGGAGCGGATATAGGGTGGGTTGGACACCACGAGGTCGAACGGGCCCTTCAACGCGGAGGCAAAGCTGCAGGCGACAAACCTTGCGCGCGTTGCCAAGCCGAGCAGGGCGGCATTCTCCCTTGCGGTTGCAAGCGCGCCTTCGCTGATGTCGGTGCCGACGCCAACGGCCTCGGGTCGTTCGGACAACAGCGCCAGCAGGATTGCGCCGGTGCCGGTGCCGATATCGAGAATGTACAGCAGCTGATCGGACGCCGGCACGTCGCGCAACAGCTCCAGCGCAAGCTCGACCACGGTTTCGGTGTCCGGCCGCGGCACCAGCGTTTCGGCCGAGAGTTTCAGCGGCAGTCCCCAGAACTCCTTCTCGCCGAGAATGCGTGCCACCGGCTCGCCGCGCAGCCGCCGCGCAGCGAACGCCTCGATCAGCTCCGCTTCGCCGGCGGTGAGTTGCCGTGCGCCGGATGCAATCAGGCCGGTGAGATCGAGCTTGAGCGCGGCACAAAGCAGCGACCGCGCCTCGAGCTCCGCGGCGTCGATGCTCGCGGCACTGAAGCGGGCTGCAAGCGCGCGACGGGCGGCGTCGACGGTCAAGGCCGCACCGCCGCCGTCGTCCCGGCGAAAGCCAGGACCCATACCGGGGAATCGGTCCTTGACCATGCCGGCCGCTGTCCTTTGCAACGACAAAAGCCGGTGGTTATGGGGCCAGGCTCCGCGCTCGCTCGTCGCGCTTGTCCGGGACGACGAGTCACGCCGTGGCGCCTTGCGCTGCGAGCTGCGCGGCCTGGTGCTCGGTGGTCAGCGCATCGATCAGCTCGCCGAGCGCTTCGCCGGAGATCACCTGCGGCAGCTTGTACAGCGTCAGATTGATGCGGTGGTCGGTGACGCGGCCTTGGGGGAAATTGTAGGTGCGGATGCGCTCGCTGCGGTCGCCGGAGCCGACCTTCTCCTTGCGGTCCGCCGAGCGCTGGGCATCGATGCGCTGGCGCTCGGCATCATAGATGCGCGAGCGCAGGATGTTCATGGCCGAGGCGCGGTTCTTGTGCTGCGAGCGGCTGTCCTGCATCGAGACCACGATTCCCGTCGGGATGTGGGTGATGCGGATCGCCGATTCGGTCTTGTTGACGTGCTGGCCGCCGGCGCCTTGCGCGCGCATGGTCTCGATCCGCAGATCGTCGTTCTTGATCTCGACGTCGACCTCCTCGACCTCCGGCAGCACCGCGACCGTTGCGGCGGAAGTATGGATGCGCCCCTGGGTCTCGGTGTCCGGCACCCGCTGCACCCGATGCACGCCGGATTCGAACTTCAGTTTCGCAAACGCGCCGCGGCCCTTCACCTCGGCGATGATCTCCTTGTAGCCGCCCATGGTGCCTTCGCTCGCCGAGATCACCTCGACCTTCCAGCCCTGCAAGGCGGCAAAACGCTCATACATGCGGAACAGGTCGCCGGCGAACAGCGCCGCCTCGTCGCCGCCGGTGCCGGCGCGGATTTCCAGCATCACGTTGCGGTCGTCCATGGCGTCCTTGGGCAACAGCGCAACGCGGATGTTCTGCTCGAGTTCGCCGCGGCGCTCGGACAGCGCCGCAAGCTCGGCCTCCGCCATGCCGCGCATGTCGGCATCCGTTGCGGGATCGGCGACCAGCGCCTCGGTATCGGCAAGCTCCTTCACGGTGGAGCGATAGGCTTTTACCGCCTCGATCAGCGGATTGAGCTCGGCGAGCTCGCGGGTGATCTGGACATATTTTTCGGAATTGACCTGGCCAAGCAGCTCGTTCTCGAGCGCGGCATGATGCGCCAGCAGAACGTCAAGTTTGGCCTCGGGAAGGGTCGACATCGGTTGGTCTCAAGCGGCAGACATCAAGAAGGGCTCAGCGGTTCGGCAGCGGCCTCGCTACAAGGCCAGCCCCTCGGCCTCGGCGAATTCGGTCAGCTTCTGCCGGATCGACACCGAGCCGGCGGGTGCCTCCAGAAGCGGCGCCATCATCGCCTCGGCCTTCCGGGCATCGAGCTCGAGGATCATGGCCTTCACCGGACCGTGGCCGGTCGCCGACAGTGACAGCGAGCGGTAACCGAGCGCGATCAGCGCCAGCGCGCCGATCGGCTTGGACGCCATCTCGCCGCAGAGCGAGGCCGACTTCTTCGCGGCGCGCGCCTTCTGCACGATATCGCGCAGAGCGCGCAGGATCGGCACCGACAGGGTGTCGAAGCGCTCGGACACTTTCGCATTGCCGCGGTCGACCGCGAACAGAAACTGGAACAGATCGTTGGAGCCGACCGAGACGAAATCCACCTTCTTCAGGAGCTCGTCGAGCTGGTAGAGCAGGGCCGGCACCTCGATCATGGTGCCGACATCGATCCGCTCCGGCAGCGCATGGCCGTGCTGGCGCAAATATGTCAGCTCACGCTCGACGATGGCCTTTGCGGCGTCGAACTCGGCGACCTCCGAGATCATCGGGAACATGATGCGCAAGGCGCGCCCGCCGCCGGCGCGGAGCAGGGCGCGGATCTGGCCGCGCAGCAGGCCGGGCCGGTCGAGGCCGAGCCGGATGGCGCGCCAGCCGAGCGCGGGATTTTCCTCGACCACTGCCTCCATATAAGGCAGCGCCTTGTCACCGCCGATATCGAGCGTGCGGAAGGTGACGGGCTTTGCGCCGGCGGTATCAAGCACGGTGCGATAGAGCGCGAGCTGGTCGCTCGAGCGCGGCAGGCTCGGCGAGACCATGAACTGCAGCTCGGTGCGGAACAGCCCGATGCCGGCGCTTCCGGTGTCCTCGATATGCGGCAGGTCGATGATGAGACCGGCGTTGATCATCAATTCGACCGGCTGGCCGTCCTTGGTGACGCAGGGTCGTTCGCGCAGCGCCAGATATTGCGCCTGGCGGCGGGCACGGAAGCGCACCCGCTCGGCATAGGCCGCCTCGATCTCGGCGGAGGGGCGGACATAGATCGAGCCCGATGTGCCGTCGACGATGATAGCATCGCCCGGCTCGGCAATGCCGGGGGCGTTCGGCACCTCGCCGACGGCGGGGATGCCGAGCGCGCGCGCCACGATCGAGACGTGGGAATTGGCGGTGCCTTCCTCCAGCACCAGCCCGCGCAGCCGCTTGCGGTCGTAGTCGAGCAGCGCCGCCGGGCCCATCGCGCGCGCGATCAGGATGGCGTTGTCGGGCAGCTGTTCACGCGAGGGCGCGTGATCCTGGCCGACCAGTTGCCGCAGCAGGCGGTAGCCGAGGTCTTCGAGATCGTGCAGGCGGTCGCGCAGATAGGGATCGGTGGAGCGCAGCATGCGGGCGCGGGTATCCGACTGCACGCGCTCGACCGCGCCCTCCGCGGTGAGGCCGGTGGCGACCGCCTCATGCAGCTTGTGCGACCAGCCCTGGTCGTTGGCGAACATGCGGTAGGCTTCCAGGACCTCGCGATGCTCGCCGCCATCGGCGACGTCGCCGCGCTCGAGCAGGCGGTCGAGGTCGGCCCGCAGTTTTGCCAGCGCCGCATCGAGGCGCTTCATCTCCTTGGGAAGATCCTCGGCGATGTAATTGTTGATGACGACGCGGGGCTCGTGCAGCACCACATGTCCCAACGCGATGCCGTCCGACAGGATGCTGCCGACCTTGTGCTGGGAGTGCCGTGCCGCGGGCTCCGCGCCCGGTTGGGCCAGCGCCGACAGCTCGCCCGAGGCGATCATCTCGGCCAGCACCATGGCGGTGGTCTGCAGCGCCTCGACCTCTTCCTCCACATAGGTGCGCTTGGCGCGGTTCTGCACCACCAGAACACCGAGCGTATTGCCGGCGCGCAGGATCGGCACGCCGAGGAAGGAATGATAGATCTCTTCGCCGGTCTCGGGGCGGAACGAGAAGGCCGGGTGGCTCTGGGCATCGCTCAGGTTGAGCGGCGTGGCCTCGCTGGCGACGAGACCGACCAGGCCCTCATGCGCGCTGAGCACCGTGTGGTGCACCGCCTCGCGGTTCAGACCTTCGGTGGCATACAGCTCGAGCGTGTTGTCGACGCGCAGCACATAGACCGAGCAGACCTCGGCCACCATGTTGGCGGCGATCAGCACCACGATCTTGTCCAATCGCTCCTGGGCGCTGACCTGCTCCGCCATGGTTTCGCGAAGCCGTCTCAGCAGGACGCGGGGGCCTCCCGACGCGCTTCGCATATGCTCTTATCCCCATCCTCTCGGCGCACCCGGCCTGTAGCCGGGCGCTGGCGTTAAACGCACAAAAAGCAACAAGTTTGTTCATCCGGTGCCGTCCAGCCCACTCATGGGCCGAATCAGGTGAGCCGAAACCAACGGTCCAGTTTGCGGCAGCCCGTCCTGAGGGCCGTATAGCGAATTGACGCTTGTTTTGCCAAGCAAAACGCCTGCCAGCTCAGCCATGCTGGATGCTGCAGGCGCGAAGCGCTTGATTTGCCGGAGCGTTCGGGTCGGCGATCGGATTCTTGAATAAAATTGATAGTTCGGCACGCGATCGGCAAGCCCGTCTGCCGATCGCTCACATGATTCTTGCGCGGGGAAAAATCTTCTAGCCTTGGTCGAGCCCGTAGAGCGTGTGTAGCGTCCGCACCGCAAGCTCGGTATAGGCGGCGTCGATCAGCACCGAAAACTTGATTTCGGAGGTGGTGATGGCGCGGATGTTGATGTTGCGCGCGGCCAGCGCCGCGAACGCCTTGGCGGCGACGCCGGCATGGCTGCGCATGCCGCTGCCGATCACCGAGACCTTGGACACGTCGGTCGCGCTGTCGAGGCGGGCGTATCCGATCTTGTCCTTGGCAGCGGTGATGGTGTCGCGGGCGCGCACATAGTCGGAGGCCGGCACCGTGAAGGTCAGGTCGGTGGTCTTGCCGTCCTCGGAAACGTTCTGAACGATCATGTCGACATTGATGTTGCCGTCGGCGAGCGGCCCGAAGATCGCGGCCGCCACTCCCGGCTTGTCCTCGATCTGGCGCACGGAAATCTGGGCCTCGTCCTTGGAGAAGGCGATTCCCGTGACGACGTGCATTTCCATGATTTCCTCCTCGCTGCAGATCAGCGTGCCCGGCGGCTGTTTGGCGTGCGGGTCGATATCCTCTGGCTTGTCGAAACTGGAGCGCACGAAGATCGGCATGTTGTGCACCATGCCGAGTTCCACCGAGCGTACCTGCAGCACCTTGGCGCCGAGCGAAGCCAGCTCCAGCATGTCCTCGAAGGCGATCTTGTCGAGCCGGCGCGCCTTCGGAACCACTCTCGGGTCGGTCGTGTAGACGCCGTCGACGTCGGTATAGATGTCGCAGCGGTCGGCCTTGATGGCCGCCGCAATCGCCACCGCCGAGGTGTCGGAACCGCCGCGGCCGAGGGTGGTGATTCGCCGAGTGTCCGGATTGATGCCCTGGAAGCCGGCGACGACGGCGACCTCCTTGCGCTCCCTGAAGCGCTTGATCAGCTCGCGCCCGTCGATGTCGAGGATGCGGGCCGAGGCATGGGCGTCGCTGGTCACGATCGGAATCTGCCAGCCCTGCCAGGAGCGGGCCTGGATGCCCATGCTCTGCAGCACGATCGCAAGCAACCCCGAGGTCACCTGCTCGCCGGAAGCGACCACCGCGTCATATTCGCGCGCGTCATGCAGCGCCGAGGCCTCGGAGCACCAGGCCACCAGCTCGTTGGTTTTGCCCGACATCGCCGACACAACGACGGCGACCTCATGGCCGGCGTCGACCTCGCGCTTTACATGCCGCGCGACATTGCGGATACGGTCGATATTGGCGACGGACGTGCCGCCGAATTTCATCACGAGGCGGCCCATGACGACGCGCACACTCTCCAGAAGAGGATAAGTTACCGGCCCGGCGTCAAAGCCGAAGGCGCCCGGGCCGAAACGCGCTATACATAGGCCTGCGCCCGGGGGCAAGCGGGTTCCTTGCCTGCCCCTGCCGGGTGGGGTTAAGGGGAACAGCGGTCGGAAGGGCTTGAGCTGCGGGCGCCGGCGTTTGGGTAAGGGTGAGGCGAGTTGATGGCGCGTTATATCGACGAAATCCTGCAGCCCGGTGAAAAGGTGCTTTATTCCACCAATGCGCACTGGGTCTTCTACTTCCCGGCCATTGTGGCCTGGATTGTCGCGCTGGTGCTCCTGATCATCTCCGTGACCGTGGCTGCGGGGATCCCCTCGCTGGTTATGGGATGCTGGGCGGCGGCCGCGCTTGCCGCGATTGCGGCGCTGTATTGGACGATAAAAGGCTGGTTCCACCGGCTTACTACGGAGACCGACGTCACCGACCGGCGGGTGGTGCACAAGACCGGCTTCATCAAGCGGCGCACCTTCGAGATCGCGCTCGACAAGATCGAGAGCGTCGATGTCGACCAGACCATCCTGGGCCGCATCCTCAACTACGGCGACGTCACCATCATGGGCGTCGGCGAGGGCCGGCAGACCATTTCGACCATTGCATCGCCGCTGGCGTTTCGCAGCGCCATCACCGCGAGATAGAGTTTCAAGAGTTCATCATGGCCATCCAGCAGGACACTCCCACCACGATGCAAGGCCCGCCCGGCTCGACGGTCGACCCGGCCGAGATCGCCAAGTTCTCGAAGCTGTCGCAGGAATGGTGGGACCCCAAGGGCAAGATGGCGCCCCTGCACAAGATCAATCCCTTGCGGCTCGGCTACATCCGCGATGCCGCCTGCCGCAAGTTCGATCGCAATGTGCGAAGCCTGAACTGCCTCTCCGGCCTGCGCATCCTCGATATCGGCTGCGGTGCGGGCCTGCTGTGCGAGCCGCTGTCGCGGCTGGGCGCGCAGGTGATCGGCGTCGACCCGTCGCCGTCCAATATTGCGGCTGCCAGGCTCCATGCCGACCGCGGTCATCTGTCGATCGACTATCGCTGCACCACCATCGAGCAGATGGACGTGCGCGAACGTTTCGACATCGTGCTGGCGATGGAAGTGGTCGAGCATGTCACCGATGTCGGCGTGTTCCTGAAACGTTGCGCTGCCATGCTCAAGCCAGGCGGGATGATGGTGGTCTCGACCCTGAACCGCAATTGGAAGAGCTTTGCGCTCGCCATCGTCGGCGCCGAATATGTGCTGCGCTGGCTGCCGCGCGGCACCCATCAGTGGGACAAGTTCGTCACCCCGGACGAGCTCGCCAAACACCTGCTCGATTGTCGTCTCGCCGTCACCGAGGAAACCGGCGTGGTCTACAGTCCCTTCGCCGACAAATGGAGCCTCTCCTCCGACCTCGACGTGAACTACATGGTGGTCGCGGAAGAGGTGGTGTAGCGACGGGAACCTCAGTTCCGATCTTCCGGCAGCACCGGGAGCGGGGAGACCTCGACGCCTTCGTCGATCAGCGCGCGCGCCTCGTCCGGCGAGGCTTCGCCGTAGATCGGCCGGTGCTCGATCTCGCCGTAATGCATCCTGCGCGCCTCGTTGGGGAAGCGCTCGCCGACATTGTCGGCGTTCTTGACGATGTGGTCGCGCAACTCCTTGAGCTTGGCGCGCAACTCGCGCTCCTGCGCCATCATCAGCGACTGTGCGCCGGGCGCGGCCTCCGCGCCGGGCGCCGGCGTCGGCAGCGGCGCAGGAGGTTGCGCAGGCACCGCGCTCTCGCGGCCCTTCTTGCTCACGATCCGTGGCGCCATGATCGCCTTCTCGACCTTGGCGGAGTCGCAGACCGGGCAGACCACGAGCTTGCGCTTCACCTGCGAGTCAAAGGCCGACGAGCTCTGGAACCAGCTTTCGAAAGCGTGGTCATGCTCGCAACGCAGCGCGTAGCGGATCATGCCGATCCCCGCACCAGGTGCAGATGGTCGGGCCCTGATTTGGGGTCGGCGATGCCAAAGCGGCGGCCATGCTGCAGCGAGGGCACCGATTGGCGCGCGGCCTCGACCTTGGCCGGGTCGATCCTGGCCAGGATCACGCCAGGCTCGACGCCGCCTTCGGCGAGCACCTCGCCCCAGGGATCGATGATGAGCGAATGTCCATAGGTCTCGCGCTTGTTCTCATGCAGGCCGGCTTGCGCCGCGGCGAACACGAAGCAGCCGGTCTCGATGGCGCGGGCGCGCAGCAGCACATGCCAATGCGCCTCGCCAGTCTTGCGGGTGAAGGCCGAGGGCACGGTCAGGAAGGAGGCGCCGGCCTCGGCGAGCGCGCGGTAGAGGGCCGGGAAGCGCACATCGTAGCAGATGGTGAGCCCGATGCGGCCCCAGGGCAGGTCGGAAATGACGGCGGTCTCGCCCGGCTGGTAGTTGGCGGATTCGCGATAGCTCTCGCCGCCCGGCAGGTCGATGTCGAACATGTGGATCTTGTCGTAGCTCGCCAGCACATTGCCGTCGGGCCCGATCAGGAACGAGCGGTTGACCGCCTTCTCCGGTGAGAAGCGCAGCGCCAAGGATCCGACGTGCAGATGGATCCTGAGCTCGGCCGCGAGCGCCCGGTACGCCTTCAGCGAAGCATCGTCCTGCTCGGCCGCAAGGTGCTCGAACAGCGCCTTGCGGTTCAGCTGCATCATGTTGCTCACCTCGGGGGTGAGCACATAGTCGGCGCCTTGCGCCGCCGCCTCGCGAATGAGGCCCGTCGCCTGCTCCAGGCTCGGTCCCGGCAGGAGACCGGTGCGCATCTGCACCATCGCGGCCGTGAAAATGTTGTCAGCGCTCATGAGGTGGCCCCTTCTCCGGCGAGCAGGGCATCGAGCTTGCCCGCGCGGTCCAGCGCATAGAGATCGTCGCAGCCTCCGACGTGAAGGTCGCCGATGAAAATCTGCGGGAAGGTCGAGCCCGCGCCCGCGCGATCATACATGGCCTGCCGAACGTTGGGGTCCTTGCCGGCATCATACTCGGTAAAGACGACCTTTTTACGGGTCAGCAGCGATTTGGCGGCCGTGCAATAGCCGCAGCCCGGGCGGGTGTAGATTTCGATGGCGGTCATGTCACGATCTGAAATTTGAAGGATTCTTGAACTATATGGGAGCTTTGGGGCTGTCGACAACCCGGGCGAAGACCAGCACGTCGACTTGTGCCACCTTGGCGCGGAGCAGCGCCCTCGCGCAGGCATCCAGCGTCGCGCCTGACGTCAGGACGTCGTCGATCACGATCACGCGGCGTCCTGCTACCTCGCCCCGTCGCTCCCGAGATACCTCAAATGCGCCCTGCACATTGCTGGCGCGCTGGGCCCGCGAAAGCCCGACCTGCTGCTCGGTCGCGCGGACCCGGGCGAGCAGGTCGCCGCGCAATTTGACGCCGCTTGCACGCTCGATGACCCGCGCCAGCGCGCCCGACTGGTTGTAGCGGCGGTGCCAGGCGCGCCGCCAATGCAGCGGCACGGGAATCAGCATGTCGGCGCCGTCGAGCAGCTCGCGGCCCGCCCGCGCCATCCACCGGCCCATGATGGGCGCAAGATCGGTGCGGTCCTGGTATTTCAGGGCATGCACCAAGGTCCGCGCCACCTCGTCGTAGCGGACCGCGGCGCGGGCGCGGGCATAGGCCGGCGGATCGGCAATCGCCTCCATCGACAGCATGTCGGGACCGGGATCGTAGACAAAGGGAATGCCGAGCTTGGGACAATAGGGCGGGGCGATGAACGAGAGCTTGGCCCAGCAGGCCGCGCAGACGCCCTCGCCATCGACCGGTTCGCGACAGGCGACGCACAGCGTCGGCAAGGCGATGTCGAGCGCGAGTTTCGCCACCTGCCGGACGCCGGTCCGGAACAGGCCGAAGCTGCCGCGCAAATGGCCGAGGGTCGGGCCAACAGCCCAACCAAAAGCCGAGCGAAGAGCCGTGCGGGAAGGAGCGATGTCGCCATCCATGTCTTCAAGGCTAGCGCTGCTGCCGTGGTTGCTCAAGCCGCCGATTGCCAGAAGCGGCCCGACGGGTTTAACCAGCGCACATGGCCAAGAACCCGCCTCCTGCCCCATCGCCCGCGCCTCTCCTGTTCGACCGTGCGCTGCTTGTGCAGCGGCAGCGTCGGGCGGCGGCGCTGAGGCCCGAGACTTTTCTGCTCGACCGCGTCACCGAGGACATGAACGACCGGTTGGCGGCGGTGATGCGCAATTTCGCGGCTGCCGCCGACATCTGGACGCCGGGCGCGGGCCTTGGAGCCGGCTTGCACGAGCGCCTGCCGTCGCTTGCGCATATCGCGCCACCGGACTCGGGAGCGGAGGTGCTGCCGCTTGCGAACGCCTCGCTCGATCTTGCGCTGTCGGCGCTCGCCTTTCAGGTCGTCAATGATCTGCCTGGCGTGCTCGCGCAAATCCGCCGCGCGCTGAAGCCGGACGGGCTGCTGCTCGCGGCCATGATCGGCGGCGATACGCTGACCGAGTTGCGGCAATCCTTCGCGGCGGCCGAGGCCGAATGCGAGGGCGGCGTCTCGCCGCGGGTGGCGCCGTTCGCGGATTTGCGCGATGTCGGCGCGCTGCTGCAGCGGGCCGGGCTTGCGCTGCCGGTCACCGATGTCGACCGCGTGGTGGTGCGCTACGACAATGCCTTTGCGCTGATGCAGGATCTGCGGCGGATGGGCGCGACCAACATCCTGCTGGAGCGGCGGCGGACGCCGACCCGTCGCGCCACGCTGCTCAAGACGGCGCAAATCTATGCCGAGCGCTTCAGCGATCCGGACGGCCGCATCCGCGCCACCTTCGACATCATCTGGCTCTCCGCCTGGGCCCCGCATGACAGCCAGCAGAAGCCGCTCAAGCCGGGCTCGGCCAAGGTGAGCCTGGAGGAGGCCGTGAAGAGGGGGAGGGAGGCGTGACTCCCTCTCTCCCGTCAATCCGGTGCAGAACCGTCATCCTTCGAGGCCTTCGCTGCGCTCCGGCGCCTCAGGATGACGGGCGAACGGCGTTGCGCGCCCCTCACATCAACAGCTCCACCGGATGCGGGATCAGCGGCAGGTCGGCGGGCGGCATCTCGTAGTCGCGCAATTTGTTGGCGCGCACCCAAGCGAGGTGTTCTCCCTCGCGCGACCATATTAACGCGCGGTTAACGAGACCCGCGACACCGGGCCGTTGCCGCAAACATTTCGACAATAACTCTTCACTATTGTTCGGTGACGGGCCAATTGCCGCCCATGTGAGTTCGCACGATGTCACCGTCCGCTCCATCAACGGCCTCCGCCAGAGCCATGCTTCGCCGATTTGGCCGTCACCGCAAGGGATCGGCCGCCGTCGAATTCGCGCTGGTCGCGCCGGTCTTCTTTGCCCTGCTGTTTGCGATCATCGAGACCGGGCTGATGTTCTTTGCGAGTCAGGTCCTGGAGACCGTCGCGCAGGAGTCGGCTCGCCAGATCATGACCGGGCAATTCCAGGCCGCGGGCAACCTTACACCGGCAGCGTTCATAACCAACGTCGTCTGTAACCAATACCAGCCCCTGCTCAACTGCAACAACATAAGTGTCGACGTCGAGAGCGATCCCTCGCAATTCTCGAATCTAAACATCGCCTATCCCGTCACCGGCGGAAATTTCGATCCGAGCAAGCTTAAATTCAATCCCGGGGGATCTTGCAGCGTCGTGACCGTCACGCTGTACTATCAATGGCAGATGTTCGTTGTCGGGCTCGGCTACAACATCTCGAATCTCAACGGAAATATCCGCTTGCTCAGTGCGACTGCGGCGTTCCGCGACGAGCCGTACACGGGAGTTTGCTCGACATGAGCCTGGCGCAGGAAACGATCAGCGCCTGTGTTCGCGCGCGCCGCGCCGTCACGATTTTCGTCGAGGACTGCCGCGCCATCGCGGCGACCGAGTTCGCGGTGATTGCGCCCATCATGCTGGTGCTGTTGTTCAGCACGGTCGAATTTTGTTCCGGCCTGGCCGTGGACCGCAAGGTTTCACTGGTGGCGCGCACGATCGCGAACCTGACGTCGCAGGGAGCCACTGCGTCCGCTTCCGACCTCACGAACTTCTTCGGTGCGGCCAACCTGATCATGGTCCCCTATGTGCAACCGAGCTATCCGGCGCCGAATATGACCATTTCCGAGTTGTACATCGATCCCTCGTCCGGCAATGCACGGGTTCAATGGAGCGTGGGATCCGCGCCCCACTCGGTCGGCTTCGTCGTTTCGATTCCGTCGAGCATGATCGCAACGGATCCGAATACGCATGCGATCATTCCGAACCAGTACATCATTTTCAGCGAGGTCAACACCGTCTACACGCCGTCGCTTGGCAATTACGGGCTGATGAGTGCGGCCGTGACGTTGAGCGACGTCGCCTATGCCCTGCCGCGGCAGTCGACCTGCGTGTTCTATCCGTCGACGCCCTCGCCTGCGACCTGCCCGACATCGTGACAGCGGCCTGAAAGCCGAGCCGTCGTAGCCGGGCCTGGCAATCGTTTCGCCTCGAAAGGATTGCAAGTTTGAGGGATGTGCGGGTTGCCGCCTCCGCGAAGCTTCGCCGCGCAACTGGCTCGCTCGGCCGTCCAGCGTCGGCGAAGGGTAGGCCGGGCTGCGACGAGAAGAGGCGTCACGCCAACAAGTCGATCAGATGCGGGATCAGCGGAATGTCCGCCGGCGGCATCGGGTAGTCGCGCAATCTGTTGGCGCGGACCCAGGCGAGCTTTTGCCCCTCGCGCGGGATGACCTCGCCTTCCCAGCGCCGGCAGATGTAAAGCGGCATCAGGAGATGGAAATCGGGGTAGGCGTGGCTCGCGAAGGCGAGCGGAGCGAGACAGGCTTCCCTCACGGTGATGCCGATTTCCTCGTGCAGTTCGCGAATGAGCGTGGCTTCCGGCCGCTCACCGGCCTCGAGCTTGCCGCCCGGGAATTCCCACAGGCCGGCAAGCGCCTTGCCTTCCGGACGCTGCGCAATCAGCACGCGCTTGTCGGTGTCGACGAGGGCACAGGCCACCACCAGGGTCAGTTTGACATCAGCCATTCTTCAGGAGACCAGGGTCCGCGGATTGCAAAGACGCATCGAAAGGGATTGTTAACTCTACTAGGCCCGCAATTCTTCCACCGCAATAAGCCGAATTTAATCCGCGTCCAATAAATCTGGCCATGGATCAATCTCCACGGGCAGCCCCATGCGCGTTTTTTCCGGATTAATGAACCGTTTCTGCAGGGATCAGCGCGGCAATATCGCCGTGATCTTTGCGATCGCCTGTATCCCGGTCCTCGCAGCGGTCGGCTGCGGCGTCGACTATTCAGAAGCATCCCGGATGAGAGCCAAGCTGCAATCGGCGGCGGACGCCGCGGCGGTCGCCTCGATCTCGCAAAATTCGCAGGGCTGGCTGGCCGCATCGCAGATGACCGGTAATGGCACGGTCACCACCGCCCAGACCGACGCCATGAATATCTTTTTGGGCAACATCAACAACGTCTACAATCCCGGAAATCCCAACGCAAATCTGTTCACCTTGAACACACCGCCGACCGCCGCCGTCGTTACAAAGACCGGTGCAAACCTGACCTCGACGGTGACCTTCAATGCCTCTGTGCCAACCGTATTTATGAACGTTCTTGGGTTCAAGTCGCTGACGATCCAGGGCAGCTCGAGCGCGAGTGCCTCTCTGCCGCTTTATCTCGATTTCTATGTGGCGCTGGATGTGTCGGGATCGATGGGATTGCCCTCGACGCCGAGCGAAGCTCAGCGAATGCAGTGGGCGAGCCCGGATAACTACATTCAATATCCAACCGGCTGCACTCTGGCCTGTCATTTCTCGCCGCAGAACAGCGCTTGTATCGACCCGGGTAAATCTGGCGCAACCCAGGGATATCCGACGAACGGCTACTGCCTCGGCTACATGATCTCTCGCGTGAGCCAATCGGGCTATAATAACCTCTTGGTGTCGCAAAGCCCCTCGGGAACCTATCCCTATAAGAACCTGAACCAGAATTTTCCGGCCACGCTGGGAAAGTCCCAACAGTTGCCGTCGAGCCTGGTTTCGGGTCTGCCCAATTCGCTATACAATAAGCTTCCACCCGTAACATCCTGCCCCACCGCGGGTACGGATGCCTGTATTCAGCTCCGCCTCGACGCGGTCGGTGTCGCCTTGAACGCCACCCAGGCCGCAAATGGCGTCGATGGCTTGTTCGCGACGGCCATCAATCCTCAGTATGCGCAGGTGCCCAAGCAATTCCGGATCGGCCTGTATCCCTTCATCACAAAGATGGATACGAACTACGCTCCGTTGACCTACAACATCAACGCCAGCCCCACCACGCCCGGCACGATCAACTATGCCGCCGTCAACCTCGCGACCGAGCTCGATACCAATACGAACTCAAACCTCGGCTCGGGGGGGACGCATATCGACGTTGGGCTTAACTCGCTCAACAATTTGATCACGAGCGTTGGTACCGGCACCAATTCAACGGATACGCTGCCCTACATATTCCTCATCACGGATGGTGCGCAGGACCCGCAAAGCAAAGGCGTTCCAAATGGCAGCTGGTCCGGCAGCAACCACGCGGTCACGCTCGGAGACTCGAGCAATCAGTATCCGACGATCTGCTCGACCATCAAGAAGCGAGGTATCGTGATTTCGATCCTCTATATTCCCTACCAGAAGATCAGTCCGGTGAACGCGTCCTTTGCCAACGACGAGGACGACTACGCCAACAACAACATCAACGGTCCTCCGGGCATCAGCACGGCCCTTACGAACTGTGCTTCGCCCGGCTTCATGTATACGGCCAATACGCCACAAGACATCACGACTTCACTTCAAGCCATGTTCAAGCACGCCTTGATGACTGCCCATCTCACCAATTAGGGCGAGACGCAAACTCAGCCGGTCGTGAAAGTCACGACCGGTAATCGCCGTTGATCGCGACATATTCCTTGGTGAGGTCGCAGGTCAGCACCCGGTCGCGGCCCTTGCCGAGGCCCAGTTGCACCTTGATCTGGATCTTCGGCTCCTTCATCGCCTTCGACACCTCGGCCTCGTCATAGGACGGATCGCGCGCGCCGCTCTTGGCGACGCGGATGCCGTTGAAGGAGATCGAGAGCTTGTCGCGGTTGGCGGGCTCGCCGGCCTTGCCGACCGCCATCACCACGCGGCCCCAATTGGCGTCCTCGCCCGCGATCGCGGTCTTCACCAGCGGCGAATTGGCGATCGACATCGCGATGCGGCGCGCCGATTGTTTCGACACCGCGCCCTCGACGATGATCTCGACCAGCTTGCGCGCGCCTTCGCCGTCGCGGGCGACCTGCTCGGACAGCGTCGCCAGCACGGCACGGAACGCCTTGATGAAATCCTTCAGCCTGGGATCGGCGGTACGGGAGATCCTCGGCGCGCCATTGGCCGCTGCCGCGCCCGTCGCAAAGGCGAGCAGGGTGTCGGAGGTCGAGGTGTCGCCGTCGATGGTGACGGCGTTGAACGTGTCCTCGACGCCGCTCTTCAGGAGCGATTGCAGCACCGCCGGCGACAGCGGCGCGTCGGTGAAGATGAACGACAGCATGGTCGCCATGTCGGGCGCGATCATGCCGGCGCCCTTGGCCATGCCGTTGATGGTGACCTTGGTCTTTCCGAGCTTCACCGTCGCGGTGGCGACTTTCGGAAACGTATCGGTGGTCATGATGGCCTTGGCCGCGTCCATCCAATGGCCGGGCGCGGCAGTCTCGGCAAGCCTCGCCAGCACGCCGTCGAACTTGGTCGCATCGAGCGGCTCGCCGATCACGCCGGTCGAGGCCAGGAATACCTCGCCGGTCGCGCAGCCGACCGCCTTGGCGGCGATCTGCGCCGTCAGTGCGGTCGAGCTCTTCCCGGTCTTGCCGGTGAAGGCATTGGCGTTGCCGGAATTGACCACCAGCGCGCGCGCCTTGCCGCCGGACAGCTTGGCGCGGCACCATTCCACCGGCGCGGACGGGCACTTGGATTTCGTGAACACGCCGGCGACCGCCGTGCCCTTGTCGAGGACCGCGAGCAGCACGTCGGTGCGTCCCTTGTAGCGGATGCCGGCCGCAGCCGTTGCAAGCTTCACGCCCGCAATTTCGGGCATGGCGGGATAATCGGCAGGGGCGAGCGGAGAGATTGCGCTGGACATGAGGGCGTGACCTGACGGGAGGAAGAAGGGAGCCGCTCTGTATCACCTTCCCACCATTCCCGTCATGCCCCGCGAAAGCGGGGCATCCAGTATTCCAGAGGCCGCTCGGCAAGAACTCTCACGCCTCTGAAATACTGGATCGCCCGGTCAAGGCCGGGCGATGACGGAAGAGTCAGGGACGACATGGACATGCCGCCAAACAAAAAAGCCCCGGCGCGAGGCCGGGGCTTTTGATCGTTTTGCGACCTGCGCTTACTTCTTCGCATCCGCAGGCTTGGCAGCATCGGGCTTCGCTGCAGCCGCATCCGGCTTGGCGGGGGTGTTGGCCGCCTGGTCGAAGCGCTCGATCTTGGCGCTGTCGCGCAGCTTGGCGACATAGTCGGCCTGGGCCTTGCGTGTCACATAAGTTTCAATCTGGCTCTTGACCTGGTCGAAGGCCGGCGGCTTGCGGTTGCGCTTTTCCTCGACCTTGATGATGTGCCAGCCGAACTGGGTCTTCACCGGATCGGAAATCTTGCCCGGCTCGAGCGAGAAGGCGACCGCGGAGAATTCCGGCACCATCTGGTCCTTGGTGAAGAAGCCGAGATCGCCGCCGTCGGAGGCGCCGGGATCCTTGGACTTCTCCTTCGCGAGCTTGGCGAAATCGGCGCCCTTGTCGAGCTCGGCCTTGACCGCCTTGGCCTCGTCCTCGGTCTCGACCAGGATGTGACGGGCATGAACCTCCTGCTCGCCGGCGATCTGCTTGGAGGCGTCGTCATAGACCTTCTTCATGGCGTCGTCGGTGGTCGCCGCCTTGCCTTCAGAGGCGAGCAGGCTGTCCATCAGCAGCCGGTTGCGGGTGAAGGCCATCCGCTTCTTGAAGTCCTCGCCATCCTCGACCTTCTTGTCCTCGGCGGCCTTGGCGACGATCTTCATGTCGATCAGGAAGGCCAGCACGTTCTCGTCCTTGCTGGCCGGGTCCATCTGGGCCAGCGAGGGCCCGAGTTCCTCCTCGGCCAGCGCAACGTCGCTCTGGCGGATTTCCGTACCATTGACCTTCGCCAGCACCTTGTCGTCGGCGCGCGCCGGGCCGGCGAGCAGGGCCAGCGCAAGGCAGCCGGTCAGGGCTGAGGCGAGAAGGAGGCGCGGGCCGTTTTTCGCTACCGCGAACGAGGTGGTCATGGAAAATCCTTGGTTGTTCTGGGATGGCTTTTAGCGGGGCGGACACTCGCCCAAACAACGGACGTTGGCAACGCGAAAAGTCTGTCAAAATCATGAATTCCTTGAGACCTTGGCCATGCCCCGGCCGGAGGCGGCGCCGTTGACAAGGCCCCGACTGGCCCATATCTGTCGGCCGTCGTGTAAGCGGTGATAGCGCTTATTTTTGCTGCGTTTTTTGCCGTTGAACCCAGAATGCTCAATTCCCACTCATTCGCGGACGCCCCCCTTGATATCAGGGACGGTGCCGCGGCGTGTCACGGCGAGTTGATAGGCACCGCTGGGTCGAGCACGAGACCACGCGTTAACCGCGAGAACAGGACGTAGAAAACATGATCGGCGCGCTCGCCCGCAAGTTTTTCGGCTCCGCCAACGACCGGCGGGTTAAGGGATATCAATCCCGCGTCCATGCCATCAATGCGCTCGAGCCGGAACTCGCCGCCCTCTCGGACGACGCGCTGAAAGCCCGCACCGAAGAGTTCCGCAAGCAGCTCGCCGAGGGCAAGACGCTCGACGACCTCCTGGTTCCGGCCTTTGCCACGGTGCGCGAAGCCGCCAAGCGCACCCTCGGCCAGCGCCATTTCGACGTGCAGCTGATCGGCGGCATGGTGCTGCATGAAGGCGACATCGCCGAGATGAAGACCGGCGAAGGCAAGACGCTGGTGGCGACGCTCGCGGTCTATCTCAACGCGCTCGCCGGCAAGGGCGTCCATGTCGTCACCGTCAACGATTACCTCGCCCGCCGCGACTCCGGCTGGATGGGCCAGATCTACGGCTTCCTCGGCATGACCACCGGCGTGATCGTGCATGGGCTCGACGATGCCGAGCGCAAGGCGGCCTATGCCTGCGACATCACCTACGGCACCAACAACGAATACGGCTTCGACTATCTGCGCGACAACATGAAGTACCGGCTCGAGGACATGGTGCAGCGCGGGCACGTCTACGCGATCGTCGACGAGGTCGACTCGATCCTGGTCGACGAGGCGCGCACGCCGCTGATCATCTCCGGCCCGCTCGACGACCGCTCCGACTTCTACAACACCATCGACACCTTCATCCCGCAGCTCGACAAGACCGACTACGAGGTCGACGAGAAGCAGCGCACCGTGACGCTGACCGAGGCCGGCATGGAGAAGCTGGAGCAGAGGCTGCGCGACGCCGGCCTGCTCAAGGGCGATTCACTCTACGACGTCGAGAACGTCTCGACCGTGCACCACGTCAACCAGGCGCTGCGCGCGCATAAGCTCTTTCAGCGCGACAAGGACTACATCGTGCGCAACGGCGAGGTCGTCATCATCGACGAGTTCACCGGCCGCATGATGCCGGGCCGGCGCTACTCCGACGGGCTGCACCAGGCGCTGGAGGCGAAGGAGCACCAGACGATCCAGCCCGAGAACCAGACGCTCGCCTCGATCACGTTCCAGAACTACTTCCGCATGTACGAGAAGCTCGCCGGCATGACCGGCACGGCGGCGACCGAGGCGGAGGAGTTCATCGACATCTACAACCTCGAGGTGCTCGAGGTGCCGACCAACATGCCGCTCGCCCGCCTCGACGACGACGACGAGGTCTATCGCACCGCGGAGGAGAAATACCGCGCCGTGCTGGCCGAGATCGATCGCGCCAACCAGCGCTTCCAGCCGGTTCTGGTCGGCACCGCGTCGATCGAGAAATCGGAACTGCTCGCCGCCATCCTGCTCAAGAACGGCTACAAGCAGATCGACTTCACCAATCCGGGCGCGCTCGAGAAGCTCTATGCGGCCGCGCGCTCGGGCAAGCCGAGCAAGCAGTTCGCGGTGCTCAACGCGCGCTTCCACGAGCAGGAAGCCTATATCGTCGCCGAAGCGGGCGTGCCGGGCGCGATCACGATCGCGACCAACATGGCGGGCCGCGGCACCGACATCAAGCTCGGCGGCAACGTCGAGATGCGGGTCGCCCAGGAGACCGTCGGCATCGAGGATGCGGCCGAGAAGGAGAAGAAAGTCGCCGAGATCAAGGCCGAGGTCGAACGCTTCCGCGAGATCGTGCTCAAGGCCGAGGAGACGATCGAGATCGAGCCCGCCAAGGGCAACAAGCCGGCGAAGACGGTCACCCGGCCCGGTGGCCTCTACATCGTCGGAACGGAGCGCCACGAGTCGCGGCGCATCGACAACCAGCTGCGCGGCCGTTCCGGCCGCCAGGGCGACCCCGGCCGCTCGAAGTTCTTCCTCTCGCTCGAGGACGACCTGATGCGCATCTTCGGGTCGAACAAGCTCGACGGCATGCTGCAGAAGCTGGGCCTCAAGGAGAACGAGGCGATCATCCATCCGTGGATCAACAAGGCGCTGGAGAAGGCGCAGCAGAAGGTCGAGGCGCGCAACTTCGACATCCGCAAGAACATCCTCAAGTTCGACAACGTGATGAACGACCAGCGCAAGGTGATCTTCGAGCAGCGCGTCGATCTCATGCGCGATGAGACGGTGGCCGAGACCGTCACCGACATGCGCCACGACGTGGTCGACACGCTGGTCGCCAAGCACGTCCCGCCGAACGCCTATCCGGAGCAGTGGGACGTCGCCGGCCTCAAGGAGGAGCTCAAGCGCGTGCTCGGCCTCGACCTGCCGGTCGACGAGTGGGCCAAGGAAGAGGGCATCGCCGACGAGGAGCTGATCGCCCGCGTCGAACGCAAGGCCGACGAGCACATGGCCGCGAAGGTCGCCCAATGGGGCCCCGACGTGCTGCGTTACGTCGAGAAGTCGATCCTGCTGCAGACGCTCGACCATCTCTGGCGCGAGCACCTGATGATGCTCGACCACCTGCGCAACGTCATCGGGCTGCGCGGCTACGGCCAGCGCGATCCGCTCAACGAGTACAAGTCCGAGGCCTTCACCCTGTTCGAGGACATGACCCGCAACCTGCGCGAGGGCGTCACCGCCCAGCTCATGCGGGTCGAGATCGTGCAGCAGCCGGCCGAGCCGCCGCCGCCGACCTTGCCGGTCATGACGGCGCACCACGCCGATCCGACCACCGGCGAGGACGAGATGGCGCTTGCGCTTGCCGGCGCCGAGACGCTGGCGCGGGCCGGCATCACGCCCGGCGCCGGGGCTACGGCGGTCGCTGCGGCGGCGCGCGACCCGGGCAATCCGGCGAGCTGGGGCAAGGTCGGGCGCAACGAGAACTGCCCCTGCGGGTCGGGGAAGAAGTACAAGCATTGTCATGGCAAGTTCAGCTGAGGGCGAGCGGCGCGTCGGCGAGGCCTAAGACTCGAACGCCGATCCTGCCGTCGCGATGCGCGCTTGCGCGGCTACTCTGCGAGCGGCGTGCTCGATGTGCAGAAGCCGGCGGCGCAGCATTGGGAGCGGGTGCGCGTTGCTCAGTTCCAGCCAGCCGCGGCGCCGCAGCGACTCCGGCGGCGGGTGCGATGCGTCGCTGCTCAGAATCTGCAAGACCCGCTCGCGAAATTCCTTCAGCAGGCTCGACGCGAGCTTGGTATCGAGCTCGCCGAGCGGCCCCTGCAAAAAGCCCTGGACGGAAGCGAGATCGGACGCGAGCAGATAATTGGCGCCGAGCAGCTCGTTCAGGCTGATCAGCGTGCGTTCCTGCACGTGCGGCTCGGTCGAGAGCCGGCGGGTGGTCGTGGCCAGCGTCGTGAAGCAGTCGAGCACCCTCTTGCGTGCGAGCCGGTACGCCTGATCCTCCGATGTGGGGGTGAGCGCCTGCGCCGCATAACTGCGGTCGGCCGCGAGGAGGGCGGACGCGAGCCGCGGTACATCTTTCCACTCCCAGCTGGGCAGAACGCGGGCGAAGACCGCGGAAAGCGCGGCGCCGATCAGCGTATCGGCGATCCGGTCCACGACATAGAAGGTCGCTGGTTCGAGAAAATGCAGCAGAAGCAGCGCCATCAGCGATGCTGCCAAAGAGGTGATCTTGTAATTCACGCCCGCGAACGCGTGCGCGACGCCGATGCTGACGATGATGACGGCGACCACACCATAGGTCGGAAGGATGGGCATCACGGCGGCAGTGACGGCGCAGCCCGCAAGCGTGCCGATCAAACGATCGGTTCGGCGCTGACGCGTGACCGCATAGCTTGCTCGCATGATCAGGGCGACCGTGAGCAGGATCCAGCCGCCGTGGACATAGTTGGGGAAGGCCACCGTCACGGCGTAGGCTGCGAGCATCGCCAGGGTGAGGCGGATCGTGTAGCGCGCCACCGGCGAGCTCAAGCTCAAATGTGTGCGTAGCGTCGCCACAAGGCGCGACGGCGGCTGCACGAACAGCCGGAGGTCGATGGCCGGCAGCGTCGGCGCCGTGTCCTGCGACGGCGCGATCGTCTCGGCCAGTCGCCGGGTGCGCGTCACGACCTGGGCGAGCTTGTTGCGGGTGGGGCGAAGTCCCGCCACCGCATCGGCACGGCCGGCGGCGGTGGCCTCGGCGAGGGCCTCGTCCAGCCGGGTCAGCAATTCGGGATGCTGGCAGCCCGGTCTGCTTCCCGCGCCCGAGCTCAGGATCAGCGCCAGCGCTTCGATATCGTTCGCCAAGGCATCGCTGAGACAGGTGATCGGACGCAAGGCATCGGCATCGGCCAATTCGCGCAGTGCCTCCCAATCGGCATCGGTGGCGAGCACGGCTTCATAGAGATCCAGCAGGCCGAGCATGCCTGCGATCCATCTCTGCCGCGCGCGGCTCGGCCTTCCGATGAAGATCGTGTCGCGCGCCGCCTGCAGGCGTTCCATGAGCGCGCCGTGCCGCTCGATGACGGTGGCGAGCGCCGATCGCTCCGAAACGTCGCGATCGTAGAGCCTGCCGCGCGCGCGCAGATAGGCGGCCATCGCGAGCAGCGCCTCGCTGAGGAACATGCGGCGATTTCGGTCATCCAGGCACCAGGACGCGAGCAGGGCGAGCATTGCGTAGGCAGCGCCACCGAAGAAGAACAGCCACGAATGCTCGAAGACGATGACCGGGTTGTGCGATGGCGCCGCCATTCCGGTGATCAGGGCCAGCACGGCCGTTATCCCGATGACGAGCGCGGTGCGGCCGAAGGCGCTGACGAACGCGAAGCCGGCGCTCGTCACGGCGACGAGCCCTGCCATTCTCGATGGATGATCGGCGGTGAGGCTCGCGAGCAGCGAGACCAGGGTGCTGGAGAGCAGGGCGGCGCCAAGGGCGCGTGCCTTTCTCGGCAACGGTCCGGGCTGATCGACGATGCTGACACACATCGCGCCGCTTCCGACGAAAATGGCCACGTCGAAACCGGCGAGCTCCCCGGCCGCGAGCACGACGACCGCGAAACACAGCGAGACCGAGATGCCGTTCTCGACGTGGTGCCGCAACAGCAGCAAGGCGGAGCGCCGGGGCACGCCGGTAAGCCCTGTCGTCGTGCGGTCATGAGGAAATCCTGCGGACACGCGAATGGCCTCTTCGGAACGCTGACATCAGACGCGTAGGAAGCGGGCGCGGTGGTGTCGAGAGGGGCGTGAACAACCCGCTTAGGCGCAAATTCGATGCCGCCGTACTCCGAGGATCGACGTCGGAGCAGCGCCTAATCAGCGCGCCGCCGTCGGCAGGCCCGCGCGGATGCATTGCGAAAATTCCGCCGGCGGGACGCTGCGTTGTATTGCGCGAATGTGAACTCGACCGCGGCGGCCCGCAAGGCGGTCGAATAGGCAGCGCCACGCGTCACATGCGGCGAATGGACAGCAGTGCCGGGGAGCCTGCTCTGCGGTTCGTCGTGTCTCAGTGCACTTCAGACCAGCGGCTGTTGAAGCTCGACGAGGAGACGACCGGCGCCGCACCCGCCATCTGTGCGGGCGCCTGCGGCGCGGGCGCCGGCCATGCGGGCGGCGTCGCCGGCGGTGCCGGTGGCGCGGCGTTCGCGACAGGGGCGGGTGCCTGCGGCGGCGCCTGCTTGTGCTCGGCGACCTGCGGACGCGACTGCGTCGCATGGGGCGACGCGTGCGCGTGATGCGGCGGCTCGGCCTTCGCCTCGACGGTCGGCCGCGGCTTCGGCTGCGTCAGGGCTTGCGTCGGGGCCGGCGGCGGCGTGTCCTCGTGGCCGAACCAGTTGCTGGGCGCGAGGCTGCGGAACATGGAATGCGATGCCCCGGTGTCGGCGGACGCAACATGCGTCGGCGGTGCGGCGGGGGGCGGCGCGACCGAGGCTGTCGTCGTCGTAACGGCGTCAGGCAGGTGCGGCGGGTTGACGTTGTTGCCCATCGCCGGAACGTGCTGGTCCGACATCAGCGCGAAGATCGGATTGCCGCCGTTGCGCTTGCTGTCCTCTTCCTTCAGCTTGGCGAGGAAGAGCTTGTTCATGCCGCCGTCGACGCCGGTGTTGAACGGCACCGTCTGGATGTTGCGTGCGACCAGCGCGGCGTAATCGCGGTCGTCCTTCTGCTGCTTCGCCTGGACTGCGGCCTCGATCTCGTCGGGCAATTTATAGGCCGGGCAGGGCCGCCGCGCGTCGAAGTGGCCCTTGGTCTCGCCATCGAACACGTAGTGCTTGCCGCAGACGTCGACCTTCGGCTCCCGGTGCGTCGTCTCGAAGATGTCGTTGCCCTGCTTGATCATGCGCCAGAACGGCATGGCGGGGTTGTTGCGATGGCGCGCCATGTTGAGGGCGGTCATGCGGAACGGATAGGCCTGGACCTGGAATTCCTTCTGCCCGCCGGCGAACGCCTCGCGGGCGAGCGCGTAGATCTCGCCCATCTGCTCGTCGGTCATCGCATAGCAGCCGGCCGATGAGCAGTCGCCGTGCACCATCAGGAACGCGCCGGTGCGATCGTTGGCGCGGTCATAGGCGTTGGGGAAGCCGATGTTGAACGACAGGTACCAGTTCGAGTTCGGGTTCATCTGCCCGGGCGTGATCGCGTAGAAGCCCTCCGGCGCCTGGCGGTCGCCTTCCTTGATCTTGGGACCGAGCGCGCCCGACCAGCGGCAGATCGGATAGGTCTTGAGCAGGCCGTACTGGCCGCTCGAGTCCTGCTTCCACACCTCGAGCTCCGCCTCTTCCTTGAAGATGCGGACGAGGATCGGGCTCTCCTTCGGCATGTCCTTCTTGACGAGGAGGGCGAGCATGTCGTCGGAGAGCGGCGCCATCGCACGCTCTGGAATCATCGTCCCCGTGCCGTCGGTCTCGCAGCCGCCCAGCGCGACGGCGCACGCAAGCGCAGCCGACGCGAACAGCGTGCGGGCCAAGATGGCCGGACGACGTTTCAACGCGATACTCCCCCTGCGGTGGCGGGCACCGTCCCGACGTTCAAGAATCGTTATCCTTAAGGTGTGGTCTAAGCAAGGCGCAGTTTTCCGCCCTGTGGTTTGAGCACGACTTTGGTGAACGGTCGGTAAATCGTTCCAGCCAGGCGCCCGGGCCGGTGGTAAAAGGCTCTCCGGCTGGCATGGCACGGTCTATACTTGGTACGTATCCGATTTGATCTATCTGTACCCTGCGCGATCTGCGTTAGTCCGCCAGACAATATTGACCAATGCTGTCGATCTACGTCAGCGAGCGGCCGATCGCCAGGAACTTCTCCCGCCGCTGCCGTCGCACCGTCTCACGATCGAGCCCGGCGAGGTCGCCGAACGCCCTCGCGAGCGCGTCGCCGGTCGCCGCGATCGCGGCCGGCGGATCGCGATGGGCGCCGCCCACCGGCTCCGGCACGATCGCGTCGATCACACCGAAGCGCATGAGGTCGTCGGCCGTGATCTTCATGTTGGTGGCCGCCTCCTGCGCCTTGGCCGTGTCGCGCCACAGGATCGAGGCGGCGCCCTCCGGCGAGATCACGCTGTAGATCGCGTGCTGCAGCATCAACACCCGGTTCGCGGTCGCGATCGCGATCGCGCCGCCCGAGCCGCCCTCGCCCAGAACGATCGCGACATTGGGCACGCCGAGCGAGAGGCACGCGTCGGTCGAGCGCGCGATCGCCTCGGCCTGGCCGCGCTCCTCGGCACCGATGCCCGGATAGGCGCCTGCGGTGTCGACCAGCGCGAGCACCGGAATGTCGAAGCGATCGGCCATCTCCATCAGCCGCACCGCCTTGCGATAGCCCTCGGGCTTGGCCATGCCGAAATTGTGCTTGAGCCGGCTTTCCGTGGTCGAGCCGCGCTCGTGCCCGATCACGCATACGCTCTCGCCGCGGAAGCGGCCGAAGCCGCCGACGATCGCCTCGTCGTCGCCGAACTTGCGATCGCCCGCGAACGGCACGAACTCGGTCAGCAGCGCCGCGATATAGTCGAGACAGTGCGGGCGCTGCGGATGGCGCGCGACCTGCGTCTTCTGCCAGGGGGTCAGCGCCGCATAGAGCTCGGCCAGTTCCTCCGAGGCCTTCGCCTCGAGCCGCGTGATCTCCTCGCTGATCGCGGCCGAGTCGCCGCTCGCCGCGAGAGCGCGCAGTTCGTCGATCCTGGCCTCGAGCTCGGCGACCGGTTTTTCGAAATCGAGATAGCTGCGCATCAGGCCTCGGAGCGGCTCCCCGCGATTGGGCGAAACAAGCCCGGGAGCAGGCTCAAGTCAAGCAAAGCGAGTCGAGCAAAGCGGCGCGACCTTGCGCCTACGGCTTCTCGGCCAGCGGATGGAGGTCGCGCACCAGACTCTTCAGCCGCTCGTCGAGGACGTGGGTGTAGATCTGCGTGGTCGAGATGTCGGCGTGGCCGAGCAGGGTCTGCACCACCCGCAGATCGGCGCCGTTCTGCAGCAGGTGACTCGCGAAGGCGTGGCGCAGCACGTGCGGGCTCACGCGGTCGGCGCCGATGCCGGCGGCGGCGGCGAGCGCCTTGAGCTCGCGCGCGGCGTGCTGGCGCGTCAGGTGGCCGCTTTCGGCGAAGGAGGGAAACAGCCATTTCGATTCGACGCTGTGCTCGCGCGCGGCGAGGCGCGCCAGATAATCGCCCATGGCGCGCTTCGCGGCATTGTTGAGCGGCACCAGCCGCTCCTTGTCGCCCTTGCCGCGCACCACCAGCATGCGCTGGTCGCGCCGCGCCGCCGTGGCCGGCAGCGCGATCAGCTCGGACACGCGCAGCCCGGTCGCATACAGCACCTCGAGCAGGCAGGCGAGACGCATCGCGCGCAGCCGCTCTGTATCGGATCGCCCCGCATCGTTCGCGGCGGCATGCGCGGTCGCGAGCAGGCGATCGACCTCGGCGATCGAGAGCACCTTCGGCAGCGGGCGCCCGCGCTTCGGCCCTTCGATCACGGCGGCGGGGTCGTCGGGGCGATGGCCTTCGGCATAGAGAAAGCGATAGAGCTGGCGGAGGGCGGAGAGCCGGCGCGCGACCGACGATGCCGCAAAGCCGCGCCGCGCGAGCGACGCGAGATAGGATCGCAGGTCGGCCGTGGTGGCGGCCGCGACCGTGGTTCCGGCGTTCGCGAGATGCTGGGCGAGATCGTCGAGGTCGCGGCCATAGGCCTCGAGCGTGTTCTCGCCGGCGCCCCGCTCGGCCGCCAGCATGTCGAGGAAGAGCTCGGTCAGGCGCTGCGGCGATGACGTCGTCCGGCGTTTCGTTTGCTGGTCGGCTCGGCGCGGCATGAGCTGCTCGCGTCAGTGCGGCGGCTGCTTGACGAACTTGTCGGGCGGCACCGTCACGGTGATCTCGCGCGGCTTCGGATTGACGAAGGTCGCGAGCGCCCACAGCACGCCGTAGCAGATGCCGAAGATGATCGCGAGCACGGTGAGAAATC
This sequence comes from Xanthobacteraceae bacterium, assembly GCA_035293985.1. Lineage (GTDB taxonomy): Bacteria > Pseudomonadota > Alphaproteobacteria > Rhizobiales > Xanthobacteraceae > JAVDCA01. Next base: position 68,068 of record DATGLS010000037.1, read on the forward strand.
GCAGCAGGCTCGGCATGGATGCGCGCTCCGCGGCGGCTTCGATTCGCAAGGCGGTGGAGCAGTTCTAAGGCACATCCCGATCCGATGGAATCGGAATATGCCTCGGCTATGGGCGCAGATGCCCGCGAGCCGTCATGCCATCGGCAAGGTGACCTCGAGGCAGCTCGGCTGCCCGGGCCGCGGCGCCACGGCGGCATCGCCGCCGTGCAGCCGTGCGATTTGCCGCACCAGCGCGAGGCCGAGGCCGGCGCCCTTGCTCTCGCCGCCCACGCGATGGAACGGCATGAACACCTTGTCGCGCTCGGCTTCCGGGATGCCGACGCCGCCGTCCGCCACCTCGATGACGGCCTGCGTGTCGCGCCGCGACACCGAGACGGCGATCGGCGGCGCGCCATGGCGGCGCGCATTGTCGAGCAGGTTGCGGATCAATCGACGCAGCAGACGCGCATCGCCATGGATCGTGACGGGCGCGCCCGTGAGCGTGCAGTCGTCGTAATGGGCGCATTCCTCGGCGGCGAGCCCGAGCAGGTCGAGCGGCTCGGCATGCAGCGCCGGCGCCGCGTCGAGCCGGCTCGCCAGCAGGATCTCGTCGATGAGCCCGTCGAGCTCGGCGATGTCGCGGGCGAGCTCGGCCTTCACGGCCGGATCCTGGCGCTGCTCGTAGAGCTCGAGCCCGAGGCGCAGGCGCGACAGCGGCGTGCGCAGCTCGTGCGACGCATTGGCGAGCAGCATGCGGTGCGCGCCGACGAGCTCCTCGATGCGCGCGGCGGCGCGGTTGAAGCTTGCGGCGAGGCGCGCCACCTCGTCGCGGCCCTCGACCTTGACGCGGGCGGAGAGTCGTCCGGCGCCGAGCGTCTCGACGCCGGTCTGCAGCCGCTCGAGCCGGCGCGTCAGCCCGCGCACCACCGGAAAGGCCGCGACCGCAACCACGAGCGCGATGACGCCGAGGAACAGCGCGAGGCCGACCGCCGGATTCCTGTGCCGCATCGGCGCGCGTGCCACGATCCACCGCCCGTCCGGCAGGCGAAAGCTCCAGGCGGGGCCGAATCGCCCATGCAGCCAGCCGCCGGTGGTCATGTCCTCGGGCGGCGGCGGCAGCGGCCGGCCATACGATGCGATCGGCCGGCCGACGCCATCGAACAGCGCAAGGTCGAGGCGCAGCTTGCGCCCGAGTTGCTCGATCGCCGTCTGCTGGTCGGCGCGCGGCGCGTCCGGCGCAGGCAGCGCCGCGGCCGCCAGCTCGCCTGCCATCTCGAAAGCCTGCGTGACCACCCGCTCGCCGCCGCCGATCCGCCATCCTCCGCCGGCGACCACCACCACGAGCAACAGGCTCGCGATCATGGTGAGGTAGATCTTCTGGTAGAGGTGCCGCATCAGCCGTGCGCCATCAGTCCTGCGCCATCAATCCTGCGCCTTGGCGAAGACGTAGCCGGCACCGCGCACCGTGATCACCCGGCGCGGCTTTTTCGGATTGTCCTCGATGGCGGCGCGGATTCGCGACACGTGCACGTCGATCGAGCGGTCGAAGGCTTCGAGCGGCTCGTGCTTGAGCGCGTCCATGATCGCGTCGCGCGACATCACCCGGCCGGCGTGGCGCGCGAGGACAAGCAAAAGCGCGAACTGGTGGCTGGTGAGGGACCTTGCCTCGCCGTCGAGGCGCACCTCGAGTGCGGCGGGATCGATCTGCAGCCGGCCGAACTGCAGCAGGTCTGCCCGCGGCTCGCCGTTGCGGCGGCGAAGGATCGCCTTGAGGCGGGCGAGCAGCTCGCGCGGTTCGAACGGCTTCGGCAGATAGTCGTCGGCGCCCATTTCCAGGCCGACCACGCGGTCCAGGGCGTCGCCGCGCGCGGTCAGCATCAGAATCGGCGTGTCGCTGCGGCCGCGGATCTGACGGCACACGTCGAGCCCATCGATGTCGGGCAGCATCAGGTCGAGGATCAGCGCGTCGAAGGCCTCGCGCGCCGCGAGTGAAATGGCGCTCTGGCCGGTTGCTGCCAGCGTAACGGCAAAGCCCGCCTCGCCGAGATAGCGGGCCACCATCTCGGCGAGGCGCGGGTCGTCTTCGATCAATAGGATTCGCGGCATCGAGGGCGAGTTTAGCCCCGATGCCAGCCGTGCCAGTAGCCCCCGCCTTCGCCCGGCCGCGGCAGCATCTCGTCGATCTTGCGGCGCTGGTCGGGGGTGAGCACGTCGGCCATGTCGGCGAATGCTTGGGTGATGCGCTTGCTGACCGCGTCGAAGTTGGCCATCTGCTCGGCGCGCAGCTTCTCGATTGCGGCGCGATCGACGCTCGGGCCGGTGAGCAGGGTGCGCGCCTGCGCCCGCGCCGCCATGATCTTGTCGCGCATCGGCACGAGGTCGGTCACCGCGCCTTTGACGATCGCCTCGAGCTTGGTCGTCTGGTCGGCCGAGGCGTCGAGCTCGATCGCGAGGTGGCGCACCATGTGATCGGCATGCTCGGCGATCTGGTCGGCCGTGAGCGGCGGTCCGCCGAACGGACGGTGCGCCCCGCCTGGGCCCATCACGGTCATGTGCCAGGGCGGGCCAAAGCCTTGGCCGAGGGACTGGGTCGCGAACGCGCCGACGAGGCCGCCGGCGAGCGCCACCACCAGCATGACGACCGCGCGGCGCCCGCGCCGGGCCGGACGGACCGAACTGATCTCGCTCGTGTCACTCATGGGATTTCTCCTGGGAGGCGTGGCTGAAGCGCCACGCGCGCCAAGCTAGGCGGGCCGCGTTGCCTGGGCTTCTCGGCCGGGTAAAGTTTTGTAAAGACACTTCGGCGCGGTATCGCGTTATGGCCGCCGTTGTCTCGCCGGCTTGTTTATGGGACACCTCCGCCGCTGGACGCGCGACCATGCCAGAGATTGCAGTACCCGATTCCGCCCTTGCCAGGCCCGACGACGCTGCGGTGATCGCGGCGCTCGGCCCGCGCGCGATCGTGCTCGTCGGCATGATGGGATCGGGCAAGTCGTCGATCGGACGGCGGCTGGCGACGCGGCTCGGCATCGCTTTCGTCGACGCCGACAGCGAGATCGAGCAGGCGGCCGGCATGACCATCGCGGAGATCTTCGAGCGTCACGGCGAACCCTATTTCCGCGCCGGCGAGGCGCGGGTGATCGCCCGCCTGCTCGACCAGGGTCCGCAGGTGCTGGCGACCGGCGGCGGCGCCTTCATGAATCCCGACACGCGCGCCGCGATCCGCCGCAAGGGCGTGTCGATCTGGCTCAAGGCCGAGCTCGAGGTGCTGATGAAGCGCATCAAGCGGCGCGGCGATCGGCCGCTGCTCAAAACCGACGATCCTGCCGCGACGCTGACCGCGCTGATCGAGCAGCGCTACCCGATCTATGCCGAGGCCGATCTCACCGTGCTGTCGCGCGACGTGCCGCATGACGCGATCGTCGACGAGATCGTCGCGTCGTTGAGCGCATGGTTTGGCGTGCCGGAGTCCGCCGCATGATCACCCCTCTGCGCGCGAAGGAGACCGGCTCCGAACCCGTCACGGTGCGCGTCGCGCTCGGCGCGCGGTCCTACGACATCGTCATCGGCCGCGCGCTGCTTGCCTCGCTCGGCAGCCGCGTCGCCGCGCTCAAGCCGGGCGCCAGGGCGGCGATCGTCACCGACGCGAATGTCGAGCGCGTCCTGCTGAAGGACGCGCAGGCGGCGCTCGCCGCGGCCGGCATCACGACGACCCATGTGACCGTTCCACCCGGCGAAGGATCGAAGAGCATCGCCATGTTCGAGCGCGTCTGCGACACGCTGATCGCGGCGCGCATCGAGCGCGGCGACGTGGTGATTGCGCTCGGCGGCGGCGTGGTCGGCGATCTCGCCGGTTTCTGCGCGGCCGCGGTGCGGCGTGGCCTCGACTTCGTGCAGGTGCCGACCACCTTGCTGGCGCAGGTCGACTCCTCGGTCGGCGGCAAGACCGCAATCAACTCGCGGCACGGCAAGAACCTGATCGGCGCTTTCTACCAGCCGGTGCTGGTGGTGATCGATACGCTGCTGCTCGACTCGCTCCCCGTCCGCGAGTTCCGCGCCGGTTACGCCGAGGTCGTCAAATACGGCCTGCTCGGCGACGCCGGCTTCTTCGCCTGGCTCGACGCCAATGCGGACGATCTCTTCGCCGGCCGCGCCGGGGCGCGCGAGCACGCGATCGCGGTTAGCTGCCGCATGAAGGCCGATATCGTCGCTCGCGACGAGCGCGAGACCGGCGACCGCGCGCTCCTCAATCTCGGCCACACGTTCGGGCACGCGTTCGAGGCGGCGGCGGGGTTCTCGGACCGGCTGCTGCATGGGGAGGCGATCGGGCTCGGCATGTCGCTCGCGTTCGATTTCTCCGTTGCGCGCGGGCTCCTGCCGCAGGGCGATGCCGACCGGGTCAAGCGCCACCTTGGCAAGGTCGGCCTGCCGACCCACATTTCTCAGGTACCCGGCGGCGTGCCGGGGGTCGATGCACTGATGGACCTGATGGCGCAGGACAAGAAGGTGCGACGCGGCCGGCTGACGTTCATTCTCGTCCGCGGCATCGGCCAGGCCTTCGTCGCGTCCGACGTCGATGCCGCCCAGGTGCGCGCCTTCCTGGCCGACAAGCTCGCCCAATGACCGCCGCCGACTGGATCGTCCTGCTTGCGGTCGCGCTCTGTCTGCTGGCGGCCTTCTTCTTCTCCGGCAGCGAGACGGCGCTCACCGCGTCGTCGCGCGCCACCATGCTGCGGCTCGCCAAGGACGGCGACCCCAAGGCCGGCATCGTCAACCGGCTGCTGGAGGAGCGCGAGGAGCTGATCGGCGCCCTGCTGATCGGCAACAACGTCGCCACCATCGCGGCCTCGACGCTCGCGACCGGCCTGCTGCTGAAATGGTTCGGCGCGGGCGGCGTGCTCGCCGCCACCATCATCATGACGGTGCTGATCGTCGTCTTCTGCGAGGTGCTGCCGAAGACGGTGGCGATCGATGCGCCCGACCGTTTCGCGCTCGCGGTGGTGCGTCCCATCCGCTGGGTGGTGCGCTTGCTCACGCCGGTGCTGACCGCGATCTACTGGATAGTGCCCCGGATTCTTGCCGTCTTCGGCTACAAGATCGGCGAGACCAAGCCGATTCTCTCGCCGCACGAGGAGTTGCGCGGCGCCGTCGACCTGTTTCACCGCGAGGGCGGCGTCGAGAAGCTCGACCGCGACATGCTCGGCGGCCTGCTCGACCTGCGCGATCTGACGGTCGCCGACGTCATGATCCACCGCACGGAGGTGATCATGGTCGATGCCGGCCAGCCGCCCGAGCAGGCGGTCGCGGCCGTGCTCGCCGCGCCGGTGACGCGCGTGCCGCTGTGGCGCGAGACACCGGAGAACATCATCGGCATCCTGCACGCCAAGGATCTGCTGCATGCGCTGCGCGGCGCCGACGGCGACGCGTCCAAGGTCGATCTCGCCAAGATCGCGCGGCCGCCGTGGTTCGTGCCGGAGATCCGACCGCTGAGCGAGCAGCTCAAAGCGTTCCGCCGCCGCAAGACGCCGTTCGCGCTCGTCGTCGACGAGTACGGCGAGATGATGGGCATCGTTACGTTGGAGGACATCCTCGAGGAGATCGTCGGGGACATCACCGACGAGCATGACGTCGCGGTGCCGGGCGTGCGGCCGCAGCCGGATGGCTCGGTCAATGTCGACGGGGCGGTGCCGATTCGCGACCTCAACCGGGTGATGGACTGGAACCTGCCGGACGAGGAAGCGACCACGATCGCCGGCCTCGTCATCCACGAGGCGCGGCTGATTCCCGATCCCGGCCAGAGCTTCACGTTCCACGGCTTTCGATTCAGGGTGTTGCGCCGCGAGCGCAATCGCCTGACCGCGCTGCGCATCACGCCGGTCGCCAAGAGCCGTCATGCGGCTTGAGCCCATGCGCTGAGGTTCACCAGGGCAGGCCGCACAGATCGAGCGTGCGGCCTCGGGGCGCCAGCGCGAGATCGAGCATGTAGGCGGCCGTGCGGCTGCAGCGCGAAGACCTCACCGGCGAAGCGCCGCCACCCGAGCTTCTCATAGACTGGCGCGTGCCGCGGCTCACAGAAAAGCAGCCCGAAATCCACTTCGTGGGTGTCGGCAAGCTCCTGCATCGCGCGTCGCATCACCGTGCTGGCGATGCCGCAATGGCGGCCGTCCTCGCGCGTGACGACGCCGCCGATGCCGCCGATGCGCACGCCGCGGCCATTCCAATCCGCCTCGCGCAATGTGATGCCCGTGTGGGGACGATGGCGCCTCGCGATCGAAGGCGAGCACGCGGCAGGCGGGCGTACCCCACGTGACGTCGCGCCAGGGCAGGGTCGCCACCACCTCCGGCGAACGGATCGATCGAATGAGCGGCCCGGCATGGCGCCAGCCCTCGTCGGCCGGCACGACCTCGATGCGCCCAATCATCGGCCTACCCCGCGCGACCCGCCGGTCCGACGCACTACGCCGGCCAGTCGCCCGCCGATCATATTATCACTTCGTCTTGGCGGCGACCTGCTTGAGCACCGGCGCCCACATCTCCTGCTGGTCGTGCGCGAAGGCGATCGCCTGCGCGACGTCCATCGAGCGCGAGTAGCTGCCGAGGCGACCGAGATTGGCCTTCAGGCCAGGATCCTTGGTGACGGTGATGAGATCGCGGCTCACCTTTTGGATGATCGCGTCCGGCGTGCCCTTGGGCGCCACCATCAGCTGCCAGCCGGTGGCGGCGAAGCCGGGCAGCGTCTCGGCGACGGTCGGCAGGTCGGGGAAGTCGGGTAGCCGCTCCGCCGAGGCGACCGCTATCGCTTTCAGCGAGCCGGACTTGATCGCGGCCGCGATGCCCGAATAGCCCTCGATGATGAAGGACACGCGCCCCTGCGCGACGTCGCTCGCGGCGCGTGCCGGGCCGCCGTTGTAGGGCACGAGCAGCAGCTTGATGCCGGCGCGCATCTGCAAGAGCTCGCCGGTGAGATGGGTGAGCCGTCCGACGCCGGTCGTCGCGTAGGAGATTTCGCCCGGCTTCTGCTTGGCGAGCGCGATCAGCTGCGGCAGCGTGCTCACCCCGAGCTGAGGGTTGACCGCGAAGAACATCGGGTTCTCCGCCGTGAAGCCGATGGCGGCGAAATCGCGCGGCACCTGCAGCGGCAGGTTCGGCACCTGGCCGGGCTGGGTGATGAAGGTCGCGAGCGCCGGCATGTAGAGCGTGTAGCCGTCGGGCTGCGCCTCGGCGGCGAGCCGCGCCGCGATCCCGCCGCTCGCTCCCGGATGATCGACGACGATCACCTGCTGGTGCCAAATCTTGCCCAGGCCGTCGGCGATGAAGCGGGCGTCAACGTCGGGCGTCGAGCCCGCCGCGGCATCGGAGATGATGGTCACGGGCCGGGTCGGGTAGTCTTGCGCTCCCGCGCCCTGCACCGATCCGAGCGCGAGGCAGAGGGTTGCAACTGCGAGCCAGTCACGGCGCCTCATGCGTGATCCTCCCGCGGCGCATATCTCGTCCGTCTCTCGTCCGTCGCCCAATCCGTCATCAAGCGCCGCAGCACATAACTTATCGCGTTTGTTCCGCGGCCGGAACGCCGGCCAGGCTGCGGCATGGTTGCGCAACGGCTTGGGGAGGATGCCTCAGGCCGCGCCGCCCTCCCCAGGCGCGGAGGCGTGAATCGCCAGCGCGTGCACCCCGGCGGCGAGCTCGCCTGCAAGCGCCTGATTGATCATGCGATGGCGGTCGATTCGGCTCTTCCCTCGGAACGCCTCCGACACGATATAGAGCCGGTAATGGGTCTGCCCGCCCGGGCGGTGGCCCGCATGGCCTTTGTGCTGGTGCGATTCGTCCACCACGCGGAGGCTCGCGGGCGCAAAGGCCGCGGTCAGCTTCTCGGTCATGATATCGACAACGCGCTCTGGCATGGGGCTGGGCTTAGCCAGCGCTAGCCCCGGTGGTCAATGGGCGAGCAATGGCTCTGTCAATGGTGCGATTGGCGCAAACGTCGGCCTACGGCGAAACGAATTTGTCAAGCTTGCGGGTTAAGCTCCAACATCCGCATAATGTTGGGTCATGAAATTCGACTCGCCCCTGTTCGATCGTATTCGCGTCAAGCCGGATGAAGACCGCCGGCTGCGCACCTCGCTGCCGTCCTGCGACTGGCCGGGCTGCGCGCACGGCGCGACGCACCGCGCCCCCAAGGGGCGCGACCATGAGCGCGAGTACTGGCGCTTCTGCCTCGATCACGTGCGCGAGTACAATTCCTCATATAATTTTTTCGCCGGGATGACCGAGGATGCGGTCGCGCGCTACCAGAAGGACGCCGTCACCGGCCATCGTCCGACCTGGAAGATGGGCATGCTCGGCGGTCACCGCGCCGCCAAGCCGCGCACGCGCTTCGACAACGTCTATGACGGCGCCGAAGATCCGTTCGAGATGTTCGGCGAGCTCGGTGCGCGGCCGCGCCGCGGCCCGACGCGCCAGGAAACCGAGCGGCGCATGGTGCGCAACGCCGAGCGCAAGGCGCTGCATGCGCTCGGGCTCGAGATCGACGCTCAACGCACCGAGATCAAGGCGCGCTTCAAGGAGCTGGTGAAGCGCCACCATCCCGACGCCAATGGCGGCGACCGCGGCTCCGAGGACAAGCTGCGCGAGATCATCGAGGCGTATAATTATCTCAAATCCGTCGGGTATTGCTGACATCGATCCCGTCATTGCGAGGCGTGCGAACCACGCCGAAGCAATCTCGCGCCGCGAAACGAGATTGCTTCGTCGACCTTCGGTCAACTCGCAATGACCGTCGGGGAGGAAACACATGCAACGCATCAAGCCGCCGTTCCGCGCCGACCATGTCGGCAGCCTCTTGCGTACGGCGCCCATCAAGGAGGCGCGGGCGAAGCGCGCCAAGGGCGAGATCACGGCGGAGGCGCTGCAAGCGGTCGAGGATCGCGAGATCGAGAAGCTCATCAAGCGACAGGAGGATGTGGGACTCGACTCCATCACTGACGGCGAATTCCGCCGCTCGTGGTGGCACCTCGATTTCCTCTGGGGCCTCGCCGGCGTCGAGCGCTACGCCATGGATCAGGGCATCGCCTTTGCAGGCGTCACAACGCGCGCCGAGGGCGCGCGCGTGACCGGCAAGCTCGACTTCCGCGGCCATCCGATGATCGAGCACTTCCGTTTCGTGCAGGCGCATACGAAGCGCACACCCAAGATGACGATCCCAGCGCCGTCGGCGATGTACGGCCGCGTCGGCCGCGGCCCGATCAGCGAAAGCGCCTACCCGCGTCTCGACGAGTTCTTCGCCGATCTCGGCGACGCCTACGCCAAGGCGGTGCGCGCCTTCGCCGACGCCGGTTGCCGCTATTTGCAGCTCGACGAGGTCTTCATCGCCATGCTGTGCGACGAGAAATACCGCGCCCAGGTCGCGGCGCGCGGCGATGACCCGGAAAAGCTCGGCGGCATCTACGCGGATCTGATCAATGCGGCGATCGCCGACATCCCGTCCGACATGACGATCACGATGCATCTGTGCCGCGGCAACTACAAATCGACCTTCATGGGGACGGGCGGCTACGAGGCCGTGCAGGAAGTGCTGTTTCACCGCGCCAACGTGCACGGCTACTTCATGGAGTTCGACAGCGACCGCGCCGGGTCGTTCGCGCCGCTGCGCCTCCTGCCCAAGGGCAAGACCGCGGTGCTCGGCCTCGTCACCACCAAGACCGGCCAGCTCGAAGGCAAGGACGCGATCAAGCGGCGTCTCGACGAGGCGGCGAAACATGCCGATCTCGACCAGCTCGCGCTCAGCCCGCAATGCGGCTTCGCGTCCACCGAGGAGGGCAACGTGCTCGCCGAGGACGAGCAATGGGCGAAGCTCGCCATGATCGTCGAGACGGCACGCGAGGTATGGGGCTGATCTCTTGACCCTCCCCTGCAGGGGGAACCTGCAGGGGGAGGGTCGGCGCGAAAGGCGCCGGGGTGGAGTGGCTGAGCGGCCGTCACTCCACCCCGGATCGCATTCCGTTTCGCTCCACGCGATCCGACCCTCCCCCTGCACCGGAAGGGTGACGGGCCTTGCACCGCGGCGCCACCATAACCATTTGAAATGCATTGGATTTGTGTTCGAGATTGGACTTGGGCACGCGGCCCGCAGATAGTTGTTTTCGGCGGCGCTGAAAGGCGTTCCAGCCGCTTCCGCGGGCCCCGGCCTTTCTGCTAGGTTGCCGGCAATATCCGACCCGCACCTATGCCGTACGGCGCCTCGGACAATGCGAGGCCACGGAGGAACAATGACTGCCGAAGTGCAAGCCGGCCTGCCCGATATGAAAGTTTCGGTCCGGCAAGTGTTTGGAATCGATAGCGATATGGAGGTGCCGGCGTATTCGGAAGCCGACGAGCACGTGCCCGATGTCGATGCCGATTACCGCTTCGATCGCGCCACGACGCTCGCCATTCTGGCCGGCTTCGCGCGCAACCGGCGCGTGATCGTCACGGGCTACCACGGCACCGGCAAATCGACGCACATCGAGCAGGTGGCGGCGCGGCTCAACTGGCCGTGCGTGCGCGTCAACCTCGACAGCCACATCAGCCGTATCGACCTGATCGGCAAGGACGCGATCGTCATCAAGGACGGCCAGCAGGTCACTGAATTCCGCGACGGCATTCTGCCGTGGGCCTATCAGCACAACGTCGCGCTATGCTTCGACGAGTACGACGCCGGCCGGCCCGACGTGATGTTCGTGATCCAGCGCGTCCTCGAGTCGTCCGGCCGGCTGACGCTGCTCGATCAGAGCCGCGTGATCAAGCCGCACGCCGCGTTCCGTCTGTTCGCCACCGCCAACACGGTCGGCCTCGGCGACACCTCGGGCCTCTACCATGGCACTCAGCAGATCAACCAGGCGCAGATGGATCGCTGGTCGATCGTCACCACGCTCAACTACCTGCCGCACGACAACGAGGTCGAGATCGTGCTCGCCAAGGCGAAGCACTATCGCACCGAGGAGGGCCGCGACATCGTCGGCAAGATGGTGCGGGTCGCGGATCTCACCCGCAATGCCTTCGTCAACGGTGACCTTTCGACCGTGATGAGCCCGCGCACCGTGATCACCTGGGCCGAGAACGCCGACATCTTCAGGGATATCGGCTTCGCGTTCCGGCTCACCTTCCTCAACAAGTGCGACGAGCTCGAGCGGCCGATCGTCGCCGAATTCTATCAGCGCTGCTTCGGTCAGGAGCTGCCGGAGAGCTCGGTGAACGTGGCGTTGAGCTGATCTTGGGTTGCTCGCCAGCGCGGCGAGAGAGTGCAACGAGAGAGTGGTCGACGAGGCGGGCTCGATGAGGGGAGCCCGCTTTCGCAGAAGCGATCGGTCCCCTCGCGGAGATAGACGATGGATTCGCATCCCGCCGGCGAAGTGCACCGGGAAACGCCGAACGAGCGGCACAATGCCGTCGCGCTGACGGTTTTCGCCGTCATCATCCTCGTGCTCGCGGCACTGGGAGGAAACAACAATGTCGCCGGCGGCGTGTGGCTGGCGTTCAGCGCCGGCATCCTCGGCATGACGGCAACTTTCCAAGGGATGTCCTACGAGCACTGGCGGCGCAGCGCCGCGATCTTTGCCGGCGGCGTGGCGCTGGTCATGATGTCAGCGAAGGTGTTCTCCTTCGAACCGTCCTTCATCGTCTACAAAGTCGTCACGTACCTCCTTCTGCTGGTGGGTTTCGCCACGATGGCGATCGGCCTCAGGGGCTACGCGCGCGACTTCTCGTCGTTCTTCACGGTGACGGTCGCGATCGCGCTGACCGCCCTCATCACGGTCCTGGCGATCGTGTTGAGCCTCGCAATGCGCACGATTTCGTTCGATTTCGCGACGGCCGTGCTGGCCGTCTGCAACGTCGCTTTCGCCGGTGCCGTCACGACGAAGGCGCTGAGCTTCGACCGCGGCGCCCGCACGATTGTCGGGCCGCCCGGCGGGGGCTGGCAGCCGAATCGGAGCTGAAGCGCGAGCGATCGACTGAACAGCGGATGTCCTCCAACACCAAGCCCAAGACGCCCGTCAAGGAAGCGCCGACCGAGCCGTTCAAGCGCGCCGTCACGGGCTGCCTGCGCGCGATCGCGCGCCAGCCGGAGCTCGAGGTCTCTTTCGCGGCCGAGCGTCCCGGCATGGTGGGGGGCAAGGCGCGGTTGCCCGAGCCGCCGCGCAAGCTCACCCGGGCCGAGGCCGCGATCGTGCGCGGGCACGCCGACTCGATCGCGTTGCGGATGGCTTGCCACGATGCGTCCGTCCACCGCCGGCTGATGCCGGGCGGGCAGCAGGCGCGCGCCGTGTTCGAGGCGGTCGAGCAGGCGCGCGTCGAGGCGATCGGCGCGCGGCGCATGGAAGGGGTGGCGACCAACCTCTCGGCGATGCTCGACGACAAGTTTCATCGCGGCAAGTTCGACGAGATCACCGACCGCGCTGACGCCCCGATCGAGGAAGCGGTCGCCATGATGGTGCGCGAGCGCCTGACGGGCCTGCCGCCGCCGCCCGCGGCGCGCCGCCTGGTCGACCTGTGGCGACCATGGATCGAGGGCCGCGCCGGCCGCGATCTCGACAAGCTCGAGAAGCTGGTCGAGAACCAGCGCGGCTTCGGCGATGCCGTGCACGATCTCCTCGACTCGCTCGACATGGGCGACGAGCGCAGCCGCGACGATGAGGACGAGGAGAGCGACGAGAGCCAGAACGAGGAAGGCCGCAAGGACGAGGAAGGGCAGGACGGCGAGGCCTCCGATTCCGAGGACATGGAGCGCATGAGCCTCGAGGAGGCCGAGGCCGCGACCGACGAGGTGCCCGATGATGCCTCCGAGGCGATGGACGCGCCCTCCGCCGAGATGCCGGACGACTCGGAGATGGGCGACGCCGACAACGCCGCCGAGCCCTGGCGTCCGCGCAACCGCGGGCAGAACGAGCCGCGCGGCCCGGATTATCGCCCGTTCATCGCCAAGTTCGACGAGACCGTCGGCGCCGAGGATTTATGCGAGCCGGAGGAGCTCGACCGCCTGCGCAGCTATCTCGACAAGCAGCTCGCCCATCTGCAGGGCGTGGTGGCGCGCCTCGCCAACCGACTGCAGCGCCGGCTGATGGCGCAGCAGAACCGCTCTTGGGAGTTCGACCTCGAGGAAGGCCTGCTCGATCCGGCTCGGCTCTCGCGCATCGTCATCGACCCGATGCATCCGCTTTCGTTCAAGCGCGAGAAGGATACGAGCTTCCGCGACACCGTGGTGACCCTGCTGCTCGACAATTCCGGCTCGATGCGCGGCCGCCCGATCACGGTGGCGGCGACCTGCGCCGACATCCTGGCGCGCACGCTGGAGCGCTGCGGCGTCAAGGTCGAGATCCTCGGCTTCACCACGCGCGCCTGGAAGGGCGGGCAGTCGCGCGAGGCCTGGCTCGCCGCCGGCAAGCCGCCCAATCCGGGCCGGCTCAACGATCTGCGCCACATCATCTACAAGTCCGCCGATGCCCCCTGGCGGCGCGCGCGCAAGAATCTCGGGCTGATGATGCGCGAGGGCCTGCTCAAGGAGAACATCGACGGCGAGGCGCTCGACTGGGCGCACAAGCGCCTGCTCGCGCGCACCGAGCAGCGGCGCATCCTGATGATGATCTCCGACGGCGCCCCGGTGGACGATTCGACGCTCTCGGTCAACGCGGGCAACTATCTCGAACGCCACCTGCGCTGGGTGATCGAGGAGATCGAGACCCGCTCGCCGGTCGAGCTGATCGCGATCGGCATCGGCCACGACGTGACGCGCTACTATCGCCGCGCCGTCACCATCGTCGACGCCGAGGAGCTCGGCGGCGCCATGACCGACAAGCTCGCCGAGCTCTTCGACGAGAAAGAGCCGCCCGAGCCGCGCCGCACGCCGCGCGCGGCGCCGGCGCGTCGGCTGCACTGAAATGGCGAATAGTGAGTAGCGAATAGCGAATAGCGAATTGTGAATGGCGAACAGGAGATCGCCACTCGCTATTCGCTACTCACTATTCGCTGTTTTATTACGCGCCCGCCGCGAGCTTCTTCTCGACCGCGCGCTTGACGTCGCGCGCGCGCACCGAGAGCTCCTCGTCCTTGGCCTTGAGCAGGAAGGCGTCGAGGCCGCCGCGGCGGTCGACCGTCTTCAGCGCATTGGTGGAAATGCGCAGCTTCACCGAGCGGCCGAGCGCGTCCGACATCATGGTGACGTTGACCAGATTGGCGAGGAAGCGCCGCTTGGTCTTGATGTTCGAGTGGCTGACCTTGTGGCCGACCTGCGCGCCCTTGCCGGTCAATTCACAACGCCGGGACATGGCTATGAAACCTTCCGTCTTTCGCGGCCTCGCGCCCTCGCGCGGCTCGGATGCAGCATCCGTGTGTCATGGGACGGCGGACGTATAGAGACCCGGCCGCGGGGCGTCAAGGTTGCGGCCTCTCCCGGCGCCGGGCGGAGTCCGCCAAGCGGACCAAGGGGTTGGCCATGCATTATCAGTCGCGTGCCGGACCACATAAACGACTTATTCGGCGCTGAATGGAAAGGCTGGCGAGCCGCGCGCGAGCGCCCGGCCGCCAGGGCGCCTTTCGAGTTCCGGTTTCTCGAATTCGTCCGCCGGGTGGTGTGGGGAAGGATCAGCGGCTGTGTCGGCGCGTTTCAGGCTTCGGCGAGCTATCGTGGCGGCTGTCTGCGCGCTTGCGGCATCGATCGTGCCGGGCGGTGCGCACGCCCAGGGGCGGCTCGATGCCCGTTATGTCGTCACACTGGCGGGTCTGCCGATCGGCACCGGCAACTGGGTCATCGACATCAGCGACGATCGCTACACTGCGGCCGCGAGCGCCAAGACCACCGGCCTGCTGCGCATGTTCGCCGATGGCCAGGGGACGAGCGCGTCGCGCGGCGCCGTGAAGCACGGCGATCTCGTGCCGGCGAGCTATTCCTCGAGCATCACGACCGACAAGAGCACCGAGGAGCTGCGCATCACGCTCGCAGCCGGCAACGTCAAGGATTTCGCGATCGAGCCGCCGAGCCCGCCGCAGCCCGACCGCATCCCGGTCACCGACGCGCACAAGCGCGGCGTGGTCGACCCGATGTCGGGCGCGCTCAACCACGTGGTCGGCAGCGGTGAGCTCATCGGCCCGGCGGCGTGCCATCACAAGGCCGCGATATTCGACGGCCGCATGCGCTACGACCTCAAGCTCGCCTACAAGCGCATGGATACCGTCAGGGCCGAGAAGGGTTATCAGGGCCCGGCCGTCGTCTGCACGCTCTACTTCGTTCCGATCGCCGGTTACGTTCCCCAGCGCAAGGCGATCAGATATCTGGTCGCTCAGCGCGACATGGAAGTCTGGCTCGTGCCGATCGCCGGCACGCGTGTGATGGTGCCTTTTCGCGTGACGGTGCCGACGCCGCTCGGCATCGGCGTGCTCGAAGCAACCGATTTCGTCACCGCCGCCATGCCGCGGACCTCGGCCGCCGGCACGAAAACCCAGTGAGGTCGCACGGCTGTCGCGCCGGCGCGCTTCGATATCTTTGCAAATCGCGTCCGGGCCGCCAAAAGTCACGCTTCGTAAATCATTCGGGCGCGCTGATCCGTCACAATGAAATCGCCGCAGCGAAACCGTCATAATGGGCCCTCGTTCGCGGGTGTCCCCCACGATGTGGTGGCAGCGTCACGCGCGCGTCACCATATGTCGGATGGAACGAATCCCGACTCAAAGCGAGTCAGCGATTCGGGCGCGATTCGTTCGAGACTCGTTCGCCGCAGCGAGGTGGGGAGCGAATTTGCCGCCCCCGGCGTTGCAATGTGATACAGATTCAAGCCGATAAGGGCGCCGACGCGTCCCGCCGGCAGGACCCCTGAATGCCCATCTCCTTCTCTTCGGTCTCTTCGCGTGATGCGGTGGCGCGTGGTCATGGCGTCACCGCCGTCCTCGGCCCTACCAACACCGGCAAGACCCACCTCGCCATCGAGCGCATGCTCGCGCATTCGTCCGGCATCATTGGGCTGCCGCTGCGGCTCCTCGCGCGCGAGGTCTACAATAAGGCGGTCGAGCGGGTCGGGGCCGACGCGGTCGCGCTCATCACCGGCGAGGAGAAGATCAAGCCGGCCAATCCGCGCTTCTGGGTCGCGACCGTCGAGGCGATGCCGCGCGATCTCGACGTCTCGTTCGTCGCGATCGACGAGATCCAGCTCGGCGCCGACCTCGAGCGGGGCCACGTCTTCACGGACCGCATGCTCAATCGGCGCGGCCGCGACGAGACGCTGGTGCTCGGCGCCGCCACCATGCGGCCGATGGTCGAGAAGCTGCTGCCCGGCGCCAACATCCTGAGCCGGCCACGCCTGTCGCAGCTCACCTTCGCGGGCGAGAAGAAGCTCACCCGTCAGCCGCGCCGCACCGCGATCGTCGCGTTCTCGGCCGAAGAGGTCTACGCCATCGCCGAATTGATCCGCCGCCAGCACGGCGGCGCGGCCGTCGTGCTCGGCGCGCTGTCACCGCGCACCCGCAACGCTCAGGTCGCCCTCTACCAGTCGGGCGACGTCGATTACCTCGTCGCCACCGATGCGATCGGCATGGGGCTGAACCTCGACGTCGATCACGTCGCCTTCGCGTCCGACCGCAAGTTCGACGGCTATCAGTTTCGCAAGCTCAACCCGGCCGAGCTCGCGCAGATCGCCGGCCGCGCCGGCCGCGCCATGCGCGACGGTACCTTCGGCACCACCGGTCGCTGCGCGCCGTTCGAGCCCGACCTGGTGCAGGCGCTGGAAGCGCACAGCTTCGAGAACGTGAAGATATTGCAGTGGCGCAACACCGATCTCGATTTCTCCTCGGTCGGCGCGCTTTCCGCCTCGCTCGCGGCGGCGCCGGCGCTTAGCGGCCTCACGCGCGCGCCCACCGCGGAAGATATTCTCGTGCTCGATCACGCATCGCGCGATGAGGACGTGCGCGCGCTCGCGACATCGCGTGATGCGGTCGAGCGTTTGTGGGAAGTCTGCCAGGTACCGGACTATCGCAAGCTCTCGCCCGCCGCACATTCGGAACTTGTCGTCGCCCTCTATGGTTTTCTCACGCGACAGGGTAGAATTGCCGATGATTGGTTTGCCGAGCAGGTGTCGCAGGCCGATCGCACCGACGGCGACATCGACACACTGTCGCAACGCATCGCGCATATCAGGACCTGGACCTTTGCGGCGAACCGTCCGGACTGGCTCACCGACCCCGACCATTGGCAGGGCGTCGCCCGCGCGGTCGAAGACAAGCTCTCGGACGCGCTGCATGAGCGCCTCACCGAGCGCTTCGTCGACCGCCGCACCAGCGTGTTGATGCGGCGGCTGCGAGAGAACACGATGTTGGAAACCGAGATCAGCAAGACCGGCGAGGTCGTCGTCGAAGGCCACGCGATCGGGCGCCTCGATGGCTTCCGCTTCGCGCCGGAGTCGACCAGCGGCGGCACCGACGCCAAGGCGCTCGGCGCTGCGGCGCAGAAGGCGCTCGCTGGCGAGATCGAAGCACGCGCGACGCGCCTCTCGCAGGCGCCGGATTCGCAATTCGTGCTCGCCGCCGGCGGCACCGTCCGCTGGATCGGTGAGGCGGTGGCGAAGCTCACGGCCGGCGACAACATCCTGCGCCCGCGCGTGCGCATCCTCTCCGACGAGCATCTCACCGGCGCCGCGCTCGAGCACGTGCAGACGCGGCTCGACCTGTGGACCCGCACGCACATCGAGCGGCTGCTGGCGCCGCTGTTCGTCCTCGGCGCCGCCGACGACGTGACCGGGCTCGCGCGCGGCATCGCCTACCAGGTGGTCGAAGCGCTCGGCGTGCTCGAGCGCTCGAAGGTCGCCGAGGACGTGAAGAGCCTCGATCAGGGCGCGCGCGCGATCTTGCGCAAGCACGGCGTGCGCTTCGGCGCCTTCCACATCTATGTGCCGGCGCTGCTCAAGCCGGGTCCGCGCGCGCTCGCCGCAGAGCTGTGGGCGCTCAAGCACGGCGGGCCGGAGGTGAAGGGGCTCGACGAGGTGCAACGGCTCGCGGCAAGCGGGCGCACGTCGTTTGCGGCCGACAAGGAGACGCCGAAGGCGCTCTATCGGGCGAGCGGCTATCGGGTGTGCGGCGAGCGCGCGGTGCGCGTCGACATTCTCGAGCGCCTCGCCGATCTGATCCGCCCGGCGCTGTCCTGGCGCGAAGGCGGCAGTGCCGAGAAGCCGGCGGGCGCCGTCGATGGCCGCTCGTTCATGGTCACCCAGGCGATGACGTCGCTCACCGGCTCGTCAGGCGAGGATTTCGCCTCGATCCTGCGCGCGCTCGGCTATCGCATGGAGCGCCGGCCGAAGCCGCCGGAGCCGATGGCGCCGCCAGCTGTCGAGACGCCAACGTCTGCCGAGACTGCCGAGCCGACGCCGGACGGTACGGGCGAGGTAGCCGCGACCGAGCCGACGAGCGAGCGCGCGCCGGTCGAGGCAACCGCGCCGTCGGTCGAGCCGACGCACCATCATGATCACGCCGCTGAAGCGGCGGCGCCGGTCGGTGAGACGATACCCGCGCCGGAGCCGGCGAGCGGGGCGCCGCAGAACGACGTGCCGGCGACAGCGCCTGAGCCGACGCCGGATGCGGCCGTCGCGCAATGTATGGCCCTCGAGGAGGCCTCCGAGCCTGCCGTCCAGATCGCGGCCGAGATGGGTGAGGTCGTCGCCGCCGAAACCGCGGGCGCGACGGTCGCCGGCGAAGCCGCCGTCGCCCCCGCCTCGAGCGAGGTGATCGCCGTCGAGCTCGCGCCCGCCATCGTGCCCGAGCCGGAAATGATCGAGGTGTGGAGGCCCGG
Source organism: Xanthobacteraceae bacterium (assembly GCA_035293985.1). Taxonomy (GTDB): domain Bacteria; phylum Pseudomonadota; class Alphaproteobacteria; order Rhizobiales; family Xanthobacteraceae; genus JAVDCA01. The sequence goes on from DATGLS010000037.1 coordinate 86,846, forward strand.
CGGGCGCTCGGACGAGCGGCGCGGTCCGCGGCGGCATGGTCGTCCATCGCGTCGCCCGCGTGATGCCGCGCCGGCCGCTGGAGCTGGCGCCGCCGCTGAGCCCGCGCCGGCGAGCGCCGATGGCGCCGTGGCGCCGTCGCCCGCACCGGCCGAGCCCGGTGGCGAGCGTCGCGGTCGCCGTCATGGGCGACGCAATCGCGAAGGCGCCAATGAGCGGCCGGAGCGCCGCGAGGGGCGCCGCCCCGATCGCGGCGGCGAGCGCGGCGACCGGCGCGATCGCGGCGATCGGCCCGACCGGTCCGAGCGGCGCGAGCGGCGGCCGGACCGGCGCGATCGTGGCGGCGAGGAGAACCGCATCTTCGCCACCAGCGAGAAGAGCCCGCGCGACCGCGGCAACCGCGATCCGGACCCCAATTCTCCCTTCGCCAAGCTTGCTGCCCTGAAGGCACAGCTCGAGGCGAACGACAAGGAGAAGCGGTGATCCTCGAGATGGTTGGAGTCGCGTGAGCGACGGGCGCCAGCGCATCGACAAGTGGTTGTGGCACGCGCGTGTCGTGCGCACGCGCAGCGCCGCGGCGGAACTCGCGGCCTCTGGTCATGTGCGCGTCAATGGCGCACGCATTGCAGCGGCGGCAAAACCGGTGCGCGCGGGCGATGTGGTGACGATCGCGCTGGATGCACGCGTGCGGGTGCTCAAGGTGACTGGGTTTGCGCCGCGCCGCGGCGGCGCAGCGGAAGGGCAGGCGCTCTATGAGGACCTGGCGCCGCGGCCCGGCGTCGCGGTTGCGGGCGAAGTCGAGGCTCCGGCGGCCGCCCGGCGCGATCCGGGCAGCGGCCGGCCGACCAAGCAGCAGCGGCGTGCGATTGATCGCTTCACCCGGGATTCCGATGTGTAGTGTCTCTCCCGGTAGCCCCATGTGCGCCGGGCATGGCTGCTTGCACCGCACGCAGTCATGCGCTAGCACGCTACCGGCCGATTGTTCCGGCGGAGCCCTCAGCGTATGACCTACGTCGTTACAGAAAATTGCATCAAGTGCAAGTACTTGGACTGCGTCGAGGTGTGTCCGGTGGACTGCTTCTACGAGGGCGAGAACATGCTCGTCATCCATCCGGACGAGTGCATCGACTGCGGCGTGTGCGAGCCCGAATGTCCCGCCGAGGCGATCAAGCCGGACACCGAGCCGAGCCTCGAGAAGTGGCTGGAATTGAACGCCGAATATGCCAAGACGTGGCCCAATATCACGATCAAGCGCGACCCCCCGGCCGACGCCAAGGAGTGGGATGGCGTTCCGGACAAGCTCAAGCATTTCTCCCCCAACGCGGGCCAAGGGGATTGAAGCCGACCGAGCGGCGGTCGAGAGCGGAACCGGAGCGCAGGCCGAAGCGGATTTGGTCGGGCCTCCGGCACCGGACCACCGCCGGCATTTACCAATTGGTCTAATTTGCCCAGCCTTAGGGGGATAAATACCGCTCAGGCGCGCTGCAAGGCTTTGATTTCGGACGAAAATGTGTTATATAGAGCAAGAATGAGAAAACCCCGCACCGCAAGCTCCCCCAGGGGAGCCTATTTTTTCGGTGCGTTCCCGAGGAACCGTCGTTCAGGGGCGTGAGACCCACGCGAAAGCTGTGGCTGCAAAAACGCGTCATCGGTCGAAGTCGAAAAAGACCGCAAACAAACCCTCCGCCGCGAGCCGCCGGAGGGCTTCGCAGGCCGCGCGAGGCCCCGCCCGTCGCGCTGCTCCCGTATCGAAGCCGGCCCGGCGCGACGCCGACCGCCATGGAGTGACCGAGGGAATGACTGTCGCCAACAAGAAGACCACCCAACGACAAGGCTTCAAGACGAACGAGTTCATCGTTTATCCCGCCCACGGCGTGGGCCAGATCCTGGCGATCGAGGAGCAGGAGGTCGCCGGCTGCAAGCTCGAGCTGTTCGTCATCAACTTCGTCAAGGACAAGATGACGCTGCGAGTTCCCACCGCGAAGATCGCGGCGGTCGGCATGCGCAAGCTGGCCGAGGGGCCGATCGTGCGCCGTGCGCTCGAGACCCTCAAGGGCCGCGCTCGCGTCAAACGCACCATGTGGTCGCGCCGCGCGCAGGAATACGAGGCCAAGATCAACTCCGGCAACATCGTCGCGATCGCCGAGGTCGTGCGTGATCTCTATCGCTCCGACACCCAGCCGGAGCAGTCCTACAGCGAGCGCCAGCTCTACGAAGCGGCCCTCGACCGCCTGTCGCGCGAGATCTCGGCGGTGCAGCGCATCACCGAGACCGAGGCGATCAAGGAAATCGAAGCGGCGCTGGCCAAGGGCCCGCGCCGCGGCGCCGCCAAGCCCGGCGACGAGGAAGCGGTGGTCGAGGAAGAGGCAGCCTGATCGCGCCTCGCCTTCGAGCAGGAACATCAAGGGCCCGGCCGTCGCGCCGGGCCCTTTTGCTATCGACTGGCGAAAACGAGTAGGCGATCTCCCCGCGAAAACGCTCTATTCCGCCACTCGCAATTCGCGAACTGCGTTCTCTCTACGTTCGCAGTCCGGATGCTGATCGCGATCATTCCATGGTTAAGTCATAATTAAACTCCGTTTGCGAAGAGTAATGGCTTCGTAAACGGGGGTGAAGGAAATCGTGCCAGTCGGGAAGGGGATGCGCCGCGCGGCGGGCAAGCGCGTGCTTGCGGGCGTTGCGGTTGTGGGGATCATGGTGGTCTCTGGCCTTGTCGCCGCCTGGGGCGTGAGCCCGGGCCAGGGGCGGACAATGTCTCCCGCCCAGGTGATCGCGTATCGTTTCCCGACCCATTGGAATGACGGCGAGACGACCGGCGCGGCACCACCTCGCGCGACCTATGCGCTCGCGAGCGTCACTCCGGCCCGCTCCGACGGCAGTGCCTTTCTGTTCGATCCCCATCCGACCTGGACGGGTCCTGCTCCGGCCATCGCCGCCGCGCCTGCGCCGGCCGTCACGGCGACATTCGTCAGCGAGCCGAAAGCCGACATCACGCCTGAGCCGGCGCCGATCGTCGCCGCGACCGCTGCCAGCGAGCCGAAGGCTGAGGCCAAGGTCGAGCCCAAGGAGCCGAAGCCGGCACCGCACGCCAGGCCGGTCGCCGTCGCCTCGCGGTCGCTCGCGCCGGCGCACCATCCGCATCCGGTGAAGGACAGCGCCGTGCTGTTCAACGCGGCGCAGCTCGCAAGCATCAAGGCGCGGCTCAAGCTCTCCGATTATCAGGAACAGTACTGGCCGGCGGTCGCCGCCGCGCTGCATGCGCTCGGGGAGCGCGCCGCGCGGGAGCCGGTGCGCGTCGCGTCGGCGTCAGCGTACGCGGGCGAGGGGCCGCTCGCCGGTATCGACCCGGACGGCCCGGAGGTGCAGCAGCTCAAATCCGCCGCCTTCCCGCTCATCATGAGCATGAGCTACGAGCAGAAGGACCAGGTCCGCACGCTCGCCCGCACGATGGGTCTCGAGCAGGTCGCCTCCTCGTTCTGAAACAGCCTGGAACTCAGCGTCATCATCCCCGCAAATCGGATGATTCAGTAACCACAGAGATCATCTGTGACTACTGGATGCCCGGTTGCGCGCGCGCATGACGCAGAGCTTGCGATAATGAATGGTTCGCCGCGGACGAGTGGTGGAGGCGATTTGATTTTGCGCACCCTACGCGACCGGGGCGTGAGGTGAGAGCTACTCCACCACGATCTTGACCAGCGAGCCGACCTTCAGTCGCTCGCCGGGCGAGAGGCCGTTGAGCACGCGGAAGCGCTCGACCTGGCGGTCGATCATCGCCATGCGGCTGGCGAGCTTCTCGACCGTATCGCCCGGCTTGACGGTGACGATCTTGAGCCGCAGCGGCTTCGCCTGCTGCGCCTCGGCGAGGCTCAGCCGGCGGAAGGTCGCGACCGAGTCGTGGAATGCGCGCTCGCTCTCGGCCGACTGCGTCTTCGCCGCGAAGATGAAGCGATAGACCTCGCCGTTGAAGCGGATGGCGTAGAGGCGGAAGACCCACTGATCGCCCTTCGCGGTAGCCGTGGCCGCCGGCATGCCGCCGAGGGTGAGCTCCTGGATCGAGCTCTTGTCGACGTTCTCGATCCAGCCGGAGCCGAGATAGTCGGTGAGGCTCTGCTCGGCCGGCACGTGCACCGCGTCGAGGCGGAGCGCCTCGTTGCCGCCGTCCTTGAGGCCGAGCACCGCCTGCGCGGTGTTCTCCAGCGTGAAGCCTTCCGGCGCCGTGAACGTGAAGCCGAGCTTCGGATGCAGGAAGCGCCGGCCGCGCACGTAGCCCTCGACCGGATCCTCGCCGTAGACGAGGCCGTCGAGGCTCTGCAGATAGGCGTTGCGGTCGCGCTCGCCGGTCGCGGCGGCCTCGGTGCCCGGCGCCGCGTACTGCCGCGCCGCCGCCTGCGCGGCCTTCACGCGCTCGGGCGTCGCCGGATGCGAGGAGAAGAAGTCGGGCGAGCGCACGTCGGTGCCGTTGCCCCCCGCGCGCAGGTCGGCGTTGCGCCCCATCGAGGTGAGGAAGCGCGAGGCGCCGAACGGATCGAAGCCGGCATGCGCCGCGATGCCGATGCCGTTCTCGTCCGCCTGGAACTCTTGCGCGCGCGAGAAGGTCGCGAACTTGATCTTGGAGCGGGCGAGCGCCAGCGCGCCCTCGTGCGGATCGCTCAGCACGTCGTTGACGACCGACGAGTTGATCGACACCTGCCGCGCCTCCTCCTCGCGCAGCGCCGCATGCTTGAGGATCACGTGCGACATCTCGTGCGAGAGCACCGAGGCGAGCTCGGCGTCGTCGTTGGCGAGCGCGAGCAGCCCGCGCGTGACGTAGAGCTGGCCGGTCGGCAGCGCGAAGGCGTTGACGGCGGGCGAGTTGAGCAGCGTCACCTTGTAGGCGAGGTCGGGCCGGTCGGAGGCGGCGACCAGGCGATTGACGATGCCCGACACGCGCCCCTCGAGCTTGGCGTCGTCGTACTGGCCGCCATAGGCGGCAAGTATGCGCTGGTGCTCGCGCTCGGCCGGGCTCGCCGGCGCCGCCGCTGTGTCGTTCGCGGCCGGCGGCGGCGCCGCCGTCATCAGGTTCTGCTGATCGCCGATGAAGCGCTCGCTCGAGCAGGCGCCCACCACGAACGCCACCGCCGTCAGGGCGATCAACGATCGCCCTGCGCTCAGCTTGCGCCGGAATGAATGCACCACCCAGTTCACCCGCAACCCGTCCCTTGGTCGCCTAAAGTCGTCGACTGCCCCGATAATTTCCTACTTGTCCGCGATGACCTCGATCTGCTGCGGCTCCGTCGCCTCGATCCACGGGCCGCCGCGTTGCTCGATCCACCCTCGCACCAAGACGCGCCGTCCCGCGAGCGAACGCACCGCGAGACCGGCCGCCGTAAACTGACGCTCGTTACGTTTCAAAATCGTAACGGTGAAGTCCTCGCTCCAGCGCCGCCCGAAATTCACGTAGATCGTGCCGCCGCTCTCGCGCACCGACACGACCTTGCCCTCGACCAGCGTGAAACGACCCCGTTCGGCCAGGACCCCCGCCGGATCATCTGCCGCCTTGGGAAAATAGCGCGAATTGGCCCACAGGCCAAGCTTGGCGGCGCGCGCGGCACGCTCGGCGGCGCGCAACTCGGCCGTGCAGGCGGGCTCGGCCCCATGCGCCGCCAGTCGGGCAAAGCCTTGGGCCAGCAGCGATTTTATCGCGGACGGTGATTCGCTGCCGGCGGCCGCGGCATCCGCCAGGATGCGGCCGTAGCGATCGGTCACGAATTTTGAATGCCTGAGCAGCACCTCGCGGCCGCCGATCAATGATTCCAGTGCCGCGGCGGCCGCCAAGCCCGGATCAAGGCTCGAATCAAGGCCTGGATCGTGGGATGATTGCGCCGCGCCCGGCGTTGCGGCCGCCCGGATGTGCGCCGGCGCAGCGGCGCCGGGCAAGGGCGGGACCTCGATCCCGGCGAGCCGTACCTCACGGCCATCGGCGAGCACGAAGGTGCGGGCGTCGATGATGGACTTGACCGTGCCGGTCGCGACCGTTTCGGGCCGGCAGACGGCGGGTGCGGTTGGCCGGCGCTCTGCGGCGCCGAGCGGCGGTGCAAGCATGATCATGGCGAGCGCGGCTGCGACGCGCTGCCGTCGACTGCCGTCCATCGATCCGCGTTTTGGCTCAGCCATCGAAATGCTCGCGCCTCACGCCGGGCCGTGCAGCACCGCCATTGCGGCGGGGGTTGCCGAACTGTAGCGTGCAACCTCCCCGTCGCAAGAGGAGATGTCGGATGACCGAGCCGCTTCCGACCGCTCAGGCCCACATCGTCCAGCAGGCCGCCGCCTTCACGTGGGACGGCGACGGCCTCGAGCCCGGCATCGCGCTCGCGCTCTCGGGCGGCGGATTCCGCGCCATGCTGTTTCACGCCGGCGCGCTCATGCGGCTCCATCAGCTCGGCATCCTCGCGCGTGTCGCCCGTATATCGAGCGTCTCGGGCGGCTCGATCGCGGCCGGGTTTCTCGCCGCCGCGTGGAAATCGCTCGCCGGCGCTTCGTCCGATCAGTTCAAGCAGATGTATGTCGACCCGATCCTCGCCTTCTCGCGCGAGAGGATCGACGTGGGCGACATCCTCACCGGGTTTCTGCCCGGGACCTCGGCCTCGGCCCAGGTCGCCGCGAGCTACGACAAGGCGCTGCTGCACAATATCACGCTGCAGGACATTCCCGACGCGCCCCAGTTCGTCTTCTGCGCGACCAACCTGCAAAGCGGCGTGCTGTGGCGCTTCACCAAGGCCTATGCGGGCGACTATGTGGTCGGCCGCATCGACAAGCCGGCTTTCCCGCTCTCGACCGCGGTCGCCGCCTCGTCCGCCTTTCCGCCGTTCCTGTCGCCGGTGGTGCTCAACCCCGCCGCCGGCAGCGTCACCGACTGGCCGGGACGGGCCGCCGGCGCGGGCGGCGTGATCGATCCCGCGCCCTACCGCGCGCGCGTGCTGCTCGCCGATGGCGGCGTCTACGACAACCACGGCCTCGAGCCGGTGGTGAAGCGCTACATGACCGTGCTGGCGAGCGACGGCGGTGCGCCCTTCGGCCGCAGCGTCGACGTCGCCACCGATCCGGTCCGGCAGTTGCAGCGGGTCTATGACGTCACCGACAATCAGGTGCGCGCGTTGCGCCGCCGCGACCTCATCGGTCGCTTTCAGGCGGCGCAGGCCGCGCAGGCCAACGGCACGCTCAAGCCCGACGGCACCGACCCGCAGGCGCGGTTCGGCACTTATTGGGGCATCGATACCGATCCGACCAAGGCGGCGCCCCCCGGCGCGCTCGCCTGGGCGCCCGCGACCGTCAACGCGCTCGCCCATCTCGCCACGCGTCTGAGCGACCCCGGCGAGATGCCGGCGAAGCAGCTCGTCAACTGGGGCTACACGATCTGCGACCGCTGCGTGCGCAGCTATTACGATGTGGCGGACATCCAGGGGAAACCGGGGCCTGCGTGGCCCTATCCGGAAGCGCCGCTGGGCTGAGTGTGGCCGCCGGTGGATCGCGCTGCGCCGCTCTGCTATCCAGTGCCGCAGCGGTCCCGTAGCTCAGCTGGACAGAGCAGCGGTTTCCTAAACCGAAGGTCAGAGGTTCGAGTCCTCTCGGGACCGCCAGATCATCCGTGCGGCATCGCGAATCGCGCGCCGCGGGATGATTGCCGCCGTGTCATATTTGCGGTGTGAATCCGCTCATGCAATTTGCCCGACATGGCGGCAGATGTCGCACCAGCCACGCCCGCGCGTCCCGACATCAACATGCTATCTGATATAGCGCGTATTCGGCCCCGACTTCGGCGATGTATCGGGCAATGGCAACGCGATGTTGGCGCGCTTGGCCGTGAGCCAGTCCTTCCACGCCTGCGCCTGATATGGCCACTTCTCCATCTCGATGCACCATGCGGGCGGCTCCGGCTCGAGAAATGCCTTGGTGCGGCGCTCGAGCACGAGGCAGCGCGGGACGAGCGTCTTGGCGTCGTCGATCAGGTCCTGCGCCGTCGGAAAAACCCGCCACAATCGCGCCGCGTCCTCATCGGTTGTGGTGACCACCCACAGCCCGTCCGGGCTGAATGCGGCGCTCGATCCGACCGACAGGCCGCGACGGTAGCTGCTGAGACGCGCGATCTCCTTGCCGCTCGCGACGTCCCAGATTCGCGCCGTCTCGTCGGACGAGGCGGTGAGCAGGCGGCGGCCATCCGCACTGAACGTCGCGTGGTTGACCCATCCGCCATGGCCGCGCAGCACGGCGAGCAGGCGGCCCGTCTCGGCGTCCCAGATGCGGGCGGTCTCGTCGCGCGACGTCGTCGCCACGCGTCGCCCGTCCGGGCTGAATGTCGCGCTCAGGACCATGTCGGCATGGCCGCGCAGGACCGCGATCTCGTGGCCATCGTCGGCATTCCACAGTCGTGCCGTGCGATCGGACGACGCCGTCACGACCCGCCGCCCGTCGGGGCTGAGCGCGGCGTCCATCACGGTGCGGCCGTGCCCGGTGAGAACGGAGATCTGCCGGCCATCGGCCGCGTCGAACACGCGCGCCGTGTTGTCCTCGGACGCGGTCACGATGCGGCGCCCATCGGCGCTGAACGCGACGGTGCGCACCGACTTGCTGTGCCCGGAGAGCGCGACGATCTCGCGACCGGTCGCCACGTCCCACAGGTGTGCTTTTTCGTCGAGCAACGTCGCGGTCGCGACGCGCCGGCCGTCCGGGCTGAATTCCGCGCTCATCACGTTGCCCAGCTGTCCTTGCCCCAGGCTGGCGATGTTCTCACCGGTGTCGGCGTCCCACAGATAGACGGTGGCATCGTCGGCGGCGGCGAGGAAATGCCGGCCGTCGGGGCTGAATGCGACGCGCGACACCGGGCCGCGATGCTCGAACTCGGCGATCACCTTTTCGGTCTGCGCGTTCCACAACCTTACAATCTTGTCCTCGGAGCCGGTGAGCAGGCGTCGTCCATCCGGGCTGAACGCTGCGCTCGTCACGCGGTCCTTGTGTCCGCGCAGCAAGACGAGGCCCCTGGTGGCGCCTAACTCCCATATCCGCGCCGTCTTGTCGTCAGATGCGGTCACTACGTGCCGGCTGTCCGCGCTGAATGCGGCACTCACCAGTGAGTCGTCATGTCCGCTCAGGTGGCCGAGGGTGGCGACCTCCTTGCCCGTGTCGGCGTCCCAGAGCCGAGCGGTCGCGTCGCCGAGGGTCATGACCCGCCGCCCGTCTGGGCTGAATGCGGCGATGGCGACGTCACCGCGCAGAATCGCGTTCTCTCTGGCAGTGTCGGCGTCCCACAGCCGGGCCGTCGTATCGCTCCCCCAGGTCAGGATATGCCGCCCGTCCGGGCTGAACGCAGCCCCCAACAGCGCGCCGCTATGCCCGGCGAGAATCGCGAGCGCCTTGCCGCTCTCGGCATCCCACAGGCGCGCCGCGGCCTCGTCGTAGGACGTGGTCACCACGCGGCGGCCGTCCGGGCTGAACTGCGCCGTGGCCACCCGGCCGGTATGCCCGATGAGAACCGCGATCATATGCCCGTCCTCGGCGTCCCAGATGCGCGCCGTCCGGTCGTGGGAGGCGGTCACGATGCGCCGGCCGTCCCGGCTGAACGCGGCGCTCGCGACCTCGCCGTCGTGGCGCATGACCGCGATCACCCGGCCGCTGGCCGCGTCCCAGACCCGCGCGGTCTTGTCGGTGGACGCGCTCACGATGCGCCGCCCGTCCGGGCTGAAGGCGGCGCCGTTGACCCACTCGCCGCGGCCGTGTCCGCGCAGCGCGGCGACCAGCTGTCCGCTCGCCGCGTCCCACACCCGCACAGTGTCGTCGTTGGCCGCGGTCACGATCTGCCGCCCGTCCGGCGAGAACGCGGCGGTGCGCAAGGTGCCCGTGTGTCCGCGCAGGACCGCGATCTCTCGTCCGCTCTGCGCGTCCCAGACCCGCACGGTCTTGTCGTGCGAGGCAGTGACGATGCGCCTGCCGTCCGGACTGAAGGCGGCGCTCACCAGGGCCGCGTCATGCCCGGCGAGCACCCGGCGCTCGGCCAGCGCCTGCCAGGCGTTGAACAGTGCGAGCTCGGCTTCCGCAACATAAGGGCGCTCGATTCCGGCGCGCCGGTCCGGCAGCGCCGTCAGGGCAAGGAGCAATGCAGTGCCGGCGTCGCCGGCGCCAAGGCTTTGCGTCGCGAGGTCGGCGAGAAACCGCGATTGCGTGACGAGTGCCCGGTCGCGCTCGCTCGCGGCCCGCGCCTCGTTCTTCTCGGCAAGCGCGCGCTGCTCGACCGCCTGTCCGCGCTGCCAATACGCGAGGCCGGCGAGCCCGAGCGCCACGACGAGGCCTGCGCCGAGGCTCGCCGACAAGATGTTGCGGCGGCGCGTCGCCGCCCGCCGGCTCTCCGCGATGAATGTCTGCGTCGCCTCGGTCGGCGCCGGCGCGCGCGGTGGGCGCGAGGCGATCCAGCGCTCCGCCTCCTCCAGCATGGGCGAGCGCAGCAGCAGCCCGCGCGGTCCGGGGCGGCCAGCCTGCGACCAGCGCCGGGCAGCCTCGCCGAAATCGGTATGCTTCACCACCCATTCGATATCGGTCTCGAGCGCCTCGACAAGGCGTCGCATGTCGTCATCGAAGCGATCGGCATCCTCGAACGAGATGAAGTTCAGCTCGCGCAGTGCGCCTGGGACCGCGGCCGCGTCGACCCGCCGGCACACGATCGGGGCAAACCGCTTGTTGAGCCCCGCCGCGAACGCGACCTCGTCGGCGCAGACCTTCGACGCCACCGCCGCCGGGCTGAGCACGAATACGACGGTGTCGGCCTGGGCGATCAGGGCTTCGATGCGCGGCCACCACTTCTGGAAGGCGTAGATATCCGAGCGGTCGATCAGCGGCGCGAAACCGTTTGCACGCAACGCGAGCTCGAGCCGATCCGCAAAGGCCATGTCGGTGCGCGAGTAGGAGATGAAGATCTTCGCTTTCGGTACTTCCTCTCCGCGCGCCCGGTCGGCGGCATCGCTGGCCATCACAGAATTCCCCCAAGAGCCCGGCGCGATCATGCCGGACTTCCTGCCCCATGGTGGCATAATGAAAGGCTGATGCAATTGCTGCGACGTGCGCGCGTCGGCGCAGCAAAGCCAACGACGTCGAGGCCGAAGGCTCGAGCCGGGCCAAGCCTGCTCAGCCGAAACGGCCGGATAACGTGGTCGTTCGCGCGCGCGACGCCATGTGGCGTCGCGCGGCGAGCGTCGCCGTGCGGCGGCGTCGTTGGCGTCAGTGCGTGGCGGCAGCCGGCGCGGCCGGGCTGAGCGCGAGCGGCGCAGGCCTGTGCACCGTTGGATGCACCGCGCGCGACGGCGCCGCGAGCTTGGCGAGGATGTCCTGCTCGGAGGCTTGCAGCCGCGCGATGTCGTCCGCCATTTGTTGACGGCTGGACGCGACCTCGGCGATCTGCTGCCGGCTCGACGCGAGCTGCGCGGCGAGCTGCTCGATGCTGTGCCGCACGCCCGCGAGACTGAGCGACATGGCGGCGATCTGCTGCTGGTCGGGCGTCGCGACCGGTCCAGCCGACCCGACCGTGGCGGCGGCGGTGGACGCCGCAGCGGTCGTCGCCACCGGCCCCGTGGGCGCCGCAGCCGGCATCAACCAGCCGAGCTGTTGCGGATACGCGTTCGCCGCCATCTCGCGCGCCATGTCGCCGTAGCTCTGCCACGCCAATGTGCCGCCGACACCGATGGCGATCGTCAGCACGAAACGAAGAAGCGCCCGCAGCGGGCGCCGCCGGCGACGCACCGACGATGCAGGTCGCTCGTCACGCGGATGGGGCACCTTCGGATCCGTCCCGCCGGGCCGCTCGGCGTGGAATTCGTCCCAGAAATCAGCTGGTGCGGTCGCGGACATAGCTGCCTCCTCTCGTCCCAAAGAAGGCGGCAAGAGGCCACTGCCCTGTGACTGGAGCGGGGCGAAAGCGGAGCCTCGGCGAGGCAGAATTTGGCGACGCTGGCGCAAAATACCGTGGCAAGGGAATGACTTACCATCAGTGGCGCGAGCCGTGCCACATTGGACCGCCCGCTCCCCCGCAGACGCCTCATCAACCCAATCCGCACCACGCGGAGATCAGGCGGTCGTAGATCGCGACGGCTTCATCGATGAGCGCGCACTCGCACCATTCGTCCGTCTGGTGCGCCATGTGCGCGTGACCCGGCCCCATGATCACCGTCGGCACGTCGCCGAGTGCAGGCGCCAGCACCGATCCATCGGTGAAGTACGGCGCCGCCTCGACGATGGGTGCGCTGCCACGAACGTCGTTGCAGATGTCGAACACCTGCCGCATCCAGGGGTGCGCCGGGTCGGTCCAGATGCTCTCGAGGTCGACGATGGCCGAGATCGTCACGTCGGGACCGAGATAGCTCGCCATCTGCTCGCGCAACATGCCGTGGCGCATTCCCGGAATCGTGCGCATGTCGATGCCGATCTCGGCCCAGTCGGGCACCGAGTTGATGTTGAGGCCGCCGTGCAACGTGCCGACGTTGAGCGTCGGCGCTCCCATCACGTCGTGCCGGGCGACGTTGAAATCGAAATTCTCCAGCCGCACGACGGCGCGCGCCGCCGGATAGATGGCGCTCGCGCCTTGGTCCGGCATCGAGCCGTGCGCCGTGACGCCCTGCGTCGTCGCCTTGAGCCATAGCGCGCCCTTGTGCCCGCACAGCGGCCGGTTCGCGGTCGGCTCGGCGACGACCAGCGCGCCGGCCTCGCCACGGATGCCGCGTCCCGCCAAGGCGAGCGCACCTTCGCTGCCGGTCTCCTCGCCCGCCGTGATGTAGAGCACGACGCCGGGGGTGCCTTCGAGGCGCGCCGCGTGCCGCAAGGCGGCAACGACGAACGCGGCCACGCCCGCCTTCATGTCGGTGGCGCCGCGTCCCCACAGCCGGCCGTCTTTCACCAAACCCTCATGCGGCGGGACGGTCCACGCCTTCTTGCCGAGCGGCACCGTATCGGTGTGCCCGGTGAATGCGATCGGCGGCCTGTCGGCGGTGCCGCCGATGCGGGCGACGAGGTTCGGCCGGCCCTCGGCGAGCGGAATGGTCTCGCACCTGAAGCCGGCTTGCGTGAGCAGCGACTGCAGATGGTCGGTGCACGGTCCCTCGCGCCCGGGGGGGTTGATGGTGTCGAACCGGATCAACTCGGCAGCGAGATCGACGGCGCCAGACGACATGTGGGGCGAAGCGGCTAGGTAAGCTTCACGATCGCGGCCAGTGCGCCGACTGCGAGAAAGAGCATGACTCCGAGCCTGACTGTGAGCTGCAGCGTCTGCATCTTCAAAGCCATTGCTAGGCCTTGCTTGGTTACAAGCTCCGCCATGATGAACTGTCTCACAGCCTCCGCAGGAGCTTCCGCCTGCTTTTGCGGCACACCATTCTCGCGCAAATGAGGAGGGAACGACAACGTATCGAATGCAAAAACCATTGTCTCCTCCTCCATTGACGCGCCCCGCGCGCGGGGAGGGCTGTTGAGTAAAATACAGGAACAAATAGGGAACTCAATTCGGCGGAGTCAAGTACTCACGGAGCTGCCCGTCCAAACAACTTTGCTCGATACGTCCCCTCCCGGTACCCCCTCTTGTACATCCCGCGCTCCTGCAGCCGGGGCACCACCAGCGCGATGAAATCCTCCAGACACTCCGGCGCCACGGTGCGCGACAGGTTGAACCCGTCCACATCCGCTTCCGCGACCCATCCGGCAAGCGCCTCGATCACCTGATCCGCATCGCCGACGATCGGCTCCTGCCGGCTGCCGAGCACGAACCGATCGACCAGCGCCCGCTTGGTCCATCCCGGCCCGAGCGTGCGCGCGATCGCCTCGACGTTCGACTGGATCGCCTGCGAGGCGCTGCCGTCGACCGGCTCGTCCAGGTCGAACTTGGCGAAATCGATGCCGAGCGAGGCGGCGGCGTGGGCCAGCGCGCCCTCGACCGAGGCGTGGCGGCGATACTCCGCGAGCTTGTCGCGCGCCTCGCGCTCCGTGCGCCCGACCACCACGGTCGCGCCGACATAGGCTTGCAGCGGGCGCGGCGCCGCGCGCTTGCGCAGGTCAGCGACGAGGCGCGCCACGTTCGCCTTGCTGCTGGCGTTGACGAACACGCATTCGGCATGGCGCGCCGCGAACGCGCGGCCGCGTTCGGAGGCGCCGGCCTGGTAGAGCACCGGCGTGCGCTGCGGCGAGGGCTCGCACAGATGGATCGCGTCGAGCCCGTATTGCGGCCCGTTATGCTGCACGCGATGCACGCGCGCCGGATCGGCGTAGATGCCGGCAGCACGGTCGGCGCGCACCGCGCCATCCTCCCAGCTCTCCTCCCACAACGCGCGCACGACCTGCATGTACTCGTCGGCGAGATCGTATCGGTCGTCATGCGCCATCTGCGCGTCGAAGCCCATGCCGCGCGCGGCGCTGTCGAGATAGCCGGTGACGATGTTCCAGCCGATGCGGCCATTGGTGAGATGATCGAGCGTGGAGAAGCGCCGCGCCAAGAGGTAGGGCGGCTCGTAGGCGAGGTTGCAGGTGACGCCGAAGCCGAGGTGCCTCGTCGCATGCGCCATCGCGGGCACGATCAGCATGGGATCGAGCAGCGGCACCTGCACGGCGTTGCCCAGCGCGGCGTCCGCAGACCCCGCGTAGACGTCGTAGACGCCGAGCACATCGGCGAGGAAGAGCCCGTCGAACAGCCCGCGCTCGAGCAGGCGCGCCAGGGCGACCCAGTGATCGAGCGAACGGTAGTCGGCCGAGCGGTCGCGCGGATGCGTCCACATGCCCTGCTGGATGTGGCCGACGCAGGCCATGTCGAAGGCGTTGAGGCGGATCTCGCGCATCACAACATCTTTTGCATGAAGAGGAGATCGAGCGAGCGGCCGAACTTTTGCGCCACCTCGCGCAAGACGCCGGCGTCGAAGAAGCCGAGCTTGCGATGCAGCGCGATCGAGGCCGTGTTGGCGGCGTCGATTCCGCCGATCATCACGTGCTTGTCGCGCGCCTGCGCCTCCTCGATCAGCCGCCGCATCAGCGCGCTGCCGACGCCGCGGCCACGGGCATCCTCACGCACATGCACCGAATGCTCGACGCTGCGTGCATAGCCCGGCCACGGCCGGAAGTCGCCGAAGCTCGCAAAGCCGATGACGCCGCCATCGTCCGCGACCAGCACCGGAAGGCGGGCGTCGCGCCGCGCATTGAGCCACGCCCGGCGATCTTCCAGCGGCGCCGGCGTCTCGGTGTACACCGCCGTCGTGTGCGCAATGACATGATTGTAGATCGCCAGGATCCCCGGCAGGTCGTCTTCGGCCGCGTCACGGATCAGCATCGATCTCTCCACAACGCACGCTGTTCGCGCTCCCTCTGCCTGCACGCGGAGCGCGGGAGGCGCAGGCGTCGTGCCGTGTCCGAATGGACATTTCGGCTGTCATCCACTATAATAGACAAGATGATCACAATGCAAGACACCCCCCCGGACCCCGCCGCCGCCTCGCTCGCGTCGCGCCTGCGCGCAGAGCGTGAGGCGCGCGGCTGGTCGATCGGCGACCTCGCGGCGCGCTCGGGCGTATCGCGGGCGATGATCAGCAAGGTCGAGCGCAACGAGGCGAGCCCGACGGCGGCGCTGCTCGGCCGGCTGTCGGGCGCCTTCGGGCTCACCCTCTCCACCTTGCTGGCGCGCAGCGAGAGCGATGCGAGCGGAGAGGGGCGCCTCGCCCGTGCCGCCAGCCAGCCGCGCTGGAGCGATCCGGCGACCGGCTACATCCGCCGCGCGGTCTCGCCGCCCGGTGCGCTGCCGGAGCTGGTGCAGGTGGAGCTCCCGCCCGGCGCGCGGATCGATTATCCGGCCTCGGCTTTCACGTTCCTGCGCGGGCAATGCATCTGGGTGCTCGCCGGCACGCTCGACTTCCTCGAGGGCGCGACGACCCACCGCCTGCGCCGCGGCGACTGCCTCGCGCTCGGCCCCGCGATGGCCTGCAGCTTCGTCAATCCGTCGGCGAGCGCGCGCGCAGCCTATCTGGTGGCGTTGACGCGCTGACGCATTGTTCTCATTCTCCGACGGGCGCGACGGCAAGGCGCAAGCTGCCGACAGCACTGACGGGAGAAGAAGCATGGAAGCGAGCAAGGCCTACTTCATGGTGCGGGCGGAGGTCGCCAACGAAGCCGACCGCGCCAAGTTCGACCAATGGTACGGCGGCCACCACGTGCCGCTGGCGATGGCCTACTTCAAGTGCGAGAAGGCGTGGCGCTTCTGGAGCCGCCTCGATCCTTCCGTCCACTACGCGATGTACCAGTTCCGCGACATGGCGACGTTGCGGGCCGTCATCGATGCGCCCGGCTTCAAGCCGCTGATCGACGACTTCAACCAGGCGTGGCCCAACGTGCCGCGCAGCCGCGACCTGATGGAGACCGTGCAGGTGGTGAACCCGTGAAATCGCCGCACCTGTTTCTCGTCCTCGCCATCGCCTTGGCGGCGAGCTGCGGTTGTGCGCAGCGCGCGGCGGCGCAAAACATTGATCTGCTGAAGGGCGATTGGGCCGGCAACTACAGGTGCCGGCAAGGCCTCACTGCGGTCGTCGTGTCACTCTCGCCCGAGCGCGACAATGCGATCACCGGGTCGTTCACTTTCGGCAATCTGCCTGGGCGCGACAATGCCGCCAATGGCAAGGTATTTCCTGGTCGGCACCTATGACGGCGCGACCCATAGGCTGACGATGCGCCCGGGCGAATGGGTCAGCCAGCCCAGCGGCTACGTCGCGGTCGGCTTCACGGCGACGCTCGAGCCGGCCGGGGAGCGCCTGACCGGAATTGTCGCGTTCAGCGGCTGCTCGACGCTCGCGTTGCAAAAGGTTGCCACCGCGCCGGCCGATGGCGATGATCCCGCGAAACCGGCGGGGCAAAAGGTCGAGGTCTCGCTCTATGAAAGCTCGCTCGCGATGCTGGTCAACGTCGCCGCCAACGTGCTGGTGGCGGGCAAGGGCGGCGGCCGCTTCGGCAACGGCCATCCGAGCATCGTGCCCTACACCACCTATGCGGCGGCCGACGCCATGATGGCGCTCGCGATCGGCAACGATACCCAGTTCGCCAAGGCCGCCGCCGTGCTCGGGCATCCCGAGTGGGCGAACGACGAGCGCTTCGCGAGCAACCGTGCCCGGGTCGCCAATCGCGAGCTGATCGACGGCCTGATCGGCGCGGCGCTCGCGACCGACGAGGTCGACGCGTGGCTCGATAAGCTCAAAGCCGTCGGCGTCCCGTGCGGGCGCATCAACACGGTGGCCCAGGCGCTCGCCGAGCCGCACACGCAAGCGCGCCGCATGGTCGAGACCGTTGCGCATCCGACCATCGGCGACCTCAAGATGCTGGGAATTCCGTTCAAGTTCTCCGATACGCCGGCGGCGGTCCGGCGTCCCCCGCCGCTGCTCGGCGAGCATACGGATGAAGTCCTGGCTGAGCTCGGAATGGACCCGGGCGCGATTGCGAAATTGCGTGGCGACAAAGTGGTGTAGGGTCGGCAAAATCGCATTCTCGAGTGTTACCGCGGGGGCAACCGCGGGGGCGATCTTGCCCACGTGGTTAGCCACGAGCGCGCGGTTGCCCACCCGACACGCTTGTGCACGCTGCACGAAATTGCTTGTCGCGCTTCGCGCTCCTCGCAATGACGCAATTCTCGGCGCGCTCGTCGACTTGGAAGAGGACAAGCCATGAAGGTCACCGGCATCGAGCCGATCGCGGTCGCCTTTCCGATGAAGAAGCCGGTCTTCATGGCCGGCGTCGAGATCCGGCAGGCGGACAACGTGCTGGTGCGCGTCGAATCCGACACCGGTGTGATCGGCTGGGGCGAGGCGGCCTCGGCGCCGACGATGACGGGCGAGACGGTCGAGAGCATGATGGCGGCGATCGCCTACATGATCCCGGCCGTGCTCGGCCGCGATCCGCGGGACATCGCCGGAGCCTCGGCGGCGATGAACATCCGCATGTACGGCAACCAGGCCGCCAAGGCCGCGGTCGAGATCGCGCTGCACGATCTCGTCGGCCGCGCCACCAATCGTCCGGCTCATGCGTTGCTCGGCGGCAAGGTGAGGAGCCGCATCGCGGTGCTCGGCGTCATCAGCAACGGCGAGCTCGCCGCCGACATCCGCGACGCTGCCCACAAGAAGCTCGAAGGATACGAGGCGTTCAAGATCAAGGTCGGCATCGACAAGCCGCTGATCGATGCCGAGCGCACGCGGCGCATCTGCGACGTGGTCGCGGGGGATTGTCTGATCTCCTCCGACGCCAATACGGGCTGGAGCCCGGACGATGCGGTGCAATACGTGCGCGCCATCGCGGGCAGCGGGCTCACCTTCTTCGAGCAGCCGGTCGCGGCCGACGACGTCGACGGCATGGCGCGTGTTGCCGCGGCCGCCGGCGAGGTCGCGATCGGCGCCGACGAGAGCATCCATGGCCTCGAGGACATCCGCCGCCACCACGCGGCGAAGGCGGCGCGCGGGGTGAGCCTGAAGACCATCAAGCTCGGCGGCATGCGCGGCGTGATGGCGGCTGGCCGCCTGTGCGAGGAGCTCGGCATGTCGGTCAACGTCGCGTGCAAGACCGGCGAGTCGAGCATCGCGTGCGCCGCTGGTCTGCATATCGCGGCCGCGCTGCCGCAGCTCGCCTGGGGCTTCACCCCGTCGATCGAGCGCCTCGCCGAGGACGCCACGGCGCGCCCCATTTGCATCGAGCATGGCCACGTGGAAGTCTCCGACCGCCCCGGGCTCGGGATCGACGTAGACGAGGACCGCATCCGCCGCCATCGCCGCGACACGGCGCAGCGGCATGTGGCGTGAACATCGTCATGGCCGGGCTTGTCCCGGCCATCCACGTCTTGCCTAGTCGGACGCGGTTAAGACGTGGATGCCCAGGACAAGCCGGGACAAGCCCGGGCATGACGGGGGAAATCACTGGCATGAAACAACCTCACCTCGGCATCGCGGTCGTCGGCTCGGGCCGCATCGGCACCTTGCGGGCACGGCTCGCGGCCAAGCACCCCTCGGTGCGCTTCCTCGCCGTGTCGGACAAGGATCCGGCGCGCGCCAAGGCATTGGCCGAGCAGGCGGGCGCGCAGCTGCATTCCCATAGCAACGAGGAGGTCATCAATCATCCCGATGTGACCGCGGTCGTCGTCTCGACGCCGGAGCAGGAGCACACCGCGGCCGTCTGCATGGCGCTCGAGCGCGGCCTGCCGGTGCTGGTGGAAAAGCCGATCGGCTTCTCGCTCGAGGAGGCGAGCCGCATCCTCGATGTCGTCAAGCGCACCAACGGCAACCTGCGCGTCGGTTACAGCCGCCGCTACAAGGAATGCTTTCTGCGCGCCAAGGAGCAGATGCGCCATGGCCGGCTCGGCCGCGTCGTCGGCGGCACGGCGCGCGTCTACAACTCGCGCGCCCAGGCATTCGCGATCTTGAAGCGGGATCCGCACGCGACGCCGGTGCTCGACGTGCTCACCTACTATGTCGACCTGATGTGCTGGTTCCTCGACGGCAACCATCCGGTCGAGGTGGTGGCGCGCGCGCAACACGGCGTCTTCCGCGACGCCGGGTACAGCGCGTCCGACGTCACCTGGGCGATCGTCACGTTCGCCGACGGCGCCGTGATCAATCTCGGGGTGAGCTACGGCCTGCCGTCGCGCTATCCGACGCTCGGCCAGTCCGATCGGGTCGAGCTGCTCGGCACCGAAGGCACCATGATCATCGACGACGACCACATGGACCACGTGATCTATTCCGAGAAGGGCATCCCGCACGCCTACGTGCCGGATCACGCCGTCGAAATGGCGTTCCTCGGCAGCAACACGGCGGGCGACTGGGCGATGGGCGATTTCTGGGGACCGCTCGGCAATGAGATGCGCGCCTGGCTCGATCATCTGGTGACCGGCGCGCCGACCGTGCAGTGCACGGCCGAGCAGGCGCGCATCAATTTGGAAACGACGATTGCGATCGAGCGCGCCGCCGCTACCGGAAAATCGGTGAGGCTGCCGCTGCAGGAGGAATAGACTTCATCGCGAGCGCGTAGCGCGAAGCAATCCCGATCCGTGGACTCATGCGCTTGCGGGTCGAGATTGCGCCGCGCGGTACGCTCGCAATGACATTCAGTAGAGTCCCGACGGCGCGATCGACATCGGCCGCATCGGTGCCGGTGCTACGGCGACCGGGATGATCGCCGTCTGCCGGCCGTCGGCGGTCCGCACGATCTGCGGGCGGGTCGGGCGCGCATCCGCGTGCTTGGCGCGCGCGTCGCGCGCCGTCTGCGGCAGCACCACGACTTTGGTGCCGACGCCGACCCGGCCGTAGAGGTCGATGATGTCGTCGTTGGTCAGCCGGATGCAGCCGCTCGACACGTGATGGCCGATGGTCGAGGGGTCATTGGTGCCGTGGATGCGGTACTCGGAATGGCCGAGATAGAGCGCGCGGGCGCCGAGCGGATTGTTGGGGCCGCCGGCGACGAAGCGCGGCAGATAGGGCTGGCGGGCGATCATCTCGGCGGGCGGGTACCAATCGGGCCACTCGGCCTTGCGGCTGATCGCCTCGGTGCCCGACCAGGTGAAGCCCTGGCGGCCGACGCCGATGCCGTAGCGCAGCGCCTTGCCGTTGCCGAGCACGAGGTAGAGGAAGGTGTGCGGCGTATCGATCACGATCGTGCCGGGCGCCTCGCTGGTCGGATAGGTCACGACCTGTCGGCGCAGTGGCGAGGACGTGTCGAGGCCGGCGGATGCGTCGTCGTCATGCATCACCGGCGCGAATACGGAGGCCGGATAGTTGACGGGTGCGTTGGGTGCATAGGATTGCGCGTGCGCGGACAGCGGCGCGCACATGAGGCCGGCGGCAAGCGCCGCGAGCGCAAGCGAACGGTTTGTCATGGGAAGTCCCCGCGTACTCGTGTTCACCGCAAGAGTGATTCCGGCAACTCAACACCCCATGGTGCAAACCGGTTCCGGCGATTGCGAATGATGCGCGCGATATTGCTGCGCCATCGCGTCACGAAAGAAGAAACGCGCGCCGACGCGGCGCGCGTGTCTGTCTATCGCGGGTGACGGAAAAGATTCGCTTCCGGGAAACGCCGGAATTGATCAACGTCTCACCTTTGCCATGGCCGGCTTTGTCCCGACCATCCACGTCTTTGCTCGCAACCAGAAAGACGTGAATGCCCGGCATTTGCCGGGCATGACGGAGCACTCCTTCTACGACAAGCACCGCCCCGGCAGGCGCGCGAGCGCGGGCTCCGCGATCGGGCTCGCCGGCGGCTCGCAGCCGATCGGCAGCTTCGGCGCCGCGTCGAGATCGTGCGGCGTCTCGATGATCGGCGATGGCTTGCTCTGCGGCGTGTCGCGCAGCGTGAGTTGCGGCACGACGAAGCCCTTCGAGATAACGGTGACGTTGCTCACCGGATCGGTCTGGAAGAGCACGTTGCCGTCGCGGTCGCGATAGACGATCGCCGCGTCGTGCACGCCGACCACCTCGACGGTCGCGACGGTCCGCTTCGCTTGCGGCTGGTTTGCCGGCAGCATCAGGCGGTCGGATTTCGTCGCGCGGTTCACGGTTTCGTGACCCGCATGGCTCAATCCGCTGTGGGCGGCCGGATCGATGGAGGGCGCAACGAGCGCCCAGGCAGCAACGGCAGCAGCGCCGCCGATCAAGCTCGACGTAATATGGAACATGGAACCCTCCCCGTCTTCTGCTCGCCCATCACGAGCCAACGGTGCAAAGCTTCCCTGCCCCTCCTCGTATCCCCAATCGCAAATCCAACATTCGGGTGCTTCGGTTGGTTCCCCGAAACCGCATTCGCCAGCTTATTTTTGCAGCCCGGTCATCGGCGGCAGCCTGCGACCAAAGTGCTAATCGGTCGCCCGCAAAAGGATTCGCTTTTCTCAGGAACCGGGGAGGGGGGCACGCGTTGATCTGACGACCGGCCGCCATTCCCCCCTCCCCCCGTGCTCGGCCGGCCAGACAGCCGCGGTCAGCTATGCTGACCGCGGCTTTTTTTTAATTTTTCTCGCCTGCATACGATAAAAAAATCGCCCGCAGGCCGAGCCTGCGGGCGATTTGGTGTTTCGATTTGGTGTTTCGACCTAGTTTCGTCAGGCCATCACGGGTCGCTGGCCGCGTGTGGCGTTGCGCTGGAAGAACAGCGCCTGGCTCACCACGGCGGAGACCGTCGCGGGCTGGAACGGCTTGGCGATCAGGAAGGCGGGCTCGGGCCGCTGGCCGGTGAGAAAGCGCTCCGGATAGGCGGTGATGAAGATCACCGGCACCTCGAACTCGTCGAGCAACTCGTTCACCGCATCGAGCCCGGAGCTGCCGTCGGCGAGCTGGATGTCCGCCAGGATGAGGCCGGGCTTCTTCGACTTGGCAAGCTTGACCGCCTCCGCATGGGTGCGGGCGATGCCGACGACCCGATGGCCGAGGCTTTCGGCGAGCCCCTCGAGGTCGAGCGCGATGAAAGTCTCATCCTCGATGATGAGCACGTCGGTCGCGATCTCGGCCGCAAGCTCGCGGCCGGCTTCGTCCACCAGGCTGCGGAAGCTCTGGAGATCCTCGCCGAGGATTTCCGCGGCAGCATCGTCCGAAAAGCCCTCGAGCGATACCAGAAGGAAGGCCTGGCGCGGACGCGGGGTCAGCTGACTGATGCGCCGCTCGGCTGGCACGACCGAGCCGGCGGATTCCTTGGCGCCGTTGACCGGCACCGAATTCCAGATCGATGTGAACACCTTGAACAGCGCGACCTTCGGCTGCGAAGCCGCGTTCAGAAGATCCTGGTCCTTGACCAGGGCCTCCAATGTTGCGGCCACGTAGGCGTCGCCCGAACTCTGGCTCCCCGTCAGCGCCCGCGCATATCGGCGCAGGTACGGAAGGTATTTCGTAACCGTTTGGGCTGCAGACATTACGTCCCTCCCGTCATTGCCACTACCGCTCCATAACGCCGCATAGGTAATTTAGTTCCGGGGCCCGGAACCCCCAAGGGGCTTGACGCGTTGGAACAAAATCGAGCGGGCCCAACTTTTTCGGTCGGTGGCATGCCCTGGGGAGGAGAAAAACCTGAGGGGATGCCATGAACGAGCATAACAAGCCGACAGGGCCGAAAGGACCGATGGCGGGATCCATGCAAGGTTTACAGCCGCACAAACGCAAATCCAGTCTGACCCGGGAAACGCTGATCAAGATCGGCACTCAGCTGCAAGTCCCGTACAACGAAGTTGTCAGCGAGGGCGTTCCCGAGCGTTTCGTCACTCTCATCCGCGGGCTCGAGTCGGGGGAGATCCAGGCCGCGCCCAAGGACGACACCTTGCAGGGGGAGAGTACCACATCGGACGAAAAGGGGTCCTGAGCATGTCGCCGAATCCCTCCGTCAGCGAAGCCATGTTGCGCGCGGTGCCGAGCTTGCGCGCGTTCGCGATCTCATTGTGCGGCAATGTCGACCGGGCCGACGATCTGGTGCAGGAGACGTTGCTGCGCGCCTGGGCCAACCTCGCCTCGTTCGAGCCCGGCACCAACATGTCGGCATGGCTGTTCACGATTCTGCGCAACCTCTTTCGCTCCGAATACCGCAAGCGCCGCCGCGAGGTGCCGGACGGCGAGGGCACCTATGCGGAAACGCTGAAGACGCAGCCCGAGCAAGCGAGTCGCGTCGAGTTCGAGGAGTTCCGCGCCGCGCTGGCGAAGCTCCCGCCGGATCAGCGCGAGGCGCTGGTTCTGGTCGGCGCCTCGGGCTTCTCCTACGAGGAGGCGGCCAGCATCTGCGGTTGCGCGGTCGGCACCATCAAGAGCCGCGTCAATCGGGCGCGCACGCGGCTGGCGGAATTGATGTCGATCGAAAGCGTCGACGACTTCGGGCCCGACCGCGAGCTCAAGGCGGTGCTCAGCAGCGGCGGCAGCGGCAGCTGATCATTGCGAATGGGGGAGTGGCGAATAGCGAATGGTTCGCTATTGCCGATCGCCATCCCTCGATCAGCCGCGGCTCTCGCGGCGCCGGATTTCGGCGAGCGCATTCTCGCCGTTGCGGAGAAATACGCGCAGGAAACGCGATACTGCCGCTAGTTCGCCGCGCCGCACGTCCGCAAACAGCAGATCGTTGATCCGCCGCAGGAAGGGAGAGATCTCCCGCACCGCGGCCTCTCCAGCCGGCGTGAGCGTGACGAGCACGCCGCGCCGGTCGCTGCGATTGACTCGCTTGGCGAGCAGGCCCTTGCGCGCGAGCCGGCCGACCTCGGTGGTCACATGGGTCGAGGCGAGCTGGACGTGCGCGGCAAGCGCATTGATCGATACGCCCTCGCGCCCCTGCCGGTAGGCCGTCCCGACCAGAACCGCGAACTGCGAGCCGGTGAGCGCGAGCGCGCGGCCGAACGCCTCGCGGCACGCGATCAGCCGGCCGAAGGCGAGCACCATGGCGTAGAGCGTCTCGCGAAACGCGACGTCGCTGCCGGACGCCAGCATCGCGGAATGCGACACGGTCAGGGGCGGCACGAACGTCCCCCGGCGTGCCGGCCCGCCCGGTCCGGCGCGGCGGCTTGCCCTCGTTCGCGGACGTGTGCGTTTCATCGGAATTCCGCCGTTTGACCTGATTCGAGAAAACCTACATACTGTAGCTAATTGCCGGGCGCGCCGCGATCGCCCGACGTTTGTGGGAGATCCGCGATGGCGACGCAAGCGGCAACCGGCGAGGCTCGTGCGACGAGTGCCTCGATGCGCAGCGGGGCCGAGCTGCTGCGGTCGCTCGACGACGGCCGGCAGGTGTTTCTCGACGGTGAGCGCGTCGGCAAGGTGGTCGAGCATCCGGCCTTCCGTGAGGCGGCGCGCCAGATCGCGCGGCTGCTCGACATCGCGGCGGCACCCGAGCTGCGTGAGCGCATGACCTTTGTCTCGCCTAAGACCGGCGCCCCGGTGTGGCGTGCCTGGCAGATTCCCCGCACCCACGCCGACCTCAAGGCGAAGCGCCTCTTTTCCGAGGCCTGGGCGGAGGCGACCTTCGGCCTGATGGGGCGCACGCCCGATCACGTCGCCGGCTTCTTCACCGGCTTTGCGGCGGTGCCGCGCGTGTTCGCCGCAGGCGGCCAGCAGTTCGCCGACAACGTGGTGCGCTTCTACGAGGAGTGCCGCGACAACCATCTGTATGCGAGCTACGCCATCGTGCCGCCGCAGATCGACCGCTCGAAGCCCGCGCACAGGCAGAGCGACCCGGCGCTCTACGCCGGCGTCGTCAAGGAGCGCGACGACGGTATCGTCATCGCGGGCGCGCAGCAGCTCGCGACCGCCGCAGTGTTCAGCGACTATCTGCATCTCGCCTGCATTCATCCGCTGCAGCCGGGCGATGAGAACTACGCCAACGCGGTCGCGGTGCCGATCAACGCGCCCGGTCTCAAGCTCTACCCGCGCCGCCCCTTCGCGCGCGAGCGGATGAGTTCGCTCGACTATCCGCTCACCAGCCGGTTCGACGAGGCGGACTGCTTCTGCGTGTTCGACGACGTCTTCGTCCCGTGGGAGCGCGTGTTCATCTATCGCAATCTCGAGGTCTCGCGCGATCAGTGGTGGAAGACGCCGGCGCACCTCTACGGCAATCACCAGGCGCAGTGCCGCTACGCCACCAAGCTGCGCTTCATGATGGGCCTCGCCAAACGCATGAACGAGATGACGGGTAACGACGCCAACCCCGCGGTCGCGATCCAGATGGGCGAGCTCGCCGCCTTCGCGACCATCGTCGATTCGATGCTGCAGGCGCACGAGACCAC
Organism: Xanthobacteraceae bacterium; assembly: GCA_035293985.1. GTDB lineage: Bacteria > Pseudomonadota > Alphaproteobacteria > Rhizobiales > Xanthobacteraceae > JAVDCA01. The sequence continues at coordinate 112,594 of DATGLS010000037.1, forward strand.
CGCGACCGTCGACGCCGACGGGATCCTGTGGCCGTCGCAGACGACGCTCTATTCCGTCATGGCGCTGCAATCCGAGCTCAATGGCCGCATGCTGGAGATCATCCGCGAGCTCGCCGGCGCCGCCATGATCACGCTGCCGTCCTCGGCACGCGATTTCGACGATCCGACGATCGCCGCCGACATCGACCGCTACATGCAATCCGGCAAGGCGGATGCCAGGACCCGCGTCGCCACACTGCGCATGGTGTGGGATTTCCTCGGGACCGAGTTCGGCAGCCGCCACGCGCAGTACGAAAAGTTCTACGGCGGCGCCTCGTTCCTGGTGAAGCAGAACGTCAACCGCTTCTTCGACTACAAGCGCGCGACCGCGATGGTGGATGCGGCGCTGGCGCTGCCTGCGGTCGAGCCCGCGCGACATCTGTAAACACGACGGCAGCCGCCGTGTGACGACGCGACAGGGGACGCGCCGCCCGCTTTGCTGTTACACCTTCTGCCCTGGGGTCCGTGGATGGACGTGCTGGTCGAGAACGTGACGCAGGTCTGGGGCGGCGGCAGTCGCGCCGAGGTCGTTGCGCTCGACCATTTCTCGCATCGGTTCCGCTCCGGCCGCTTTTCCTGCCTGCTCGGCCCGAGCGGCTGCGGCAAGAGCACACTGGTGCAGATCGTCGGCGGTCTGGAGCGCGCGACCTCGGGGGCGGTCCGCATCGAGGATCCGGCGGCGCCGTCGCTCGCGCGGCCGCTCGGCGCCGACTCGGTGATGGTGTGGCAGACCCTGAACTTGTTTCCCTGGCGCAGCGTGATCGACAATGTCGCGTTCGGCCTCGAGGTGCGCGGCATCCCGGCCGCCGAGCGTTACGCCCGCGCGCGTACCCTGATCGCCTCGGTCGGCCTGCGCGGCTTCGAGAGCCACCTGCCGGGGCAGCTCTCGGGCGGCATGCGTCAGCGCGTCGCGCTCGCGCGCGCCCTGATCATGGAGCGGCCGATCCTGCTGATGGACGAGCCGTTCGCGGCGCTCGATGCGCAGACGAAGATCGTGATGCAGGAGGAGCTGCTGCGCATCTTCGAGGCCACCCGCAAGACCATCCTGTTCGTCACCCACGCGATCGAGGAGGCGATCCTGCTCGGCGACGAGGTGGTCGTGATGACGGCGCGTCCCGGCCGCATCAAGGAGGTTATCGCGGTCGACCTTCCGCGCCCGCGCGCGCTGGAGATGGTCGGCTCCCCCGAGTTCGGCGCGCTGTTCGATCGCACCTTCCACCTCATCCGCGAGGAGGTGACCGCCGCGATGCGCCAGCAAGACGCGATGGCGTCCGCCTCATGAGGCAGGGCCGGGCAAAGGGCGCCGCAAAGGGCGTGGGGCGGCTCGCGGAACGCATCCTGCCGATCGCGAGCGTCGTCCTGTTCGTGCTCGGCTGGGAAGCCTTCGTGCGGGTGCGCGGCATCGCGCCGATCTTTCTGCCGGCGCCGTCGGCGATCGCCGTCTACCTCTGGCGCATGATCCTGGACGGCACGATGGCGTATAACCTCGGCGTCACGCTGCTGCGCATCTTCGCGGGCTTTGCGGTCGCGGCGGTGACCGGCGTCGCGCTCGGCGTCCTCATGGGCATGTCGCGCGTCGTCGCGGCGGTCGCCGACGTGTGGATCGCGGCGCTCTATCCGCTGCCGAAGATCTCCCTCATCCCGCTGCTGATCATCTGGCTCGGGACCGGCGAGGCCTACCGCATCGTCATCAGCGCAGTGACGGCGTTCTTCCCGATCGTCATCAGCACCTACGCGGGCATCCGCCAGACCGACCGCGGCCTGATCAAGGCCGCGCAGGACCTCGGCGCCAATGCGCGCCAGATCCAGCTCAAGGTCGTCATCCCGGCCGCGATCCCCAGCATCTTCGCGGGCCTGCATCTCGGCATGGGCGTGACCATCATCCTGATCGTCGCCGCCGAGATGATCGGCGGATCGAGCCAGAGCGGCATGGGCTATCTGCTGATCAATGCCGGGCAGGTGATGGAGACCGAGAAGGTCTTCGCCAGCCTGGTGGTGCTTGCGGTGGTGGGGGCGATTGTCATCAAATTGCAGCAGTGGACCGATCGGTTGGTCGCGCCTTGGGCGCACCGCGACGATCGCTGAAGGGAGTGGAGCATGAACGGGTTTGCACGCAGTCGGGCCGTCCTCGCGGCGATCCTCGCCGCCGTTGTCGTGGCGGGCACAGGCATCGCGCATGCCGCCGACTTGGTCCGCGTCGGCGAGGGCCCCTTCATCACCGGTGGGGCGTTCTTCATCGCGCGCGACAAGGGCTACTTCAAGCGGCTCGGCATCGACATCGAGACCAAGAGCTTCATCGACGGCGCCTTCGCGGTGCCGGCGATGATCTCGGGCGAGCTCGACGTCGCGCTGATGACGCCGAACGCGAGCCTGTTCAACAGCGTCGCCAAGGGCGCGCCGCTCGTGCTCTTCCTCGATCGCGGCAGCAACCGCAAGGGTCTCGCCTACACGCTGGTGAACGTGACGCAAGCGCAGTACGACGCCGGCGTCCGCTCGCTCGCTGATTTCGCCAAGCTCAAGGGCAAGCGTATGGGCGTGGGCGCGCTCGGCAGCATCAATCAGTACAACCTCGCCCAGGCGCTGTTGCGGGCCGGCCTCGACCCGGCGAAGGACGTCCACTGGGTCGTCAACGTCTCGCAGCCCGACCTGATGAAGATGCTCGGCCAGGGCCAGGTCGACGCCACCGATCTGGCGTGGCAGTTCGGCGTGTTCGCGCAGCAGAGCAGGTGGGGCCCGATCGTCGTGCCCGACGATCAGATCGTGCCGGACGCGGCGATCGGCATGTACGCGGCTCGCCGCGACTTCCTCACCAAGGACCACGATGTGGCCGTGCGCTTCGCCATGGCCTATCTCCATGCCGCCAAGGAGTTCAACGCCGCCGCCCTCGCGCCGGACCGATATCCCGGCATCGTCGACATCCTCGCCAAGAACACGGCGCTCAATAAACCCGAGCTGGTGAAGAAGATCGCGCCCAACTGGTCCTACATCAGCGAGACCGGGCTGCCGCTCGTCGACTCGATCATGAGCATGCAGGACTTCTGGAGCGGCAAGTATTTCAACTATGTCGAAAAGAAGGTCACGCGCGAGCAGCTGTTCGATCTCTCGATCGCCGAGGAAGCGCTGGCGCGGCTCGACAAGGAGAAGCCGTTCGCGAAGTGAGCGGCGAGGCGATCAGCGGCTCTTGCCCATGAGGGCATCGCCCCACTTCGCTTCGATCGCCCGCGCGTCCTCGGCCGAGATCGCCGACACCGTCGGAAACCGATCCTTCCAGGCGAACGGCTTCACGGCCTCGATGATCAGCTTCGAATGCGAGGTCACGCCGCGCTCGCGATCCGCCGGTGCGATGCGCGGGTCGAGGGCCGAGCTCCAGGCGTTGCGCACGATGTCGACCTGCTCGGCCGGCTCGCAGCGGGTGGTGATCGCCCACATCACGTCGTTGATGTCGGAGGGGTCGACATCGTCGTCGACCACGACCACGAGCCGCCCCATGTAGCTCTGCGCCGCCGCGATCAGCGCGGCGCGCTTGGCGTGGCCGTCGTAGCGCTGGCGCAGCGCCACCACCGTCATCAGCTGGGCGACGTGCTGCCACACGCCGACGATATCGGTGACGCCGGCGGCCTCCAGATTGCTCCAGATGCCGGCGGCGCGCAGCGGCAGGCCGAAATGAAAGCGCGGCGGCTTCATCGGCGGCGAGCCGAGCAGGATCGGATCGGTCCGGTGATGCGCGGCGGTCACCCGCATCACCGGGCAGGGGCGCTTGTCGTTCGCGTAATAGCCGGTGAACTCGCCGAACGGTCCCTCGAGCAGCGTCTCCTTGGTCGGCGGCATCAGCTCGCCTTCGAGCACGATCTCGGCGAGCGCCGGGATCGGCAGGCCGGTCACCGGCCCGCGGCAGACCTCGACCGGCGCGCCCTTGATCGCGCCGGCGAAATCGTACTCGCAGGCGCCTTCCGGCAGGTATTCGAAGCCGGCGATGAACAGCGCCGGATCCTCGCCGTTGACGAGCGCGATCGGGCAGGGCTCGCCGCGGTCCCAGTATTTTCGCGCGATGATCGCGCCGTGGCGGCCGGCGTGGTCGAACTGGATGGTGACGAGGTGGCGCGCATGCACCTGCACGCGATAGATCGAGGCGTTGATCCACCCGCTCTCCGGATCGCGCATGATCACGAGGCTGCCGGAGCCGATGAACGGCCCGCCATCCTGGCGGTGCCAGTGCGGCGCCGGAAACCTGGCGAGGTCGACGTCGTCCTCGCGGGCGGAGTTCTCCAGGAAGGCAGCGGTCGCGATCTCGACCGGCGCGATCATCTTGAGGCCCTGCCGCTTCGCCATCCACGCCTTGAGCGCGTCGAGCGGCCGCAGCATCGGGTCGACGCCGAGCGCCAGCGCGGCTCGCTGCGGGTTGGTGGTCGCGTTGGTGAAGACGCGAAAGCCTCGTGTGAGGCCCTTGATGTCGTCGAACAGCAGGGCGGGACAGTCCGGCTGTCCGGCCGCGACCTCGGTGACGCCGCCAATCTCATATAAGGAATCGGCGCCGTTGATGCGGCGCAATGCGCCGAGCTCATCGACCCGAGAGATGAATTCACGAAGATCTTTGTAGGGCACTGGCTATCCACCCGGTTTACCGTCATGCCGCGCGAAAGCGGGGCATCCAGTATCCCCGAAAGGCGAGGGAGCGCGCCAGGGTGCCAAACGCATGTGTCACGGCGCACTGGATCGCCCGCTTTCGCGGGCGATGACGGTGGGAGATATCGTCAGGTCGCCGCCGCCGCTTCCTTCTTCCACTCCTGCCCGAGCGCGGCGCTGGTCGGAAAGATCAGCGACTTGATCACCACCGGCACCGCGCCGGAGCTCTCCAGCATCTCGCCGATGTCGATGTAGTCGAACTCCTTGAGGTCGAGCCCGTCGATCGAGACGATCGGGTTGGCGAGCTTCATCTCCTCGCGGAAATGAATGCCGATCAGCCCGCCGACGTCGCCGTCGCCGGCGAGGACGATCGGCAGGTGTTTTGCGACCCGCGACGCGAGCCCGCCGGCGACGCCGCGGCAGAAGGCATCGAGCCGCTGGAACGTCGCCGAGCCGCGCCACGGCACGAACACCGCGACAGGTCCATCCGCCTCGGCGAGGTCGAGCCGTGCCAGCACCGCCTCGATCGCCTCGGAGATCGCGTTCGCCTCGACCGTCTCGCCGTCGAGCGGAAGCTGCGGCGCGATCACGGGCACGTTGCGCAGCGGCAGCGCGCTCATCGGCGAGACGAAGATGGTGCTGCCGCTCACCTGTGTCGTGTACTGCGATGCGCCGATCACGGTGGCGCGGATGCCTTCGGTCGGCTTCTCCAGCCGCACGCCCCAGTCGGCGATGCGCTTGCGGATTTCCTCGCCCAGCAGCGCGCCGAGATCGCCGAAGCTCTGCTTTTCCCAGCCGAAGATGTATTCGGCGACGCCGCCCGAGAACGTCACCTCGTCGATGTGCCCGCGGTACGGCAGGGGATCGAGCCGCAACAGGTCGGTCGCCCCGAGCTTCGGCACACCGCCGCGCATCGCCTCGAACAGCCGGTCGGCCATCGCGGCCGCGAGCGCGCGTGCGTCGTCCTCGCCGAGCGTGCGGCCCAGCCCGATTTGCAGCCCGAGGTCGGCCGCGAAGTGCCGGCCCGCTTCCTCCACGCGCACGACCTTGCGCTCCGCGTCGATGCAGACGAGCCGCGCGCCGATATCGGCTGCCGTGATCGCGACCACCTCGCCCTTGTGGCAGACGGCGATTTTCGCGGTGCCGCCGCCGACGTCGACATTCATCACCGTCGCCTCGTCGCGGATCGAGCGCGCGACCGCGCCCGACCCAAAGGCCGCCATCACGGTCTCCAGGCTGTCGCCCGCGCTCACCGCGACCAGCTTGCCGGCCTGGGCGGCAAAGAGCTCGCCGATGCGGCGCGCATTGCTGCGGCGGACCGCGACGCCGGTGAGGATCAACGCGCCGGCGTCGATCTCTTCCGGATCGACCATGGCGTTGTCGTACTGTTTGCGGATGAAGGCGCCGAGGGCGTCGGCGTCGATCTCGTCCGCCGAGGAGTACGGCGTGAGCAGGATGTCCGACTGGTAGAAGGTCTCGCGCTCGGTCACGACGTAGCGCGAGTCGAGCCGCTCCAGCACGATGCGCGAGAACACGAGATGCGAGGTCGACGAGCCGATGTCGACGCCGACGCTGAGCACGCAGATCTCGTCCTCGTCGACCAGCGATCGCCCGGTCGAGGAGAAGAAGATGCGCTCGCCGTCCGCGCCCTGTTCGATGGGGGGCATTTGGGTTGAGTCTCCACAGGCACCGTGCGTAGCCCGGATGGAGCGAAGCGAAATCCGGGGACGGCCCATCCGCGGAAGAGCTGTCCCCGCCTTACGCTGCGCTCCATGCGGGCTACGAAAACACGGTTATTCCTTCGGCAATTCGCCTTTGTAGTTCTTGTCGTAGAACTGCGGGTCCATGCGGTTGGTCGCGCCGTTGCGCTCGAGCGTCTCGGTGTATTCCTTGGCGATGAACGGATCCTCCATCCAGTAGGGAATCGCCGAGCCGCCTTCGGTGATGTCCATGCCGGTGTAGTCGATGTGCTGCTCGCCGGGCGGGCCGGGCTCGCGGCCGGGATTGTGCGGGCCGAACCAGGCGGTCAGCCGCAGCGGCTCCTTCGAGGCGCCGAAATGCTGGTGGAACCAGCGCGCGCCGCCGGGCGCCGCCGACACCATTCCCACCGGCTCGTAATCGACGCGCTTGATCTCGTTCTGCTTTCCGTCCTTCCACGGGTTGACGCCGAGTCGCTCCGGCCACGTGTAGGTATAGCCCTTGCCCTTGATGCAGATCAGCACCGCCGCCGAGGTGTGGGCGTGCGCCTTGGAGTAGCGGCCGTTCTCGTGCTGGCCGATCCACAGATAGAACGTATTGCCGGTCATGAACGGCTCGACGCGGCGGAAACCGGGCGAGCGGCGGTTGTCGAGCGGCAGGTCGCAGTTGTCGATGTCGGGCACGAAGTTGGTGCGCCGCATGGCGAGGCCGCGCACCGGGTCGGGCTCGATGTCGTCCTTGTACTTGTAGAAGTCGTCGGCGCCCGAGAAGCGGTCGCGGAACTGATACGGACAGTCGAAGATCGCGCCCACATTGTTGATCAGGTTCATCAGGTTGGGCGCCGTGGTGCCGCCGAGCAGCAGCGCCGGCGCCGAGCTCGCGTTGACGATGCGGTGCCACGCGTTGACGGGAATCGAGAACAGCGAGCCCTTCTGCCACTCGAAAACGTGGCGCTTCGAGTCCTTGTCGAGCCACACCTCCGTGGTGCCGCGCCCCTCCACCACGTAGTAGATCTCCTCGTAGATGTGCTTCTCGGCGTTGAGCGCGCCGGCGCCCGGCACCTCGACGACGTAGCAGCCCCATTTGCCTTCGGTGCCGTAGAGCTGGATGTAGGTGCCGCGGCCGCCGAGGCGTTTCCACGGCGCGAGCGGCAGGTTCTGCACCTTGCTCACGCCGATGTCGCGGAAGACCGGGATTCCCTCCGACTCCATGAACAGGTCGTAGGGCGTCTTCGGCCGGCCGAACTTGCCGAATCCGGCGCGCTTGCCGGCGGTGGGCTCGTGCCAGTGGGTGCCGGGGACGTCATGCATGGGTTCGCTCCTGAATTCGGGGCTCTCTTGGCACGATGTCATTGCGAGCGAAGCGAAGCAATCTCGCCGCCTGGCGCGAGATTGCTTCGGCGCTCATCCGCGCGCCTCGCAATGACGTCATTCCTTCGGCAGCTCGCCCTTGTAGCTCTTGTCGTAGAACTGCGGGCTCATGCGGTTCTCGGCGCCGTTGCGCTTGAGCGCCTCGGTGTATTCCTTGGCGATGAAGGGATCCTCCATCCAGTAGGGGATCGCCGAGCCGCCTTCCGGGATATCCATGCCGGTGTAGTCGATGTGCTGCTCGCCGGGCGGGCCGGGCTCGCGGCCGGGCGAGTTCGGCCCGAACCAGGCGGTGAGCCGCAGCGGATCCTTCGACACGCCGAAATGCTGGTGGAACCAGCGCGCGCCGCCCGGCGCCGCCGACACCATGCCGACCGGCTCGTAGTCGACGCGTTTGATCTCGCTCGCCTTGCCGTCTTTCCACGGATTGACGCCGAGCCGCTCCGGCCACGTGTAGGTATAGCCCTTGCCCTTGAGGCAGATCAGCACGGCGGCGGACGTGTGCGCGTGCGCCTTCGAATAGCGCCCGTTCTCGTGCTGTGCGATCCACAGGTAGAAGGTGTTGCCGGTCATGAACGGCTCGACCCGCCGATAGCCCGGCGAGCGCCGGTTATCGAGCGGCAGGTCGCAGTTGACGATGTCGGGGATGAAGTTGGTGCGGCGCATGGCGAGGCCGCGCACCGGGTCGGGCTCGATGTCGTCCTTGTACTTGTAGAAGTCGTCGGCGCCGGAGAAGCGGTCGCGGAACTGGTACGGGCAGTCGAAGATCGCGCCGACATTGTTGATCAGGTTCATCAGGTTCGGCGCCGTCGTGCCGCCGAGCAGCAGCGCCGGTGCCGAGCTCGCATTCACGATGCGGTGCCAGGCGTTGACGGGGATCGAGAACAGCGAGCCCTGCTGCCATTCGAATACGTGTCGCTTCGACTCGTTGTCGAGCCACACCTCGGTCGTCCCGCGCCCTTCGACGACGTAGAAGATCTCCTCGTAGAGATGTTTCTCCGGGTTGAGCGCGCCGGCGCCCGGGACCTCGACGAGGTAGCAGCCCCATTTTCCTTCCGTGCCGTAGAGCTGGATGTAGGTGCCGCGGCCGCCGAGCCGCTTCCACGGCGCGAGCGGCAGGTTCTGCACCTTGCTCACCCCGATGTCGCGGAAGACCGGGATGCCCTCTGATTCCATGAACAGATCGTACGGCGTCTTCGGCCGTCCGAACTTGCCGAAGCCGGCGCGCTTGCCGGCGGTGGGCTCGTGCCAGTGGGTGCCGGGAACGTCATGCATGGGGCTTGCCCTTCACTCTTGTCGTTGCTTGCAGCACGGCTGTCGTCAGGCTTTGGCCTTGAGCAGCTCGGCGAGTGGCCGCGCCGGATCGGCGACCGCCGTCGGGTTGATCGGAATGCGTCGCTCGATCAGCCGGCGCACGGTGGCGATGTCGCGTTGCGCGTTCACGCCGAGCGCCGCCGTGATGCGCGTGCCGTCGCTCTCCAAGCTCAGCATGCTGTTGCCGGCGAGCGGACGGCGCACGCGCGGCGCATTCGGCGACGGCCAGCCGACGCCCTGGATGTAGAGATCGTACTGCTCGGACCAGAACGACGGCACGCTGCGATAGACGTCGGCCGCGCCGGCCGCGTTGCGGCCCGCGACCGCGCCCTGGTCCTGCGCATGCCGCCAGTCCTCGAGACGCACGAGACCATGCGGGCCTGGAAAGCGCACCACGTCGCCGGCCGCGAAGATCGCCGGGTCGGAGGTGCGGCAATATTCGTCGACCACGATGCCGCTGTCGCATTTGATGCCGGCCGCCGCCGCCAGCCGGTCGTCGGGCTTTGCCCCGGTGCCGACCACCACGATGTCGGCCGCGAGCCTCTCGCCCGTGCCGGTCACGATCTCGACCCGGCCGTCGGCGGCGACCCGTGCGGCGGCGAGCGCGGTGCCGACCCGCAGGTCGACGCCGCGCCGGCGGTGCTCGGCCGCGATGTGCTCCCCGGTCGCCTCGTCGCAGACGCGCGCGAGGATGCGCGGCAGCATCTCGATGACGGTGACGCGCAGGCCGAGCTCGGCCGCCGAGGCCGCGACCTCGAGGCCGATCAGCCCGCCGCCGATGACGACGAGGTGCTGCGATTTGCGCAGCTCCGCCGCCAGCACGCGCGCTTGCGCCTGCGTGCGCAGATAGTGCACGCGCGGCATCCCCATGGGCAGCAGCGGGATTTCGCGCACCTGCGAGCCGGTCGCGAGCACCAGCGCGTCATAGGAAAAGCGCCGGCCGCTGGCTGTCGCGACCTCGCGCGCGCCCGGGTGGATGGCGGTGCAGGTCGCATCAAGCTCGAGGATGGCCCCATGGCCGGCGAGGCCCTGCGGCCCGGCGATCGGCGCATGGTGCGGCTCCGCCTTGCCGAGCAGCACCGCCTTCGACAGCGGCGGCTTCTCGTAGGGCTCGCATCCCTCCTCGGTCAGCAACGTGACGGTCGCGGCCGGATCCTGCTTTTTCGCGCCGATCGCGGCAAAAACCCCGGCCGGGCCGCCGCCGATCACCACGATGTTGCACGGGCCGCTCATCGGGCGCCCGCTTGCAATATTGTGGCGCCACGCCGCATTTGACATGCTAGGCGCGGACGGCGCACGACGGATCCGTGATGGACAGCAGGCCGGGCAGGGCGAAGCAGGCGGGCGAGCGGCGGCTCTCCTCGGTCGCGACCGCGATCGAGCTGCTCAAGGCGTTCTCCGAGGACGAGGTCGAGCTCGGCATCAGCACGCTGGCGAAGCGGCTCGGCGTCGCCAAGAGCACGGCGCATCGCCTCGCCACGACGCTCGTGGCCGAGAACCTGCTCGAGCAGGACCGCGCCAGCGGCAAGTACCGGCTCGGCATCGCGCTGTTTCGCCTCGGCACGCTGGTGCGCCGGCGCATGAACGTCTCCGAGGTCGCGCGCCCGCATCTCTTCTCGCTGCGCCAGACCACCAACGAGACCGTGCATCTCGCGATCCTCGACGGCACCGAGATCATGTACGTGTATTTTCTCGAGAGCACGCAGGCGGTCCGCATGCGCTCCGAGCTCGGCCTGCGCAAGCCCGCCTATTGCACCGCGGAGGGCCAGGCGATCCTCGCTTTCAGGCCGCCCGACACGGTCGAGGCGGTGATCCGGAAAGGCCTGCATGCGCGCACGCCACAGACGATCACGGATCCTGCCAGCCTGACGAAGGCGCTCGAGGCGGTGCGCCAGAAGGGCTGCGCGGTCGAGGACGAGGAAAGCGAGGTCGGCGTGCGCTGCATCGCCGCGCCGGTCCGCAACGACGCCGGCGAGGTGGTCGCCGCGGTCGGCGTCGCCGGCCCGGTGAGCCGGCTGTCGAAGAAAGCGCTGACCGCTTTCATGCCGCATGTGATCGGAACCGCGCAGGCCATTTCCGCAAATCTCGGGCATCGCTCGTAGCCCGGATGGAGCGCAGCGCAATCCGGGGACGGCCCATCCGTGGAATCGCTTTCCCCGCATTCCGCTGCGCTCCATGCCGGCTACGGCAACTCACGCCCGCAACGCCGTGAGCATGTCCTCGATGTAGTCGTCCGTATTGGCGATGACGAGCATCAGGGACCACGGGCGAAGCTGCGCCAGCGTCTTCGCCAGCGCCTCGTCGGACGCATTCGCGCCGCCGACGATCAGGCCTGTCGTGTTGACGCGCTTGGCGCTGCACGCCTCGCCGATGATCGCGGCCGCCGAGGCATTCGCGCCGGCGGTCGCCACCATCACGACCAGATCGGCCGTGCCGACCTCGTCGATCAGATCCTTGGTGCGACCCGCGATGTCGCTCAGCCAGCCGGTCATCGAGAAGCTGCCCGACGGCTGCGGCGCGCCCGCGAAGGCCGAGGCGGTGAAGAAGCTCGCCCGGTTCCAGGTCGCTTGCGCGAGCCGCCGCACCACGCCCTCGCTCGCCCGGTCGAGCGCGATGATCTTGACCGCGCGCGGCGTCGAGTTCGGCGCGTCGATGCGGAAGCGCGCTTCCGCCGTCGATGCCATCCGGGCGCTTTCGCTTTGCATCGTCAGACCGAGGCGGGCGCGACGCCCGGCCTGGCGATCAGCGCTTCCTTGGCGCCTTCCTTGTAGGGAACGTCCGCCGGCAGCACGATCGCGACCGAACGGATCTTCTGGTGCTCGGGATCGACGCCGGGCGGCGTGATCCCCTTCTCGGCCAGCGCCTTGGCGGCGCGCATCAGGCGATGGCGCGCCATGATGATGCCGTTGTCGGTCGAGACCAGGTTCTCCTTGGTACGGTCGACGATCGGCCCCATGCTCTCCTGCAGCGACGCATCCTGCATCGCGATGCCCGCGATGCCGCTGTAGTAGCGTCCTTCCTTCTGCGCCTTGCGGTCCATCTTGTAGTCGTTGTCCTTGTTCGCGGCCGGCCGGAAGCTGCCCGGCACATACGTCACATGGATGCCCTTGCCCTCGCGCATCGCCTGCACCTCCGCGGCGGTCAGCTCGCGGACCGGGTGATAGTCGAAGCTCCAGGTCCAGCAGGTCTCATCGTCGATCGGCACCCAGAAATGCCCGTGCACCGAGTGATTGCCGCGCGGCGCGATCATCGTGAACGCCGGCATCACCCACGGCGTGATGCGCCAGTAGTAGTGGCCGTTCTCGGCATTGCGGCGGGCGCCGATGTAGAGCCCGCCCGCGCTCTCGACCACCTCGAACACCGGCCGCGCGTCGCCGAGATTGTACTGGTTGCCCTTGGCGCCCTTGAACAGCGGATCGTTGTGCAGGTCGCCGCGGTGGAGGAACGAGACGTGGCTCGAGTCGATGCCGCCTTCCATCGCCTGCAGCCAGTTCGATTCCTGCACCCGCTTGCTGACGAAGCGCTGCTTCGCCGGCACGGTTGCGAACTCGTAGGCCGGCTCCGGCGGCTTCTTGTCGGGTGGGCCGAGATACGCCCACAGCACGCCGCCCTTCTCGATCAGCGGATATGATTTGAGCTTGATCTTCTGGCAGAAGCCGCTTTCCACCGGCTCCGACGGGACGTCGATGCATTGCCCGGTCACGTCGTATTTCCAGCCGTGATAGGGGCAGCGCAGGCCCGACTCCTCGTTGCGGCCGAACCACAACGAGACGCCGCGGTGGGCGCAGAACTCGTCGATCAGGCCGAGCCGGCCCTGGCTGTCGCGAAAGGCGAGCAGGCGCTCCGACAGGAGCTTCACCCGCACCGGCGGGCACTCGTTCTCGGGCAGCTCTTCGGAGAGGAGGACCGGCTGCCAGGAGCGGCGAAAGAGCTCGCCCATCGGCGTGCCGGGACCGGTTTGCGTCAGCAGGTCGTTCTGTTCCTTGCGCAGCATTTGGGCCTCGTCGGGTGGTTCGGCGCGTCGCACCATGGCTGCCAGACGCTGATATCCGTCGGCGCGGGCGCGCGGTGTTGTTCCTTTATACGGAACGCTGTTCCGCTATTGGAAAATAGGCTACACAGCGCCCCGAAACACGTCAATTGATGCAGCACCAATAAAGCGAGTCGAGGCGGCATGGCGGAAAAAATCGAACTGTGCGCGACCGGCGACGTAGCCGAAGGCGCGGCGCTCAAGGTCGAGACCAATGGATTGACCCTCGCGGTCTTCAACGTCGACGGCGAGTTCTACGTGATGGACGACAACTGCACCCACGGGCCCGGCTCGCTGTCGGAAGGCTACATCGAGGGCGACGTCGTCGAGTGCAATTTCCACAACGGCCAGTTCAACATCCGCACCGGCGAGGTGGTCTCGCCGCCGTGCATGATTCCGATGAAGACCTATCCGACGAGCGTCGCGAACGGCAAGGTCGTGATCGAGATCTGAGATCGCATTCAGGAGGCAGCCCGATGACCGCGGTGATCAAGAACGCCCTCGTGTCGGACGAGATGGCGAAAAAATTCGCCACCGAGAAGGAGACGCCCTACACGCGCTTCATCCGCGGCGAGGGTCTCGACATCATCGGCGCGCATTACATTCCAAGTTTGCACACGGTCGAGCTCAAGCCGTGGCCGCGGCGTGAAGGCAACTTCGTATTCATCAACCACGAGGCGTCGCGCACCTCGAACGACTGCTATGTCTGCGAGATCCCGCCCGGCAAGAAGCTCGCGCCGCACCGGCAATTGTTCGAGGAGATGATCCTGGTGCTCGACGGCCGCGGGTCGACCACGGTGTGGAACGAGGCCGGCCACCGCATCACCTTCGAGTGGAAGGCGGGCGCGCTGTTCGCGATCCCGCTCAACGCCTGGCATCAGCACTTCAACGGCTCCGGCAAGGAGCCGGCGCGCTACGTCGCGGTGACCAACGGCCCGCCGGTGATCAACCTCTACGAGGACATCGATTTCGTCTTCAATACCCAGCACGACTTCAAGGGCCGCTTCAACGGCGAGCCCGACTATTTCAGCGCCAAGGGCGAGCAGAAGGGCCTGCTGCTGCAGACCAACTTCGTCGCCGACGCCGTCAACCTGCCGCTGATCAGCGCCAAGGAGCGCGGCGCCGGCGGCGGCCACATCCGCTTCAACATGGCCAAGGGCTCGATGAACAGCCACATCTCCCAGTTCCCGATCGGCACCTACAAGAAGGGCCATTGCCACGGGCCGGGCGCGCACGTGATCATCCTCAACGGCGAGGGCTACTCGTTGATGTGGCCGGAAGGCGAGGAGCCGCGTCGCTACGACTGGCACGTCGGCAGCATGATCGTGCCGCCCAACATGTGGATGCACCAGCACTTCAATACCGGCACGACGCCGGCGCGCTATCTCGCGTTCAAGCACGAGGTGGTGTCGATCAGGAACGGCCAGGGCGTGCCGAAAGCCTGGATCAGCCGCCGGGTCGGCGGCGACCAGATCGACTACGTCGACGAGAAGCCGGAGATCCGCACGCTGTTCGCCGAGGAGTTGGCGAAGAACGGGCTGACGCCGAAGATGGATGCAGCGTATCAGGCCGAGCTGGCGGATCTGCCGCCGAAGGCGGCGTGAGCAGCAAGGGCGTTATCGCAGGATGCGCAAAGCGAAGGGTGCACACCGTCTCTCTCGGCAGAGACGCGTGGGCACGGCGCCCCGCGGCTTTGCCCACCCTGCGGATCGTTCAGACCGCGCCCGCCAGCATCGCGACGCCGATCACGGCCGCGGCGCTGCCGGCGACCCGCACGAGATTGCGGCCATACGCGCCCTGGATGCGACCGATCGTGAGGCCGATGGCCATGCCGATGCCATGCAGCAGCGCCGTCGCGGCGACGAAGCCAAGTCCGAACAGGAGGCCCGACGCATTGTCCGGCGTCTCGATGCCATGCGCGTAGCCGTGAAAGATCGCGAAGAAGCCGACCATCGCCATCGCGGCCGCGAGCGGCATCGAGGCGCGCAGGGCGATCACGCCGCCGAGCGCGATGACCGAGAGCGCGATGCCGGTTTCGGTGAGCGGCAGTGCGATGCCGTTCATGCCGGCGAATCCGGCCGTGGCCATCATGGTGACGAAGCTCGCCGGCACCGCCCACAAGGCGCGCCCGCCGAGCTGCGCCGCGAACAGTCCGACCGCCACCATGGCGAGCAGATGATCGAGGCCGGTCAGCGGATGCATGACGCCGTCGACGAAGCCGTGGGTATGCCCCGGCAGGCCGGGATGGGCGAACGCAAGGCTCGGCACGAGGATGAGGGCGGTGGCGAGCAGAGCACGGCGCATGGCTGACCTCATGGAATCCAGAGTAGGACAGATGATGAATAAGTGCATACCGCGTCCTGACGCAAGCCCCTCTTCGCCGGAGGCGCGCTGATGTCCGACCCGAACGAGTCCAAGAAGGAATCGGTGAAGGCTGGCCACACGCTCGCCGACCATTCCCTCGGCATCGATCTCGCGCACACGCATGACGGCTATGCGGACCACGATCACGACTTCCCCGACGAGCTTCCGCTGGAGGAGAACCCGATCTGGATCGCCGACCATGTGTCGCTGATGACGGTCGGCATCGACATCGGCTCGTCCGGCACCCAGGTGATCTTCTCGCGCGTCAACCTGCGCCGGCTCGGCGAGGAGCTGACCAGCCGCTACTACGTGGTCTCGCGCGAGACGCTGTTTCAGTCGCCGGTCGCGCTCACGCCCTATGCGAGCGAGGAGCGCATCGACGAGCGCAAGCTCGGCGAGATCATCGACGAGGCGTATGGGGCGGCCCGCGTCGCGCCGAGCGAGATCGACACCGGCGTCGTGATCCTCACCGGCGAGGCGCTGCGGCGCGAGAACGCGCAGGCGATCGCGGGGATCATCGCGGAGAAGGGGGGAGATTTCGTCTGCGCCACCGCCGGCCATCACATGGAGTCGATGCTCGCCGCCTACGGCTCGGGCGCCGCGCGGGTGTCGAGCGACGAGGGCAAGCGCATCCTCAATATCGACATCGGTGGCGGCACGACCAAGCTTGCGGTGGTCGAGAACGGCAAGGTGGTCGCGACCGCCGCGGTCCACGTCGGTGGCCGTTTGCAGGTGGTCGACGCGGCCGGCGCGATCATTCGGCTCGATCCGGCCGGCAGACATCATGCGCGGCGCGCCGGCTTCTCATGGAATCGCGGCGACCGCGTCACGGATGCCGACATGGACGAGGTCGCTGGCGCGATGGCCGATGCGCTGGTCGCCGCCGTCGTGGCCGAGCGGGCGCCGCATGACGTCGAGCACCTCTACCTCACCGACCGCATCGCCGACCTCGGACACATCGACGGCGTGATGTTCTCAGGGGGAGTGGCCGAGTACGTCTACGGCCGCGAGACGCGCGACTTCGGTGACATGGGCCGCCGGCTCGGTCGCGCGCTGCGCGCGCGGGTCGACCGCGGCGACCTGCCGTGGCCGCTGCTCTCGGCCGGCGAGTGCATCCGCGCGACCGCGCTCGGCGCCTCCGAGTACAGCGTGCAGCTCTCCGGCAACACGAGCTATATTTCGACGCCGGGCGTGCTGCTTCCGCGCCGCAATCTGCAGGTGCTGCAGCCGCCCTATGTGTGCGCCGAGACCATCGATCCCGACGCCGTCGCCCAGGCGATCCGCAGCCACATCGTCGCCTTCGACGTCGAGGACGAGCGCGAGATCGCGCTCGCCTTTCGCTGGCAGGGCGCGCCGGCCTACGAGCGGCTCGCTGCGTTCGCGGAAGGCATCCGGCGCGGGCTGGCGCCGCGCATCGCGCGGCGCCAGGCGATCTACATCATGCTGGATGGCGACGTCGCGCAGACCCTCGGCCACATCCTGCGCGACGAGCTGGGCGTCGCGACCGAGCTCCTGGTCATCGACGGCGTCGTGCTGTGGGACTTCGACTACATCGACCTCGGCCGCATCCGCTATCCCTCCAACACCGTGCCGGTGACCATCAAGTCGCTCGTCTTCAGCGAGGACCCGCGTGGCCCGCGCCCGCGCCAGCGGCTGCATCATCACGATCATGATCACGATCATGCGCATGATCATCAGCATGATCACGCGCACGGCCATCACCACCATCATCACCACGATTAGGGTAGGGTTTGCCCACCCTACCCAAACAATTCCTCGGCCTGCATTCGCCGGCCTGTAAATCCCTGCTCGTGCAAATATCGACACAGCGTCTCGATCGCCTTGCGGTTCGCCTCGAGTCCGTACGGCCAGATATCCTTGCCGAGCACGGCTTGCGTCGCCCGAAACTCCGCCTCGACCCACGGTAGCGTGACCGAGAACGCCGCAAGCTTCTGCAGATCCGCGATCGCGCTTTCCTTCGCCTTGAGGAAGGCGTCGAACACCGCGCGCGCCATCCAGGGGTGCTGCTCGAGCAGCGAATTGCGGATGCCGACCGCGTGCATCAGCGGATAGATGCCGCTCTTCTTGAAATAGGCCTGCTCGACGGCGCGCGTATCCGCGAACAGCCGCCCGACGTTCGGCGCGCCCTCGATGAAGCATGATGGCGGGCGCGCCGAGAAGATCGCCTCGATCTCGCCGTCCGCCAGCATGCCGGCAAGCGTCTTGCCGGACGGGATGTTCGCGATGTCGACGCCGGCGACCGGATCGGGCGGCGTCGTCTTTCCCGACGGCTGCTCCAGACCGCCGAGCCGCCAGTGCAGGTCCGATGGCGCGATGCCGTATTCGTCCGACAAGAGCCCGCGCATCCACACCAGCATGGTGGTGAGATACTCGGGCGTGCCGACGCGCTTGCCTTTCAGGTCGGCGGGCGACGCGATGCGGTCGCTCCGCACGAAGATCGCCGAGTGGCGGAAGGCGCGGGAGAGGAACACCGGGATCGCGGTGTAGTGATGCGCATTGCGCGCTTTGAGCGTGATGTAGGTCGAGAACGACATCTCGGAGACGTCGAACTCCTGGTTCTTCAGGTTGCGCACGAACAGCGCGTTGGCCTCGACGGTCGAATAGGTGACGGCGCAGCCCGCGATGCCGACGCGGCCTTCGCGCAGGGCGCGCACGCGGTCGTAATCGCCGCTCGCGACCGTGATGGGGACGTCGGGCATGGTTGTTTCCTCCTCGTCATTGCGAGGCGCGCAGCGACGAAGCAATCTCGATCCACGAATGCATGTGCGTGCGGGTCGAGATTGCTTCAGCGCTGCGCGCTCTCGCAATGACGGCTGATCCTATCCCCTGAACCGCTCCGCCGGCGGCGCGATCTCCGTCACGAGATCCCGCACCAGCTTCTTGTTGTGCAGCGGTTTCAGCTCCATCTCGCGCGGCTCGAGCCGCGCCGTGCAGGCATAGACCGTCTCGCCGTCGAGCTCCATCATGCATTCCTTGCACGCATTGGCGTTGATGCAGGAGAAGCGGATGGCGAGCGAGGGGTCATGGTTGGCACGGATCCAGCGCAAGCCGTCGAGGACGGACTGCCCCGGCTCGAACGGCACCTCGTAAGTCTCGAAGCGTCCGCCCGTCGCGTCGAGCCCGCGCCAGACCTTCAGCGTCGCCTTCATTGCGCGGCAACCTCGGCCATCACGGGCACCGATGTGAGGGCAACCTCGTTGCCGTGCAGGCGCGCGAATTGATTGACCTGCCATTCCGGCAACATGCCGGGAAAATCCTCGCGCTGATGCGCGCCGCGGCTCTCGGTGCGCAGCAGGGCACCCTGCGCGACGATCCGCGCGACCAGCAGCATGTTGCGCAGGTCGAACCAGTCGATCCGCCGCATGTCGAACGGCCCGCCGCCGCCGGCCGGGCGATCGCCGAGCGCGCGCGTCAGCTCATCGATCGTCGCCAGTGCGCGCGTGAGCTTCGCCTGCGTGCGGAACGGGCCGACGTCGTCGGCCATCGCCGCCTGCAGCGTCTGGATCATCGCTGCAGTGTTGAGATCGGCGCCACCGTCCGCGGCGACGAGCTCGGTGATGACCCGCGCATCCGCCGCATCGAACGCATGGCGCCGCCCGCGCGCCCGCTCGGCGGCGCTGCGCCCGGCGCTGCGCCCGAACGCCAGCGCCTCGGTGATGGCATTGCCCGACAGGCGGTTCGCCCCATTCGCCCCGCCGACCGCCTCGCCGGCGACCAGCAGGCCCGGCACCTCGGTCTCCATGCGCGGATCGGCCGCCACCCCGCCCATGTGATAGTGCGCGATCGGCGCGACCTCGACCGGCATCCTCGTCAGGTCGATGTTGTTCGCCGCCAGCCGATCGATCACCGGGCCGAACGCCGCGCGCAGCGCCTGCGCCGAGCAGTGCTCGAAGCTCAGATACGCCCCGCCGTGCGGCGAGCCGCGCCCGGCCTCCACCTCCTTGATGATCGCATAGGTCGCGAGATCGCGCGTGATCACGTACTTGCCGTCCTCGCGCGTGCCGTAGCGCTCGGTGAACTCCTCGCGCGCGCCGTTCAGCAGGCGGCCGCCGAGCTTGTAGCGGAACGGATCCCACATGATCGGGTCCATCCCGATGAGGCGGGGAGCCAGATGCCCGATCGGGAAGAACTGCACGAACTCCATGTCGATCAACGGCGCGCCGGCGCGCAGCGCCAGCCCATAGCCGTCGCCGCCCATGTTGGCGGAGGCGCTGTTGCGGCGGTAGAGCCGGGTGAGCCCGCCGGCCGCGACGATCGTCGCCTTGGCGCCGATCGTAACGGCCGCGCCGGTGGCGAGATGCAGCGCCACCGCGCCCGTCACCTCGCCGTCGTGGCGCACCAGGTCGACGACGAGCAGGTCGCCCGCCTTGTGGATGCCGCTCGTCCTGTTGACCGCCGTGCGCAGCGTCTTCGACACGGCCGGCCCGGTGTTGAGGAAATCCACATAGGCGCAGCGCGGCCGGTCATGTCCAGGCGCGAATGCCTGCGTGATGTGCCCGTCGCGGCGCGCCCAGCCGACGCCCCAATCGTCCATCTCGCGGATGCAGTCCGGTCCGTCCTCGCACAGCAGGCGCGCGAGCCGCGGGTCGGTGAGCCCGCGCCCCGCCCGGATGGTGTCGGCGAGATGATGACTCCAGTGGTCCGGCGTTTCGGCGCCGAGCGCGACGGCGACCGTCATCTGTGCCATCACGGTCGCGCCGCCGCGCCCGATCAGGCTGCGGTCGACAAGGAGCACGTTCGCGCCTCCGCGCGCCGCCGCGATCGCCGCATACATGCCGGCGCCGCCCGATCCGATGATCAGGACGTCGGTCTCCACATGCATGTGGTCAATGCGCATGCGCTCATCGATACACCGTCGGCGGGGCCCCGCAACAGGGGCCGACGGATCAAAACCATGCAGCCGTGCGTTGGTCATGGCGGCGGCCGCGGCGTGCATTGGTGGCGCGCGAGTCGGGCGCCGCCGGGGAGAGAGGCCAGGGAGAGAGGCAATGCCGGATAAACGAACGATCGAGAAGGCGCGCGAGGACGAGCGTGAAGGCAAGTCGCCATCGACCCAGGCGGGCGAGTTCGTCCGCGCCGAGATCGACAAGATCCGCCACGGCAAGCATGGCGCCCGCTCGAGCCGGCAGGCGATCGCGATCGGCCTGTCCGAGGCCCGCCGCGCCGGCGTCGACCTGCCGCCGCCGCGCAAGGGCAAGACCTCGGCGCGCACGCGCCGCAGCGCCAAGTACGCGTACGAGGTGGGGCAGGGCAAGCGAAAGCCGAAGCGACGTCCGCGCGTATCACGCGCCGTCGAGGCGGTGCTCAAGCGCGAGCCGCGCAGCACGGCATCGCGCCAGGCGCTTTCCCGCCAGGGCAAACGCGCGGCCTCGCGCCGCACCGCGGCGCAGCGATCGGCCGCCGCCCGCAAGGCCGTTCGTACCAAAGGCGCCGCCGGCCGTTCGGCCGCAGCCAAGAAGGCAGCTCGCACACGGGCGCGCCGCCGCGGATAGCCGGTTCGAATTTATCCGAGCGTGCTGCGCGCCAGCATGTAGATCGCGGTCAGCGTGATCACGCCGGCGAACACCATATTGAGCGTGCCGCGTTTGTCGCCGAGCACGTGCGCAAGGCGTCCGCCGACGAGGCCGCCGAGCACCCCGCCGACGATGAACAGCACGGCGAGCCGCCAGGCTACGAAGCCCGAGATCGCGTAATTGAGCGCCGCAGTGGCGCCGAACGCGGTGACCGCGATCAGCGACGAGCCGACGGCGCAGATGATCGGCATACCGGTTGCGAACATCAGGCTCGGCACGATGAGGAATCCGCCGCCGATGCCGAAGAAGCCGGAGAGCGCCCCGGTGCCGGCGCCGAAACCGACCAGCCGGGGAAAATTGCCCCGGTTGAGCCGCACGGCGGCGTCGCCGCCGCTGCCGCGGCGGAAGAACATCACGCCGGCGACGACCATCATCAGGACGGCGAACAGCGCCAGCAGCTCGCGTCCGTCGATGATCTTGCTCAGACTCGATCCGGCGAACGCGCCGATCACGCCGGCCGCCGCGAAGACGCCGGCGCAGCTCCATTTGACGGTCCCGGCGCGGGCGTGCGAGACGAGGTTCGCGGCGGCATTGAGCGCGACCGCGAGCGCGCTGGTGCCGATCGCGACGTGCGGCTCGGCGACCCCGACCACGTAGATCATCAGCGGCACCGCGAGGATCGATCCGCCGCCGCCGACGAGGCCGAGCGAGAAGCCGACGAACGAGCCGGACAGGAGGCTCAGCGCGTCCTGCGCGAGATGCGTGGGCATGTCCTCCTCTGCGGGCGATCCGCTGCTTCAAGTCGCGTACGCCGCGGATCGCAGTCTGCGCCCGATTCGCCGTCCCGTACAGGGCAGGGAATTGGATGCGAGGCGTTCGCGTCGCGCGGATCGTGCGCCGCAATGCGGCTGAACCTAGACCCTGAGCCTCGCCCGCAGCAGGAGGAGTGCCAGGAGGCTCACCAGCGCGGTGCCGATCAGGTAGAAGCTCGGCGACAGCTTCGATCCGGTGAGCTCGATGAGCGCCTGGGCGATCAGCGGCGCGAAGCCCCCGAACAGCGGGACCGAGATGTTGTAGCTCAGCGCCATGCCGGACACGCGCGTATGCACCGGAAAGATCTTCGCCATCAGCGAGGGCAGGGCGCCGCTGAAGAACGATTTGAGCAACGTGATCCAGCACACCATCGCCATCAGCACCGCGAGCGAGGGATGCGCCTCGACCATGACGAAGGCCGGGTAGGCGGAGAGCGCGAACAGCACCGCCGCGGCGATCATCACCCGGCTCTGGCCCACACGATCGACGAAAATGCCGGCGAACGGAACCGCCAGTGTCTGCAGCGCGGCGGCGACCACCGCCGCCGTGAAGGCGAGCGTCGACGGCATATGCAGCTCGCGGATCGCGTAGGTCGGCATGTAGACGAGGATGTATTGCGAGCCGGTCGAGGCCGCGACCGCGCCGATCGTGAGCAGGAGCCGATCCCATTGATCGACGAGCAGCGCGCGCAGCGGCGCCTGGGCAGGCGCCGTGGCGGCGAATGCGGGCGTCTCGTCCATGTGGCTGCGGATGTAGTAGCCGAGCGGTCCGATCAGCAGGCCGACCGCGAACGGGATGCGCCAGCCCCAGGCCTGCAGGTCAGCGGCCGACATGGTGCCGGTGAGCAGCACGCCGAGCCCGGTCGCGATCAGCCCCGCCAGCCCCTGGCTCGACCACTGCCAGCTGCCGAAGAAGCCGGCGCGATCGGGGCGATGCTCGACCAGGAATGCGGTCGAGCTCGCGAATTCGCCGCCGACCGAGAAGCCCTGCAGCAGCCGCGCGCACAGCACCAGGATCGGCGCCGCGATGCCGAGCGCGTCGTAGCTCGGCATGATGGTCATGAGGCCGGTGCCGATCGTCATCAGCAGGATCGACAAGGTCAGCGCCTTCTTGCGGCCCTTGCGGTCTCCGTAGTCGCCGAGAAAGATCGCGCCCACCGGCCGTGCCAGGAACGAGATGCCGAAGCTGCCGAGCGTGACGAGCAGGGAGACTGTCTGGTCGGCCGCCGGGAAGAAGACCTTGGCGATCACGACCGCGAAGTAGCCGTAGACCAGGATCTCGTAGAACTCGAGCGCATTGCCGAGCGAGGAGGCGAGGATGAGCTTCGCCGCTGCGGCGGCGCCGCGCGGCCGGACGGTCCCTGAGGGTGTGCTCATGCTCCGCTCATAGCGGCTTGATATCGGCGAACTTGATCACCTTGCGCCACTTGGCGATCTCGTCCGCCATGAACTTGTTGAACTCGGCCGATGTCATTGCCTGCGGCTCGGCGCCGACCGCGAGGAGGCGCTGGCGCGTGTCGGCATCGGCGACCCCGGCGCTGATCTCGGTGTTCAGCTTGCTGACGATATCATCCGGCGTGCCCCTCGGCACGCAGATGCCGAACCAGCCGCTCGCGTCGTAGCCGTGGACCACCTCGCCGATCGCCGGCACGTCCGGCAGCATCTGCGATCGCTTCGCCGTGGTGACGCCGAGACCGCGCAGCTTGCCCTGCTTGATGAACTCGATGACCTGCGGCATCGGGCTCACGGCGAGCATGATCTGGCCGCCGAGCAGGTCGGGCACGTAGTTGTTGCGATAGGGCACATGCGTGAGCTTGATGCCGGTCATCATCTGCAGGAGCTCGCCGGAAACGTGCGAGCCGCTGCCGACGCCGGAGGTCGCCATGTTGATCGCGCCGGGCTTCGCCTTGGCGAGCGCGATCAGCTCGTTGAGGTCCTTCGCCTCGAAGCTCGGATTGACGACGACGACGAACGGCGTGAGCGCGACCATGCCGGCGCCGACGAGGTCGTGGGCGAAGTCGAAATTGACGTGCTCGTAGAGCGTCGCGTTGATGGTGTTGGCGGAAACCGCCAGAAACAGCGTGTAGCCGTCCGGCGCCGCCTTGGCGGCAAGCTCGGTTGCGATATTGCTGCCGGCGCCCGGCCGGTCGTCGACGACGATGTCCTTGCCCAGGCGCGTTCCGAGCCAATGCGCCGCGATCCGCCCGATGATGTCGGGCCCGCTGCCGGCCGGGAAGCCGACGATCAGGTGCGGCGGGCGGGTCGGGTAGTCGGCAGCGCGTGCCGCGCCGGGCAGGAATGCGAGCCCGCTCGCGCCCGCGGCGAGGTGGACGAACGCTCGGCGCGACAGGATCATGGCGCTTCTCCGTGATGTCGGCTGCAGGTCATCCCTAGCATAGCCGTTCGCGGAAGCGGACGCATGCACCGCACAACGAAGCCGGCGCGACGTCGAATAGGCGCAAAGTTTTCCAAGCGGGTGTCCGAATTCACCGTAGAGTCGCCCGCACTGCAATTTCGTCATCGACGGTTGTGCCGGCGCGACGTTGCTGCTTCTTGGAGCGACCTCACATGAAGAAAGTCGTTTTCATCGTCCTCGCGCTCGTGATCGGGGTCGGAGGCCTGGTCGCCTACAAAGGGTATGAGCTCTTCAAAAGCATTGCGGCGAATGCGGTCCGCGGCTCAGGCAAGATCACGACCGAAACCCGCAACGTGGGATCATTCACCTCCGTTCGCATCAGCGGCGTCGGCAGCGCGGTGATCGAGCGCACCGGCACGCCCGGGCTGTCGATCAGCGCCGACGACAATCTCCTGCCGTTGATCACGTCGGACGTGAAGGACGGCACGCTTTCCCTGGGCTTCAAGAGCGGCACCATCATCAGCTCGGCCTCCATCGAGTACCGGGTCACGGTCGGCGATCTGCGCGAGGTCCACGTGTCGGGAGCGACCGGCCTGCGCGCCGACGATCTCGCCGGCTCCGCGCTCGCCGTCACGGTGTCCGGCGCCGGCCGGGTGCGTCTGTCCGGTCGCATCGATGATCTCGAGGTCGACGTCAGCGGCGCCGGCTCGCTCGATGCGGCGGCGCTGACCGCCAGGCACGTGACCGTCGAGGCGAGCGGCGCAGGAAACGTGTCCGTGAACGCGAGCGATACGCTCGACGCAAAAGCAAGCGGCGCCGGCACTGTCCGCTACGTGGGCGCGCCGAAGCTCACGAGCCATGTCAGCGGCGCCGGGTCCATCCGCGAGGGGCGGCAGTGAGCGCTCCGACGCGCGGCTGACCCACGTGTGTCGGTACGGGCCGGCGCGACGAAGCGCCGCCGCTATGTCCGCCGGCCGTAGGGATATACTCCTCATCATTGATTGATGAGCCGCGCGGCGCGCCGGGGGGAGCGAAATGAAGAGGCTCCTTGCAATCGGGTCGATCGCACTTGGCTTGATCGCGGCAGGTTTCGCGCCTGCAGCCGTGGCCACCGAAACCTATCCGTCGCGCACCATCACGCTCATCGTGCCTTACTCGGCGGGTGGCCCGACCGACACGCTCGCGCGCATCCTGGCCGACGCGATGCGCCGTTCCCTCGGCCAGGCCGTGATCGTCGAGAACGTCGCCGGCGCCGGCTCGACCATCGGCGTCGGCCGCGTCGCCCATGCGGCGCCCGACGGTTACACCATCGTCATCGGCACCTGGACGAGCCATGTCGGCGCTCCGGCGATCTATCCGGTTCAATTCGACATCCTCGCCGATTTCGCGCCGGTGTCGCTGCTGCCGATCTCGCCCACGATGATCATCGGTCGCAAGACGCTCTCCGCGAATACGCTGCAGGACTTGATCGGATGGCTGCGCGCGAACCCCGACGAGGTTCTCGCCGGCACCGTCGGTGCCGGTAGTCCGAGCGAGGTCCTCGGCATCTTCTTTCAGCAGCGCACCGGCACGCGCTTTCGATTCGTTCCCTACAAGGGCGGCGGGCCCGCCATGCAGGATCTGGTCGCCGGCCACATCGACCTGCGCATGGGCTCCGAGGCGTCGCAGACGCTGCCGTTCTTGCGCAGCGGCACGATCAAGGCGTTCGCCATCCTGGGCCCGCATCGCTGGCCCGCGGCGCCCGAGATCCCGACGGTCGATGAGGCGGGGGTGCCCGGGCTCTACCTCCCGTTCTGGAACGGAATGTGGGTGCCGAAGGGCACGCCGAACGCCGTGGTCGCGCGACTCGACGCGGCGGTTGTCGACGCGCTGGCGAATGAGGCCGTGCGGACGCGCCTGACGGGGCTCGGCATGGAAATTCCGGCGCGCGACGAGCTGACGCCGCAGGCGTTGGCCGCGTTTCACAAAGCGGAAATCGCGAAATGGTGGCCGATCATCAAATCGGCGGGAATCAAGCTCGAGCAGTGAGCGCTTACCGGGTCGAGGCGCCGCTTGCACCGCACAATGAACCTTCCCGTCGTGCGATGTGACTGACATGTGCGGACGCCGCGTCGCGCTGTCCGCGCGATGGCATCGCACCGGACGTGCCTTGCGTCATGCGCGGGCTGCAGATTGCTCGCGCGCCCTCCATCAAGCCGTGGTCCGCCGACGCGCATGCATTCGTCGCCCGCCGGCTGAGGGGACTCAGCACCGCTCCCGGGACGACGTGACAACCGAAGGAAAACCCGATGGCCCCGTTTCGCATCACGCCTCGTCCGCTGGCGCTGGTGGCCGCGATCAGCATCGTCCAGCTCGCCGGCCTGTCGAGCCGCGCCGAGGCCACCACGCTGACGCTGGTCGGATCGAGCCAGAAGATCTGCCAGCTCACCGGCGACACCGATTGGACCACCAACCAGCCCACCAACGCGCAGACCAACACCAACTACCACCTTCTCGGGGTGGACCTCGGATTCCCGGTCGACGCAGGCCCCGGCAACCCGCTCTACTTACTGTTCGGCGACGCCTTTCCATCGACCACCGGAAATCCGATCCCGCCCGACGACGCGATCGGTTTCACGAACCGGACGGTGGCGCCCGATAGCCAGACCTGTCTCGATCTCGAGCTGGTGACGCAGGCGGGCGCGTTCGCCCATCCGACCGTGTCGCCGCCGATCCTCCAGGGCTCGTTCAACGTGCCGACCGGCGGCGTGTTCGTCGACAAGCGGTTGTACGCGTTCTTCTGGACCGACCACTGCGTCGCCCTGCCGCCGACACCGATCGGGCCACTGCCTGCGACGCCGCTGCAGCTGCCTGCGCCCTACCCGAACTGCCCGCAGACTCCGCAGTTCAACACCCTCGGCCGCAGCGTGCTCGCGTTCGCGAGCGAGACGGCGCCGGCGGCGTTCGAGCAGGCGCGCCAGTTGTTCCCGCCGTGGGGCCCGATCATTCATCCGCACCCGGAATTCGAAGGCATGCCGAGCGGCTTCGTCTATGTGACCGCGGCGCAGCCGGGGCCGCATGTGCGCGTCCCCCGGCTCATTCCGCCGTTCATCCCCAGCTTCGAGCCGAAAACCTTCGTGCCGGTGTTCGGCGTCGCCCGTTATCGCGCCTCAATTCCGTATCTCGCGATGGCGCCGCAGGAGACGTTCGCCGATCCGGCCACTTGGCTGTTCTATGCCGGGCAGACCGGCGGCGGCCATCCGAAGTTCGTCACGCGCGCCGAATGGGAGAGCGGCCACACGTCGAGCGGCCAATGGACGCCGCCGAAGGGCGCCGAGCTCTACGCCGACAGCGTGATCGCCGGCATCGACGAGCGTTGCGTCGGCGAGCATTCGGTCACGTACAACGCGGCGCTGCGCACCTGGCTTCTGCTCTACGTCTGCGGCCCGTACCGGGTCGAGGCGCGCACCGCGCCCGATCCATGGGGACCATGGTCGCCGCCGACCGTGCTCATGAGCCTGCTGCACGACCCAGGCGTGGTCTGCACGCTGATCATGGATGGAATCCACGGCTGCGGCGCGAAGCCGGATTTCTGGCAGTTCACGGGGACCAACCCGAGCGGTTTCTTCTACGCGCCGTTCGCGCTGGAGCGCTTCACCCAGGACGTGACGCCGCCCGGCGCGGGCGGGACGCGGACCGCCAACATCTTCTGGCTGGTCTCGACCTGGAATCCGTACCAGGTGATCGTCATGCAATCGACGCTGCAGCTATCGGCGAATTAGACGCTCTTCATCGCCTCCGGGCCAGCGGCGCAGCGACAACGCTCGACGAGCAGCGGTTGAACCTTTCTTCCGTTCGATCTGACTGACGCCTGCGGACCCGCGTCGCGGCGTCGGCACGACGGCGTCGCGGAGACGCCCTGGCATCATGCGAGGGCCGCGAGCGCTTGCGCGCCCGTGCGTCATGCCGTGATCCCCGACATGCATGCATTCGTCGACTCCGGGTTGCGCGGCATCACGCCGGCGACGACGTGACAACCCGAAGGAAAGTACAATGACCCTGTTTCGCATCACGCCCCGCTCGCGCATGGAACGAAGAAAATAGTGGAAGCGGCCGATGCGCCTGCGTTGGTGGCTTGGGAGGCCCTGGACCAACCCCGATCACCCGCGCTAGTGATTCGTCTTCAGGGGAGCGACGGAGTCGAGCCGAGTGGACGCGTCACGCACCATTGGCGATGCCATGGGTCGAGGCTCATATGGCTCGACCGAGGCGCTGCGGCTGATCAATTTCCAGCGACCGGACGTGCTGCGTGCCGCTGCGAGTAACCAGCGCCGCGTGACGCGCATTACCGTCGCGCACTGGCTCTATGGTCATAAGCATGGTGCGACATCCTCAAAGCCGCTGTGGCAGCCGGACTACTCCCCGACCGAAGACGAACCAGTGCTCGAGGTCAGCTTCCGCGATCTGATTGAGCTGCGCTTCGTCAAGACGTTCCGCGATCTCGGGCTCGGCCTGCAGACGATTCGGGTGTGCTTCGAACGTGCCGTTGAGGTGGTGCAGGACCAGCGCCCGTTCTCTACTCGGCGATTTCGCACGGATGGTAGCACCATCTTTTACGAGATCATCGACGGAGTTCACGAGGGCAAGCTCGTTGATCTGCGTCGGCGGCAGAACGTCTTCCACCGCATTGTCGAGCCGAGCCTCCACGATCTCGAGTTCGAGGCCGATGCGCTCGCACGCTGGTTCCCGCTCGGCCGCTCGCGCCAGTCGATCGTGGTCGATCCGGCACGGGCCTTCGGCCGGCCGATCGTCAACAGCGGCGGTGTGCCGGTCGAAACGATCGTCCAGGCAGTCAAAGTCGAGGGTGGGCTCGACCGTGTCGCGATGCTTTATGAGCTGCCGGTTGAGGCGGTGCGCAACGCCGTCGAATTTCACCAAAAGCTTGCGGCATGAAGCTGCAAGAGCGCTCAATGCACTGTTTGAGGATGAGCATCAGATCATCGCGTTGCGCGATAAATTTTCGCCCAGCACGTCGGACGTGACGTGGATCGATGCGCTCGATCGAGATCGCGGCTGGGCGGTGGTGACCCGTGACATACATTTACGCACGCGACCACATGAGCGGGCCGCGCTTGATCGAGCCCGTATTGTCTTCTTCTTCCTCGCCGGCAGCTGGAAAGGCTTCACGGTCGAGGAGACGACCGTACGGCTCATTCGCCTCATGCCGAAGATGGCAGCGTAGACTTCACTGGCAGAGAGCGGTCGATTCGAATTGCCGATCAACGCGGGCGCATTGCTGCGGCCGCACCGGAAGTGAACCTTACTAACGCTAACCCCGCGCCGCCGCCCGCTTCTTCGCCGCGCTCTTCACCGCCTGGATGATCTCCGGATAAGCCGCGCAGCGGCAGAGGTTGCCGGAGAGCCAGTGCTTGATCGTGTCGTCGTCCGGATCGGGATGGCGGTCGAGCAGCTGCTTGGTCATCAGGATGAATCCGGGCGTGCAGAAGCCGCACTGGAACGCGCCCTGCTCGATGAAGGCCTCCTGCACCGGATCGAGGCTGCCGTCGGCGTCGAGCGACTCCACCGTGGTCACCTCGGCGCCGTCCGCGAAGGCCGCGAGATAGAGACAGCCCGACACCGCGGTGCCGTTGACGATCACGGTGCAGCAGCCGCACAGGCCCTGGCCGCAGCTCTCGCGCGCGCCGTAGAGCGCGAACTCGTTGCGGATCACCTCGAGGATGGTGTGGTGCGGCGCGATCTCGGCGCTGACCGGATCGCCGTTGAGCGTGAAGCTGATCGTTCGTCCGGCCATATTACTCGTCCCCCAGCGGGTTGTTCGCTTGCGCGCGGATCGCGCGATAGACCGTCTCGGCGTTGAGCGGCAGCTCGGTGATGCGCACGCCGCAGGCGTCGTCGATCGCGTTGGCGATCGCGGGGCCGCAGCAGAAGGTCGCGGTCTCGCCCACGCCCTTGGCGCCGAACGGGCCGTTCGGCTGGATCGAGTCGATCGCCTCGTTCTCCATCACGGCCGGCACGTCGAGGATGCCGGGAATCTTGTAGTCGGCGAGGGACGCGTTGGTCACCTGGCCGCCGTCGATGTGCATCTTCTCGAACATCGTGAAGCCGAACTGCATCAGCGTCGCGCCCGAAATCTGCGTCTCGACGATCTTCGGGTTGACCGGCTTGCCGCAGTCGACCACGTTGATCAGCCGCGTGCAGGTCACCTTGCCGGTCTCGGTATCGACCTCGACCTCGGCGCCGGCGCCGGCCGTCATCCAGAACGGCGCGACATTCGGGGTGAGACCGGTGCCGGGCGCGGGCGGCGTGTAGTCCGGCTTGTAGGTGCCGCTGCCGACGATGTTGCCGGCCTGCATGCCGTACTTCTTCTTGAACAGCTCGCCGACCGGGATGTTGCTGCCCTCGGGCTCGCCGAGATCGCGCGCCATCGCGGCGATTTTCGCCTTGACCTCTTCGGCCGCGATGCGCACCGCGTGGCCCATATGGAAGAGCGAGCGCGAGCCGAGCGTGCCCATGTCGTAGGGCGTCACATCGGTGTCGCGCGGCACCACGCGCACAGCTTCGGCCGGGATGTTGAGCACCTCGCCGACGATCTGCGCCATCGCGGTGTCCGATCCCTGGCCCATGTCGACGGTGCCGCAATAGAGGATCGGGCTGCCGTCCGCCGTCATGTTGAGGACCGCGACCGAGGTGGTCGGCGAGATCACCGCCTTGATGGCGATCGCGAGCCCGCGCCCGCGCTTGATCGGGCCGCTGCCGTGGTCGTACGGCTTGCCCCAGTTGAGCCGCGATGCGATGCGGTCGAGGATCGGCTCCAGCGGCGCGTGGTTGACCGGCGTGCCGGTCGCCTGCAGGCCGCCCTTCTTGATGATGTTCTTCCGCCGGAACTCGACCGGATCCATCTTCAGCGCGCGCGCCATCATGTCGGTGTGGCTCTCGTACGACCACACCAGCTGCGGAATGCCGAAGCCGCGCAGCGCGCCCGCCGGCGTGAGATTTGTGTAGAGCGCGAACGAGTCGACGTGGACGTTCTCGATGTCGTAGGGACCCGAGGCGGTGAAGCCCGACTTCTGCGTCACCCGCGGCCCGACGTCCGCATAAGCGCCGCCGTTCCAGTAGACCTCGCACTTGCGCGCGATGATCTTGCCGTCCTTGTCGAGGCCGCTCTTGATCTTGAACGTGCAGGGATGCTTGGTGATCTGGTAGAAGCACTCCTCCATCGTCAGCGAGATCTTGACGGGCCGCCGCGCCAGCAGCGACAGCGCGGTGACGAGCGCTTCCAACTTGATGTAGAGCTTCGAGCCGTAGCCGCCGCCCAGATAGGCGACGCGGATGCGCACGCGATTCTCCGGCAGGCCGAGCAGGCGCGCGATCTCGGTGCGCACGAACGAAGGGCCTTGCGACGAGGTGTAGATCGTGACCGCGTCGCGCTTGGCATCGCCGATCGAGACGAACGGCTCGAACGCGAGATGCAGCACCTTCTGGGTGCGGAAGGTGTGCTCGAACACATGCGCGGCTTGCGCGAAGCCTTTCTCGACGTCGCCCTTGCGCAGCTTGAAGTCGAGCGCGACGTTGGTGTTCTTGGCGCCCTTGAGATGCTTGAGGTCGGCGAAGGTGCCGGCGGGCTTGAGCTCGTCATGCACGTGCACCGGCGACGTCACCGCCTCGACCTCGTCGTAGACCGCGGGCAACTCCTCGTACTCGGCGGTGATCGCCTGCACGGCCTGCTCGGCGACGTGCGGGTCGGCGGCGAGCACCACGGCGACCGGCTCGCCGACGAAGCGCACCTTCTCGTCCGCCAGGATCGGCTGGTCGTGGAAGGCCGGACCGTAATAGGGATGCGGGATCACGGTCTTGATGTCGTCGATGGTGACGACGCGGACGACGCCGGGGATCTTCTTCGCCGCGCTGGTGTCGATCGACTTGATGCGGCCATGCGCGATGGTGCTGCGAAAGATCTTGGCATGCAGCATGCCGGGCAGGCGCAGATTGTGGGTGTACTCGGCGCGGCCGGAGACCTTCTCGCGCGCTTCCAGGCGGGGCAGCGAGCGGCCGATCTGGCTGCCGACTTTGGCACCGGGCATCGGGGTCGTGGCCATCAGTGTGCTCCGTTTCCTGCAAGCGCCTGGCGGACGGCGCGGCCGATATGCACGCGGATGAGCTCGCGCTTGTAGGCGACCGAGCCGCGCACGTCGGCGATGATCTCGGCTTCGGTGGCGCCCGCCTCGCCGGCGCGCGCGAGCGCGGCGTCGTCGACCCGCACGCCTTTGAGCGCGGCCTCCGCGCCCGTGAGCCGCGTCGCCTTGGTGGTCGCGGCGCTCGCCACCACGATCGCGTCGCGCAGGCCGTCGCCTTCGGCGTGGACCGAGACCGCGACGCCGACTGCCGGCCAGTCCTCGGCCGAGCCGGCCGTGAACTTCATGTAGGCGGCGCGGCGCGCGCCCTGCGCTGGGACCGTGACAGAGGCGATCAGCTCGTTCTTCCCCAGCGCCGTCTCGTAGTAGCCGGTGAGCAGGTCCTCGACCTCGAGCGTGCGCTCGCCCTTCGGGCTCACCGCCTTGACGCTCGCGCCGAGCGCGATCAGCACCGGCGGCAGATCCATATGCGGGTCGCCATGCGCCAGCGCGCCGCCGACCGTCGCGACGTTGCGCACGCGCACGTTCGAAAGCCGCCGCATCGTGCGGGTGATGACCGGGGCGACCTTCGCCACCTCGGCCGAGTGCTCGAGCGCGGCGAGCGGCGTCGTCGCGCCGATCGTGAGGCTGCCGTCCGCGTTCGCCGTGATGCCGGAGAGGCCGCCGACCTTGCGCAGGCTGACCAGCCGCGTCGGGTGAAACACGCCGGCCTTCATCATCAGCATCAGCGCCGTGCAGCCGCCGACCGGCCGCACCGTCGGATCGTCGGCGTCGAGGAGGCCGAGCGCCTCCTCGAGCGATGTGGGTTCGGATAACTCGAAGGGCGTCATTTCGTCTCCCCGGCGGCGAAAACCGCGCGCAGTCGTTCGGTGAACTTCTTTTCCATGTCCTTGGCCTTGGCGCGCAGCACCGGCTGGCCGATGCTGCCGAGCTTGCCGGCGAGCGTGGAGTCGATCGAGTAGGCGATGATCGTCTGGTCGCCGGATTCGGTGAGATGGGTGCGCGACGTGGCGGTCAGGCGGCCGACGACGCCGAGCGGGGTGCCCTCGACCTTGGCCTCGATCGTGTCGGGCGGGCTGAGCTGCGTGACCTCGACGCTCACCTTGAAGCGGAACGTCATGTAGGCGACCTTGGTCTCCAGCACGGCGTCGTAATGCGTCGCGTCGATCTCGGTCAGGTCCTTCACGCCGTCGACGCAGGAGGCGA
This sequence comes from Xanthobacteraceae bacterium, assembly GCA_035293985.1. Taxonomy (GTDB): domain Bacteria; phylum Pseudomonadota; class Alphaproteobacteria; order Rhizobiales; family Xanthobacteraceae; genus JAVDCA01. Next base: position 146,069 of record DATGLS010000037.1, read on the forward strand.
AGAACGGCGCGTCTTTCAGCTTGTCGAACACGGCGGCGCGCGGCGCCGCAACGGTGATTTCGCCGGAAATGTTCATGCCTTGGCGCCAGCCGCCCCCGTTTTTTGTTGGGTTCTTATCGGGCACGCCCCGCAAAACCTCAAGCCCCGCGGCCGTGCGCACAGGTGCCCCGCGGACAGAGCATGCGCCGGTGCAAACGATCCGCTATGTAAGGTGAGCACAGCGCCCGCGCTCCTTCTCCCCTCTCCGCCTGAGGGGGAAGAGGGGCGCGAGCGCAGGTGCAGGTGGCAAATCGTCGGAGACAGCGCGCGCATGACCTTGAAAAGAAAACCCGTCGCCTTCGGCGATTTGCGCGGCTGGATTGCGGCGCTCGAGGCCGCGGGCGAGCTGCGGCGGATCGACGCTGAGGTCGACTGGAATATCGAGCTCGGCACCATCGCGCGCCTCGCGCAGGGCGCCGGCACCGGCCCGGCGCTCCTGTTCAACAACATCAAGGACTACAACAAGCCGACGAGCCGCAGCCGGCGCGTCTTCAGCAATGCGCTCAACAATTATCGCCGCCTGGCGCTGATGCTCGGCCTGCCGGCCGAGACCCATCCGCGCGAGCTGGTGAAGCTCGGCCGCACCATCATGACCGGCAGCATCGCGCCGCGCATCGTCGGGGACGGGCCGGCGAAACAGAACGTTGTGACCGGCAAGGACATCGACCTCTACGAGCTGCCGGTCCCCTACTGGAACCGGCTCGACGGCGGCCGCTACATCATGACCTATGGCGGCGTCGTCACCAAGGACCCGACCACCGACATCATGAATGTCGGCGTCTATCGCGGCATGATCTCGGCAAAGGACCGCATTCCGATCCTGATGTGGCGCGCCCAGCACATCGGCCACCACGTCACCGCCTGGCAGCAGGGCGGCAAGCCCGAGATGCCGATCGCGGTCGCGATGGGCCTCGAGCCGGCGCTCGAGTTCGTCGCCGGCGCGCCGGTGCCGAAGGGCGTGTGCGAGTATGACGTCGCCGGCGCGATCCGCGGCGAGCCGATCGATCTCGTCAAATGCGAGACCGTCGACCTCTACGTGCCCGCGAGCGCCGAGATCGTGATCGAGGGCTACCTCGGCCTCGACCCGGCGACCTACGAGATGGAAGGCCCGTTCGCCGAGTTCACGGGCTATTTCGCCGGCGATCGCGTGCCCAAGCCGACCATCCGCGTCACCGCCATCACGCACCGCAACGATGCGATCCTGCGCGGCACCATCGAGGGCGCGCTGCCGGGCTCCTATTCGGAGAACGCGATGACCTCGTCGATCATGCGCGCCGGCGCCGCCTGGAACGTGCTCGACCGCGCCGGGGTGCCCGGCGTCACCGACGTATGGTGCCCGCCGGTGCATGCCGGCATCAATCTCCTGGTCCGCATGCAGCAGAGCTATCGTGGCCAGGCCAAGCAGGCCGCCAACGCGATCTGGGGCTCGTCGGCCGCGCATGTGCGCTACAAGCACATCACGGTCGTCGACGACGACATCGACATTCACGACTACGCCGCCGTCGACTGGGCGATCGCGCACCGCGTCAACGCCGGCGAGAACGACATCGTCATCATGCCGGCGACCTTCGGCCTCGGTCTCGATCCTTCGACGCGCAAGCGCGACCGCAATCCCTCGCTGTTCGGCACCGGCAAATGGAATCGGGTGCTGATCGACGCCACCCAGAACCTCGACTACGACCCCGACCCCGAGTTCGATGGCGCCCGCTTCCCGCCGCTCGCGCGCCCCGATCAGAAGGACATCGACGCCGCCTACGCGCGCTTCGACGAGCTCGGGCTGGAGAAGCCGAAGCAGGACTGATGGGTGCATCGCGCAACGCGCCGTTCTTTACGCTCCCCTGCAGGGCCCCTGCAGGGGAGCGTAAAAGGCGCTCCGCTCGCGGCTTGCCAACAACGGCATCCCTTGCGTTGATCGCGCTGACCTTCGTGACCGCGTGTGACCCAACCCCGACGCATGCCCAAACCTATCCGGCGCGCCCCATCCGCATCGTCGTCTCGACCGCGGCGGGCGGCATCACCGACATCTGCGCGCGCGTGCTCGGCCGCTACATCACGACCACGACCGGGCAGACGATCGTGATCGACGACAAGCCGGGCGGCAGCGGCAACATCGGGATGGAATTCGTCTCGCGCGCCGCGCCGGACGGCTACACGCTCGGCGTCGCCAACACCGGGCAGATCGTCATCAACCCGTTCCTCTATGCCCGCATGTCGTACAGCCCGCTGCAGGATCTCGTGCCGGTCGGCTCGATCGGCGAGGTGCCGCTGTTCATCGTCGTCAGCGGCAAGCTGCCGGTGCATTCGATGCAGGAGTTCATCGCCTACGCCAAGGCGCGGCCCGGCAAGCTCAGCTACGCCTCGGCCGGCAGCGGCACCACGCCGCATCTCGTCGCCGACGCGTTCTTCCGCCGCGTCGGGCTCGAGCTCGTGCATGTGCCCTACCGCGGCGCCATGCCGGGCGTGATGGACGTCATCGCCGGCCGAATGCAGGCGACCTTCGTGTCGATGGGCCCGTACATGGACTTCGTGCGCCGCGGCGACATCCGCATCCTCGGCGTCGCGGCGCAGAAGCGCGTGCCCTATCTGCCGGACGTGCCGACCTTCGCGGAGCAGGGCGTGCCGGATTTCTTTGCGTCGACGTGGTTCGCGATGTTCGCGCCGCGCGGCACGCCCGAGCCGATCATCGCGCAGCTCAACGGCTATATCCGCGCCGTCGCCACCGATGCGGACGCACGCCGGCGGCTCGACGCGACCTTCATCGAGCCGACGCCGCTCTCGGTTTCCGATTTCACCCGCCTCGTCGCCGCCGACGCGGAAAAGTGGAAGACCATCGTGCGCGAGGCCGGCGTGAAGGGCGACCGATGAAAGCCATCGTCATCCACCGCTTCGGCCCGCCCGAGGTGCTGAGCTACGGGGACGTGCCCGATCCGTCGCCGCGCGCGGGCGAGATCCGCATTCGCATTCATGCGGCGACCGTCAACCGCGTGCTCGACGTGCGCCTGCGTGCCGGCACCGAGGCGCACTACGGCGCGACGCTGCCGCTCATTCCCGGCGTCGACTGCGCCGGCATCGTCGACGCGGTCGGGGAGGGCGTGACCCGCTGGCGCATCGGCGACCGCGTCGCCGCCGCGGGCGTCATGCCGCTCGAGGTCTGCGCCGAGGACGAGGCGGGCTACAAAGGCCCGCTCGGCATGATGGGCGTGCGCCGGCCGGGAGGCTTCGCGGAAAAAGTCTGCGTGCCGGCGAGCGCCGGGGTCGCCGTGCCGGCCGCGCTCGACTTCCACCACGCCGCCGTGATCATGCGCCACGCGCCGACCGCCTGGAACCTGCTGTGCAATCTCGCCAGGCTCGAAGCCGGCGAGACCGTGCTGATCATGGGCGCCGGCGGCAACCTCGGCACCGTCGGCATCCAGATCGCCAAGCACGTGGTCGGTGCGACCGTGATCGCAGCGGCCGGCTCGCCCGAGCGCGCGCAGCTCGGCCTCGATCTCGGCGCCGATCACGCCGTCGACTATCGGGCGCGTGATCTCCACGATGCCGTGATGGAAATCACCGGCGGGAAGGGGGTCAACGTGCTCTACGACAACATCGCCAATCCGAAAGTGCTGCCGCGCGCCTTCAAGACGCTCGGCGCGGACGGCCGCATGGTCACCGCCGGCGCACACGGCGGCCCCGAAGCTGCGATCGACTTCCATCATCTGTACGACCGCCGCATCACCATCATCGGCCGGCCCGGGCATCGACCCGAAGATCGCGCCACCTGCTTCGCGGCGGCCGCCGAGGGCAAGATCAAGGCGCAGATCGAGCGCGTGCTGCCGCTGTCGCACGCGGCGGAGGCACATCGGCTGGTGGAGAGCGGCGAGGTGCAAGGCAAGATCGTGCTCGACCCGACCATGGGGTGACCTTACGCCCCGCCCGCCGGCGCTTTTGTTCCGTCCCCCGCGAGCGAAGCGGGTGGCGGGAAGGGGCCAGGGGGGCCAGGGGTAGGGCGCTTCCTCTGAGCAAGATCGTTCGCATGTGATTCGAGAGAAACGAGGGCTTGATGGCGACGTGCTTTGCTGCTAGAACAAAACAAGAACATAATGTGAGGCACCCCACATGTTGCTCAGCGCCGCCAAGCTCGCCGCCAATCGCGCCAATGCCATGAAAAGCACCGGGCCGCGCACCGCTGCCGGCAAGGCGCGCGCGGCGCAGAATGCGCGCCTTCACGGATTGCGTGCGGCCGTGCTGGCCGATGAAGGCTTCACCCAGGAGGTCAAGGACCTGGCTCGTCTCTTCGCCGGGGAGGGGGCTCCCCAGGAGGTGTTCGCGCTCGCCTGCCGCCTCGCGGAGACCCACCTGACATACAGCCGGATCAGAGAGATCCGCCTTCAGGTGATCAGGCAGGATCCGGATTTGACCAAGACGCCGGCAAGGACCATCCGGCGAGTTGCCGCGATCGATCGTCACGCGGGCCGCGCCTTCTCGCGCCGCAGCCGCGCACTTCGGGCCTTCACGGCGGGCTGCGTGGAGAACCGCTGGGTGCCTCCGGATTACAAGCGTCCGGGAGCACCTGTGGGCGAGCGCGTCGGCCAGTCCGGCCAGATGAGCACATCGGACCAAATGAGGTCATCGGGCGCCACTCCGAATTCTGATGCGGACGAACCCAAACCGCCCGAACGAAGCCACGACGAGCTGTCGGCGCGGAATTCATTTGCGACGAGCTCGCTCGAACAAACCCAAAGAGCCCGAACGAACCCAGCGGCGAAGTGATCGCCTCGAGATCATCTGAAGAGAGGTTGCCCGAACGAACCCAAGCGGCCCGAACGAAGCCACCGGAAGCGCACACGGCAATCGGTGTACCGTGGCGGCACACTTTGTATTAGGCTCGCCTCCCGAAAACCCACCGGGAGGAAATCGTGCGATGAACACCGCCGCATCGAACCACGGCAACGGCTGCACCTGCCATCCATCGATGAGCTACACGCCGGTCTCGCGCCGCAAGCTTCTCGCCGGCGCCGGCGCGATCGCTGCCGCGAGCGTCCTGCCGGGCGCATCGCGCGCGCAAGGCGCGGCGCCGAGGGTGATCGACACCCATCACCATTTCTATCCGCCGAGCTACCAGAAAATGTGGCTCGGCTGGGAGGACGCGCGCAAGCTGCCGCACTTCCCCGGCCAGGTCGCCTGGTCGGTGCAGAAGGCGGTCGAGGATCTCGACAAGAACGGCGTTGCGACCGGCGTGCTGTCGATCGCCTCCACGCCGGGCACCTGGATGGGCCTCGACCCGGCCGCGGCGTCCGCGATGGCGCGCACCTGCAACGAGTTCGCGGCCGAGATGATGCGCGACCACAAGGGCAAGTTCGGCCTGTTCGCGACCCTGTCGATGCTCGACATCGACGCGACGCTCAAAGAGATCGAGTATGCCTTCGACACGCTGCATGCGGACGGCATCGGCCTGCAGACGAACTATGGCGACAAGTGGCTCGGCAACCCCGTCTACAAGCCGGTGCTCGAGGAGCTCAACCGCCGCAAGGCGGTGGTCTATGTCCATCCGCTGGTCGCCGCCTGCTGCGCCCAGCTCAGCGTCGGCGCCTTCCCGGCCGTGATCGAGGTGCCGCACGATACCACGCGCACGGTCGTGAGCCTGCTGCTCAGCGGCACCTTTGTGCGTCTGCGCGACATCAAGTGGCTGTTCTCGCACGCGGGCGGCACCATCCCGATGCTCGCCGGCCGGATCGAGGCGTTCTACGCGCGCGCGGCCGCGAACGCCGGCAAGGACAAGTCGTTCGCGCCGGACGGCATCCTCGCCGAGTTCCGCCGCTTGCACTACGACACCGCGAACGCGACGAGCCCGCCCGCGATGGCCGCGCTGATGAAGCTCGTGCCGACCTCGCAGGTCACCTTCGGCTCGGATTATCCCTATTTCCCGCTCGACCAGATCGAGGTGATCCGCAAGATGGGCCTGCCCGCCGCCGACCTCGCCGCCATCGAAAGCGGCAACGCCACGCGCCTGGTACCGCGCCTCGCGGGAGCATGACAGCTCGCGCCACTCACTCCACCTCATGGTTCGAGTCGATGTGGCGCCACATGGGCCGTCCTCGTCCTTCGAGCGCTTGTCGTCGCAAGTGCGACGACAAGCCCCTTCAGGATGAAGACGGAGCGGGCGCAGCACGTAGTGGAAAGAAGTCCACCCACGTGCGATCGAGGATCGCCAACGCATCGTCGAGCGCCGGCACCGTCAGCTTCTCGCCATCGCGCCGCAGCAGCTTGAGCCGCTCGAGCTTCGCCAGCGCCTCGGCGACCTCGAAATCCACTTCCACCCGGAACGTCGCCTCGAGCCATTCCTCGATATGGCGGTCGAGCTCGGCTTGTGTCGACGGCGGGCCGGCGGCGCGCAAGAAATAGTAGGCGAGGAACGCCTCCTTGCACTCCTGCTCCTCGGCCGTGCCGACGATGTAGTCGAGCACGCCCGCGTTGTTGCTGATGTTGCGGAAGTAGACGTTGTCGGAGATCTGCTTCTGATAGAGCAGCGACTGATGCTTGTACTTGAACCATTGGCGCATCACGAAGCCGCCGACGGCGATCAGGGCGCCCATCGCCGCCAGCGCCTCCTTGGCGTCGTCACCGCGCACGCCGCGGGACGTGCCGAGCCAGGCGGTGATCACCAGCGCCAGCACGGCGATCGCCGGGATGAGCTTGAGCAGGATCGGGATGCCGCCGACGATCGCGGGCAGCCCGAGGAAGAGCTTGTCGAACAGGCCCATCACCACCCGCACGTTGGGAAACAGCGTATTGACGTCGCAGCGGGCGACGTCGCGAAAATACTTGAGCAGGATCGTGCCCGGCCGCAGCCGGTTCCTGGCGAGGCGGCGGGCGAGCCGCGGTGAGGTGATCTCGCTCGCGGGCTTGATCATGACCATCAGCACCAGGTGACCATACAAATCGACCTCGACCTTGCGGTTGCGCAGGCCGAACCACTTGCTGACCTCGACCGTCTCGCGGCGCTCGCCGCGGCGGAAGAAGCGCACCTCGCGATAGTCGTCCTCCGGCAACGCGACCTTGACGTTGAGGACGGGGTGCTCCTCGTGCGAGCGCGCGATCTCCTCGCGCGTCACCTCCACGAAATCCGCTTTCGCGAGCGCGGCCGTGAGGGTCGCGACCAGCCCGTCATGGGCGCGCGCCAGCGTCTGCGGATCGACCGGCGCGTTGTGCGGCAGATCGGGATTGAAGTAATAGTAATCGTTGCGCAGCCCCTCCAGCCGGTCGAGATACTCGTAGTGATAGATCGCGCCGAGCAGACGGGCGAACAGGCGGAATTTATCCGCCTCGTCGGCGGGCAGACGCCCATGATCGATCAGGGCGCCCAGGATGTCGGCCTTGCGCACCGGAATGAACCGGTCGCGCTGCGCCGGCGCGTCCTCGGCTTGGTTCCCACCACCCGTCATCTCGACCCTCGCGTGTCGCCCGCATGATAGGGAAAGCCTCGGCCAAATGAAGGCGGTAAGACATCGCGGCACTCCTCATGGATGAAGGTCGCCGCCTTGACATCGCGGCGCGCGCGCGTGAGACACGCTGACACGGGGACCGTCGCTCATGCCGTTCCGCCTGCACTTTGCCGGCCGTGCCATTGCCGTGATGGTCGCGTTTGTCGGCCTGTGCACGGCAATCGCGGCTGCGCAAACGGACCAGCCGCAGACCACGGCCGAGCTCGCGGCGGCGCTGCAGCCGCTGCAGTCGACGCTCGCCTCGCTCGAGGTGACGGCGCGCTACGCGAGCAACGACAAGGAGCTCGCTGACATCGCGCCGCGCGTGACGTCGCTGCGCGACGACCTGCGTAAGGAAATCGCCGCGCTCGAGCCGCGCCTCACGCGCCTCGACGGCCGCCTCAAGCAGCTCGGTCCGCCGCCGGCCGCCGGCGCCCCGCCCGAGGCGCCGACGCTCGCCGCCGAGCGCAAGCGCCTCACCGACGAGCACGCCGCGGTCGACGCGGCGCTCAAGCAGGCGAACCTTTTGAGCGCACGCGCCGACCAGCTCGCCGACAATGTCAGTGCGCGCCGGCGCGCCCTGCTCACCGGCCGGCTGCTGGCACGCTCCCCCGGGCTGCTCGATCCCGGATTCTGGCGCGAGACCGTGGCGGCGCTGCCGACCGAGGGAGGCGCGATCCGCACCCTTGCCGTCTCGTCATGGACGGCTGCGCGCGACAAGGTCGGCATCGTCACGCTGACCGCCGCCGCGGCGGTCGTGGTCGGCTTCGCGGCCGCGGTGCTGCTGCTGACGCGCGCCTGGCGGCGACGCTTCGCCGCACGGCGGAGCGAGACGCGATTTTCCCGCGCGCTCGCCGCCGCGATCGTGCTCGCGAGCGTCTCGCTGCTGGCGCCCGTCGTGGTGGTCGTCGCGGTGCTGGCGTTCGAAAGTCTCGGCGTGGTCTCCGGGCCGCTCGCCCAGATCGGCTACGGCATCGCCATCGGCGTCCTCGTCGCGCGCTTCGGCCGCGGCGCCGCGCTGGCGCTGTTCGCGCCCAGCCGGCCGCGGCGGCGTCTCATTGCGTATCACGACGACGAGGCGTACGCCTTTGCCGGACACCTCGCCTGGGCGGCCCGCCTGCTCGGCATCGGCGTGGTCTGCAACGCGGTCTTCCGCGCGACCGGCGCGCCGCCTGCGCTCCCGTTGGCGGTCAACGCGCTCACCTCGCTCGCGGTCGCGGCCGTCGCCGGCCATCTGCTCGCCCGCTTTCCGGAACGGGAGGATGGCGCGCGCGTGCCGGCGCTTCGCGCCGCGCTGTGGCTGCTCGTGGTCACGATCGTGGTGGCGCTCGCGGCCGGCTATATCAATCTCGCCGCCTTCCTGGCGGGCCGCGTCAGCGCCGCCTTCGCGCTGATCTGCGCGCTCTACGTCGTGCTCGTCCTGATCGATGCGCTGTTCAGCGAGGTGCTCACCGGCGACACCGCGGTGGGGCGCCGGATCGCGTTCACGTTCGGCATCACGCCGCGCGGGCTCGAGCTCTCCGGCACGCTGATCTCGGCGGCGCTGCGCATCGTCGTCGTGCTGATCGCGCTGCCGCCGGTGCTCGGGCCGTGGAGCCTGTTCGCGACCGACATGTTCGATTTCCTCGGCCAGATGGTGGCCGGCGTGCGCATCGCCGGCGTCACCATCTCGCTGACCGCGATCCTCGCGGCGCTGGCCTGGCTCGTCGTCGGCATCCTGGTGGCGCGCGGCGCGCAGCGCTGGCTGGAGACGCGGTTCATGCCGCGCACCGGCGTCGATCCGAGCCTGCAGCAGTCGGTCGCGACGCTGATCGGCTGGACGCTGCTGATCGCCGCCATCGCCTTCGCGCTCGCGCGAGTCGGCATCGAGCCGCAGCAGATCGCGCTGATCGCCGGCGCGCTCTCGGTCGGCATCGGCTTCGGCCTGCAGGCGGTGGTGTCGAACTTCATCTGCGGCATCATCCTGCTCGCCGAGCGGCCGGTCCGCGTCGGCGATTGGGTGGTGGTCAAGAACGAGGAGGGGATCGTGCGCCGCATCAGCGTGCGCGCGACCGAGATCGAGACCTTCGACCGCGCGAGCGTGATCATTCCCAATTCCGAGTTCATCACCGGCTCGGTCAAGAACCTCACCCATTCCGACACGCTCGGCCGCGTCATCGTGAAGATGCGAATCGCCTATGACAGCGACGTCGACGCGGTGCGCGACTTGCTGCTCGCCGTCACGGCCGAGCACCCGCAGGTGCTGCAGACGCCGCCGCCGCGCGTCTTCCTGATCGCGTTCGGCGACATCGCGCTCGAGCTCGAGCTGCGCTGCATCGTCGGCAACGTGAACTACGGCCTCAACGTGAAGAGCGACCTGCAGGTCGCGATTCTCCAGCGCTTCCGCGCCGCCGGGATCAAGATTCCGGTCCTCGTGCATGAGGAGGCGCCGAAGCCTCGCCCTGCCGCCGCCGACGCGGCCAAGGCGGGCCCCTGATGTTCATCTTTTGGCTACGGTCGCATCGCATGATCCGCCTCCCGAATCGGAGAGCCGCGTCGATGTCCCGCCTGCGTACGACCATCCTGATCGCCGCGCTCGCGGGCGCGCTCGCGGCCTGCGCCGGCGACCCGCTGCCGCCCGAGCAGCCGACCTTCTACCGCAGCCTCGCGAGCCCGGTCGCCCAGCTCGACGCCGCCACGGCCGCCTCGATGATCTCCGGCTTCCGGCAGAACAACGGCCTCGGTCCGGTGACGCTCGATCCGGTGCTGATGCAGCTCGCGCAGACGCAGGCAAGTGGCATGGCGGCGCGCGACAAGCTCGACCACGACGCCAAGGGCGAGTTCGCCAAACGGATGAGGGCCGCCGGCTTCGACCCCAAGGTCACGGTCGAGAACGTCTCGGCCGGCTACCATACCCTCGCCGAGGCCTTCTCGGGTTGGCGCGATTCCCCGCCCCACCGCGCCAACATGTTGAAGGACGGCGTGACCCGCATCGGCATCGCGGCGGTCTACACGCCGAACTCGAAATACAAGGTGTACTGGGCGCTCATCCTCGGCGCCCCGGCGGGGACGTAGAGCTTGCACTATTTGCGCGTCTGGGTCACCATCGCGAACATCTCCCGCCCATAAGTTCCCTTCGCCTCGTCGAGCAGCGGCCGCACTGCGTCCGCGAACAGCGCGTGCTCGGCCGCGGCCAGCTCCACGATCTCGCAGCCCTGCGCCTCGATCGCGCGGCGCGCCTCGCCATCCTCCTCGACTGCGAGCCCGCGCTGGAACGCGACCGAAGCCTTCACGGCGGCCCGCATCGCGGCCTGCAGATCGCCCGGCCAGGCGTCGAACGCGGTGCGGTGCAGGAAGATCGGGCGCGAGATGTAGAAGTGGTTGGAGATGGTGTGAAAGCGGTGAAACTTGTGCACGCCGTAGGTCACCGTATTGGCGAACGGGTTCTCCTGCGCGTCGATCGTGCCCGCCTTGATCATGGCGATCGCCTCCGTCAGGTCCATCCGCATCGGCACGGCGCCGAGCAGCTCGAAGGTGCGCCGCTGCACCTCGCTCGGCAGCACGCGGATGCGCAGGCCGGCGAGGTCGGCCGGCTGACGCACCGGCCGCACCCGGTTGGAGATCTGGCGAAAGCCGTTCTCGAACCAGCCGAGGATGCGGTAGTTCACGGCCGCCTCGAGCTTGCCCGCGAGATAGGCGCCGAGCGCGCCGTCCATCGCGCCGCGCGCCTGCGCGTTGTCGGCGAACAGGAACGGCAGGTCGACGAAGCCGAGCTCGGGCACCCGGTCGGTGAGGTAGCTCGACGACTGGTAGCCGAGCGTCAGAATTCCGTGCTCGACCAGCCACAGGATATCCTCGGCCTTGTAGGCGAAATCCATGATGTTCCAGACGTAGTGGATCTTCACGCGGTCGCCGAACTGCGTTTCCAGCCGATCACCGATGAATTTCAGCGCGCGCGAGAAACCCGTCGTCGGCGGGCCGTAGCCGCCCATGCGAATTTGGATCGGGTCGGTCATTTGCACTGCGTCTCCTTCGCGCGGACGTAGCCCGGATGAGCGAAGCGATAGCCGGGAATGGCGTGCGCGCATGTCGCTTCGCCCATGCGGGCCATGATGGCATTCGACATAGCAGGAAAAGCCCGCTTCGAAACCCGCCCGGTTCGACTATCATCGGCGGCGGGAGGACGTCGACATGAAACGCGCGTTTTTGCTGCTGACCGCATCCCTCGTCGCGAGCGCCGCTCTCGCGCAGGACAAATACCCATCGCGGCCGATCAAGGTGCTGGTGCCGTACGCGCCCGGCGGCGCCGTCGACATCGTCACCCGCATCGTCACCGAGCAGATGCGGCAGACCCTCGGCCAGCCGTTCGTGATCGAGAACAAACCCGGCGCCTACGGCATTCTGGCGATCCAGGACATGGCCCGCGCCCGGCCCGACGGCTACACGCTGATGTTCGGCAACAACAACTCCAACGTGATCACGCCGATCCTCTACGCCAAGAAATTCACCATCGATTATGATCGCGACGTCATCCCGGTGGCGCGCGTCGCCGACGTGCCGGCCTTCCTGATCGTCACCCGACGCGATTTCCCGGCCACGAGCTTCGCCGCGTTCATCGCCTACGCCAAGCAGAACCCCGGCAAGCTGCGCTTCAGCAGCGTCGGGGTCGGCAGCTTCCCGCAGTTCGACATGGAAATATTGTCGCGCCGCGCCGGGATCGAGATGACCCACCTGCCCAACAAGAACGGCGCCACCGGCATGCTCAACGATCTCGTGCGCGGCGACGCCCAGGTCGGCTTCCTCAATCTCGCGACCGCCGGCCCGATGGTGCGCGCCGGCCAGCTGCAGGCGCTCGCCGTGGTCACCGACAAACGGTTGCCCGAATATCCCGACGTGCCCACCCTTGCCGAGCTCGGCTATCCGGGCGTCGGCACCTTGCAGTGGCTCGCGCTGTTCGCGCCGAGCGGCGTACCGGCCGACGTGATCGAGACGCTGCACAAGACGGCCGTCGCCGCCGCGGCCTCGCCGACGGTCGTGGACAAGCTCGAGGCGCAGGTGATGCGCGTGGCGCCGAGCGCGTCGACCGCGGAAGCCAAGACCTGGCTCGCGGGCGAGATGGCGCGGTGGCGCAAGATCATCGCCGAGGTGAAGATCGAGATGCCGGATTAGGGGGGCGCCGCGCCGCATCTTGCGCCGGTTCGGGCTTTTCTCCACATTCGCCGTGCGGCTCCCGCGCCGGGCGCCGGGAGTGCATGATGCCCGAAGGTCAACCACAAAAGCGCGTCGGCCTGTTCGTCACCTGCCTGGTCGACATGATCCGCCCGTCGATCGGCTTCGCGGCCGCGAAGCTGCTCGAGGATGGCGGCTGCGTCGTCGAGGTGCCGCGTCAATCCTGCTGTGGCCAGCCGGCGTTCAACTCGGGGGACCGCGCGACCACGCGCGCCATTGCCGAGCAGGTGATCGAGGCGTTCGCGCCCTATGACTATGTGGTCGCGCCGTCCGGTTCCTGTGCCGGCATGCTCAAAGCGCACTACCCCGAGCTCTTTCACGGCGATCCCAACTGGCTGCCGCGGGCCGATGCGTTCGCGGCGAAGACCTGGGAGCTGGTCTCGTTTCTCGTCGACGTGCTCGGCGTCGCCGGCGTCGACGCGAGCCTCGAGACGACCGCCACCTACCATGATTCCTGCTCCGGCCTGCGCGAGCTCGGCATCCGCGGCCAGCCGCGCCGGCTGCTCGGCAGCGTGCGCGGGCTCGCGCTCAAGGAGATGCGGGACGCCGACGTCTGCTGCGGCTTCGGCGGCACGTTCTGCGTCAAATATCCCGACATCTCCAATGCCATCGTCGAGAAGAAGACCGCCAATATCGCCGCGAGCGGCGCGAACCTGCTGATCGCGGGCGATCTCGGCTGCCTGATGAACATGGCCGGCAAGCTGCAGCGCGAGGGCAAGCCGATCGAGGCGCGTCACGTCGCCGAGGTGCTCGCCGGCATGACCGCGGAGCCGGCGATCGGTGCTCCGTCCCGTCGCGAGCCGGGGACGCACTCCGACGCGGAGCGGCGGCAGTGACCCACCTCGCCACCTCGCCGCGCTTCAAGGAGAACGCCAAGGCGGCGCTCGCCGATCCCGAGCTGCAGAATGCGCTCAAGTTCGTCGAGGTGAACTTCATCGCCCGCCGGCGCGAGGTGGCGGACAAGCTGCCCGAGTTCGAGGCGCTGCGCGACGCCGCCCGCGACATCAAGAACCACACGCTCGCCCATCTCGACCTCTATCTCGAGGCCTACGAGGAGAAGGTCACGGCGACCGGCGGCCATGTGCACTATGCGGTCTCGGTCGACGATGCGCGACGCATCGTGCTCGACATCTGCAGGAAGCTCGGCGCCAGGACCGTGACCAAGGGCAAGTCGATGATCGGCGAGGAGATCGCGATCAACGACTATCTCGAGGCGAACGGCATCACGCCGGTCGAGACCGATCTCGGCGAGTACATCATCCAGCTGCGCCACGAGATCCCCTCGCACATCATCGCGCCCGCCGTGCATCTCACCAAGGCGCAGATCGAGGCGGACTTCCGCCGTGCGCACGACAATCTTCCGGCTGACCGCAACCTGACCGAGCCGACCAGCCTGCTCGCCGAGGCGCGCGGCGTGCTGCGGGAGAAATTCCTCGCCGCCGACGTCGGCATCACGGGCGCGAACTTCCTCGTCGCCGAGACCGGCACCTCGATCATCGTCACCAACGAGGGCAACGGCGACCTCACCCAGACCCTGCCCAAGGCGCATATCGTGCTCGCCAGCATCGAGAAGCTGGTGCCGACGCTGGAGGACGTGTCGCAGCTCCTCCGCGTTCTCGCCCGCTCGGCGACGGGCCAGGAGATGTCGGTCTACACCACACTCTCCACCGGCCCGCGCCGCGCCGAGGATCCCGACGGGCCGGGCGAATACCACGTGATCATTCTCGACAATGGTCGCTCTTCCATGCTGGGCGGGGAGTTCGGCGACATGCTGCGCTGCATCCGCTGCGGCGCCTGCATGAACCACTGCCCGATCTATCACGCGGTCGGCGGCCACGCGTATGGTTGGGTCTATCCCGGGCCGATGGGCGCGGTGCTCACCCCCAGCCTGATCGGCGTCGATCAGGCGGGCCAGCTGCCCAATGCCTCGACCTTTTGCGGCCGCTGCGAGGAAGTCTGCCCGGTGCGCATCCCGCTGCCGCGCATGATGCGCTCGTGGCGCGAGCGCGAGTTCGAGCGGCATCTTTCGCCGGCAACCGTGCGTAGCGGGCTCGCCTTCTGGGCGTTCTTCGCCAAGCGGCCGGGCCTCTATGGGCTCGCGACCTCGCTCGCGGCGCGCTTCCTCGCGCTGATCGGCCGCCGCAAGGGCCGCTTCGGCTGGCTGCCGCTCGCGCGCGGCTGGACGCAGTATCGCGAGTTTCCTGCGCCGCAGGGCGCGACCTTCCAGTCGCAATGGAAGGCACGGCAGCGGGCGCGCCGATGAGGGCGCGCGACCAGGTCCTCGGCTCGATCCGCCGGTCGCTCGGTGTCACCGGCGCCGAAGCGCCGCGCCGCCGCGAGGTGGCCGATCGCCTCGGCGGCCATCCGCGCGGCGTCGTGCCGGGGCGCGGCCAGGGCTCGCCGCAGGAGCGGCTCGATCTTTTCGCCCGCATGGTCGAGCAGGCGGCCGGCAGCATCGCCCGCGTCGATGATCCGGCAGATGTGCCCGCCGAGGTCGCCGACTTCCTGCGCAAGTGCAACCTGCCGATGGCGGCGCGCCGCGGTGCTGATCCGCGGCTCGCGAGCATTCCGTGGGAGCGCGCCGGCATGCTGGAGATTTCGACCGGTGCGCCGGATCCGAAGATGCTGTCGTCGGTCTCGCACGCATTCGCCGGCGTCGCCGAGACAGGCACGCTCGTGCTGACCTCCGGCGCCGACAATCCGACGTCGCTCAATTTCCTGCCCGACAACCACATCGTGGTGATCGACGCCAAGGACGTCGCCGGCGACTACGAGTCGGTGTGGCAGCGACTGCGGGAGAGATTCGGCGACGCCGTGATGCCGCGCACCGTCAACCTGATCACCGGCCCGTCGCGCTCGGCCGACATCGAGCAGACGCTGATCCTCGGCGCGCACGGCCCGCGCCGGTTGCACGTGATATTAGTCGGCGCCCCGCAATAAATTTTGGTGGGCAGCCGTGGGCAATGCCGCCGAGCCGTGACAGTGCGCGAGCGCCTGCGTTAACCTGCGCTGGGCGCGGACACGGACGATCGCAATCAAAAAAGTCGCCGCGCGAGGGGAGGGCGTCATGACGCGTGCGCGGCTCGCAGCGATCTGGAAATCCTCAGCGGCTCTGCTCTCGAGTCTCGTTGCGATGCTTCTCCTCGCGACGATCGCACCCGCGGCCGCGCAGGGACCGAGTGGGGAGCCGATCAAGATCGGCTTCAGCGTCTCGCTCACCGGCGGCCTCGCCTCGTCGGGCAAGGCGCATCTTCTGTCGCAGCAGATCTGGGCCGAGGAGATCAACGCCAAGGGCGGCCTGCTCGGCCGGCCCGTCAAGCTCGTCTACTACGACGACCAGACCAATGCGGCGACCGTGCCCGGCATCTACGCCAAGCTCATGGACGTCGACCATGTCGACCTCGTGATGGGCGCCGCCACCAACCTCATCGTCGCCGCGATGCCGCAGATCATCCAGCGCAAGCGCATGGTGATGGTGCTGCTCGCGCTCGGCTCCAACGCCCAGTTCAAGTATCCGAAGTATTTCCAGAGCGCGCCGTTCGGGCCCGACTCCCAGGGCGTGCTGTCGGATGCGTTCTTCCAGGTGGCAAAGACGATCACGCCGACCCCCAAGACCGTCGCGCTGGTCGGCGCCGATGCCGAGTTCTCCAACAATGTGCTCACCGGCGCGCGGGTGAATGCCAAGAAGTATGCCCTGCAGGTCGTCTACGACCGCAGCTATCCGCCGAGCACCCTCGACTATTCGCCGATCGTGCGCGCCGTTCAGGCGGCCAAGCCCGATGTCGTGCTGGTTGCGTCATATCCGCCCGACTCGGTCGGGATGATCCGCGCCGCGAGCGAGATCGGCCTCAAGACGCAGCTGTTCGGGGGCGCCATGGTCGGCATGCAATACGCCTCGTTGATGGGACAGCTCGCCGACAAGCTCAACCGCGTCGTGAATTACCACTTCTTCGTGCCGAGCCCGAAGATGAGCTTCCCCGGCATCGAGTCGTTCCTCACCAGGTACCAGGCACGCGCGGCTGGCGCCGGCGTCGACGCGCTCGGTTTCTATCAACCGCCGTTCGCCTACGCGGCGATGCAGGTGCTGGAGCAGTCCGTGACCGCGACCGGCTCCCTCGATGACGACAAGCTCGCCGCCTACATTCACAAGAATGTGTTCCAGACCATCGTGGGCGAGATCAGGTTCAACGAGCTCGGCGAATGGGCCGTGGCGCGGCCGATCATGGTTCAGTTCCAGAACGTGCAAGGCGCGGGCCTCGACCAGTACAAGACCGGGCACCGCGAGGTGATCGTTTATCCGCCCCAGTATAAGGACGGCGAGCTGCAATATCCTTACGCGAAGTAGAGTCACGCAGGCGCTTGGGGGCTGGCTCATGCAGATCACCGCGGCGGTCGCGCGCGAGCGTTTCGGCCAGTTCACGATCGAGACGCTCGACCTCGCCGATCCGCGGCGGGACGAGCTCCTGGTGCGCATCGTCGCAAGCGGCATGTGCCAGACCGACCAGCACGGGCGCGATGGCTACTACGACACGCCGCTGCCGGCGGTGTTCGGCCACGAGGGCGCCGGCATCGTCGAGACGGTCGGATCGGGCGTGACGAAGTTCGCGCCCGGCGACCACGTGGTGATCTCGTATCCCTGGTGCGGCACCTGCGCGAACTGCCGCCGCCGCATGGAATCCCATTGCCAGAACAATTTCGCGCTCAAGATGCGCGGCACGCGCGCCGATGGCTCGACGCTGATGCGCCGTGGGGCGGAGACCATCTACAGCGCGTTCTTCCAGCAGTCGTCGTTCGCGACGCACGCCATCGCCAACGAGCGCTTCGCCGTGAAGGTGCGCAAGGATGCGCCGCTCGAGCTGCTCGGCCCCTTCGCGTGCAGCGGCCAGACCGGCGCCGGCGCCGTGCTCAACACCATGCAGCCTCAGCCGGGCGACGCCTTTGCGGTCTTCGGGGTGGGCGCCGTCGGGCTCTCGGCGCTGATGGCGGCACGCGTCGCCGGCTGCGATCCGATCATCGCAGTCGACATTCATACGCGGCGGCTCGATCTCGCACGCGAGCTCGGCGCGACTCACGTGATCGACCATACCGGCGCGGCCGACGTGGTGGGCGAGATCCGACGCGTCACCGGCGGCGGCGTGCGCTTTTCGCTCGAGACCTCGGCGCAGCCGACGGCATTTCGCGAGGCCGTCGAGGCGCTGATGCCGGCCGGCACCTGCGTGCTGCTCGGCAGCGCCCGCGCCGGCACCGAGGTCAAGCTCGACATGCCGTTCCTGCAGTTCGGCCGCGTGGTGCGCGGCGTCATCCAGGGCGAGAGTCATCCGCCCGAGTTCATCCCGCGCCTGGTCGATCTGCTGATGCAGGGGCAGATGCCGGCCGAGCGGATGATGACGTTCTATCGGCTCGCCGACATCAATCGCGCCGCGCAGGATTCGACCGAGGGCACCACCATCAAGCCGGTGCTGCGCATGCCCACTTGAGTGCTCGGTTCCGCATACGGAACAGCGCCCCCCTGCCAGGCGTTGACTCCTTGAAAGCGCGGAATGCGCGCCACGATGGAGCGGGCGATGGACAGGAACACGGAACCGCGGAGCACGCCGAACGGCGAGACGGCGGAATCTCAGGAGAAGCTCCACAAGGAGCGTGATCGCGCGCTCGACAAGGCGCTGGAGGAGACATTCCCGGGGTCAGACCCGGTCAACGTGACGCAGCCGCCCAAATCGAAGCACGAGCGGCGTAACGAGAAATCGGAGACCTCGGGCGGTCGCTCGGCGTAACCCTTTGAATCAAAGCACTATTGCGGTGCCCGCGGAGTGTTAACCGCGGGACCGCGTAAAGATTGCTCACATTTTTTGAAGCAATTGCCAGTATGATACTGTTATAGCCCCGTAGGCGTGGGAGTCCCGGCATCACGCTGGGTTGGGGACATGACCGTGCGTAAATATTTCGGCACTGACGGCATTCGCGGCCGCGCCAACGGCGTGATTACGCCCGAGCTGGCGCTCAAGGTCGGACAGGCCACCGGGATCGTGTTTCGCCGTGGCGACCATCGTCATCGCGTCGTGATCGGCAAGGACACGCGGCTCTCCGGCTACATGATCGAGACGGCGCTCGTCGCCGGCTTCACGTCGGTCGGGATGGACGTTCTGCTGCTCGGCCCGATGCCGACGCCGGCGGTCGCCATGCTCACCCGCTCGATGCGCGCGGACCTCGGCGTGATGATCTCGGCTTCGCACAATCTCTACGATGACAACGGCATCAAGCTGTTCGGCCCGGACGGCTACAAGCTCTCCGACGTGACCGAGCAGGAGATCGAGGCGCTGATCGACTCGGACATGTCGAAGCGGCTCGCCAAGTCGGCAGCGCTCGGCCGCGCCAAGCGCATCGACGGCGTGCACGATCGCTACATCGAGTTCGCCAAGCGCACCCTGCCGAAGAACCTTTCGCTCGACGGCCTGCGCGTGGTGGTCGACAGCGCCAATGGCGCAGCTTACCGCGTCGCCCCGGCCGCGCTGTGGGAGCTCGGTGCCGAGGTGATCTCGATCGGCGCCGAGCCCGACGGCTTCAACATCAACAAGGACTGCGGCTCGACCGAGCCGGCCGCCCTCGCCGCAAAGGTGCGTGAGATGCGCGCCGACATCGGCATTGCGCTCGATGGTGACGCCGACCGCGTCGTCATCGTCGACGAGCGCGGCCGCGTCGTCGACGGCGACCAGCTGCTCGCCGTCATCGCCGAGAGCTGGAAGGACGACGGCCGGCTCGCCAAGCCCGGCGTGGTCGCGACCGTCATGTCCAATCTCGGCCTGGAGAAGTTCTTGAAGTCGCTCCAGCTCAGCCTGGTGCGCACGCCAGTCGGCGACCGCTACGTGCTCGAGCATATGCGCGAGCACGGCTACAATCTCGGCGGCGAGTCCTCGGGTCATATCATCCTGTCCGACTACACCACCACGGGCGACGGCTTCGTCGCGGCCCTGCAGGTGCTCGCGGTGGTGAAGAAGCGCGGCCAGCCGGTATCGGCGGTGTGCCATCGCTTCGAACCGATGCCGCAGGTGACCAAGAACGTGCGCTATCGCGGCGGCAAGCCGCACGAGCACAAAAAGGTCAAGAGCGCGATCGCCGACGCCGAGAAGCGCCTCAACGGCCACGGCCGGCTGATCGTGCGTCCCTCCGGCACGGAACCGGTGATCCGCGTCACCGGCGAGGGCGAGGACCCGCACCTGGTCGAGGAGGTCGTCGACGGCATCGTCGACGCGCTCAACGCCGTGTCGGCGTGATTCGTCTTGCGGGTTTGATTCTCCCTTTCGCTGCCGCAATCGTAAACAAGGGGTGAAAAAGTGCCGCGACGTGTCGCATTGCCGACACGTGCGGCGGCGCCAGACCCATCATGATGCCGGCGGCGGGATTAATATTCGTAGTTAAAAGGTAAGGTTAAGCCCCATTTAACGAATGAAGGTCATTGTCGGCTTCGTCGAACTGTTGGTCGGCCGCGGCGTTTCGTGGCCGCGAGTAAAAGGACGAAGCCATGGGCAACAAAGGATTGCTCGCAGCCGCAGGCGCGGCTGTGCTCCTCGGAATGCCGGCGGCGTACGCCGCCGATCTCGGGCCGCCACCCCCGCCGCCGTGCAGCGGTCCGGCGGCGTTGTCGCCGGCGTGTGCGCCAGCCGCGGAATATTCCGGCTGGTATCTTCGCGGCGATATCGGCATGAGCAACCAGTCGGTGGACTCGCTCAACAACGTGGTGAGTCCCGGTACGACGGTGACGACGCCGTTCCTCACCTTCGACAGCGCGCCGATCTTCGATGTCGGCGTCGGCTATCAGATCAACAACTGGCTGCGCGTCGATGCGACGGCGGAATATCGCGCCAACGCGCATTTCCACGGGCAGCAGATCGCGACCTTCGGGGCGATCATTCTGCCCGACGACTACAACGCCAGCAAATCCGAGTGGCTGTTCCTGGCCAACGCTTATGTCGATCTCGGCACCTGGTGGAATATCACGCCCTTCGTCGGCGTCGGTATCGGCACCTCGCGCAACACCATCAAGAGCTTCGTCGATCAGGGCGCGACGCAAGCCGGCGCCACCATCCTGAGCACCACGTACGGTGCCGACGCCTCGAAGTGGAATTTCGCCTGGGCGGCCTATGCGGGTCTCTCCTACCAGGTGACGCCGACCTTCGCGGTGGAAATGTCCTACCGGTACCTGAGCCTCGGCGACGCCACCACCGGCCCGACCAATTCGTTCGACGGCGTCACGGTCGTCAACGGCACGCCCTTCGTGTTCAAGGACCTGACCTCTCAGGACGTGCGCGTCGGCTTCCGCTGGATGTTCGCCGAGCCGCCGCCGCCCCCGCCACCGCTCATGCGCCGGGGTTGAACGGCATCATCTTTTCGCTCTGACGAACGGCGCGGTCATCCCGCGCCGTTCGCTTTTTGCCTTCCGCGGTGCAGCGATGGATTGCGCGGCGGAACAGCCGAGATTGCTCGTTAGTTGGCCCTTCGACGGATGCGCAATTCTCTGCGGCGCCGGCGGAGACCATGTTGAGTCGGATCGAATTCATCAAGCGTACCTTCATCGTTCTCGGCGTTGCGCTGATCCCGGTTCTGGTCTGGTATCTGTTCGATGTGATTCTGATCGCGGTGGCAGCGCTTCTCGTCGGCGAGCTGCTGTGGCTCGGCGCCGAGCCACTGACGCGGTGGCTCCGTCTGCCGCCGCATCTCGCGCTGTTCCTTTCCGGCATCGGCATTCTCGCGATCGTCGGCGGCGGCTTTTACGTGTTCGGCACCGGGATGACGGGGCAGCTGCAGGACGTCATCCAGCGCGCTCAATCGGGGCAGAGCAGCATCGTCAACCTGGTGCGTGAATCGGCGCTCGGCAACATGCTCATGAGCCATCTCCGCAGCGGCATCAACTTGATGGATGTCCTCCCGCGGGTCTTCACCGTGAGCGTCGGCGTGCTCGGCGGCATCGTCGCTGCGATCGTCGCCGGCGTGTTCTTCGCGGCCCAGCCGCAGCTCTATCTTGCCGGATTGATTCAGCTGTTTCCGCCGCGCCTGCACGGCCAGGCGAACGAGACGGTCGAGCATGTGGCGACTGCGCTGCGCCTCTGGCTGCTCGGCCAGCTGTGCCAGATGGTGCTCATCGGCGTGCTTACGACGTTGGTGGTCTGGCTGATCGGGTTGCCGTCGCCATTCGCGCTGGGGCTGATTGCCGGGCTGGCCGAGTTCATTCCCTATCTCGGGCCCGTCATCGCCGCCATCCCGGCCGTCCTGGTCGCCGCCAACCAGAGCCCGCATACGATCCTCTGGGTGATCGTCGCCTATACGCTGATCCATCAGGCCGAGGGGCATGTCATCATGCCGTTCATCCAGCGGTTCATGGTGTTCATCCCGCCGGCCGTCATCCTCCTCGCCATCGTCGCGATCGGGGCATTGTTCGGCGCGCTCGCCATTCCGCTCGCGAGCCCGATCGCAGTGATGGCCTTCGTGCTGGTCAAGAAGCTCTATATCCGCGACACGCTCGGCGAGGACAGCGCGATCCCGGGAGAGACCGAAAATTGACCGACGGCCTGGCGGATGTCAGGCGGTGTCTTCCACCATGGAGCCGTCGTCGGCTACGCGATAGCGCAAGCCGCGCCACGTCACCGTGGTGCCCGCAAAGCTCACGACGTAGATTGCGAAGGCGAGCAGGTCATGGATCGGAATGAGCCAATAGGGTTGGGGAGGCAGGCCGAAGGTCCGGCGCACGCAAGCGCACAGCGCGAACCGGCAGCAAAGCGCCAGGCCGATCAGCATTCCGGAACCGCTCACGCCGGTCAGTGCCGCGAGGACGGCGAGCGCAAAGGGATGCGCCACGATGGTGCCGGCATATCCGCGCGGCTCGATCAGCCTGATCGTGCGGGCGATGCGCAGCTGATGGACCAGCGTCGGACGCATCCCGCCATCGAGACAGACGTGGCCGATCATCAGCGGCAGGACCGGCACCTCGTAGCCGGCGGCGCGAACGGCGGCGCCGATCGCGTAATCGTCGGCGAGAACGTCGCGAAACGCGCGAAACCCGCCGATGCGATTGAGCATGCCGCGCCGCAGCGCGATCGTGGCGCCGAAGCAGGGCCGCGCGAGCCGCATGCGCAAGGCCGCGATCACCTGCGGGAGGAAGTGGATGTTGATCGCCAGCGCCGCCAGTCGCCCCGACAGGCTGTCGTCCGCGACGCCATAATAGAGGCAGGACGCCGCCCCGACCGACGGGTTCTCGAGGGCCGCGACCACTTGGGCGAGATAGTTGGGGCCAACCTCGATATCGCTGTCCGAGATGACGAGCGTCTCGTGCTGCGCGAGCGACAGCATATTGATGAGGTTCGACAGCTTGCGATTGCTGCCGTGCTCGCGCGGATCGACCTGGAGAACGATCGGCAGATCAGGATAGCGTGCCTGCAACTCACGAACGATCTTGATCGCCGGATCGGACGCAGCCTGCACGCCGAGAACGAGCTGCACCGGGCCCGCATAGTCCTGAGTGCAGAACGCGGCGAGGCGCGCATAGAGTCCGGGCTCGGCGCCATGCAGGGGCTTGAGGATGGTTACTGGCGGATGCACGGTCGCGACCGGCCGCCGTGACGACCCGACGCTCATCACGATGATGCAGGTGATGATCGTGAACGCGCTGCCCGCGATCGCGCCCGCGACAAACAAGTCACCAACGACACGCACCGTGGGTGCGAGATCGGCAGTCAAACTCAACGTGGATGCCATATGCCTTCCGTCGGCGTGGTCGCCCCGGCGATCTTGGCCGCGCCCCCGAAGCGCACGGCCAGTCCCACGCGGGAAAGAAACAATGGCGTACGATCCCGCCACAGGGTGTCGGCGCGCACCTGGCTCGGATTGCGTGCGAATACCATCGCGGAGATCAGGATGTTTTCGCCAAGTCGCCGCAGCCGGTCGCTCGCGGCCTCGGGTACGGGGTCGCGCGGCGGCGCGAAGCCAAATTGTCGCATGATGCGCGTGAGCTGCGCGCGCTGGGCGCGCGTCCCCTGCACGGCGTTGGCGCTGATTGCGACCCAGTCGAGCTCGGCGTGCGCCTCGCAGTAGTGCGCGAGCTCGCGAAAAGACAGCTCCATTTGGTCGCAGAAGCGGCGTGCCCAACCGATCGTCGGGCCGGCAGGCGGTACGCGCGGCACCTGCTCGGTCCATAAATGCAGGTGGATCAACCGGTCGCCGCAGCGTACGTGCGTGCCATCGGCGAGTCGGAAAGCGTACTCGGCGCGGCCGAGCTGCATGCGGAAGATGCACGCAGGATCGTCGGTGAACTCGACGACGTGGTGGCGCTGCCGCAGCAGCCCGTCGAGTCCGAAGATCAGCTCAGCGAACCAAGGGTGGGATTCGGTCTCGTTCGCGGTGAGAAACGTCGACATCCAACAAATCTCGTCGGAAATTAGTCACCCCTGAGTACAACTGTGTTCGACCCCGAAAGTTGCGGGTGGTCATGTCGGCTCGTCGTAGAGCACCGCAACGGTGTGCTTGAACGCGAGCGCGACCGGCATCGCCATGATCACGCCCGCGATGCCGAACAGGATCCCGCCCGACAGGAAGCAGAAGATCACCAGCACGGGATGCACGTGCGCGGCGCGGCCGAGCACGAGCGGCCCGAGCAGCTCGTCGATCGAGAGCCGCAGCACGGTCGCGTAAGCTGCGTAACCGATGATGCTGCCGATGCCGGTGGCATCGCGCACCGCAACCAATCCGGCGATGATCGCGGAGGCCATCGGCCCGATAACGGGAATCATCTCGAGCACACCGGTGAGACACGCGAGCAGCACCGCCTGCTTGATGCCGAGGATCAGGCCGAGGCCCACATAGGCGGCGGCCGTCGCGTAGATCACGACGACGAGGACGCCGATGAAGTAGCGCTTGAGCACAGGATCGAGCGCCGCCCATATGCGCAACGTGGTCTCGCGATGACGCGGCGGCACCATCCAGACGAAGCCGTGCGCAATGCGCGGCCCGGCCGCGAGGAAGTAGAACAGCAGCACCATGCTGAGAAAGAAGCCGAAAATTCCGGCGAAGCCGAACACTGCCACCATGACGAGCCGGCTGGGTTGGCTGATCCAGTTGTTGAGCGCCGCGACCGCCGCGCTCGCAAGCTGCTTCGCGTCGACCTCATGGCCAAAGGCGGAGAGCTTGGAGCCGTGCATGATCTGTTGGGCGACGGCCTGAATGGTCGGCTCGGCATCGCGCAGGAACGCGCGTATTTCGTCCACGGCGCGCGGTACCGCATAATAGGCGGCTCCCGCCAGTACGCAGACGATCAGCAGAAACAGAAGCGAGGCGAATAGCGACCTCGGCAGGCGCGTGCGGCGTGCCGACCAGTCGAGCAATGGCGACGCGACATAGCCGACGATCGCGGTCAACACGAACGGCAGCAGGATCGTCTTGATCAGATAGAGGAAGATGATGACCGCGCCAGCCGTCACGAAGATCGGCGGACCCTCGCTCTCGTCGGGTCGCCACCGGGCGGGGCGGCGGGGCGGCAGCGGCGTGTCGTCGCTCATGTATAGACGCGGCCCTTCCAGGCGACGCGCCGTTGCCGGCGCTGCCGGATACTGTCGGCCGCGATCAGCGCACCCACCGTGTAGCCGAGCGGAAAGACGAGCCCGTACCAGAACGGAATGCGGAAGTGGATGGTGCCGGCAACGTGCAGGGCCGTGATCGCGACCGAGCTTGCGAGTGCCGCCACGAGCGCCGCCAGCGCGATCGGTGTCGCGCCATGGGCATAAGCGGCGAGGGCGAGCACCGGCACGGCCCATGCGGCTCCGGCCAGCACGGCGGCGCCGAGCGCGGTCACCGCCGTGGCCCGCGCCCCGCCGAGCATGTCGACCAGGTTCTTGGCAAACCCCGGCCACAAGGTGCGCCAGCCCGTGTACATGCGGCCGGAGAGGAAATGCGATCCATCTTTCAGCAGAACAGTCCAGCCGGCTCGCTTGCAGCGGCGTGCGAGCTCGAGGTCCTCGCAGATCGCGCCGCGCACCGCCGCGTGTCCTCCCACCGCCGCGTAGACCGGGGCACGCACCAGCATGAACTGCCCGGTCGCCGTCACGTCGCGGCTTGCGCGCGATTGCACCGAGCCGAGGTCTTGCAGAAAAGCGAGGAGAAAGAGCCCGCAGGGAATCACGAGACGCTCGGCGAAGCTCTTGAGCTCGTGCCGCGGCGTGAGCGAGAGAAGATCGAGCCGTTCGGCCGAGGCCGCGTGCAGCGCGCTCGCGAGCAGGCGAGGCGCGGCCCGCATATCGGCGTCGACGAAGCAGAGCCACTCGGTTGCCGGATCGGCCGCGCAGACGCCGAGCCAGCAGGCGTGCGATTTCCCGATCCAGCCGCGCGGCAGCGGCGGGCTGCGCACCAGCTTGAGCCGTGGTACGTCGCGGCCCATCGCCGCGACGATGTCCGCCGTGCCGTCGCGCGATTGATCGTCAATGACGATGAGCTGGCAGCGATCGGGCGGAAAATCCTGCTCCAGCAGGGTGGCGACGCAGGGGCCGATATTGGCGGCTTCATCGCGCGCCGGAACGATGATCGCGATCCGCGGCGCCGCTCCTGCGTCGGATGGCGGCGCCGGAGCCAGTCGCGGCAGCAGATCGCGTTGCCGAGCCGCGCGAGTGATCAGCACGGCAACGACGACGAGCCAGATCGATGAACAGACAAACGCGGCCAGATCCATGGTCGAGGCGCCCTCGTGACCCGCCGCGCGATTCGATAAAGCGCCAACGGGGCGACGGTTCCGGCTCCGGCGGTATCGTGCGGGCATCCTGGCGACATCGCCCGCGGCGATGCGTGTCCGGAACGCGTCACTTGTTTGAAAATCGCTAACCGACTTGCGTGAGATCGGCCCGCCGGCACGCATCCGTGCTTGACGGCTCGCCCGAGTTTCCTTAATCCCGACCTTGGGACACCCCTCCCCACCGAGGGGCGCCTATCTGGAAGGATAGACACAATGAGCACCACGACGCCCGGCGTGCGGCCGGTGACCCCGCACTTTTCGTCCGGCCCCTGCGCAAAGCGCCCCGGCTGGAGCCTCCAAGCCCTCACCGACGCAGCCCTGGGACGTTCGCACCGCGCCAAGCTTGGCAAGGCCAAGCTCAAGCGCGCGATCGATCTCACGCGGGAAATCCTGCAGATCCCGGCGGATTACAAAGTCGGCATCGTCCCGGCCTCCGACACCGGCGCGGTCGAGATGGCGCTGTGGTCGCTGCTCGGCGCGCGGCCCGTCACCATGCTGACGTGGGAATCTTTCGGCGAAGGCTGGGTCTCCGACGTCCAGAAAGAACTCAAGCTCAAGGACGTCACGGTGCTCAAGGCGCCGTATGGCGAGCTTCCCGATCTCGCCAAGGTGGACTGGTCGACCGACGTCGTGTTCACCTGGAACGGCACCACCTCCGGCGTGCGCGTCCCGAACGGCAACTGGATCGCGGCCGAGCGCACCGGTCTTGCGATCTGCGACGCCACCTCGGCGGCCTTCGCGCAGCGCCTCGATTGGCCGAAGCTCGATGTCGCAACCTTCTCGTGGCAAAAGGCGCTGGGCGGCGAGGCGGCGCACGGAATGCTCGTCCTCTCGCCGCGCGCGGTGCAACGGCTCGAGACCTACAAGCCCGCTTGGCCGCTGCCGAAAATCTTCCGCATGACGAAGGGCGGCAAGCTCAACGAGGGCATCTTCGAGGGCGAGACCATCAACACGCCGTCGATGCTGTGCGTCGAGGACTGGCTCGACACGCTCGGCTGGGCGAAGTCGATCGGCGGCCTCGATGCGCTGGTCGCACGCGCCGATGCCAATACCAAGGCGCTCGCCGACTGGGTCAAGCGGACGCCGTGGGTCGAGTTCCTCGCCCGTGAGCCAGCGACCCGCTCCAACACCTCGGTCTGCCTCAAGATCGTGGATCCCGCCGTCACCAGCCTGCCGGCCGACGCGCAGGGCGTGTTCGCCAAGAACCTCGCGGCGCTCATCGAGAAGGAAGGTGCCGGCTACGATCTCGCCTACTACCGCGATGCGCCGCCGGGCCTTCGGATCTGGTGTGGCACGACCGTCGAGGCGACCGACGTCGAGACGCTGACCCACTGGCTCGACTGGGCCTTCGGCAAGACCAAGGACGCGCTGCCCAAGGCGGCGTGAGCATCATCCGTTCCACATCTGCCGACGTCATCCCCGCGAAAGCCGGGCATCCAGTAGCTCCCGAAGTTCGCGTTCGAACTGCAACGCGCGGCGTTACTGGATCGCCCGCCTTCGCGGGCGATGACAGCGGAAGAAGACCGAGAGAAGCCACCATGACCACTCCGCGCGTTCTCATCTCCGATGCCCTCTCGCCTGCCGCCGTGCAGATCTTCAAGGATCGCGGCGTCGAAGTCGACTTCCAGCCCAATCTCGGTAAGGACAAGGACAAGCTCGCCGCGATCATCGGCGATTATGACGGCCTCGCGATCCGCTCGGCCACCAAGGTGACGCCGAAGGTGCTCGAGAAGGCGAGATCGCTGCGCGTGATCGGCCGCGCCGGCATCGGCGTCGACAACGTCGACATTCCGGCGGCGACCGCCAAGGGCATCATCGTGATGAACACGCCGTTCGGCAACTCGATCACGACGGCCGAGCATGCCATCACGCTGATGCTGGCGCTTGCCCGCCAGATCCCGCAGGCCGACGCCTCGACCCAGGCCGGCAAGTGGGAGAAGAACCGCTTCATGGGCGTCGAGATCACCGGCAAGACCCTCGGCGTGATCGGCTGCGGCAATATCGGCTCGATCGTCGCCAATCGGGGCATCGGGCTGAAGATGAAGGTGATCGCCTATGATCCGTTCCTCTCGCCAGAGCGCGCGCTCGACCTCGGCGTCGAGAAGGTCGAGCTCGACGACCTGCTCCGGCGCGCCGACTTCATCACCCTTCATACCCCGCTCACCGAAAAGACCAGGAACATCCTCGACGCCAAGGCGCTGGCGAAGACCCGCAAGGGCGTGCGCATCGTCAATTGCGCGCGGGGCGGCCTCGTCGACGAGGCGGCGCTGCGCGCGGCGCTCGACTCCGGGCACGTCGCCGGCGCCGCCTTCGACGTGTTCGTCGAGGAGCCGGCGACCGCCAATCCGCTGTTCGGCCACGCCAATGTCGTATGCACGCCGCATCTCGGCGCCGCCACCACCGAGGCGCAGGAGAACGTCGCGCTGCAGGTCGCCGAGCAGATGTCCGACTATCTGCTGCGCGGCGCGATCTCCAATGCGGTGAACTTTCCGTCGATCACCGCCGAGGAGGCGCCGGGCCTCAAGCCTTTCATCGCGCTCGCCGAAAAGCTCGGCTCGTTCGCAGGCCAGCTCACCGAGACCGGCCTCAAGAAAGTGCAGATCTCCTATGAGGGCGACGTCGCGCGGATGAACACCAAGGCGCTGACCTCGGCGGCGGTCGCCGGCCTGCTGCGGCCGATGCTGCAGGACGTCAACGTCGTGTCGGCGCCGATCGTCGCCAAGGACCGCGGCATCGTGGTCGAGGAGGTCACGCGCGAGGCGGCAGGCGACTATGAGAGCCTGATCAGCGTCACTGTCCAGACCGAGAAGCAGACTCGCGGCGTCTCCGGCACCGTGTTCGCCGACGGCCGCCCGCGCATCGTCAACATCAAGGGCATCCGCATGGACGCCGAGTTCGGCCCGTCGATGATCTACATCACCAATCTCGACAAGCCCGGCTTCATCGGCCGGTTCTCGTCGACGCTCGGCGAGGCCGGCATCAACATCGCGACCTTCCATGTCGGCCGCGAGGCGCCCGGCGGCAACGCCGTCGCGCTGATCGAGATCGATGGCGAGCTGCCCGCCGACGTGCTCGCGAAGGTGCGCGCGCTGCCGCAGGTGCAGCAGGCGCGGCCGCTGAAGTTCTGACTTGTAGCCCGCATGGAGCGAAGCGGAATGCAGGGACAGGCTTTCTCCGGATTGCGGCCCTACGCGCCTCCATTCGGGCTACGCTCCTGACGAGGGATGCGCGTCACGCAAGTGAATCCAGACAGCGCCCTCGCAAAAAATCTAGCCGTGCAGGCCGCCAAATCGCCGCGCACAGGCCTCAGGGAAACCGCAGTTCCACACGTTCCTTCCGGCGGCGCGCGTTCGCGCGCAGCACGGAGCAATCTGCCATGCGACATTTTCCGCTCGTCTTGACGCTGTCTTGCGCCGTCGCGCTCGCGCGCGCGGCATCCGCCGCCGAGCTCGACGTGGGCTCCGCTATCGATGCCGTCACGGTCTATCCGGACGGGGCCGCCGTCACGCGTATCATCCATGTCGACGTCCCGGCAGGCGATAGCGTGCTGTTCGCACGCGACTTCCCGCCATCGCTCGACCCCGCGACGCTGCGCGTCGAAGGCGAGGGCGGCGCGCATCTCACGATGGGCGCGATCGACGCGCGCCCGCCGCGCTCCGAGCCGCCGCGCGTGATCCCCGAGCTCGACGCGAAACTCGAGGCGCTGCAGGACGAGCGCACCGCGCTCGACGACAAGATCGCCGCCGCCACGGCGCGCAAGCGGTTCGCACTGCGCTTCGCCGAAAAATCTCCGGCCGGGCTCGGCGAGAAGGGCGAGGCCCGTCCGCTGGCCGACTGGCGCGCGGCCTTCGCGGCGGTCGCCGACGAGGTCGCGACCGCCGACGAGGCGATCCGGGCGGCCCGCATCCGCCAGCGCGAGATCGATCGCGAGCGCCAGCGCCTCCAGGCGCAGCGCACCGCCAATCCGCCGCGCAAGATGGAGGTGCGCATCGATCTCGCCGCCGACGCCCCGACCGCGGCGACGTTCCGCGTCACCTACATGGTGCCGGGGGCGCGCTGGCGGCCGCTATACGACGCGCGGCTCGATTCCGGCGCGCGCGACCGCAAGCCTTCGCTCGAGCTGGTGCGCCGCGCCGAGATCCTGCAGCAGAGCGGTGAGGACTGGAGCGGCGTCGCGCTCTCGGTCTCGACCGTGCGCACCGCGCGCGGCGGCAACGCGCCGGAGCTTCCTCCGCTCCTGGTGGGATACCTGCTGCCGCCGCCGCCGCCGGCGTCGGCGCCGATGGCGAAGCGCGAAGACCGCGACGCCGCCAGCGAGGCCGATCAGAACGCGCGCGCTCGCGGACACCTGAGTTACGTGCCGAGCTCGCCCCTGTCGGACGACGAAGTGCCATTGAGCGGTGGATTGCTCGCGCAGGAGCAGAATGCCACCTTCGCGACCGGCGGTTTCCAGGCGGTCTTCCGCATCCCCGGTCGCGTCAGCGTGGCGACGAACGAGGGCGCGAAGAGCTTCCGCATCGGCGGCACGACCATTACGCCCGACCTGCTGGTGCGCGCGACGCCGGTGGTCGACGCGACCGCCTACCTCGAGGCCGACTTCAAGCAAGGCGAGGAGGCGCCACTCCTGCCCGGCGTCATCTCGCTCTATCGCGACGGCGTCTTCGTCGGGCGCAGCCGGATGGCGCTGACGCCGAAGGACGAGACGGTGCGGCTCGGCTTCGGCGTCGACGACCAGGTCAAGGTCGCGCGCGTCACCATTCGCAAGCAGGAGGGCTCGACCGGGCTCATCTCGACCGCCAAGACCGACGAGCGCGAGTTCAGGATCACGGTGCGCAACGGGCACGTGATCCCGATCCGCGTGAGCATCGAGGACCAGATCCCGGTCAGCGAGATCGACGACGTCAAGGTCGAGATGCTGGCGTCCACCACGCAGCCGACCGAGCGCGACGTGCGCAACCGGCGCGGCGTGCTCGGCTGGACCTTCACGGCGGCGCCCGGCGAGGCGCACGAGATCAACCTCGGCTGGTCGGTGCGTTGGCCTTCCGGCAGGACCGTCGTGTACGGACCGGGGCAGTCGTAAGTACTGCTGCTTCCCTTCTCCGCCTCATCCTGAAGGAGCACGGCCGCACTTGCGGCCGTGCGTCTCGAAAGATGGGCGCCGGATGCAAGCGGCAGCGGCCGCCATCGTCCTTCGAGATCCCTCGCGCGAAGTACGCGCGAGGTCCCTTCAGGATGAAGGCGGGTCTGGCATTTCGCCCGCTGCTGATTTCCTCGCCGCGATCGCTACGCCGGCGATCACCAGCACGTAGCCGACGGCGTGGAACGGTTGCGGGCGCTCGCCGAGGAAGAGGATGGCGAGGATCGAGCCGAACACCGGCATCAGGTGAATGAACGGCGCCGCACGGTTGGCGCCGATCAGCTCGATGCCGCGGTTGAGGCAGAAATAGCCGAGCACCGAGGGGAAGATCCCCACATAGGCGAAGGCCGCGAGCGTGCTCGGCTCGATCACGGCGACGTGGCCGGTCGCGAGCTCGTAGGCGACCGGCGGAATCATGAGAATGGCGCTGGCGCCGATCGTCGCGGCGAGAAACGAGAGCGGATGCATCGCTGGCCGCACCCGCAGCAGCGCCGTGTAGAGCGCGTAGAAGACGAGCGCGACCAGGATCATGATATCGCCGATGTTGAAGCCGAAGTGCGTGAGCACGCCGATGTCGCCGTGGCAAACGATGATCAGCGCGCCGGTGAGCGAGGTCGCAATGCCGGCGGCCTGAACCAGCGTGAGCCGATCGCGAAACAGCGCGAAGCTCCACAGCGCGACGAACAACGGTGCGACCGACTGCAGCAGCAGCGAGTTGATCGCCTGCGTGTAGTGCAGCGCCAGGTAAGCGATCACATTATAGCCGGCCGAGCCCGTGATCGCGAAGACGAAGATCATGAGCACGCTGGTCCGGATCGCCGGCCAGTCGCGCCGGACCTGGTCCCATACGAACGGCAGCAACACCGCCAAGGCGACCGCCCAGCGCACGAAGGTGAGCGTCGCCGGCGGCACGAGATCGATTGCGGCACGCCCCACCACGGTGTTGCCGGCCCAGAACAGCGAGCAGAGCACCAGCAGAAGATATGGGCGGGCGAGCAGGCGCATGCGGGCAGGGAGCGAATGACGAGTGGCGAGCACGGGACGAGCCGGCCACGAGGTAGCGCTCCCATTCGTTACTCGCCATTCGCCAGTCGCGCACGTCACCCGTACGTCTCCCCATCTCGCCCGCCCCCATTCCGCCGCGCTCACGCCCTAGGGAAAACGAATTGGCAGGCTTCTCAGGGGGGTGGAATCGGCTACCATGACGGCTCGGCGCACGTGATAGCGGCAGGCGCCTATGGCGCGCGCGTTGACATCAACCATACGTGGTCCGGGCCGGGCCGTTGCCTTGCACTCAGGGGCGGCATCCTCTATCCCCGCGGCGTCCCGGTCTATGCGCTTCATCCGGCTTGAGAATTTGGCTGGATCGGGGAGACGGGCGGGAAGGGTCGTTCATGGCGAATGTGGTGGTGGTCGGCTCCCAGTGGGGCGACGAGGGCAAGGGCAAGATCGTCGACTGGCTCTCCGAGCAGGCCGACATCGTGGTGCGCTTCCAGGGCGGCCATAATGCGGGCCACACGCTGGTGATCGACGGCGTCACCTTCAAGCTCTCGCTCCTGCCCTCGGGCGTGGTGCGTCCCGGCAAGCTGTCGGTGATCGGCAACGGCGTGGTGCTCGACCCACATGCCCTGTGCAAGGAGATCGATGCGCTCGCGGCGCAGGGCGTGAAAGTGACGCCGGACAGCCTGCGAATCGCCGAGAATGTCTGTCTCATCCTGCCGCTGCACCAGGAGCTCGATGCCATCCGCGAATCATCCAACTCGATTTCCCGCATCGGCACCACGCGACGCGGCATCGGCCCGGCCTATGAGGACAAGGTCGGCCGCCGCGCCATTCGGCTCATGGATCTCGCCGACATCCCGGCGCTCAAGCCGAAGATCGAGCGGCTGCTGGCGCACCACAATGCGCTGCGCCGCGGGCTCGGCATGCCCGAGGTGACGACCGGCGCGCTCTGCGACGAGCTCGCGAACGTCGCCCCGCGCGTGCTGCCGTTCATGGACTCGGTGTGGTCGCTGCTCGATCAGAAGCGGCGCGAGGGCAAGCGCATCCTGTTCGAGGGTGCACAGGGCTCGCTGCTCGACGTCGACCACGGCACCTACCCTTACGTGACTTCATCCAACACCGTGGCGGCCCAGGCCGCGACCGGCTCCGGCCTCGGCCCGAGCTCGGTCGGTTACGTGCTCGGCATCTGCAAGGCGTATACGACGCGGGTCGGCGAAGGGCCATTCCCGACCGAGCAGCTCAACGATATCGGCAAGACGCTCGGCGAGCGCGGCCGCGAGTTCGGGGTCGTCACCGGCCGGCCGCGCCGCTGCGGCTGGTTCGACGCCGTGCTGGTGCGACAAACCGTCCGCACCAGCGGCATCGATGGCCTCGCGCTCACCAAGCTCGATATCCTGGACGGGTTCGAGGAGATCAGGGTGTGCGTCGCGTATCGCCTCGACGGGCGCGAGATCGACTATCTTCCGGCTGGCGAGCATGCGCAGGCGCGAGTCGAGCCGGTCTATGAGAGCATCGCGGGCTGGCAGGAGGCGACCGCGCGCGCTCGCTCCTGGGCCGAGCTGCCCGCGCAGGCGATCAAGTACGTGCGCCGGGTCGAGGAGTTGATCGGTTGCCCGGTCGCTTTGCTATCGACGAGTCCCGAACGGCAGGACACAATCCTGATGCGCAACCCCTTCGAGTAAGCGAGATTAGGCGAGCAGTCTGAGCATGATCGCGATAAGTGGACATCGGTCTACGGATGAGATCGTGCTCGAAACATAACGACTGAACCTGGATGGCCGACTACTACCCCCTGATCGCCAAGGCGGTCGCCGGTCTGGACAAGAGCACCGGCGAGGCGCGCCGTACGCTGTATGTACGTGCGCGCGAGGCGCTGGTGACGCAGCTGCGCGGGGTGGTGCCGGCGCTGTCGGAGTCGGAAATCACGCGCGAGCGCCTCGCGCTCGAGGAGGCGATCCGCAAGGTCGAGGCGGAAGCGGCGCGCAAATCGCGCTTCGATCCGCCGCCCGAGCGCAAGCGCGTCGACGGTCCCGAGCCGCCCAAGAGCACGATAAACCTGGCGCCGCAGCCGCCGCGTCCGGCGGCGCCGGCCTCGAACGGGCAGGGCGAGCAGGACGGATCGGAAGGGTCGACCTTGTCCGGCACCGCCGCCGATCTGCGCCGCCGCAACCCAGCGCCGCCCGAACGCAGCACGTTGTCGAACGACGGGCTGCAGGGCTTTCGCAACGTCGTCGCCGACGCCGAGGATCTCGGCGACGCGACCGCGCAGGGGAGCCGCGCGGCGCGTGAAGCATACAACCAGATGCCGGCGCCCAGTCCCGAGTTCGATCGGCTTGAGCCGCGGCTCGAGCCGGACGGGCTGCGCGCGCGCGAGCGCCGGCCGTCCGCGCGCGAGCAGCGCCGCGACCCTCCGCGCGAGCAGCCTCCGCCGCCGTCGAGCCGTTCGGCGCGCCCGCCGGCGCGCGACGGGTATCCGCGTGAGCCGGTCTCGCGCGACATGCCGGCGCGCGACGGCGCCGTACGCGAGCCGCGGCGCGATCGCTCCCCGCCGCCCCCGCCGCCGCGCGAGCGGCCGCCGGGGCGCAATTCGGCAGGTTCGCGCGACGGCAATTCCCGCGCGACTCTGCGCGACATGGACGATTTCGATCGGTCCTCGCAGATGGAGCCGGCGAGGGCCGACGAGTTCTCGGCGCATGATTTTGCCAACGACTTCGACGCCGCTCCGACGGCCGCCCCGGATTTCGATTTCGACGCGGCGCAAGGCCGCGGGCGCGGACGTCGCCGCGCCGAGGCGATGGAGTCGCAGGCCCGCCATCACGAAGCCGACGCCAGGCCACGCGGCCGGCTGCTCGCTTATCTTGCGATCCTCGTGGTGCTGATGGTGATCGGTGGCGGCGCGGCCTATGAGTGGCGCCCTATCGTCGCGACCATGCGCGGGCTCGTCGCCTCGCGCGATACCCCTCCGCCGGCGCCGCAGGAGAACCCGCCCGGGCCGTCGCAGAAAAAGTTCAACGACCGCATCAACTCGAACGATTCCGCTGCCCAGCCCGGTCCGCAAAGCGCCCAGAACACGCAGAACGCCGACCAGGGCGGCGCCGCGGTCGCGCAGCGCGTCCTGCTCTACGAGGAGGATCCGAACGATCCGCAAGGCAAACGCTTCGCCGGCTCCGCCGTCTGGCACCTCGACAACGTGTCGCCCGGCGCCAACCAGCCGCCCGAGCCGGTGGTGCGCGCCGACATCGAGATCCCCGAGCGCAAGATGACGGTGAAGTGGGTGCTCAAGCGCAACACCGACAAGACGCTGCCGGCGAGCCACACGATCGAGATCACGGTCTCGCTGCCGCCCGATTTTCCCCACGGCGGCATCAAGACCATCGCGGGCCAGTACATGAAGGACACCGAGGACCAGCTCGGCGTTCCGCTCGCCGGATACGCCGTCAAGGTCACTGACACCTATTTCCTCATAGGGCTCTCGGCGGTCGATTCGGAACAGCAGCACAATATCGAGCTGCTCAAGAAGCGCCCGTGGTTCGACATGCCGATCGTCTTCAATGACGGCCGGCGCGCCATCCTGGCGGTCGAGAAAGGCGTCCCCGGCGACCGCATCCTCACCGCCGCATTTGCGGGATGGAAACAGTAGCGCGCGAAGGCCAAATGCGAAAAGGGAGCAGCTATTCGCTACCCCCCCATTCGCCATTCGCTGATTTTCAGATCTTCAGTGCATCGGCTGCGGCGCGTAGGCGGCCGGCGTCTCCATGGCGGCGACGCGGTTGCGCACCGCCTTCTGCACCTTCTCGAACGCGCGCACCTCGATCTGGCGCACGCGCTCGCGTGAGACGTTGAACTCGGCCGCGAGGTCTTCCAGCGTGACCGGCTCCTCGGCCAGACGACGGGCCTCGAAGATGCGCCGCTCGCGCTCGTTGAGCACGCCCAGCGCGTCGGTCAGCGCCTTCTTGCGATTGTCGAGCTCCTCCGTATCGGCGAGCGTCGTCTCCTGGCTGACATGGTCGTCGACCAGCCAGTCCTGCCACTCGCCCGCGTCGCCTTCCTCGCGAATGGGCGTGTTGAGCGAGGCGTCGCCGCCGAGCCGGCGGTTCATGTCCACCACGTCCTGCTCGGTGACGCCGAGCCGCTTGGCGATCAGCTTCACCTGGTCGGGACGCAGGTCGCCTTCCTCCAGGGCCGAGATGCGGCTCTTCGCCTTGCGCAGATTGAAGAACAGCTTCTTCTGGTTCGCCGTCGTGCCCATCTTCACCAGCGACCACGAGCGCAGGATGTATTCCTGGATCGCCGCCTTGATCCACCACATCGCGTAGGTGGCGAGACGGAACCCCTTCTCGGGCTCGAAGCGCTTGACCGCCTGCATCAGGCCGACATTGCCTTCCGAGACCACCTCGGAGATCGGCAGGCCATAGCCGCGATAGCCCATGGCGATCTTGGCGACGAGGCGGAGATGGCTGGTGACGAGCTTGTGCGCCGCGTCGCGGTCGCCATGCTCGCGCCAGCGCTTGGCGAGCATGTACTCTTCCTGCGGTTCCAACATCGGGAACCGGCGAATTTCTTCGAGATAGCGGGACAGGCCGGATTCGGCTGTCAAGATTGGCAGTGCTGCCGTGCGGGCCATGATAGCGCCCTCCTTCGTTTAAAGCCCCCGATAGCGGCGGGCCATGAGTGCCGTCGCTCGTCGAGCCGACGGCGCAAGTCCTGTGTGCGGTCGCGAAACCCGATCGCAGGTGCAGCATACACGGCACCCTGGGTCGAGGGATAGTCTGCCGGCCGTCACTTCACCGTGACGCCCGCGTGACCCAACATTGCCGCGATTTAACCTATTGGCTGCCCACAGGAATTCATGCCCGCCGGGGCCGGTCCTGAGATCAACCGGCGGCACGGGGATTCGTTCCGCGCAATGCCTTGCGCAGAAAGTCGAGGTCTGAAGGCAACTGCGAACGGTAGACTTGATGCTGTCCCGTAATCGGGTGTTCGATGCCAAGTATATGGGCATGCAGGGCTTGTCTGCCAAGACCCAAGAGCGCCGCCCGTGCTGGCTCGCCGAGCAGCGCCCCCTTGGTGCGGAACCCGGCACCGTAGACATGGTCGCCGAGGAGGGGGTGGCCCATTGACGCAAGGTGAACGCGAATCTGGTGGGTCCGGCCGGTCATGAGCCGGCACAGCAGCAGGCTGGCAATCGGCTTGCCGTCGGTCGCGTAATACCGCTCCAGCACCTCATAATGAGTGACGGCCGCCCGTCCGTCCTGCCGGACCGTCATGCGCTCGCGTGCCTGGGAATGACGGCCGAGCGGCTTGTCGATGGTGCCGCGCGGGCGCTCCGGGACTCCCCAGACGAAGGCCAGATAGGCACGCTCCAGCGGCCCGGTACGGCCGTGGTCCGCGAACTGCTTGGCCAACGCCTGGTGTGCCCGGTCGTTCTTCGCCACCACCATCAACCCAGTCGTGTCCTTGTCGAGTCGGTGCACGATACCGGGGCGCTTGACCCCGCCGATCCCCGACAGCCCCGCGCCGCAATGGGCGATCAGCGCATTGACCAGCGTGCCGGTGCGGTTGCCGGCGGCCGGATGGACAACCAAGCCTTTGGGCTTGTCGATGATGATCAGATCATCGTCCTCATGGACGATGGCGAGCGGGATCCTTTCCGCTTGCGGCGCCGCCTCCTCGGACGGCGGCACGACGACCGTCAGCCGATCGCCCGCATTGACGCGGTGCCCGGGATCGCGGATCGTGCGTCCGCCGATGGCGACATGGCCGGCGAGCACGAGCGCCTTGAGCCGCGTGCGCGACAGCGCCGTCACGTGGGCGGCGAGCACGCGATCGAGGCGCTCGCCGCCTTCCTCGGCGCCGACCGTCACGCTATCGAGGTGGCCCTCGAATCGAGCTTGCTCTTCGCCCATGATGCTATCGATGGCCAATAACAGATGACCTTCTCGTCGTCCGCCGCGCCTTCTGGTCCCGCGCCGGGTAACCCGGTTCCGGATGCGGCCCAGAGCCAGTTCATCGCCCGCGTGCGCTGGATGATGCTGATCTCCGGCGCCACCACGGTGATTGCGATTGCGGCGGTTCTCGGCGTGATCGGCTACCGTCTTTTGCACCAGGAGGGAAGCGGCCCGCCTGACGTGACGGCGCTCCTGCCCAAGGGCGCCCGGGTGGTCTCCGCCGGCGTCGCTGGCGACCGCATCGCGGTCACCGTGGAGGTGAACGGCACCGTCGAGGTCCGCACATATGACGCGAAGACCCTCCGCGCCATGGGCACGCTGAAGTTCGCGACACAGCCTTGACGGTCATGCGAAAGGTGCCAGCGCTCTCTCCCCCGCGTGCGGGGGAGAGCCGGAGAGGGGGAAGCCGCTTGCTCCGGCGTCAATGACTTGCTCCCTCCGGCGTTTCGCGCCCTTCCCCCGCAAACGGGGGAGGGAAAGAACGCCCGCTCCTTGCGCCTCTTCTCGATCAACGCTATTCCACTCCCACACGCTCCCTTCGTCTAGCGGTCTAGGACGCGGCCCTCTCAAGGCTGAAA
This sequence comes from Xanthobacteraceae bacterium, assembly GCA_035293985.1. Lineage (GTDB taxonomy): Bacteria > Pseudomonadota > Alphaproteobacteria > Rhizobiales > Xanthobacteraceae > JAVDCA01. The sequence continues at coordinate 185,209 of DATGLS010000037.1, forward strand.
CACGGGTTCGATTCCCGTAGGGAGCGCCAGCCGACCAATTTCCGTCCGTCCCGATCGTGACTTCAGCGCAACGGCGCCGCCTGGGCGGTGAGCACCGTCATCCGCTTGCAATTGCCTCGACAAAGCGCTGAATGCGGCGGCCGCCGCAATGGGCGGCGTGTCGGGAAAGCCTCATGCCGGACAACCGCACCGCCTTCGTCACCGGCGCCTCGACCGGCCTCGGCTACGCCATCGCCTGCGCGCTCGCGCGCGCCGGCTACGATCTGGCGGTCGCCGATCTCGACGTCGCCATGTTCGACGCGCTCCGGCGCGATCCCGCCGTGCAGGGCCGCGAGCTCGTGCCGCTGCGGCTCGATCTGCGCGTCGAGGCTGATATCGACGCTGCCTTCGCGCAGGCCGCCGATGCATTCGGTGCGATCGACGTGCTCGTCAACAATGCGGGACGCGCGCTGATCAAGCCGGCGACGGAGGTCACCTGGGCCGATTGGGACGACGTCATCGACATCAACCTCAAGGGCGCGTATTTCCTGGCGCGAAAGTTCGCGGGCCATTGCATTGCGCAGAAGCGCCCCGGGAGCGTCATCAGCATCGCATCGACCCACGGTATGACCGGGCTCGCGGGCCGCTCGATCTACGGCATCTCCAAGGGCGGCCTCATCCAAATGAGTCGCATGCTGGCCATCGAATGGGCGGAGCACAACATCCGCGTCAACGCGGTGGCGCCCGCGACCGTGCTCACCGAATCGCGCCAGCGCTTGCTCGACGAAGCGGCGCGCAAGCGCATGCTGGCGCGCATTCCGGGCGGCCGTTTCGTCACGCCCGATGAGGTCGCAGCCGCGGTCGTCTTCCTCGCGGGCCGCGAGTCGGGGTCGATCACCGGTCATACGCTGCCCGTCGACGGTGGCCTGACGGCTGTGTAGCAACTGCTCAACTCGTCCTCGAGACGCTCGGCCTCCGGCCGAGCTCGGTCGAGCAGTAGGTCGCATGACGAGCGCCGGCTTTCTGCATGACGCTCAGCATCGGTTCATCCGCGCGGCCGTTGCGCCTGCGACCATCGCGGCGGTACCCTCCCGGGCCCGTTGAGAAACGGCATTCGTCGCGGGCCACATTGGGGAGACGTCGGACGTGAAACTCGGAACCCTGCTCGGTGACGACATCGGCCACGAGGTCGTTCCCGAGGCCGTCAAGGCGATCAAGGCGGCGGCCGCCCGCACCGGGCTCGCGATCGAGTGGCAGCCGTTGCCGATCGGCAAGCACGGGCACGAGCAGCACGGCCACACGCTGCCGCCCTCGACCGAGGCAGCGTTGCGTGGGCTCGACGGGTGGATCATGGGGCCGATCGGCCACGCCGCCTATCCGCGCGGCGACGCCACCTGGGTGATGCCGCCAGTGCGCAAGAAGTTCGAGCTTTACGCCGCGCTGCGCCCGTCGCGCTCGTTCGCCAACATCAAGTCGGTCCACAAGGACGTCGACATCGTGTTCGTTCGCGAGCTCTCCGAGGGCATGCTCTATTCCGAGACCGTGATCGCCGGCGGCGCCGAGTTCCGCCCCAACGACGACATCACGGTCGCGATGCGCGTCATCACCCGCCGTGGCTCGAACCGGGTCGCGCGCGAGGCGTTCGAGCTCGCGCGAACGCGGCCGCGCCGGAAGGTGACCGCCGCGCACAAGGAGCCGGTCTATCGCCTCGCCTGCGGCATGTTCGCGGAGGAATGCCGCAAAGTCGCGCGCGAGTTTCCCGACGTGACCTTCGAGGAGGCGATGATCGACACCATCTCGATGAAGCTCGCCATGGCGCCGCAGCAGTACGACGTCGTGGTCACGACCAACCAGTTCGGCGACATCCTCTCCGACATCGGCGCCGGCATCGTCGGCGGCCTGGGCCTGGCGCCCGGCCTGTGCGTCGGCGAGCGCCAGGCGATGGCGCAGGCGACGCATGGCTCGGCCCCCGACATCGCCGGCCGCAACATCGCCAATCCCTATGCGATGATCGTGTCGGGCGGCATGCTGCTCGGCTGGCTCGGCCGCAAGCGCAACGAGCCGAAGGCGGTCGAGGCCGCACAGCTGATCGCCGCAGCAGTCGAGAAGATCGTCAGTGAGGCGCGCCACCTCACCCGCGACCTCGGCGGCAGCGCCAGCACGCAGCAAATGGGCGACGCCATCGCGGCGGCCATCGCACAGTAGCCAGATTCATTCGGAGTCCCTCATGTACAATCTCCACCTCAGTCCCGAGCAGCTGGAAATCCGCGACACCGTGCGCGAGTTCGTCACCCGCGAGGTCAAGCCGGTGGTGCTCAAGGCGGATCGGCTCGACGTCGCCGATCGCACGCTACCGAAGCATCTGCTCGAGGAGGCCTCGTGCCTCGGCCTTCGTACCCTTGCGCTGTCGGAGGACAACGGCGGCATCGGCGCCGACGCATTGACGAGCTGCATCGTCGCCGAGGAGCTTGCCGCCGGCGATGCCGACATCGCGGCGGTGCTGACCGAGACGTCGCGGCTCGCGCATATCATCTTCGACCGCGCCCTGCCGGAAGCCGAGCGCGACCGGCTGCTGCCAGGCTTCCTCGAGCATGACGGCGCCCACCTCGCGGTGGCGGATCGCGAGGCCGGCAGCGATACGCGGCTCGGCGTGAATTATCATCGGCCTGGCGCCACCACGCCGGCGCTCGCCGCGACCGCCGCGCAGGCCGGCAACGGCGACTGGGTCATCACGGCGAGCAAGACCTGCGTCGCCAATGCACCGGTTGCTCGCCTTTTCGCGGTCACCGTCAAGGTCAAGGGCCGCGCCGGCGACAGCGTGCTGCTGGTGCCGGCCGATGCGCCCGGCGTCATCGTCACGCCGCACGCGAAGCCGTGGCCGCACGGGACCTGCGGCGACGTCACCTTCGCCGACGCCCGCGTGCCCGCCGGCAATCTGCTCGCCGACGGCGCCGCCGCCTTGCTGCGCGACACGAGCGGCCGCGGCATCCCGCTCGCCCAGGCGATCAACATCGGCATCGGCCGCGCCGCCTATGAGGCGGCGGTCGACTACGCTCATCTTCGCATCCAGGGTGGGCGGCCGCTGATCGAGCATCAGGCGATCGCCACCAAGCTCGCCGACATCGCGATCCGCCTCGAGGTGTCGCGCGCCGCCGTCTGGCAAGCGGCTTGGGCCTGCGATCACCCCGACGCGGTCGCCGACCGCAGCGTCTCCGACCTGCCGCTCACCACGGTCGCGCAGGTGTTCGTCTCCGACGCCATCGTCAAGGCCGCCAAGGACGCGGCGGAGATCTTCGGCGCCATGGGCGTGATGCGCGACATGCCGCTGCAGAAGTACTTGCATGACGCCCGCGTCTGCCAGCACGCGGGCGACGGCAACCGCGAGGCGCGCCTGCGCATCGCCGAGCACATCGCCGGCTATCGACGCGCCGCCGCCGCGATCGCGGCGGAGTAAGACAATGTCATTGCGAGGAGCGCGAAGCGCGACGAAGCAAGCTCGACCAACGAATGCATGCGCAAGCGGAGCGAGATTGCTCCGCTTCGCGCGCAATGACTAGGAGATAATCCGATGGACTTCACCCTGAGCAACGAGCAGCGCTCCTGGCAGATGGCGGCGCGCAAATTCGCCGAAGAGGAAGTGCGGCCGATCTCGCTCGAGCGCGACGACATCCCGACCGCGGCCGAGACCTGGGACTGGGACATCATCAAGAAGGGCTCGAAGCTCGGCTTCCGCACGCTGGCGGTGCCGAAGGAGTGGGGCGGTCACGGCGCCGACTTCGTCTCGCAGGCGCTGGTGATGGCCGAGATCGCCCGCGCCGACAGCGCGATCTCGAAGGCCTTCAGCCAGAACTGGAAATGGAGCCACCTGATCTCGGCCTCGTGCACCGAGGAGCAGAAGCAACGTTTCCTGCCGGACTTCATCGCCGACGACACCTTCGTCCTAGGCAAGGGCATCACCGAGCCCGGCGCCGGCTCCGACAACCGCCTGCCGCCCGCCGACGATCCCAAGGCCGGCCTGCGCCTGCGCGCCGAGCGGCACGGGGACGAATGGATCCTCAACGGCGAGAAGGCCTTCATCGCCAACGCGCCGGTCGGCAAGCTCTTCTTCATCGACGCGCGCACCGATCCGAACGCGCCGCTCAAGCAGGGCACGACCATGTTCCTGGTGCCGCGCAACACGCCCGGCTTCCGCATCGGCAAGGTGTTCAACAAGGCGGGCTGGCGCTTCTACCAGAACGGCGAAATGATTTTCGAGAACGCGCGCGTGCCGCACGCCAACGTGGTCGGCGAGGTCGACGGCGCCGTGCGCAAGTCGGGCAGCAAGGGCGGCGACACCACCGGCGGCGACCTCTTCGGCGACCTCGAGCTCGCCGCCAATGCGCTCGGCATCTGCGACGACGCCTGCGCCAGCGCGATGCGCTTCGCCCGGACCGAGCAGCAGGGCGGCCAGCCGCTGTTCGCCCAGCAGAGCATCCAGCTCGCCATCTGCAAGATGCAGGCGCTGACGGAGGCGCTGCGCTGCTTCGTCATGCGCGTCGCCTGGGAGCACGACAACAAGGTGCATTCCTTCAACGCCGGCCTGGCGATGAACTTCTCCACCGACGCCGTGCAGGAGGTGACCGAGCTCTACATGGATGTGCGCGGCGCCAACGGCTGCGTGATGGACCACCACACCGACAAGCTCGTGCGCGACGCCTTCATCTGGAGCCACCTCGCGGGCGACAACGTGCAACGGATGAAGGTGGCGCGGAGACTGGCGAATTGAGCATGCTTGCTCGGCGCTGGCGCCCCCTCTTCCCCTAAGGGAGAAGGAGCGCGGGCAGCATGCTCGGGAGCACTTCTCATGAAAGCAATGCTGCTGCGCGGGCCCAACACGCCCTTCGAGCCGGTGCAGCTTCCCGATCCGACGCCCGGCCCTGGTGAGGCGGTCGCCCGTGTCGTCACCTGCGGCTCGGGTCTCACCATCCAGCACGTCAAAGCCGGGCGGCGGAAGACCAACTTTCCGCGCGTGCTCGGTCATGAGATCGCGGCCGAGATCGTCGCAATCGGCGCCGGCGTGACAACCCTGAAAGTCGGCGACGGCGTCACCGCGTACTACTATCTCAACTGCGGGCAGTGCCGGTATTGCCTCGCCAATCTCGAGCCGCTGTGCACCGCCGAGGGCGGCAATGTCGGCATCGAATGCGACGGCGGCTATGCCGAGTACATCAAGCTGCCGGCGCACATCTTCGTGAAATTCCCCGACGCGCTCGACTGGCGCGCGCAGCCGGCCGAGGCGGGCGTCATCACCGATGCGCTCGCCACCCCCTACAAGGTGCTGCGCCGCGCCGGCATTCGCGGCGGCGAGACCGTCGCGGTGATCGGCGCCGGGGGTGGCGTCGGCATCCACCAGGTGATGATGGCGAGCTGGGCGAACGCGCGCGTGATCGCCGTCGAGGTCGCGCGGGAAAAATTCGACGCCTGCCGCAAGGCCGGGGCCGACATGGTGGTCGACGCGCGCGCCGACGATGTCGCGCCCGCGCTGCGCGATCTCACCCACGGCGCCGGGATCGACGTGGTGATCGACTACGTCTGCACCGCGGCGACGCTCGAAGCCGGCGCCAAGGCGCTCGGCCGCCGCGGCCGCCTCGTCATCCTCGGCGGCGCCGCGCAGCCGTTCAACGTCGCGGCGCGGCAGATGCTGCTCGCCGAGCAATCGATCCTCGGCAGCCGCTACGTCACGCGGGCGGAAATCCTCGAAACCTGCGACCTCGTCGCTAGCGGCGCCGTCCGTCCGCTCGTCACCGAGCTGCGTCCGCTCGCCGACGCCGAGCTGATCCACGACCGCGTCGAGCGCGGCCTGGTGACGGGACGGGCCGCACTGCAGGTGGAGTGAGGGTCGCATCGGTGCAGGTCCAAAAATTTTCCGACAAAAATACAGGCGATCTACAATGGAACATTCGCGCCAAATAGAATGCAAGGCCTTGCTCCCACGACAGAAAAGGCGCCAGCGCAAAAACAGGGCGAGCAGGAAAATAACAGGGCGAACAACAATGGAAACAATGAAAAATACAGAGAGGTCCGACGTGCGATCGTAGCCCCGCGGAAGAGAGGGGATGGGCGCGCGCCTGAAAACAAAACGCGCCCGAGGCCGTGGGGCTGCGGACGCGCGAACGTCACTCTGCACTTAATGCCATGCGCCACTCGCGCCCGGAACGCAAGCGGAATTCGATCTATCCCGACTATTCACGGTTGCACCGGATCTGGCCGATCGTCGGATGTCACCCGCGACCCTTCACCGCCTCGCGCACACCGCGAACAGCCGCTCCACGTCGGCGTCCGTATTCCACAGATGCGGCATCACCCGCATCGTTGTGCCGCGCACCATACATGAACGTTGCCGGCCGCGAGCCGCGCCGGCAGGTCGGCGGGCACGCCGCCCCGCGAAGTGCAGGCCGAGATAGTGCCCGGCGCGGCGTGCATCCGGCGCCGACGCCGAGCTCATCCGCGACCGCGTCGAGCGCGGCCAGGTGACGGGACGGGCCGCGCTGAAGGTGGTTGAGCGTTGGCAGCGTCGCAGTGTCACAAATCGATCGGCGGCGACGTGCTAGCTCTGCCTGGGTTCCGAAGAAAGTGACGCAATGAAGAGATTTATCCGCGCCGTATTCGCCGCCATCATCCTGCTTTCCGCGAACCAGGCATACGCCGGCAAGGCGGTGCTCGACCTGGTGCTGGTGCTCGACGGGATGCGGCCCGATCTGATCGATCCGCAGGAGACGCCCAACCTGTGGCGGCTGCGCCAAGAGGGCGTGAACTTCCTCAACAGCCATTCGGTCTTTCCGATCGTCACGCGTGTCAACTCGACCGCGATCGCGACCGGCATGTATCCGGAGCACAACGGCATCTTCGGCAACACGATCTACGTGCGTGCGGTCGACGCCCGCCATGCCTTCGGCAACGATGACTACAAGAACCTGCTGCGCCTCGACGCCGCGACCGGCGGCCACATGGTGCTCGCCAAAAGCCTCGCCCAATTCCTGGCCGAGCACGGCAAGACGCTCGCGGTCGTCCATTCGGGCACGACCGGCAGCGCGCTGCTCGCCAATCCGCGCGGTCCGCAGGGCGTCGGCGTCCTCATCAATGGCTGGTGGGAGCCAGGTGTGCGCGTCGGATTCCCCGATCCCGTCAATGACGCGATCCTGGGGCGCTTCGCGGCGGCGCCGCCGGCGGGCGGGCCGAAAGATTCGTTCATCGATCGTGTCAACTGGACCGAGCGCGTGCTGCGCGACTACGTGCTGCCCGACCTCAAGCCCGACGTGGTGGTCAACTGGCTCACCGAGCCTGACCACACCCAGCACGCGCGCGGCCCTGGCTCGCCGCAGGCGCGTGCGGTGATCCGCAATGACGATCGCGAGATCGGCCTTTTGCTCGACCGCCTGCGCGAGCTCGGCCTCGCCGAGCGCACCAACATCCTCGTCGTCTCCGACCATGGCTTCCACCACAGCGATGTGGGTGTCGACGTCACGGCTGAGCTGATCAAGGCCGGCCTCAAGGCCGGCCCCGACTCCGACGACGTCGTGATCGCGAGCAGCGGCGAGGCGATGCTGCTGCATGTGCGCGACCACGATGCCGGACGGATCGGCGCGGTCGTGCGGTTCCTGCAGCATCAGTCCTGGGTCGGCGTCCTGTTCACGGCGGCAAGGCCGGATATGTTCGAGGCCTTTCCGGGCGCAAACGTCGGAGGGCGCGAGGCCGGCACCTTCGACCTTGACCTCATCCATCTCGCGCAGTCGGATCGCGCGCCCGACATCGTGATGACGTTCCCATGGAGCTCGAATCTCGGCGCGTTCGGCCTGCCGGGCACGAGCTATACCCAGGCGGCGACGACCGGTCCGCTCGCCGGCACGGCCGGCAACCACGGCAACATGAGCCCGTGGACCGTGCGCAACACCTTCTTCGCCTGGGGCGTCGACTTCAAGCGCGGCGTCACGCTGCGCACGCCTGCCGGCAATGTCGACCTCGCGCCCACGCTGCTGGCGCTGATGAACCTCGACCATGACGTCGATCTCGCCCAGTTCGACGGCCGCCCGCTGCGCGAAGCCTTCGCGGATGGTCCCGATGAAGAACAGATCCCGGTCGAAACTCACACCTATACGGTCGCGACCCCCGACGGCGCCTATCGTGCCGCCCTGCAGCTCACCGATCTCGGCCGCTTCCGTTACGTCGACAAGAGCTGGCGCATGAGTGAGGGTTAGGGGTCCGGCGGCTCAGCGGCCCTTTACCCCCTCGCGCAGGACGGCAAACAATCTTTCCACGTCCGCGTCCGTATTCCACAGATGCGGCGTCACCCGCATCGCAGCCCCGCGCACCGACACATGCACGTTACTGGCCGCGAGCCGTGCCGGCAGGTCGGCCGGCACGCCGCCGGCAAAGCGCAGACCGAGATAGTGCCCGGCCCGGCGGGCATCCGGCACACTGCCGATGCCGAACTCGCCGCGCGCCCGCTCGGCGATCGCGTCGGTGCGTCGCCGCAGCGTCGCCTGGATGTTGGCGACGCCCCAGCCCAGCAGCAGGTCGATCGAGCACGCCGCCGCCGGCATCAGGGCGAAATTGCTGCGCTCGCCGACGTCGAAGCGCCGCGCGCCGGGCTGGAAGTCGCGCTGGTAGTTGACGAGGCCGGCGAAGTCCTCCGAGTCGCGCCGCGCGATCCAGTTGTGCTCGATCGGCCGGCCGTCCTGCCGTCGCGGCGCGACGTAGAGGTAGCCGAGACTGTACGGCCCGAGCATCCACTTGTAGCCGCCGACCGCGAGGTAGTCCGGATCGATGCGCGCGACGTCGAGCGGCAAGGCGCCGACCGATTGCGTGCCATCGATGCAGAGCGCGGCGCCGACCCGGCGGCACGCGGCACCGACCGCGACCAGATCGATCAGCCCGCCATCGGTCCAATGACAATGCGGGACTGCGACGAGCCCGGTCGATGCATCGATGCGCGCGAGCACCGCGGCCGTCCAGTCGTCATCCGCCGGCCGCGGCACGGTGACGAACGTGGCGCCGGTGCGCTCGGCGAGCTCCATCCACGGATAGACGTTGGAGGGAAACTGCTCCGCCAATGTCACGACCGTCTGCGACTTGGCCACCACGATGTTGGTCGCCGCCTGCGCCATCCCGTACGACACCGCCGGAATGATCGCGATGTCGTCCGCCCGCGCATTGACCAGCCGCGCGAAGGCGCCGCGCACCGCCTCGCTGCCGGTGAAGAAATCCGCCGGCGCCACCGTCCACGGCCGGCTCTTGCGCCGCAGCCCCGCTTCGCCCGCGGCCACCGATGCCTTCGGCAGCGGCGACATGTAGGCGCAATTGAGGAATGCCACGTCGTCCGGGATGTCGAAGAAGTGGCGCTGCGAGGGGAGGGGCGTGCGGTCATCAGTCATGTGTGGCTCGAGGGCTCATTGATCGCACCATAGGCGGCGCAGCTGCTTCGGCGCTTCCTCATCCGATTTTTGCACTACCCGGCCCAGACCCACGCCTCCATCATCACGGTCGCAGCCGGCACTGGAAGCGGCGCCGGCACCTCTACCGCCGAGAACGGCACCGGCGCGCCGCCGAGATACCGCTCCCACACCTTGTACACCGCATGGAAATCGCGGATGTCCGTCAAAAACATCAGCACCCGAACCACATTCGCAAGCGAGCTGCCCGCGGCCTCCGCGATCCGCGCCATCCGCTCCACGATCACCTTGGCCTGTGCCTCCGCCGAGGATCCGAAATACGGTTGCCGCGGATCGATCGCCGCCTCCTCCACCAGCCCATCCTGGTCCGCCGCCATCAGGGCCGAGATGAACACGAGATCTCCTGCCCGCGCCGCCTGTGGCTGGCAGCGGAATGCAGTCGGCACGCCCGCATCGATGTTGCGTCGCGCCGCCGCGCTGCCCGGCTTCACCGCGAGCACGTTGATTTCGATCTTGCCGTCATAAGGCGCGAGCCCGCGCTCGATGCACGGGATGACCGAATACGTCGGGCCGTTCTCGCCGAAGTGCCGCGTCCACGCCTCGTTGAAGGCGGAGTAGTCCTCGCGGTCGGTGAGATAGACCTGCGCGTGCACCACGTCCTGCAGCCGCGCGCCCGCGAGCGCGAGCGAGGCCTCCATGCGCTGCCTGATGATGAAATCGGTCTCGAGCTTGATCGGCTGCCCGCCCCATTGGGCGCCTTCCTGCATCAGCGCCGCGGCGGCGACGCCGTTGCGGCGCGGCTCGTCGCCGATTGCGAGCGACGTGATGCCGGGGATGAAGATGAGATCGCTGACGGTGAGCGCCGGCGAATAGCCCGACGTCGGGCGCCCCTCGAGTTGCGCGTGCTTGAGATGCGTCACCGCGCAGCCGTCCCCGGGGATCACGGCCATCGCCTGGATGTTCATGTCGGCGCCGGGCAGCAGCAGCTTCTGCATCGCGATCGAGGTCGAGGGCGGGATACGGCCGTCAAGGAAGCGGCGGCGGACCTGCTGATAGGGCGGCACCGCCTTGACGGTCGCGTAGTACTGGTCGGTGCGCACCAGGTTGGTGCGGTCGGTGCCGGCGGCGCGCAGCACCGCGTCGAGGTTGTCGAAGATGCGCTGCGCCTCCTTCTCGCGCTTGGGCAGGCCCGCATGCGGGGCGCGCTCGGCGAGCACGTCTGGCGCAATGCCATTGACGAGGTCCTGCGCCATCAGCCCGCTGGCAAAGACCCAGCGGCCGGCCTTGACCCCTTGCGCGAACCTCACCTTGCCGCGCCCGAGCTCGACCGGCAGCAGCGGCTCGACGGTTGCGCTCTTTGGCATCGTACGCTCCGTATCCATCATGCCCAGCGCTGTGCCGGGCAGCCACCTCCTGGGTGGACGCGCATTTAGAAAGACCTCCATGGTCGGGACAAGCCCGGCCACGACGATTTGTGCCATGACGATTTGCGCTTGGCACCTCTCCTGCTCCGCCGCAGAATGTTGCCCGCACAGAGGACAGTCGATGCGTCACGCTCTCCGCTTCGCGCTGCTTACCGCGCTTCTCGTTGCGCCCGCGCCCGCGCGCGCCGACGAATACCCCAATCGCACCATCACGATGGTCGTGCCGTTCGCGGCGCGCGGATTGAGCGACGTGCCGGCGCGCATCATGGCGGCGATGCTCGCGGATCGCATCCACCAGACGATCGTGGTCGAGAACAAGCCCGGCGGCTCCGGCACCGTCGGCGGCGCCTTTGCGGTGCGCGCCGAGCCCGACGGTTACACGCTCTTCGTCAACTCGATCGCCGACGCGCAGAACCTCTATTTCCTGCCGGTGCCATACAATGCGATCGACGATTTCGCCATGATCGGGATGATCGTCGAAGGGCCGCCGCTCGTGCTCGTCGTCGATGCCGGGCAGCCTTATCGCTCGCTCGCCGAGCTCATCGCCGACGCCCGGGCGCACCCGAACAAGATCAATTTCGCGACCTCCGGGCCCGCAACATCGCCCGCAATGGCGCTCGCCCAGCTCAACTCGCTCGCCCAGACCTCGATCGTCGCCGTGCCCTATCGCGGCGCCGGTGAGGCTGCGCGCTACGTCGCGGGCGGCGCCGTGCAAGCGACCTTCACGTTCTACGCCCAGGCCAAGCCGCTCGCCGATTCGGGCAAGCTGCGCGCGCTCGCGATCGCCAGCCCGCAGCGCATCGCCACCTGGAGCGAGGTGCCGACCATGGCGGAGCTCGGCTACCCGAATTTCGATTACGGCGGCTTCGTCGGTCTGGCGGCGCCGGCAAAGACGCCACCGGCCATCATCGCCTTTCTCAACAAGGCGCTCAATGATGTGGTGCAGTCGAAGGTATTCAAGGATCGCATGGCCGCGCTCGGCATGAGCGTGCCGCCGGCCGCGCAGAACACACCGCAATATCTCACCGACTATTTGCGGAGAGAGACCAGGCGCCAAGCCCCGCTCGCCGCCCTGACAGGCATCACGCTGGTGAAGCCGGTGCGGTAGAGCGAACATCGGTCCTCACCGGGCACGCGACCATTACCACACGCTATTTTTTGCACCTGCGAAACACACCTGCGGCGCATATGCGACATCGCGGACCGCGGATGCGCGCACATCGCGCATGACACCCACGCATGCGGGGTATATATCGGATGCAGGCCTTCGCGTCGTCCACTTGCTTCGACTGAGCGCGACAAGGGACCTGCGCAAGCCATTGGACATCAACATGACTCAGGCGGCTCACGGCTGCCCGCGCGAGCATGCACGGGATTGGGAGGAATAACAAACTCGGGAGGACGTCATGAGGAAGCCGAACAGGCGTACGGTCATCAAAGGCTCCATCGGCCTCGCCGTCGCAGCAACCGTTGCACGCCCCTACGTCGCCAATGCGGCGGCCAAGACCGCGACCGCCTGGTGGAACCAGGGATTCGTGCCGGAGGAAGACGCATCCTTCAAGGCGATGGTTGCCGAGTACGAGAAGCAGAGCGGCAACAAGATCGACTACAGCCTGATCCCGACCGGGCCGCTGATGCAGAAGATGGTCTCATCGCTCACCAGCGGCGACGTCCCCGACATCATGTCGCACGACACGCAGGATGCGACGGTCGTCCCGCAGAATGCATGGAAAGACAAGCTCGTCGACCTCAGCGACATCGTCGAGCCGCTTAAATCCCAATTGCACCCCACCGCCTACCTGGCCTCGAGCTTCTACAACAGCGTCACGAAGCAGCGCGGGATGTATCAGGCGCCCTACAAGGCCTCCGTGCTCCCGTTCCATGTGTGGAATTCGCTGGTCGAGAAGGCCGGCCTCAAGGTGGCGGCCGCGCCGAAGACTTGGGATGCCTTCTGGGATTACTTCAAGCCGGTGCAGACGGCGCTGCGCAAGAGCATGCGCGGGGTCTATTCGCTCGGCCTGCAGGCGACAACCAACGGGCCCGCCGACGGAAACAACCTCTTCGCCTACTTCCTCGCCGCTTATGGCGGCTACGGCATCGTCACGCCGGACGGTCAGGCGCACCTCGACGACCCGGCGGTCAAGCAGGCGGTGGTCAAGACCATCACCTACATCACCACGGCATTCAAACAGGGCTACGTGCCGCCTGGCGCGCTCGACTGGGGCGACGCCGACGACAACAACGCCTTCCATGCGCGGCAGATCGTGATCGACCTCGACGGGACCATCTCGACCGAGCTTGCGATGATCCACGATCCCGACAAGTACAACGACGCAGTCACACTCGCGCTGCCAAACGATAATGCCGGCAAGCCGATCGCTTCGCCGATTACGGTCAGCGGCGCCTTCATTCCGAAAGGAGCGAAGAACGTGGCGGTCGCCAAGGAGTTCCTCAAATATGTGATCCAGCCGCAGGTGGCGGGCGCGTATCTGAAGGCGGGGCTCGGTCGCTGGCTGCCGGCCATTCCGTCGATCGTCAAGAACGATCCGTGGTGGACCGACCCCAAGGATCCGCATCGGCTCGCCTACGTCACCCAGGGCATCTTGAAGGAGACGGTGCCGCACTTCTATGCGTACAATCCGGGAATATCGGAAGTGAACGCGGCGCAGATCTGGGGCACGGCCCATGCGAGCGTCATCCACGACGGCGCCACGCCGGAGGCCGCCGCCGATACGGCCTTGAAGCACATCGCCAAGATCCTGGCGAAGTATCCGATCGGCCAGGCCTGAGGCGGACGCCGTGAGCAGCACGACGCTCGACGCCGTCCGCACGCTCTCTCCGCCGAAGGCGTCGCAAACGCAGGGCCGCCTTTGGCGCGGCGGCCTGCAAGGCTCGGAATTCACCTGGGCGGTCGCGTTCGTCGTGCCGTACGCGGCGGTGTTCGTCGCGTTCGTGGCCTATCCGGTCGTCTACGGGCTGTGGCTCGGCCACTCGCCTGAGCTCTACGAGGAGATCTTCAACGACCCGCTGTATCTGCGCACCGTGGTCAACACGGTGATCTATCTCGGCATCGGCGTGAACCTGAAGATGTTCGGTGCGCTCCTGCTGTCCGGCTTCTTCATGCGGCGGAGCTGGTGGACCAAAGGTCTGCTGCTCATCTTCGTGCTGCCGTGGGCGGTGCCGCAGCTGCCCACTTTCATCTCGATCCATTGGATGCTCAACGGCCAATGGGGCCTGCTCAACAACGTGCTGTGGGATGTCTTCGGCATCGACGGACCCGGCTGGCTCGACACCTCGCGCTGGCTCGCGCTCGGCTCGGTGATCGCCTCGCACATCTGGAAGTGGATGCCGTTCTGGACCGTCATCCTCCTCGCCGGACGCATGGCGATCCCGCAGGACGTGTACGATGCCGCCGCGATCGACGGCGCCACCGGCATGCAGCGCTTCACGTTCGTCACGTTCCCGCTGCTCGCCAACCTGTACCTGATCTGCACGCTGCTCTCGACGATCTTCACCCTGGGCGACTTCAACTCGGTCTATTTCGTCTCGGGCGGGGGGCCGGCGCTCTCCACCCACGTGCTGGCGACGCTCGGCATCCGTGATGCGTTCCAGATCGCGCGGCCCGATCTCGGGGTCGCCACCGTCATGACGGCGCTGCCGCTGATGATCCCGCTCGTCATCATCCTGATGCGCAAGCTGCGCACGACGGAGGTGCAGCTGTGAGCGCGGTCACGGCGGAGGGGCGCGCCACGCTACGGCGGCGGCATCATCGGCTGCGACGCAACCTCAGGGAGGCGGCGGCGATCGGGCTTGCGCTGGTGCTCGTCGTGTGGACGCTCGCGCCGATCTACAACATGGTGTTCGTCGCGCTGGAGTCGCATGGCGACGTCTTCACCAGCAGCATCTGGCCGGCACGCCCCTCGCTCAAGAGCTTCTGGGTCGTGATGAGCGAGGGCTACTGGTACCTGCAGTATTTCTGGCACCAGTTCGGCAACAGCATCTACATCGGCGCCGCCACCACCTTTCTCACCCTGCTGATCGGCTCGCTGGCGAGCTTCTCGATCGGGCGGATGCGGCTCAAGAACGGCTGGATCGTGAGCAACGCCGCGCTCATGACCTACGTGATCCCGGCATCGTTCCTGGCGATCCCGTTCTACAGCATCATGATCAAGTACGGGCTCGCCAACAATCTCTGGTCCGTGATCTTCGCCGAGGTCACCTTCGCGACGCCCTATGCGATCTTCATCTTCCAGCAATACGCGGTCAGCATTCCGATCGAGCTCGACGAGGCGGCGCGGATCGACGGTGCCTCGCCGCTGCAGATCTATTTCCGCATCTACCTGCCGCTGATGGCGCCGGCGCTGGTCGCCGTCGGCACTTATGCGCTGCTGCTCGCCTGGAACGAATACCTCTATCAGTTCATGTTGCTGTCCTCGGTGCGCAGCATGACGGTGCCGGTCGCGCTCGCGCAGTTCCTCAACAGCGACGAGGCGCCGTGGAACTACATGATGGCGACCGCGATCCTCTACGCCATTCCGCCGGTGGCGATCTATTACGCGTTCCGCGG
Organism: Xanthobacteraceae bacterium; assembly: GCA_035293985.1. GTDB lineage: Bacteria > Pseudomonadota > Alphaproteobacteria > Rhizobiales > Xanthobacteraceae > JAVDCA01. Next base: position 200,607 of record DATGLS010000037.1, read on the forward strand.
CCGCATGACCGCCGGACTCACGATGGGTGGCGTCAAGGGCTGAGTCGCACATTTCGCGCGGGAATGTCATGAGCGGTAGCATTCTCGCCGCAAGAGATCCCGCCGCCCTCCAGCGGCCGCGGATGCTGCTCCGGCGCGGCCGCCTGCATCGCTCCGACCTCGCCTGGTCGATCGCTTTCGTCGTGCCCTACGCGGCACTGGTTACGGCCTTCCTCGTCTACCCGATCGGCTATGCGCTGTGGATGGGGAGCGATCCTGCCTTGTATGCGCAGCTGCTGAGCGATCCGCGTTATGTCCGGGTGGCAGTCAACAGCGTGCTCATGGTCGGGCTCGCCGTGACCGTGCAAATGTCGCTCGCCCTGCTCTTGTCAGGTTTCTTTGCGCGCCCCCGCCGATGGATCAAGGCGCTGCTGCTCGTCTACGTCCTGCCGTGGACGCTGCCGGCGGTCCCGGCCTATCTGTCCTTCCACTGGATGTTCGTCGCCTACCCGCAGGGGCTCCTCGACAATCTGCTGACGACGCTGCTCGGCCTGGAGCCGGTCCACTGGTTCAGGAACGGCTGGACCGCGCTCGCCTGCGACACCGTGGCCAGCGTATGGAAATGGATGCCGCTATGGACGCTGATCTTCCTCGGCGGCCGGATGGCGATCCCGCGCGATCTCTATGACGCGGCGCGTGTCGACGGCGCATCGCCCTACCGCTGCTTCGTCCACATCACGCTGCCGTTGCTCGCCAGTCTTTACATCGTGAGCGCGTTGATCTCGACCATCTGGACGTTCGGCGATTATGCGCCGGTCTTGTTCGTGTCGGGCGGAGCGCCCGCGTTCCGCTCCGACGTCATCGCGACGCTCGGATTTCATTACGCCCTCGACTTCGCCGACCCGCCGCTCGGGGTGGCGGCGGCATTGTCGGTTCTGCCGCTGCTGGTTCCGGTCGTCCTCGTGCTGGTGCGGCGGCTCGATGCGATGGACCTGCAGCTGTGAGCGCCGCCGTAACGGCGGTGCGGCGCCGGCGCCATGCGCGCCATCGGATGGCGCAGGTGCTTGCCGCCGCAGGCTCGGTCCTGCTCGCAGCCGTGATCCTGATCTGGTCGCTCCTGCCCGTCTACAACATGTTTCTGGTCGCCCTCGACCGCACGGGACACAACGAGTTCATGGCCGATATCTGGCCGTCGCATCCGACGCTCGCCGCCTTCACGGCGCTGTGGACCGGGGACGACGAGGACGTGCGCGATATCTGGCCACAGTTCGGCAACAGCATCTTCATCGGCGCCGCCGTGACGGTCTTCACGGTTCTCGTCGGCTCTTGGGCGAGCTTCGCGATCGGTCGCATGCGGCTCGCCAAGGACCGTGCTCTGACCGGTGTGGCGCTCCTCACGTATGCGATCCCGTCGTCCGCTCTGATCGTCCCGTTTCTGCGGGTGATGCATGTCTACGGATTGATGGACGATCCGTGGGGAGTGATCGCCGTGGAAGTGACGTTCGCGACGCCCTATGCCATTCTCGTCCTGCTGTACTACGCCAAACTCATCCCGTCCGAGCTCGACGATGCGGCGCGTATCGATGGCGCCTCGGTCGTTCAATTGTATCGCCATGTCTATGTGCCGTTGATGGCACCCGCACTCGCCGCGGTCGGCACGTACGCGCTTCTCTTCGCCTGGAACGACTATTTCTATCAGTCCATACTGCTCGCGTCGGAGCGGCACGCGACCGTCGCAATGGGATTGGAGCAGTTCTTCGACGACGACGACGCGCCGTGGAACTACATGATGGCGATCGCCATCCTCTATTCCCTGCCGCCGATTGCGATCTTTTTCGCGCTGCGCCGCTTCATGGCGCGGGGCTGGGCGGCCGGCGCCCTCAAGGGCTGAGCGTATAAGGGAGCGATGCAACGGAAACGTCGCCGCGCCGAAAGAGCGGGAGTAACGCCCCTTTCTCCGGACCTGGTCCTCTGGTCTGATTGCCGACAGCGTCGCCGAATAATTTTATTTTGGTAGTCATTCCAAGAAGCGAATGTGAAACCCGCGGAGGAAGATCATGCTCCAACAATACGGTGGAGCGTGCTGATAATTCGACGAAAAGTCTTCGCGCTGTAACGCCATAGCCGGAACTCCACTGGCGACATCGCTGCTCTCATCTTCACGATATCGGCATCTGCTTGCGTGCCGGCCACGCCCCAGCGGATAATTAGTCGAATCGATGCGGTAACCAGAGATGCTGCTGCTTCAAGCGCTTGATGTCCCTTACGTCGTCGCCGGCTTTCTCGTCGGAATGCTCGTCGGCCTGACCGGCGTCGGCGGCGGCTCGCTGATGACGCCGATCCTCATTCTGCTGTTCGGCACGTCGCCAGCGACCGCGGTCGGCACCGATCTGCTGTTCGCGGCCGCGACCAAGACGGTCGGCAGCCTCGTGCACGGCTACAACCACACCATCGAATGGCGAATCGTCTTTCGGCTCGCGGCCGGCAGCATCCCGGCGACTGCGCTCACGCTTGTTCTGCTCGCCGCCCTCCACATGAGCAGCGGCGGCGCGCGCCATCTCATCGTGGCGGTCATCGCGCTGGCGTTGCTGCTGACCGCCGTGATGCTGATCGCGCGCGGCAAGGTGACGGCGTTCGCGGCGCCGCGCCTCGGCAGACTGGACGAATCCACGATCGCCAAGCTCACTGTCGCGATGGGCGCCGTTCTCGGCGTCCTGGTGACGGTGTCGTCGGTCGGCGCCGGCGCGATCGGCGTCACGGCGCTGGTCCTGCTCTATCCGCGCGTCGCGACCAAACGCATCGTCGGCTCCGACATCGCGCATGCGGTGCCGCTGACATTGCTCGCCGGGCTCGGCCACGGAACGCTCGGCACGCTCGACCTGCACGCGCTCACGTGGCTGCTGGTCGGATCGTTCCCGGGCATCTTCATCGGCAGCGTGCTCTCGGCGCGCGTTCCCGATGTGGCGCTGCGCTACGTGCTGGCGACGGTGCTGTTCATCGTCGGCGGCCGGATGGCGCTCGACGTCGTCACGCAGACGCGCCCCAATGTCGCCGCGCTGAGCACCGTGGTGGCGCCGCGACCGGGACATTAGCGCTCGCCGATCACGCGGCGAGTTGCCGGCGGCGCCAATTGATCAGGCCGCCGGCGAGGATCACCTCGACCTGCGTTGGCGTCAGCCCATGCCGGGCCGCGATCGGGCCGCCGCAATCGAGCGTGATCTCATCGCCGCGCCTCAGCGTGTCGCGCAGGTCGTGCACCTGCACGACGTCGTCTTTCTCGAGCCGATCGTAGTCCTCGGCATGGACGAACATGAGCGGCAGGATCCCATAGTTGATGAGATTCTGCCGATGTATGCGGGCGAAGCTCTTTGCCAGCACGACCCGCAGCCCCAGGTCGCGCGGCGCGACTGCAGCGTGCTCGCGCGAGGAGCCCTGGCCATAGTTGCGCCCGGCGACGATCGCGTGTCCGCCCGTCTGTCCGCCTTTGCGGCGTGCCTCGCGCGCTCGCTGCGCGTAGGTCGCATCGATATGCTCGAAGGTGAACTCCTCGATCTTCTGGATGTTCGAACGATAGGGCAGCACCTTGGCGCCGGCCGGGAGGATCTCGTCGGTGGAAACGTCGTCGCCGAGCTTGAGCAGCACCGGCACCGCAAGCGCATCGGGCGCTGGATCGAAGTCGGGGAGCGAGCGGATGTTCGGGCCCTTGATCAGCCTGACCGCGCGCGCCCCACCGGGCGACGGCTCCAGCGGCGCCTCCATGAGGCCGGCGCCGGGCGCGAAATTCCCCGGCGCTGGCCGCGGATAGGGCATCTCGAGCGTGCGCGGATCCGTGATGCGGCCGGTGAGCGCCGACGCGGCCGCCGTCTCGGGCGAGCAGAGAAAGACCGAATCCTCCTTGGTGCCGGAGCGGCCCGGGAAATTACGCGGCGTCGTGCGCAGCGAATTGCGCCCGATGGCAGGCGCCTGACCCATGCCGATGCAGCCATTGCAGCCGGTCTGATGGATGCGTGCGCCGGCGGCGACCAGGGCACCCAGCCGCCCGTCCGCGATCAGCGTCTCGAGCAGCTGCCGCGAGGTCGGGTTGACGTCGAACGACATCTCGGGCGGAATCCGCTTGCCGCGCACGATCTCGGCCGCGACCGCGAAGTCGCGCCAGCCTGGATTGGCCGAGGAGCCGATATAGCATTGGTAGACGTCCGCCCCCGCGATCTCGCGCACCGGCACGACGTTGCCCGGGCTCGACGGCGTCGCGATCAACGGCTCGAGCTTGCCGAGGTCGATCTCCTCGATGTCGTCGTAGCGGCAGCCCTCATCCGCTGCGATTGCGCGCCAGGCGTCGAGGCGCCCTTCGCCCTCGAGAAAGCGTCGCGTCTCCTCGTCCGAAGGAAAGACGCTGGTCGTGGCGCCGAGCTCCGCGCCCATGTTGGCGATCACGTGCCGGTCCATGGCGGCGAGGCCGCGCAGGCCCGGACCGAAATATTCGATGATCTTGCCGACGCCCCCCGATACGCCGCGACGCCGCAGCATCTCGAGAATGACGTCCTTGGCGCTCACCCAATCGGGCAGCTCGCCGGTCAAGCGTACGCCAAGGATCGTCGGCATCGTCGTCGCGAATGGCTCGCCCGCCATTGCGAGCGCGACATCGAGGCCGCCGGCGCCGATTGCCAGCATGCCGAGCGAGCCTGCCGCGGGCGTGTGGCTATCGGAGCCGAGCAGCGATTTGCCCGGCGCGCCGAAGCGCTGCATGTGCACCACGTGGCTGATGCCGTTGCCGGGCGGCGAGTACCAGACGCCGAAGCGGCGGCAGGCGCTCTCGAGAAAAAGATGGTCGTCGGCGTTGAGGTTGTCGACCTGAAGGAGGTTGTGATCGACGTACTGCGCGCTGAGCTCGGTGCGCACACGGTCGAGGCCGAGCGCCTCGAGCGTGAGCATCACGAGCGTGCCGGTCGCATCCTGGGTGAGCGTCTGGTCGATCTCGAGCGCGATCGGCGTCTTCGCGGCGAGAGCGCCGTCCGCCAAGTGGGCGGAGATCAGCTTCTGGGCGACGTTCATCGGCATCGGGTTCGCTCCAAAGTGGACGCCCCCGGCCTTTGCCATCCTGCAGTCGATTTGGACTCGCGCTGCCGAAATTCAATGGCGCGCTGCGTCGCGCGACTTGGCGCGCGCCGCCTTTTATTTGTTGGCCGGTGACGAGGCCTTCGGCCCGGTCGAGGGAGCATTCGTGTTCGCCGGCGCAGCCTTCGGCGCGGCCGGCGGCGAGCTCGGCTGATTTGGTTGATTCGGCTTGTTCTCTTGCGATGCTTCCTGCGGCTTCGGTAGGGGAAGCGGATTGTCCGAGAGCGTCCGCAGATAGGCGATGAGGTCGGCACGCTGCTTGTCGTTCGAGACGCCGGCGAACGTCATCTTGGTGCCGGGGATGTATTTCTGCGGGCCGGCAAGGAACTTGTTGAGCTCCTCGAAGGTCCAGGTCCCTCCCTTGGCCTTCATCGCCGACGAATAGTCATATCCCGGCTCGGAGGCGCGCTTGCGGCCGACGACACCCCACAGGTTGGGCCCGACCCGATTGGGACCGCCCTTGTCGAGGGTATGACACGCCTCGCAGAGCCGCGTCGTCGCCTTGCCGTGGTCCGGGTTGGCGCTTGCGAGCAGCACCGGGAAGGGCTGCTCCGGGGTCTTCGGGCCGGCTGCCGCCGGCGTCTCCTCCTTGACCGCGATCTCGTAGCCGGGCTTCGCTGGAATCGTCGGCGTGAAGATCGCGCCAGCGGCAATGTGCACGGCCTGGAGAACGAGACAGGTGCCGAGGATCGCCCCGAGGATCTTGTTGAGTTCGAACGAGTTCATGGTTCCCGGAATCGCGGCTGAAAAGGAGAGTTCCCCGCTTTGTGTAACGTCGCCGGCGCTCTTCGTTGACAGGATGAATTGCCGCAGGCGCCGCAGCCGCGCCGCCCTATGGAACCAATGGCGGCCGGGTGAAATGGCCGTTCAAGAGAGAGGTCTGCGCCCGCTTACCATGAAGGCTTGGCGTGCTCCGTGACTCGCCGCGGCGCAGGCGCTGGGTCCGGAGGTGGTGTCGCGGCGATCATGTAGGTTCTGTCGAAGCAGCGGTCGGGCGAGCCGCGTACGCGCGCATACTCGCATTGGGTCGAGGTCCGGTTGCCGCAGAGGGCGCGGCCATCGGTTCCGGTCTCGCGGCAGGATCGGTTCTGTGATGTCTGGACGTGGGGGGCTTGGGCGAAAGCCGAAGGGGCCGCGGGGGTCAGGATCACGACGATCGCAACCGACGAGGCGAGGAGAATTCGCATGAGATGGATCTCCCTTTTGTCCCTCTTGGGCCCCGCTGCGGCTCGCACGAATCTTGGCTTGGATCGTTCCGGGCTGTCGGTTGCGCGGAAATGGGAATCGTGGTCGCCCCCGATGACGGGACCGGCCGGCCAAAACGCTGCCGCTGCTCAGTTATCGAGCGAAAGCGCGACGCGAAAGCCGTTGTTGTAGTTGTGAACTGCGACCGGTGCCGGGCCGCGCGTTGCCGATCGCACGCGATGCGATCCCGAGGCGAAGCTGCCGCCGCGAATGACCGCCTCCTCGCAATTGTTGAGCCGCGTGAATGCCGATCCATTGCCGGGCATGTCCGCTGCGTTCGGCGTCCAGCAGTCCTGCACCCACTCCCAGGCGTTGCCGTGCATGTCGAACAGCCCCCAAGGATTGGGCCGGAGGCTTCCGACCGGAATGGTCCCGTTTGCAGATGTTGCGCTCCGACATGCGTCGCCCCAGCCGAACCGCGAGCCGAAATCGGCGAACCTTGCGTAGGCACACAGTTGTGTCTCATCGTCGCCGAAGCTGTACCGCGTCCGGGTGCCGGCGCGCGCCGCATATTCCCATTCGGATTCGGTCAGCAATCGATATGGCTTGCCGGTTCGCCGCTGCAGCCAGGTCGCGTACTGCTGCGCCTCATACCAGTTGATGCACACCACCGGGTGCGATCCTGCCGTGTCGAATCCGGGATGGCGAAACGACGCCTCCGCCGGGCCCCAGACTGGGTTGTCACGATCGGTGCGGACGAACACGCGGCACATGTTGCTGATCGTCATTCCGGTTTCGGCAACGAAACGCGAGAACTGGTCGACCGTGATCAGGAACTTGCCGATCGCAAACCGCTTTGGAATGACGACGCGCCGCGGCAGCCCTTCCACGTCCTTGCGGCCGATTTCGCCCGCAGGCGAGCCCATCAGGAACTCGCCGGCCGGCAGCACGACCATCTGCGGGCATTCCTCGCAGTCCTTGAAAACGGTGTGCAGCTGGGAACCCCGGGCGGAATTTTCGCCCAGTTGAACATGATTCGGATTTGCCCCCGACATCGGCGAGCCCATCTGGTCGATGGCCCACCAGGCTGCGCCGACGAGCAGGATTGCGACGATGGCGAGCACCGCGCCAAGCCCCAACATCCTCGTGTGCGTCGGCTCGCGCGGCAGTGCTGCCCCGGGCTGCAACGCTGGTTCTTCAGACGGCAGCGCCGACTCGTCGCTCGCCGGGCCTGCCGCCGTGTGCTCCGTCACGGTGGCATCGAGCATGTAACCGCGGCGCGCGACGGTCTTGATCAGGCGATGCTCGTCGTCGCCGAGCTTGCTGCGCAGCTCGCGAATACATTGAACGATCGAGTCGTTGGAAACCGCAACATTGCCCCACACCGAATCGTGCAGCTCGTCGTGGGAGACGAGCCGACCGGCATTCTCCACCAGGTAGCATAGAACCTCGAAGGCTTTGGGCCGCAGCTCGATGTCCTGCTCGCCCGCCCGCAACGCGCCACGCCGCAAGTCGAGCACGAACCGGTCAAAGCGAAGAATCCGGGGGACGATGCGGTCCATGACGAGGTCCGTCGCGAGCGATCGGCATTCGATCGGGGAATTTTAGTCGAGAAATCGTTCTTCTGTCACCACGCGATCAGTACTTCGCGGCGGCTCCCGCCTAGGGTGCGAGCGCCATCCGGTCGACGTTCGATGACGCCCGCGACACGGGCGGCCGGCCCGCGCGACGGGTCGCGACAATCCCGCGCCGGCCTGCGCCCGGCAAGGCCAATCGACCGTGCCGTGACGCGGATCACGACGGCGTCGTCCGCGGTCCGACACCGGCGAGAGCGACAGCTCCTTTCGCAGAGCTTTGCATCGTTCGAACGAAAGAGAGGAAAGATGAGCAGGACTTTGCTCGCGGCTGGCGTCCTCGCGCTGGTCTTCGCTTGTCCGGCACACTCCGCCAAGTCGAGGGACAGATTGGGCGATTGCTTTGCGGCCTGCGGCAACATTCCGTGGTCAGACAGTCGTGGTCAGTGCGAAATGAGATGTGCCGCGCTTTTCTACAAACTAGCCAAGAATGCAGCGAGCGTGCGCCGCAAAGTCAAAGAAGACCCCGTCACGGTGACCGGCGCGCCGTCCGCCCGACCGACACAGTCTCATCATCGATGATGCGCCGTCGCGACGAAGGAGAGAGTCATGAGCGTTCGCCACTAGCGCGGCGCAATCGACCGGATCGTGACGCGGATCACGAACCAATCGCCTGCGGCACGCGACGGACGCAATGAAGCAGCGATCCCCGCGCTTCATGCGACAGGAGGCTACCATGATCGTGCACGTGAACAGCTCAACGGCGAGAACCTGCGCCGTCATGCTGCTGCTGGTCGGTTCAGGTCTCGGGCCCAGTATCGCTGTCGCCACGGAAGTCGATCGCGGCGGGACGTTCATCAACCAGCAGTGCGGCGCTGAACGTACCGGATGCCACTGGTGCACCATCAACGGCTGCTACACGGTTACGGGATGCAGTGCCACGACATGCACGATCAAAAGATTGCCAGGACCGCAAACGATGGACATCGGACGGGGGACGCGCGGCACCCACCCCGTGCTCCACAGCACCAACGCCCATCCGAGCGAACCAACCCATCCCTCCACGCACAAGCATTAGCGCCGGAGCGCAAAGCCCAAACGTCCCGCCGGCGGGGCCGGTCACGTCGAAGGCAATGAAGCGGCGATCCCCGCGCCGCAGGAAAAACAGGAGGCTCCCTTGATCGTGCGTTCCAGCAACCGGATGGCCAGGACCGTACTTTCAGTTGGTGCGCTCATCCTGGCCGCCGTCATGTTCGACTCTACTGCCAGCGCGGCGAAAATAACCAACCGTCAAAGGTGTTTCTCGTATTGCGGGCTCGGCGCCTGGATGTGTTTCGCTTGGTGTAATGCCACTTTCCCCAAGAAGAAGGCGAGCATATCGCCTGCGCCAAGACCTATCGCGGGGAACGGTGCGCCCGCCCGAACCACCCACTTGCATCGATGATGCGGCCCTCCGAGCGCGGCACGATCGAGCGCATCGTGATCACGACCCGGTCGCCGGCGGTACGCGACGAAGGCAATGAAGCAGCGATCCCCGCGCTGCAGGAAACAGGAGGCTCCCATGATCGTGCGTTCGACCGACCGGACGGCCAGGACTGTGCTTTCAGTTGGTGCGCTCATGTTCGCCGCCATCATCTTCGGCTTCCCCATGAGCGCGAAGGCGGCCAGGTCGACTTCCTATCGATGGTGCGTCTCGCGCTGTAACATGGGCGATTTCTATTGTTTCTACGTGTGCGATATTTCGTTCCCCAAGAAGAAGGCGAGCATATCGCCAGCGCGAAGACCCACCACCGGGAGCGGCGCGCCCACCCGACCGACGCACCTTCATCGATGATGCGGCCATGACCAATTTCGCCACCGACCAAGGCGACAGGGGAGCGGCTGGCGCCTCAACCAGTGTTGGTACAGAGGGGCGCGTCCAGTATGCCTGGCCAGGTGCCAGCGCTACTACGGCAGCACCTCGCGCGCGGCGGCCGCGCGCCGCGACCCGAAGCCGGCCCTTGGTCACCCTGGCAGCAACAGGCATTGACGAAGCGGCACTTACTCGCGCGTCGGAGAGAGAGTCCTAGCATCAAGGAGAAAGACCATGACGAAGCTCTTGACTGCGGTCGGCGTGTTCGCCTTGGCGGCGGCCGCCGTTGCGTTTCCCGCCCACGCCAGGCCGAAGGGCGGCGATCAGCAGGCGTGCATCGACCGGTGCAACCTCAATCCGGGCCGCAACGGGTCCGTTGAGCAGTGCGTCGCGATATGTCGGGCGACGGTCAACAACGCGCGGGCGACGGCCGCGCATCGCACTTCAAATACGACTACGATCAACAACGGCGGCAACGGCACCGGCAACCGAAGACATTAAGGCGGATCAGCATCGACCGGTGTGCCAGGGCTGGGCACCACAAGGAGATGCTGGCTGGTGTGTCCCAAGCGGCCGGAATCCCGTGCCGACCTCAATCGATCGGAACACGCGCGGGGAGCAAGCGATGAAACCATGCCGCCTCGTCCTTATCGCCTTGCTCTGCGTTGGTACGCTGCCGGGGCAGGCGGAAACCATCAACCTCTCCGACGATCACGGCGGTCGCGTCGCCGATTACGACGCGCGCTGGGCCACGCACGCCCATGACGGCGCGCGTGTCCGGATCGTTGGGCCATGCCGGTCGGCCTGCACCGTGCTGCTGGGACATATCCCGCGCAGCCGCATCTGCGTCACGCCGCAGGCGACCTTCGGCTTTCATCTCGCGCATCTGTCGCAGGCGACCGGCACGCTCTGGTACGGCTATCCGGCCGACATCAAGGCGTGGATCAATCAACACGGGGGGCTGCAGCGCGACTTCATCTGGATGCGTGCGCCCGACATCTACCGTTTCTTCCATCGATGCTGAGACACCGGAAGCTCACGCATTCCCGGTCAGGTATACGATCACACTGACGATTGCACTGGTTGCGATCCTGAGCCCGCGCGAGATGACATTGAAGTCCACGCCGAGCTGATTGCCGAGCAGCGGCAGCACGATCAGGAGCCCGATCAGGATGGCAAAGCCGTACGGCTCCAGGCGCGACAGCGCCGCGCCGGCGGGCCGCGGCAGGATCCGACCAGAATGCGGCCGCCGTCGAGCGGCGGTAGCGGGAACAGATTGAACACCGCGAGGACCGCGTTGAAGAGCAGCGCATTGCGCAGGTTGGCGGCAAGCCATTGGGCGCTGGTCTCCGGCAGATAGCCGACACCATGGAAGATGAGCGCCGCCGCGATGGCGAGCGCGATGTTCATCGCGGGTCCGGCCGCCGCCACGAGCACCATATCGCGGCGCGGCGAGCGCAAGGCGCGGAAATTGACCGGCACGGGCTTGGCGTAGCCGAACAGGAAGGGCGAGTGCATCAGCAGCAGCAGGCCCGGCAGCACGATCGTTCCGATAGGATCGATGTGCCGCAGCGGATTGAAGCTGACGCGGCCGAGCATCCAGGCGGTGTCATCGCCAAGCAGGTGCGCGACGTAGCCGTGCGCCGCCTCGTGAAAGGTGATCGCGATGATGACTGGGAGCACCCAGATCGTGGCAAGATAGATGGTAGTGGTAGCGTCCATGATGCGTTTCTTGCCCGATCTTGGCCGGGGGCGCGCGGGCGGCCCGACGCTGACGCCGTTGGCGAGCGCGCCGCGCCCCTTGTCGATCCCGAAGCTCGGCGTTAGGCACCCCGTCGCGCGTGCAGCGCCATGGCGATCAGCGCGGCGCCGCCGAAAATCAGGTTGACGCCGACGAGCACGCCGAGCGCCCACGCGGCTGTGCCGGGCAGACCCGCGAAGATGATGGCGGCGAGCGCGAGATCGATGATCCCGCTCAGCAGCATCCATTCCCAACGCCCCGACAGCTGCTTGCGATGATCGATCGCGAACATGATCGAGGCGATGCCCTCGATGACGAAGAAGGCGATCAGCAGCAGCGTGAGCGATACCGCGCCACCGACCGGCTGTATCAGCAGGATGAGGCCCGCGGCGGTTGCGAGCAGGGCGGAGATCAGCGACCACCAGAAGCCCGGCGCGCCGCGCGCGCCCAGCGTCGTGACCCAGCCGATCAGGCCGCTGACGAGGAAGATCCAGCCGAAGATGATGGTGACCGCGATCGTCGCGATCGGCGGCAGCAGGATGGCGAGCGCGCCGAGGATGAGCAGAATGATGCCCTCGACGAGGAAGAAGGTCGAATGCTCGCGCAGCGTGGTCGCGACCGCGGCCTGGATCTGGTTCGGATCGATCGGGGTTTGCGACGACATCATGAGCTCCCTGCAATGAGCGCTTGCGCGGCACCGTGCTCGCCCGGCGTCTCCATCCTACACGTGACCGCACGGCCGGCGGAAGACGGGCTGCCGAAGGCCAACGTCCCCTACGGCCTGTCGCCAAAATAGGGTGCTAGCGTTGTTCTAGGTAGATGCCGACCAGGCGGTCGACACCGTCCGTCCATCGATCGTCGAAATGCTGCAACAGCCGCTCGAAAGTTGCGATCCGCACGAGCGACGTGACCGCCGAGCTGTGGGGTACCTCGATTTCCGGAGCCTCGCAGAAGCCGAGACTTTCGTAGCGGCCGAGATGCAAGAATGCTGGTGTTGCGATTTTTCACCTCGCGGCCTCGGCCCCTGCAATGCCGACGGGAAGATCGAGGCGTCCGACCATTCGAGCCCACCCGTACAGCTTAACGCAAGGTTAACATGTTGTGTGGTGTTAACGGTCGATTTCTGTCTCCTCGCTAGGATGGCAGAAGGCGTCGCGGGTTGCGTATCGAGAACACGATAATGGCCAAGGAAAACGAGCTCAAAGGTACCGATCAGGTCGTCTTCGAATCTGGCTTCAAGGCGCGCATCATGGGCATCGACGGCACGTGGTGGCGTGAGTGCTACATCGAGGTGATCTCGCAAAGCGGCGCCAAGCTCACGGTCGAGGGCAGCGTCGAGAACCTCAAGCTCAACGAATTCTTCCTCATGCTCTCGACGGTCGGGAATGCTCACCGCAAATGCGAGCTCGTCTACGTCAAGGGAGACGAGATCGGCGTGCGCTTCCTGCAGAAGGCCGAAGGCAAGCGCCGCGCGCGCCCGGCCTTCACCGAGAGCGAGGACTTCGTGCCGTAGGGGCGAATAGCGAATGGGAAATAGCGAATAGTGCCTGGTTCCCGCATGATTGTTCCCTATTCGCTGCTCCATACTCGCCGTTCGCGCCGGCGCCATCGCGCACTTGCCCTACAGCAGTCCGTATGATCAACCTGTCGGAATGACGACGGGGGCGCGGTTTCCGGTTCGGCTGGCGTTCGGATTGGCGGTGGCGATTGCGCTCGACACCGGGCTTCAGCTCGTCTGGAAGACCGGTGTCGCCGATCTGCCCGACGTCTCGTCCCTGCGTGAGCTCGCCGTCGCCGTCGTCCGTCACCCGATCTTCATTCTCGTCGTCGCCTTCATGGCGGCGCAGCTCGTCAACTGGCTCAACGTGCTCGACCACGCGGACCTGAGCTACGCCAAGCCGTTCACGTCGCTGAGCTACGTCACGGTGTGCGTGCTCTCGGTGTTTCTCCTGGGCGAGCGCATCGCGCCGCTGCAGATCCTCGGCATCTCGATCGTGGTTGCCGGCGTGTGGTGCGTGAGCCAGACGGGCCACGCGGCCGCAGCGTCCAAGCCGGAGGGCGAATGAGCCCGACCGCGTTGGGCGTGTTGCTGGTCGTGGTGAGCACGATGGTCGAGGGATTCGGCCAGACCTTTCTGAAAAAGTCCGCGCTCGACGTCGCGCGCCGGCACCACTGGATCCTGCTCGGCGTCGCTGTGCTGATCGTCGAGGTGCTGCTCTACTCCGGCGCGCTGCGCTTTCTCGCGGTCAGCACCGCGTTCCCGATCACCAGCCTGAGCTTCGTGATGGTGACGCTGCTGTCGCGCTGGCTGCTCGGCGAGAAGGTGACGCCGCTGCGCTGGGCCGGCGTCGGCCTCATCCTGATCGGCACCAGCCTGATCGTCGCGCAGGCGTAGCTCCTTCATTCGCCGTCACTTCGAGGAGCCGTCTCGATCCGCAGGCGTGTGAGTTCGTGCAACGAGATTGCTTGGCTTCGCTCGCAATGTCGCCGGCTTACGTCGCCGGCTGCAGCCGGGATGCGCGGTTCTGCAGCGCGCGGATGCGGTCGGCGAGGTTGCCGCCGCCCGGGGATTCAGCCGTGCCCGCGCCGTTGGCGCCGGCGCTCGCCGGCGCCTCGGCGGCGAGCATCGCAGCGATCGGCGAACTCGGGCCCTCGAGCGCCATGGTGAGGCGGGCGACCTCCGCGGCGATGTCGTTGATGCGCTCGCGCAGCAGCGCGTTGTCGACGCGCTCGTTGCTCCACGCCTGCTCGACGTCGCGCTTCATCGCCGTGATTTCCTGCTGCAGCTTGGTGCGCTCCTCGCTCACATGGGCGAGCTCGGCCTTGAGCTGGAGGTTCTCGGTTCGCAGCGTGTCGGCGGATTCGCGATGGTGATCGCCGAAGGCGGCGAGCTCGGCGCGCAGATCCGCCTCGACCTTCTTGGCGGCGTCGCGCTCGGCGCGCATCTGGTTCGCGGTGTATTCGTGCTCGACCAGCGCGCGGCCCTGCTCGGTGCATCGCGCGTCGAGATCGAGCAGACGGCGGCCGAGGATCTCCGCCTCGGTGGCCTGAGCGACCAGCTGGCGCTCGAGCTGCGCGACGCGATTGGCCAGCGTCTCGCCCTTGCTGCGCTCGTCGGCGAGATCCTTGGTCGCCGCGTCGGCGTCGCTGCGCTCGCGCGCGAGCCGTTTCTCGGCGTCCTGCACGTCCTTCTCGTTGCGCTCGAGCTGCGCCTTGAGCGCCTCGACCTGGGCCTGGAGGGTCGCGATCTCGGCCTTGTGCACCTCGGTGGTGGCAGCGTGCACGCCGAGCTCGTCGCTGAGCCGCGTGAGCGCCGCTTCCTTGTCGGTGAGCGCAAGCCCGGTCTGATGCGCGGTGGTCGCCTTGACGGAGAGCTCCTGCTCGGTGCTGCGGATCTGCTCCTTGAGCGCCTTCTCGCGCGCCTCCATCGCGATCAGCGCGGCGCTCTTCTCGCCCAGCTCCTGCTTGAGCATGGCGATCGCCTCGGTCTTCTTGCTGAGCTCGCTGAGGTGGCCCGTCGAGCGCGCCTTGAGCTGCTCGACGCTCATCTCCAGCCGCCGGGTCGACATCGCGAACTCGGCGCGCAGCTGGTCCTTGTCGGCCTGGATCTCCGCCATCGACAGCGGGGTCGCGGCCTCGAGCCGCCGGGTCGTGAGACGCGCCGAGCGATTGTGCACGAGCGGGATGATGATGAGCCCCAACAGGCTCGCGCACAGGAACCCAATCCCGAAATACATGATCGTTTCGATCACGAACGCCTCCGGTCCGCCAAACACGAATCGATGCGCCTGTCGGGAGGGTTGCTTCGGCCCGGACGCCATCCGGGGCAGGGCTTTCCGCCACTGACATGCGCCACTCGATATGCCGGGAACATGCCACGGCGCGGACAGTTCTGCCAGCTTAGCGCATCGTTAACCTAAACCCGCAAGGCCCTGTCCTGACGGGCAAAAACCGCATGCGGCGGCTCAGAACGGGTTCCAGGTGGGCTGCGGGGTGAATTTGAGATAGCCGACATTGGCGCCGAGGCGCAGCCCGACGCCGGCACGGATCGGCACCACCACGATGTCGTTTGCGGTCAGCGCCGTCATGCCGAACCCGCCGATGAAATAGGCCGAGCCGTCGATACCGCCGAACCGCTGGTAGACCGCCTGGGTGGCAGGCAGGTTGTAGACCAGCATCATGGTGCGCGCCCCGTCACCGCCAAAGTCCCAGCCGAGGCTGGGGCCTTGCCAGTAGACTTTGAGGTCGCCGGCGTTCTTGGTGTAGAGCGAGCCCTCGCCATAGCGCAGGCCGCCGAAGAACGCGCCCCCCGCTTCCTCGCCGAGCACATAGCCGTTCGGCAGGCCCCACTGCGACACCGCCTTCTCGATCACGGTCGCAAGCCCACGCGAGACGCCGCCGAAGAAGCGATGGCCGGCCTCGACCAGCTCTCCCGGTTGGAAACGATCGTTCGGCGGAGGCTGATAGGCAGGCTGTTGCGGTGCCGCCTGGTAAGGCGGCTGCTGCGGCGGTGCCTGATAGGATGGCTGCGGCGACGGCTGATAAGGGGGCTGCTGATAGGGCGGTTGCTGATAGGGAGGCTGCTGCTGTGCTTGCGCGGCGTGCGGCGCCAGCGCCGCGAACGCGAGCAGGATGACCAGGATTCGCCAGCCAGAGCACATCGCGAGCTCCTTCGGATCAGTTCGGCTTAACGCGTTGGACACTGACATGGCCTACGGTCCCGCCGAGGCGCGCGGAATGCGCGCATCGCGTTCGGAACCTGAGCTTCGGGCTGCGTCGGTTCCCCTCAGCCTGCCGGACGAGCGGCAAGCCCCAGATGCCGCCGGCCGGAGCCGGGGCTGACCCCCGAATCGCAACACCATCGAGCAGAACTATGACCTCAGCGCGGCGACAACGGAAGGCGGGAATGGCGGCGACGGCCGCGGTCGCGCTGCTCCTGGTGCTTCCCGGCGCGCCGCGGGCGGGGGCGGCGACGAGCGAGCGGGTGGTCACCGACCTGTTGAGCGGGCTCGCGATCAACGGCGTCGACCCGGTCGCGTATTTCACGCACGCGGCGCCGCTCTACGGCAATGCCGAACACGAATACCGTTACGGCGGGACCATCTGGCGCTTCCGCAACGTCGGCGATCTGGCGGCATTCGCGGCGCATCCGGACGTCTACATGCCGCGCTACGGCGGCTACGATCCGATGGGGCTCGGGCGTGGCGTGGCGGTCGCCGGCAACCCGCTGGTCTGGGCCATGGTGCGCGAGCACGTCTACCTGTTCTACGACGAGCGCGCACGGGACCGCTTCCTCGCCAATCCCGATGAGGCGATCGGGATCGCCGACGAGAAATGGCCGGCGGTGTTGAGCACGCTCGTGCCGTAACGCCGCGACCGGCCGTCAGGCCGGCACCGGGTCGATCTGCCGCGTCGGATCGCCCCAGGCGACGAACCCCGGAATCTTGAAATCCCGCTCCGCGCGTCCGTAGCGCACCGGTGCGCCGGGCGGCGTGGTCACGATCCCGCCGGCTGCCGCTACGATCGCGTGCCCGGCCGCGAGGTCCCATTCCGACGTCGGCCCGAGCCGCGGATAGACGTCGGCCACGCCTTCGGCGATCCGGCACAGTTTCAGCGCCGACCCGCACGTGATCCGCTCGCTGATCGGCAGGCGCGCGAGAAAAGCCTCACTCTCGGGATCGAGGTGCGAGCGGCTCACCGCGGCGACGAGGCCGTGCGCCGGTGCGCGGCGGCAACGGATCGCGGTCGGCGCAATCGCCGGGTCGAGGCCGAGCCGCTCGGCGCCGCTCGCCACGATACCGCGGTAAAGCAGGCCGAGCGCCGGCACGGCAATGAAGCCAGCAATCGGCGCGCCATCCGTGACGATCGCAAGGTTGACCGTGTACTCGCCGCGTCCGGCGACGAATTCCTTCGTGCCGTCGAGCGGATCGACCAGCGCAAAGGTCTCGGTCAGCGCGGCGCCCGCCCGTGCGCGGCCTTCCTCCGAGACGATCGGGAGACCGGGCAGCAGCCGTGCAAGGCCTTGCGCGATCACGCGGTCGGCGGCCGCGTCGGCGGCGGTCACCGGCGTGTGATCCGCCTTGAGCCGTGTCGCCATGTCAGCGGGCGAAATGGCGAGAATCGCAGTTGCGGCGCGGGCGACGAGCGCCGTCAGCTCGGCCGCGAGCGCTGCGTCGATCGTGCGCAATATCATTGTTTTTCCGCTCACATGCCGTCCCTTCTTGCGCTGTCTTCCCTGTCTCGCCTTGGCAGGCCCCTGTCGCACGTGTATCACCGCGCCGTGCCGCAACGCATGCCCGAATCAGTGACCTGCGTCACGACCCCCGGAGAAAATCCGTATGGCCGCGCCTCTCGAAGCCCTCGACCTTGCCGCCTTGCTGTGCTCGCGCGTTTGCCATGACCTGATCAGCCCGGCGGGCGCGATCGTCAACGGTCTCGAGGTGCTCGAGGAGTCGAAGGACGAGGAGACCAAGACCTTCGCGCTCTCGCTGATCAAGCGCAGTGCGCGCACCGCGACCGCGCGCCTGCAATTCTGCCGCATCGCATTCGGGGCCGCCGGGTCGATGACCGCGCAGGTCGACACCGGCGACGCCGAGTCGGTGGCGCGCGGCTCGATCGAGGACGACAAGTACAAGCTCGCCTGGAACCTGCCGCGCGCGCTGCTGCCGAAGAACCGGGTCAAGCTCCTGCTCAACATGCTGGTGGTCGGCACGCTCGCGATCCCGCGCGGCGGCACGCTGACGCTCGATCCGATCGGCAGCGGCGAGAGCATGGGTTTCCGCGTCACCGCGGCCGGCCTCAATGGTCGGGTGCCGGCGGCGATTCCGGGGCTGCTCGCCGGCGAGGCGACCGCCGAGCCGATCGATGCACACGCGATCCAGCCCTATTACACGGGCCTGCTCGCCCGCGCCTGCGGCCTCACCGCCACGATGGCGGCGGACGGCGAGACCATCGTGGTCGCGGCAAGCTGAGCCCACAGAGACGCCGGGTGGTGCGACCTCACCTCAGGCGGCGTGGCGCCCGGCGCCTCATTAAGCGATCGTAAACGGTTGGAGCCGGCGGAGCGCGGCGGCCCGCACGGATTCGGCTGTGCAATGAAGAAAAATCAGCTCAAATCGTCTCGTTCGCATTAGCCATAAGGCACGGCGCAACCAAACGTAAAGGGTTTGCCAACAAACTGGCCCGGCTCCCCCATGGCCGCGCCGATCGGTGGTGCCGCTTCCGAAGGTTGCCTCGATGGATGACTTGCTCCGCGAATTTCTGACCGAGACCAGCGAAAGCCTCGACACGGTCGACGTCGAGCTGGTGCATTTCGAGCAGGATCCCAACAACGCCAAGATCCTCGACAACATCTTCCGCCTGGTGCACACGATCAAAGGCACCTGCGGCTTCCTCGGCCTGCCCCGCCTCGAGGCGCTGGCGCATGCCGCCGAGACGCTGATGGGCAAATTCCGCGACGGCATGCCGGTGACCGGCGACGCCGTTACGCTCATTCTCTCCACCATCGATCGCATCAAGCAGATCCTCGATCAGCTCGAGAAGGACCAGAAGGAGCCGGAGGGCTCCGACCCGGATCTGATCGGCGAGCTCGAGCGCATGGTCATCAACGCGCCGGCCGCCGCTGCCGCACCGGCCGCGCCGGCCGTAGCACCGCCACCAGCGGTGTCCGCCGCTGCCGCGCCGGCGCCGGCCGCGACCCCTTCGCAGGCCACCGGAACGCTGACCTATCAGGTCCTCGAGCGCCCCCTGCGCGTCGGCGAGGTGCCGCTCGACGAGCTCGAGCGCGCCTTCCGCGAGACGGCCGGTCCCGAGCTTACCGCGCCGCCCGCACCAAAAGCCGCCAAGCCCGCCGACAAGCCGGCCGGCGGCGGCGAGGACGAGAAGACCGATGCCAAGATCGCCAACCAGACGCTGCGGGTGAACGTCGATACGCTCGAGCACCTGATGACGATGGTCTCCGAGCTCGTGCTCACGCGCAATCAGCTGCTCGAGATCGCCCGGCGGAACGAGAACTCCGAGTTCAAGGTGCCGCTGCAGCGCCTTTCCAATGTCACGGCCGAGCTGCAGGAAGGCGTCATGAAGACGCGCATGCAGCCGATCGGCAACGCATGGCAGAAGCTGCCTCGCATCGTGCGCGACCTCTCGGCCGAGCTCAACAAGCAGATCGAGCTCGACATGCGCGGCGCCGAGACCGAGCTCGACCGCCAGGTCCTGGAGCTCATCAAGGATCCGCTTACCCACATGGTGCGCAACTCGGCCGACCACGGCCTGGAGACGCCGGCCGAGCGCCGCGCGCTCGGCAAGCCCGAGAAGGGCACCATCCGGCTGTCCGCCTATCACGAGGGCGGTCACATCATCATCGAGATCAGCGACGACGGGCGCGGCCTCAACACGGCGAAGATCAGGGAAAAGGCGATCGCCAGCCGCATCGTCAGCGAGGCCGCCGCCGAGAAGATGACCGAGGCGCAGATCCACAAGTTCATCTTCGCGCCCGGCTTCTCCACCGCCGCCACGGTGACCAGCGTCTCCGGCCGCGGCGTCGGCATGGACGTGGTGCGCACCAACATCGACCAGATCGGCGGCACCATCGAGGTCAAGTCGGAGCCGGGCCACGGCTCGACCTTCGTCATCAAGATCCCGCTCACGCTCGCGATCGTCTCGGCGCTGATCGTCGAGGCAGGCGGCGACCGCTTCGCCATCCCGCAGCTCGCCGTCATCGAGCTGGTGCGCGCGCAGTCGAACTCGGAGCACAAGATCGAGCGCATCAAGGACGCGCCGGTGCTACGCCTGCGCGACAAGCTACTGCCGCTCATCCATCTCAAGACTCTGCTCAAGATCGACAATGGCGAGAACTCCGAGCCGGAGAACGGCTTCATCGTGGTGACGCAGGTCGGCAAGGAGACCTTCGGCATCGTCGTCGACGGCGTGTTCCACACCGAGGAAATCGTGGTCAAGCCGATGTCGACGCGGCTGCGCCACATCGCCATGTTCTCGGGCAACACCATCCTGGGCGACGGCTCGGTGATCATGATCATCGACCCGAACGGCATCGCCAAGTCGGTCGGCACCGTCGCGGCGCAGAGCGCGATCGACGAAGACGCGGCGCAGCAGCGCGGCTCGAGCGACGACATGGTGTCGCTCCTCATCTTCCGGGCCGGCGCCGCCCAGCCGAAGGCCGTGCCGCTCTCGCTCGTCACGCGCCTTGAGGAGATCGACGCCAAGAAGATCGAGATCTCGAACGGCCGTCCGCTCATCCAGTATCGCGGGCAGCTGATGCCGCTGATCCGCGTCAACCAGGACGTCGCGCTCAAGACCGAGGGCACGCAGCCGCTGCTGGTGTTCTCCGACGAGGGCCGCTCGATGGGCCTTGCGGTCGACCAGATCGTCGACATCGTCGAGGATCGGCTCAACGTCGAGGTCCCGAGCGAGACCGCCGGCATCCTCGGCTCGGCCGTCATCAAGGGCCAGGCGACCGAGATCATCGACGTCGGCTACTACCTGCCGCAGGCCTTCGAGGACTGGCTGATCCGCACCGAGAAGAAGATCAAGGCGAAGGCGCGCACCATCCTGTTCGTCGAGGACTCGGCCTTCTTCCGCAACATGCTCACGCCGGTGCTGCGCTCGGCCGGCTACTCGGTGACCACGGTCGGCGGCGGCGAGGACGCGCTCCAGGTGCTCAAGGGCGGCGACCAGGTGGACATGATCGTGACCGATATCGAGATGCCGGGCATGAACGGCTACGAGCTGGCGCAGGCCGTGAAGGCCGACCAGCGCACCGCGACGCTGCCGATCATCGCGCTTTCGGCGCTCACCTCGGCGGACGCGATCGAGCGCGGCCGCCAGGCCGGCTTCCATGACTATGTCGCCAAGTTCGATCGGCCGGGCCTGCTCGCGGCGATCAAGGAGCAGGCCGCCGTGATGAGCGAGGCGGCGTGAGGGGGCGAGCATGACGACCGGAAACGACAATCACAGCGGCAACTTCATCGAATATGTGACCGTGATGATCGGCAGCCAGCTGTTCGGCCTGCCGATCTCGCAGGTGCAGGACGTGTTCATGCCCGATCGGCTCGCGCGCGTGCCGCTGGCGTCGGCCGAGATCGCCGGCGTGCTCAACTTGCGTGGCCGCATCGTCACGGCGATCGACATGCATTGCCGCCTCGGTCTCGGCAAGCGCCAGTCGGACCGCCCCCCGATGGCCGTCGGCATCGAGTTTCGCGGCGAATCGTACGGGCTCCTGATCGATACCGTGGGCGAGGTGCTCAAGCTCGCGGACAACACCCGCGAGCCGGTTCCGGTCAACCTGGAGCCGCATCTCGCACGCGTCTCGTGCGGCGTGCACCGGCTGGAGAAGCAGCTGCTCGTGGTTCTCGACGTGGATCGCATCTTCGATACCGGCCACGAGGCCGTTGCGGCGTGACCCGCCGCGCGAGCGGCGGCTTGACTTGACCGCGGCGGGCCTGCCCGCCCCGATAGAGGACGCAATGTGATGAAGACCTGTCTGGTCGTCGACGACTCGAGCGTGATCCGCAAGGTGGCGCGGCGCATACTCGAGGGACTGGATTTCGAGATCTCCGAGGCCGAAGACGGCGAGGAGGCGCTGACCGCGTGCCAGCGTCGGCTGCCCGACGCGGTCCTGCTCGACTGGAACATGCCGAAGATGGACGGCTACGAGTTCCTGCGCGCGCTACGCCGCCTGCCGGGCGGCGACCGGCCGAAGGTGGTGTTCTGCACCACCGAGAACGATGTGGCGCACATCGCGCGTGCGCTGCACGCCGGCGCCAACGAGTACATCATGAAGCCGTTCGACAAGGACATCGTCGAGGCCAAATTCCAGGAGGTCGGGCTGATCTGACGGGGTGCCGTCGGCGCATGGCCCGGCGGAACCGGCTCCGGACTTGATCCGGGTGGGCGCCGGTTTCGTCGTGAAGGCCATGTGCGAATTTCGTGTGGTTGCGTCGAGTGCGAGTAGAGGTACATGGGTTTTGCAGTTCCAGCGGCGCCGTCCGCCCACGCGACGGCCGATACCGCGATCCGGGTCATGGTGGTCGACGACTCGGTTGTCGTACGGGGGCTCGTGTCGCGCTGGATCGAGGAAGAGCCGGGCCTCGCGCTCGCCGGCTCCCTGCGCAACGGCCGCGACGCGGTCGACCAGGTCGAGCGCATCAATCCTGACGTCGTGATCCTCGATATCGAGATGCCCGAGCTCGACGGCATCTCGGCGCTGCCGCTGCTGCTGGCGAAGAAGCGCGATCTCGTCGTGATCATGGCCTCGACGCTGACTCGCCACAACGCGGAGATCAGCCTCAAGGCGCTCTCGCTCGGCGCCGCCGATTACATCCCGAAGCCCGAGACCAACCGCGGGGTCACGACCTCGGCGAGCTTTCGCCGCGAGCTGATCGAGAAGGTGCGCGAGCTCGGCGGCCGCCGACCCCGCAAGCGCGCGCCAGCCGCGCCCGGCGCGCAGGCGCCGGCCGCGGCGACGCCGACGGTGCATCCGGCGTCGGCGCGTGAGGCCGCGCCGATCAAGCTGCGCCCGTTTGCGCCCACCGCCCCGCGCGTCCTGCTGATCGGCTCGTCGACCGGCGGCCCACAGGCGCTCACCGCCGTCATCTCCAACCTGCGCGGTCTGCTGCCGCGGGTGCCGGTGCTGATCACGCAGCACATGCCGCCGACCTTCACGACCATTCTCGCCGAGCACATCGCTCGCGCCGCATCCAGCAAGGCGCACGAGGGCGTCGATGGGGAGCCGGTCGAGCCCGGCACGATCTATATCGCGCCCGGCGGCAAGCACATGCAGGCGGTCAAGCGCGATCATGGCCCGGTCATCGCGCTCGACGACGGTCCGCTGGTGAATTTCTGCAAGCCGGCGGTCGATCCGTTGTTCCGCTCCGCTGCTGCGCTATGGGGACCGGCGGTGCTCGCGGTGGTGCTCACCGGCATGGGCTCCGACGGCGCCAAGGGCGGCGCCGAGATCGTTGCCCATGGCGGCAGCGTCATCGCGCAGGACGAGGCATCGAGCGTGGTGTGGGGCATGCCGGGTGCGGCGGCGCACGCCGGCGTCTGCTCCGCCGTGCTGCCGCTCGACCAGATCGCTCCCAAGGTGATGCGTCTGTTCTCCGGAGAGCGATCGTGACGCCCCTCGACTACGACTTCCTGCGCAGGCTGCTCAAGGATCGCTCCGGCCTCGTGCTGTCGGCGGACAAGCAATATCTGGTCGAGAGCCGGCTGCTGCCGCTCGCGCGCAAGAGCGGTCTGTCGAACCTCACCGACCTCGTCGCCAAGATCAAGGCGCCGGGCGCCGAGCGGCTGATCGTCGACGTCGTCGAGGCGATGACCACCAACGAGTCGTTCTTCTATCGCGACAAGATCCCGTTCGAGCATTTCCGCGACTTCATGATGCCGAGCCTGCTCAAGGCGCGCGCCGCGCAGCGCCGTATCCGCATCTGGTGCGCCGCCGCCTCGACCGGTCAGGAGCCCTACTCGCTGTCCATGATCCTGAAAGAGATGGCCGCCCAGGTCGCGGGCTGGCGCATCGAGATCATTGCGACGGATCTCTCGAACGAGGTGCTCGAGAAGGCGCGCGCCGGGCTCTACAGCCAGTTCGAGGTGCAGCGCGGCCTGCCGATCCAGATGCTGATGAAGTATTTCACGCAGGCCGGCGAGACCTGGCAGATCTCGCCGGAGATCAAGGCCATGGTGCAGTACCGTTCGCTCAACCTGCTGTCCGATTTCAGCCACCTCGGCCAGTTCGACATCATCTTCTGCCGCAACGTGCTCATCTATTTCGACCAGCCCACCAAGGTCGACGTGCTCGAGCGCATGGCGCGCATGACCGAGAACGACGGCTACCTGGTGCTTGGCGCCGCCGAGACCGT
Source organism: Xanthobacteraceae bacterium (assembly GCA_035293985.1). Taxonomy (GTDB): domain Bacteria; phylum Pseudomonadota; class Alphaproteobacteria; order Rhizobiales; family Xanthobacteraceae; genus JAVDCA01. The sequence continues at coordinate 224,928 of DATGLS010000037.1, forward strand.
CGTCGGCTTGACTGAAGTCTACAAGCCGTTCCCGGAACGGCGCGGGCTCTATCTGCCCAACGTGGCCGCCGCCAAGGCGGCCGCACCGGGATTCTCGGCGCTCAAGGCGGCCGCAGTCGCGGCGATGCGCTAGCGCTCCAGCGCATTTTCGAAGCGAGGCCTGAACGCGTCCTTGTTCGCGGCAGCCGGTCGCGCCTCCACGCGTGCGCGCACGCGTCCCGGATCGCAATGTGCAAAATCACACAACCTCGCGGCGGGCCTGGCCGTATCCCGAGTGCCGTTCGGACGTCGCGATCAAACTGGTCCTGGCGGACGACGAGTGGCTCTCATCCAACCCCAGGAGACAAGACATGACCTCGATCAAGACCCTCGCAATCGCGACGCTCCCCGTGCTCGCTCTGCTCGTCTTCCCGCAAGGCGCCTCGGCGCGCGGGGGCGTGTCGTTCAGGAGCGGCGGCCCCAATCAGCTGATCAACACGCAGGCTACGTTCAACGGCAACATTCACAACACCAACGGCGGCCTCAACACCAATCTCATTCAGCTGCCGCCGACCAAGCTGCCGCCGACGTTCCCGCCCAGGCAGCGCACTCAGCCGCGGACGATGTAACGACGTGAGACCGGAGAGACCAGATGTGCTGCGCGGGGCGGTCGCGTGCGACCGTCCCGCCTGTGCATCCTCGGCGCCGCCTGCCGAACTTGCCTCGATCATCGCGCGATATCGAAGCCGACGGTGACCCGCACGCGCAGCGTATCCTCGCCGGTCGCGATCGGCACGGGCGCCGCCACGGCGCGCGACATCATCGGCAGCGGTGGTCGGCTGGCGGTCTCCTCGGTGACCCATTGCACCGTGCCGAGCCGCACGCCCGCCGCCTTCGCGTACACCTCGGCCCTGCGCCGCGCGTCGGCGATCGCGTCAGCGCGCGCCGGATCGAGCACCTTCGACGTATCGGAAACCGCGAACAATACATTGCCGATGTCGTTCGCGCCGGCCGCGACGGCACGGTCGATGAGGATGCCGATCTTGTCGGCGTCGCGGATGGTCACGTTCACGTGGTTGGAGACGCTGTACCCCGCAAGCTTCGGCGCTGCGCCCGCGCCCGGTGAGTTGAACGACGGCGGCTGGGTGTAGATCGGCTGGATCGAGAAGCGCGTGGTCTGGATATCGGTCTCGGCGATTCCCGCGGCTTTGAGCGCCGCGATGACGGCGGCCATCGCCCTGGAGTCGGTGTCGAGTGCTGCGGTCACCGTGTCGTTGCGGACGGTCACGCCGATCCTGATTTGCGCGGTGTTCGGGACCACGAGCACGCTGCCTTCGCCCGTCACGACGATGCCGGCCTCGGGCGCCGGTTGAGGCGTCTGAGCCAGCACCTCGCCGGACAACGAAAACAGAACTGCGACGGCGACCGCCGCGCGGCGAAGCAGGCGCCGTCCACGCAGGTGCACGCAGGGTGAAGCGGATCGAATCAGGGTCATCGTGGCCTCGAAGCGTCGTCGCGCCGCCGACACCGAAAGCCGCAAAATAGGGCGTCGATGCGGCGCCTCGCCGCGTGTCAGTCTCCTTTGATGCCGGCCGCCTGGATCACCGGCCCCCATTTGGCGTGCTCCGCTGCGATCAACTTGGCGAAGTCATCGGCCGTGCCGCCGATCGGCGTCGCGCCGAGCTTGCTGAGGCGCTGGCGCACGGCGGGCACCAGCGAGGCTTCGGCGCAGTCCTTGGCAAGCTTCTGTTTGGTATCGGCCGGCAGGCCGGCGGGGGAGAGAAAGCCCCACCACACGCCGGTGTCGTAGCCCGGGAGGGCGACCTCGGCGATCGTCGGAACGTCGGGCAGCACCGGCGAGCGTTCGGCGGTCGTCAGGCCGAGCGGCCTCACCTTGCCGGCCTGCACCAGCCCGATCGATTCCGGGATGTTGTTGAACGACAGCGGAATGTGCCCACCCAAGAGGTCGTTGAGCACAGGCGCGCCCCCCTTGTAAGGCACCGGCGTGATGTCGACCTTGGCCATGTACTTGAGGAGCTCGCCGGCGAGATGCGGCGAGGTGCCGTTGCCGGGATAGCCGTAGGAGAGCTGCCCCGGGTTCTTGCGCGCAAAGGCGATGACGTCGCCGACCGATTTGAAGGCGGAATCGGCGCGCACCAGCATCATGTTGGGGGATGAGGCGACGAGCGCGAGCGGGGTGAAGTCCTTGACCGGATCGTAGGGCAGGCTCGGATAGAGATGGGACACGATCGCGTGCCCACTCGCGACCAGGATGATCGTGTAGCCGTCGGGCGCGGCTTTCGCCGCGACCTCGGCCGCGATGGTGCCGCCGGCACCGGGGCGGTTCTCGATCACGATCGGCTGACCCCAGCGCCTGGAAAGCTCGTCGGCGAGCGTGCGCGCCACGATGTCGACCGCGCCGCCGGGCGGGAAGGGCACGAGCAGATGAACGGGGCGAGACGGGAAGGCGCCTTGCGCGAGCGCCGCGCTGCTCGCGCCGACCAGCGCCGCCAACGCGGCGAGCGCGCGTATCCATCGTGACATGGCGTATTCTCCCTCCGGCCCGTTGCGGCCCTTTGCGCCATTCAAGCGCAATAGGACGCCCGCCGGTAGATGCGCATGCGTCACACGGCATGTTTGCCGCGAACGCCGAAAAGTGCTTGCTTCCAACACGAGAAGAAATCATCATTGCAATTGAACGTCGAATGGTCATGCCGAGCCGTCAGCGGGAGGGCGCCATGCCGGCAATCGCTTTTTCGAACAATGATATCGCTCTCGTCGCCTGGACGTTCGACCGTCATCTCGACGGCTGTCTCGGCTTTCAGGTGATCCAGGTCGATGCGCGCGGCAACGAGACGCCGTTGCGCGCGACCGCGAGCTTCGCCGGGCAACCCACGGATCCGAACCGCACGACCGCCCAGGCGCCGGTGCAGAAATTCTGGTGGAAAGACCTCTCCGCCAAGCGGGGCCAGACCTACACCTATAAGATCGTGCCGATGGGCGGGACGCCCGGCTCGCTCAGGCCACTATCCGGCGTCGCGCCGCTGGTGAGCAACGCGGTGACGCTGACGCCGAAGCGGCCGCCCTTCAGCGCCTACTTCAATCGCGGCATCGTGGCGACGCAGGCGTTGAGCCACGAGCTCAACAACAAGCCGAGCATCGACGCGCTCACCCCGCACATCGTCGATCCGAACGACCAGATCCGGAAGAATCTCGAGGGCCAGCTCTACGAGGGAGTCACCTCGCTGCTCGACCGTGCCGACACCGAGGGCGGCACGATCAATGCGGCGCTGTACGAGCTCAATGATCCCAACGGATTGGAAAAACGCCTGCAAGCCGCCGGGCAGGGCGATCCGAAGAGCCGCAATGTCATCCTCGGCAACGAGCAGGGCGTTGATGCCCACAAGAAGCCGATCGAGGACATGGACGCGCAAAACCGCGCCAACCTCAAGGCGGCGGGGGTCAACGTCATCGACCGCATCCTCGGCAAGGGCAGGATCCCGCACAACAAGTTCATGGTGCTGAGTCAGAACGGCGCGCCGGTCGCCGTGCTGACGGGCTCGACCAACTGGACCAGCACGGGCCTGTGCACGCAGACCAACAACACGCTGGTGATCGAGGCGCCGCAGGTGGCGCAGCGCTACATCGACTATTGGAACACGATCAAGGCGGACATTGAAGCCGCCGGCGGCGACCAGAAGAAGCTGCAGTCGCCGGCGCAGCGCACCTGGGACCACAACAGCAATCAAAGCTCGATCAGCACGCCGATCGATCTCGGCAAGGGCGTGACCATCGCGCCGATGTTCTCACCGAATACCAATCACCTGCTGACGAACCCGCCGAAGGAGAAGCCCAATGACATGGAGCAGATCTTCGACCTGATCGGCGGCGCCAAGCAGGCGGTGCTGTTTCTCGCCTTCGATCCGGGCAACAATTCGATTCTCAACGCGGCCGGCGCGGCGCTGGCGAAGAACCCCGATCTGTTCGTGCGCGGCGCGCTGACCAGCCCGCAGCGGGCGAGCCAGTTCTCGCAATCGCTGCATCAAGGCGGCGGGGCCGATGAGGCCGACGAAGGCGATACGCCAAAGCACGAGGTCAAGGTCGTCGGCGAGGTCGGGACGCCGAAGAAGAAGGGCGCGAAGCCGCCCGCCGACGAGGCGCCGATCGACTACCGCGCCATTCCGGCCGGCAGCGTGACGTCGAAAGACGCCTTCGGCGCCTGGGAAGCCGAGCTGCAGAAATACGGCTTCGCCATCATCCACAACAAGATCGTCGTCATCGACCCGTTCAGTGACAACTGCACGGTCGTGACCGGCTCGCACAATCTCGGCTTCCGCGCCTCCCACAACAACGACGAGAACCTGGTGATCGTCCGCGGCCATCGCGGTCTCGCCGAGGCCTATGCGTGCCACGTGCTCGATATCTACGACCACTACGCGTGGCGCTATTGGCTGAACAAGGATCCGAACACCTTCGGCAAGCCGCTCGAGGAGGACGACAAGTGGCAGGAGCGCTACATTCTCGGGCCTGACGTCAAGTCACCGGAGTTGCGCTTCTGGCTTGCGGCGGCGGGCGCCGGCGTTGCCGGAGCAGCGCCGGCAACGAAGCCCGCCGCAGCGGCGCAGCCCGCGGCTCAACCATCGGCGCCGGCGACAAAGCCGAAAGCATCGCAAGCGAACCCGTCGAAGCCGAAAGCGCCAAAGGCGAAAGCAGCGAAAGCAAAGGCGCCGAAAGCCAAAACCGCCAAGGCCAAAACCGCCAAGGCCAAAACCGCCAAGGCCAACCCGGCCAAAGCCAAGGCTAAAGCCTCCAATGCAAAGCCGGCGAGGAAGCGGCCCACGGCCAAGCGCCCCAAGCGCAAGACCCGCCGCTGACCAACAAAAAACCCCGCCATTCGTGGCGGGGTCATAGGCTTCAACTTGGGAGAGGACTTGAGAGATACTTAAGAGAACAAGTGTCTCTGCGGATGAGACCTCCGCCTCAGGCGACCATGCCCTCGTCCTCAGATGGTTCCCGCAGCACGTAGCCGCGGCCCCACACGGTCTCGATGTAGTTCTTACCGCTCGATGCGTTGGCGAGCTTCTTGCGCAGCTTGCAGATGAAGACGTCGATGATCTTGAGCTCGGGCTCGTCCATGCCGCCATAGAGATGGTTGAGGAACATCTCCTTGGTGAGCGTCGTGCCTTTGCGCAGCGAGAGCAACTCGAGCATTTGATATTCTTTGCCGGTGAGATGCACGCGCGCCTGGTTGACCTCGACCGTCTTGGTGTCGAGGTTCACGACGAGGTCGCCGGTCTGGATGACGGACTGGGCATGGCCCTTCGAGCGGCGCACGATGGCGTGGATGCGCGCGACCAGCTCGTCCTTGTGGAACGGCTTGGTCATGTAGTCGTCGGCGCCGAAGCCGAGGCCTTTGACCTTGTCCTCGATACCCGCGAGGCCGGACAGGATCAGGATCGGCGTCTTGACCTTGGAGACCCGCAGCGAGCGCAGGACCTCGAACCCGGACATGTCCGGCAGGTTCAGGTCGAGCAGGATGATGTCGTAATCGTAGAGCTTGCCGAGATCGACGCCCTCTTCGCCGAGGTCCGTCGTGTAGACGTTGAAGCTCTCGGATTTCAGCATTAACTCGATCGACTGCGCCGTTGCGCTATCGTCTTCGATCAGGAGAACGCGCATGCCAGGTCCCTTCCGCTAGGGCTCAGTCGGCCCGCCCTTCGGGGCAGCCGTGGAATACGCCTTGGGAACTGATTCGGACGCTAACGAATCGATGGTTAACAAAACATGATTCCCGCGTGCAAGCTCCGACTGGGCAGAAATGCCCGAATCGGCCTAAAATCTTGCGGAGACCCGGTTTTTTCGACACGTCAGAGTTCATATGTGGCCTTAAGAATCGGCGCTAACCGATTCTCGCGACTCGCCCCTCCGTCCTGGCGGGCGAGACCTTCGATCCCAAGGACGGTGACGCAATGATTAACGACGCGGGTAAACACGAGGTTAAAGGTGAAGGCTTCGTTGCGCCTCTTCGCGGACCTGCACGGGGCGCCGCGTGAAGGCGCTCGCCGAGCAGATCGACGAGATTGATGCGGCCGAAATCTACGGGCGCGTGGTCGGCGTGCGCGGTCTCATGATCGAGGTGGCGGGCTCGCTACACGCGATGTCGGTCGGCGCCCGGGTAACGATTGAGGCGGGAGGGCGGCTCATTCCGTGCGAGGTGGTCGGCTTCTCGGGCCCCAACGCGCTGCTGATGCCGTTTGCCCCACTCGAGGGCGTGCGGCGCGGCTGCCGCGCCGTGGTCACCTCGGTAGCCGCCGGGGTACGCCCGTCGGCGGGCTGGCTCGGCCGCGTGGTCAATGCCATGGGCGAGCCGATCGACGGCAAGGGTCCGCTGCCGGCTGGACCCGAGCCGTTTCCCTACCGCAACTCGCCGCCGCCGGCTCATGCGCGGCGCCGCGTCGGCGCGCCGCTCGATCTCGGCGTGCGGGCACTCAACACGTTCACGACCTGCTGCCGCGGCCAGCGCATCGGCATCTTCGCGGGCTCCGGCGTCGGCAAGTCGATTCTCCTCTCGATGCTCGCCCGCAACGTCGCGGCCGACGTGTCGGTTATCGGGCTCGTCGGCGAGCGCGGCCGCGAGGTGCAGGAGTTCCTGCAGGACGACCTCGGCGATGCCGGCCTCAAGCGCTCGGTGGTGGTGGTCTCGACCTCGGACGAGCCGGCGCTGATGCGCCGCCAGGCCGCCTATCTCACGCTCGCGATCGCAGAATATTTCCGCGACGAGGGCCAGGACGTGCTGGTGCTGATGGACTCCGTCACCCGCTTTGCCATGGCACAGCGCGAGATCGGCCTCTCGGCCGGCGAGCCGCCGACCGCCAAGGGCTATACGCCGACCGTCTTCACCGAGCTGCCGCGGCTGCTCGAGCGCGCCGGCCCCGGCGCCGGGGAGGGCACGATCACCGGCGTCTTTACCGTGCTGGTCGACGGTGACGACCACAACGAGCCGGTCGCCGACGCGGTGCGCGGTATCCTCGACGGTCACATCGTCATGGAGCGCGCAATCGCCGAGCGCGGGCGCTACCCGGCGATCAACGTGCTCAAATCGATCTCACGCACCATGCCGAAATCGGCCGATCCCGCCTTCCTGCCGGTCGTCAACCGCGCCCGCCAAGTGATGGCGACCTACGCCGACATGGAGGAGCTGATCCGGCTGGGCGCGTACCGCAAGGGCTCGAGTGCCGAGGTCGACGAAGCGATCGGCCTGCATCCGCCGCTCGAGGCATTTCTCGCCCAGGGTAAGGAAGAATCAACCAGTCTGGCCGAGGGATACCGCCGGTTGGCCGGCATTTTAAGTGCCGCGGAAACCGAAAACTAACACTATCCGGCCACAATCCCCGCCTGACCGCGCGGCGGGCGGCTTCGATCGGGCATTTCCCCGCTCACGCTCGCGGGCCTTCAGGGGAGTTAGCGTAGATGAAGTCGCGTGATACGCTCATTCGGCTGAAGAAATTCCAGGTCGACGAGAAGCGCCGCAAGGTGGCGCAGATCGAGGGCATGATCGCCGAGTTCGAGCGCATGGCGGTCGATCTGGATCGCGAGATCAAGACCGAGCAGGAACGCGCCGGCATCCATGATCCGGCGCACTTCGCTTACCCCACTTACGCCAAGGCCGCGATGCAGCGCAAAGAGAACCTCAAGCGCTCGGCCGACGAGCTCAAGGGCCAGCTCGACGACGCCAAGGCGGCGCTCGGCGAAGCCTTCGAGGAGCTCAAGAAGGTCGAGCTGCTCGACGAGCGCGACCAAGCGCGCGACCGTGCCGAGGAGAATGCGCGCGAGCAGAACGAGCTCGACGCGATGGGTCTGCGCGCGCGCCCGCTGATGGCCTAGCCTGCTCTCGCCTGATTTTTCTTGCCCTGACGCCCGGCTGCGCGGACGGGATCGGGCTTTTCTTGAAAGCGGGAGTGGGATGCGGCGAACGCGGTCGCGAGTGCGTCGCGAAAGGTTGTGATCGGACGGCCGAGCCGGCCGAGCGGCGGTCGGTAGACCACCCAGGCCCGCACCTGCGGATGGAAATCGGACGAGTCGATCCGCTTGATCGATGCCGGTGGCGGGTTGGCGGCGAATGCCGCGGCGGTGACGAGGCCGATGCCGAGCCCGCGCTCGACCAGAGACAGCCGCAGATCCGCGCTCAGCGCCTCGACGCCGATGTGGAACGGCAGGCGCGCCGCTTCGAAAGACCGCTTGAGCGCGGCGCGAAAGCCGCAACCATCCGGGTTCATCACCCAGGGAAAGCGCGACAGGTCGCGCAAGGTCGCATGCTCCGGGATGTCGAGCTCGCGCGACGCGATCAGCACGACCGGCTGCGCGCCGAGGTCGTCGGCGGCGAGGTCCGCCGGCGGCTCCTGACCGTCGACGAGCCCGACGGCGGCCGCATCGAGCTCGCTGCGTGAGACCCGGGCGAGGAGCTGCGGCGACCATCCGGCGGTGATCTGCAGCGTGAGCTGCGGAAAGTCGCCGCGCAGCCGGTCGACCGGCGCCGCCAGAGCCGCCTCGGAGAGCGAAGGCGTGATGCCGAGCCGAAACTCGCCGGTCACCGGGGCGTCGCGCGAAAGACCCGACTTCATGTCCTCGAGCGAGCGCAGAACGCGCCGCGCGTGCTCATACGCCTCGCGTCCTGCAGCGGTGGGACGCAGCGGCTTCGATTGGCGATCGAGCAACGCCGCCCCGAGCGTGTGCTCGAGGTTCTGGATACGCCGGGTGATCCCCGGCTGGGTGACGTTGAGCCGGGTCGACGCGGCGACGATCGAGCCGGTCTCGACGACCGCGAGAAAAGCTTCCAGGTCGTGCGTGTTCATGCGTAGCCTGTATAATCATTATACGATCAATTCAATTGTATCATATTAATAGAAGAGCATAAAGGTGCAAAGCAATATGCGTGAAATGGAACTTGGCCATGACCTTCGCCAATCAGACGCTCGCCTGTCCGTCGACCGCGCGGCCATCGATCAGCGCTCCCATGGTCTGGCTGTTCGCCGCCGCAACCGGCGTCATCGTCCTCAACGTGTTCGCGTCGCAAACCCTGATCGGGCCGATCGGCGCCGCGCTGCGGTTGGGCGATGCCGCAGCCGGCCTCGTCAGCATGGCCACCTTGCTCGGCTACGCGACCGGGCTCTTTCTCCTGGTGCCACTTGCCGATCTGGTCGAGAACCGTCGGCTGGTCGTGACGATGCTCGCGGTGGCGATCGCTGCCGCGACGGCCGCGGCCGTGACGAGCGCCGCCGTCGCGTTCCTGATCGAGCTGTTCGTGCTCGGCGCTGCCTCCAGCACCATTCAGATCCTGCTGCCGATGGCGGCCTCCATGGCGCCGCCCGAGCGGCGCGGGCGCGTCGTCGGCGACGTGGCGAGCGGCTTGATGATCGGAATCGTCCTGTCGCGGCCGCTCGCGAGCTTCATCGCCGACGTCGCGAGCTGGCGCGCGTTCTACGTCGCCAACGCGTTCGCGCTCGGCGTGCTGGTCGTGGTGCTGGCCCGGGCGCTGCCGCGCCGCCAGCCGCAAATGCGCTCCGGGTACCTCGCGCTGCTTGGCTCGCTCTGGCACCTGTTTCGCGGCGAGCCGGTGCTGCGGCAGCGCGCCTTGAGCGCGAGCCTCGTCATGGCGGCCTTCAGCGTGTTCTGGACCACCATCGCGCTGCGGCTCGCGACGGCGCCGTTTCATCTGGACCAGCGCGGCATCGCGCTGTTCGCGCTCGCCGGCGCAAGCGGCGCCTTGGCGGCGCCGATCACCGGCCGCGCCGGCGACCGCGGCTGGGCGCGCGCGACCATCGTGCTCTGCCACCTCACGATCATGGCGGCGTTCGCCCTCGCGGCCTGGAGCGGTTCGCTCGCCGCCGCATCGCCGCTGACCTTGCTCGCCGTCATGGCGGTGGCCGCCGTGATGCTCGACTTCGGGGTGATCGGCGACCAGACGCTCGGGCGGCGCGCCGTCAACCTGCTGCAGCCGGAAGCGCGCGGCCGTCTCAATGCGCTGTTCGTGGGATTGTTCTTTCTCGGCGGCGCGATCGGCTCGGCGGTGGCCGGCCTCGCCTGGGCGCACGGCGGTTGGGTCTGGGTGTGCATCGCGGGCGGCATATTCGGGGCATTGGGTCTCGGGGTCGACGGCCTCGGCGAGCGCGCCCGATGAGCCTTCCATCCGTCGAGCGGACTCGACGCGGGCCCCGCTACCGTCGATAATTGCCGCATTGCAGCGGGGCGATCTACGCGATGCTGAGTTCGCAAGAGCTTGTGTGGCTGCTGGCCGCAGTCGCCAAGGCGGATCGGCCCGCCTTCGAGCGGCTATACGCTGCCACGCGGGCGAAACTCTATGGCGTCGTCTTGCGTATCTTGCGTCGACAAGACCTCGCCGACGAGGTGATGCAGGAGACCTATCTCAAGATCTGGAACAGCGCCGGACAATACGACCCGGCTCTCGCTTCGCCGATCACATGGATGGTCGCGATCGCCCGCAATCGGGCGATCGACTTGGTGCGCAAGAAGACCGAAGTGTCGATCGAAGAGGAATCCGCCGTGCTCGAGGCCGCCGCCGATACCCCGGACCCGCTGGCGAAGCGGGAGATGACCGAGGAGCTGCGGCGGCTGCTCGCCTGCATGGGCCGGCTCGACGAGGAGCGTCGCCGCCTGGTTCTATTCGCCTATTATGGCGGCTGGAGCCGCGAGCAGCTCGCGGCGAGGTTCGAGAAGCCGGTGAACACCATCAAGACCTGGCTGCGGCGAGCGCTGATGGAAATCCGGGAGTGCCTCGGATCATGAGCGACGAAGACGACACCGACACCCCGGAGATGCTCGCCGCCGAGTACGTGCTCGGCACGCTCGCGAGCAACGAGCGCGAGCAGGCGCGGGCGCAGATCGAGAGCGATCCGGGGTTCGCGCAGCTCGTGCGCGCATGGGAGCTCCGCCTCGGCCAGCTGCACGCGATGGTCGCGCCGGTCGAGCCTCCGCCCGAGACCTGGGCGCGCATCGAGGCGCGCGTCGACGGCACCGATCCGAGCGCCACGATGCTGCTGCCGCATCCCGACCACGCCGCGCGCATCGCGGCGGAAGGCAATGTGGTTGCGCTCAGGCACCGGCTCAGCCGCTGGCGCGGCGCGACCGCCGGGCTCGCCGCGATCGCGGCGGCGCTGATCGCCTTCGTGGTGACGTCCGTGGTCGATCCGAACGCGTTGCCGGGCCGGTTGCGGCCGAAACCGATCGAGGTCGTGCGGACGGTGGAGAAAATCGTCGAAAAGCCCGTCAATCCCGGCCGCTTCGTCGCGGTGCTGCAGCAGGACGCGGCCTCGCCCGCGTTCATCCTCACGGTCGACGTCGCGACCCGCACCGCTTCGGTGCGCCGTGTCGCGGCGGCGCCGCAGGCCGGCAAGAGCTATCAGCTGTGGCTCGTGTCCGACAAGTTTCCGAAGCCGCGCTCGCTCGGTCTCGTCGGCGCCAACGAGTTCGCGCAGCCGACGCTCGCAAGCTTTGATCCGGCGACCATCAGCGGCGCGACCTACGCCGTGTCGGTCGAGCCGGAGGGGGGCGCGCCCAACCCGGACAATGGCCCGAGCGGGCCGGTGGTATTCAGCGCCAAGCTGGTCGAGGCGGTGCCGTCCTCGCGGTGAGCTTTTTCCTGGGCACCCGTGCCCGCGCGCCGTCGCCCGTTCTCACGGGGGAGGGGGGCGCAAGAGCCGCTGGGGTCAGCGCGAGGCGCCGCCTGCGCCAAAAGAAAAAGGCGCGCCCGAGGCGCGCCGAGTTCTGGAGGTTCGACTGAGAAATCAGCGGATGGTCGTGCGCGCTGGCTCGGTGGCGAGCATCGAGGGGCCGGCCTTCACGACCTGCGGCCCGGTGGCGTCGGCGCCCGGACGGGCCGCGATGCCGATGACCATGACGGCGATGGAGGCGAGCAGCGCGACGGCGACGATCTTGAGATGGGTGACGCGGTCGGCGGTGATGAGGGACGAGTTGTTCATGGCGGCGTCTCGGAAATCAGCGGTCAACGAAATGACCCGGTGTTAACCATATGTCGCGGCGACGGGAACAAAGGTTCAAAGCTACCCGCAAAAAAGTTAACACCGGCCCGCCCAATACGCCCAAATCATTGATCCGACGAAACAAACGCACGCGCTGCCGGCGCCCGATAACGGGTGTGCACCTTTAGCGAACGCTGCCGTTGACGCTCGTCGTCGCCAAGACGGCATGTGTCGGCTTGTACACGGCTTGCACGTTGTCGGGACCCGGGCGCGCCGCGATGCCGATCACCATCACCAGGATCGAGGCAAGGAGCGACACCACCACGATCTTGAGGTGGGTGGATTGGTCGGCGGTGAAGAAGGAGGAGTTGTTCATGAGAGCATCTCCTGGTTTCGTTCCGTTCAATGCGGGGCCGGAACGAGGTGACAGGCAAAAAAACAGGGTCTTCAGACGACGCTTCTGGCACGCGTCCGAACACCCCTCTCCCGGTCCTTCAACATAGTACCCCGCCTCCGCGTTCCAATCCCGACTCACGTTTCCTTGATTGTTCGTGAGGGTTCCGTCATCGACGCGGCCGATTACACCCGAGATTCGCCCCAAGATTCAGATACTCCCCACCGTCTTGAGTCGCGCGCGCGGATGGATCTCCGATTGCGACAGCACGGTGGTCTGGCTGCGGAAGCGCTCGACGATCGAACGCACGAACGGCCGGATGCTCGGTGAGGTCACCAGCACCGGGTTCTCGCCCTGCCGCGCCGCCTCCTCGAAGCGCTCGCGCACCAGCGCGATGAACTCGGAGAGCCGCGAGGGCTGCATGGCGAGCTGCTTGTCGTCGCCCTGGCCGACGATCGACTCGACGAAGGCCTGCTCCCACTTGGCGCTGAGCGAGATCAGCGGCAGGTAGCCGGCGGGCGAGGTGTACTGGGCGCAGATCTGGCGGGCGAGGCGGGCACGCACGTGCTCGGCGAGCATGTTCGGGTTGCGGCTGAACGTGATGCCGTCGGCGATGCCCTCCAGGATGGTCGAGAGGTCGCGGATCGAGATGCGCTCGGCGAGCAGGTTCTGCAGCACGCGCTGGATGCCGGTGATGGAGATCTGGCTCGGCACCAGCTCCTTGACGAGGTCCTGCTGCTCCTTGGGCAGCTCCTTCACCAGCTTCGCCACCTCGGCGTAGGAGAGCAGCTCGGAGATGTTCATCTTGAGCAGCTCGGTCAGGTGGGTCGCGAGCACGGTCGCGGCGTCGACCACCGTATAGCCGCGCACCGCGGCCTCCTCCTTGAGCGCGGGATCGACCCAGGTGGCGGGCAGGCCGAAGGTCGGCTCGGTGGTGTGGATGCCGGCGATGTTCACTTGGCCGCCGCCCGGATCCATGACCATGTACTGACCCGGCCACACCTTGCCGGTGCCGGCGTCGACCTCCTTGATCTTGATGATGTAGGTGTTGGCGTCGAGCTGCACGTTGTCGAGGATGCGCACCGACGGCATCACGAATCCCATCTCGATCGCGAGCGAGCGGCGCAGCGCCTTGATCTGCTCGGTCAGACGGTCGCCGCCGTCCGGGGCATTGACCAGCGGCAGGAGCGCGTAGCCGAGCTCGATCTTGAGGTCGTCGATCTTGAGCGCCGCCGAGATCGGCTCCTCGGCCGGCGCCGCCTTGGCGGCGGTGGTCGCCGCCTGCGCCTGGGCGGCGGCCTGCACCTTGCTTTGCCGCTGGAACATGAGCGCGAGCGCGGTCGCGCCGCTGCCGAGCAGGACGAACGGCAGCATCGGAATGCCGGGCAGGAGCGACATCACCATCATCACGGCGCCCGACATGCCGAGCGCGGTCGGATAGTGCGAGAGCTGGCGCAGCAGCGCCTTGTCCGCCGCCTCGCCGAGGCCGGCCTTGGAGACGAGCAGGCCCGCCGCGGTCGAGACGATCAGCGCCGGCACCTGGGTGACGAGGCCGTCGCCGACGGTGAGGATCGTGTAGCTCGATGCCGCAGCCGAGAAGCTGATGCCCTGCTGGGCGATGCCGACGATCATGCCGCCGATGATGTTGATGAATACGACCAGCAGACCCGCGATGGCATCGCCGCGCACGAACTTCGAGGCGCCGTCCATGGCGCCGTAGAAGGCGCTCTCGTCCTCGAGTGCCTTGCGGCGCGCCCGCGCCACCTTCTCGTCGATCAGGCCAGCCGAGAGATCGGCGTCGATCGCCATCTGCTTGCCCGGCATGGCGTCCAAGTTGAAGCGCGCCGCGACCTCGGCGATGCGTCCCGAACCCTTGGTGATCACCACGAAGTTCACGATGATCAGGATCGTGAACACGATGATGCCGATGACGAAGTTGCCGCCCATCACGAAGTTGCCGAACGCGGCGATGACGTGGCCGGCCGCGGTCGGTCCCTCGTGGCCGTGTGCGAGGATCAGGCGGGTCGACGCGAGGTTGAGCGCGAGCCGCAGCATGGTCGCGATCAGCAGCACGGTCGGGAAGGTGGAGAACTCGAGCGGCGCCCTGATGAACAGCGCCGTCATCAGGATCAGCACCGAGAAAGTGATCGAGATCGCGAGCGCGAAGTCGAGCAGCAGCGGCGGCAGCGGCAGGATCAGAATGACGATGATCGTGAGGATGCCGACCGCGAGCGCGATGTCGCCGCGCCGCAGCAGCGTGCCGATCTCGGCGAGGCTCGGCAAGCGGAAGCCGGCCGCGCCCGACCCGCGGCCGGCAATCGCCCGCTGACCTGCCTGACCCGCCGTTACATCGGACATGCCGAACGCCTCCGCGCGCCGCGAAGCGGCGCATCACTGGGCAAAACTTGCCGGGTGTTTGGTTAGCGGGAAGTTAACGGCTTGAAGGTGATGGGGATTCTCCCCGCCTGTGCGGCCGGAAGCCGGGATCGGCGAGACCGGGTTCGGCCCCCGCGTGGACTGCGTTCGGCGACAAAACCCTCAGCCGACGCCTGAGCGGCCGCTGCGGAATATTTGATGTCGATCGGCCGTATCGGTGCTGTAAGGACTTGCCACGGCTTGGTTGTGATCCTGAACATTACTTCATCGCGCGCCGATCAAATCGCATCTTGTTACGTAACTGTAACTTGCCAATGTATTGGGCACGATTTCTACTTCACGTCAGGGGAACGCTTTTTCGGAGACGAGACGATGTGGAAGCAAGCAACCATGGGCGCCGCCGCGCTGCTGATCGGCGGGTCGATGATGGTCTATGCGCAGCAGCAGCCGGGCAATCCGACCGCGCCCGCAGCCACGCAGCCGCAACAACCTGCCGCGCAACCGCCGGCGGCGCAGCAGCCCCCGCAGAACGCCGGCGGATGGCGGCAAGGCGGATGGCGTCACGTGAGCCCGCAAGATCTCGCCGCCTTCGCCGACGCGCGCATCGCGGCGCTGCACGCGGGCCTGGAGCTCACGGCCGACCAGGAGAAGAACTGGCCGGCGTTCGAGCAGGCCTTGCGCGACATGTCGAAGATGCGCATCGCGCGCATCGAGGAACGCCAGAAGCGCATCAGCGAGCCGCGCGATCAGAATCAGACGCCGCCAAATCCGATCGAGCGCCTGCAGAGGCGCGCCGACGCGATGACGACGCGCGGCACGGCCTTGAAGCATCTCGCCGATGCGGCGGCGCCGCTCTACCAGAGCCTCGACGACGCGCAGAAGCATCGCTTCCTCGTGCTTGCACGCGTGCTGCGGCCGCATGAGCGCCATCAGGCGATGTGGCGCGGGCGCTTCGGCGACGACGAGCGCCGCGGCGTGGACGGTGAGTTCCGCCATCACCGCTTCGGCGACCACGACATGCGCGACCAGCGCCGCGGCGCCGAGGAGGATTACCGCGGCCCGCTCTGAGCCGCGGCCTCAAACGCGCCGTCGGACGCACGGCGCCGCTCCCGCCCGGCACGATCGCACGCCGCCGGCCCAGCCGGCGGCGTTGCCGTCTCGCCGCCGCCGCCGCGGATGGTCCGCCTTCCCTGGACAGGGGAGGGCGGCTTTGCTACAGACCGCGGCCTGCGGGAAAACCGCAGCGGATCCGGGCGCATAGCTCAGTTGGTAGAGCAGCTGACTCTTAATCAGCGGGTCCAAGGTTCGAGTCCTTGTGCGCCCACCATTTCCAATCAAGCCGTTAGTGATCCTCGAGATCCGGCAGCCTAACGCTGGTCCACAGGTCATGCTGTCGAGCAAAAGTTGAGGGGCGAACCGACCGCCGCGATGACGCGGCCTCGATTTGCCGGACTGTACGCGCGGCCGTCGCAAGCCGATCACGGCAAGTAGATCATGGCAAGCGCAACAAGCCCGCCTCTCCGGCGCCGCGTCGCAACCACGCGACAGCGGCGCTGTTGCCAGGCGCTTGCGACATGCCGGCGGTGAGGATCGAGCACATGGAAATGCCTTCGCCGTATACCGAATTCGGCGTCAAGGGCATCGGCGAAGGCGGGGCGGTTGCGCCGCCGGCAGCTATCGCCAATGCGATCAATGATGCATTGCGGCCGCTCGGCGTTGAGCTTCTAGTCTCGCCGATCACGCCGCATCGCGTGGTCGAAGCCGTTGCCCGCGGCAAAGCCGGCCGATGATCCGCCGGACACGAGAAGCCTGAATCGTGGCCTGAACCACTGGTAAGTGAGATTTCGGCGCGCGCCTGTAAATACAGGAGATCTACAGGCAATTTACAGGAATCGGCTTCTTCTGTTTCGTTCAGGCGCTGCCATCCGGTGCAGCTTTGCAGGACATTCCCACTCTCTGTTCGGATTTCGAAAAGCAAACGCCCAGCCGCCGTTGCGGGGCCGGGCGCTTTTTCTGAACTCTGCACTTTGTGCCATACCGCGGATGGGGATGTGGAGCAAGAACATTTACGTCCCGACGGTCGCCCTAGATCGAAACGGAGGAAGCACCGATTGCCAGTCCGCGCTGCAGCCAGTTCGCGGAGCCTCAGCTCGGCGGCGTCGTGCGTCTGCGCCGCCGCCGCCGTCGCCGCCGCGCAGGTCGCGGCGGCTGCTCGCCCGGCGCGCTCGCGGGGCCGGCCGCGTCGCCCATCGCGCGACAGCGGTCGCAAGCACCGCAACGGGGCGGATCGTCTTCACCGAAATATCGGCGGATGAAGACGCTGCGGCATTCCCCCGCCTGCGCATAGTCCGCAACGGCGTGAAGGCGCCGCTCGCCCTGGAAACGAAACGTCTCGAGCTTCGCCACGAGATCGCGCACGCCGGCGGAAAATTCGTCGAGCGGCACCGTGATGACGATGCGGTCCTCCGCATCGCGCTCGACCAGGCCGGCTTCCTCGAGATCCGCCACCAGCGTCTCGCCGATGCGCGTCGGCACGCCGGCCGAGTAGGCGAGGGTGGCGGCCGTGGGCGCGCGGCCTTCGCCCGCCCAGGCCGTGAGCGCGCTCTCGAGCCGCTCCAGGTGCGCGGTGCCGGGACGGCTCAAGGCCGCGAGCCGCTCCTGGATTTCGAGGTCGGCCGGATCGAACAGGAGAATGCACCGCGCGGGCTGGCCGTCGCGTCCGGCGCGGCCGATCTCCTGGACGTACTGCTCGAGCGAGCCGGGCACCTGGTAATGCAGGATGTAGCGGATGTTGGGCTTGTCGATGCCCATGCCGAAGGCGCTGGTCGCGACCATGATCAGACGGCGCGATGGCCGCATGAAGCGACCCTGCGCCGCGGTGCGTTCGGCGGCGCGCATCTTGCCGTGATACTTCACCACCGGGATGTTGGCGCGATTGAGCGCGCTCGCGAGCTGATCGACCGCCATCGTCGTCGCGCAGTAGATGATACCGGGCCGTTGCAGCGCGCGGATGTGTCGCGCGGCCGCCGTGAATTTGGCCGGGCCGGGCACGATCTCGACGGCGAGCCGCAGGTTCTTGCGGTAGGCCGGCCCGACCAGCACGCGCGGATCGCGCAGATGCAGCCGCTCGGCGATGTCGGCGCGCACATGCGGCGTCGCGGTCGCGGTGAGCGCGAGCGTCGGCGGCTCGCCGAGCGGCGCGCGGCCGGCGCCGAGCCGCAGGTATGATGGACGGAAATCATGCCCCCATTCCGAGATGCAGTGCGCCTCGTCGACGCAGAGGAGCGCCGGCCGTGCGTTCGCCAACAACGGCGCGGTAGCGCGCGACTCAAGCGTTTCGGGCGTGGTGAGGATGACGAGGCGGCCGCCGCGCTCGATCCGTGCCAGCGCGGCGCGGCGCTCGGCCGCACGCAGGCGGCTGTGCAGCGCCACCACTGGAACGCCCCTGCGTTTGAGCGCCTGCTCCTGGTCCGCCATCAGGGCGATGAGCGGCGAGACGACGATCGTCGGCCGCTCGAGAATCATCGCCGGCACCTGGTAGACCAGCGATTTTCCGAATCCGGTCGGCATGGCGACGAGCGCGTCGCGGCCGGCGAGGACCGCGAGCATCGCCTGCTCCTGCTCGGGCCGCAGCCGCGCGATGCCGAAGGTGCGGCGCGCCGTCCGCCGGCATAGATCGAGCATGCTCATGACCTTGTCTTACAGCACTCAGCGCTCCACTGCTTGACCTTGTTGAAGAGCCGCTCGGAAACGCAACGGCGAATGAGCGCACGCGATCATCGACGGAGCTTGCAACGTTCGTCAGCAAGGGATGCGCTTTGCCGCATGCTGCGGGGCGTCGAGCCATGCGGCGGCGGGCGCGGGCGCGCTTTACCGACGGCCGCGAGACCGGGCCCGACATCACGCCGACCAGATTCATTCGGTCGGGCGCAACAGCGTGTGCGGCGCCGATGCGCCGGGGTTCACCTGTTGCATCTGCTGGCGCGGCATGGCGAAAGCCGATGCGGTGCGCGCGATATTCCGATCCCGTGCGGCAGCATGTGGATGGGTCCCAATGGGCGCTCATGATCGCGAGCCGGCGCCGGCTGGAGCCAGACGCGCATGACGTTGGTCGGGAAGCAGAGTCCCGAGCGAGTTGCGCGAGGACCGATGGCCGCTCAGTCGGGCCTCACCCCACCTTGATGTTGAGCTCCTTCACCAACCTTCCATACTTCTCGTAGTCATCGCGAAACTGCTTCGCCAGCGCATCAGGCGCACCGCCGACCGGCTCGTTCGCCGACTGCATCATCTTGGCGCGGGCGCCCGGGTCCTGCACCGCCTTGTCGGCCTCGGCGTTGAGGCGTGCGATGATCCCCGGCAGCGTGCCGCGCGGCACGAACGCGCCGTACCAGGTGTCGAGCACCATGCCCTTATGGCCCTGCTCCTCGAACGTCGGCACGTCCGGCAGGCTCGGCGAGCGCGCCGCGCCGGACACCGCGAGGATGCGCAGCGCACCGGTCTTGGCATGCGGCATCAGCGCGGTCGGCCCGAGGATGCCGATCGGGACGTGGCCGGCGATGAGGTCGCCGACCGCCTGGCCGGCGCCGCGATAGGGGATGTGGTCGAGCTTGATGCCGGCGGTCTTGTTGAGCCATTCGCCGAGGATGTGCTGGTTGGTCCCGACGCCCGATGACGCGAAGCCGAGGCCGCTCTTGCGCTTCGCCAGTGCGATCAGGTCGGCGAGCGAATGTAGGTCGAGCGAAGGATGGGTGGCGAGCACCAGCGGCTGGCGCGCGAGCAGGATGACCGGGACGAGGTCCTTCGCATAGTCGCCGTTGACCTTGAGAATGTGCGGCGCACTGGCGATGTTGTCATTGGTGACCAGCACCGTGTAGCCGTCGGGCGGAGCCTTCGCCGCCGCCTCGATGCCGATGGTGCCTCCGGCACCGGTGCGGTTCTCGACCACCACCTGCTGGCCGAGCCGCGGGGACATGTTGCCGCCAACCAGGCGGGCGATGAAATCGAGGCCGCCGCCGGCGGCGAGCGGCACGACGAACAGGACCGGGCGGGTCGGGAAGCTCTGCGCCCAGGCGGCGGTGGGCGCCGCGATGGCGCTGCCGCAGAGCCAGAGGAAGTGGCGGCGAGGGATGTGCATGGAAACGACGGTGCTCGCTGCGTGATGGCGGGAGAGCGCAGTCGTACCATTCGATGCGCAATGGGGAAAGGCGGACGAGAGCGGCGGCCGTGGAACATCGGTGCTGTTGCACGGACGGCTCACCTCTTTCCCGCCACCTCCGACAGCGCCAAGCAGAAGACCTCGACGCCATTGTCGTTGGTGACGCGAATTTCCCAGGCGTCAGGATTTTGCGCGTAAGCGGACTCCGGCGCGCGCAGCAACCCGGTCGCGAGCTGCTCGGCGAAATCGAGAATCTTCGCCTCGCTCGCGAGCTCAACGGCGCGTAGATCAAGCCGCACGTCGTGATCGACGAGATGAAAATGATATCGCGCCATGGGTGGCCTCCCGGCGCGTGAGTGGGGCGCGAACGGTCGCAATGACACGCGCGCTCGCGGGCCGCGAGGGGCGACCCGCAGCGCGAGAGCGTCCCGGCCGTTACTTGCTGGGCGCGGCGCCGTTGGTCTGGCGCGCCTTTTTGTTCGCTTCGTGGTGACCGATCACGCAGCCGGCGGCGGCGCCCATCAGGCCGTGGTGGCCGGCGTAGTGGCCGGCGACGCCGCCGACGACCGCGCCCTTGATGCAGCCCTTGGCCGCAGCGGTATCGATCTGCGCGAACAGCGCGAGCGCGCCGGCCGCCAGCACGGGCAGAATCAGTCTCATGTTGCTCTCTCGTTTCACGATGCGGATGATTGGTTCGACACGACAACCGGCGCATCGCGGTTTCGTTCCGCGCGGCCTGTCCTCGCGGGATTGACAGAATGCCGTCGGGCCCGCCTCATTGGTGATGAATATTCGGGCAGGAGTCTCGATCGATGGCGGATCAAGGTAAGGCTGCGTTCGTCGGCCGTTCCATCAAGCGGCGCGAGGACCAGCGGCTGCTCACCGGACGCGGCCTCTATATCGCCGACCTGACGTTGCCGAACATGCTGCATGCGGTGTTCGTGCGCAGCGGCGCCGCGCATGCGCGCATCCGCGCGGTCGATCTCGCAGCCGCGAAGGCCGCGTCCGGCGTGGTCTACGCGCTCTCCGGCATCGAGCTCGCGCGCCTGCTGCCGCCGGTCTCCGACTCGCAGCTCTCGCTGCCGAAGAAATGGACCGCGCAGGTGCAGCACGCCTTCATCAACCCGCAGCAGCCGCTGCTCGCGCACGACAAGGTGCGCCACGTCGGCGAGGCGATCGCGGTGGTGGTCGCGCAGACGCGCGAGGCGGCCGAGGACGCGGCCGCGCTGGTGACCGTCGACCTCGAGCCGCTGCCGGCGCTGATCGACGCGGAATCCGCGCTCGCGCCGGGCGCGCCGGTCATCCACGACCGCTTCAAAACCAACCTGATCGGCGAGTTCACGATCGGCAAGGGTGACGTCGCGACTGCGCTCGCGCGTGCGCCGCACCGGCTCAAGCGCCGCTTCCATCATCATCGCTATGCGGCCGCGCCGATGGAGTGCCGCGGCGTGGTCGGCCATTACGACGGTCGCACGGACTCGATGAACATCTGGTCGTCGACTCAGGTGGTGCACTGGGTGCGCAGGGAGGCCTCGGCGGTGCTGCAGCTGCCGGAGGCGCGCATCCGTGCCGTAGCGCTCGACGTCGGCGGCGGCTTCGGCATCAAGGGGCACGTCTATCCAGAGGACCTGTTGATCCCGTTCGTCGCCCGGGCGGTCGGCCGCCCGGTGCAATGGATCGAGGATCGGCGCGAGCATCTGCTCTCCGCCTGTCACTCGCGCGACCAGACCCACGACGTCGAGGTCGGCTTCGACGACGAGGGCAAGATCCTCGCCTACCGCGACGATTTCACGGTCGACTGCGGCGCCTGGAACCCGATCGGCGCCGGCATCGCCTACAACACGGCGGTGCACCTGCTCGGGCCGTACCGGCACATGAACTTTTCGGCGCATGCCCGCATTGCCACCACCAACAAGGTGCCGAACGCGCCTTATCGCGGTGCCGGTCGCCCGGAAGCGGCGCTCGCGACCGAGCGGATGATGGACCTCATCGCGAACGAGCTCGGCCTCGAGCCGTCGGTCGTGCGCGCGCGCAACATGGTCCCGGCCGCCGAGATGCCCTACAAGGCCGGTATCCCGTATCGCGACGGACAGCAGATCACCTACGACAGCGGAGACTATCCGGGCGGCCTCGCCAAGGCGCTTGCCGCGCTCGGCGGCGTCGAGGCTTTTCGCAAACGCCAAGCTGAGGCGCGGCGCGCCGGCCGCTATCTCGGCCTCGGCATCGGGTGCTACGTCGAAGGGACCGGCGTCGGGCCGTTCGAAAGCGCGCTGGTACGCATCGATCCGTCCGGCAAGATCTACGTCGCGTCCGGCGCCTGCCCGCAGGGGCAGGGCATGGAGACGATCTTCGCCCAGATCGTCGCCGACATCTGGGGTGTCACGCCGGACAACGTCGTGATGGCGCTCGCCGACACCTCGGCGATCGCGGTCGGCTTCGGCACCATCGCGAGCCGCTCGACGGTGACGCTGTCGGCCGCCATCCACTACGCGAGCGAGCCGTTGCGCGAGAAGGTGTTCGCCATCGCGGCCAACATGCTCGAATGCTCGCCTGCCGATCTCGAGCTGCGCGACGGCACCGTCGGGCTCGTCGGTGTGCCGGGCGTGTCGGTGCCGCTTGCGAAGATCGCCAAGGCGGCGGCGCCGAGCTGGGACCATGGCCGCCCGCCGGGCGTCGATGCGGGACTGGAGAGCACCTATTACTTCGAGCCCGAGACGGTGACCTGGTCCTACGCGAGCCACGCCGCGATCGTCGAGGTCGACGTCGAGCTAGGACAGGTGAAGATCGAGGATTACGCCATTGCGCATGACTGCGGCGTGGTGGTCAATCCGATGTTGGTCGAAGGCCAGGTGATCGGCGGCGCCGTGCAGGGCCTCGGCGGCGCCATGCTGGAGGAGTTCGCCTACGACGGGGAGGGCCAGCTGCAGACCGTGTCGTTCGCCGACTACCTGCTGCCGACCGCGACCGACGTGCCCACGATGAAGCTGATTCACCAGCATTCGCCGTCGCCGCTCAACCCGCTCGGCGTCAAGGGGGTCGGCGAGGGCGGTGCCATCGCGCCGCCGGTGGTGATCGCCAACGCGGTGTCGGACGCGCTCAGCGCCTTCCGCGCCGAGTTCAACAATACGCCGGTGAAGCCGACGGAGATCGTGCGCGCAGTGGCGGCGGTAGGGTGAGGAGAACACACTGCCTGCGCCCCCTCTCTCGCTCCAAGGGGGAGGGGGTTTTCTCCGCGGGTCGTCACATCGGAGCTTGTGGATACCCCCTCATCCCGACCTTCTGCCCCTACACGGGCCCTCAGGGGGGAAGGCGCGCAGGCGTCGTGCTCACCTGCCCCAGGTCTTCCCCAGCACCCGCAACCAGTTCCTGAAGCACACTTTCTCGATCAGCGCCTCGCCGAATTGACGCTCGCGCATGGCGGTCACCAGGTTCGGCAGCATCCCCGCATTCGCCAGATTCGCAGGCATCTTGGCGCCGTCGAAATCGGAGCCGAGGCCGACGCCGTCCTCGCCGACGCGGTCGATGAGGTGTGCGAGGTGGTCGACGGCGAGATCGAGCGGCGTGTCCGCCTCGTGGCGGCCGTCGGGGCGCAGAAAGCTGACCGCGAAATTCATGCCGACCATGCCGCCGCTCTCCCGGATGGCATCGAGCTGCTTGTCGATGAGATTGCGCGAATGCGGGCTGATGGCGTGCACGTTGGAATGGGTGGCGACGAGCGGCGCCTCGCTGACCGCCGCGACGTCCCAGAAGCCGCCCTCGTTGAGATGGGAGAGGTCGATCAGGATGCGCAGCCGGTTGCAGGTACGGACCAGGTCTTTGCCGAGGTCGGTCAGTCCGGGCCCGGTATCGGGCGAGGAGGGACACACGAACGGCACGCCGTGCCCGAACGCATTCGGCCGGCTCCAGACCGGACCGAGCGAGCGCAGGCCCGCCGCATGCAGCACGTGCAGGAGCTCGAAATTCTCATCGATCGCCTCCGCGCCCTCGATGTGCGCGACCGGCGCCAGCACGCCGTCCGTGATCGCCTGCTCGATGTCGGCGACGCTGCGGCAGATGCGGACGCGGCCCTGCGACTCCTGCTCGATGCGCAATAGGAGCGACAGCATGGTGAAGACCGCGCGCTGCGCCGGCTCGAGCTCGACCGGCGGCGGGGTGCGGACCTCGCCGGCCCCGGGCTGCGGCGGCGGCTTGGCATCGCCGTTCGCGGAGCGGTCCGGCGAGGGCACGAACATCGCGAACATGCCGCCGGCGAAACCGCCCTGCTGCGCCATCGGCAGATCGAGCTGGCCCTTGCCTTCGCCCTCGAGGAATGCGCGCGGCGCATCGCCACCGCCCCGCTTCCATAGCCGCAGCAGAACGTCGTTGTGGCCGTCGAAGATCGGCACTTTGATTGGTGCCTGCGGGGACGTGGTCATCAAAGCCAACTCCGATGGAGAAGCCGGCTTAGCACATCGCGCCCAAATGCCTAGAGCGTAAGGTGCTTTCGAGATGAACGAAATGCCTGCCGTCGTTCCACGTGCGCAAGGCGCCGCGCAAGGGAGTTCTCTGGCCTGTATCCGCGCTCAGCGTAAACCGGCTCATCCGCGAGCCGCGCCGCGCCAGCACGAGATCGACGCCGCGCAGCGTGTCGCCGTTGAATCCGGAGAGCGCCGACCTCGATGTGCAGGTCGAAATCCGCGCCGGGGGCCGCCATCGAATTGATCGCCGTGGACGAGCATGGTCAGCCGGCCATCCTGGGCGCGTTCGGTCTCGATGATGCCGTGGCCGTCGAGCGGGCGCAGATAGTCGGGCGTATCCGGATCGATTACGGCGGCGCGCGCGCCGCCGGTGGGAGCAAAATGAACAGCGGGAATCGAGACGCGTGCA
The DNA here is from genome assembly GCA_035293985.1 of Xanthobacteraceae bacterium. Taxonomy (GTDB): domain Bacteria; phylum Pseudomonadota; class Alphaproteobacteria; order Rhizobiales; family Xanthobacteraceae; genus JAVDCA01. The sequence goes on from DATGLS010000037.1 coordinate 249,694, forward strand.
AGCGCGGCCATCGCTTCCCCTACAATGAGCATCGCGCAAAACCATCGTCGCCGTATCGTGTGGCCCGGCCATGACCGATTTGTGGCCGATTTCCGGGGGCTCAGCGCCAGAACGTCAGGGCGAGCGCGACCACCACCGCGGCGATCAGGCCGCCGATGAAGATCGCGCGGCGCAGCGGCGTGCGTAGAATGATTTCGCCGCCACGCGCTTTCTCGGCGGGGTAGGGTGGCGGCTGGGGAGGTCCTTCGCGCACCATGGCGACCGTCTCCGCGTCACGCGCGGCCGAACGACTTGCGCAGCTCGTCCTTGGCGCGCTGCAGTGTGCGCTTGCGTTCGGTCGGCAGGTTCTTGCCGGCGCGGTTGAGATAGAACACCAGCATCGACAGCGCCGAGCGGTAGGCGTCGGCCTTGCGCCGCCGGCTGTGCTCGGCGGAGCGCTTGAGTGAGCCGGCGATGCGCTTGGGGCTTTTCCAGGTAAAGACGCCGCGGTCGAGGTCGAGCGCGTCGCTGGTGCGCGTCACCCGCGCGGACCAGCGGCGGGTCGATTTGCCCCTCGTCTCGCGGGCGGCGGGCCGGCGGGCGGTCGATTTGTGCGTGGACTTACGCGTCGATTTCGCTGCCGCCATTGGTTGCCTACGTTGTGCAACTGCGGACCGATATGCTCTGCTGATAATAAGGAACGCGAAGCGGCATTTGTTCCGCCGCAGGGGAGGATCCAGGGGACCATGAACCAGCTCGATCTCAACGGCCGCCACGCGGTCGTCACCGGCGGCGCGTCGGGCATCGGCTTTGCAATCGCCGAGCGGCTGGCGGCCTCCGGCGCGACCATCACGATCTGGGACCGCGACCTCGAGGCGGCGCGCAAGACCGCGGCGGGGCTCTGCTGCGAGGCCGTGGCGGTCGACGTCGCCGACATGGCGGCGGTGACGCGTGCGGTGGCGCAGACGCTCAAGCTCACGTCGGCGATCGACATCCTCATCAACAATGCGGGCATCACGGGGCCGAACGACAAGCTGTGGGATTACCCGGTCGAGGCGTGGAACCAGGTGTTCGCCATCAACCTCAACGGCGTCTTCCATTGCTGCCGTGGCGTCGTCCCGCACATGCGCGGGCGTGGCTATGGGCGTATCGTCAACATCGCGTCGGTCGCCGGCAAGGATGGCAATCCGAATGCCTCTGCCTACAGCGCCAGCAAGGCGGCGGTGATCGCGCTGACCAAATCGCTCGGCAAGGAGCTCGCCGACACCGGCATCCGCGTGAATTGCGTGACGCCCGCGGCCGTGCGCACGCCGCTGTTCGCGCAGATGAAGCAGTCGCATATCGACTACATGCTGTCGAAGATCCCGATGGGCCGCTTCGGTGAGACCGCCGAGATCGCCGCCATGGTGGCCTGGCTCGCGAGCGAGGAATGCTCGTTCTCGACCGGTGCCGTGTTCGATTTGTCGGGGGGCAGGTCGACGTATTAGGGCAAAAAGGTACGGCACTCGCGCTCCGCCCCCCCCCTCAGGCCCCTTCGGGGCCAGTTCAGGGGAGAGGGTCGGGATGAGGGGGTCGCTCCGCGAGTCGCGACGTCGGAGTTTGCTGAAGCGCCCCTCATCCCGACCTTCTTCCCCAAAAGGGGAGACGGGGCGCAGGCACCGGTGCTCGCCTTACGTCATTTCAATCGCCCTAAATTCATGCCAACTTCACCGCCAGGTTACGGTCGTTTTACTGGCGTGCGGTGTTATTGAACGTGATGGCCCCGTTTCCCGCCCAGGATTTCGGTTTCCCCGCCGAAGACCTGCTCGCGCCCGAGCGCGACGCCGGTGGAAAGGCCGATTCCTGGCGCGACGTTCCGCAACTGTTTCGGGCGCTGCGGCCGCTGCCGGGCCCGTGGGAGGAGCGCTTTGGGCCGCTGCGGGCCGGCGCGGTCGACGATCTCGTCGTGGTCGGCCAGTTCGGCCAGTCGCTCGATGGCCGGGTCGCGACCGAGAGCGGCCATTCGCACTACATCAACGGCCCGGCCGGGCTCGCCCATCTGCACCGGCTGCGCGCGCTCGTCGATGCGGTCGTCGTCGGCATCGGCACCGCGCGCGCCGACGATCCTCAGCTCACGGTGCGCCATGTCGCCGGCCCTAATCCGGCGCGCGTCGTTATCGACCCGCGCGGCCGCATCGCGGCCGGCGCCCGCCTCTTTGCGGGCGACGGCGCCCGCCGGCTGGTCGTGACCGCGCAGGGAACGCCGCTCGATCTGCCCGCCGATGTCGAGCGTATCGACCTGCCCGTGCATGACGGCGCGATCGCGCCCGCCGCGATCCTCGCGGCGCTCGCGGCGCAAGGGTTTCGCCGGATCATGGTCGAGGGCGGCTCGCACACGGTCTCGCGCTTCATCGCGACCGGCTGCCTCGACCGCCTGCACATCGTGGTCGCGCCGATCATCCTCGGCGCCGGCCGCGGCGGGGTTGCGCTGCCGCCGGTCGCGAGCTGCGCCGATGCGCTGCGCCCGCCGATGCGGCTTCACCGCCTCGATGGGGGCGAGGTGCTGTTCGACTGCGATCTTGCGGCGCGGCGCATCTCGGTCGGTCGCGCGAACAGATCGATGTGACCGACGCGCATCGATGACCGTCCGGCCGCGACCAGCTCGCGCCGGCGCGTCAGCCAGGCGATGATCTCGTCGAGATGCGGCGCGCCGAATTCCTGCGCGGCGCTCGCCCAGCCGGCAAGCAATGCCTGCTGCATCTCCCGATCCTGCGGCTCGATCACCCAGTCGGCGGCCTCGCGGTCGACGAAGTAGCCGATCGCCGCGAACCGCGCGATCGCCTGTGCGGCGGCTTGCGGGCCGAGCGCGGGGCCGAATCCCTTGTCATTGAGCTGATGCGCGTTGACGGCCGCGATGATGGCGGCGTCGCCCGGGTCCTTGGGCGCGAGCTCGATGCGGCCGTCATAGGAGAGCGCCGCATAGAGCGGCAGCCGCCGCGCCGCGCATTCGATGGCGAGGCGCTCGAGCCAGGGCTCGGAGACGAGATCGAGCAGCGCCGTGGTGGTGACGAGATCGACCGCGCCGTCGAGCGCCGCCTCGAGGTCGTGCGCGAGATCGACCGGCACGGCGTTGACCTGGGCGCGCTCGGGCCGCGGGCTCTCCGCCGCGCGCGCGAGCAGGCTCAGATCATTGTCGACCAGCCGCCAGGTCTGGCGCGTCGCGATCGTGGGGGCGAGCGCGCGCAGGCCCGAGCCGGTGCCGCAGGCGAGATCGACGATCGCGACCGGATCGAGATCGCCGACGCTCGCGAGCGCCGCCGCGCGCACCTTGCGGCTGCGCGCCGCCATGTCGAATGGCTCGCGCAGCGCCAGCCAGTCGGCGGAAAAGCCGCTCATTGTCTTGCTCTTGATCTTGCCTCTGGTGCGGCCTCGATGGCGTGGGCAAAGGCCTCGGCCGATTGCCGCCAGGTCGGCAGCTTTGCCGCAGCGGCGGCGGCTGCAGCCGCGAGACGCGCGCGTTCGGCCGTATCGCCGACCAGGCGACGCAGCGCGCCGGCGAGCGCATGCGCATCATCGGGCGGCACCAGCAGGCCAGCGCCGTCCGGCACCGTCTCGGGGATCGCGCCCGCGGTCGTGCCGATCACCGGCAGGCCGTATGCGATCGCGGTCGCAAATGCCATGCCGTAGCCTTCGAAACGCGACGCCAGCACGAACACGTCGGCCTGCGCGTGCAGGGCATCGAGCTCCTCATCCGCTACCGCACCCAGCACCTCGATACGATCCATGAGCCCATGGATGCGAATGCCGGCGTCGAGCGCGGCGGCGGTCGCGGGCTGTCGGGTGCGGTCGCCCGCGATGGTGAGGCGCCACGGCAGCTCCTTCAGGTCGGCGAGCGCCGCCACCAGGACATCGTATCCTTTGCGCCGTACCAGCGAGCCGACCGACAGTAGTCTGACGGGGCCATCGCTCTTGAGCGTCGCGCGCGCCTTCGGCTCGCTGCCCGGCAGCGCGACCGTGATGTGCTCGGACGCGACGCCGTAGTCTTGCTTGAGACGGCGGGCGGTCGACGGGCTGGTCGCGATCACGCGATCCGTATGCGCGAGCGCTGCGCGCTCGCTGCGGCGGAAATCTTCCGCCTCCATGGGCGATATGCCGGATTCGAGCGCCAGCGGATGGTGCACCAGCGCGATCAGCGTGTGGTCGCGCTGCAGCTCGGCGGCAAGCTCCGGCAGCACGCCCAGCGCGAGGCCGTCGACGACGATCGGAATCCCGCTCGGCACCGCGATGAGCCGCGCGCGCGCCGCGGTCAGCGCCGGCGCGGTCGGCCGGGGAAAATCGCTGCCGATGTCGGCGACCTCCACGTCCCATCCGAGCTGGGCGAGCTCGGCGATGATCCGTCGATCATAGGTGTAGCCGCCGGTCGGGGTCTCGAGGTCGCCCGGCACCGCGAACACGAAGCGCTTCACCGCACCGGCCCCTCGTACCAGGCGCGCGCGACATGCGACTCCGAGATGGTGACGCGGATCGCGCTGAGCTCAGCCCCGGCGCGACCGAGGCCGTTATCGCGCGCCGCCGCGGCGAGGCGGCCGTGGATGTAGTTGGTCAGGAACTCGGTCGTGGTGTTGTGGCCGCGGAATTCCGGGATGTCGTCGAGATTGCGATAGTTGAGATCCTTGACGATGGCGCGCAGCACCTCGTGCGCGCGGCCGATGTCGATGACGATGCCGTGCTGGTCGAGCGTCTCGGCGAGGAATGCGGCGTCGATCACGAAGGTCGCGCCGTGCAGCGCCTGGGCGGGACCGAAAACCTCGCCGCGGAACGAGTGGGCGATCATGACGTGGTCGCGGACTTCGACGGCATACATCGCGGGCCTCAATCGGTTGGCGGATAATCGATGCGCTGGCACAGGACGCCGCTCTCGGGCGCGAGAATTCGCGCCAGGCGCTGCGGCAGGTCGGCGAAGGAGATCGGCGGCGCGAGCAGGGCGTCGAGCCGCGGGTCGGCGAGCAGCGCGAGCGCCGCCGCGAGCCGCCGGCGATGCGTCCAGCGCGACCGGTGCGACGGCGCCACTTGCCCGACCTGGCTCGAGACCAGCTTGAGACGACGACTGTGGAAAGCGCCGCCGAGCGGCGCCGGGATGTCGCCGGCGCCGTACCAGCTCATCTCCAGGACGGTCGCCTCCTCGCCGGCGAGCTCGAGCGCGGTCGCAAGCCCGGTCGCGCTGCCGCTTGCATGGACCACGAGATCGCAGTCGCGCGGCGCCGCCCCAGGCGCCGCAAAGGCGACGCCGAGAGCGGCCGCCAGCTTCGCCCGTTCGGGGGCGACGTCGACGAGCGTCACCTCGGCGCCCGGCAGCCGGCCGCCGAGCCAGGCGGTGAGCGCGCCGACCACACCGGCGCCGACCACGGCGATGCGATCGGCCGGTCCGGGCGCCGCATCCCACATCGCATTGAGAGCAGTCTCCATATTGGCGGCAAGCACCGCGCGCGCCGGCGGCACGTTGTCCGGAATCGGGACGACCGCGGCGGTCGGCAGGGTGAAGCGTGTTTGATGCGGATGCAGTGCGAACACGGCGCGGCCTTTGAGCTCCGCCGGCCCCCGGGCGACCGCGCCCACGGTGGCATAGCCGTATTTCACCGGGAACGGAAAGCTGCCGCCCATGTGAGGCGCCCGCATGCGCTCGAACTCGCTCGCCGGCACGCGTCCGGAAAAAACCAGCCGCTCGGTGCCGCGGCTGAGCCCACCGTGCAGCGCCCGCACCAGCACTTCGCCGTCACCGGGCGCGGCCACGCGTTCCCGGCGGATTTCCACCCGCCCGGGCGCGACATACCAGAGTGCCTGCGCGGTTTCCTCGGCCACGGTCGCGCGATCCTGTCGATGAATGGACTTGTCCCCCACCCCCTGGCTATATCCTGGGCGCGCGGGAAAGGCACCGGGGGTGGAATGCGTGATTCATCGGCCAGCGCGGTCGCGGTGGGAACCGGGCCGCCGGTCAAGTTCCGGCGGGCTTTGTTTTTCACCCTGGTCGCCGCCACGACCCTGACCGTCCTGGCGCTGGCGGTCGTCGCGCTCTCGCCCGGCGGCTTCGGCGTGGTCGATCTCCTGCTGCTCGCGCTCTATGCGATCGCGCTGCCCTGGCTCGTGATCGGCTTCTCGATCTCGGTCATCGGCTTCTGCGTGATGCGCTTTGCCCGCGGCCCGATCGCTACGATCTTCCCGGCGGCGGCGCGCGTCCGCGGCGACGAGCCGATCACGGCCTCGACCGCGATCCTCATCTGCATCCGCAACGAGGCGCCGCAGCGCGTGATCCGCAACCTCGCGCCGCTAATGGCCGGCCTGGTCGGCGCCGGCGTCGGCGACCGCTTCCATGTCTTCATCCTGAGCGACACCGGCGACGCCGATCTTGCTGCGGTCGAGGAGGCGCGGCTCACCGCTTTCGCGGCGGCGTGGCGCGGCCGCATCGCCGTCACCTATCGCCGCCGCCCCGTCAACACCGCCTTCAAGGCGGGAAACATCCGCGACTTCTGCCGCCAATGGGGCGCCGACTACGATTTCTCGCTGACCCTGGACGCGGACAGCTTCATGACCGCCGACGCGGTGCTCAACCTCGTGCGCATCATGCAGTCGGACGAAAAGCTCGGCATCGTGCAGAGCCTGGTGGTCGGACTGCCGTCGACCAGTGCGTTCGCGCGCCTCTTTCAGTTCGGCATGCGGCTCGGCATGCGCTCTTACACGATCGGCAGCGCCTGGTGGCAGGCGGATTGCGGCCCCTACTGGGGACACAATGCGCTGGTGAGGCTCGCCCCGTTCATTGCCCATTGCGAGCTGCCCGAGCTGCCGAAAACCGGCATCCTCGGCGGCCAGATTCTGAGCCACGACCAGATCGAGGCGGTGCTGATGCGCCGCGCCGGCTACGAGGTGCGCGTCTTGCCGCTCGAGCACCAGAGCTGGGAGGAGAACCCCGCGACTCTGCTCGAGTTCATCCGCCGCGATCTGCGCTGGTGCCAGGGCAACATGCAATACCTGCATCTGCTCGGGCTGCCGGGCTTGCGGCCGGTCAGCCGCTATCAACTCGTGTTCGCGATCCTGATGTTTCTGGGCTCCCCCGCCTGGATCGCCTTGCTCGTGCTCGGTACGCTCGCGGCCGCTGCGGCGCCGACGCCGGCCGACTTCATCCGCGCCGATGCGGGCATCGCGCTGTTCGTTGCCACCATGATCATGTGGCTCTCGCCCAAGCTCGCGACCTTCGTCGACGTGCTGACGCGAGGAAAGGAGCGCTGGTCGTTCGGCGGCACGGTACGCTTTGTCGCGAGCTCCGCCGGCGAGACGGTGTTCTCGTTGCTGCTCGCCCCGATCATGTGGTTCGGCCACACGCTGTTCCTCGCCCGCCTCCCGTTGCGCCGCACGGTCGGCTGGGCCGCGCAGATGCGCGACGATCACGTGGTGCCGCTCGGCCTCGCGTGCCGGGCGCTGTGGCCGCATACCCTCGTCGGCGTCGGCGCGCTCGCCATTCTGGCGCGCACGCATCCGTGGGCGATCCCGTATGCGCTGCCGCTCGCGGCCGGGCTCGCGCTCTCGATCCCGCTCGCGGTGATCAGCGCGGCGCCGGCAGCCGGCGCCGCGCTGGTGCGGTGGGGGATCGGACGACTGCCCGAGGAGACCGCCGCGCCGGTCGCGCTCGACGCGCTGGCGCTGCCCGCGATCGCGGCAGCGCGCCCGGCGCGCGCGGCCGCCTGAGCCGATGGCGGTGCTCCAAGGGGTCCTCGAATCCTTGCGCATCGCGCGCGGCATCGCCCGCTCACTGCTCATTTATTACGGCACGCGCGGGCACGGCGCCGCGATGGACCGGATGTACCGGCAGTTCGTGCGTCCCGGCGACCTCGTGTTCGACGCCGGCGCCCATGTGGGCGACCGCGTCGCCGCCTTCCGCCGTCTCAAGGCGCGCGTGGTCGCGATCGAGCCGCAGCCCGCGCTGGTGCGCACGCTGCGGCTGCTCTACGGGCGTGACAAGGACGTCGTGATCGAGCCGGTCGCGCTCGGCGAGCGCGCGGGCACGGTCGAGCTCAAGCTCAACATCGACAATCCGACTGTTTCCACTGCGTCCGACGATTTCGTTGCGGCTGCGCACGGCGCGCCAGGCTGGGACGACCAGGCCTGGACGCGCCGCGTCACCGTGCCGATGACGACGCTCGACGTGCTGATCGCGCGGCACGGCCTGCCCCGCTTCATCAAGATCGACGTAGAGGGCTTCGAGGCGCAGGCCCTCGCTGGCTTGTCCCAGCCGGTGCCGGCCCTGTCGTTCGAGTTCACCATCATACAGCGCGACGTCGCGCTCGCGGCGCTCGATCGGTGCGTCGCGCTCGGTTTCACCGGCTTCGACGCGGCGCTCGGGGAAAGCCAGCAGCTCGTGCACGGTACGTGGCGCTCGGCAGAGGATATCCAGCGCTGGCTGCGCGACCGGCCCGCCGCAGCCAATTCGGGGGACATCTATGCGGTGCGGCCATGAGCGATGATGCCGGCTCCGGGTTGACGTGGCGCCGCGCGCTGGTTGTCGTGGCGCTCGCCGCGGCAGGCTTCGCGCTTACGCTGCGCGTCTTCTACCCGGGCGTCATGACCTGGGACGCCTGGTACGTGCATGGCGACATCGCCAAGGGCGAGCTGGGCGACTGGCAGTCGCCCGTCATGGTCAGGCTGTGGGCCCTGATCGATCCGCTCGCGCCGGGCGCGGCCAGCATGTTCCTGTTCATCGCAACGCTGTACTGGCTCGCCTTCGTTGTGCTCGCGCTGGTGCTCGCGCGCCGCTCGCGCTGGCTCGGGCCGGCCGTGCTGGTGCTCGCGCTCGCGCCGCCCGCGTTCGAGTTCGTCGGCATCGTCTGGCGCGACATCATCCTGGCCGCGAGCTGGCTGCTCGCTGCGGCGCTCGCCTTTGCGGTGGCGGAGCGCCAGCGCGACGGCTGGCGGCTCGGCGCGCAGGCGCTCGCCTGGCTGCTGCTCTGCTTCGGCTTCCTCCTGCGCCCGAACGGCCTGTTCGCCGGCCCGATCCTCGCGGCCTACCTGATCTGGCCCGCGCGTTTCGACCTCAAGCGCGCGGCGCTGCTCTACGTTCCGGCGACCGCCGCGTTCGCGCTGTTGGTGCCGCTCGTTTATTACGCGATGCTCGGCGCGCGGCACGAGCACGCCGTGCAGTCGATCATGGTGTTCGATCTCGCCGGCATCTCGCACTTCACCGGAGAGAACCAGTTCCCGGTGGCGTGGAGCGCGGACGAGAACGCGCAACTCCTCGGCCCCTGCTACAAGCCGACCGACTGGGACAATTACTGGACGCGGGAGCCCTGCCTCTTCGTGATGAAGAAGCTCGATGCCGAGAAGGTCTTCGGCACGTCGGCGATCACGCAGGCTTGGCTGCACGCGCTCGCGGCCCATCCGCTCGCTTATCTCGAGCATCGCGCCGCCGTGATGGAAAATTTCCTGGTGAACCAGAACCTCACCATGTTCACGGCCGACATCGAGCATCCGGGCGGAACGGTCTTCACCGACAACGCGTGGTTCGGTGGCCTGCGATCGGTCAACGACTGGCTCACCCGCACACCGCTGCTGCGCGCCGGCACCTGGATGTTGCTGTGCATGCTTTGGTGCACGCTCGCCTGGCGCCGCCGCGCGAGGCCGTCGGGCGCCTTCGTGCTCGGCGCCTGCGGATCGGCCGTCGTCTACATGGCGACGTTCTTTCCGGCGGCCGTGGCCGGCGATTTCCGCTACGCGTTGTGGGCGGTGCTGGCGGGCCTCGCCGGCGCGCTCGTGCTGGCTGTGCGCGATGCGAAACCTTCGGTCACCTGATCCGTAGCTCGGCGCGTACCCAGCCCGTGCCCACTGCGCGCCCTTGCCTCGGTGCGCTTTATGGCCGAACGTGTCGGCGTGGGGAGACGACAATGAGCGTGCCTGACGCCATTCTGCTGGCTGTTGCGCTCTACGCCGCCATAGGCGTCGCGACGGCTATCGCCTTCATCTCCGTCGGCATCTCGCAAGTTCTGCCGCACCCGACGCCGGTGACGTTGGGCGCGCGTCTCCTCATCCTGCCCGGATCATTCGCGCTGTGGCCCTGCATCCTGCTGCGCTGGCGCAAGACGCGGAGGCACGCGTGACGCGAACGCACCGCTCGCTACACCGGCTGGTCTGGCCGATCCTCGCGGTGCTCGTCGTGATCGGCGTCATCCTGGCGCTGTGGCTGCGGCCCCTGCCGGAGCATGCGCGCGCTGTCCCGCTGACGATGGAGCGCTCCGCATGAGCGTCGCCCTGCGCGCGGTGCAGTGGAATCGGGACAAGCTCGTCTACGATGCGATCTTGATCGTCGCCGTCGCCCTCTACGTCGCGGGCTATCTCGCGATCGCGTGGCGGACCGATCCGCCGAAGACGACGTCGGACGCCATCGACGTCTGGATCCGCGCAAGCGGAAGCTGCGCGTTCCTGATGCTGACCGTGATCCTGTGTATCGGCCCGCTGGCGCGGCTCGATCGGCGCTTTCTGAAGCTTCTCTACAACCGCCGCCATTTCGGCGTGCTGACGTTCTTGATCGCGAGCTTTCATTTCGCCTGGCTGCTCGACTGGTACGTCACGCTGCACGCGCTGCCCAACCTCGCCGCCGAGCTCACCAGATGGGGCGACTACGCCAAGTTCATCGGCTTTCCGTTCAAGGCGCTCGGCATCGCGGCCCTGCTGATCCTCTTTCTGCTCGCCTCCACGAGTCATGATTTCTGGCTCATGTTCCTGACCCCGCGGGTCTGGAAATTCCTCCACATGCTGCTCTACGTCGCCTACGGCCTCGTCGTGATGCACGTCGCGCTCGGCCACATGCAGGACGAGCGCTCGCCGCTCGTGCCGATCATGCTGCTCGGCAGCTTCGCGCTGGTGACGTCACTGCATATCGTCGCCGGGTGGCGCGAGCGCAAATCCGACCACCCGCCTGCAACGAATGGCTGGCTCACGGTCGGCGCGGTCGCCTCGATCCCCGACAAGGGCGCGCGTATCGTCACGGCGCCGGGTGGCGAGCGCATCGCGGTCTTCCGCGACGGCGACGCGATCGGCGCCGTCACCAACCTGTGCGCCCACCAGAACGGCCCGCTCGGCGAAGGCCGCATCATCGATGGCTGCATCACCTGCCCGTGGCACGGCTATCAATACCGGCTCGCCGACGGCTGCGCGCCGCCGCCCTTCACCGAGAAGCTCGTGACCTATCGGGTGCGGATCGCGGGCGGGCTGGTCGAGGTCGATCCGACGCCGCTCGCGCCCGGCACGCCGGCCGCGATCATCGCGTCGTGAGCAAAGGGAGGGGGTGATGGCCGAGAACTGGGTCGATGTGGGTGCGGCGTCCGAGCTGAGCTCACTACCGTTGCGGCGCATCGGCGTGCAGAACCGCGATATCGCGCTGTCGTTCCGCGACGGCAGCTTCGGCGCGCTCGCCAATGCCTGCAACCATGTCGGCGGCCCGCTCGGTGAGGGCCTGCTCGACGGCGACTACGTCACGTGCCCCTGGCATCACTGGAAATTCCACCGCGTCACCGGCAAGGGCGAGCCGGGCTTCGAGGAAGATTGCGTGCCGGCCTATCCGGTGAAAGTCGAGAATGACCGCGTCCTCGTCGATCTCGCCAATGCGAGCCGGCGCAACAAGAAGCCGCACCCGCCGCATCCGCTCGAACGTGCGGTCAAGCGCGCGGCGGGGCCGCTGCGCGTCTGCGGCATCTCGACCACCGCGATGGACGCGGCCAATCCTCGCTTCTCCGGCTCCGATCATCTGCTCGACCACGCCCTGAAGGCGGCGTCGGTCGAGGGCGCGCAGACGCGCCTGATCCGCCTCAACGATCTGAAATTCCGCGCCTGCGAGGGCTATTACTCGAAGGCGGCGCACGCCTGCACCTGGCCGTGCTCGATCACCCAGATGGACGAGAGCGACCAGATGGACCGCGTCTACGAGGCGCTCGTGCACTGGGCCGACGCGATCATCGTCGCCTCGCCGATCCGCTGGGGCACGGCGTCATCGCTCTATTTCAAGATGGCGGAACGGCTCAACTGCGTGCAGAACGCGATCACCATCGGTGACAACGTGCTGATCCGCAACAAGGTGGCGGGCTTCATCATCGTCGGCGGGCAGGACAACATCCAGGCGGTCGCGGGGCAGATGCTCGGCTTCTTCGCCGAGCTCGGCTTCATCTTTCCGCAGTTTCCCTACATCGCCCATTCGCGCGGCTGGTCGCACGAGGACATGGAGGTCAATGTCGAGATCGTGCGGAACTCGACCGAGCTCGCCGAGGGCGCCGCGATGCTGGCGATGCGCTGCCTCGCGCTCGCCAAGGATCTGATCGCGCGCGACGAGGCGCCCGCGTCGATCGAGCGCGGCGGCCGCAAGGCGCATGCGGTGTAGCGAAAGACAGGCAGCCGTCAGGCGGCGTCGCGCACCTCGCGGTTCGCCACGGTTCCGTCATGGATGCAATCGCAACAAGGACAACGGACGCGGATCGGCAGGTCGCGCGTCTTCTGCCCTTCCGCCCGCTGGGCGTCGATCCCCGAGTCGATCGATCGAAGGCCCGCAGCTCACACCTGCTGCCCCTCGCTCAGCGGGATGTCGCGCAGCGTGCTCGGCGCGAACAGCTCCTCGAGCTTGACGCGCCGCTGCGTCAACCCCTGCTCGTGGGTGTACTGCAGCAGCGCCTCGATGCTGGGGCGGTTCTGCTCGATGCCGTAGGCGTACCAGTCGCGGCCGAAGATCGCCTTCTCCTCCTCGATCATCGGCTGCAGCCAGGCGAACGAGGCTTTGGGCGAGCCGGTCTCGGTCAGGAGATGGTAGCAATGCTCTTTCGCCTGGGAGAGCGCCTTGTAGAGGTTGAGCGCCACCCAGGGATCGCGCTCGTAGATGTCGCGGCGGATCACCACGGTATGCATGATCGGATAGATCTTGGTGCGGCGATAATAGTCCTTCTCGGCCTCGGCGTAGTTGGGAATGAGCCGCCGCACGTTTTTGGCGCCGCGGCGGAACGAGAGCGGATTGTTGGCGGTCATCATGAAATCGATCTCGCCGCGCTCGAGGAGGTCGCCGAGCTCGGTGCCCGCCGGGGCTTGGGTGAGGCGCACGTCGGCGGGGAGCTGGCGGCCGAGACGATCGGCGCGCCCCTGCACCCACTCGACGTCGCTCGGCTTGACGCCGAACTCGTGCTGCATCAGCCCGCGCATGTAGACCGCAGCCGTCATGCTGTATTCCGGCACGCCGCCGCGCTTGCCCTTGAGGTCGGCCCCCTGCTCGACTCCCTTCGTCGTGTTGATGAAGAAGTAGCCGTGGCGAAACACGCGCGAGGGAAACACCGGGATCGCGACGAACGGCGCGTTGCCGTCGCTCACCAGGCTCGTGTAGTTCGACAGCGACATCTCCGAGGCGTGGAATTCCTGGTACTGCAGCATGCGCCAGAAGATCTCCGCCGGCTGCAGCGCGATGTAGTTGAGATCGATGCCCTCGGGCTTGATCGTGCCGTCGCGCAAGGCCTGAGTGCGGTCGTAGGGCCCGCAGGCGAAGTTGAGACGAAGGTTGGCCATGTGCGTGTTTCCCGGTGGGTAGAGGCCGGGGGAAACTGTCGGCGCGGCGGAGGGCTGTCAAGCGGCGCTCATGCAGCCGCGGCATGCCTATCACGGCGTAAGGTAGACAGCAGAAAGGCCGCCGGGTGCCCGGCGGCCCATCTGACGGCTTGCTTGCAGATATGTGCGTCTCGATCAGACGGTCTGCGTTTCCGGCGTCTCCGCCTTCTGCTCGGTCGCCTTCTCCGGGTCGACCGGCAGCTGCAGCACGGTGGCCACCTGGCCTTCGCACAGCCGCGTCACCAGCACGATCTGCCCGCCCGGGAACTCGAGCGCGTCGTGGTGGTCATGCGGGTTCTGCAGGTTGATCTCGCGGAAGCGCGCCACCTTCTCGGCGATGCGGCGGCTCGGCAGCAGGCCGAGCGCGTGCACGCAAGTGACGTCCTGCTCGAATGCCAGCTCGGTGCCGGGCATCAGGCAAACGGCGACGTTCGGTTCGCCGATCGCCGTGAAGCCACGGGTGATCGAGTTGGTGAATTTGGTTGAGACCAGCTTGTCGCCGACTTTGGCCGGACGGCTCGCGAGGTGCTCTAGACTGTAGTCGCACATAGCGCAGCTCCTGTGAAGTGAACAGCCTTAACGGTTGTTCTGGCCCATGGGATCGTGACAACGCGCCGTCGTGCCCGACATTTACGAGAGCCCGGGCAACATCGGCCCGGCACGCGGTCGCGCCGCTATACTGCAAAAGGAAATAGCCAAAACTTGGTTCCCCGCCCGGCGTTTTTTTTGCGAGAGGTGCGGCGATGCGCGTCGGCAACGTCAGGCAAGCCACTCTACCGCAGCGCGGTGCGCCCACGGCGGTCGCGGATTCGCCCAATTCGCGAGCGAGACTCTGCCTCGTATTACGGCAGCGTGCGCGGCTGGGGGACGCCGAGCGCCTGCGCGATTTCGCTGAGCTCGCGCCACAGCTTCGACGCGATGGGGATGCCGTTACGCCGCCGCGTCTGCGCCTCGCGTCCGCCGCGCTCGCCGGGCAACATCAGCTCATCGAAGCCGTCGCGGCGCGGCAGGCCTTTCACCACCTCGATCAGCAGTCCGACGTCGCGGCGATAATCGGCGAGCGGGCGGAAGCCCGCGACGTTGAAGGCGATCACCATCGCGTTCTGCATCGGCAGGCGGGAACCGGTGAGGCCCGCGAGCGTGGTGATGATCGGCGTGCCAGCCATGACGCCGGTCAGGCACTCGAACAGCAGCGAGAGGCCGGAGCCCTTCGGTCCGCCGAGCGGCAGCAGCGTCGCCGCCTTGGCGGGATCGGTGGTGGGATTGCCGTCGACGTCGATCGCGAGGCCTTCGGCGAGGGGCTTGCCTTCGGCCGCGGCCTGGCGGATGCGTCCCGCCGCGGTCATGCTCGTCGCCATGTCGAGGACGAGCGGATCGCGGTCCTTCGGGCCCGGAATGCCGATCGCGATCGGGCTCGTGCCGAGGCTCGTCACCTTGGCGCCGTGATAGGCCATGAAGAGCGGGCCGGCGACCATCACGATCGCGGCAAAGCCGCGCTCGGCGATCCAGTGCGCGTAGCGCCCGATCGCGCCGGTGTGCGCCGTGTCGCTCAGGAGACCGACGCCGACGCCGAATTCCTCGGCGATCTCGATCGCGTGCGCCGCCGCCTGCATCATGCATACCGGCCCCGCCGCGCGCGCACAGTCGATCATGAAGGTCGCCGGCATCAGCGGCCGCAGCTGCGGCCGCGCGAGGGGATCGAACGTACCCTTGCGGATCTGGTTCATATAGTCCGGCACCCGCATGGCGCCGTGCGAGTCGACGCCGCGCAGATTGGCCCACACCAGCATCTCGGCGAGCGTCTCCGCATCCGCTGGACGCATCCCCTTGGCGAGGAAGATCGCGACGAAGAAACGATGCAGCTCGGCGTGGTCGACGCGAATGTCGCTCATCAGCAATTCCTTTGGGGGCGGTCGACGGGAGAGAAGAGGGCGGGCGCTTGCGGTCTAACATCCGCGCGGCCAAAATAGAACCGGGCCGATCGGCCGGAGTCACGCAGGAGAAATGACGACCATGGCCGAGGAAAAGATCACCTTCACGTCGAACGGCCTCGAGATTTCGGGGACGGTGCGCGTGCCGGGAGGCGTCGCGCCGAACGAGCGGCGGCCCGCCTTCATGGTGCTGCACGGGTTCGGCAGCAACTCGAGCTCGACCAACGTGCTCGAGCCCTGCGCGATGTTCGAGAAGCTCGGCTATGTCACGTTGCGCTTCGACATGCCGGGTTGCGGTGCGAGCGAGGGGCCGAAGGGCCGGCTCATCTGCCTCGATCAGGTGAAGGCGACGAGCGACGCGCTCACGTTCCTCGCCAAGCATCCGAACGTGGAGCCCGACCGCATCGGGGCCATCGGCTCGAGCTTCGGCGCGGCGGTCGCGGTCTACGCCGGCGGCGTCGACAAGCGCGTCGCGGCGGTGATCTCGTCGGGCGGCTGGGGCGACGGCGAGCGCAAGTTTCGCGGCCAGCACGCGACGCCGGAGGCATGGGCCAAGTTCAGCAAAATGCTGGAGGAGGGCCGGCGCAACCCGTCACTGATGGTGCCGCGCTACGATATCGTGCCGATCCCGCAGCACCTGCGCGGTCATCTCGCGGCCGGCTCGGTGCAGATGTTTCCCGCCGAGACCGCGCAGAGCATGTACGATTTCCGGGCCGACGACGTGGTCGCCGGCATGGCGGGGCGCCCGCTGCTGCTCCTGCATTCCTCGGTCGATTCGGTGACGCCGACCGAGCAGTCGGTCGAGCTGTTCAAGCGCGCCGGCCAGCCGACCGACCTGCACCTCTTCGCCGAGACTGATCACTTCATGTTCGCCGAAAGCAACACGCGCGTGCGCACCGTGATCTTGGATTGGCTGGCGCGGTATTTTCCGGTGAAGGTCAGAGAGCCGGCGTGACGCCGTAGGGTTGGCGAAATCGGGCGCACCGACGCCCGCGTGGGCAAAGGGCCCGCGAAGCCCGCGCGGAGAGGCGGCCGATGCGCCTTTGCCCACCCCACGGCGTACGGCTTTTGCTTACGCCGCCAATTCGCCGACCGGCTGCTTGTATTCCTTCAACCGCGGCAGCACCTCTTTGGCGAACAGCGTGAGATTATCGGCGGTGACCTCGTGCGACATGGTGCCGGCCTGGCCCATCATCAACAGGTTGCCCATGCCGCCGCAGTATTCCGCAAACGCGACGATCTGGTCGTAGACCTGGTCGGGCGTACCGCAAAAGAGGACGCCGGTGTCGACCAGGTCCTGCACGCTCGCGACCCGCATGTCGATGAAGCGGCCATCCTTGGTGCCGGTGCGCGGCTTGGTCTCGCCGCGCAGCAAGCGTACATTGTCCTCCACTGACAGATAGCCGGGCGGATTGCGGAATTCGGGCGCCACGACCGCGCTCATCGGCAGATAGACCGACACCGCCTTGCCGCGCCGGTGCGCCTCCTCCTCGTTGTCCGCGACCGCCACGAGGCCGAGATAGGCGAAGCGGTCGGCGGTCGGCAGCTTGCCGAATTTCGCCACGTAGCCCTCGCGGTAGGCGTCGTAGAGCGGGCGCGTCGCATAGCCGGTGCCGAGCGTCGCCATGGCGAGGCCGCGCTCGCCGAGCACGCGGGCGCTGCCGCGGCTGCCGGTGGTCGACCATACCGGTGGGTGCGGCTGCTGATAGGGGCGCGGCCAGATGTTGACGTGCCGGTAGTGGAAGAACTCGGACTCCCAGCTGAACGGCGCGTCGTGGGTGGTCATCGCCTTGATGATGAAATCGTGCGCGTCCCAGAAGCGGTCCATCACCCGCACCGGGTTCTGGTTCGACGGCCCGAACTCGTAGGGCACGCCTTTGACGAAGCCCATGTCGAGGCGCCCGCGCGAGATCACGTCGACGGTCGCGAGCTCCTCGGCGCAGCGCAGCGGATCGGGCCGGTGGCCGAGCGGATAGCCGAGCACCAGCAGCCGGGCCCGCTTGGTGATGCGGGCGAGGATCGACAGCCCGACGATGCAGGTCGACGACATGCAGGTCGCGGTCTGGTGATGCTCGTTGAGCATCACGTCGAGGCCGAGCTCGTCGGCGAGCTGCCATTCGTCGTAGTAGCGGTGGAAAAGATCGCTTGCGATCTTCGGGTCGACCAGCCGGTTGGGCAGCGTGACGCGCAGCGTCCCCGGGTGATTTTCCCAGGCGGGCGGATACGCCTGTTCGGTGAAGTGATAGACGCGCATGCCTCTTGTCTCCGGATGATCGTCACGCGCCCGCGAAGGCGAGGACGCGGTCGGCGAAAACCTGCGGCTGCTCGATGTGGGGAAGGTGCCCGGCCTTTTCGATCGGCTCGAAGCGGGCGTTCGGGATCGCGGCGCAATAGGCGCGGCCATAGCCCTCCCTCAGCACGCGGTCGTGCGTGCCCCACAGAATGAGCGTCGGGATGCGGATGCGGTGCAGCCGGCTCTTGAGCTTGGGATCGTGCATGAACGGCTGCCAGGCGAAGCGGGCGAGCGACTCGCGGTTGCGCGCGACGGCGGCGACCTCGGCGGTGGCCATGCTCTTGTAGTCGCGCTCGCCGAGCTTCGGATCGAAATAGGCGAGCTTGGCGAAATCCGCGTCCTGCATGGCGAAGATGTCGGCGATGTCGCGCGTCTCGCGGTCGCCGACCTTGATGCCGACCGCATTGGCCATCACCAGATGCGACATGCGCGCCGTCGACTTGATCGCGGTCGCGGCCGCGATCCAGGCGCCGAAGCCGACGCCGACCACGATCGTGTCGCGCAGGTCGAGCGCATCCATCAGGTCGAGGTAGAAATAGGAGAGATCCTCGACCGTCGTCATGACGGGCGCGAGGTCGGAGGCGCCGAAGCCCGGATGCGAGGGCGCGATCAGCCGCGTCTTGGCGGCGAGCAGGTCGAGCACCGCCGCCTTGGGATCGAGCCCGATGCCGGGATGGAGAAACAGAAGCGGCCGCCCCGCGCCGCGCTCGATCGTCTCGATCTTCAGGCCATTGACGACAAGCGGTCCGCCATCGCGCGGCGCCACCCCAGCGGCAGGAATTGGCATTTCGGTCCCGAACTTCATTGGTGTCAGCCCCGGCATCGAACAGGGAGACACGGACCCTGTCAACGGAGGCGCGGCGGCCACGCATGGGCGCCCTGCATTACCCCACGCGCATTGCGTCGCGGCGTGCACGATGACAGAGTTGCTCCGCCCGCCACCCGCCGACCCAACCCGACGATGGATGCAATGACATCTTCCGAGCACGACCTGCGCGCCGCAGTCAGCTATGCGACCCACGACGGCGTCGGCCTGCAAGGCGATGTCTATCTGCCCAAAGGGGCCGGCCCGTTTCCGGCGCTCGTCGCCGTGCACGGCGGCGGCTGGCAGCAGGGCGCGCGCAGCGCGTTCCAGTATTGGGGCCCGTACCTCGCGGCGCGCGGCTACGCCATGTTCACAGTCAGCTATCGGCTGGCGAAGAAGGGCAACAAGACGTTTCCGCACGCCGTGCACGACATCGTGGCGGCCGTGCGGTTCCTGCGCGCGAATGCCGGCGAATACCGCGTCGATCCGGCGCGCATCGGTCTGTTCGGCGCCTCGGCGGGCGCGCATCTCGCCTCGCTCGCGGCGCTCGGCGCCAACGCGGGCGCGTTTCTCGACGGCTACCCGGGCGACCCACAGGCGCATGCGAGCGCCAACGTCAAGGTGCTGATCGGCGTCTACGGCGTCTACGACCTGATCGAGATGTGGGAGCGCTACCGCGCCGACAGCCCGCGCGACAACAACATCGAGAATTTCCTCGGCGCGTCCCCGATGGAGAGCCGCCAGCTCTATTTCGATGCGACGCCGATCAGCTACGCGACCTATGCCAACAACCAGATCGCCGTGCTGCTCGCCTGCGGCACCGAGGATGACCTGGTCGACCGCGCCCGCAACACCGACGCCTTCCTGCGCGCCCTCAAGCAGGCCGGCTTCTTCGTGCGCAGCTGCTACGTGCCGGGCGCCGGACATTATTGGCTGAGCGACCCGATCGACGAGCCGGGCAGCTACCCGGCCGTGCTCGCGCCGCGGCTCATCCGGTTTCTGGCGGAGAAGCTTTAGAGCGCACTCATTACCTCGTCATGGCCGGGCTTGTCCCGGCCATCCACGCCTTGCTTGCGCGAAGACGTGGATGCCGCATTCGCGGGCATGACGGAATGGAGTCTATGTTTGATTTCGCGCGACTTGGTCGCCATGATCGGTCGCGAACACCGCTCGACCGCGCGATCCGGAAGGCTGCACACGCTCGCCCTGCCATGGCCGATCATCCCAACACACGCGCGACGTGGGTCGGCCGCTCGCTCCGCCGGGTCGAGGATGCGAGCCTCCTGACCGGCCAGGGCGGCTTCACCGCGAACCTGCCGGCGGCGCGGTGGGTGAGCTTCGTGCGCAGCCCGGTCGCGTCCGGCCGCATCGCCGGCGTGCGCGGGCCGAACGGCGCGATGGTGGTGACGGCCGCCGACATCGCGGCGATCAAGCCGATCACGCCGATGCTGCACAAGTTCAACTATGTGCCGATCAGCCAGCACGTGCTGGCGGCCGACGTGGTGCGCTTCATCGGCGAGCCGCTCGCCGCCGTGGTGGCGCCGACGCCTCAGGAGGCCGAGGACCTCGCCGGCCGGGTCGTGGTCGAGATCGATGCTTCGCCTCCAGTCGTCGATGCCGTTGCGGCGCTCGCGCCCGGTGCGCCGCTAGTGCATCGCCAGGCCGCGGGAAACGTCGTGGTCGACGCGCGCGTGAAGACCGTGGGCTTCGATGCGGCGATCGCGGCCGCTCACCGTCGGATCAGGTCCGAGATCCGCTCGCATCGGCAGAATGCAACGCCGCTGGAGCCGCGCGCCGCCCATGCGGCCTTCGACCCCGCGAGCCGGCGCGTGACGCTTCACTGCACGACGCAGATGCCGCATCTGATGCGCACCATCATTGCCGAGCTCATCGGCATGCCGGAGGCGGAGCTGCGCGTGATCGCGCCCGATGTCGGCGGCGGCTTCGGCCAGAAGATGTCGCTTTCGCCGGAATTCGTGCTGGTGACGTGGCTCGCGCGCAAGCTGCGCACGTCCGTCGCCTGGGCCGAAGACCGCCGCGAGAATCTCATCGCCTGCTTCCACGCGCGCGACCAGCGCATCGCGCTCGAAGGTGCGTTCGACGCCGATGGGCGCCTCACCGCGCTTTTCGCCGACGTGGTGGCCAATATCGGCGCCTACTCGTGTTACCCGACGACCTGCGGGGTCGAGCCGCTGATGGCCATGGCCGAGATGCCGGGCCCCTACGCGGTCGGCGAATACGCCTGCGTCTCACGCGGCGTGGTCACGCACACTTGCCCGATGGCGCCCTATCGCGGCGTCTCGCGGCCGGTGATCACCTTCGCGATCGAGCGATTGATGGACAAGGCCGCCGCCGCCCTCGGCCTCGATCCGGTCGAGATCAGGCGGCGCAATCTGGTGAAGACGTTTCCGCATACGTCCGCCACCGGCCTGGTGTTCGACGAGGCGACTTACGTCGAGACCATGGAGGCGGCGGTCGTGGCCGCGCGCATCCCGCAGTTTCGCGCGCGCCAGGTCGAGGCGCGCCGCGCCGGCCGATATCTCGGCCTCGGCATCGCGACGTTCTCGGAACGCACCGGCTATGGCACGCCGGCCTTCGCGGCGCGCGGCATGGAGGTGACGCCGGGCTGGGAAGCGGTCGACATTACGGTCGATCCGTCGGGCTTCGTCGAGGCGCGCATCGGCGCCTCCCCGCATGGCCAGGGGTTGCGCACGACGCTCGCCCAGATCATCGCCGACGAGATCGGAACCGCACCCGAGCGGATCACCATCGTGCACGGCGATACCGACCGCACGCCCTATGGCTGGGGCACGTTCGCGAGCCGCTCGCTCGTCATTGCCGGCGGCGCCTCGCTGCTCGCCGCGCGCAAGGTGCGCGCCAAGCTCGCCAAAATGGCCGGCATCCTGCTCGAAGCCTCCGCCGACGACATCGTCATCGAAGCCGACGTCGCGCGCGTGGCCGGCACCGATCGCGCCGTGACGATGGAAGCGCTGGCGCGCGCGGCGTATCACCAGACCCATCGCTTCAAGGGCGAAATCGCCCCGGGCATCGCCGAGAACGCCGTGTACGATCCGGCCGGGACGTTCTCCAATGCGTGTCATCTCGCGATCGTCGAGGTGGACATCGAGACCGGGCAGGTGCTGATCGAGAAGTTCATCGTCGCCGAGGACGCCGGACGCCTGATCAACCCGATGATCGTCGACGGGCAGATCCGGGGCGGGGTCACGCAGGGCATCGCCAATGCGCTGTTCGAGGAGGTGATCTACGACGCCGACGGCAATGTGCTGACCGCGACCCTTGCGGACTTTTTGCCGCCAACGGCGCGCGAGACGCCGACGATCGAGATTCATCACCTCGCGACCCTGACCCAGGCCTCCGTCACCCGGGCCAAGGGGCTGGGCGAGGGCGGCGCCATCGGCGCGCCGGCCGCGGTCGTCAATGCCGTCAACGATGCGCTTAGCCCCTTCGGCGCCGTGATCGACGAATTTCCCGCGACGCCGCGCCGCGTTCTCGCCGCCCTGCAGGCGGCGGGCAAGCCGCGATGATGGCCGGCGCATGACTTATATCGGCCGCTCCGTTCCGCGCCTCGAGGATGGCCCGCTGGTGGTCGGCCGCGGCCGTTTCGCCGCCGACATGGCGTTCCCCGACATGCTGCACATGCGGATCGTGCGGTCCGCGCATGCGCATGGCCGCATCGTCGCGATCGATGCGGCCGCGGCACGCGCGCTGCCCGGCGTCGCCGCGGTGTGGACCTTCGCGGATGTCGCCGAAATTCCGCCGATCGACTTCCGCCTGACGCGGATCGAGGGCCTCGCGCCCTATCGGCAGACGATTCTGGCAAACCAGAAGGTCCGTTATGTCGGGGATCCGGTGGCCGCGATCTTCGCCAACGATCCTTACGTCGCCGAGGATGCGGCTGATCTCGTCGCCGTCGAGATCGAGGTCCTGCCCGCCGTCCTCGACGCCGCCGCGCCCCCCGGCGAATTCGAGCCCGGCCGCTCGACCGAGGCGGCGATCGTCGAGAAGTCCTACGGCGAGCTCGCGCCCGCTTTCGCGGCCGCCCATGCAGTGGTCGAGCTCGACCTTGCGATCGGCCGCCACTCCGGGGTGCCGATCGAGACGCGTGGCCTGATCGCGCGCCACGATCGGGCGAACGACGTGCTCGAGCTGCATGGCGCCGCCAAGGTGCCGCACTGGAATCGGGACAGCATCGCGCGCATGCTCGGCCGCCCGCCCTCGCGCGTCCACCTCTACGAGGGCCATGTCGGCGGCGGCTTCGGCATTCGCGGCGAGCTCTACCCCGAGGACGTGCTCGCCTGTCTCGCCGCGATCCGGCTCGGCCGCCCGGTCAAATGGATCGAGGACCGGCGCGAGCACCTGACCGCCGCCAACCACTCGCGCGAGCAGCGCCACAAGGTCCGCGCCGCGGTCGACGCGCAGGGCGGCATCCTGGCGATCGACGACGAGTTCTTCCACGACCAGGGCGGCTACGTGCGCACCCATGCCGCGACGGTCCCGGATCTCGCTGCCGCCATGCTGCCCGGCCCCTACCGCGTTCCGGCCTACCGGGCGGTCGGCCACGTGCGGCTGACCAACAAGACGCCGGGCGGGACCTATCGGTCGCCCGGCCGTTACGAGAGCACGTTCGTGCGCGAGCGGCTGATGGATGCGATCGCGGCGCGCCTCGGCATCGATCGCATCGCGGTGCGCCGTCGCAACCTCATCGGCAAGGCAGAGATGCCCTACCGTCGCCCGCTCGGCACGCTCGGCACCGAGATCGTGCTCGACTCCGGCGACTATGCGGGCCTGCTCGACAAGGCGATGGCCGCGGTCGAGTGGCGCGAGCTGCAAGCCGCGCTGGAGCGTCGTCGCGCCGCCGGCGAATGCGTCGGGGTAGGTCTGGCGCTGTTCGTCGAGAAAAGCGGTCTCGGTCCGTTCGACGGCGTGCGGGTCGTGGTCGATGCGTCGGGCGCCGTCGAGGTCGTCACCGGCGCCGCCTCGCTCGGCCAGGGCATCGAAACGGTCGTTGCGCAGATCTGCGCCGAGACCCTCGGCGTCGACTACGTCCGCGTACGAGTGGTGCACGGCCAGACCGATCGCATCGCGTTCGGCATGGGAGCTTTTGCCTCGCGCGCAACCGTCATGACCGGCGAGGCGACGCGCCTTGCCGCCGTCGAGGTCCGCGCCCGGGCGATCGAGATCGCGGCCGAGCTGCTGCAGCAGCCGGCCGATGCGCTCGACATCGTCGACGGCACGGTCGTGTGCGCGGGCGGCGCCGGCGGGCCCTCGATGCCGCTCGGCGAGGTCGCACGCGCGCTCGAGCCGGCGTCGCGGCTGCGCGGCTCCCGCACGCCCGGGCTCGCGGCCGACGGCTGGTTCTACACCGATCACATGAACTATCCGTATGGCGTGCACGTCGCCGTCGCGCGGGTCGATCGCGAGACCGGGGGCGTTACGATCGAACGCTATCTCGCCGCCTATGACGTCGGCCGCGCCGTGAACCCCATGCTGATCGAAGGTCAGATCGCCGGCGGCATCGCGCAGGGGCTCGGCGGCGCGCTGCTCGAGGAATTCGTCTACGACGCACACGGCCAGCCTTTGTCGGCGAGCTTCGCCGACTACCTGATGCCGACCGCACGCGAGGTGCCGCGGCTCGATGTGGTGATCGCCGAGGACGCGCCGAGCCCGCTCAACCCGCTCGGCCTCAAGGGCGCCGGCGAGGGCGGCAGCAACGCGGTCGGCGCCGCGGTCGCGGCCGCGATCGACGATGCGATCGGCATGCCCGGCGCGGTCACGCGCCTGCCGGTGACGCCGCAGCGGCTGCGGGAAATCCTGCGGCGCGGCGCAGCCTGATCATATGCGGTCGCGCAGGCGGTCCATCAGCGCCTTCTCCTGTCCGCCGTCGATCTCGATCATGGTGCCGTTCACCATGTGCATCAGCGGCGATGCCAGCATGGCGACCAGGTTGGCGCACTCCTCGACCTCGGCGATGCGGCCGAGCGGGATCGCCGCCGGGGCGAGCTTGTCCGCCTCCTCGTAGGGCAGCTTCATGTCGCGCGACATGGCGGCGACGAGGCCGGCCCAGCGCTCGGTGCGCACCGGGCCGGGATTGACGGCACAGAAGCTGATGTTGTGCTTGCCGTACTGTCCGGCGAGCGCCTTGGTCAGGTTTTGCCCGGCCGCATTCGCGGCTCCCGGCACGACCTCCCAATACGAGGGCTTGACGCCGTCGTTGCCGATGAGGTTGACGACCCGCCCGCCGCCTTGCCGCACCATGATCGGCAGCACGTAACGCAGGCAGCGCACATAGCCCATGAACTTGAGCTGGAGGCCCTGTAGCCATGCCTCCTCGGACAGGGTCT
The DNA here is from genome assembly GCA_035293985.1 of Xanthobacteraceae bacterium. Lineage (GTDB taxonomy): Bacteria > Pseudomonadota > Alphaproteobacteria > Rhizobiales > Xanthobacteraceae > JAVDCA01. The sequence continues at coordinate 274,657 of DATGLS010000037.1, forward strand.
CGATCACGCCGCCGGCGGCGGAGCCGGCGTTGTTGACCATGATGTCGACACGCCCGAGGCTCTTGTGCCCCTGCTCGACGAAGTTCTTCGCGTCGGCGTCCTTGGTGAGATCGGCCGCAATGGCGAAGATCTTGCGCCCCGTCTCCTTGGCGATCTCGGCGGCCGCGGCCTCGAGCACGTCCTCGCGCCGTGCGCAGATCGCCACATCGACACCCTCCTTCGCCAGCGCGCGCGCAATTCCCTTGCCGATGCCCTCGCTGCCGCCGGTCACCAGCGCGGTCTTGCCTGTGAGCTGAAGGTCCATGTCTGGCTCCCCTGTGGTTGGCCGCAAGCGTATCACGGTCGCACGGCGACGCGGATCAATGTCTTGCCGAAGTTCTTGCCCTCGAGCATGCCGAGGAAGGTCGCGGGCGCGTTCTCGAAGCCGTCGGTGATGTCCTCGCGGTAGCGGATCTCGCCCGATTTGATGCCGGCCGCGACCGTCTGCAGGAAGGTCGCGAAATGCTCGGCGGCGAACTCGTAGTTGATGAAGCCGCGCAGCATGAGACTCTTGCTCAGCACCTCGCGCATGGTCGCGGGCAGGAGGTTCGGCCCGGGCGCGTCGGCCGCGTTGTACTGCGCGATCAGCCCGCACACCGGCACGCGGGCGAAGCGGTTGAGCAGCGGCAGCACCGCCTGCCACACGGCGCCGCCGACGTTCTCGAAATAGACGTCGATCCCCTTCGGGCAGGCGGCCGCGAGCTGCTGGGGAAAGTTCGGCGCGCGGTGGTCGATCGCGGCGTCGAAGCGCAGCTCCTCTTTCACGTGGCGGCATTTGTCGGCACCGGCCGCGATCCCGACCGCGCGGGCGCCGGCCATTTTCGCCAGCTGCCCAACCAGCGAGCCGACCGGCCCGCTCGCCGCCGCGACGACGACGGTCTCGCCCGCCTTCGGCTTGCCGATGACGTAGAGGCCTGAGTAGGCCGTGAAGCCCGGCATGCCGAGCACGCCGAGGCCAGTGGTGATCGGTGCGCGCTCCGGATCGAGCTTGCGCAGCCCGGTGCCATCCGAAGCCGCATGGGTGCGCCAGCCCGTGGGCGCCAGCACGATGTCGCCGGCCTCGTAGTGCGGATTCTCCGAGGCCATGACCTCGCAGACGCTCTGGGCCGTCATCACCTCGCCGACCCCGACCGCCGGCGCGTAGGATTTCCGGTCGTCCATGCGCCCACGCATGTAGGGATCGAGCGAGAGATACAGCACGCGCAGCAGCAAGCCGCCGCGCGGCAGCGCCGGCATCGGCACCTCCTCGAGGCGGAAATTTTCCAGCGTCGGGCGCCCTTGCGGGCGAGCCGTCAAGACGATCTGCTTTGCCATCGCTGCACTCATGCGGGGGTCTCCTGAAATGCGAGGTGCCAAGGCCGATAGGCTCGTGTAAACCACTTGCCGACTTGCAACCAACTCACGTGTAGAGGATCACAATGGCCGCGCAATTTCCCGAGGAAAGCAAGGGTTTTCGCAAGATCGGCCATGATCCGTCCGCCGCCTGGGGCTGCGGCAGCCTCGTGCAGGTGCACAAGGGCTATGCCTATGTGGGCTCGGTCGGCACCTCGAGCGGCAACGCGCCCGAAGGCTTCACGGCGCACGACGTGCGCGATCCGAAGAACCCGAAGAAGGTGTACGAATTCCGCGCGCCGCCCGGCGTGCACTGCCACAAGCTGCGCGTGGTCGGCGACCACATCCTGTGGGTCAATTCCGAGCGGCTCGCCGGCGACCGCGGCCGCAACGCGCGGGCCGGCATCTTCATCTTCGACATCAGCAAGCCGGACCAGCCGAAGGAAGTCGGCTTCTACGACACGCCGGGCTCCGGCCCGCACCGCTTCGGCGTCGACAACAAGCGCCAGCTCGCCTTCCTGCCCAACGACGCGCCCGGCTGGAATAAACGGGTGATCTGGACGCTCGACGTGAAGAACCCGCTCAAGCCCGAGGTCGTCAGCATCTGGGGCCTGCCCTGGCAGAAGGCCGAAGGCGAGGGCGCCGGCGATGATCCGCATCCGCACGAGGAGGCGATCACGCTGCACGGCCCGCCGATGATCCGCGGCAACCGCATGTACGCGGCGTTCTGGGGCGGCGGTATCGCAATCATCGACTGCACCGACCTCACCAAGATGGACCTCGTCGGCCACCTGCAATGGTCGCCGCCGTTCCCCGGCTCGACCCACACGGCGTGGCCGGTGGGCGAGCGGCCCTACCTCATCTGCACCGACGAGGCGCGCGCCAAGCAGAAATTCTGGGACGCCCAGTTCATGTGGGTGGTCGACATCCGCAAGGAGACGAATCCGATTCCGGTCGCCACGTTCTTTCCCGAGCGCGAGAAATACTTCGATCGCCCCGGCCGCTTCGGCGCCCACAACATCCTGGAGGACATCCGCAGCGACGGCCCGTGGGCGAACATCGTCTTCCTCACCTACTTCAACGCCGGCCTGCGCGCGGTCGACGTCAGCGATCCGCTGCGCCCGAAGGAGATCGGCTGCTTCGTGCCGGAGCTTTCCGGCGATCGTCAGGCCGTGCAGTCGAACGACATCGGTGTCGATGAGAATGGGCTGCTGTATCTGATCGATCGGGGCGGGGCGGGGATGCACATTCTCGAGTACACCGGCTGACGCATTCGTCGTGGCCGGGCTTGTCCCGGCGATCCACGTCTTTGCCGGCGCAGGAAGACGTGGATGCCCCGTTCGCGGGCATGACGGGAATGATTTGCGGAGGAAAAACTTGGATCTCGGCCTCAAGGACCGCGTCGCCATCGTCACGGGCGCAAGCCGCGGCATCGGCCGCGCTTGCGCGGCGGAGCTGCTCGCCGAGGGCGCCCACGTGGTCGTGGCAAGCAAGGATCCCAAACGCAATGCCGAGGCCTGCCGCGCGCTCGGCGCCAAGGGCAGCGGCCGGGTGCTCGGCATCCCGGTCGACATCGAAAGCGACGACTCGATCCGCCTCATGGTCGAGCGCACACTCGCCGAGCTCGGCCGGCTCGACATCCTCGTCAACAATGCGGCGCTGGTGAGCCCGGGCGATCTCTTCACGCTCTCCGATGCCGACTGGGGAAAGAGCTTCGACAAGAAGCTCAACGGCTTCGCCCGCTGCATGCGCCACGCGATCCCGCCGATGCGGGCGCGCAAATGGGGGCGCATCGTCAACGTCACCGGCAATGCGGGCCGTGAGCCGCAGCCGCGCGCGGTCGCGACCGGCATGAACAATGCGGCGATTCTCAATCTCACCAAGGCGATGGCGAACGAGCTCGCCAAGGACGGCATCCTGCTCAATGCCGTGAGCCCGGCCGGGACACTGACCGAGCGGGTCGAGGAGCGGATCCGCAAGGAGGCGGCCGACGCCGGCAAGTCGGAGGCGGAGGTGCTGCATGCGCGCGGCGCGCGGCTGCCGCTCGGGCGGCTCGCCGACCCGGCAGAGGTCGCCGCGGTGGTTGCGTTCCTCTGCTCCGAGCGCGCGAGCTACGTGCTCGGCTGCGCCTGGCAGGTCGACGGCGGCGCCATGGCGGCGATTTGAGCCGTCGGGCGGGCAAAGGCGGCCGAAGTGCCTGTGTTGCGGCACCGTGCCAGACCCGCCGTGCCCACGTGTGAACAGCGTTCGCGTGGGCACGGCGAGTCTGCCGGCACGCCGTGAGCCGAGAGAGCTCGGCCGCCTTTGCCCACCCTGCGATTTCGTCGCCAATTCGAAAGCAAGGGTCGGAGTGCGGCGCGCCGCCGTTGGGTCCACATGCTGAACCAGCAACGGAAAGGTTCAGCACCATGCACGCCAATATCGGAACCCAGCTCTCATCCACCTTCAAGCGCCTCGCCTGGTCCAACCTCGCGGCGCAATCGGCGGAGCAGATCGGGCTCGCCGCGACGCCGATCGTCGCGGTGATCGCGCTCGGCTCCGGCACTGCCGAGATCGGCGTCCTGCAGACCGCGCAGACATTGCCGTTCGTGCTGTTCGCGATTCCGGCCGGCCTGCTCGCCGACCGGCTGTCGCGCCGCACCGTCATGGCGAGCGCCGAAGCCCTGCGGTCGCTATCCCTCGTCGCCGTGCTGGCGCTCGCCGCATCGGGCCTGCTCACCTGGCCGCTGCTCGCGGGGCTCGGCTTCGTCGGCGCCTGCGGAACGGTCGCGTTCAGCGTGGCGGCGCCTTCGCTGGTGCCCTCGCTGGTGTCACAGAGCGCACTTCCCGCCGCCAATGCGCGCATCGAGCTCGCTCGCACCGTCGCATTCGCGGGCGGTCCGGCGCTGGCGGGCGCGCTGGTCGGCTGGGTCGGCGGTCCGCCCGCCTTCGGCTTTGCGGCCGCGCTGTCCGTCGTCGCAGTCGTCCTTCTCGCCGGTGTGCGCGAGCCGCCGCGACAGGCGCCGCCGTCGCGCCATCCGCTCGCCGACATCCGCGAGGGCGCGGCCTTCCTGTTTCGCCACCCGCTGCTGCGGCCGGTGTTCGTGACGCAATTCGTCTTCAACACGGCGTTCTTCGTGCTTCAGGCCGTGTTCGTGCCTTACGCGGTGCGCCGCCTCGGGCTCTCCGCGACCGGTGTCGGCGTGACGCTCGCGAGCTACGGCATCGGAATGGTCATCGGCGCGCTGATCGCCAACCGGGTCATGCAGCGGCTGCCCCTCGGCATCGTCATCGCGACCGGGCCGGTCGCCGGGCTCCTCGCCTCGGTCGTGATGGTGGCGACGATCTGGGTGCCGTCGGCGCTGCTCGCCGGCGCGAGCTTCTTCCTGATGGGCGCAGGTCCGATCATCTGGGTGATCAGCACCACCACGCTGCGCCAGACCGTCACGCCGGATCATCTGCTCGGCCGCGTCTCGGCGCTCAACATCGTGGCCTATGGCGCCCGGCCGATCGGCGCCGCGATCGGCGCGGCGGTCGGCGGGCTCTATGGCGCCGAAGCCTGCCTCGTGGTGGCGAGCCTCGGCTTCCTCATCCAGGCGGCGACGATCCTGATCTCGCCGGTTGTTCGGCTCGAGCGCCAACCCGAGATGGGCTGATGGTGATCGTCGAGCTGCTCGCTATGCGGCGAGCAGCTTGGCGCACCGGCGCAGGTCGGCGACGAAGCCTTCGTACTCGCGCTCCTTCGACTCGTCGTCCTGCAGACGCAGCAAATAGGAAGGATGGATCGTAACAATGACGCGGCTGTCGTTCGCGCCGTCCAGCACCTCGCCGCGTACTGAAGAAATCGTCACCGAGCGCCCGAGCACGCCGCGCGCGGCGGTCGCGCCCAAGGCGACGATCACGCGCGGCTTGATCAGGGCACGCTCGCGATCGAGCCACCAGCGGCAGGCGTCGACCTCGCCGGCGCTCGGCCGCTTGTGCAGCCGGCGCTTGCCGCGCGGCTCGAACTTGAAGTGCTTGACCGCGTTGGTGACGAACACCTGCTTGCGCTCGATCCCCGCATCGACGATCGCGCGATCGAGCACGCGGCCCGCCGGGCCGACGAAGGGATGGCCCTGGCGGTCCTCCTGATCGCCCGGCTGCTCGCCCACCAGCATCACGTGCGCGTGCTTCGGTCCCTCGCCCGGCACCACCTGCGTGGCATTGCGGTAGAGCGGGCAGCGCGTGCAGGCGGCTTCGGCCTCCCGCAGCGCCACAAGGCTGCTGATTTCCGCTATCATGGTCATAATCGGGCAATCTTGAGCCGCGTGGATTGTTCCACGCGGCTTGTTCCACGCCCGGCCTAGCCAGCCGGCGCGCGTCCCCGGATCCGCCATGGCAGCGCGATCAGCATCAGATTGCCGAGCGCGATCGGCACGAATGCGGCCGCCGGAATGGCGCTCGCATCCCACAGCGCGCCGCTCACGATCGGCACGATCACGGCACACGAATAGCTGATCGTGAACATCGCCGCGGTCGTGCGATGGACGTCGTCCGGCGCGCTCAGCAGCGCCGGCATCGCGAGCAGCAGCGTCAGCGTGACGGCGCCCGAGAAGCCGAGCGCCGCCGCCGCGACGACGATGACGGCACCCGAGCCGAGCACGATGCCGAGCACGCAGGTGAACGACAGCACGCCGCAGGCCGCGTAGGCCCACGGGCGGCCGACCAGCCGGCCCGCGCAGGTGAGGAGGATGAGCGATGCGGGAAGCTGGCCGATATTGAGCGCGGACAGCGCCGTGCTGATCAGATCGGACCGGCCGATGTGCGTGAGATAGTCCGGGATGAATCCGTTCGTGGTGAAATAGGTCGCGTTGTTGGCGCCGAACATGAGGCCGAGGCGCCAGATCAGCCCGCTCCGCCAGTTCGGCCACCACCGCGGCGACGCGGCCGCGTCGTCATTGTGGGTGCGCGGCGCGAAGGCGAGCAGGGCGAGCGCGATGACGACGCAGGGCACTGCCCATACCATGAAGGCGAGGCGCCAGCTGCCGCCGACCCACGGCAGCACCAGCGGCATCGTCAGCGCGACCGGGATGATCTCGCCGACCAGGAGCCCGTTGGCGTAGACCGCGGTGCCGAAGCCGATGCGGTCGGGCAGCCAGTCGCGCACCAGCGGCGGCAGCCCCGGCTGCATCACGGCGACGCCGAGGCCGGTGAGCACGGTCGCGGCGCAGAGCAGGGCGAAGTCCGGCGCGGTGCCGCGCAGCGCGCAGCCGACCGAGGTCGCGAGCAGCCCGCCGATCACCGCGGTGCGGGCGCCGAGCCGCGCGATCAGCAGCGACCCCGGGACTGCGGCGAACACGAACAGCACCGTCGGCAGCCCGGTCAGCACGCCGATCTCGGTCTCCGACAGATGGAGGTCGTCGTGGATCAGGCGGATCAGCGGCGGCACCGCGAGGATCGTCACCCGCAGGCCGACGCCGCCGATCCACAGGAGCGCGATGCTGGTGACGAGATGGCCGAACGGCTGATCGCGGCGCGCTCCCGCGATGGTCGCATCCATGAATGGTTCCCGGCGAAAGGCGACCGGTCGGCCGCCAGACTGGCAGCCTGCTTATCCGACCCGTCCGACCGGCTCCAGCCCCTGCCGGCGCATGGCCCCCATGGCCTCGGGCGAGGCGAGCGCCGCAATCAACAGACCGGCCGCCGCCGGCCGCGCCGTACGGGCGAAGACCCCTGCCGAGAACACGGTGATCTTCTGCAGCTCGTCGGGCAAGGCACCGAGGATGTCGATGCCGTCGACGAGCTTGAGCTCACTCACCTGCTGCACCGCCATCTCGACGTCGCCCTTGGCGGGGAGCTCGCCGACGACGCCGTCGAACACACGCGCCTTGCGCATCACCTCGGCCGCGATGCCGAGTTGCTCGATCAGCTTGGCGAAATGCAGGCCACTGGCGCCGCTGCGCGAGAATGCGATCGAGCGCGCCGCGAGGATCGTCTCCTTGAAGGCGTCGACCGTGCGGATGTTCGGGCGAGCGGCGCCAGCGCGCACCGCGATGCCGATCGCCGAGCGCGCCAGGTCGCGCCGCGAGCCGTCGATGACGACGCCGCGCCGCGTGAGGTCCTCGATCGCCGCGTCGGTGAGGATCGCGACGTCGGCGGCCTCGCCCGCCGCGATGCGCGGCATCAGGATGTTGCTCGCCCCGTACGACGCCGTGAAGTCGAGCCCGCGCCGCGTCAGAACCGGCGTGATCTCGGTCATTACGCCGCGCAGGCCGAGGGTCGAGAGGACGCGAAGCGTGAAGCGCGAATCCGCCACGTCAGCGATCCTCCGTCGCGGGCGCCGGCACGTTCAATCGACCTTGCTCGATCGACATTGATCAATCGACATGCGCGCCCGACTTGCGGATCACGTCACTCCATTTCTTCGTTTCGCCCTGCATGAAGGCGGCGAAATCGGCGCCGAATGCGGTTCCCGGCTCGGAGCCGAGATCGCGCATGCGCTTGATGACGTCGGGCGATGCCAGCACCTGCTTGACGGCTGCGATCAGCCGCGCCTTGTCGGCTTCGGGCATCTTCGCGGGCGCGACGACGCCGTACCAGGACGTGACGCTGTAGCCCGGCAGGCCCTGCTCGGCGACCGTCGGCAGGTCCTTGAGGGCCGGCGGTCGCGTCTCGCCCGCATTGGCGATGCCGCGCACCTTGCCGGCCTCGATCTGCGGCAGGCTGGTCGGCAGCAGGTCGCAGAAGATTTGGATGTGGCCGCCGATCAGGTCGTTCATCGCCGGGCCGGTGCCGCGGAACGGCACATGGGTGATGTCGATCCCGGCCATGCTCTTGAGCAGCTCGCCGGCGAGGTGCGGCGTGGTGCCGATGCCGGCCGAGCCGAACGTGAGGGTGCCGGGCTTGGCCTTGGCGAGCGCGATCAGCTCCTGCACGTTCTTGGCCGGCACGTCGTTCGCGACCATCATCACCAGCGGCGTGACGCCGAACAGCGCGATCGGGGCAAAGTCCTTGACCGGATCGTAGCCCAGCGCGGTCCGATAGAGCGTCTGGTTGATCACCAGCGGGCCGGGCGCGGTGAAGAACAGCGTGTAGCCGTCGGGCTCGGACTTCGCGACCCACTCGGCGCCGGTGTTGCCGCCGGCGCCCGCGCGATTCTCGACGATGAATGAGCCGTGCATGACCTCGCTGAGCTTCGCCGCGAGCAGCCGCGCCATCACGTCGACCGAGCCGCCGGGCGGATAGGGATCGACGATGCGCACCACCCGGTCCGGATACTCGGCCGCGCCCGGCGCGGTCGTGGCGACGAGCGCCGCCACCGTGAACAGAAAAATACGAACGATCTGAGCCGACATTGACGATTTCCCCTGGGATTTCCCCACGCCGACGAACGCCGCAACGTAGGCCGTTTGTGCTTAGGCGCCATCACCTGGCGCCGTTGCGGCACGCGCGACCGGACGCCGCAGCCTTCTCATGGCCGCACGTAGCTCCAGCCCTGCTCCTCGAGCTCCATGATCCGCACCACTCCCGCGGGCACGAGGTGCGCCTGCGGGATGATCGTGATCGGATGGCCCTCGCGCTTCTCCATGGCCTGCTTGGTGTTGTTGCAGGCCGACAAGGTGAGGTTTGACGGGAAGCTCACGTCCTTGAGCTGCTTGATGCGGTCTTTCACCGGCGAGGTATCCTCGCGCAGCATGTTGAGGCCCGGCCCATAGGCGACGATCTCGACATCCGCGTCCTCATTCTTCTCGCGATAATATTCGATCACGTTCCGGGCGTTGTTGAGGGCGAGATCCATGACGGCCTTGTCGTTCTGGTCGACCTGGATGACGATGCGGTGCTTGGCGCCCGCGGCGCTCGCACCGGCAACAGCGAAAAGCACCATCGCGACGGCGATCGCGAGCGAACGGATCTTGCAACGCATGGCAGCGGTCACGGCCTTCCTCTCATGCTGTTCTCATTGGCGCGGAATTGACCGGATGGTCAAGACGCAATGCTAGCCGACCGCCGAACGCGGCGCCATCCGCATCAGTCGGGGTCGCGCTTTCACGCCTCGCCGATCTCGCGCAGCACCTCGGCGGTATGCTCGCCGAGCTTCGGCGCCGGGCGCGGCGCCGCCATAGGTGAGCCGTCGATCATGATCGGCGTGCGGATGCCCGGGATGCTGCCGGCCTTCGCGTCGGCGCTCGGCAATTCGAGCTTCATGCCGCGGTGGCGCACATGCGGGTCGTCGAACACCTGGTCGAGATTGTTGATCGGGCCGGCCGGCACGCCGACCGCCTCGAGCTTCTCGAGCAGGTCGCCGCTCGTGCGCTTCTGCGTCAGCGCGGTGAGCTTGCCGACGATCTCAGGGCGCGCGGCGAGCCGTGCCTTGTTGTCGATATAGACCGGGTCCTTGGCGAGCTCGGGCGCTCCCAGCACGGCGCACAGCTTCTGATACTGGCTGTCGTTGCCCGTCGCGATGATGATGTAGCCGTCGGCGACCGGAAAAACCTGGTAGGGGACGATGTTCGGATGCGCATTGCCGATCCGGCCCGGCACCTTGCCGGAGGCGAGAAAGTTGAGCCCCTGGTTGGCGAGCACGCCGACGGTCGAATCGACCAGCGCGGTGTCGACATAGGAGCCGCGCCCGGTGCGCTCGCGCTGCGCCAGCGCGGCCAGAATGCCGATCACCGAATAGACGCCGGTGAAGATGTCCGATACCGGCACGCCGGCGCGCGTCGGCTCGCCGTCCGCCATGCCGGTGAGACTCATGAAGCCGCCCATGCCCTGTGCCATCAGGTCGTAGCCGGCGCGCGACGCATAGGGGCCGTCCTGGCCGAATCCGGTGACCGAGCAGTAGACCAGTCGCGGGCAATCGGGGGCGAGGCTCTTGTAGTCGAGCCCGAACTTGGCGAGCCCGCCGACCTTGAAGTTTTCGATCAGCACGTCCGAGCGCGCCGCGAGCTTCTTGACGATTCGCTTGCCGTCGGCGGTCTCGAAATCCGCCTCGACCGAGCGCTTTCCGCGGTTGGTGGCGTGGAAATAGGCGGCGCCGAGATGCCCATCGTGGCCTTCGATGAACGGCGGGCCCCAGCCGCGCGTGTCGTCGCCGGTTCGGCTGCGCTCGACCTTGACGACATCGGCGCCGAGGTCGGCGAGAATCTGCCCGGCCCATGGGCCCGCCAGTATGCGGGCGAGCTCCAGAACGCGTAGACCGGACAACGGGCCAGCCATGGATAGGTTCCTTTGGCGTTATCAACGTCAAGAATGGGTGATATCCAAGCCACTCTGTGGCGCCTGGACGCGAATTTGTCTATACCTGACGCATCCGGGTGTAAGCGCGTTCTCAGGGCATTTTCCGGCAAGCATCGCAACGGGCTCGTCGTTGAAATTGCGGCCTGAGACATCAGATCAGCGGTCGGGCCATCCGTTCGAGCGGAAAGATCAACGCGAATGAACACCTCATTCTTCGGTGAGCTGCTGCAGAGCATCTCGGAACGCGGCCGCGCGTTGGTCGACCGCACCCGCGGCCGGCGCGGGCCGCCGTCCGAGCGATCCGAGAGCCTCATCGACCTGTGCGAGGACCTCGTCTCGGTGCGCGGCGAGGCCTCCGGCACCGCGCTCGCGCGCGACATCCTGCTGCGCTTTGCCGAGCTCACCACCGGCCCGCGCATCGCTTTCTTCGAGGCGCTGGCGCATCGTTTCGGGCCGGACGAGAAGCGCATCGCGGTGGCGGTCGAGGCCTGGCAGCGGACGCCCAACGATGCCAACGCCGCCGAGCTGCACAGCGCCGCCGAGCCGCGCCGCCAGGAGCTGTTTCGCCGCCTCAACATGGCGCCGGGCGGCACCCGGGCACTGGTGGCGATGCGCGAGAAGCTGATGAACGCGCTCGACCATCGCGAGGATCTCGCCGCCGTCGATGCCGATTTCGTCCATCTGTTCTCGTCCTGGTTCAACCGCGGCTTTCTGGTGCTGCGCCGCATCGACTGGTCGACGCCGGCGAGCATCCTGGAGAAGATCATCCAGTACGAGGCGGTGCACGAGATCCACGACTGGCGCGATCTGCGCGCACGCATCGATCCGCCCGACCGGCGCTGCTACGCCTTCTTCCATCCGGCGCTCAACGACGATCCGCTGATCTTCGTCGAGGTGGCGCTCACCCGCGAGATCGCCGACGCGATCCCGCCGATCCTCGCACCGAAGCGCGAGGTGATCGCGAGCGAGCGCGCCTCGACGGCGGTGTTCTACTCGATCTCCAACTGCCAGCGCGGGCTCACCGGGGTGTCGTTCGGCAGCTTCCTGATCAAGCAGGTGGCGGCGGAGATCTCCAAGGAGCTGCCCAAGCTCACGACCTTCGTGACGCTCTCGCCGGTGCCCGGCCTCGCCAAATGGGTCAAGCGCGAGCTCGAGCGCGACACCTCGAGCGCGATCGACGAGGGCGACCGCGAGGCGCTCGCCGCGCTCGACGGCGGCCTGTGGGTCAAGGACGAGGCGGCGGCCGAGCGCCTGCGCGAGCCGCTGATGCGCGCGGCCGCCACCTATTTCATGACCGCGCGCACGCGCACCCGCGCGCCGGTCGACCCGGTCGCCCGCTTCCACCTCGGCAACGGCGCGAGGCTCGAGCGCATCGACTGGCTCGGCGACCCCTCGCCCAAGGGCATCGCGCAGTCGTTCGGCATCATGGTCAACTACCTCTACGACCTCGACGACATCGAGAAGAACCACGAGGCCTATGCGGAGAACCGCACCATCGTGGCGTCGAACGCCGTGAAGAAGCTGGCGCGCCCGGTGCGCGACCTGGTGCCGGCGGCGGAGTGAGGCCGGCGTAGGCGAGCAGGCGCGGCGACCGCAATGCTGCCTGTGCCCTTGCGGCGCCGTCGCCAACGCGATCCCATCGCGGCATGATCGAGTCGTCGGCCAAGGTGCTGGTCGGCACCGTGCTTTACGTCGCGGTGCTGTGGGCGGCGCGGCGCAATCCGCGCGCCGCCGGAATGATGCTCACCTTTCCGACGCTCAATGGGATCACCATGCTGGTGACCCAGCCGTCGGAGCTCTCGCCGATCGTCGGCACCATGCTGCTGATCCCCTTTCTCAACGGATTGTTCTGCGCGCTCTATCTGTCGGGCTTCGACCGCGCGGTCCGCGCCGGCTTTTCGCCGCGGGCGGCCTCCGGCCTGTTGATCGCCTGCGTCGCCGTCGTCTGGCTGACGACCGGGTGGGTGATATCGCAAAACCGCTGGAACGTGCCGGCCGATGACCGGAATGCCTATGCGCTCGTCCTCATGCTGGGCGGTTTACTGCTGACGTGGCTGTTGCCCGTGCGGCGCGCCAAGGCATCGCAGGATGCTCCGCCCGTACGATTAGGACATCTGCTCGATCGCAATCGCATCCGCATCGGATTGTTCGCCATCGCGCTCGCCGCCGTGCTTATCGTCGACAAGATCGCCCATTCGCCCGCGGTGGTGGGCCTGCTGTCGGCGCTGCCGCTGATCGCCTTTTTCAGCCTGCATACGCTGGCGAGCGACCCGGAGCAGGCGCCGTCGGCGCGTCGCGAGGAGCTCGCCACCATGGCCAACGGCGTCTGGTTCGGGCCCGCCGTCGCGGTGGTCTTCATCGTCTGCTTCTGGCGCTGGCTGGCGTTGCTGGCGACCAGGGTCGAGGGCGCGGGCTACCTCGCGGTCGGCGTGCCGTCGCTGCTGATCGGCTGGAGCCTCTGCCTCGCGGCGATCTGGCTGTGCGAGCGGCTGCTGCGCCGCGCGGCGTCGCCGGCCGCGTGAGCGTCACACCTTGCCGTACACCGGCACGATCCCGCCGCGGGTGACCTTGTTGTCGGGCGAGGCGAGAAACACGATGGTGCGCGCGACCTCGTCGAGCTTCGGCCAGGCATCGTGGCCGGCCTTGGGCATGTCCTTGCGGTTCTGCGGCGTGTCGAGGATCGAGGGCGCGATCGCGTTCACCAGGATGTTCTTGCCGGCGACCTCCTCGGCGAGCGCCATCGTGAGGGTCACGACCGCGGCCTTGCTCGCCGCATACGCCGTCATGTTGGCGCCGGCCCGGCCTTCCAGCGCTGGGCGCGCCGCCACATTGACGATGCGTCCGCCGTCCGGCGACTGCGCCATCGCGGCGACTGCCGCGCGGCAGCACAGGAAAGAGCTTACGAAATTCATGTCGATCTGCCGCCGCAGGATTGCGACCGTCGTGTCGCCGATCGGCGCATACGCGAAGCCGCCGGCGATGTGGATCGACGCCCATAGCTTCGGCACGCCACCATAGACCCGCGCGACCACCGCCTCGTCGGCGAGGTCGCCGGCGTTGATCAAGCTCACGCGCTTGTGCTCGCGGTGCAGGAAACGTGTTGCCTCGGCCTCGACGAAGTAAGGGATATGACAGGTCGCGCCCGCCTCGAGCAGCGCGCCGACCACCGCGCTGCCGAGCGCGCCCGTGCCGCCGGTGACTACGACGTGACGACCCTGATACAGCATGCCAAGCCTCCCACGGGTTGCGCTCCATCCAGATTGATCCCGGGCGGCATGAATGCAAGACCGATTTCAGCTTGAGCGCGCTGCGCCCGCGCTCCATTCTGCCCAGGACTGAGAATCACAGGACCCGCATGGCTGACTTCGATCTGGCCATCATCGGCGGCGGCATCAACGGCGTCGGCATTGCGCGCGACGCCGCCGGGCGCGGGCTCAAGGTGCTGCTGGTCGAGCAGAACGACCTTGCGTCAGGGACCTCGTCGGCCTCGACCAAGCTCATCCACGGCGGCCTTCGCTACCTCGAGTTCTACGCCTTTCGCCTGGTGCGCGAGGCCCTGGCCGAGCGCGAGGTGCTCTTGCGCATCGCGCCGAACCTCGTTCATCCGATGCGGTTCGTGCTGCCGGCGGAGGCGGGCTATCGCCCCGGTTGGATGCTGCAGATCGGGCTCATCCTCTACGACTGGATCGGCGGGCGGCGCACGCTGCCGGGCCACCGCACGATCGATTTCGCCGCCGATCCGGCGGGACTGCCGCTCAAGCGCAATTTCACCTATGGCTTCGAGTATTCCGACTGCGCCGTCGACGATGCCCGCCTCGTCGTCGTCAACGCGCTCGACGCCGCCGAGCGCGGCGCGACCATCCGCACCCGCACCCGCTGCGTGCGCGCCGAGCGCGCCGCCGAGTGGACGCTCGTGCTCAACGCGCGCGGCCGGCGCGACGTCGCGACCGCGCGCGTGCTGGTGGACGCCTCGGGCCCTTGGATTCCGATCGTCGCCGAGACCGTGCTGCGGCTCGAGGAGCCGCTCCCGGTGCGGCTCGTCAAGGGCAGCCATATCGTGGTCAAGCGCAGGTTCGAGCATGACCGCGCCTACATCCTGCCGACGCCCGACGGACGCGTGGTGTTCGCGCGCCCGTTCGGCCCGGACTTCACGCTGATCGGCACGACCGACGAGGATTTCGTCGGCGATCCCGCCGTGCCGACCGTCGAGGCGCGCGAGATCTCCTATCTGTGCGACTCGGTGAACGCCTATTTCCGCGAGCCGCTGTCGCCCGCCGACGTGATCTGGGCCTTTGCCGGCGTGCGCTCGCTCTACGACGACGGCGCCGGCAGCGCGACCGAGACGACGCGCGAGTATCATCTCGCGCTCGACCGCGCCGAGGGGAAGGCGCCGCTGCTCACCATCTACGGCGGCAAGATCACCACCTATCGTCGCCTCGCCGAGGATGTGCTCGCCAAGCTTCGCGACTTCTTTCCCGATGCCAAGGCACGCAAGCGATGGACTGCCAAATGGACGCTGCCGGGCGGCGATTTCCCGCCCGGCAGCGACGACGCCCTCGTGGTCGAGACCCGCCGGACCTGGCCGTTTCTCGGCGAGGCGCAGGCGCGGCGGCTGGTCGCCGCCTATGGCACCCGCGTCAAGCTCGTGCTCGAGAAGGTGACGCGCGCCGAGCATCTGGGGCCGACCTTCGGCGCCGGCCTCACCGGGGCCGAGGTCCGCTACCTCATGCGGCACGAGTGGGCCGAGACCGCCGACGATGTGCTGTGGCGACGCAGCAAGCTCGGTCTCTATTTGTCGAAGGAAGAGGCCGCCGCCGTCGAGCGATTCATGACGAGCGCAATCGGGACGGGAACTTGAGGGGATGGCGAGTGGCGAATAGCGAGTAGGGTTAACGATTTCCTCATTGCATTTTCTATTCCCTATTCGCCGTTTGCCGTTTGCCGTTTGCCACGAACGCGACCCTGCGCATTTTACCTGAGTCGCATACTCAACATTAAATAATCCATGTTTCCTTCTTGCCGATAATTTTCGCAAAAGCCGGCTGGATGACACATTCGCTGCACGGGATGGACGAGAAGGTCGCGGCCCTGGTCGGCCCGCGCCGAGTGCTCGTCATCGACGACGAGAGCTACATCCGCAAGGTGATCCGCACGCTGCTGATGACCATCGGCGTGCGCAACATCCAGGAAGCGAGCAACGGCTACGCCGGCCTCGACGCGATCCGCTCGTTCAACCCCGACGTCGTGCTCGCCGATTGGGAAATGCCCGAGCTCGACGGTCCGGGTTTCGTGCGCGCGGTGCGCTCGCCCGAGACGTTTCCGCATCCGGACGTGCCCATCATCATGCTGACCGCGCATGGCGAGCGCTCGCGCGTGATCGAGGCGATGCGCCTGGGCGTCAACGAATACCTGCTCAAGCCGGTGTCGAGCCAAGCGCTGCAGGCGCGTCTCGTGTCGGTTCTCGCCCATCCGCGCCCCATGATCCGCCGCGGCGACTACTACGGCCCCGAGCCGCGCAAGCCCTCGACCTACAAGCCCGAGCGCGACATGGACCATACGACGCTGGTCCTGCTGTAATCGAGCGCATCGACGCCGTAGCGTTCCGTGGTGCATGATGTCGCGCCAATCGCGGGACCGTCCATGCCGACCCACCTCATCGCCATCGACCAGGGCACCACCTCGACGCGCGCAATCGTTTTCGACGCGGCGCTGACCCCCGTCGCCACCGCGCAGCAGGAATTCACCCAGCACTTTCCCGCCGACGGCCGGGTGGAGCACGATCCGGAGGAGATCTGGCAAAGCGTCGTCGCGACCGTGCGCGGCGCCATGGCGAAGGCCGGCCTCGCCGCCGCCGACGTCGCCGCGATCGGCATCACCAACCAGCGTGAGACCACGCTGATCTGGGATCGTACGACCGAGAAGCCGATTCACCGCGCGATCGTCTGGCAGGACCGACGCACCGCCGACACCTGCGCCTCGCTGCGCGCGGCCGGCCACGAGCCGAGCGTGAGCGAGAAGACCGGCCTGCTGCTCGATCCTTATTTCTCGGCGACCAAGATCGCCTGGCTGCTCGATCACGTGGACGGCGCGCGCGAGGCCGCGCGCAAGGGGCGGCTCGCCTTCGGCACCATCGACACCTGGCTGCTGTGGCGGCTGACCGGCGGCTTCGCCCACGTGACCGACGCGACCAACGCGGCGCGCACGCTGCTTCTCGACATCCACAGCGCGACCTGGGACCCGGCGCTCGCCGAGCTCTTTCGCGTGCCCATGTCGCTGTTGCCCGAGGTGCGCGATTGCGCCGGCGATTTCGGCACCACGCACCTCTTCGGCGGCCCGATCCGCATCATGGGCGTCGCCGGCGACCAGCAGGCCGCGACGGTCGGGCAGGGGTGCTTTGCGCCCGGCATGACCAAATCGACCTATGGCACCGGTTGCTTCGCGCTCCTCAATACCGGCGCCCAGATGGTGCAGTCGCGCAACCGCCTGCTCACCACCATCGCGTATCAGCTCGACGGGCAGCGCACCTATGCGCTCGAGGGCGCGATCTTCATCGCCGGCGCCGCCGTGCAGTGGCTGCGCGACGGGCTGAAGATCATCGCCAGCGCCTCGGAGAGCGGCTCGCTCGCAATCGAGGCGGATCCCGGCGAGCAGGTCTATCTCGTGCCTGCCTTCGTCGGTCTCGGCGCGCCCTGGTGGGACGCGAGCGCGCGCGGCGCGATCTTCGGGCTCACCCGCAAGTCCGGCCCGGCCGAGATCGCGCGCGCCGCGCTCGAGTCGGTCGGCTACCAGACCCGCGACCTGATCGAGGCCATGCGCGCCGATTGGCCGGCGGCGAGCAACACGGTGCTGCGCGTCGACGGCGGGATGACGGCGAGCGATTACACGATGCAGTTCCTCGCCGACATCCTCGACGCGCCGGTCGACCGTCCGGCCGTGATGGAGACGACTGCGCTCGGCGCCGCCTATCTGGCGGGCCTCGCGGCAGGCGTATGTCCCGCGCCCGATGCCTTCGCCAAGTCGTGGAAGCGCGAGCACCGCTTCGTGCCGCGCATGAATGCGAGCACGCGCGCGCGCAAATGGGCCGGCTGGCAGGACGCGGTGCGACGGACGCTGGTGTCGTAAGTGGGTTCGTCGTCCGGATGGAGGCGCGCAGCGCCGTGCTCCGGCGCCGGCCGATCCCGGATTACGGCGCTTCGCGCCTCCATTCCGGGCTACAATCGCGGGCTACAATTGCTCAATTATGAATGTTTTTTGACTTCTGCGCGGTCCCATGCTGCAATTGCGCCTTCGATCGGGGGGATTGATCCATGTCTGTCGCATCCGCGCCGGCGTCCTCGTCGGCGCTCGCCAATCGGTGGGTACAGCTGCTGCTCGGCCTCATCGCCATGATGGCGATCTCGAGCCCGCAATATGTGTGGACGCTGTTCACCGGGCCGCTCAACGCCAAGCTCGGCACGACCCTCGCCGAGATCCAGTTCACGTTCTCGCTGCTGATCGTGCTGCAGACATTCTTCTCGCCGTTCCAGGCCTACCTGGTCGACCGCTTCGGGCCGAAGCTCCTGATCTCGGCCGGCGCCATCCTGTCGGGCGGAAGCTGGGTGCTCGCCGCCCAGGCGAGCTCGCTCACCGCGCTCTACATCACTTATGGCGTGATCGGCGGCTTCGGCACCGGCATCATCTATGTCGGCATCATCGGCCTGATGGTGCGCTGGTTCCCGGACCGGCGCGGCCTCGCGACCGGGCTCGCGGCGGCAGGCTACGGCTTCGGCGCGTTCTTCACCAGCTTCCCGATCGACAGCATGATCAAGAGCTCCGGCTATCAGCACACCCTGGTCGTGTGGGGCATCATCCAGGGCGTCATCGGCGTCGCCGCCGCACTTGGCCTGCGCGCCCCCGCCGAGGACTATCGGCCGGCCGGTTACGACCCGGCGGTCGTGCAGACGGAGCTGCAGGCGAAGCGCAGCTACACGCCGATCGAGATGCTCGGCAACCCGATTTTCTATCTGCTGTTCATCATGATGACGATGATGTCGACCAGCGGCCTGATGGTGGTCTCGAACGTCGGGCCCTTCGCCAAGGAGTTCAAGGTCGCCGACGTGTTGGTGTTCGGCATGGCGGCGCTGCCGCTCTCGCTCACGCTCTCGCGCGTCACCAATGGTCTCACGCGGCCGTTCTTCGGCTGGGTGTCGGACCACATCGGCCGCGAGTCGACGATGGCGCTCGCCTTCTCGCTCGAGGCGATCGCGATCCTCATCCTGTTCTTCTTCCTCGACCATCCCGCGATGTTCGTGGTGCTCACCGGCCTCGTGTTCTTCGGCTGGGGCGAAATCTTCTCGCTCTTCCCCTCGACGCTGACGGACACGTTCGGCCCGCGATACGCCGCCACCAACTACGGCTTCCTCTATATCGCACAGGGCGTCGGCTCGATTCTCGGCGGACCGGCGGCCGCGTTCCTCAAGCAGCAGACCGGGAGCTGGACGGCCGTCTTCATCGTCGTCGTCTGCCTCGATGCGTTGACGGCACTGCTCGCCATCACGGTGCTCAAGGGGATGCGGCTCAGGCACTTCAAGGCGGCAGCCTGACGGTCGCCCGACCTGGCCGAGGCTGCGGCGAGAATGTTCTTGTCCGCCCGCGGCGCGGAAGGTAAATGGCGCCGAAGTGGGAGAACGTCGCCCCGTGAGCCATCCGTTCTGTCCGGTCGCGCGTGATCGGCGCCGCGTCGGGGCGTGCCCCTAGATGCGACGCGGCTTTGCGCCTTGGACCGACGCTTCCGTTCGCCCGCTGGTGCGTTTCGATAGGGTGACCAAGCGGTTCGGCGCGACGATCGCGGTCGACCGGCTCGACTTGGCGATCTATGAGCGCGAGTTCTTCGCCCTGCTCGGGCCCTCCGGCTGCGGCAAGACCACCTTGCTGCGCATGCTCGCCGGCTTCGAGACGCCCGACGAGGGCTCCGTGCAGCTCGGCGGTAATGACATCGCCCGCGTGCCGCCTCATCGGCGGCCCATCAACATGATGTTCCAGAGCTACGCGCTGTTTCCCCACCTCACCGTCGCGGGCAACATCGCATTCGGCCTCAAGCAGGATCGCATGCCGCGCCCGGAAATGGAGGCGCGGATCGCCGAGATGCTGGCGCTGGTGAAGCTCGAGGGGCTTGGCGGCCGCAAGCCGCATCAACTGTCCGGCGGCCAGCGCCAGCGCGTCGCGCTCGCGCGCTCGCTCGCCAAGCGGCCGAAAGTGCTGCTGCTCGACGAGCCGCTCGCCGCCCTCGACAAGAAGCTGCGCGAGGAAACCCAATTCGAGCTGATGGACCTGCAGGCGCGACTCGGCACCACCTTCGTGATCGTCACCCACGACCAGGAGGAGGCGATGACGGTTGCGCATCGCATCGCCGTGATGGATCGCGGCACGCTGGTCCAGGTGGCGACGCCGCAGCAGCTCTACGAGGAGCCGCGCTCGCGCTGGGTCGCGGGCTTCATCGGCGACGTCAACCTGCTCGATGGCGCCGTCGTCACGGCCGACGCGGACGGCGTCGCGATCGAAGGCGCGGGCGGGCGGCGCTACCGCGTCGCCCCGGGCGGCTCGGCAGTCAAGCCCGGGCAGCAGGTCGCGATCGCGCTGCGTCCCGAGAAGCTGCGCCTCGCGACCGAGAAGCCCGAGGGCGTCGGCGAGAACTGCCTCGCCGGCCGGGTCGGCGACATCGCCTATCTGGGCGACATCTCGCTCTATCGGGTGAGACTCGACGACGGCGCCGTGGTCACCGCATCGCGCGCGAATGCGAGCCGCACCGCGGACCGTCCGATCAGTTGGGACGATCGCGTGTGGCTCACCTGGACGCCCGACGCCGGCGTCCTGCTGACGAGCTGAGCCGCGCCGATGAAGACGCGCGACGCCATGTCGACCGGGTGGGGCGCGCGCCTCGCGCTGTGGGCGCCTTACCTCTGGCTCTCGCTCTTCTTCCTCGTTCCCTTCCTGATCGTCATCAAGATCAGCCTGTCGCAGGCTGCGATCGCGCTGCCGCCCTATACGCCGACCCTCGATGTTGCGGCCGGCTGGAGTGCAATCAAGGCCTTCCTCGCCGGGCTCGGTCTCGACAATTATCGCACGCTGATATCCGACGACATCTACGCGCTCTCCTATCTCAAGAGCCTGGAGGTCGCTGCCGTCTCGACCGCGATCCTGCTCGCAATCGGGTATCCCGTCGCCTACGGCATGGCGCGGGCGCCCAAGCGCCTGCAAGCCGTGCTGGTGATGCTGGTGATCCTGCCGTTCTGGACCTCGTTCCTGATCCGTGTCTATGCCTGGATCAACATCCTGCAGAGCGACGGGCTGCTCAACCGCGTTCTCGCGGCGCTCGGCATCATCCACGCGCCGGTCGCCTGGCTCGCGAGCGACACCGCGATCTACATCGGCGTCGTCTACTCCTACCTGCCCTTCATGGTGCTGCCGCTCTATGCGGTGCTGGAGAAGATGGACGAGACGCTGCTCGAGGCGGCGGCCGATCTCGGCGCGCCGCGTTGGAAGGCGTTCTGGCAGGTCACGGTGCCGCTGTCGTTGCCCGGCATCGGCGCCGGCGCGCTGCTCTGCTTCATCCCGATCACCGGCGAGTTCGTCATTCCCGACCTGCTCGGCGGCTCCGACACGCTGATGATCGGCCAGACGCTGTGGACCGAGTTCTTCAGCAACAAAGACTGGCCGGTGGCGTCCGCCATCGCGGTCGTGCTGCTGGTGCTGCTCGTGGTGCCGATCGCGATCTACCAGAACCTCCAGATGAAGAGCGTGGAGCGCTGAGCGATGCGGCGCCTGTCTGCCTTCAACATGGTCTCGGTCGCGCTCGGCCTCGCGTTTCTCCATCTGCCGATCGCCATCCTGGTGATCTACTCGTTCAACGCCTCACGCCTCGTCACCGTGTGGGGCGGCTGGTCGATGCATTGGTACGCGGTCCTGCTCGAGGACCAGGAGATGCGCGAGGCCGCGATTGCATCGGTTGCGATCGCCACCATCTCGGCGGCGGCCGCGACCGTGCTCGGCACCTGCGCGGCGCTCGCGCTCACCCGGCTCGGCCGCTTCCGCGGCCGCATGAGCTTCGCCGCCATGATCTACGCGCCGCTGGTGATGCCCGAGGTGATCACCGGCCTGTCGCTGCTGCTGATGTTCGTCGCCGCCGGCGTCGACCGCGGCTTCGTCACGGTCACGGCCGCGCATACGACCCTCACCATGTGCTTCGTCGCCGTGGTGGTGCAGTCGCGGCTCGCGAGCTTCGACCGCAGCCTGGAGGAAGCCGCGATGGATCTCGGCTGTCCGCCCGCGCGCACGTTCCTCACCGTCACGCTCCCGCTGATCGCGCCGGCGGTGATTGCCGGCTTCCTGCTCGCCGTCTCGCTCTCGCTCGACGATCTCGTCATCGCGAGCTTCACCACCGGCCCGGGCGCGACCACCTTGCCGATGCGCATCTATTCGCAGGTGCGCCTCGGCGTGAAGCCGGAGATCAACGCGATCTGCACCATCCTGGTCGCGGTGGTCGCGGTCGCGATCTTCGCGGCTGCCTTCATCAGCCGCCGCGCCCAAGCGGGCGAGGCCGCCGGCCTGGCGGGGAAGTAGGTTTCTCCTGTGAACCGTCGTGCCCGGCCATGACGAGGCCGGTCATCCGATTCACTCGCTGCTGCTGCGGCCCGGCGGGCGGAAGATGAAGGCGAGGAACCACAGCGGCACGATGATCAGGAGACCGAGCAGGAGGTTGGGCAGCGCCCAGGTGATGCCGCGGCGGGCCAACTCCTCGATGCGATCCATCGACAGGCCGGCGGCTTTCATCAGCAGGTCGACCGTGATGCCGAAATGGCCCAAAATCGTGCCGACGATCAGCGAGGCGACCGCGATCTTGACCAGCGTGCGCAGGAGGCCTTCCAGCATCCATGCCTCGTCGTTGCAAGCCTCGTCGTCGCCGGACCGTTCTGGTCCAGCTGATTCGCAATCCTGCCATGATAGCCTAAGTTCGCGGGAAAGCCCGTACCGGCGCCGCTATTGCGGCACCGCGTTCGCGGTCGGAGCGGGTGCAGGCGCCGGGTCCGGCGTCGACGCCGGGGCCTTGCGCGACCCCATCAGGCGGTCGATCGCCGAGCGCACCGCGTCGCGCACCTTGCGGTCGCGCACCGCATCGAGGAGGGGCGCGGCGGCGTCGGAGCGGCGCAGCAGCGCGGTCGGGTCCGGCATCGGCGTGGCATCGTCCCACGGACCGTAGACGACGAAGGGCAGCTCGAAGGCGATGTTGTTGGCGCTGTCGAGCAGGCTCGCGGTGCCCTTGAGGTCGACGTCGCGCTCGGGGACCGAGGCGGTGCCGGCGATGGCGACACGCACGGACGAGCCGTTGACGCTCGCCTCGTCGACCGTGACGGTGCCTTTCGTCACCTTGAGCGCGAGCTTGAGCTTGTCGTAGGGCGTATGGCCGTTGCGATAGTCCCCGCCCGACAGCGGGCGCCGCTCCAGCCGCCGCAGCACCTGCTCGACATTGATCCCGGCGAGCGCGCCTTGCTGGGAGTCGAGCGCGATCGTCCCCGACAGGCTGTGCGTCAGCTCGAGCACGCTGTTGCCGCTTCCTTCGAGCGCGAAGTCGAGGTTGCCCTTGCCCTCGAGGCGATGCAGGCCGAACAGCTCGCCGAGGCAGGAGTCGAGATCGACGTCGCCGAAATGCATTTCCGACTTCATCTCGGCCCCGGTATGCGATCGGGCGATCGCGAACGAGCCGCGGATCGTGCCGTTGAACGCCTGCGAGTCGATGATCGAGAGCAGGAGCTTGCCGTCGCGCAGGCCGGCGCCGACCGCGGTGCGCCCGAGCTGGACGCGGCCGATCCGCAGCCGCGCCGCCGAGAGGCGCAGGTCGAGGCCGAAGGTGCTCAAGCCATCGAGCGCCAGCGGCTTTTCGTTCCATTCGCGCGCGTTGGCGGCCATCAGGCGGATGGTCGAGACATAAGGCGTAAGATCGAGATCGTCGGCCGCGAGCGTCCCCTGCCAGGTGTGCTGCCCGTCGGCCGCATAGGAGAGGGCGCCTTCCGCCGCATTGCCGTCGAGCTCGACGTTGACCGGCCCGAGCGAGATCGAGCTTTCGACCATGTTGGCGCGGCCCTTGAGCGTGAAGTGGCCGAAGCCGCCGCCCGGCACCGGCGTGTCGCCGGTCCAGCGCAGCGCGTCGCGCAGCGAGGCCGCTTCCGCCGACAGCGTGCCGTCGGCCTTGAAGCTCGGCGCGCTGCTGATGGTGCCCTCGAAAGCGAGCCGGAGCGGGGCGCCGCTCAGGCGGATCTTGAGCCCGGAATTGTCGCCGCTGAGGGCGGCGAGGAAATCGCCGACCACGATGCTGGCGTCGACCGGCTCGCCGCGCCAGGTGAAGTGGCCGGTGGTGCCGAAGCTCTTGGAGATCGACGGCCAGGCGAGCGACAGGTCGACCTTGGTCAGGTTCTCGGTGAGCGAATGGCTCGCGTCCTCGATCGCGATCGTGCCGTTGTCGACGCGGATCTCGTTGAACGACATGATGCGGTCGACCGGCTTGAGCGCGGTCGCGAGCGCGGCGAGCAGCGGCGACCAGTTCGAGCGCCCGTCCTTGTCGATTCGCACCGCGATACGCGGATGGTCGAGCACGATGTCGGCGATCTCGATCCGGCCGAGCAGCAGCGGCAGGAACCGGAGGTGGGCGATCAGCCGATCGGCGGCGAGCGGCGGGGCGTGGCCGTGGGTGTCGCCGAGCACGACATCGCCGAGGCGGACGATGCCGGAGGGAAACAGCGAGACCTCGACCGGCCCGTGCACCACCGGCTCGAGGCCGGTGACGGCCCTGATCTGCGCCGTCACGGCGCCACGGGCGCCGTTGGCCGGGATCAGCCATGGGGCCGCGAGCAGGCCGGTCACGCCGACGACGATCACGACGCCGGCGGCGATACCGAGACGCTTCAAGCCAGTGGCCGCAGACACCGTGGAGGGATCCGGTTTTCGCGAGGGTTCCGGGCGAGACTATAGCGCCCGCGATGCGGCGGCAACTTTGCCGGTCCTTGTGACGGATTTGGGGCCGCTTCCTCCTCCCTCTCCCGCAACGAGAAGGTGGCTCGCGCAGCGAGCCGGGTGAGGGCCGCTCGGCGTCGCAACGCTGGCACCCTAGAGCGCCTCACCCGAGCCTTCTCCTCTCCGGGGAGAAGGAGCGCAGGCAGGCGCCATGCCGAAAGATCAGTGCAACCCGGCGGCCACCTTGAACGTGGCTTGCGTCTTGCGCTTGACCTCGTCGACCGTCACGCCGGGGGCGAGCTCGATCAGCGTCATGCCGCCGCCGCCCTTGCGGTCGATGTTGAACACCGCGAGGTCGGTGATCACCATATCGACCACGCCGGCGCCGGTGAGCGGCAGGCTGCATTTGTGCAGGAGCTTGGGCTCGTCCTTGGCGGTGTGCTCCATGATCACCACCACCTTCTTGACGCCGGCGACCAGGTCCATGGCGCCGCCCATGCCCTTCACCATCTTGCCCGGGATCATCCAGTTGGCGAGGTCGCCGTTCTCGGCGACCTGCATGGCGCCGAGCAGCGCGATGTCGATGTGGCCGCCGCGGATCATCGCGAAGCTGTCCGCCGAGGAGAAGAAGCTGGTGGTGGGGATCTCGGTGACGGTCTGCTTGCCCGCATTGATGAGGTCGGGGTCTTCCTCGCCCTCGTACGGGAACGGGCCGAAGCCGAGCATGCCGTTCTCGCTCTGCAGCTGCACGCTCATGCCCTTGGGAATGTAGTTCGACACCAGGGTCGGGATGCCGATGCCGAGATTGACGTAGAAGCCGTCGCGCAGCTCCTTGGCGGCGCGCTCGGCCATCTGCTCGCGGGTCCAGGGCATGGGGGCGCTCCGTTTTATCGTCGAATGCTAGACTTCCGCGCCCGCCGCCGCGGCGGCGGGCCGCTTGCGCACGGTGCGCTGCTCGATGTGCTTCTTCGCGTTCGGCACGTGGATGAGGCGTTGCACGAACACGCCGGGCGTGACGATGTGGTCGGGATCGATCTGGCCGGGCTCGAACAGATGCTCGACCTCCGCCACCGTGACCTTGCCGGCGGTCGCCATCATCGGATTGAAGTTGCGCGCGGTCTTGCGATAGACGAGGTTGCCTTCGGTATCGCCCTTCCACGCGTGCACGATCGCGAGGTCGGCGACGATGCCGCGCTCCATGATGTAGCGCTCGCCGTCGAACACGCGCTCCTCTTTCCCTTTGGCGATGTCGGTGCCGGCGCCCGTGCGGGTGTAGAAGGCCGGGATGCCGGCGCCGCCGGCGCGGATGCGCTCGGCGAGCGTGCCCTGCGGGTTGAACTCGATCTCGAGCTCGCCGGCGAGGAACTGCTGCGCGAAGGTCTTGTTCTCGCCGACGTAGGACGAGATCATTTTCTTGACCTGCCGTGTCTCGAGCAGCAGGCCGAGCCCGGCACCGTCGACGCCCGCATTGTTGGACACGATGGTGAGGTTCTTCACGCCCGCGTCGCGGATCGCGATGATCAGCGTCTCGGGAATGCCGCACAGGCCGAAGCCGCCGGCCATGATCAGCATGTCGTCCTTGAGCAGGCCGGCGAGCGCCGCCTTGGCGTCGGGATAGACTTTTTTCATGACAACTCCGCTCGCGCCCGGTGAATTGGCAAATCTCTAGCCAGCGCCGGGAGCGTGATCAAGGGCGCCGGCGCCGCGGCGTGCAGGGCCATCGCATATAAGATGAGCACAACGCCTGCGCCCCCGACCCCGCTTGCGGGGGAGGGTGGGGAGGGGGCTTTCACCGCTTGCTCCCAATGTGCGGAGAGAGCCCCTCTCCGGCTCTCCCTCACGAGCGCGGGGAGAGGCCGCGGGCAGGGTGCTCACATCACTGATGACTAATGCGCTTGCCGCGCAAGCCGCGGTCCGTGCGGCACCTGCCGCACATCAGCCGCGGCGATCTCGGCGATCATCTTGTTGACGATCGCCGTCCCGAACGAGTTGAAGTTCTGCGCCACCATCACGAAGGCGCCGGGGCCGCCGATCACGTTCGCCTCGTAGTACTTGTCGAGCCCGCCCGGCGGGTTGGTGTGCTCGGCGTTCCACGACAGCGGGTGCTCGCTCAGGATGACGAGGCCGTTGATGGTCACGCCCTTGGCGAGGGCCTCGTCGCGCGCGAGGCGCACGTCGCGGCCGGCGTTATTGGTGCCGTCGCCCGAGATGTCGATGGTGCGCCGCGGCGCGTCGAATGGCGCTTTGTCGAGCTGCGCCATCGAGAACTCGATCGCGCCGCTGATCGAGGTGCGGTCCTGGAACGAGCGCGGCGCCTCGGCGAGCGCGGAGGCGAACTGCTGAGCGCTCGCGGCATCGCCGATCATGGTCCAGTCGATCACCACGCGCTGGAAGCCCATCCCGGACCATTCGACGAAGATCACCGCGATGCGGTGATGCGGCCCCGAGCGGATCGCCTCGAGGACGCGCGGGCTGGTGATCGCCGCCGCGTAGCCATCGCGCTGCAGCTGGAACTTGTCCTGGTCGATGCTGCGCGACACGTCGACCGCGAACACGAGCAACAGGTCGACCGTCTCGGCGGCGGATGCGATCGCAGGAAAGAACAGCGCGGCCGCCACGACGGCAGTCGCGAGACAACGCAACGTCAACCGAGTCCTTCGCCGCATGCTGGCCTCACGGCTCAGCCCCGGAGGGAGACTAGCGCACTTTTCCCGCGGCGTCATATCGCGCCGGTGGTCGACGCCGCATAAAATTTGCTCGCGGTTGCACATGAGGTGAGCAGGGCAATGTGCGCTTCCTCTCCCGCTGCGGGCCGCTGCGGGGGAGCGCAGGCAGCGTGCCAAGTCTCAAATGCGATCGCCCTGATGGTCCGGTAGGGGGAGAGGGCGCGCAAGAACCGAGCGCGTGCTTATTTGGCGGGCTGGGCCGCGGGCTGCGCCACCGGGAATGCGACCTCCACCAGCGTGCCGTCATCGACCTTGCTGGTGATGGTGAAGCGGGCGCGGTTCGCCTCGGCGAGCGCGCGGGTGAGCGGCAGGCCGAGCCCGGTTCCGCCCGAGCCCCAGCGCGCCGTCGTCGCGAGCGGGCGGAACGGCTCCAGCGCGACGCCGAGCTCCTTCTCGTCCATGCCGATGCCGGTGTCGCGCACCCGCAGCAGGATGTCGCCCGCGTCCGATTGCGCGGTCGAGACGATCACCTGCCCGCCGGCGCCCGTGAACTTGATCGAGTTGGACAGAAGGTTGAGCACGACCTGGCGCAGCGAGCGCGCATCGGCGGTGACCGGCCGCAGGCCCGGGTTGAGTGACGTGCGGATGATGATGCGCTCGCGATTGGCCTGCGGTTGCATCAGCGTGACGGCGTCCTGCACCAATTCGTTGAGGTTGAGATCCGCGAAGCTGAGCTCGAGCTTGCCCTGCTCGATCTTGGCGAGGTCGAGCAGGTCGTTGATCAGCGCCACCACGTGATCGCCGGCGCCGCGGATGTCCTTGAGATACTCGCGGTAGCGCTCGTTGCCGATCGGGCCGAAGCGCTCCTCCAGCATGACCTCGGCGAAGCCGATGATCGAGTTGAGCGGCGTGCGCAGCTCGTGGCTGACCTTGGCGAGGAAGTCGGATTTGGCGGTCGACGCCTTCTCGGCCGCGGCGCGCGCGGCGGCGAGCTCGCGCTCGGCCTTCGTCCACGGCGTGTTGTCGCGCAAGACCGCGAACACGCGCTGCGAGTCGTCGGCCGCGTCCCCGGCAATGCGCCCGAGGGTCATGAACAGCGGGATGGTGCCGCCCTGGCTCACCTCGCCGGTGAACTCGCGGCCGTCGTGGATCAGGCCGCCGACGCCGCCGCGCGCGACGGCGTCGAGATATTCGAGCGCCGCCGGGCGGCTCGCCGGCGCGAACAGGTCGGCGAAGCGGCGTGTCGCGAGCTCGGCCGCGCTGTGGCCGAACAGCGCCTCGGCGCTGCGGTTGGCGGAGACGATGCGGCCATCCGGCTCGATCACCACGACGCCGTCGGTGGCGGTGTCGAGGATGGTCTTGAGCTCGCGCGCCTGCGCCTCGGCGAGCCGCAGCGACCGCTCGGTCGCTTGTTGGGCCGCTTGCAGGCTCGCGTGGGCCGCGCGCAGCGAGGCCTCATGCGACTGGCGCGACGCCTCGGTCTCGTGCAGCGACGCTTGCGTGGTGTTGAGCGATGCTTCGCTCGCCTGCAATGAAGCCTGGGCGGCCTGCAACGCAGCTTCCGCCGCGGCGAGCCGCGCCTCGCTCGCCTGCAATGATGTCTGCGCCGTGTGCAGCGCCGTCTCGGCCGCTTTCAGGCGGGCGTCGAGCTCGGTCGGCATCAGCATGAGGGCGAGCGCGCTCTCGCCGTCCCAGGCGATGGAGAAGAGCCGCGCCTCGACCGGCCGCCGGTCGCCGCGCGCGGTGGCGATCGTGAGCCGCTTGCTGGCGTCGCCCGACTCGGCCGCCTCTGCCGCCGTTCCGGTATCGCCTTCGACGAACAGGCTGTCGAGCCCGCCCGCCGCGGCGAGCGCATGGATGTGCGGATAGCCCGTCCATTCGAGGAAAGCGCGGTTGGCATAGAGCAGCGTGTCGAGCCGATAGACCAGGACGCCGACCGGGATGCGATCGAGCAGCGAGCGTTGGCTCGTCGCTTCCTGGCGTTCCCCTTGCCGTTCCTGTTGCGGTTCTTGCCGCCGCCCTGGCTCGGGCGCTTGCGTCGGCGCCGGCATCGCGGCCGCGGCCTCTGCGGGTGACGCTTGCGCCGCGACGCCCGGCTCGGCCGCCGCCTCGCCCGTCGCCTTCTCGGCGCTCGACTCTTGGGCGCCCTCGCCCTTCAGGCGCGCCGTGAGCTCGCGCGCGAGCTCATGGAAGGCGTTGCGCTCGACCGGGCTCAGGGCCGGCGATCTCGCCTCCGCGGCCGGCGCCGGGGTGCGAAACGGAACCACATTGGGCGCCGAGGGCACGACCGTCAACGTCGCGCCGGTCGCGGCGCCGCCATCGCCGGCAGGGGTCGTAGTGGCGGCAGGCCGAAGCTGCGTGCCCGCATGCGCCGAGCGCCGCATCACCGCGAGCATCGCCAGGCGATCGACGTCGCGGCAGACGCCGAAACCGCGATAGCCGAGGAAGGTGCGGTTGCGGTCATAGATCGGCAGGCCGGACAGCTCGACCTTGAGCCGGTCGGCGATGCCGTCGACCGGCCACGACACCGTGATGCCGCTCCAGGTGTCGCGCGTCGCCACCGCGCGCGCGACCTGGTTCTCGGGGTCGAGCGCAAGCTCGTCGTTGATCTCGTCCCACGGGCGCCCGAGCGTGACCGCAACGCGCGGGCCGATCACCTCGGTGAACTCGTCGGAGCCGAGCGTGAAGCGCTCGTTCGCATCCATCTGCCAGACGAACCGCAGCGGATGGCGGCGCTCGCCGGCCGGCACGTCGGCGGTGTGCGGCGTCGTTGCGGCTCCTGCGATACTGTCGTCCTCTTCCGGTTCTTCCGGCGCCGCATCCGGCACGGTCTGCGCCGCGGCCATGGGTGTATCGATGGGCGCCGCCGCGGGTCGATCCGCGATGCCCTCGGGCATGTCGGGCGCGACCGGCGGTGCTTCGGGGACGACCGGCGCCGCCGGCGCGGTCGGCGGTGCCTCGACTTCGGGTGGCGGCTCCGCGGGCATGCGGGGCGGCTCGGCCACCGCCGTCGGCGCCAGCAGCTGCGCTGCCGCCGCGGGCGCTGCTACGAAGGTCATCGCCAGCGCGGTGCTCGCATCGGTGCCGAGGCGATCGATGGTCACGTGGCCGAGCGGGATATCGCCCTCCGCATGGCCGGCCCCCGCCGCATCGCTGCCGAGCCGCTCGGCCCCGAGCGCCGCGAGCGTGACGGGGCCGCCGAGGCGCGCGCGCGCTTCCGCGGTCGCGTGCAGCAGGCTTCCGTCCGGCGCGAACACCGCGACGCCGAGCCCAGTGCCGTCATACAGGCGGCGCAGCCGCTCCGCGAGCGTGAGCGAGGGGCCGGCCGGCTCCATCGCGACCACGAGCGCGCCGGCGGTGTGGTCGGCGAGCGTCACGCGCGAGCAGCTGCACAGGAGGGCGCGCCAGAAGCCGGTGCCGAAGCCGCGCAGGCGCTCGAGCCGGGCGGCGCCGCCGAGCCGCAGCGTGCCGAGCAGGCGCGCGATCTGGGCCGCGGTCTGGTCGCGCGGGTCGAAACGACGTGCCGCAAGCAGCGCCGGCGAGGAGAGGCCGAAGATCGCGGCCCCGACCGGATTGGCCCACAGGATGCGGGTGGCGTCGGTGCTCCACAGCCATGCGGGCGCTGCGCTGGTCGCGAGAGCCGCGAGCCGCGGGTCGCGCAGGAAGGCGAGATGGTTGGCCAAGTCGCTCATACGATGCACGCTGGGTCCGGCGTCGGACGATGTAAGGTCAATAAAATCTTAATAATGCCGGCCTGCCGGGACGTCCACGCAAAGGGCGGCGCTGTCCGCTGCTAAACGCGGCTAACCTTAATTGCCGCCGGCATCGCGTTTGGCCATGGCGCGGCGGCAGCGCGCGGCTTCCGCGGAGCAGCGTTTTGTCGCGCCCTTGCGCGGAACTTCGACGGGCTTGGCGCGTTTGATCTCGCATCCCGAGGGGAAGTTCCTCGCTTCGCCGCAGATGAGCCATCGCGGTCCGTATCTTGATGCGGCCCGCACGGGGGCGGCCGCCATTTTTGTGCAATGCAATATTTTCTATTGCAATGCACCAAGACGGCTGCTATATGAGGATTGCACAAGAAGAAAGGCGTAGGTGCCTGGTTGCGCTTGCGTCGAAACCGACAACCGCAAAACCGCCCAAACCAGCGCCGGACCGGGACCAGAGACGGGAGAGTCCGCGCCAGAGGATGAGATCCCAATGTCTGAGGCCAACACCAGCACGCAACGTCCGCAAGTGTCCCCGTTTCCCGGCTTCCCGGGAGTGGAGACGCCTGCCGCTTTCCGCGACATCGCCGAGAAGAGCCTGTCGCACGCCAAGGAAAACTACGAGAAGATGAAGTCCGTCGCCGAGGAGGCGACCGGCGTCCTCGAGGACACCTACGCGAGCGCCAGCAAGGGCGCGACCGACTACGGCCGCAAGGTGATCGAGCTCACCCGCGAGAACACGAACGCGGCGTTCGATTTCGCCACCGAGCTGCTCGGCGCCAAGACGCTCTCGGAAGTGATCGAGCTCACGACCGCGCACGCGCGCAAGCAGTTCGAGGCGCTGACCGAGCAGGGCAAGGAACTCGCCGCGCTCGCCCAGAAGGTCGCGACCGAGGCGGCCGAGCCGATCAAGGAAGGCATGACCAAGGCGGCCCGCAAGGCGGCCTGAGCGTCGCGCTCGTTGTGATGTGATGCGTGGTGGCCGGGCTCGTCCCGGCCATCTTTTTTTGCGGGTACGACGCAGGGGCAGGGGGAGCGGGCTGGCTGCCAACTCATCGCGGCCTTGCCAAAAATGTCCCGTCCTCCTACGTTCCGGCCCGCTCGCACAGAGCCCGTGCAGCTGTAGCTCAGCGGTAGAGCGCCTGACTGTGGATCAGGAGGTCGGTGGTTCGAGACCACCCAGCTGTACCAAGCCACGGCGGAAACATGGCCATCGCCAGCAAATACGTCTTCATCGTCGCGATGGACGTCGCGCCCGAGAAGGAGGCGCTGTTCAACGAGGTCTACGACACCGAGCACATCCCGAACCTCAAAAAGGTCCCGGGCGTGCTGTCGGTCACGCGGATGAAGACCGAGCCGGCGGCGTTCAACATCGGCGGCGAGCGGCGCACGCTGACCGGCGAGGGCGAGCCCACTTACGTTGCGATCTACGAGATCGAGAGCCCGCAGGTGCTGCTGAGCCCCGAATGGGCCAAGGCCGGCGAGCTCGGCCGCTGGCCGACCGAGGTGAGGCCATTCACCCGCAACCGCCGCCACGTGGTGCGCAAGGTGGTGTAGCGCGCACCAACCATACACTCCGTCACTTCACCTTGATGCTCGCCGCCTTGATCACCTTCGCCCATTTCTCCGTCTCCGCCGCGAGGTAGGCGCCGAAAGCGTCCGGCGTGTAGACGAGCGGCAGCACGGTCAGGTCGTCGATACGCTTCTTGATTCCCTCATCGACGAGGCACGCGTTGACGTCGCGGTTGAGCCGCGCGACGATCGCGGGCGGCGTGCCGCGTGGGGCGCCCGTGCCCGCGAAGGCGACCGCCTCGTATCCCGCAAAGGTCTGGGTCAGCGCCGGCACGTCGGGCAGGGCGTCTATGCGCTTGGCGCTCAGCACCGCGAGCGGGCGCACGGCGCCGGTGCGCATATGCGGCAGGTCGGATGCCACCACGTTGGCGGCCTCAACTTGGCCGCTCAACAGGTCGGTGAGCAGCGGCGCGCCGCCCTTGTAGGGGATATGCACCAACTCGATGCCGGCGCGCATCTTGAAGAGCTCGCCGGCGACCTGCGAGATCGTGCCGGTGCCGTAGGACGCGAGCATCATCCGGCCGGGGCTCGCCTTGGCGAGCGCGATCAGCTCGGCGATGGTCCGCGCCGGCACCTTCGGATCGAGCTCGATGACGAGCGGATAGGCGACGAGGCCCGACACCGGCGCGATCTCCTTGAGGAAATCGAACGACAGGTCGGAAAAGAGGCTGGTGTTGATCGCGTTGCTGACGCCGCCCCACGGCAGCGTGTAGCCGTCGGGCGCGGCGCGGACCACGTACTCGGTCGCGATGTTGGCGCCGCCGCCGGGCGGGATCCAGTGCACCGGCCGCGTCGGATAGTCGAGCGCGCGGGCCCCGGGCGCAAGAAGCGCGAGTGCGGCCGCCGCGGACAGCAACGATCGGCGCGCGAGGCGTGCCACCATGGCGCCGCTCCAGGGTCGCGCCGCCGCAGAGGCCGGCGGCGCCTGCGATCCTCGAGGTTTTGTCGTCGGAATGCCGCCCGCCGCGGGCATCGTCGCCGCCTTCGATTTGCGGAGGTTCGGCATGTCCGCTGGCAGCTCGAGCGTCAGGCTACATCAGAGGTCTTTCGCGCGTAAGGCGCGAATTTCGGCGGCGGTACCGACAGATTTCGCCGCGCCGCCGTCCGACGCGAGCGCGTATACAACTTGCACTGGTGAGCAACGGACGTTGGCTCAACCATTTTCCGCCGCCGCGCAGAACGAACCCAATCGATCAGATCTCCCTGTCATCTCTGAGCTTTTCGCGATCGCAGGTCGTCCCAGGCGGCGCCGCAGAATGCCTCGAGCGCGCGCGAGCGCCGAAACAGCGCCCGGCGCTCGTAGCGATCGAGCCGGAGAATCTCGCGGGCGACGTCGGCGCCCTCGAGGAGCCTCTGCGTCGCCGCGAGGCGGACGCTGCGCACGCGCACGAGGTCGATCTGCGCCTCGGCGATCCGGGTAGCGGCGGTGCGGCTCGCCGCGCTCGCGCCCTCGCCCGCGATGGCACGGGCGAGCGCCGCGACCTCCGGGGCGAGCGCCGCGTCGGCGAGGACCGGCAGGCTCAGGCCATGGCGCCAGGCATTGCGCGCCGCGGTCGTCTTGCCGGCACGCGTGCGCGGGCCGGTGCTGCGCGCTGCGTTGTCGCGGTTGGCGCGTCGTTGCGCGCGGCTGATCATCCTGCTTCTCCTGCTGCTTCGCTCGGAGATGGCGCCGGCGGGGGCACCTCGGCGAGCTCGGCCTCCTCGATCGGGCGCATCTGCGTCGCGGCGGCGAGGCGGTCGGCGAAGTCGGCGCGATGGAAGCCGATCTCGCGCAGCGCGGCGGCGCGGCGCGCCTCCAGGCTGGCGATCATCTGCTCGATGCGCTCGAACTCGTCGAGGTGAAGCGCGAAGGCGCTGCCAAGGGCGGCCGCGTGATCGAGGCCCGCCCTTTCGAGCCGGTCGCGCACGTCGCCGATCGCCGTGATCTCGCGCGCCGACCAGCGCCGGCCGAGCTCGTCAGCCCCCGACACCGTTTCGCCCAGGCTGCGCAGCAGCGCCGCCATGCCCTCCGCGCGCACGGCCGCGAGGCGGCCGGCCCTGAAGCGGCGCAGCCGCTCGATCTCCCAATAGTGATTGACCGCGTCGCGCAGCCACATCTCCTCGAGGATGCCGGTGGGGCGCACGCACGCCGTCGTGTCGGCGAGGAGCTTCGCATAGGCGTCCGCATCCTCGCCCCCGGCGAGCGGGGTGTGCAGCGCGATCATAGGTGCGATCATGGGTACGTTTCCGGGTCCGTTTCCGGGTGCGTTTCTGGGTGCGCTCGCCCGGGCGGGCAGGCGGGGCAGAGAAGGCGTGGTCGTGATGGTCATGCTTCGTCTCCGTGGGAGTGGATCATGGGGTGAGTGGGAACCCCGGCGAGCACTGCGGCGCGCCGGCCGAACGGGCCGAAAACGAAATACAGGCGATCTGCAATGGAAATTTTCGGCCGATTACAATGCAACGCATTCCACCGGCGAGCGAAAATGCACCGTCGCGGAAACAATGGATATCAATGGAAGAGCAACGCAAAGAACAATGGAACGACGAACCGAAAGGCGAGCGACGACGACGGCCGATTGCGGCGCCGTGTCATGGCGCCGTCCGTTCGGTTCGCGCCGATGAAAAAATCCCTCGTGTAAAATACAGGGGATTTACAGGGCGCCGATGTGCCCGAAATACAGGGAAACCGATTGAAACAACGACCGAAAAGGCGCGGGCGACGAACAGCAGCAAAAACAGAAAGAACAGGGAGCATTTGCAGGGCGGCGATTGCTCCTTTCGCGCGGGCCGACCATCTGCAGAGGCGCGACACCGAGGTCACGC
This sequence comes from Xanthobacteraceae bacterium, assembly GCA_035293985.1. GTDB lineage: Bacteria > Pseudomonadota > Alphaproteobacteria > Rhizobiales > Xanthobacteraceae > JAVDCA01. The sequence goes on from DATGLS010000037.1 coordinate 309,950, forward strand.
CTCTTTGCGGCGATTCGTAGGATCAATCCTTCGACGCCACGCGCGGATGGGTTTCCCTGCGTCCGCGCGCGGTCAACCACCCTACGCCGCCTCAAAAGCAAACCGCGCCCGACGCGGTGCGGCTCCGGACGCGCGAATGTCACTCTGCACTTAATGCCATGCGCCGTTCGCGCCGGCATCGCAAGCACAATCCAATCTATCCCCGCTATTCAGGGTCGGGCCGACGATCGCGCGATGTCGGCGCTTGATGTCGCCATGACGCTGAGGCGGCGGGAAGGCGCGCATCACGGGACTTCCGCCAGGAGCCGAATACGAGCCGAATACGAGCCAGATGCGAGCCAGATACGCGCCCGATACGAGATCATGGCGCCTTCCCCGACGTGCGGGCTTCGGGCTAGATTTTGCCGTGACGATCCGAACGGGTGTTTGCATCCGGCACGTGACGAGCAACGGAGATGCCGATGATGCATCAGGATGTTCGCGGTTTTCGCGGCCCTCGCCGGCGCGACAGGATCAGCGGGTGCCCAGGAATGGCCGACCGCTTGCCATGAACCTTCGTCGCCGGGATCTTCTGCAAATCGCGGGCGCTGCCGCCGCGCTCCCCATCGTGTCGCCGACCGCAAGGGCGGACACGAGTGCGGACACGTATCCGGCGCGGCCGGTGCGCATCATCGTTCCGTTCGGCGCCGGCGGCCCGTCCGACATCGTCACGCGCCTGGTCGGCCAATCCTTGTCGGCGCGGCTCGGCCAGCAATTCATCGTCGAGGACCGACCGGGCGGCAGCGGCAATATCGGGACCGAGGCCGTCGTTCGCGCAGCCCCGGATGGCTACACGCTGCTGATGGTCGGTCCGCCGAACGCGACGAATGCGACGCTGTACGACGATCTCAGGTTCGACTTCATCCGCGACATCGCACCCGTCGCCCTCATCGGCCGCGTCACCGTCATCATGGTGGTGAACCCGTCGGTGCCGGCGAAGTCCGTCCCCGAGTTCATCGCTTACGCCAGGGCCAATCCCGGCAAGATCGACATGGGATCCGCCGGCAACGGAACGACCGCGCATATGTCGGGCGAGCTGTTCAAGATGCTGGCCGGCGTCGAGCTGGTTCACGTCCCCTACCGCAGCCAGGCGCAAGCGCTCGCCGACCTGATCGCCGGGCGGGTCCAGGTGATGTTCGACACCACGCCGCCGTATCTGCCGCACATCAAGGCGGGCGAGCTGCGCGCGCTGGCGGTGGGGAGCGCAAAACACTGGGCGGCCATGCCGGAGCTGCCGACCATCGCGGCGTCCGTGCCCGGCTACGAGTCGGGCGGCTTTTACGGGTTCGGGGCGCCGCGCGGCACGCCGTCCGCGATCATCGGCAAGCTCAACGCGGCGACCAACGCCAGCCTGAACGACGCGACCGTGAAAGCGCGGCTTACCGACCTCGGCGTGACGGCACTTCCGGGTACGCCTGCCGATTTCGGCAAGTTGATCGCCGACGAAACCGAGAAGTGGGGCAAGGTCATCCGGACGGCGCACATAAAACCCGAGTAGTACGGCTTCGCCTCTCAATGGCTCGCTGGCGAGACGTTCATGAGGAAGCATAGGCTCCGATTACCGAGCGCCGGCGCGACTGCGGCCTTCATCGGCCTATCCATGATCGTCGCAACCGCCGCGGCGCAGTCCGTCTCGGTTGCGCCGGCGACGATGCCACGCGTCGGCACGGTCGACGAACGCTATCAATCCTATAACGTGGAAATGGTCGAGGTGACGGGCGGAAGGTTCTGGCGCCCGTATGGCTTGGATCCAAAGGCCTCCCGCCGGCAAGCTCCGCCGTCCGCGGTCGGCACGGCGCAGGGCCATACCCCGACGGGCATGAGCTCGACCCTCCATGCGTATCGGCCCCCGATTGATCTGACGAATGCGCGCCTGCGCAAGCTCGCCGCCGCTCTCGGACCTTCCTATATGCGGGTCAGCGGGACGTGGGCCAACAACACCTATTTCGCGGACACCGACCAAACATCCGGTGACCCACCGCCGGGATTCGGGAGCGTGCTCACCCGCCAGCAATGGCGCGGCGTCGTCGACTTCGCCAAGGCCGTCGACGCCGGCATCGTGACCTCTTTCGCCATCGGCATCGGAACGCGCGATGCCCAAGGCGCCTGGACCGCGGAACAAGCAGGCCGCTTTCTTGCCTATACGCGCTCGATCGGGGGCCGCATCGTCGCCGCGGAGTGGATGAACGAGCCGAACCTGGCCGTCATGGGGGGCGCGCCTGCCGGCTATTCTGCCGCGGACTACGGACGCGATTTCAAGATCTTCCACGCGTTCGCGAGGCATGCGGCGCCCGACATGCTGATCCTCGGCCCCGGCGCGGTCGGCATCACCTCCGGCCATGCCGACGCAGCGGCGCTGACGGCGCACAACATCCTCGCGGCCTCGTCGCCCGCCCATGTCGACGTCCTCTCGTATCACCACTACGGCGCGCTCTCACTTCGTTGCGTGGCCCAGGATCATCAGACCACGCCGGCAGCGGCGCTCTCGGAAGAGTGGCTGCGGCGCACGGACGAGGCTCTCGCCTTTCACCGCAAGCTCCGCGACGAGCTCGAGCCCGGCCGGCCAATCTGGCTGACCGAAACCGCGGAGGCGGCGTGCGGCGGCGATCCGTGGGCCGGCACGTTTCTCGATACTTTCCGCTATCTCGACCAGCTCGGCCGCCTCGCCAGTCAGGGCGTGCAGGTCGTCGCCCACAACACGCTGGTCGCGAGCGACTACGGGCTCCTGAACGACAAGACGCTGGAGCCCAAGCCGAACTACTGGGGGGCCCTGCTGTGGCGGCGGCTCATGGGGACGACGGTGCTCGAGGCCGGCGTTCCGATCCGCGAAGGCCTCCACGTCTATGCGCATTGCCTGCGCGGCACGTCGGGAGGCGTGGCGCTCCTCGCGATCAACAATAGCCGGACACGATCGACTTCGCTCGCGCTCCCGGTCGAGGCTGACGGCTTTTCGCTCACGGCCGAGGAGCTCGAGGCGTCTCATGTCAGTCTGAACGGACACGAGCTCGGACTCGGCGCCAGTGACGAGCTTCCCGCCTTCAGAGAAAGGCGTCTTGGGCCAGGCGACGTAGAGCTTGCCCCCGCGAGCATCACGTTCCTGGCAATCGCGGATGCAAGAAACCCAAGTTGCCGCAGCTGAAGACGGATCGCAAAGCTCGCGCCCGGCCGGGATGATCACCGCCCCAGAAACTTGCTCAGCATGCCGCCGCCGTTCTCCCAGAACACCAGCGCCACGCCCATCAGCGAGCCGCCGGCGACCACGCCCGATGCGATCGGCAAGGTCAGCTCCTCGGCAAGCTGCGGTCTGCGGCGCTCGACCACGAGCGCGATCAGCGCGCCGAGGAAGAACAAGAGCCCGTAGTACCAGTTGAACACCCAGGCGAGGCCGAAGGCAGACGCCGAGGGAAGATAGTCGCGATATCGCGGCAGCACGGCTGGTGCGAGGGTGAGCGCGACGCCGACGATGCCGCCGGCGAGGATCAGCCACAGCTTGGCGGGTTCGAGCGACGTGAGGCCGCGGGCGAGCGCGATGGCGACGGCGGACCAGGTCTGCGCGGCCGGCGCCGGGAACTGGTCGGTGCCGAGCACCGATGCGTCCGGCACCAGCGCCGCGAACGTGAGGACGCTGACGATCGTGCCGATGAAGATGCCGGAGAATTGCGCCACGAACTGCCGGCGCGGGTTGGCGCCCAGGAGATAACCGCTCTTGAGGTCGGTGAGCAGGTCGGCGGATGATGTCGCGGCGCCGGCCGTGATGTTGGCGCTCATCAGGTTGATGTTGACGTTGCCCGGGCTCATCGCGCCGAAGAAAAGCTGCGTGACCTTGCCCATGGCGCCGACCGGCGTGGTGTCGGTCTCGCCGGTGACGCGGCAGGCGACGAGCGCCAGCCAGAAGGCGAGCAGCACCGCGACGATGCTCTGCCAGACCGGCATCGCGAAGCTGACGTGCCCGAGCCACGCCAGCGCGACGAGCGACACGATCTGGCCGGCGGCGAACCAGCTCATCGGCGCCTCGACACGGCTCCACTCGCTCCGGGTGGCGGGCTTGAAGGTGAGCATATGTGCGAGATCGTCGAACGCACGCAACGCGGTGCGCCAGGTCATAAGGAAGCTCACCAGCCCGGCGGCCACCATGCAGGACGAGCCGAACCACAGCGTCCATTGCACGATGGTCGCGAAGCCCGTGCCTTCGATGACGCCGTTGCGCTGCAGAATCGGCACGACCACGGCCCAGCACAATGTGCCGGAGATCAACACGGTGGCGCAGACCCGCATACCGATGATGGCGCCGGCGGCGAGAAAGATGAAATCCCAGGAGAAGATGACGGTGCGGCCGGCCCACGCCGCGTAGTGACTGCCGAGCAGCCACTTCTGCAGGTCGACCAGCAGCGCCGCGCTGGAAAAGCGTCCGAGGCTTGGGGCGATCGTAGCGAGACCTTCCGCCCAGATCTTGTCGAGCGCGGCAATGAGCCCCGCGAGGCCCAGCGCCTTGGCGGCGCGCAGGCCGCGGGAGCTTCTGGCATGCAGCGCGCGCAAGGTCTCGGCCGCCGCGATGCCGGACGGAAAGCGCAGCTGCTCGATATTGATCATCTGCCGCTTCATCGGGATCGCCATCGTCACGCCGAGCACGGCGAGGAAGAATACCCAGGCGAGCATCAGCGGCACCGACATCGACTGGTGATTGATGATGATGTAGGCCGCAAAGGCGGAGATCAGCGTGCCGCCGGTGGAGTAGCCGGCGGCGCTCGCGGTCGACTGCATGCAATTGTTCTCGAGGATGGTCATCGGCGTGCGGGCGACGCCGATCTTGAGCAGGCTCGTCCAGATCGCGTACGACAGAATGCTCGCCGTGATGGCGACGCCGAAGCCCCAGCCGGCCTTGAGCCCGATGTAGAGGTTGGTCAGCGACAGCAGCCCGCCGAGACACGCGCCCATCAGCACCGCCCGCACGGTCAACTGCGCCATGCGGTCGCCGCGGCCGCGATAGACCTGCTCGTACCATTGTCGCTCGATCTCGTCGGGCGTGCCTGCAAATGCGGCGACGTGCAGCGGCGGGTCCGGCTCGTCGGTGGCTTCAACCGAGAGATTCATCTGGGGAACAGTGCCTTGGGTAGAGAAGGGGGCATCGATGGTGATCTCGGGCGGCCGTCCGCAGCGAATGAGCGCTTTTCCTTTTGTGCGGCGGGCACGGTGGCTGCGCTCCCTTCCCCGCGTGCGCCCGCGTGCGGGCGAGGCCGGGAAGGGGGCGCGCGCCCCTTGCTCCGGAGTCGCGGAGAGAGCCCTCTCCAACTCTCCCCGCAAGCGGCGGAGAGGGCGCAGAGACGAGTGCAAGCGGCGGAATCGTCACTTCTTCAGTCGTGCAGCATTCCCACTCCCGTCGTCGGCAGCGCGCGCCTCCACGACCCGTTGCAGCAAATTCGGCGACACGTTCCACCGCCCGTCCGCCTCGGTCACGACGGTGACGGTCTGCTTGTTGTAGCGTGTGACGATGCCGACCACGGGCGGGCGCCCGGCGGGCTGGAACATCACGCGGTCGCCGATGCTGAAATCGAGCATCTTCTTGTGCGAGCGCATCTGATGGAGAAAGCGCAGGCGCTCGACGATGCGGCGGTTGAGGTCGACGAGCTCGGCCTCGGTCAGGGCGTCGATATCGATCGGCATTCGGGGTCCCGGTAGCAAAAGATGTGCGGCCACTGCGACCGCCGAAGGTGACCACGGCGTGGCGGTGCTGTCGAGGGCATTCGCGCGTGAGATGTGTACGGTGCTCGCGCTGCCTCTTCGCGCGTCTTCGCAGGGAGAGGGTCGGGGTGAGGGCTCTTTCCACGCACTCCGAACTGCCAATTCGAAGCAAGCGGCGCCCATCGCCCCAATCCTCGCCCTCTGCCTACGTCGTAACTACAGGAGAGGGAGCTTCGCGCCGTCGCAAGCGTCTTGCGGGAACCAGCTGCACCGCCGCCGCGTTGAGCGAGACAGGTCGGTGGCCGGCGCGCGTCGTGCGTGGGGGCGGTCGCGCGATCGCGCGCGCATTCGTCCGCCCCATCTGCGAGGTTCGCCATGCAGCAGCCGGCTCATCCGAGCGCCGAACGGATTCCGGAGGAGCCGTTCGCGGTCGTGGCGAGCGCATCGACGGCGCATCCGCACCGCACGCTGAAGCACGGCGACACATTCATTCTGGTCGATACGCACGGCGACATCGGCGTCTTTCCCGAGGGCGGGGAGGGCCTCTTCCATTGCGATACGCGGTTTCTGTCGCGGCTCGCGCTCACATTGGAGGGCGCGCGGCCGCTGCTGCTCGGCTCCAATCTCTATGACGACAACTCGATGCTCACCGTCGACCTCACCAACCCGGATCTCTGGCGCGGCGGGCACATCGCATTGCCCAAGGACACCATCCACATGGTGCGCACCATTTTCCTATGGCAAGGGACCGCCTACCAGCGGATGGCCATCGGCAATTACGGCGAGCAGCCGGTCGAGCTCAATCTCGCGATGACGTTCGATGCCGATTTTGCCGATTTGTTCGAGGTGCGCGGCACGCCGCGCCGGCGGCACGGGACGATAGCGCGCAGCGTCATCGAACCGTCCCGCGTGCTGATGTCCTATCGCGGGCTCGACGGCAAGGCGCGGCGCACGGCGCTCGCCTTCGATCCCGATCCGACCCTGCTGCAGGCCAAGTCGGCGTCCTACCGGATCGCGCTCGAGCCTGGTCAGGTGAGGACGATCTATGTGTTCGCGAGCTGCGACGGGGAGGTGATGCCGAAGCCGCGGCCGTTCCTGCGCGGCCTGCGCTCGGCGCGGCGCGACCTGCGCAACGCCTCGCGCAACGCCACCACGGTCGAGACCGGCAACGACATCTTCAACGAGGTGCTGTGCCGATCGATGTCCGATCTGTGCATGTTGATCACCGACACGCCGGAAGGACCTTATCCCTACGCCGGCATTCCCTGGTACTCGACCACGTTCGGCCGCGACGGCCTCGTCACCGCGATGCAGATGCTCGCGTTCCGTCCGCAGATCGCGCGCGGCGTGCTGCGGCGGCTCGCCGCCTACCAGGCGAAGGAGGCCGATCCGCTCGCCGACGCGCAGCCGGGAAAAATCCTGCACGAGATGCGCGCCGGCGAGATGGCGGCGCTGCGCGAGGTGCCGTTCGGGCTTTATTACGGCAGCGTCGATTCGACGCCGCTGTTCGTGCTGCTCGCCGGCATGTATGCCGAACGCACCGGCGACGATGCGACCATCGCCGAGCTGTGGCCCGCGATCGAGGCCGCGCTCGCCTGGATCGACGGCCCCGGCGACCGCGACGGCGACGGCTTCTACGAGTATTATCGCGAGACCGAGCAGGGATTGGCCAACCAGGGCTGGAAGGATTCCTGGGACTCGATCTTCCACGCCGACGGCCGGCTCGCCGAAGGACCGATCGCGCTCGCCGAGGTGCAGGGCTACGTCTTCGCCGCGAAGCGTCTTGCCGCGCGTTGCGCGCGGCGCATGGGGCGCGACGCACAGGCGGACAAGCTCGACGACGAGGCGGCGCGGCTCGCCGCCGCGTTCGAGGCGGCGTTCTGGGTGCCTGAGCTCGGCACCTATGCGATTGCGCTCGACGGCGACAAGAAGCCGTGCCGCGTGCGCACCTCGAACGCCGGACAGGTCCTGTTCAGCGGCATCTGCGCGCCGGAGCGCGCGGCCGAGATCGCGCACGACCTGATGCGCCCGCACTTCTTCTCCGGCTGGGGCATCCGCACGGTCGCGCATGGGGAGGCGCGCTACAATCCGATGTCCTACCACAATGGCTCGATCTGGCCGCATGACAACGCGCTGATCGCGCTCGGGCTCGCGCGTTACGGGCTCAAGCGCGCGGTCGAGCAGGTGTTTCAGGGCTTGTTCGACGCCGCGAGCTACATGGATCTGCGCCGCCTGCCCGAGCTTTATTGCGGCTTCGCGCGGCGGCGCGGACGCGGGCCGACGCTCTACCCGGTCGCCTGCGCGCCGCAGGCGTGGGCGAGCGCGACGCCGTTCTCGCTGATCGAGGCCGCGCTCGGGCTCGAGTTCGATCCGCCCGCGCGCGAGATCCGCCTGCGCAACCCGCGCCTGCCGTCCTTTCTCGGCGAGCTGACCCTGCGCAACCTGCAGCTCGGCGAGGCCAGCGTGGATCTCGTCGTGCGCCGGCACGCCGACGAGGTGTCGATGGAGTTGCTGCAGACCAGCGGCAAGATCCAGGTCACCGCGGTCTTCTCGCGGTGAGGTGCGAGGCGAGTGCAGGGTAGGTGAGGTGAGTACAGTGCGGCGCTCCTTCTCCCCCCTTGAAGGGCGCTGGAGGGCGCTGAAGGGCCTTGGAGGGGGAGAAGGGGACAGGCACGGGTGCCGGACGGAACTCGTGCGGCGAGGCCGGCGTTGACCGAGGTTTACATGCATCGTCGCGGAACCGAGTTGCGAGGCGATATGCGCAGGCATCCGCAATGGGCTGTCGCCACGATGGCGGTCGCACTCACGATTTTATCCGGCGAGCCCGCGCTCGCTCGAGTTCATCATCACGGGCACCGGACCATTCACGCCAACCCACCGGCTCAGCCCGCGCCGCCGCCGACATCGGGCATGCGCACGAGCAGCGAGCCGAGCGCGCCGCAAAGTGTCGCCCAAGGCGTCGCCGGTGCCGGCAAGACCGGCGTGCCGCCGTCGCTCGGCGTGAAGGACGCCGAGCCGGTTCTCGGCAAGAGCGTCCACAGCAGCACGGGTGAGGACATGGGCCGCCTGGTCGACGTCATCGTCGATACGGACGGACGTCCGCGCGCCGCGATCATCGACTTCGGCGGCTTTCTCGGCGTCGGCAGCCGCAAGATCGCGGTCGACTGGAGCGTGCTGAAATTCGTGCCCGGCGATCCCAAGGGCAACGTGATCACGGTCGCGCTCACCAAGGATCAGGTGAAGGCGGCGCCCGAGTTCAAGGAGGGAAGCCCCGTGGTCCCGCTCGGCGCGTCGGGAAGCCCGCCGCCACAAGCCGCGGCGCCGCCGCCCTCCGCTGCCGTCGCGCCGCCCGCTCCCGCCGCGCAGCCGCGCGCTCCGGCGGCGTCGCCAGCTGCGCCGGCGCCGCCGTCTGGTCCCGCGGCGCCGCCGCAGGCGCCGAAAAAATGAGCCTGCCCGCCGCGCCACGGCGGCGGACGAAGCCGGCGTCGGACAAGGACGATACCGGCCGCGCCCGTGCGGCCGATGGAGCGCGATCTCGCGCCATCGTGCCGGTCGAGGCGCCGCCGCATCCCTCACGCAAAAGCCTGCGTGGCCTCGACTGGTTCGTCTTCTTCGTCGCCAATGTGCAGACCGGGTTCGGCCCGTTCATCTCGGTCTATCTCACGTCGGCGGCGTGGACGCAGGTCGACATCGGCATCGTGCTGTCGATCGGCAGCCTGGTGGCGCTGCTCGGCCAGATGCCGGGCGGCGCGATCGTCGACGCGGTGCCGTCCGAGCGGCTGGTGGCGGCGGTCTCGGTCAGCTTGATCGGCATCAGCGCGCTGATCTTCGCCCTGTGGCCGATCTACATCGCGGTGCTCGGCGCCTCCGTGCTGCACTCGGCCGCGAGCTGCGTGCTCGGCCCCGCGATGGCGGCGATCACGCTCGGCCTCGTGGGTCATGGCGGCATGAGCGAGCGGCTCGGCCGCAACGCCCGCTTCGCCGCCATCGGCAACGGCATCGCGGCGGCTGCGATGGGCGCATGCGGCTACTGGGTGTCCAATCGCGCCGTGTTCGTCGTCACCGCCGTGCTGATGGTGCCGGCGCTGTTCTCGCTCGCTTTCATCCGCCCGGCCGAGATCGATCCCGAGCGCGCCCACGGCGGCCAGCCCGAGCAGCCGCCGGTGCGGCCGCTGTCGAGCCTGTGGCAACCCGGGCGAATCAAGCCGCTGCTGATCTTCTCGGCGGCGTTCATGCTGTTTCAGCTCGCCAACGCGGCGATGCTTCCCCTCATGGGCAGCGTGCTGACGATGCGCTCGAGCCGCTGGGCCTCGGTGCTGATCGCCGCCTGTATCGTGGTGCCGCAGCTGCTCGTGGCGTTGATCTCGCCCTGGATCGGCCGGCGCGCGCAGCTCGTCGGGCGGCGGCCGCTGCTGCTGCTCGGATTTGCAGTGCTGCCGATCCGCGGCGTGCTGTTCGCCGTGATCCACAATCCCGAGGTGCTGGTGATCGCGCAGCTGCTCGACGGCATTTCCGGCGCCGTGTTCGGCGTGCTGGTGCCGCTCGTGGTCGCCGACGTGACGCGGCGCACCGGCCACTTCAACCTGGCGCTAGGCATCACCGGCACCGCGATCGGCATCGGCGCTTCGCTGTCGACGACGCTCGCCGGCTATGTCAGCGACCACTCCGGCAGCGAGAGCGCGTTCATCGTCCTCGCCGTGATCGCGGCCGCCGGCCTCGCCTGCATCTGGGCGTTCATGCCGGAGACGAGGCCGGAGGATCAGGAATCAGGCATCAGGGGTCAGGTATCAGAGGATCGGGCATCAGGGGTCAGGTATCAGAGAGCTGACCTGACGCCTGATCGCTGATGCCTGATAGCTGATCCCTGATTACGGCGCCTCGCTTGCGGCGGCGAGCGGCGGCGCCTCCTCGGCGCTGACGACGCGCAGGCGCGGGGCGTGGCTTTCGATCAGCGCGCGATAGACGCCGAGATACTCCTGCGCCATCCGCCGCGCCGTGAAGCGCTGCTCGAACCGCTTGCGCACGGCGGCGCGGTCGAGCTCGGGGAGGCGCTGCACCGCGCCGATCGCGCCGAGCTCGTCCTCGACGATGAAGCCGGTCACGCCGTCATCCACGACCTCGGGAACGGAGCCGCGGTTGAAGGCGATCACCGGCGTGCCGCACGCCATCGCCTCGATCATCACGAGCCCGAACGGCTCCGGCCAGTCGATCGTCGCCAGCAGGGCTTGCGCGCCGCTGAGGAATTCCGATTTCTGGCTATCGGCGATCTCGCCGATGTACTCGACGTGCGGCGGCTGGATCAGGGGACGGATCTTCTGCTCGTAATACTCGACGTCGACGCGGTCGACCTTGGCGGCGATCTTGAGCGGGATGCCGCATTGGCGCGCGATGTGGATGGCGCGGTCCACCGCCTTCTCGGGCGCGATGCGGCCGAGGAAGGCGAGATAGGACGGACGCACCGGCTTCGGCGTGATCAGCGTCTCGGGCAGCCCGTGGTAGATCGTGCGCACCCACCGCGCCTGCGGGATCGGGCGCCGCTGCGAATTGGAGATGGAGACCACCGGCGCCGCCGCGAACGTGTTGAACACCGGCTGCAGCTCGGGCAGGTCGAGGCGCCCATGCAGCGTGGTGAGGTACGGGGTCTGCTGGCGCGAGAAAAGCGAGAACGGATAGTAGTCGAGATGAAAGTGGATGAAATCGAATTCGGCGGCCTGGCGCCGGACGTTTTCGAGCATGGCGATGTGCAGCGCATTGGCGTCGCGGATCGCGCCATCGAGACGCAGCGCGCGCGGCCACCCCGCTTGTAGCTTCGCCGAGGTCGACGAATCGCCGCTGGCGAACAGCGTGACGTCGTGTCCGAGCGCGACCAGCTCCTCGGTCAGCCAATGAATGACGCGCTCGGTACCACCATACAGCTTTGGCGGAACCGCTTCCGTCAAAGGCGCGATCTGCGCGATGCGCATGGGAGCAATCTCCTTATTCCGAGTTTGAGTGATGTCGCCACCCGGCGACGAATGAACGCGCGTGCCGACATAAACGGTCAAAACACATTGAAACTTTTTTTGCAGTCGGAACTCGGAACAATCATTTCGCTGATTCGTCGAGCTTCGTGTGCCGCGGGGGGCGTTCGGCGCACTGCAACTCGAGCATCATGACGCGACCTTTGGACGGCGAACTCGATCGGGAGGCGGTCAGTTGACTGATTGGTCACAAGCGATTGCGATGCCGCGTCAGGTATTGCGCCGGGCGTGGAACCGCGGGGCGAACGCGCGCGGGAAGACGCGACACGAGCGCCGCATGCCGGACATGCAGACCGACGATCTTTCCCGCTACGGCCATCGCCCTTTTTCCTTCATCGCGCGCTACCTGCGCCGCCGGCCGGTCGCGCACGGCGCGATCGTGGCTACGGTCGCGGCAGCCGTCGCCTGCTCGGTGATGACGCAATATGGCGTGAAATACCTCGTCGATACGCTCGCGGCGGGCCCGCAGTCCTCCGGCATCTGGCTCGCTTTCATCTTCCTGGTCACGCTGATCGCGACCGACAACCTGCTGTGGCGCGTCGCCAGCTGGATCGCGAGCGGCGCCTTCACGGCCGTCACCGGCGACCTGCGGCGTGATCTCTTCCGCCATCTCACCGGGCATGCGCCGAGCTATTTCGCCGAGCGCCAGCCCGGAATGCTGACGAGCCGCATCACGGCGACGTCGAACGCGATCTTCACCATCGAGAACATGTTCGTATGGAACGTGATGCCGCCGTGCGCCGCGACCGTCGCCGCGATCACCTTGGTCGCGACCGTGAGCCTGCCGATGGCCGGCGTGCTGCTCGTGCTCGGCGGCGTCCTCGTCATCATCATGTTTCGCCTCGCCGCCGCCGGCCGGCCGCTGCACCACGATTTCGCCGATCGCGCCGCCGCGGTCGACGGCGAGATGGTCGATATCATCGGCAACATGCCGCTGGTGCGCGCCTTCCAGGGCTTCGGCCGCGAGCGGCGCCGCTTCGGCGAGACGGTCGACCGCGAGATGACGGCGCGCCGCCGCAGCCTGATCTATCTCGAGAAGCTGCGTCTCTTTCACGCGGGCTCGACCATCGTGCTCACCATCGCGCTGCTCGCCTGGGCGATCCGCCTGTGGCAGGAGGGCGTGGCGACGACCGGCGACGTCGTCCTCATCTGCACGCTCGGCATCTCGGTGCTGCATGCGACCCGCGACCTCGCAGTGGCGCTGGTCGACGTGACGCAGCACCTCGCGCGCTTGACCGAGGCACTGGCGACGCTGCTGGTGCCGCACGAGATGCGCGATCATCCGAAGGCGGCGCCGCTCGCCCGCCGCGCCGCCAGCGTCGAGTTCGAGAACATCTCATTCAAATACCCGGACGGCCATTCGGTGTTCACGGATTTCAACCTGCGGCTGGAGGCCGGCGAGCATGTCGGCATCGTCGGCCCGTCGGGCGGCGGCAAATCGACGTTGTTCGCGCTGCTGCAGCGCTTCTACGACGCGCAGCGCGGCCGCATCCTGATCGACGGGCTCGACATCACCCGGGTGACGCAGGAGAGCCTGCGCCATGCGATCGCGGTGGTGCCGCAGGAGGCCTCGATGTTTCATCGCTCGGTGGGCGAGAACATCCGCTACGGCCGGCCCGAAGCTTCCGATGACGAGCTGCTGCGCGCCGCCATCGCGGCCCACTGCGAGTTCATCGAGGAGATGCCGCAGGGCTTCGACACCATCGTCGGCGATCGCGGCGTCAAGCTGTCGGGCGGGCAGCGCCAGCGCATCGCCATCGCGCGCGCCTTCCTCAAGGATGCGCCGTTGCTGCTGCTCGACGAGGCGACCTCGTCGCTCGATGGCGACTCCGAGGAGGCGATCCGCGACGCCTTGCGTCATCTCATCCGCGGCAGGACCGTGATCGCGATCGCGCATCGGCTCTCGACCGTGCGCAGCTTCGATCGCATCGTCGTGATGCAGGCCGGGCGAGTGGTCCAGGATGGCCCGCCTGACCAGCTGGCGCGCCGCGATGGGCTCTATCGCCAACTGGTGGAGCGGGAGATCACGCGGCTGTCGAAGCACCGCGCGGCCGCCTGACGACGATGTACGCATAGGCGCCCCGGAACCAAAGTTCCGGGGCCGGCGTTTTTCAGAGGCCGGGTCGCATCCGAACGGTCGCAAGCAATGCGATGAATTCGCGGATGAATTTACGCAACTTATCCTTTCACGACACGCTGGTTCCGCTCGCCCACGCCTACGGGCGGATTTCCATGGCGTTTGGGCATCGGCGCCCCAGTGGGCTCTCTCGAGCGCATGCCGATGACGACGAGGTGATCGAAAGCGATATCGCGGCGCGGCTCGACCGCCTGCCGTGGGACCGGTTCCACACCCTGGTTGTGGTCGCGCTCGGCATCACGTGGATCCTCGACGGGCTGGAGGTGACGATGGTGGGATCGCTGTCCGGCGCCCTCGAGGCGAGCTCGACGCTGCGGCTCTCGACTTTCGAGGTCGGCCTCACGGGCAGCGCCTATATCGCGGGCGCGGTGCTCGGCGCCATCTTCTTCGGCTGGCTCACCGATCGCCTCGGGCGCAAGAAGCTGTTCTTCGTCACGTTGACGGTCTATCTCGCGGCGACGGCTGCCACCGCCACATCATGGAATTTGGCGAGCTTCTTCGTGTTTCGCTTTCTCACCGGCGCCGGCATCGGCGGCGAGTACACGGCGATCAACTCGACCATCCAGGAGCTGATCCCGGCGCGCTACCGCGGGCGCACCGATCTCGCGATCAACGGCACCTTCTGGATCGGGGCGGCGCTCGGCGCCATCGTGTCGATCACTTTGCTCGGCGCCGTGCCCGCGGGCTCGGACTGGGGTTGGCGTCTCGCCTTCCTGGTCGGCGCGGTGCTCGGCCTCGCGATTTTGTTCATGCGCCTGTGGATCCCGGAAAGCCCGCGCTGGCTGATGATGCACGGATACGGCGAGGCAGCGCACGCGGTCGTCGCGCAAGTCGAGGCGCGCGTGCAGGCGCACGGCCATGTGCTCCCTCCGATCTCCGGTCCGCGCGTGCGCCTGCGCGCGCGCCGCCACACCCCCATCATGGAAGTCGTGCGTACGCTCTTCCTCACCTATCGGCAGCGCACGTTCGTCGGATTGAGCCTGATGGCGGCGCAGGCGTTTTTCTACAACGCGATCTTCTTCACGTATGCGCTGATCCTCACGCATTTCTACGATGTTCCATCCGAAGGGGTCGGTTGGTACATTCTCCCGTTCGCGGCGGGCAATTTCTTTGGACCGCTGCTGCTTGGTCGATTTTTCGACACGATCGGGCGCAAGACCATGATCGCATCGACCTACGCCATCTCCGGCCTGCTCCTCGCGCTCACCGGCTATCTGTTCAGCATCGCGGTGCTGTCGGCGCAGATGCAGACGGTCGCGTGGATGATGATCTTCTTCGTCGCCTCGGCGGCGGCCAGCTCGGCCTATCTCACGGTTGGTGAAATCTTCCCGCTCGAGATGCGCGCGCTGGCGATCGCATTCTTCTACGCGATCGGTACCGGAATCGGCGGGATCGTCGGTCCGTCGCTGTTCGGCGCCCTGATCGCGAGCGGCTCGCGCGCAAGCGTGTTCGTGGGCTATGTGATCGGCGCCGCGCTTATGGTCGCGGCGGGTGTGGTCGAGTGGATGTGGGGCGTCGCGGCCGAGCGTCAGCCGCTCGAGGCGGTGGCGCGCCCGCTCGCCGCAGTCGACTGAGATCCGGAATTCGTAGGGCGTCAACGGGACCAAAGGCATGGGATTCGCCGATGAAAATGGATGAGCCGCATTTCACGCCCGATTTGCGCAAGAGCGCCCTGTTGCTCGATGTCGACGGCACCATCGTCGACATCGCGCCGAAGCCGGATGCGGTGCGCGTGCCGGCCTCGCTCAAGGATTCGTTGTCCCGGCTGGTGGCGGCGACCGATGGTGCCGTCGCGCTGGTCAGCGGCCGACTGCTCGCCGATCTCGATCGCCTGTTTACCCCGTTGCATCTCGCCGTCGTCGGCGGGCATGGCGCCGAGCTGCGCCTGCTCGACGCCGGAAAGGCACGCGCACTGAAGTCGCTGCAGCTGGATCCCGAGCTCAAGCGGCGGCTGTCTGCGCTCGCGCGCGATGGCGTCAGCGTCGAAGACAAGGGATTCTCGCTTGCGCTGCACTATCGCCAGGCACCGGAACAGGAGAAGCACCTGCGTGCCGCCGTCGCCGAGGTGTGCGCCGAAGAATGGTCGCCCGCAGTCGAGATTTTGCCCGGCAAAGCGGTTTTCGAGATCAAGCCGGCGGGCTTCACCAAGGCGACGGGCGTGCGCGCGCTGATGAAGCATGCGCCGTTCGCGGGCCGCCGCCCGATCTTCATCGGTGACGACACCACCGACGAGACCGTCTTCGCCATCATGCCCGAGTTCGACGGAACCGCCTTCTCGGTCGGGCGCGATGTTGCCGGTGTCGCCGGCCGCTTCGCGACGCCGGCGCGCGTGCGCGCCTGGCTCGATCGCATTGCGCCGGCGCACGAGAGCGTTGCTCCATGACGGGCAAGGCGACCGATTACGGTCTCGACCTCGCGGTCATCGGCAACGGACGGACGGCGGCGCTGGTCGACCCGTCCGCGCGCATCGTCTGGTGGTGCTTTCCCCGCTTCGACGGCGACCCGCTGTTCTCCCGCCTTCTCGCCGGCGACGAGGAGAAGGGATTCACCGACGTCGTGCTCGACGATCTCGCCGAGGCGAAATCCGAATATCTGCGCAATACGGCGGTGGTGTCGACGCGGCTGACCGATCGGCACGGCAATGCGGTGCGCGTCACCGATTTCGCGCCGCGCTTCCAGCAGTTCGGCCGCGTGTTTCGCCCACCGCAGCTCTTTCGCATCATCGAGCCGGTCGCCGGGCTGCCGCGCATCACCATCCGGGTGCGGCCGACGCACGACTATGGCCAGCCGTTCGACGACCATTCGATCGGCAGCAACCACATTCGCTACCACGGCGACGGCTCGGTGCTCCGGCTCACGACCGATGCGCCGCTGTCGCTGATCGAGAGCGAGGCGCCGTTCGTGGTCACGCGGCCGCTGCATCTGGTGTTCGGCCCCGACGAGCCGTTCACGGGCGAGCTCGCGCACATCGCCGAGGAGTTCTGCAACCGCACGCGCGACTATTGGACCACCTGGGTGCGCGGCCTGTCGATCTCCTACGACTGGCAGGAGGCGGTGATCCGCGCCGCGATCACGCTCAAGCTCAGCACGTTCGACGAGACCGGCGGCGTCATCGCGGCGATGACCACGTCCATTCCGGAGGCGCCCGGCTCGGGCCGCACCTGGGATTACCGCTTCTGCTGGCTGCGCGACGCCTATTTCGTCGTCAAGGCGCTCAACAAGATCAGTGCGACGCAGACGATGGAGGATTTCATCAACTTCACGCTGTCGATCGCCGCCAACCGCGACGAGATGCTGCGTCCGGTCTACAGCGTGGTGGCGACCGATCCGCTCGAGGAGATGACCGCCAAGGCGCTCAAGGGCTATCGTGGCGACGGTCCGGTGCGCATCGGCAATGCGGCGGCCGAGCAGGCGCAGCACGACACCTATGGCAGCATCATCCTTGCGGCGACGCCGATGTTCTTCGACCGCCGGCTGCCGCGCCCCGGCGACGAGGGTCTCTTTCGCCTGCTCGAGTCGCTCGGCGGCAAGGCGGCGCAGATGGCGCTCATCCCCGACGCCGGCATCTGGGAGTTCCGCGGGCGAAAGCGCATCCACACCCATTCGGCGGCGATGTGCTGGGCCGGATGCCACCGGCTCGCCGCGATCGCGGCCCGACTCGGCCTCAAGGATCGCGCCGAGCACTGGAACCGGATCGCCGAGCCGATCCGCGACGCGCTGCTGGCGCGCGCCTGGAACGAGAAGCGCGGTGCCTTCACGGCGGCGTTCGAGTCGGACGATCTCGATGCCAGCGTGCTGCTGCTGCCCGAGCTCGGCGTGCTCGACGCCGACGATCCACGTTTTGTCCGCACCGTCGCCGCGATGGAGAAGGAGCTGGTGCGCGAGAAGCACGTGATGCGCTATGCCGACGCCGACGACTTCGGCCTGCCGGTCACCGCCTTCCTGATCTGCCGCTTCTGGCTGATCGATGCCTGGTGGTCGCTCGGCCGGGTCGATGCGGCGCGCGAGCTGTTCGAGGACGCGCTTGCGCACCGCAACCGATATGGATTGCTGTCGGAGGATCTCGATCCGCAGACCGGCGCGCTGTGGGGCAATTTCCCCCAGACCTACTCGATGGCGGGGCTGATCCTCTCCGCGATGCGATTGTCGCGCAGCTGGGAAGATCGATACTGGCGCTGAGCCGGTCGCCCGGGCTACGTGCTTCGCCCGGCGCGCTGGTCGGCGATGTGCGCTTCAGCCGGAAGCGGATCGCATTTCGTCAGCCAGAGCTTTCCCGGGTTTGACCCCGAGCCGGCCTTCCACCCAGCCATCATGCCGCGGTGCGGCAGGGCGCGCAGCAAATATGCGCAAAGTTGTTCGCCGCTCGAGTCGGTCGGGTGCTAAAAGTACGAACGCACCTGGACTTTCTGCGGCAGATCGATCCCGCCCGCTTCCTTACGGTCGTTGAAGTACCTTTAGCCGATCCTCACGGTCAATTTCACCACATATCCCGCTTCGACTTGCAGCAAAGACCCTTGGGTGCGTCGGCTGTACCGCAGGGATCAAACGGCAGGCGCTGCGGTCCAGAACGGCAGGAGGACCAGGACGATGCGAGCCCGTTTGTCGGTCTTGATTTGCTTGGCCGTCGTATTCGGCCTCACAGCGGCACGACCGGCTTTTGCGGAGCCGCGCCCGGAGTGCGCGCAGCTTACGGACCCGGTTACGCGAAGGATGTGCGAGAACGCGCCCGCCGTCAGGGTCGATCCGGTCGTGCGGCCACGACGCGTGGGATGCTTAGGCCGTGACGCGCCGTGCAGAGTAACAGGCGATGAATGCTGCTCTCCGATGTTCTGCCGCGGACAGCTCTCACGTTCGCGCGACATACCGACGAAACCCGGGCACTGCGACTTTGGTACGCCTGGTTGGTAGATCCGGACCTCGCATTCGTCGGTTGGTCAGCTGCCGCCTGAGATCGCGGTGTTCGGCGCAGCCGAGGATCAGCGAAAGTATCCGGGCGGAGGGCGGCCCTTGAAACCATTACAGACTTGGTCGCACGTGGATTGCGGGTAGCGTGGCGATCCGGAGATACCCTCGGCGCACACCTCATTCCATGCCTGGACGGAATACTGCTTGGGCCGGCTGGCGATACACCCCTCGTAGGCTCTCGCCCTGCATTGGGCGAGGCATTCATAGTTCATTTGCGCCCGCACCGGCGCTGGCATCACCGCGACCACAAGGCAGATCGCCCACCAAAGCCGCCGTGCATGTGAGTGCGTCCTGGTTGCCCGCATGACACCGCCTGGGGGATATGTCGCCGCGGTCACGGCCCCGTCTCTCGGGCGCGTCAAGGCATCACGAAAGGGCGCGACCTGAGGCATCAGTGGAGCCCGCCGGGTAGAGAACACCACCAGCAATAAGGTCGAGGTTCACCGCACGCCTGATAACAGCGGCTGTATTCCGCACTGCAGCGCTCGAGCTTGGCCTTGTCTTTCGTCGTGCGTGCGGTGATGACGCCGTCCGCACCACGATCGGCGATACAATTGTCGCGCGCTCTGTCGCATCGGATCATCTGCGGCGTGCTGCAGACGAGGGTCAACGCCGGAAATGGCGTCGCTTCAGCAACTCGACCAAGCGGGGCGGCGGACGTCACACCGACCAGCGACAAATGGAATGCGGCGGCGGCGAAGGAAGACAACCCGATTCTTCCAAATCCGAGGAGCTTTCGCGCGCAACCCATGACGTTCTCCGCACCGGCCGATGGGGACGGCGCTTGCGACGTTGCCCGGCGCAGCCGAGCCCAATCCGTTCCGGCAATATCGCCGCCCGTGCGCCTTCAGCGTACAACGTTTGGGCCACGCCGTTTGGACAACTTTGCGCATATTCATCCGCTCCGCGCTCGCAGATCCCTGGCGCAGAGAGCGTGAGGTCCGTGCAGAAGCCGAACTGCTGTTGCGACACAGCCGGTTCGAACGCTCGCTTTTCATAACAACAGCCGCGCCTTCGCCGACCGCGTCATCGGGCGGAGAGCCTGCCTTGTGCGAAATATGCGCAAAGTTGTCCGACGGCAATGAAAAGACCCGTGATATGCAGAAAAAACCTCCACAACAGGAGGCATTCACGGCAGCTTCCACCATGGGAGGTCACCGATGCAGGTATCGCTGAACAAGCTCGCGGTGGGCGCGATCGTTGCGATCGCCGCTGCGGCATCAGCCGGTTCTCCGGCGTTGGCCTGCGGCACGCGGCATTTCTACAACAATTCCACTATCACGTGGGATCTGTATATGATCGGCCGCTCGACCTGCTCGATCGGCAGCTACACGGGTAACCATTGCGTCATTCCCGCCGGACAGGTCGCGGATATCCATTACAATGACACTTACGGGGGCGGCGTGGGCGTCGAGTCCGCGATTTTTGCCCGCCAGAACTACTCGCACGACCTGAGTTGCTACATCGATCATAGTGGCAACACCGGCAATATCGTCGTCAACAGCGATGCGGACGGCGATATCGCGACCTGCGGACCAAAACGGTTTGGGCAGACGAACGGCGGGTACAGGTGCATTGTCCGGGGACCTCAATGACCGATGAGCACGCGAGTCATGTCGCTGAGGCCGGACCGCACCATTTCGTCTCTCTCCTCGCGAGCGTGGATGACAACTGAGAGCCCTCGAGGCGCGGAGTACCGCAGGCGCGCGCTCGCCGTCGCGGCCATACTCCTCGGTCTTCTGTCGGCAGCCGCGGTCGCGACGGCCGACGCGTTTCCGCGGGACAATCGGATGGAGCAAGTGCTCCCCCGATACTCACCCGTTCAGGGGCAACTGCCGCCCTTGCGAAACCCCTACGATTGCGCGACCGCGCCCAATCCGAGCGCTTGCAATTCCTGCATGGCGGCCTGCGATCGAGGAGATGGGCCGGGTCGCATAAACTGGTTGCTCACCTGCAAGAACACCTGCTGTGAGCGCTATTCCCCGAATGCAGCTTGTCCCCGGTGGCCGTCTCGCCCTCGTCAGTGATTGCCGTGAAGGCTTGGCGAAGCGAGATCCCCTTACCTCGGAGGTCGCTTCGTTCGTCCGGGCGACGACTTCTTCCCCTGAACGGGAGAGGGGGCGCAAGAGCCGCGAGCGCTATCACTCCGCCGCGGCGCGGTCCGCGTCGCCGCCCTGCGCGCGCTGCTCCACCGGCTTCTCGGCCTGCGTCAGGTTGAAGGCGGTGTTTGCGAGCCCGACATGGGAGAACGCCTGCGGAAAGTTGCCGGCGAGGCGATTGCTGCGCGGATCGTATTCCTCGCTCAGCAGGCCGACGTCGTTGCACAGCGACACCAGGCGCTTGAACAGGGCCTCGGCCTCGGCGAGGCGGCCCTGCAGGATGTAGACGTCGGCGAGCCAGAAGCTGCAGGCGAGGAATGCGCCTTCGCCGGGCGCGAGGCCGTCGACGCCGGTGTGGGTGCGGTAGCGCAGCACGAAGCCGTCGGCCAGGAGGTCGCGCTCGATCGCCGCGATCGTGCCGCGGATGCGCGGATCGTCGATCGGCAGGAAGCCGACGCTCGGCAGCAGCAGCAGGCTCGCGTCGACCTCCTTGGCGCCGAAATACTGGACGAAGCTGCCGAGCTCCTGGTCGAAACCCTGCGAACAGGTCAGGTCGTGGATCTCGGCGCGCACCTTGCGCCAGTGATCGATCGGGCCGTCGAAGCCGAACATCTCCATGCTCTTGATCGCCCGATCGAACGCGACCCACGCCATCACCTTCGAATGGGTGAAGTGCTTGGGCTCGCCGCGCATCTCCCAGATGCCCTGGTCCGGCTGTTGCCAGATGCCGGCGAGATGCTCGAGCAGCTCGAGATGCATCTCCCAGCCCGACTCATGGGTGGCGAGCCCGTTGCGCCGCGCCTGGTGCGCCGCGTCCATCACCTCGCCGTAGACGTCGAGCTGGAGCTGCTTCTGGGCGGCGTTGCCGATGCGCACCGGACGGGCGCCTTCGTAGCCGGGAAGCCAGTCGGCCTCCCATTCGATCATGCGGCGCTCGCCGCCGAGGCCGTACAGGATCTGAATCTGGTCGGGGCTGCCGGCGATCGCGCGCAGCAGCCACTCGTTCCACGCCTGCGCCGAGTTGTGAAAGCCGGCGCTCAGCAGCGTGAACAGCGTCAGCGTCGCGTCGCGCAGCCAGCAGAAGCGGTAGTCCCAGTTGCGCGCCCCGCCGAACTGCTCGGGCAGCGACGTGGTCGGCGCCGCGACGATGCCGCCGGTCGGCAGGTAGGTCAGCGCCTTGAGCGTGATCAGCGAGCGCACCACCACGTCGCTCCATTGTCCGGCCGGCCGGCAGTGAGCAGCCCATTCCCGCCAGAACGTCTCGGTCTCCTTGAGCCCGTCCTGCGGCACGATCGGCTCCGGGGCGGCGAGGTGCGAGGGCGCATAGGTGAGGACGAACGGCACCGTCTCGCCGGCCGAGATGGTGAACTTGCCGACGGTGGTGAGGTTGTGGCCCTTGAGGTGCACCGGCGTGTGCAGCACCACCATGTCGGGACCGGCGACCGCGCGCAGCGTGCCGTCCTCCATGCGGGTGACCCAGGGGACGACCGCGCCGAAGCCGAAGCGCAGCACCAGCTCGAGCCGCATCGGCAGGCGGCCGCGCTCGCCGACGACGAGCCGCACGACGGTCGGATTGCGTTCGCGGATCGGCATGAAATCGAGCAGCGTCGCGGCGCCGTCGTCGGATTCGAAGCGCGTCTCCAGGATCAGCGTGTTGGGAAGGTAGCGCCGGCTGGCGCGCGCCTTGGCGTCGGCGGGCGCGATCAGCCAGCGGCCGTGGTCGGGGGTGCCGAGCAGCGCCGCGAAGCACGCCTCGGAATCGAACCGCGGCCAGCACAGCCAGTCGATCGATCCGTCGCGCCCGACCAGGGCGGCGGATTCGCAGTCTCCGATGATGGCATAGTCTTCGATGCGCGAGGGCATGGCGGGGTCACGCGGCGAAATCGATCACGACCTTGACGTCGTCCGGGCGGTTCTCCAGGGCCTGCTCCCATTGCTCGACCGGCACGCGGCGCGTGATCAGGCGCGCGAGCCATTTCGGGTCGGCCTGCGCCAGCGCCTCCGCGGCCATCGCATAGTGATGACGATTGGCATTTACGGTTCCGAACACCGTCGCGTTGTTGAGCACCATGGTGCGGTTATAGGCGCCGATGTCGAAATCGAACGCCTGGCCGGGCGCCGTGACGCCGGCGAGACAGACGATGCCATCCGGCGCGGTGCGGCCGAGCACGTTGCGGATGAGCGCCGCCGCCCCGGTGCATTCCATCACGATATCGGGCGCGAAGCCGTCGAGCGCCGCGAGGTCGGTGTGATAGGTGCCGCCGAGCGCCGCGACCAGCGCCGGCTTCGTCCCGGTCGCGCTGTGATCGAGCACGTGCACGTCGAGCCCGCGCTGCATGCCCATCATCGCCGCCAGCAATCCGATCGGACCGGCGCCGGTGACGAGCAGGCTGCGCGGCTTCCAGGCGCGCGAGCGCGCGCCGATGCGTTCGGTGTGATCCCACGCCTTGGCGACGACGCTGGTCGGCTCGACCAGCACGCCGAAAAATCCGAGCTCCGGATCGAGCTTCACGGCGAAGCCCGGCTCGATGCGGAATTGCTCGGCGCCATAGCCGTTGCGCTCCTTGATGCCGCGCTCGACGTAGCGCCCATTCTGGCACATGTCCCACTCGCCAGCCGCACAGGCCGGGCAGGGGACGGGATCGGGCCGCCGCACGATGCCGACGATGAGATCGCCGGGCGCGAATCCGGATCCCGCCGGAGCCTCCTCGACGCGGCCGAGCGACTCGTGGCCGAGCACCAGTCGCTGCGCGCCCGGCGGCGCCCAGCCGTATTCGCCGGAGACGATCTCGCGATCGGTCCCGCAGACGCCGAGGGCGAGCGTGCGCACCAGGATGACGCCGTCCGCGAGCGGCGGCGGCGGCACGTCGTCGAGACGCGCCGATTTGGCGATGCCGGGCGATACGGTGATCGCGCGCATGATCTCATTCCCGCAACGGAGTAGCTGCCGGCGTCCTGGCGCCAGTGTCGGCTGGCATCGGACCAAAACAGTTAGACGCCGGGCGGAACCGATTGGTTCCAAGACGTGACGGCGGCGCGGCAAATTGGATCGTTCGTTTTTGATGGAACTCGGTCCGCCATGGAACCTCGAGGTTCCTGCGAGCGTTGTCGGGGGACGCATCATTCAATGGAACAGTCTAGGAGGCGGCGGCCATGGAGGCGGTTGGGCGCACGCGGTGGGCCATTGCCGAGGGGTACATTCCCTCCGAAAGCTCCTTCTCCGATCGTACGCTGATCTCACACGAGACCGCCTGCATCCTCAACGCGACCGATCGCGAGGCGCATGTGGCGATCACCATCTTCTTCGCCAATCGCGAGCCGGTGGGGCCCTACCGGGTGACGGTGGCGGCGCGGCGGACGCTGCATCTGCGCTTCAACGATCTCGAGGACCCGCAGCCCGTCCCGCGCGATACCGACTACGCCTCGGTGTTCGAGTCCGACGTGCCGATCGTGGTTCAGCATACGCGCATGGACTCGCGGCACGCCGAGATCGCGCTGCTGTCGACGATGGCGTACGCGGCCGAGTAGGTGTTCGGACTCTGACGCGACGGAAAGCGAGATATGGGACTCACCTCTCTTCGGCTCTCTCCTTCGGTTCTATCGGGCGATCTGCGGGCGAATGTCGTGCGGCATTGCGAAAGGAACCAGGAACCTTAACGACGACGGCAGGTTATCTGGTCGGCAGCGGAGATAACCCCATGAGTTTGGTAGTCGTTTCCAATCGGGTGGCGAAAGCTAAACCGGATGAGCCGATCGCGGGCGGGCTCGCGAGCGCGCTGCTTCCGGCGGTGCAGAAGTGCGGCGCGATCTGGGTCGGATCGAGCGGGCGCTTGCGCGATGCGTCGCAGAAAGATTCCTTCGCGGAGATCGAGTCGCTAGGTGCCGGCGCGATCGCGAAGGTCGACCTGCCCGCCGCCTCCTATCGCGGTTACTACGAAGGCTTCGCCAACTCGGTGCTGTGGCCGGCGCTGCACTCGCGCGCCGATCTCGTGCGCGCCACCCAGGACGACTACCGCTGCTACCGCGAGGTCAACGCGTTCATGGCGCGCGGCCTCGGCCGTTTTGCGCGCGCCGACTCGATCTACTGGATCCACGATTACCATTTCCTCGCCCTCGGCGCGGAGCTGCGCCGGCTCGGCGTCACCCGTCCGCTCGGGTTCTTCCTGCATACGCCGTGGGCGAACCGCAACGTGATGCAGAGCGTGCCGCATCATCGCGATCTGATCGAGGCGATGCTCGCCTACGACCTCATCGGCTTCCAGACCGAGGACGACAAGCGCAATTTCGCCGACTACGCCGCCAACGAGCTCGGCCTCGACGTGGTCGATGACCTCGTCGCCTCCGCACGCGGCGTCTCTCGCCTCGGCGTATTTCCGATCGGCATCGACGTCGAGGCGTTCGCGTCGCGCGCCGGCAGGGCGGTGACGCGGCACGAGTTCGCGCGCCTGCGCGCGAGCCTGCAGGGCGTCAAGCTCGCGATCGGCGTGGATCGGGTCGACTACTCGAAGGGCCTCGACAACCGCATCCGCGCCTTCGACCGCATGCTAACGGCGCAGCCGGCGCTCGAGGGCGAGGTGTCGCTGCTGCAGATCGCGGTGCCGTCGCGCAAGGAGATCCCGACCTACAGCCAGCTCAACCGCGACCTCGCCACCCTGGTAGGCGAGGTCAACGGCCGCCACGGCGAGGTCGATTGGGCCCCCGTGCGCTACGTCAACAAGGGCTATGCGCAGTCGACGCTCGCCGGCTTCTACCGCATCGCCCAGGTCGGTCTCGTCACCCCGCTGCACGACGGGATGAACCTCGTTGCCAAGGAATACGTGGCGGCGCAGAACCCGCACGATCCGGGCGTGCTGGTGTTGTCCGAGTTCGCCGGCGCCGCCAAGGAGCTCGACGCGGCCCTGCTGGTCAATCCGCACGACATCGACGGCATGGCGCAGGCGTTCGCCCGCGCCTTCGTGATGCCGGTCGAGGAACGGCGCGCGCGCTGGAACGCGATGATGGGCAAGCTGCGCGCGAACTCGGTGCAGAAGTGGTTCGCCGACTTCGTCAGCGCGCTGAAGGAAACGCGCGCCGTCGCCGAGCCGGTGCGGGTTCCGCAGCCGAAGGGCGCCGCCGCGCTCGCCTACCTGCCCGAGCGGCCGGCGGTCGGGTTGCCCTGATCGTTACGCGGCCCCCGAGCTGGTCTCCCCCGCGCGCCGGCGAAAGGTTTTCTCGCCACAGCGTGGACACCCCGCTTCTTTGAGCGCCTCGATCGTCGCGGGCGCACCATCCTCTCCTAGCGTGATCTCGGTGCCGCACGCAGCGCAGACGTAAACCCGCATGCGCGGGTTGACCTCGGCGGTGTAGAGCGGCGCGTTCCACCCCGGCAGGACGGCGTCCGGCGTCCGTACCTGCGCCAGCTCGAACAGGTCGCCGACGCCGCCGAGCACGCTGGCACCGACATAGCGGTTGAAGCCCGGATGCACGGCGCGGATGGCGAAACCGAGATCGAGGATGATCCGCTGCAGCTCGAGGAGCCGCGCGGCCGACCATTGCGTGAAGGAGAAGTAGCAGGCGCCATCGCCTGCCAGCGCCTCGGCGCCGCGGCTGAGAAAAAGCGTTGCGCCGGCGAGCGTATAGGGCGGATCGGTCGCGACCACGTCGAAACTGCGTGCGAAGTCGGCGGGCAAGGGTTCGCGCAGATCGTGCTGGACGACGTCGACGGCGATCCCTTCGCCCGCCGCGGCGTCGCGCAGGAAGACGACGCGGCGCGGATCGGACTCGATCACGGTCACACCTCGCGTGACGTCGGCTTTCCGCAAGGCGCCGCCGACCAGGCCGATCGCGATCGAGAGCGAATCGTCGTCGCCGAGCACCAGCACCCGCTTGCCCTCGAGCGCGCCCCTTTCGAGCATCAGGAGCGCGCGCAGGATCGCGGTCTCGGGCGTGCACGGGCACTGGTCGAGCGTCACGTCGGTCGACGGCGCAGCGGCGATGATCGCGGCGAGGCGCTCCACCGCCGGCTGCAACGCCGTCGGCACGACGATCCCGCGCCCGCCGCAGGCCGGGCAGGCGACCTCATGGGTCGCGCCGAGGCCGAGCGCGCTTTCGACGAAGCCGCGTCCGGCCGCAGTGAGCGAAAGCCCGTGCTTGCGCTCGAGCATTCCGGCCTTCTCCAGCTCGCGCCGGATCGCCGTCGTCACCGGCAGCGGCAGGCGCGCCTCACGCGCGGCGTCCTGGAGGCGCAGCGAGCCCGCCCGGTAGACGGCCCGCAGCACCGCCGCGACGCCGTCCGGCCCCTCGCGCAGCCGTGTCGCGCGGGCCACCGTTTCGAGCAGGGACCAGTCGTCGTGCTCCATGCCGGCCTTGTACGCGAACGCAGGTGGCCGCGCCACGGCGGACGCGGTTGTGCTATGGCTTGCGTCTTGCTTACGGAGATCACGATGGCGGAGAGCCCGGCCAACCGGGTCGTGTTGCGGCGACTGAGAGCCGAGGACATCTCGGTGATCGCGCAGTTCGAGCGCGAGATCGCCGAGATCTCCTTTCCCGACGATCCCGTGACCGACCTTGCGTTCTACGAGCGCAAGCTCAATCAAGCGGTGGGCGACCCGAAGAGCGAGCCGATGGTCGGCGAGGCGGACGGCCGCATCGTCGCCTGGGCGTGGATCGGCACGCGCGAGAACTTCATCACCCACGAGCGCTACGGCGAGCTGCGCAGCTTCTACGTGGCGGCGGATTTCCGCGGCACCGGCTACGCCATGAAGCTGATGCGCGCCTGCCTCGACCACTGCGCGACGCACCGTCTCGCCTACCTGATGGGGCGCACCCACGCTGCGAACGAGGCGATGCAGTCGGTCTACGAGATGTACGGCTTCGAGGCGAAGCACGTCACCTATGAGCGCCGCGTCGAGCCGGCCGCCGCGCGCACCGTCCCGACGCGGCCGCGGCCGAAGCCGGGCGAGGGGCTGTTTCGAAGGGGTAAAAAGCGGCGCTAGGTAACCATTCTTTGCCGTGGTCGCGTCGGATTCGCGGCGCCTGAAATGAACGTGACGCTTTACTCAATTTGCAGCCATTGCAGCGGCGGCTCGTTGTCCTCGAAATCGCCGCTCGCACTCAAATGCGCTGGTGTGCAGCGAGTTCCGAGCCGAATGCCGGCGCCTTGAAACGCAAAATTATAAGCGTCTTGGTACAGCGTCGAACACACGAAGGCTTGTGTCTGGCTTCGAGGAATTCGTTGGAATGACTTCCAAAACCCGCGGGTGCTGCGGACGGCACCTGAGAATGCCAAGATTTGCTCAAAACTATATCTCGAGCCGAGATTGGTAAGGGCCCCAATTGCGATTCTCAGTCGCGATTTGGAATCCATGTTTCTGGGGCGCCGCGCGCGAATGGCATGCTTTCCGTCACAATAGCAAAAGACCGACCTCACATTCACGCCGTTGGGTGCTCCGGGCACCTTGAAATTTGCTTCACAAATGTGTTCGTCATCACCGAGATAGACAGCGGCATGAGTCCACTGTGCGTGTCTCGCAGGAAGTATCTTACCTTGCGCTTCAATGATGCGAAGCGAAAGCTTATCTGAGCGTGGATCGACCGGCCTAAAGAGGAGCAAGTCTCCAGGCTCAAGCGGCGTCAGATCGACAATGCGTCCCCACGCCCGAGCCTCTGGCGGCAATTCACGATCGATGCGAATCGTTCGCGAAGGGCTGACAGAGGGTAACAGGCCATCGCTCATTTTCGATCGCCCAGAGAACGAACGTTATGTTCATCTGAAAATCTTGTCTAAGCCGGTTGAGATTGAACTCGAGATTGTCGTTCCGATATTGCCGATGAACTCCTTCGGACGATCGATATCAACAACAAGCGTAGCCACGGCCTCAGCACTGGGTTGGTCAAGCCCCCAGACGATCACTTTCCTTCCGGGAACCACTCCGAGATCGCCCAACGGTTCGCCTCGATATGGTTGAAGTGTATCGTCCGCCCGACGAAGAACGAGCCGGTCTAGCTTCACCGCGTAGACGTCCTTGGTCGTAGCGTGGTCTAACGTCCTGACATAGACGAGCCGGCCAGGCACAACCCGCTCAACGAAAGCGCTGATATCCTTGCCGCGGATTAGCACCATTGCTGACTTCTCCTCGTCTGCAATGTAACGGCAAAAACAGAAGATTTCCAGTATCTCCCCGAGCCAATTCCGGTACTACTTTCACCGCGTCGCCACGAAATGCATGCTAGTCGAACGCAAGCGCCGCCAGCGCGGCGACCGCCGCGGCAAGACCGACGCCCTTGCGCGCCGTGAGCGGCTCGCGCAGCACCAGGATGCCGAGCGCCGCGGTCACGACAAACCCCATCTGCGCGATCGGGATGAGCACGCTCGCCGGCCCGTGCGCGACGGCGTGCAGCATGAAGAGGAACGCGAGCATCAGCACCGCCGCGGCCGCGGCGGTGTATTTCCACATCGCCGCCGGCGGCGCGATCCTGCCGTCGACGGCGCGCACGAACGCGGTCGCGAGCACGACGAACACGCAGGCCTGCGCGGCGAGCAGCGTTTCCGGCGGCGCCCCCTGGCGCACCCCCATGGTGTGACAGAAATTACCGATGCCGAACGCAAGCGTGGCGATCAGCACGGCGCCGAGCGCGCGGCGGTCGATCTCGGGCCGCTTGCCGCGCTCGCCGCCGAGCAGCAGCCAGATGGCGGCGAGCGCCAGCACGAGCGCGATCGGCATCGCGAGGCGCACCGGCTCGCCCAGCACCACGATGGCGAGCAGCGCGGTGATGAGAAAGTTCAGGCGAAAGACCGGCGCGCTGACGCTGACCGAGCCGGTCGCGAGGCTGCGCAGGAAATTGTAGAATCCAACGAAGATGAAGAGGCCGGCGAGCGCGCCCCACGCGGCTGCCGGCGCGATGACCAGCGTGCCGGTGAGCCAGGCGTAGAGGATGATCGCCGGCGTGAAGCACCACGCCTGGCCCATGAGGAAATAATGTGGCTGCACGCCTGCGGCGGTTGCGCTCTTGTAGATGAAGTCGCCGACGCCGTAGCAGACGAGGGCCGCGAAGGCATATGTGGTCCCGCCGGTCATGAAAGTGTGGGTCAACTTAGTTAAGCGTCATTGCGAGCGAAGCGAAGCAATCTCGAGCCGCGGATGGATGCATTCGCGGCCGAGATGGCTTCGCTTCGCTCGCAATGACGCGAGGGGGTCCGCTCGCCATGACTCGTGCCGAGTCATTTGCTAGATCATAGCCGCCAATTTGCCGGGAGGTGACGTGTGAACGTGCATGGCCGGGCCGCGCGCCGCGCGGTTGCGATCGGCGGCTCGATGTCGGGCCTGTTCGCGGCTGCCTTCCTGCGCAAGATCGGCTGGGAAGTCGACGTCTTCGAGCGCTCGGGCGTCGAGCTCGTCGGCCGCGGCGCCGGCATCACGACGCACCCTGAGCTCATCGAGGCGCTGGAGCTGTCGGGCGCCGGCACGCGCGATCTCGGCATCATGGTCGAGCGCCGCATCGCGCTCGACCGCAAGGGGCGGATCATCGCCGACAAGCCGTTTCCGCAAATGCTGACCTCGTGGGACCGGCTGCAGCGGCTGCTGCGCGACACCGTGCCGCCGCAGAACTATCACCTCGGCTGCAATTTCGAGCGTGCCGAGCAGGACGGCCGCGAGGTCGTGGTGCATTTCACCGGCGGCCGCCAGGAGCGCGCCGATCTCCTGATCGGCGGCGACGGCATCCGCTCGGGCGTGCGCGCCCAGGTCGCACCCGAGGTCCAGCCGATCTATGCGGGCTACTACATCTGGCGCGGTGCGCCGAACGAGTCCTCGCTTGCGCCCGAGACGCTCGCGAGCATCTTCCCTCACTTCACCTTCTACCTCCCCGAACGGCAGCAGGTGATCGGCTATCCGATCGCCGGCTTCGACAACGATCTGCGGCCGGGCAAGCGGCGTTACAATTTCATCTGGTACCGGGTCGGCGACGCCGCGACGCTGCGCGCCATGTGCGTCGACCGCAACGGCCATCAGCACGAGTATTCGGTGCCGCCGCCGCTCATCCGCCCCGACCTCATCGCCGAGATGCATGCGGACGCCGCGCGCGAACTGCCGCCCGCTTTCCTCGACACGCTGATGAAGATCGAGCAGCCGTTCTTCACGCCGATCTACGACTTCGCCTCGCCGCGCCTGGTGTTCGGCCGCATCATCCTGTTGGGGGACGCCGCCTCGAGCGCGCGCCCGCACATGGGCTTCGGCGTCGCCAAGGCGGGGGACGATGCGCGCGCGCTCGCCGCGGCGCTCGCAAGTCACGATGATGTCGACCGCGCGCTCGCGGCGTACGAGGCGCGCCGCGCGCCGATCGCCGAGCAGATCATGATGCACGGCCGCAAGCTCGGCACGCATCTCGGCGTCGACCTCAAGACGAACGAGGACCGGGCCATGTGGAAGACGCTGCAGGATTACCGCGCCATGATGGATTGGATCGCCGTGCCGAACTTTCTCGCCGCTTAGGCGGCCTTTGCCGTCATGCCCGGCCAATGCCGGGCATCCGCGTCTTGCTTTTCTTCGGCACGAAAGACGTGAATGGTCGGGACAAGCCCGGCCATGACGGTGAGGAGAGACAGAAACCAATGACCGCCGACCTCCCGACCCCCGACCACGCCCGCAACATGCGGCTCATCGGCTACTCCGATCAGGGCGGCCGCGCCGACGGCGTGCAGATCATGGTGGAGCGCGGCTTCGCCTATGTGGGGCACATGTTCTCCAAAGGTTTCAGCGTCATCGACGTGCGCGACCCGCGCGCGCCGAAGCCGCACGCCTACATCGCGGCGCCGCCCGGCACCTGGAATATCCATCTGCAGGTGCACGGCGATCTGCTTCTCGTCATCAACGCCAAGGACATGTTCGCCGAGGCCGCCTTCGCGGATGAGCGCGCCTACTACCGCAGCCAGGTCGGCACCGTCGTCGGCACGGCGGACGCCAGGACCATGGAGACACGGATCACGGCGCGCGCCTGGACCGCGGGCCTTGCGGTCTATGACATCGCGACGCCGGGCTCGCCGCGCCAGATCGGCTTCATGCCGATCGAAGGCGGCGGCATCCATCGCATCTGGTACACCGGCGGACGCTGGGCCTATGTGTCGGCGCTCATCGACGGATTCACCGACTACATCTTCGTCACCGTCGACATGGCGGATCCGGCGCATCCGCGCGAGGCCGGGCGCTACTGGCTGCCCGGGATGAACCGCGCCGCCGGCGAGACGCCGTCCTGGCCGCCGACGCGCCGCTACGGCTTGCACCACGCGATCGTGCACGGCGACACCGCCTACGGCGCCTGGCGCGACGCCGGTCTGGTGATGATCGACGTCGCCGACCGCAGCGCGCCCAAGCTGATCACCCATCGCAACTGGTCGCCGCCGTTCGGCGGCGGCACGCACAACTGTCTGCCGCTGCCCGACCGCGATCTCCTCGTCGTGCTCGACGAGGCCGTGCTCGACCATCAGGAGGACGGGCTCAAGCTGATCTGGCTGTTCGATATCCGCACGCCCGAAAACCCGGTCAGCATTGCGACTTTTCCGACGCCGCGCGAGTCCGATTACGCGCGGAAGGGCGCGCATTTCGGCCCGCACAATATTCACGAGAACCGCCCTGGCAGCTTCGTGAGCTCGGAGCTGATTTTCGCCACCTACCAGAACGCGGGCGTGCGCGTGTTCGACATCCGCGACCAGTACCGGCCGGTCGAGGTCGGCGCGCTCGTCCCGCCAGCACCCCGGCGGCTCATGGACCATCGGCCGAACCGCGCCTGCGTCATTCAGTCCACCGACGTATTCGTCGATCGCAATGGGATTGTCTATTGCACCGATTACAATGCCGGGCTTTATATCATGGAATATCCAGGCGGATGACGGCGTTGACACTTGCGCCGCGGCGCCCCACCCCAACAGCCCCGCAAGTGGGTGAACCGCAGGAGGACTGGTCATGCCCATCCGCATCAATCGTCGCAAATTCCTGGCGAGCACGGCCGCCGGCGCCGCGGCGAGCGCCATCGCGATGCCGGCGATCGCGCAGGGCACGCCGTTCAAGATCGGCCTGATGACGGTGAAGACCGGCCCGCTCGCCCAGGGCGGCATCCAGATGGAGCAGGGGATCTCGACGCTGCTCAAGCAGAAGAACAACACGCTCGCGGGGCGCAAGATCGACTTCGTCTCGGCCGACACCGGCGGCAATCCGGCCGGCGCCAAGACCAAGGCGCAGGAGCTGATCGAGCGCGACAAGGTGAACGTCATCCTCGGGCCGCTCGCCGCCTTCGAGCTGCTCGCCATCGCCGAGTTCGTGCGCGACAACAAGACGCCGCTGATCAGCCTCGCGGCCGCCGAAGATATGACTCAGCGCAAGGCCAATCCCTTCATCATCCGCCCGTCGGCGACGGCGGCCCAATGCATGCATCCGCTCGGCGACTATGCGGCCAAGGACCTCAAGTACAAGCGCGCCGCCACCATCTCGGAGGATTTTGCCTTCGGCTACGAGCAGATGGCCGGCTTCCAGCGCGTGTTCGAGGACGAGGGCGGCAAGGTGGTGAAGAAGCTGTGGCCGCCGCTGGTCACACCCGACTACACGCCCTACATCGCTCAGCTCACCAATATCGACGTCGTGGTCAACGGCTTCGCCGGCTCCAACCCGGTGAAGTTCATGCGCGCCTACCAGGACCTCGGCCTCAAGGCGAAGACGCCGCTGCTCGGCGGCTGGACCGCCATGGACGACGCCCTGCTCAAGAGCCTCGGCGACGAGGCGGTCGGGGTGATCTCGTCGCATTGGTATTCGCCCGGTCGCGACACGCCGAGCAACAAGCAGTTCGTCGCCGACATGCAGAAGAACTATGGGGTGCTGCCGGGCGGCTACTCGGCCGGCATGTACATCGCGGGCCAGTGCGTCGAAGCTGCTATCGAGAAAGCCGGCGACAAGGCCGACGACCGCACCGCGCTCGCCGCGGCCCTGCATCAGGTCTCACTCACCGACACGCCGCGCGGACCCCTCAAGTTCGATCACCTCGGCAATGTGATCGGCGACGTCTTCATCCGCAAGTGCGAGCGCAAGGACGGCAAGCTCGTCAACACCATCATCAAGACCTATCCGAACGTGAGCCAGTTCTGGACCTATGACGAGAAGGCCTTCCTCGCGAACCCGGTCTACTCGCGCGACTATCCGCCGGCGAAGAACCTCGAGTAAGCGGGTGTGGCGATCGGCATCGTGAGCGACGCGTCGTCAACGCGAGACCCATGAGGCGGGTGTAGATGAGTCAGTGGCTCACGCTTGCGGTGAACAGCATCTCGTATGGCGGGCTGCTGTTCCTGCTGTCGGCGGGCTTCTCGCTCATCTTCGGCCTCATGCGCATCCCCAACCTGATGCACGGCTCGTTCTTCCTGCTCGGGGCCTATTTCGGCGTCACGTTTCTCGCCCAAGGGATGAACTTCTGGCTGGCCGCGCTGCTGAGCGCGGCCGCAATGGCGGTGATCGGCGCGATCATCGAGCGCTTCCTGCTGCGGCGCCTCGCCGGCCAGGAGCTCGCGCAGGTGCTGCTCACCCTCGGCCTCTCATTCGTCGTCGCCGACGCCTGCCTGATGATCTGGACCGGCGATCCCTGGCAGCCGGAGACGCCGCATGCGTTCCAGGGCGCCCTGCAGGTCGAGGGCCTGTTCTTCCCGATCTTCCGCCTCGTCATCGTGCTCGTCGCGGTCGCGATCGCGATCGCGCTGTGGCTCCTGGTCGACTGGACGCGGCTCGGCGCCATGATCCGCGCCGGCGTCGACGACGCGCCGATGGCGCGCGTGGTCGGCATCAAGGTGTCGCAGCTGTTCACGCTCATCTTCGCGCTCGGCGCCGGGCTCGCGGCCTTCGCGGGCGTGATCGGCTCGCCTGTCCTTTCGGTCTATCCCGGGCTCGACAACGAGATGCTGCCGGTGGCGCTGATCGTGGTCATCCTCGGCGGCACCGGCAGCCTGCTCGGCGCGCTGGTCGGCAGCTTCATCATCGGCTTCCTTTACAATTTCGGCCAGGCTTGGTTTCCCGACCTCGCCTACGTGATCTTGTTTCTCCCGATGGTCGTCGTGCTGGTGCTGCGGCCGCAGGGCCTGTTCGGCAAGGTCGTGCCATGAGGCTGGTCACGCCGCAGCGCATCGCCGCCGCGATCGCGATCCTCGTGCTGGCGACCTTGCCGGCGTGGGTGACCGATACTTACTACATCAACATCACGAGCCAGATCCTGCTGTTCGCCGTGTTCGCGCTCGCGCTCAACGTGCTGGTCGGCTACGGCGGCCTCGTCTCGCTCGGCCATGCGGGCCTGTTCGCGATCGCCGGCTACACTGCGGCACTGCTCATGGAGGCGGGCCACGGCCACCTTCTGTCCGACGTTGCCGGGCTCGTCGCCGTGGTCATCGCATCCGCGGTGTTCGGGGTGCTGGCGTTGCGCGCGACCGGCATCGGCTTCCTGATGATCACGCTCGCGCTCGGGCAGATCGTATGGGGCCTCGCCTACCGCTGGGCGGGGCTCACCCACGGGGACAACGGCGTCAACGTCTCGGGCCGACCGACCGTCTTCGGGCTCGGCCTCACGGGCGCGACGTCGTTCTATTTTGCGACCCTCGTCGTATTCGTCATAACGGTCGCCGCCATGGCGCTGTTCGTGCGCTCCCCGTTCGGCGCGAGCTTGCGCGGTACCCGCGACCAGCCGCGGCGCATGAGCGCGCTCGGCTACAATGTCTGGCTGATCCGCTTCGTCGCCTTCCTGTTCTCCGGCTTCTGGACCGGCGTCGCCGGCCTCCTGTTCATTTACTACAACCAGTTCATCAGCCCGCAGGTGGCGGCGCTCACGTCCTCGGCCGAGGCCCTGCTGATGGTGATCTCCGGCGGCAGCGCGACCCTGCTCGGGCCGATCGTCGGCGCCGCCATCGTGGTGATCATGAAGAACGTGGTCAGCGCCTATGTGGAGCGCTGGAACATGGCGCTCGGCATCATCTTCGTGCTCATCATCACGTTCATGCCGGAAGGGCTGGTGCCCGGCAGCGTGCGCCTGTGGAAGCTCGCCTGGCAGGGAATGCGCAAGCAGCCGGCGGCGTCCGGCACGCTCAAGGAGCAGCAGTCATGAACGCGTTGGCGCAGGATACTGCGGCCGGCGCGGCACCTCCGCCCGCGCTGGCGGTGCGCGGCCTCACCAAATCGTTCGGTGGGCTGCGCGTCACCAAGGGCGTCGACCTTGCGGTCGCGCCGGGCGAGCGGCGGCTCATCATCGGCCCGAACGGCGCCGGCAAGACCACGCTGTTCAACCTGATCACCGGCGAGATCGCGCCCGACGACGGCGCGATCGTCTTCCAGGGCACCGACATCACCCGCCTGCCGTGCCGGCGGCGCGTCCATCTCGGTCTTGCCCGCACCTATCAGATCATCACGCTGTTCGCGCGCGACACCATCCTGCGCAACGTCACGCTGGCGCTGCTCGGCCTCTCCCATTTGCGCTGGAATCCCTTCATCGACCTCGACCATCAGCATCATCTGACCGAAGCCGCGCGGGCGGCGCTCGCCCGCGTCGGCCTCGACCATATCTGCGATCGTCCGCTTGCCCAGACCTCCTATGGCGAGCGCCGGCGGGTCGAGATCGCGATGGCGCTGGCGCAGAACCCGAAGGTGCTGCTGCTCGACGAGCCGTTCGCCGGCCTGTCGGTCGACGAGCGGCGCGACGTGCGCAACCTGCTGACCGCGATCCCGCGCGACGTGACCATCGTGATGATCGAGCACGACATGGACGTGGCGCTGGAATTTGCCGAGCGCATCACGCTCTTGCATTTCGGCGAGGTGATCGTCGAGGGATCGCGCGCCGAGGTCGTCGCCGATCCGCGCACCCGCGAGGTCTACCTTGGCCACTAGCGCGCTCACGCTTGCCGAGGTCGACGCCTATTACGGCGACAGCCACGTGCTGGCCAAGGTGTCGTTCGCGGCCGGGGAGGGGCGCCTGCTCGGCCTGCTCGGCCGCAACGGCGCCGGCAAGACCACCTGCATGAGCGTCACGGTCGGCCTCGTGCGGGCGCGGCGCGGCGCCGTCGAGGTTTTCGGCGAGCCCGTGCACCGCCTGCCCCCCGAGCAGATCGCGGCCCGCGGGGTCGCCCTGGTGCCGCAGGGCCGTCGCATCTTCAAGAGTCTGACGGTGCGCGAGAACCTGATCGTCGCGGCGCGCAAACCGCCGCAGGGCGGGGCGCCCGCCTGGACGCTCGACACCGTCTTTCGCATGTTTCCCCGCCTGGCCGAGCGCAAGAGCCAGATGGCGGCGCATCTCTCCGGCGGCGAGCAGCAGATGCTCGCGATCGGCCGGGCGCTGATGGCCAACCCGCGCGTGCTGCTGATGGACGAGCCGTCCGAGGGGCTCGCGCCGCAGATCGTCGCCGAGGTCATGGCGACCATCCGCAAGCTCAAGGAGAGCGGCCTCTCCATCGTGCTGGTCGAGCAGAACCCCAACCTCGCCTTCGACGTCGCCGACGACGTCGTCATCCTCAACAGCGGCCGGGTCGCCGTCATCGATGTCGCGGCGCGCCTCAAGGGCGGCGCGGTCGACCTGCGTCAGCATCTCGGAATCTTCTGACGCGTTTGTGATCGAGCTATCGGTTGTGGGCTGCGGTGGGCTGCGCAAACCCGGCTTGCGCCGGGCCGGCGGCCTGATTTACACTATCCGCAAGTAATGGCCGGAACCTAACACCGGTGGGCAACAATCATTGGAAGAGGAACGCGACAATGGCCTGGACCACCCCGACTCTCGTCGAAATCTGCGTCGGCCTCGAGATCAATGGCTATCTGCCGGCCGAGATCTGATTTCCTGACCCGCTGACGACCCAGCCCCCGACTTGAGCGTCGTTGGGGCGGCGCTATGGGACGACTAACCGCCATCGTGCTCGGTGCAGCGGCCGGTGGCGGTTTTCCGCAATGGAATTGTCGATGCCCGGTCTGCTTATTGGGCTGGGCCGGTGATGCGCGCGTGCGCCGCAGCACCCAGGCAAGTCTTGCGATCACGGTCGACGGCACGCGCTTCACGCTTCTCAACGCATCGCCCGACTTGCGCGAGCAGATTGCCGCGGCGCCGGCTTTGCAGCCGCAGGCGGGCCTGCGCGGCAGCCCGATCACCGCAGTGGTGCTGACCGGCGCCGAGATCGACCAGACGACCGGCCTCCTGGCGCTGCGCGAGCGTCACCCGTTCACGATCTACGGCAGCGCCGAGACGCTCGACACCGTCGCGGCCAATCCAATGTTCGATGTGCTGGCAGCGGACGTGGTCGCGCGCCGCCCCTGTGCAATCGACACGCCCTTCACGCTCGCCGACGGCCTCGTCGCCGAGCTATTCAAGGTGCCCGGCAAACTCCCGCTCTACCTCGAGGGCGCCAATCCCGAGCTCGCGGCCGAGACCGGCGCGAATGTCGGGATCGAGCTTGCCTTCGACGCGCGCCGGCTCGTTTTCGTGCCGGGTTGCGCCGCCGTCACACCCGCGCTCGCGGCGCGCCTTGGGCGCGCCGATGCGGTGCTGTTCGACGGAACACTCTTTGCCGACGACGAGATGATCGCGAGCGGCACCGGAACCAAGACCGGTCGCCGGATGGGCCACATGCCCATCGATGGCGAGGGTGGCTCGCTCGCGGCGCTTGCGCATCTGCCCGGCCGGCGCATTTATGTGCACATCAACAACACCAACCCGATCCGCGTCGCCGGCTCGCCCGAGCGCCGCAAGGTCGAGGCCGCGGGCTGGCAGGTCGCCGAGGACGGGCTGAGGATCGAGCTATGAAGCTGCTGTCCCCGGACGAGCTGGAGGCGCGCCTGCGCGACATCGGCGCGCGGCGGTACCATCGCCTGCACCCGTTCCATCACCTGCTGCACGGCGGCAAGTGCACCAAGGGCCAGGTCCAGGCCTGGGCGCTCAATCGCTACTACTACCAGGCCATGATCCCGATCAAGGACGCGAGCCTGATCGCACGCTGCCACGACAGCGACATCCGCCGCGAATGGCGCCGCCGCATCATCGATCACGACGGGGCGCAGGCCGGCGAGGGCGGCATCGCCCGCTGGCTCAAGCTGACCGACGGGCTCGGCCTCGACCGCGATTACGTGACGTCGCTCGCCGGGCTGCTGCCGGCCACGCGCTTTGCGGTCGACGCCTATGTGCACTTCGTCGCCGAGAAGACCTTGCTCGAGGCGATCGCCTCCTCGCTCACCGAGCTGTTCTCGCCGGTGATCATCACCGAGCGCATGGACGGCATGCTCAAGAGCTACGACTTCGTCACCGCGGAGACGCTCGCCTATTTCACGGCGCGGCCGCCGCAGGCGCGCCAGGATTCAGACTTTGCGCTCGCCTACGTCAAGGAGAACGCCAAGACGCCGGAGCAGCAGCAGCTCGTGCTCGCCGCGCTCGAGTTCAAATGCGGTGTGCTGTGGTCGATGCTCGACGCGCTCTATCTCGCCTATGTCGACCCGAAGATGCCGCCGCCGGGTGCCTTCCTGCCGAAGGACTGAGCGCGAAGGCTTCGCTGGAAAGGATTCGGGGCGTGCCGAGCTATCCGGAGATGCGCGACAAGGTCGCGCTGGTGACCGGCGGCAGCAGCGGCATCGGGCTCGCGACCGCGCGCGCATTCGCCCAGCAGGGCGCCCGCGTTGTGATCGCCAGCCGCAACGAGCGCCGCGGCAAGGAGGCCCTCAAGGCGATGGAAGGCGAGGGCGACGTGGGGTGGCTCGCCGCCGACGTGGCGGACGGCAAGTCGGTAGGGAAGCTCGTCGCCGGCGTCATCAAGCTGCATGGCCGTATCGACTATGCGTTCAATAATGGCGGCAGCGGCGCCAATGGCGCGCCGGTCGGCAAGATGAGCGAGGAGGCCTGGCGGCGCACCATCGACGGGTTCCTGACGTCGGTGTTCCTGTGCATGCGTGCGCAGATCCCGGCGATGGAAGCATCCGGCGTGATCGTCAACAACGCCTCGGTCGACGGTTTGCGCGGCTATCCGTTCCCGGCCGGTGCCGCCTATTCGGCGGCGAAGCAGGGCGTGGTCGGGCTCACACGCAGCGCGGCGCTCGAATATGCGGCGAGCGGGCCGCGCATCTGCGCGATCTGTCCCGGCTGGGTCGACACGCCGCCGGTGGCCCGCTGGATGCAGCGCGACCTCGACGTCGCCAGCGCGATCGTCCGCCAGACGCCGCGCGGCCGCATCGGCGACCCCGCCGAGATCGCCGCCGCCGTGCTATGGTTGTGCTGCGACGCCGCCTCCTATGCGATTGGAACCGTGCTGCCGATCGACGGTGGCTACATGGCGTGACATCACTACTTATGTGTAAGGAGTAGACCCCTTGACCGAAACGCCGCCGACCGTATCGATCTCGCCGGACGCGCTGCCGCGCCTGCCGCGCGGCGTACGGCTGGTGCACAACGAGGCGCAGGGCGGCTGGGTGCTGCTCGCGCCCGAGCGCGTGTTCAAGGCCGACGCGATCGCGGCCGAGATCGTCAAGCGCTGCACCGGCGAGGCGACCTTCGCGGCGATCGTCGACGATCTGGCGAAAACCTATTCGGCGCCGAAGGAGCGCATCGCGACCGACGTCGCCGCGCTGCTGCGCGGCCTCGCCGACAAGAAGCTGATGGAGCTGTGAAGCCGTAGGTCATGCCCGCGAATGCGCGCGAATGCGGGCATCCACGTCTTCCTTACCGCGATTCAGCGACGTAAGACGTGGATGGCCGGGACAAGCCCGGCCATGACGTGGACAGGATGAATGATGTCGTCGTCCGGCACAACAGCGCTGCCGCGTCCGCTCGGCCTGCTCGCCGAGCTGACGCACCGCTGCCCGCTCGGCTGTCCGTATTGCTCGAACCCGCTCGCGCTCGATCCTCGCCACGACGAGCTCGATGCCGCGACCTGGGCCCGCGTGTTCAAGGAGGCGGCTGCGCTCGGTGTGCTGCAGGTGCATCTCTCGGGCGGCGAGCCGGCGTCGCGACGCGACGTCGTCGAGATCATGGCCTCGGCGCATGCCGCCGGGCT
This sequence comes from Xanthobacteraceae bacterium, assembly GCA_035293985.1. GTDB lineage: Bacteria > Pseudomonadota > Alphaproteobacteria > Rhizobiales > Xanthobacteraceae > JAVDCA01. Next base: position 350,894 of record DATGLS010000037.1, read on the forward strand.
CTACACCAACCTGATCACGTCGGGAGTCGGCGTCACCAAAGAACGCCTCGCCGCGCTCGCCGACGCCGGCCTCGACCATGTGCAGGTGTCGATCCAGGACAGCGAGGAGAGATCCGCCGATCACATCGCCGGTTATGAGGGCGCTTTCGCGCGCAAGCGCGCACTCGCGGCCGACGTGGTCGCGCTGAAGATTCCACTCACCATCAACGCGGTCATCCATCGCGCCAACATCGCACGCGTCGAGGACCTGGTGACGATGGCGCTCGACATGGGCGCCTCGCGGGTCGAGATCGCGCACGTGCAGTACTACGGCTGGGCTTTGCAGAACCGCGCCGCGCTGATGCCGACGCGCGAGCAGGTCGATGCGGCCGTCGGCGCCGTCGAGGCGTTGCGCAAGCGTCATCATGGCCGCATCGTCATCGATGCGGTGGTGCCCGACTATCATGCGCGCTTTCCCAAACCGTGCGTCGGCGGCTGGGGCCGGCGCTCCCTCAACGTGACGCCGGCCGGCAAGGTGCTGCCCTGTCACGCAGCTGAGAGCATTCCGGACCTCGAGTTCTGGTCCGTGAAGGACCACTCGCTCGCCGACATCTGGATCTCCTCGCCAGCCTTCAACGCGTTCCGCGGCACCGACTTTCTCCCCGCGCCGTGCCAGACCTGCGAACGGCGCGAGATCGACTTCGGCGGCTGCCGCTGCCAGGCCTTCGCGCTCACCGGCGATGCGCGCGCGACCGATCCGGTGTGCCAGCTCTCGCCCCATCACGACCGGGTGGCCGAACTGGCCGCGCAGCACGAGGACCGGTCCTATTCGTATCGACGAATGTAAGTCTCAGGGCGCCTGCAAATCGCAATTGCACAGCGCCCTCGAAATATCGGACACTGCCGCCCAAGGAAGCCTGCCGGTGGCATCCTGCCGATCCTGGTGCTGATGCCGCGGCGCACCGGCTTCCCAACTTGGGAGGAGCATCATGATTCTGCGATCCATATCAGCGCGGAGCCTGCTGCTCGCCGGGACCTTTGCGGCCGCGGTTGCGGTTGTCGGGACGGCGGGCGCACAACAGCCGGCGGCTCCGGCTGCCCCGGCCCCTGCCGCGCCAGCGCCTGCAACCGCAGCGGCCCCGCCGGCCCTGCCGCCTGGCTCGCCCCTGATCGGGCGGCCCGACACCGAAGCCGCGATGAAGCTCGCGCCCGTCATCCCGCCGCCGATCGCGGCGCCCGCCGACAAGGTCGCGGCGAGCCGCCTCACGCTGCCGAAGGGCTTCCACATCGAGGTCTACGCAAGCGGCATCCCGGACGCGCGCGAGATCCGGCTCAGTGACAAGGGCACGCTGTTCATCGGCAACCGCCTGCAGGACAAGGTCTGGGCGGTCTACGAGAAGGACGGCAAGCGCGTACAGAAAGCGATCGTGACCGGAATGCATCGGCCGAACGGTGTCGCCTTCCACAACGGCACGCTCTATTTCGCCGAGCTGTCCAAGATATGGAAGATCGACAACATCGAGCAGAATCTCGACAACCCACCCAAGCCGACGCTGGTCTATGACGACCTGCCGACCGACGAGGCGCACGGCTGGAAGTTCATCGCCATTGGTCCGGACAACAAGCTCTACGTCCCGATCGGCCAGCCCTGCAACAATTGCATCCCGGACGACCGCCATGGCCAGATCCGCCGCATGGATCTCGATGGCAAGAACGTCGAGGTGATCGCCCGCGGCGTGCGCAACACCGTCGGCTTCGACTGGAACCCGGCGAACCACGACCTCTACTTCACCGACAACGGCCGCGACTGGATGTCGGAGGATGTGCCGCAAGACGAGCTCAACCGCCTCACCAAGGTCGGCCAGCACTTCGGGTCGCCCTACTGTTACCAGGGCAACATCCCGGATCCGCAGTTCGGATGGGGGCATTCCTGCAGCGAGTTCGTGCCGCCGGTCGCGCTGATGGGCCCGCACGCCGCCGCGCTCGGCATGCGCTTCTACACCGGGACCATGTTCCCGGCTGAATACCGCGGCGGCATCTTCGTCGCCCGCCACGGCTCGTGGAACCGGACCCACAAGTTCGGCGGCGACATCGCCTTCGTGAAACTGAACAAGGACGGCAGCGTGAAATCGGTCGAGCCGTTCATCACCGGGTTCATCGTCGACAACAAGTACATCGGCCGCCCGGTCGACGTGCAGCCGATGAAGGACGGGTCGCTGCTGATCTCCGACGACTACGACGGCGCCGTCTATCGCGTCACCTACGGCAACGCGCCGCGGACCGCGAACCGCTGACCACGATTTGAATGAAGCCGAGGGCGCGCGCCGCCCTCGGCTTTCTCTTTTTCAGAGTGCCGAGTCCAGACGCGAGTGTCCGCCATGCGAGCCCCGATCTGCGCGCTGTTGACCACCGTCGTGCTTCTGGCCGCAGGGCCCGCCAGGGCCGATGCGGTGCACGATCGACTGCCCGCCTGCCTCGCCTGCCACGGCGACAAGGGCCAATCCACGACGCCGGAGACGCCCTCGCTCGGCGCTCAGCAGCAGGCCTATGCGGTGACCCAGCTCTACATGTTTCGCGAGAAGCTGCGCAAAGCCGACATCATGAACCAGATGGCCGAGGGCCTCAGCGACGATGACCTGCGCGCGCTCGGCGAGGCGATCTCCAAGCTGCCGGCGCCGCCGCCCGCGGCCGACGCCGGCGACGCGGCGCGCATCGCCCGCGCGCAGGCGCTCGTCGGCGCCAACCGCTGCAATGCCTGTCACACCCCGAATTTCGCCGGTCAGGACCAGGTGCCGCGTATCGCCGACCAGCGCGAGGACTACCTGCTCAGGACGTTACGCGAGTACAAGTCGGGCGCCCGCACCGGCTACGACGCCACCATGGCCGAGGTGGTCGCCCCGCTGAAGGACCAGGATTTCGCCGACCTCGCGTATTACCTGGCGCGGGTGAAGTGAAGTGGTCGCCATTTGCTCCGACTTAATCGGAATGTGCGCCGGCCTTCTTTGTTGGCGCATGTTCTTGGCGGCGAACCGGCGTCCAATTCGCCGGAACATGGGCTGATCACCTGGTGTCGTCGATGATCGCGACGGCTCGCGTCCACCCGGCCGAGCCGCCGCGCACCTTGACGGGAAAGCAGCTCACCGTGAAGCCGGTCGCGGGCAGCGTCTCGAGATTGTGCAGCTTCTCGATATGGCAATAGCCGATCTCGCGGCCGGCGCGATGGCCTTCCCAGATGAGGCTCGCATCATGCGTCTTGGCGTAGCGCGCCATCGTGTGGATGAACGGCGCGTCCCAGCTCCAGCCGTCGGTTCCGGTCACGCGCACGCCGCGCTCGAGCAGGTAGAGCGTCGCCTCGCGCCCCATGCCACAACCTCGCGCGACGTAGTCGGGCCGGCCATAGGCGGCGCCCGCGCTCGTATTCACCACCACGATCTCGAGTGGCGACAGCGTGTGATTGATGCGCTCGAGCTCCGCTTCCACATCGGCGGCGGTCGCCACATAGCCGTCGGCGAAATGTCGGAAGTCCAGCTTCACGCCGGGCTGGAAGCACCAATCGATCGGCACCTCGTCGATCGTGATCGCGCGCTTGCCGTGGTCCATGGTGGAGGCGAAATGATAGGGCGCGTCGAGATGCGTGGTGCAATGGGTCGAGAGCCTGATCCACTCCATCGCCCAGCCCTCGCGGTCGGGCAGGTCGTCTATCGTGAGTCCGGGAAAGAACTTGACGATCTCGGCTGCGGTCGTGGCGTGGTCGCGATACTCGATTGCCGGCCCGTAGCCGGGCGGGTCGGCGGCGACGTCGTTCTCGAGCGGGACCGATATGTCGATCAGGCGGCGGGCCATGCATATCCTCGGTTTGACAGGGCGAAACGTTAGCCCAATTGTGCAGCCACTTTGCGCGAAGTCCAGGTGCCTGCTCAGGAGTGTTCAATGCCTGCCTATTGGGTCGCACGATCGCTGGTGATCGATCCGGTCGAGTACAAGAAGTACACCGATCCGCTGCCGCCGATTTTCGCCAAGTACGGCGGCAAGATCCTGGCGCGCGGTGGGCGTTTTCAGATCATGGAAGGTCCGGAGAAATTCAAGCGCCACGTCGTGATCGAGTTTCCGACCTTCGAGCAGGCGGTGACCTGCTTCAACTCGCCCGAATATCAGGCAGCCGCCGCGTTCCGCCGCAATGGCGCCGGCGAGGTCGAGAACGTCATCGTCGACGGCGGCGACGCAACCGCGCGCTGAGCATTCAGAGTTGGCCGAAAAAGGCTGCTGCCCGGGCGAAAACCCCGGGCCGGTTAAGCATGCGTCGGTTAGCCTCTGGCGCCGCCGGCGGGATTGATCGTAAAATACCGATAAATCAACGATCCACCTGGGAGGAATTCGATGATCTTCAAACGTCTGCTTGCAGGCGCGGCGATGCTCGCTGCCGCCACGCTGGTCGTCTCGACCAGCGCCACGGCCCAGACACCGTCGGGTCCGCCGATCAAGATCGGCTCCAGCATGGCGATGACCGGCGGCCTCGGACCGAACGGCAAGTCGGCGCTGCTCGCCTGGAAAATCTGGGAGGAGGAGGTCAACGCCAAGGGCGGCCTGCTCGGGCGGCCCGTGAAGCTCGTCTACTACGATGACCAGTCCAACCCGTCGACGGTGCCGGGCATCTACACCAAGCTGCTCGACGTCGACAAAGTCGACCTCGTGGTCGGCGGCTACGCGACCGCGATGCTCGCGCCCGCGATGCCGGTTATCATGCAGCACAAGAAGACATTCATCGGCCTGCTCGGCCTCGCGGTGAACAGCGAATTCCACTACCCGAACTATTTCGTGATGATCCCGTCGGGTCCGAATCCGAAGCCGGCCTTCACCGAGGGCTTCTTCCAGATCGCGATGAAGCAGACCCCGAAGCCGACGACGGTGGCGATCGTCGCCGCCGACCAGGAGTTCTCCCGCAACGCCTCCGACGGCGCGCGGCAGAACGCCAAAAAGTACGGACTGAAGATCGTCTACGACAAGACCTATCCGCCGTCGACGACCGACTACGCGCCGATCGTGCGCGCGATCCAGGCGACCAACCCCGACATCGTGGTGGTGTGCTCCTATCCGCCCGACTCGGTCGGCATCATCCGCGCCGTCAACGAGATCGGCTTCAAGCCGCGCATGATCGGCGGCGGCATGGTCGGCCCGCAGAACACGGCGATGAAGACCCAGCTCGGCCCGCTGCTCAACGGCTTCGTCAACTACGACTTCTGGCTGCCGGTTCCGAAGATGATGTTCCCCGGCGTCGAGGACCTGATGAAGAAGTATCAGGCGCGCGCCGCGGCCGAGGGCGTGGATGCGCTCGGCTACTACATGGCGCCGCAGGCCTACGCGCAGCTGCAGGTGCTGCAGCAGGCGATCGAGGCGACCAAGAGCCTCGACGACGCCAAGCTCGCCGACTACATCCGCAAGAATACGTTCCACACCGTGCTCGGCGACGTGAGGTTCGGCGAGGGCGGCGAGTGGGCGCAATCGCGCGTGCTGCAGATCCAGTTCCAGAACATCAAGGGCAACGGCATCGACCAGTTCAAGGACGTGAAGACCCAGGTCGTGCTCACCCCGAGCGAGTACGCCTCGGGCAACGTGATCTACCCGTACGAAAAAGCGAAATAACAGGGCGAGGCGAAGGAGAGACGCCGCGCGGCCAGCCCGCGCGGCGTTTTTTCGCGAGCGAGTGGCGAACAGGGAGTAGCGGATAGCTAATGGGAGGCGGTCCCATTCGCTATTCGCCACTCGCTATTCGACCCTTTCACAGCCCCAGATAGAACTTGCGGATCAGGTCGTTGTTGTTGAGCTCGTCGACCGAGTTGCCTTCGAACGCGATCTTGCCGTGAACGATGACGTAGCCGCGGTCGGCGATGCGCAGCGCCTGGGTGAAGTTCTGCTCGGCCATCAGCACCGTGAGCTGATAGCGCTCTTTGAGCTCCTTGATCTTGTCGATGGTGCGGCTCACCAGCACCGGTGCGAGGCCGACCGAGGGCTCGTCGACCAGCAGGATGCGCGGCGACGACATCAGCGCGCGCGCGAGCGCGAGCATCTGCTGCTCGCCGCCGCTCATGCTGCCGGCGAGCTGGCTGCGCCGCTCGGCGAGGCGCGGGAACGCCTCGAAGCAGAAATCGAGATTGGCCTTGATCTCCGCCCGCGCCTTCGGCCGGAAGGCGCCGAGCAGCAGGTTCTCCTCGACCGACTGGCGCGGAAACAGCCGCCGTCCCTCCGGCACGAGCGCGATGCCGAGATCGACGATCTCCTCGGTGGTGCGGCCGATCAGGTCGTGCTTGATGCCGTCGATCTCGACCATGATCCGCCCGGCGCGCGGCCGCACCATGCCCATGATGCTCTTCATGAGCGTGCTCTTGCCGTTGCCATTGGTGCCGAGCAGCACCACGGTCTCGCCGCCGGCAACCGTCAGCGTCACGTCCTCCAGAACGCGGACCGCGCCGTAGGCCGCATGGATGCCCTCGACGCTGATGCTATTGGCCAAGGTACGCCCTCTCGACTTCGGGGTCGCGGATGACCTCCTCGGGCTTGCCGTCGGCGATCTTGCGGCCGGACACCAGCACGACCAGGCGCTGCGAGAAGTGCATCACGGCGCGCATGATGTGCTCGATCAGGATCACGGTCGTGCCGCGCTCGTTGAGGCGGATCAGCAGCGCCACGATGTCGCTCACCTCCGAATGCGACAGGCCCGCCATCGCCTCGTCGGCGATCAAGAGCTTGGGCTCGGCCGCCATCGCGCGCGCGAGCTCGAGCTTGCGCATGTCGACCTGGGTGAGGTCGCGCGGAAACTTGCGCGCGCAGTCGACGAGCCCGACGAGGCGCAGGAGCTCCTCGCAGCGCTCCTCGGTCTGCGCCGCCGTGAGATGCCCATGCGCGCGCCGGTCGACGGCGTAGAGCAGCGGCACTTTGAGATTGTCGGCGACCGACATGCTCCCGAACGGCCGCGGTAGCTGGAAGCTGCGGGCGAGCCCGAGGCGCGTGCGCGTATGCGCCGGCATCCCGTTGAGCACGCGGCCCTCGAACGTGACCGTGCCATGCTCGTTGGCGAGCGTGCCGCACAGGCAGTTGACCAGCGTGCTCTTGCCCGAGCCGTTCGGGCCGATCAGGCCGAGGCGCTCGCCTTCGGCAACCTCGAGGTCGATGCCGTCGAGCGCGACGAAGCCGCCGAAGCGCTTGCCGAGGCCCGAGACCTGGAGCAGCGCGCTCATGCGGCGACCTCCAACTCGGTGAGCTTCGGCCGATAGAGCTGCTGCACGTAGCGCCGCTGCAGGAACCAGAGGGAGACGATCGCGACGGCGCCGCCGGCGCCCCATAGGGAGATGTTGAAGGCGGTACGGTCGGCCCAAATATGAATCGCGCCGACGACGATCGACAACGCGAACGCGATCGTCGCCATCAAAGGGCTCCAGCGCTGGAGGGTCATCATTCCATAGGCCGAGACGATCCAGAGGCAGGCGAGCACGAGGCCGGCGAACGCCAGCATGAGGCCCGTCGCGTCGGGCGCCGTCAGGGCGGCGAGGCTGAACACGACCTCGAGCACGCCGACGATGAAACCGTAGCTCGCCACCGCGACGAGCCCGATCGAGCGCACATCTGGGCGACCTGGCGAGGCCGCGCGCAGGAACTCGCGGATGAGGCCGACGAGGCCGTTCGGCGCGACGATGACGAAGCCGACCAGCAAGAGGCCGACCAGCAGCAGGTTGACGGCGGACGAGATCGTGACCGTCGCAATCTGCGTGAGTGTGCCGAGCAGGATCGAGCCGATCAGCGGACCGAACCACACCGTCGTGCCGCCGATCAGCGGCATGGCGATCGCGTTCACGGCGTAGGTGAGGCCGAAGGTCGACGCGGGCTCCACGTAACCGATGTAATACGGAAACGGCGCGCCGGCCATGCCCATCAGCGCGCCCGAGAGCGTGGTCGCGATCAGCTTGAGCCTGAGCGTGGGCACGCCCGAGGCCTCGGCGGCGAGCTCGTCGTCACGGATGGTGGCGAAGCCATAGCCGAGCTTCGAGCGCTCGATGGCGCGCGAGATCGCGACCGAGACCGCGGCGAGAAGCAGCATGATCAGGCTGAGATAGCGCACGTAGTCGAGCTGAAAGCCGAACACGTCGACGCTGTCGGGGCGGATCACATAGGCGCCACGCGAGCCGCCGACATAGTCCCAGTTCACCACGAAGGTCTGCAGCACCACGGCGAGTGCGAGCGTCGCAATCGAGAAGAAGGCGCCGCGCAGCCGCAGCGTCAGATAGCCGGTGCCGAGCCCGACCAGGCCGGATACGCCGGCCGCAATGACGAGCAGGACCGGAATGGGCAGCGGATAGGCCTTGTGGAAGAACACCGTCGTGTAGGCGCCGAGCGCGAAGAAGGCAGCGGTGCCGAAGTTCACGTAGCCGCAGTAGCCGCCGAGCATGTTCCAGGCGGCGGCGAGCACGATGTACTGCACCACCGTATAGCCGGCGAAGAACAGGTAGTCGTTGCCGATGAGCGCGGCGACGATGAAGACCGCTGCGGCGGCGCCGATCGCGGCGGCGAAAAAGGTCGGGTTGCGCACGGCCTACCGTCCGAGCAGGCCGGCCGGCCGCACCGCCAGCGTCAGCAGCAGGAGGCCGAACGAGACGGCGGGCGCCCACGAGGGCCCGTAGAACGTCGCCGTGAAGCTTTCGACGATGCCGAGCAGGATGGCGCCGATCAGCGTGCCAGGCAGGCTGCCGAGACCGCCGAGCACGCAGATCGCGAACACGCGACCGATATAGTCGCGCCCGATCGACGGCTCGACCGGCTGGATGATGATGAGAAAGGCGCCGCCGAGCGCGCAGGTCGCAATCGAGATCGCGAACGCGATGCGCTTGATCTTGATCGGGTCGGCTGCCATCAGCCGCAGCGCACCCTGGTCCTGCGCCACCGCCATGATGGCGCGGCCGATGAACGTCCTGCCGAGGAAGAGCTGCAGCAGCGCCAGCATCAGGAGGGACATCACGCATGGGACCACCATGCGCATCGGCAGCTGGAGCAGGCCGAAGGTGTAGGATTTGTCGATGTAGGGCGCGCTGACGTAGCGGTAGTCGACGCCGAACACGAGGATCAGCACGACCTCGGTAATGAACAGGAGGCCGAAGAAGAACGCGAGCCCGCGCAGCCCCTCCTGCCCGCGTCTTTCGAACGAGACGTGATAGAGCTGATAGGTGGCGGCCCCGAGGGCGTAGAAGGCCGGCAGCGCGATGACGCCGACCAGGATCGGATCGATGCCGAAGCGCGAGTTGATGATATAGGCGACGTAAGACCCGACGATGATGAAGGCGGGATGCGCGATGTTGACGATGTCGAGAATGCCGAACGATATGGAAATGCCGACCGTCACGGCTGCGTAGAAGCCGCCGAGCAGCAGTCCCGCGACCAGCGCGTTCACCAGGAGATCGGCTGAAAAATCCATCCGCGCCTCGAACGGGAACCTATTCACACCAAGACGATACGGCCCTCAAGCGCAACGCTGCCGCCGCCCGCGCGGCGAACCGCCGCGCAAGGACGCGTCCGGCAAGTCGTGGGGCTGGGTCGTGGGAGGAAAAATGGTGGTCGTGGTCCGTCCCGGCTGATCCTTGCATGCTCCCCCCACATCCCGCGCTTCGGGCGGCCGGTGTTTTGCGGGCATTGTGCAGGAAGGTCAAGCGCTTGGCTAGCTGAAAGGGAGCCGAGGGCTTCGCCATATCCAACGGCCCAACACGGGGCTGCCGAGTTGGGCCGTCGATGGGACGATTGATGACGTCAGGCGTCGGGCTGAGGTCACCTACGCGGCGGCGGCGTCGCGCACCGCCTGCGGCAGGACCAATGGCTTGTTGGCGCTGTCGAGGAACTCGACCGTCATGAACACCAGCTCCTTGTCGCCGATGTTTTCCAGGTCGTGCACCTTGTACTCGCCCGCCTTGTAGGTTTCGTGGCGCGTCTCGCCCGGCTGGTAGCTGTATTCGACCGTCGAGCCGTCCATCAGGTGCTGGCGGCCGCGCCCGCCCGAAACCGAGGTCCAGAAATAATCGAGCACGTGGCGATGGAAGCCGAAGCGCTGGCCGGGCTTGAGGCGGATCGTCCACACCCGCACCCGATCGCTTTCCGAGACGAGCTCGCTGCCGACGCAGCCGTTGTTGCTCTGGGCCTCGCGGTCGAATTCCTGCTGCAGGGCGGCGGGCCAGGCCGCCTTGTCGCTCTTCGCTGCCTGCTTGTCGGTCATGGACATTGCCATGGCATTCCTCCAGTGATGGGTTGGCCTCAATATACTCATCCGGGGCTCAACAGGAAACACGGCAACCGGGACACATGGCAACCGGGACTCGAGGACGCGCGCTGATCATCGGCGGCTCGATGAGCGGGCTGCTCGCCGGCCTGATCCTGCGCCGGCGCGGCTGGCAGGTGGATATCGTCGAGCGGGTGGAAAGCGAGCTTTCCGGCCGCGGCGCCGGCATCGTCGCCCAGCCGACGCTGATCGACACCCTACGGGCGCTCGGCCTCGACACGCGCGAGCTCGGCGTCGAAGTGCGCACGCGGCTCAACCTCGATGCCGCCGGACGGGTCGCGGGCCGCGTCGATTGCCCGCAGGTGCTGACCGCGTGGGAGCGGGTCTATCGCGTGCTGCGCGACGGTTTTCCGGCCGAGCACTACCATCGCGGCATCGGCCTCAAGGCTTTCACCCAGAACGAGCGCGCCGTCGTGGCGAAGCTGAGCGACGGCAGCAGCCGCGAGGCCGACCTCCTCGTCGGCGCCGACGGGCTGCGCTCGACCGTGCGTCAGGCCTGCCTGCCGGACGTCGCGCCGCTGTATGCCGGCTACGTGGCGTGGCGCTCGCTGCTCGCCGAGGATGCCTTTCCGCCCGCCGTCCATCGCGAGCTGTTCGACGCCATGACCTTCTCGCTGCCGCCCGGCGAGCAGTTTCTCGGCTATCCGGTCGCCGGCCCCGACAACGACCTGCGCCCGGGCCACCGCCGCTACAACGTGATCTGGTACCGCCCCGCCGACGAGGCGACCGAGCTGCAGCGCCTGCTCACCGATGAAAGCGGCGTGACCCATGCGATCTCGATCCCGCCGCCGCTGATCCGCCGCGCCGCCATCGCCGACATGCGCGCCGCGGCGGAGCGGCTGCTCGGCCCGCAGGCGCGCGCGATCGTGCGCCTGATGACGGAGCCGATCCTGCAGCCGATCTACGATCTCGAAAGCCCGCAGGTCGCCTTCGGCCGCATCGCCGTCATCGGCGACGCCGCCTTCGTGGCCCGCCCTCATGTGGCGGCCGGCGTCTCCAAGGCGGCCGAGGATGCGCTCGCGCTCGCCGATGCGCTCGACGCCGTGGATGACGTCGCCGCGGCGCTGCGCCGCTTCGAGGCGCAGCGCCTGCCGGTCAACCGCCGCATCATCGAGCGCGCCCGCCACCTCGGTGCCTACCTGCAGGCGACCCAGACCGCCGAGGAACGCGCCCGCTCCGAGCGGCACAGCATCCCTGACGCCGTGCTGGCCGAGACCGCGGTGCTGGATTTTCTGTACGCGTAGGCCCTTCAATCGTCATGGCCGGGCTTGTCCCGGCCATCCACGTCTTGCTTGCCGAGCAAGCGTCAAGACGTGGATGCCCGGGACAAGCCTGGGCAAGCCCGGGCATGACGGAGTCAACGCCCCAGCAGCTTCTTCGCGTTCAGCCCCGCGATGCCGGCGATCGTCGACGCGTCGAGGTCGGCCGACACCAGGTGCTCGATCGGCTCGTACTCGGCCATGTCGTAGGGATAGTCGGTGCCCATCACGACGTGATCGGCGCCGAAGGTCTCGATCAGCGCGCGCAGCTGCACCGGCGTGAACACCACGGTGTCGAAAAAGACCTTCTTGAGGTAGTGCGTCGGTGGCTTCGGCAAGTCGGCCTTGCAGTCCGAGCGCGCGCCCCAGGCGTGGTCGATGCGGCCCGCGTAACCGCCGAGGTAGCCGCCGCCGTGCACGGCGAGGATCTTCAGGTTCGGGTGGCGCTCCAGCACGCCGTCGAAGATGAGATAGTGCAGCGCGAGCGTGGTCTCGAACGGGTTGCCGATCACGTTGTTGAAATAGAAGCGCGACAGCCGCTGCCCTTCGGTGAAGCCGATCGGATGCAGCAGCACCAGGGCGCCGAGCTCCTCGGCGCGCTTCCAGAACGGCGCGAAGGCCGGGTCGGAGAGCTCGCGACCGGCCACGTTGGTGAGGATCTGCACGCCCTTGAACTTGAGCGGGCCCATGCAGCGCTCGAGCTCCTTCACGGCCTCGGCGGCGTCGGGCATCGGCACGCTGCCGAGCGCGACGAAACGGTCCGGCTTGCCGGCGACGTATTCGGCGATGCCGTCGTTGACCAGGCGCGCCGCCTGCACCGCGATGTCGAGCGGCACCGTGTAGTAGCATTGGTTCGGCGCGCACATGACGAGCTGGAGGTCGATGCCCATGGCGTCGAGATCGGCGAGGCGCTGGTCGTAGGTCGTCATCACCGCGGTGCGGTCCGCGTCCTGGCGGATGTTGAGCGCCTTGGTCTCGGGCGTCGCGTAGCGCGCGAGCGGAATGGTCGAGATGTCGAGGTGCGGCTTGACGAATTCGGCCGCGCGGGGAAGCGCGATGTGCGCGTGCAGGTCGACCGTCAGACTCTTCGGCCGCATCGTGCGGCCCGGCTTGCCGGCGGGACGCGCGGCGGTCGGTGCGTAGCGGTTCCAGTCGTTCGCCATCGGACTCCTCGTCAGTTCGTCGGTAGGGTGGGCAAAAGCGAAGCGTGCCCACGCGGTCGTCAACGGTGGGCACGCTTCGCTTTGTCCACCCTACGTTTCGCCGCCCTCTTCTCTTTGCCTTCCGCCTTCGCCGGAATGATCGGCAGCATCACGTAGTTCGCATATTTGCCGCCGGAATGCAGGGTGGTGACCCCGGCGAAGATCTCCGGCGGCCGGTCGACCGGATCGTCGTGCAGGAACGGCCCGCAGCCTTTGAGCTCGTTCTTGAAATTCGACAGCCGCCCGCCGCTCGGGCCGCCGTATTCATAGTCCTTGCCGCGCACCGACAGCGCGACACGGTAGCCGGCCGGGACCACGATCGACGTCGGCCACAGCTCGATGTCGAGCTCGACCACCTCGTTCTTCTTCAGCGGCTGCTTCTTGTCGTGGGTGTGATAGGGCCGATAGGGCAGGGTGAGCTTCTTGTCGAGCTTGCGGTGCGAGGCGCGCAGCCAGCCCTGCGCGACCGGCGTATGCGGATCGATCGCGCCCTGGAAGACCACTTCCTTCAGGTCGGGCGAGAAGACGCGCAGGACCAGAAAGAGGTCGGCGTCGCTGGTCGACGACGAGACGAACAGCTTCGCCGCGATCGGGCCGGTGATCTCGGTGGCCTCGGTGAGCGGCCCGGTCAGGAAGGTGAGGCCGTCTCCCATGGCATCGAAGCTGCGCGTGCGCTTGTTGGTCGCGCGCTCCTCCTTGAGCGAGCCCGACGTCATGTGCAGGTAGAGCTTGGTCCACTTCGTCCGCTTGATCGGCCACTCGTTCTCGGCGCGCTCGACGAATTTCTCGCCCGGATGGCGCACCTGCAGCAGCACCTTCGGCCGCTTGTCCCAGCCATTCTGCTTGCCGTGCAGGAAGTAATCGAAGAAGGCGAGCTGCTGCTTGCGGCCATAGTCGGTATAGAAGTGGGTCCAGTGCTCGATGCCGTGTGCCTCCAGCCACTTGTCCTTGGCGGCCGCACGCAGGAAACCCTCGAAGTTGCCGCGCGGGTGCAGGCCCTGGCCGCCCCAGTTGGCGGCCGAGAACAGCGGCGTCGTCACCTTCGACCATACCGGCGAGCGCGCCCGGTGATAGGCGTCATCGAGCGGATGCTTGCGGATCTCGTCGCCGAAGTCGGCTCGATTCTTCGCGAGCTCCTCCTCCGACAGGATCTCGGGCCCGCACACCAGCTCGCCATGCACCGGGCTGCGCTTGCCGCGCTCGCCGGCCCCGTATTGCACGGTCTTGACCTGCATGTCGTACCAGTTGGTCCAGAAGGTCGACAGGATGCCGCCGTGGTGGGTCATGTCGCGGTACCAGTCGGCGGCGCCTTCCCAGATGCACATGGCAGCGAGGTGCGGCGGCTGCGTCGCGGCGACGTGCCACTGGTTGATGCCGTAATACGATATGCCGTTGAGCCCGACCTTGCCGTTCGACCATGGCTGCACGCCGGCCCATTCGATGCAGTCGTGGAAATCTTTGGTCTCGCGCGGGGAAAAGTGGTCGATGAATCCGGGCGAGCAGCCGCAGCCGCGCGAGTCGACGCGCACGCACGCATAGTCGTGCGGCACCCATTTCTCCGGATCGACCACCTCCCAGCTCTGGTAGAGGTTGCTCGACCCCGCCGTCACGTCGGGATGCTTTTCCGCCATGCGCTGCCACGCGCTCGGATAGCCCTCCTGGAACGCGAGCCCCTTGGCATAGGGCCCGTAGCTCAGGATCACCGGATAGCGGCCCTCGCGCACCGGGCGGAATACGTCGGCCTTGAGGACCAGGCCGTCGTCCATCGCGATCTCGACGTCCCAGTCGATGCGCATGCCGTCGCGCACTTCCGAACGCGGCTGATGCGTTTTCGGCCCGGTCGACATCCTGCGTACCTCCCTGGTTCCGCGGGCGACGACGCGGATGTAGTCAACGCTGCGCTTATCGTTTCTTGCGCGCCTTGCGGGCCCGCTGCACGCGCGCCTGCTTTTCCAGCACGGCGCAGACCGCGGCGGTGTCCTGCATGGCGTGGCCGGTCGCCATCGCCTTGGCATAGACAGGTTCGGTGGCGCTGAACAGAGGCGTCGGCACGCGCAACTTTTTCGCGTACTGGCCGATCACGTCCATGTCCTTCTGCCAGACTTTGATCTTCATGGTGGCGGCGTCGTAGTCGTCCTTCACCATCATCGGCGCGCGCAGCTCGAACACCCGCGAGTTGCCGGCGCCGATCTTGATCAGGTCGAAGATCCGCTGCGGGTCGAGCCCGGCCTTCATGCCGAGTACCATCGCCTCGGCGGTCGCGACGTTGTGGATCGCGACCAGGAGGTTGGCGACGTACTTCATTTTGCTGCCGTTGCCGAAGTCGCCGAGGTCGTGCACGGCGCGGGCAAAGCCGAGGAAGAGCGGCTTGAGACGCGCGACCGCCTTCGGATCACCGCTCGCATAAACGACCAGGTCCTTGACCGCCGCCTGCGCGCCGGTGCCGCTGATAGGGCAGTCGAGCGGGACGTGACCCGCCTTCTTGAGGGCGCGCGCGGCGCGCTCCTTGTCGTCGAGCGTGAAGGTGCTCGCCTCGATCACCACTTTCGACGGCAGCTTGGCCGCGACGAGCTCAGCCACAACCGTGTCGAGCGCCTGCGGGCTCGGCAGGCTGGTGATGATCACCGGCACGGATTTGGCGAGCGTCGCCACGTCGGGCGTGGTCTCCACCCCGACCTTGGCGAGAGCGCGACGACGCGCCGCATCGATGTCATGGCCGACGACGCGCCAGCCGGACTCGACGAGGTTGCGCGCGAACGATCCGCCCATGATGCCGAGGCCGATGACCCCGACCGTGCCCTTCTTGCGTGCCGCCATTTGTATGCGTCCTTCGTCCGAATCTTTTTGCGAAAGTCGGCGACGCTACCACAGGAGGTGACGGGACAGGCAAGGTGGCATTCTCTCCGCTCGCATTTTCGCCTATCGTTGCGGCCGATCAATCGATCTGAAAATCGAATGACGGAGAGTGCGCGGATGCGTATCGGGATCGCCGGCCTCGGCCGGATGGGCGCCGCCATGGCGGCGCGGCTGATCGAGGTCGGCCACGACGTGACGGTGTGGAATCGCTCGGCCGGCAAGATGAAGCCGCTGATCGATGCCGGCGCCAAGGCGGCCGCGAGCGCCGCGGCGCTCGCGAGCGCGGTCGAGACGGTCATCACGTGTCTCACCGACGCGGAGGCGATCGACAAGGTCTATGGCGGACCGGACGGGCTGCTCGCCGGCGATCTCACGGGCAAGCTCGTCATCGAGATGAGCACGGTGCGGCCGGGCGTCGAGGTCGCGCTGGCCGAGAAGGTGCGCGCCAAAGGCGCCGCCTTCGTCGAATGTCCGGTCGGCGGCTCGACCGGCCCGGCGCGCCAGGGCAAGCTGATCGGCCTGATGGGGGCCGAGCCCGCCGATGCGGCGCGCGCCAAGCCCGTTCTCGATCAGCTTTGCCGCCGGCTCGAGCATTGCGGCCCGGTCGGCGCCGGCGAGATCATGAAATTCACCGTCAACATGCCGCTGATGATCTATTGGCAGGCGCTCGGAGAAGCGCTGGCGCTGTGCCGCCCGCTCGGCCTCGAGCCGGAGCACGTGATGGACCTTCTGTCCGACACGTCGGGTGGACCGAATATCCTGAAAGTGCGCGGGCCGACCGTCGCCAAACAGATCAAGGGCATCGAGCCCACGACGGTCACGTTCGACGTCGACAGCGGGCTCAAGGACCTGCGCGCGATGCTCGCCGAGGGGCGCGCCCGCGGGGTCGAATTGCCCCTCGTCGAGAGGTCGGTCGCCTGTTACGAAGAGGCGTCCCGCCAGGGACTGGGCGCGGCCGAGGTGTCGGCCGTGTCGGCCTATTGGTCGGCGCGCAAAGGTCGCTGACCCGCGCTGACCGTTCCGCGAATTCCTGCTCGGCGTCATTTGAGGGAGATTGGTCCATGAAGCTCTATTCGTTCTGGCGTTCGCTCGCGACCTATCGGGTGCGCATCACCCTCAACCTCAAGGGCATCGTCCCCGACGAGATCATCGAGGTGAACTTGATGAAGGGCGCGCAGCGCGAGGCGGAATTCCGCGCCGTCAACCCGATGATGGCGATCCCGGCCCTCGTCGACGGTCCAGGCCCCGTCATGGTCGAGTCGCTCGCGATCATCGAATATCTCGACGAGACCCATCCCAATCCGCCGCTGCTGCCCAAGGACGCGCGCGGCCGCGCCCGCGTGCGCGGCATCGCCCAGCTCATCGCCGCCGACTCCCACCCACTGATCGTGCCGCGCGTGCGCGAATATCTCGAGCACGAGCTCAAGCTCGATCAGCAGGCCGTGATGGCGTGGTGCAAGCACTGGCACGGCCGCGCGCTCACGGCGCTGGAGACCCACCTGCAGAGCAAGGAGACCGGCAAGTTCGCACATGGCGACCAGGTGACGATTGCCGACGTCTGTCTCGCGAGCCAGGTCGCGGGCGCCAAGTTCTTCAATGTCGATCTGGCCGCCTTCCCGACGGTCGCCCGCATCGCGGCGACCTGCAACGATATCGACGCATTCGCGCGCGCTCATCCGCTCAAGCAACCGGGCGCGCCGGCGGCGTAACGACTGCTCGTCTCCGCAATGTTGAATGCAGCAATCGTCGGGCTCGGCTGGTGGGGTCAGCGCCTCGTCAAGTCGGCCCAGAGGTCGCGTCACATCAAGTTCGCGCGCGGCGTCACGCTCGAGCCGGAGCTCGCGCGTGAGCTCGCGGCCGAGCACGGCATGGCCCTCGGCACCTCGATCGACGAGGTGCTGGCCGATCGCGCGATCGAGGCGGTGGTGCTGGCGACGCCCCATACGCGCCACCGCGCCCAGGTCGAGGCGGCGGCCGCCGCCGGCAAGCATATTTACTGCGAAAAGCCGTTCGCGCTCTGCAAAGGCGATGCGCAGGCGATGCTCGACGCCTGCGCGCGCGCCGGCATCACCATCGGGGTCGGGCATCACTTCCGCCTGATGCCGTCGATGAAGGCGCTGCA
The DNA here is from genome assembly GCA_035293985.1 of Xanthobacteraceae bacterium. Lineage (GTDB taxonomy): Bacteria > Pseudomonadota > Alphaproteobacteria > Rhizobiales > Xanthobacteraceae > JAVDCA01. The sequence continues at coordinate 368,621 of DATGLS010000037.1, forward strand.
TGCCGAGATCGCGACCGGCGCGTTCGGCACGATCATGCATGCGGAGGGCAACTACAGCCACGACTGGCTGGCGACGCTCCCGGCCGACAGCTGGCGCGCGGCGCCCGAGGAATCGCGCGCCGGCGGGATGACCGGCATGGGCATCCACGTGCTCGACTGCTTTCGCGACCTGGTCGGCCCGATGCGGCGGATCAGCGCAGTCTCGAAGCGCCGCGCGCTGCCTTACGCGTCCGGCGACACCACCGCCGCGCTGGTCGAGTTCGCGAACGGCGCGACGGGCGCCCTCGCGACGACGCTCAAGACGCCCTTCATGTGGCGCATCGCCGTCTACGGCGAGAATGCCTGGGGCGAGAGCGTGAGCGAGACGCGGCTCGTCATCCGCCGCGCCGGCGGCGCGCCCGAGGTGCGGGACTTTCCCGCCGCCGATCACCTCGGCGAGAACCTCGACGCCTTCGCGGCGGCGGCCATCGCCCACCGCCCGTTCGACATTGCGCCCGCCGGCATTTTGCAGACGGCGGCGGCGCTCGACGCGGTGTTTCGCTCGGTCGAGGCCGATGGGGCGTGGCAGATGGTGTAGCGGTCAGCGCGCCGCCGCCCGCCGCCCGCGGCTCCGCACCGCCGACGCGGCGCCGCGCGCCGCGATCGCCAGCGCGTCGTCCCACACCGCATGGATATGCGCGACCTCCGCCTCGAAGCGCTCGAGGAAGAGCCGCGCCTGCGCGGTCAGCGTGCGCCGCGCCGGCTGGATCAGCACGAACTCGGCATGCATGGGCGGATCGGCGAGCGGGTTGACGACGATGTCGCCGCTCGTGATGTCGTTGACCGAGATCAGGCTCGGCAGCACCGTCACCCAGTCGGACAGCGCCACCAGCTCGAGGGTGCCGATCATCGCGTCCATCTCCAGCATGGCGTCGACCTCGACGCCGTGGGTCTGGAAATAGGTGTCGAGGTTGCGCCGCCGCACATTGTCGGGGCCGGGGACGATCACCTTGAACGGACGGAGATCTTTCAGCCGCACCGGCGCGAGCGGGCTGAGGGCGCGGCGCGGGCCCGACAGCAGCATCTCGCGGTCGCGCACGAACAGGCGCGATTTCAGCCCGATGCGCCCCTCGAACGCCGGCACCACCGCGAAGTCGAGCTCGTCGGCGAGCACCATCTCGGTCAGCAGGCCGCTGTAGCCCTCGACGATGTGCAGCCGCACGTCGGGGTGGCGGAGCACGAAATCGTCGAGGCTCGGCGCCAGCACGGCGCGGGTGAAGGTCGGCATCAGGCCGATGCGCAGCTCGCCCGAGACGAAGCTCGCGAGCGAGCGCGCCTCCTCGCCGGCGGTGTCGAGCATGCCTACCGCCTCGACGCAGCGCCGGTAGTAGCGCAGTCCTGCCGGGGTGGGCACGACCCCATTGGAGGTGCGCTCGAACAGCTTGACCTTGAGGGCACGCTCGACCGCGGCCACGTGCTGGGAGATGCCCGACTGGGTCGCGTTCTCACGCTCGGCCGCGCGGGTGAAGGAGCCTTCCTCGCACACCGCGATCACGGCGCGCACTTGCCGCAGCGCTATCCCGGCCATTAGGAATCCTTATGCCGGCGGCCAGCATATATTAATTCGGCTACCGGCGCCAATCAGATTAAATTCTATGCAAAACCCGAATCCGTGGGCCTCGGCCGCGGACCAAGGAGGAACGGCATGGGAACGGCAAATTTCGGCATCGCGGGTCTCGACTGGCAGCAGCGCGTCAACTGGGAGAGGCTGCGCGAATACCGCATCGAGCGCGCCCGGCAGATGATGAAGAAGCACGGCCTCGGCGCCATGCTGTGCATGTACGATGAGAATGTCCGCTACATCACCGGCACGCTGACGCCGGGCTGGAATCGGCTCAAGCCCGGCCTGCGCTACGCCATGCTGTGCGGCGACGGGCGTCCGGTGCTGTTCGAGCAGGGCGACATCGGCTTCCAGATCGAGCGCCACAGCCCGTGGATTCCGAAGGAGAACGTGCGCCATTCCTATGCCTGGATCAAAGGCGCGGCCGGCCCGGCCTCGCGCCAGCAGGTGCAGAAGTTCGTGCGGGCGGTGCAGCAGGCGATGCGCGACAACGGCGTCGCCGGGCAGAAGCTCGGCGTCGACTTCGTCGACATCAACATGATCAACGTTTTCAAGGAGAACAACATCGAGTGGACCGACGGCATGACGCCGATGATGGAGGCGCGTGCGGTCAAGAGCCCGGACGAGCAGGAGTGCTTCCGCATCGTCGGCGCGATCGGCGACGCGACCCACTGGGAATGCATGAAATTCCTGCGCCCCGGCATCACCGAGAACCAGGTGACGGCGCACCTGATGGAGTATCTCTACTCGATTCCCGGCATGGAGGACGTGGAGGACGTGATCGTGTCGTCCGGCCCCAACACCTGGCCGAACTGGCGCAACTTCTCCGACCGCATCATCCAGCCCGGCGACATCGTGTTCATGGATTTGGCCGCGCTCACCTGGAACGGCTACAAGTCCTGCTATTACCGCACCTACTGCGTCGGCAAGGAGCCGACCCAGGAGCAGAAGGAAACCTACGAGACCGCCCTCAAGTGGCTCTACGATTCGATCGGGGCCGTGCGGGTCGGCGCCACCACGCGCGACATCGCGATGAAGTGGCCCTCCGCGATGGAGACCTGGGGGTATGAGGATGAGGACCAGGCCGCCGCCAACCTGTGGGGCCACGGCCTCGGCCTCGCCCAGTATGACCCGCCGGTCATCTCGCGCATCTGGTCGCTCGACCATCCGATCGAGATCCAGGAAGGCATGACCTTCGCGCTAGAGACCCAGCACGGCAAGAAATATCGCTATGGCGTGCGTATCGAGGAAATGCTGATCGTGAAGAAGAACGAGATCGAGATCGTCTCGAACTTCCCGGTCAAGCAGATCACCGTGGTCGATCCGATACCCGGGTATGGCGATCACGTGAAATAGGCTTACGGCGCAGGAACAAAAGCCGCTGTTCCGGATTGGCAGCGGAATGGTAGCGGGTGGGTGCGGGTGCATACCTAAGGTAATCTACAGCTTGTGATTGTATATCGCGTAAGGCTGGCTCCGACCCCCGACGAGAGCAAATGAGTGAAACGCAGTTCGTCATCTCCCTGGGCAGCGCCGCAGCCACCGACGTCGACCGCGTCGGGCCCAAGGCGGCCAATCTTGCGGCGCTCACCCGCGCCGGGCTGCCGACGCCGGGCGGCTTCTGCCTGACGGCCGACGCCTATCGGGCGCAGATCGAGGCGATCGGCCTCGCCGATCTCGTCGCGCGTTTCGGCACGGCCGATCCGGTCGAGCGGCGCCGGCTCTCGGTGGCGATCCGGCTCGGCCTCTACGAGCAGCCGATCACGCCCGCCGTGCTCGGCCCGCTGATGCAAGCCTGGACGGCGCAGTGTGCCCAGGACGGGATGCCGTCGGCGGTGCGCTCCTCGGCGCTGATCGAGGACCGCAAGGGCGCGAACTTCGCCGGCCAGTTCGAGAGCTTCCTCGGCATCGCCGACGAGGCCGCGTTCCTCACCGCCGTGCGCGCCTGCTGGGCGGCGCTGTGGACCTCGCACGCACGCCGCTACATGGAGAACCACGATCTATCGCCATCCGATACCGCGATGGCGGTGCTGATCCAGCCGCTCGTCGATGCACGCGCCTCGGGCGGGGGCTTGAGCGAGACCGCCGAGGGCCACATGCTGCTCAGCGCCACCTGGGGGCTCGGCTCGGCCATCGCCCAGGGCGAGGTCGTGCCCGACCGAATCACGCTCACCCGGCAGGGCTTCCTGCGCAAGAACGAGGCCGGCCGCAAGGATCACCGCGAGACCTGCGGCCACGGCCAGGGCGCCGTCCCGCAATCGGTGCCGAAGGATCTGGTCGACAAGCCTTGCCTCGATGCCGGCCAGGCGACCGCACTCGGCCGCCTGCTGCGCAAGGCCGAAGATATCTTCGGCATGCCGGTCGAGATCGAATGGGCGCTCGACGCGCAGGGGTTCAAGCTGCTGCAGGCGCGTCCGCTGCAGGTCGAGCCGATCGTGGTGCCGGATGACATCTGGCTGCAGCATCCCGGCATCAACGGCCATCCGGCCGGCATCGGCTGGGGCTCGGGCCGCGCCGTGGTGGTGAACTGCGAATGCGAGCTCTCCCGCGTCGCCCCCGGCGACGTGCTCGTCACCAAGGTCGCCGGCCCGGCGCTCAGTCACGTGCTGCCGCAGGTCGCCGGTGTCGTCGCCGAGCTCGGCGGCTCGACCTCACACCTCGCCTCGCTCGCGCGCGAGCGCGGAATCCCCATGGTCCTCGGCGTGCTCGACGCCACCCGGCGCATACCGGACGGCTCGCAGGTCGCGGTCGACGGCGTCGCCGGCATCGTACGGTGGATGCGCTGATGCGGCCCAAAATCTTCGTCACCCAGCCGGTCGCCGAGAGCGCCCTTGCGCGCCTGCGCGCGGTCGCCGACGTCAAGGTCAACCCGGTCACGGTCCGCGTCCTGCCCAAGAAGGCGCTGATCGCCGCCGTGCGCAAGCACGACATCCTGTTCTCGCTGCTGCACGACGCGATCGACCGCGCGGTGCTCGCCGCCAATCCGAAGCTGCGCGCGGTGTGCTCGCAGGCGATCACGCCCGACAACATCGACGTCGCGGCCGCGACCAAGCTCGAGATTCCCGTCACCGTGGTGCCGCCGATCGTCGCCGAGGCGACCGCCGACATCAATTTCGGCCTGATGCTGATGGTGGCGCGCCGCATGGTCGAGGGCGACCGGCTGGTGCGCAAGGGCAAGTTTCCCGGCTCGCAGTCGAGTCATCTCGCCGGCGCTGCGGTCTATGGCAAGACCATCGGCCTCGTCGGCGGCGGCGGCCGCATCGGCACCGCGGTCGCGCGCCGCGCCTACGGTTTCGGCATGCGCATCCTCTACTGGACGCCCAACCGCAAGCCGGAGTCGCTCGAGCGCGAGTATCACCTCGAGTACGTCCCGCTCGACCGGCTGCTCGCCGAATCCGACTTCGTCTCGATCCATTCGCCGCTGCGGGCGGACACGCATCACCAGATCGGCGCGCGCGAGCTCTCGCTGATGAAGCCGACCGCGTTCCTGATCAACACGGCGCGCGGCCCGATCGTCGACGAGAAGGCGCTGGTCAAGGCCCTCGCCAAGGGAATGATCGCGGGCGCCGGCCTCGACGTGTTCGAGCACGAGCCCAACGTCCCGGCCGCGCTCCTCAAGATGGACAACGTGGCGCTCACCCCCCATCTCGGCAGCGGTGTCGTTGCGGTGCGCGAGCAGATGGCGAATATCGTGGTCGACAATATCCTGGCGATCATCGACGGGCGAAAGCCGCCCAACTGCGTCAACCCCGAGGTTCTTGCCGGTTGACGGGGTAGCGCATAACCCGGCGAAGTGGTCACCGTTCGCCGATAAGGATATGCGCCGATGAGAGCGTTATGCCTTTCCGGCCCGCGCGCGGAGTAACATCATGGCCCAGCCCCTGATAGCGGTCACCGACAGCCCATTTCCGTCGCTCGATCCGGCGAAGAAGGCGCTGGCGCTGCTCGCGCCCGAGTTCCGCATGGCCAAGAGCCCGTCGGCTGACGACATTCTCGCCGCTGCGCGCGACGCCGACGCGATCCTCGTCACCTACGCCAAGCTTCCCGGCGAGCTCTTGCGTCAGCTCACCCGCTGCAAGGCGATCGGCCGCTTCGGCCTCGGCGTCGACAACATCGACCTGCCGGCCGCCAAGGAGCTCGGCATCGCGGTGAACTACGTTCCCGACTACTGCCTGCGCGAGGTCTCCGACCACGCGATGGCGCTGCTGCTTGCGCTTGGGCGCAAGGTGACATTCGCCAACAAGCTGGTGCAGTCCGGCCGCTGGGAGGTGCCGCCGATCGTTCCGCTGCGCCGGCTCGAAGGGCAGGTGCTCGGCCTCGTCGGCTTCGGCAACATCCCGCGCGCGCTCGCGCCTAAGGCCAAGGCGTTCGGGCTCGCGGTGCTCACCCACGATCCATACGTGAAGCCGGATGTGCTCGCGGCTGCCGGCGTCGAGGGCGTGAGCTTCGACGACCTGCTCGCCCGCTCCGATTTCATCTCGGTGCACGCCCCGCTCATGCCGGCGACGCGCGGCCTGATGAACGCCGCCGCCTTCGCCAAGATGAAGAAGGGCGCCTATCTCATCAACACGGCGCGCGGTCCGCTGGTCGACGAGGCCGCGCTCGTCGCCGCGCTCGATTCGGGCCACCTCGGCGGCGCCGCCCTCGACGTGGTGACGACCGAGCCACTGGCGAAGGATTCGCCGCTGATCGGCCGCGACAACGTCATCCTCACGCCGCATACCGCGTTCTATTCGGTCGAGGCCCTCGAGGAGCTGCAGACCAAGTGCGCAAGCGACGTCGCCCGCGTGCTCTCCGGCGAGAAGGCCGTCTATCCGATCTCCGCATAAACCGACCCGGCTCCGCTCTCTCTCCCCGCCCTCATCGTGAGGAGCCTCGCGCGTCTTCGCGCGAGGCGTCTCGAAGGACGAGGGTGGCCCGTCTGCGGCAACCTGCTGCACAAGCGGCCCATCCTTCGAGTCGCTTGCCGACGGAGCCTCGGCAGGCTCCTCGGGATGAGGCGATCGGGAGGTGAGGCAGCTCACGGCGGCGCACGATTACGCCGACGCCTCGCGGCTCTCCAGCGGCTTTTCCTCGAGCAGCAGCACGCCGATGAATGCGACCGTGAGGCTCGCGGCGGCGGCGAAGAACACCCGGCGGAAACCCTCCGCCGCGCCGGCGCCGAGCGCGGTCGCCGCGCCGGCGGAGACGCCGGTCAGCACGATGGCGCCGAACACCGCGATCAGCATCGTGGTGTAGAGCGTGCGCGCAAAATTCATCGTGCCGACCGCGGTGCCGAACTGGTGGATCGGCACCGAGTTCTGCAGCACGATCGAGCAGGCCGGCGGCACCGGGCCGAAGCCGATCCCGATCAGCGCCAGCAGCACCTCGAACCCTAATGCGCTGAGCCGGTTCGCCGTGAACGCGAGCGTCAGCACGGCCGCGATCGCCAGCACGAGCCCCGCGATCGGCAGCGTCTTGTAATGGGTCACCCGGCCGTAGAACTGGCCGGCGACGCCGGCCGAGGAGTTCACCGTCACCATCAGCACCATCAGGCTCAGGCCCGCATTGGTCGGCGACATCCCGAGGACGCTCTGCAAGTAGATCGGCAGGAAGATGTTGAGGCCGACGATCGAGCCCCAGCCGAAGCTGTTCATCATGAAGGTGCAGCGCACCACCGGATCCTTCAGCATCGGCAGCGGGATCAGCGGCTCCGGCGCGGTGCGCAGCCGCCACACGAAGCCGCTGCCGAGCACGAGCGCGGCGGCGCCGAGCCCGAGGATCTGCGGCGACGTCCACGCAAAGCGCACGCCGCCGAGGCTCAGCGCCAGCATGAAGGCGGTGCTCGCCGCCATGATCAGCACCGCACCGAGGACGTCGAGCCTGTGATAACGCTCGTTGCGCGGCATCCGGCGCAGCAGCCGCCAGGTGAGGATCCACGCCGCGACCCCCATCGCGAGGCCGAGCGCGAAGATCACTTTCCAATGCAGGTTTTGCGCGATGAAGCCGCCGAGCGCCGGCCCGCACGCGCCGGCCGTCGTGTAGGTGGCCGAGAACCACGCATAGTACTTGCCGCGCTCGCGCGGGCCGGCGAGGTCGCCGAGCACGACCATGCCCATCGACGCCATGCCGCCGCCGCCGAGCCCGTGCAGCACGCGCCCGCAGATGAGCGTCAGCATGTTGGTCGCCGCGAGGCAGGCGATCGAGCCCATCATGTAGGTCGAGAGCGCGATCAGCACCGTGAGGCGGCGGCCGTGGATGTCGCTCACCTTGCCGTAGAGCGGCGTCACCGCCGCCGAGGCGATCAGGTAGGCGGTGACGAGCCACGGCAGGCTGTGCAGGTCGCCGAGATCGCGGCCGATGGTCGGCAGCGCGCTCGCCAGAATCGTCTGGTCGAGCGAGGCCATGAACACCGGCAGCAGCATGCCCCAGACGATCAGCTGCGTTTCCGCGTGGCTGAGCGTCGGCCGCGGCGCTCCGGGTATCGCGGCGTCCATGCGGTCAATCCGCCGTCCAGCCGCCGTCGAGCACCAGCGCCGACCCGGTCATCAGTGACGAGGCGTCGGAGGCGAGAAACACGATCGCACCGGTCACCTCCTCGAGCTGACCGAGGCGGCCGAGCTTGATCTTGCCCAGCACTTCGTCGCGAAAGGCCTTGTTCTCGAAGAACGGCCGCGTCATCGGGGTTTCGAGGAAGGTCGGGCCGATGCTGTTGACGCGGATATTGTCGGGCGCGAGCTCGACCGCCATTGCCTTGGTGAACCCCTCCATCGCGTGCTTGCTGGCGCAATAGACCGTGCGGCGCGCGGCGCCGACATGGCCCATCTGCGACGAGATGTTGATGATCGATCCGGGGAGCCTCTCGTCGCGCAGCCGCAGTGCCACCGCCTGCGCGACGAAGAAGGCGGCACGCACGTTGAGGTCCATGATGGCGTCGAAATCTTCGACCGTGACGTCGGGCAAGAGCTTCGGCCGGTTCGTGCCCGCATTGTTGACCAGCACCTGATAAGGCGGGCGCGCCGCAAGCGCGTCGCGCATTGCCGCGATGTCGGTGACGTCGAGCACGAGCGCATCGGCCGATTGTCCGCGGGCGCGGATCGCCGCCGCCGCATCCTCGATCTCGCTTTTGGTGCGCGCCGCGAGCGTCACATGCGCGCCTGCGTCGGCGAGCGCGGCGGCGGCCGTGAGCCCGATGCCGCGGCCGGCGCCGGTGACGAGCGCGCGCCGGCCGTCGAGACGAAACGAGGGCGTGGCGGTCAGGCTGATGCTCATGCGGCGGTCCCGGTCCAGAAGCGGTTGGTCGCGACGGGGGCAAACCCGCGACGCCGATAGAGCGCCAGCGCCGGCGGATTGGCCGCGACCACCTGCAGCGCCAGCGTGCGCACGCCGCGCGCCGCCGCCCATGCCTCGATGCCGGCGAGCACCGCGTCGGCGCCGCCCTGGCGCCGCGCCTGCGCGCGTGTCGCCATGCATTCGATCACCGCCAAGGCGCCGCCGGCGACACAAAGTCCGCTGGAGATCGTCTGGCCGCCGCGCCGGCAGGACAACCACGCGCACGGGGAGGGGACGGCGGGGAGAATTTTGGCGTTGATCGCGCGACGGCTCTCCGTGATGGCGCCGAGATAGACCTCGCGCCATTCGGCATCGGGCCGATCGGCGACAGTGACGTCGGCCGGCACCTCGCACGACGCCACCGGCATCGCCATGGTGATCGTGCTCTCGCCTTCGACATAGCCGCGCGCCTGCAGAAGATCGGTGAGGCCGGCCGGCTCCGTCAGGTCGTAGGTGTGGAAGCGCGGCAGGACGCCGCGCGCACGGTAGCGCGCCTCGACCTCGTCGAGCGCCACAGCGGCATCATCTCCGCGAAAGCTCACCGTCGAGACCGAGTTGGCGCGCTGCGAGCCGCCGCCCGAGTAGCGCCAGAGCCAGCCCTGCACATCGGCCGTCTCCAGCGCCGGCCACGCGCGAACGTGAACGAGTTCGATGGCGCGCAGATCCTCGGCGCTCCTCTGCAGTTGCAGGGGGGCGGGGGTAGGTTCGACGTCCGCAAGTGCTGCCATTCGCTCCGGCCTCTCGTCCCCCTCTCCCGCGCTTGCGGGGCAGGGCGGGGAGGGGGCGCCGCTTGCTCGAACGGCTTTGGACTTGCCCCCGCATGGCGCGCTTTGGCGCGCGCTCCTCCCCCGCAAGCGTAGGAGGGGAAGAAATTACTCCGCCGCCTGCGCGTAACCCACGTTGCGGCGGCCGTAGCGGCGCACACGCACATTCGCCTGCTCGGCGTGGCCGAGAAAGCCTTCGAGCACGCACAGGCGCGAGCAGTATTCGCCGACCATGGCGCTCGCCTCGTCGGTCAGCACCTTCTGGAACGTGCAGGTCTTGATGAACTTTCCCACCCAGAGCCCACCGGTATAGCGCGCCGCCTTCTTGGTCGGCAGCGTGTGGTTGGTCCCGATCACCTTGTCGCCGTAGGCGACGTTGGTGCGGGGCCCGAGAAACAGCGAGCCGTAATTGACCATGTTGTCGAGGAAGAAGTCCGGATCGCGCGTCATCACCTGCACGTGCTCGGAGGCAATGCGGTCGGCTTCCTGCACCATCTCGTCATAGCTGTCGCACACGATCACCTCGCCGAAATCCTCCCACGCCTTCCGAGCCGAGTCGGCGGTGGGCAGGATCGACAGCAGCCGCTCGACCTCCGCCATGGTGGCCCGCGCGAGCTTCTCCGAATTGGTGAGCAGCACCGCCGGCGAGGTCGGGCCGTGCTCCGCCTGGCCGAGCAGGTCGGTCGCGCAGATTTCCCCATCGACGCTGTCGTCGGCGATGATCAGCGTCTCGGTCGGCCCGGCGAGCAGGTCGATGCCGACGCGGCCGAACAGCTGGCGCTTGGCTTCCGCCACATAGGCATTGCCCGGCCCGACGATCATGTCGACGCCCGGAATGCTCTCGGTACCGAGCGCCATGGCGGCGACCGCCTGCACGCCGCCGAGCACGTAGATCTGGTCGGCGCCGCCGAAATGCATGGCTGCCACGATCGCGGGATGCGGGCCCCCCTTGTAGGGCGGCGCGCACGCGATGATGCGCTTCACGCCCGCCACCTTGGCGGTGACGATCGACATGTGCGCCGAGGCGACCATCGGGTAACGCCCGCCCGGCACGTAGCAGCCGATGCTGGCGACCGGGATGTGGCGATGGCCGAGGATGACGCCCGGCAGCGTCTCGACCTCGAGGTCGCGCATCGTCTCCTTCTGCTTCTGCGCGAAATGGCGCACTTGTGACTGCGCGAACTTGAGGTCCTCGAGGTCGCGCTTGCTCACCTGCGCGATCGCGCGGTCGATCTCCTGGTCCGTCAGGCGGAAGCTCGCCGGCTCCCAGCTGTCGAATTTCTTCGACAGCTCGCGGATCGCCGCGTCGCCGCGCGCCTCGACGTCGGCGAGGATGCCCTCGACCGTCTCGCGCACTTTCGCATCCGCCGCCTTGACGGCGCTCGCATCCATTCCGCGCTTGAGATGGCGGGCCATGGCGATCTCCTTCCGAATTTCTCCGTCATGGCCGGGCTTGTCCCGGCCATCCACGTCTTGGTCTGCAATCTACGCCGTAGGGTGGGCAAAGCGAAGCGTGCCCACCATCGCGTGGGCACGGCGCTTTCGCGCCTTTGCCCACCCTACGATATCCGTGAGAGTTATTTGATCGCCTGCGGATTGATCGGGCTTCCCGTGCCGCCGGTGATGATCAGCGGCGGGCCGCAGAAGAAGAACTCGTAGACGCCGTCCTCGGCGCAGTCCTCGGCGAGCTCCTTGAGGTAGAAGATCTCCCCCATGCACAGGCCCATGGCCGGGATCACCACCCAGTGCCACGGCTGGTTGGCGTCGCGGGTCTCGTTCGGCCGCACCTCGACGCCCCAGGTGTCGGTGCAGATCGCGGCGATCTGCTTGTCCTGGCACCAGTAGCAGTTCTCGAACTTGACGCCCGGCGCGTCGCCGCCGGCGTAGCCGCCCCAGTCCTTCTCGGCGTGGCAACGCTCCATCTGGCCGGTGCGGATGATCACGAAATCCCCTTTGCGGATCTCGACATTGGCATTCTTGGCGCACTTGTCGAGCTCGTCGTTGGAGATGCTCTCGCCGTCCTTGAGCCAGCTCACGCCGCGGAAGCGCGCGATGTCGAGCAGCACGCCGCGCCCGACCATCTTGTTCTTGGAATGCTCGATGCCGAGCACCGAGAGCCCGCGCGAGTCGATCAGCTTGGCGTCATAGCCATTGTACGCCTTGTCCTCGTAGAAGATGTGGCCGAGCGCATCCCAGTGGGTCGCGCCCTGCACGCAAAGCGTGAGCGTGTCGTCGGCGTAGCGGATCCGGTTCCAGTCCTGCTGGCCCGCGATCGCGTCGGTGCCGGTCGCCAGCATCTGGTGGATCGGGTTGAAGCGTCCGCCGAACAGGCCGGTCTGCGGGCCGGTACGGTCGAGCGGAATGCCGAGCGCGAACACTTTGCCGGTCCGGATCAGGCTCGCGGCCTTGACGATGTCTTCCGGCGTGACGTGGTTGAGCGTCCCGACCTGGTCGTCCTTGCCCCACCGGCCCCAATTGGAGAGCTTCTTCGAGGCCTCCTCGATCGCGGCCTTGCCGACCTTGATATCCATTTAAATTTTCCTCCGCATCTCAATCTTGAATTCTGCGCGGCCGCGATGATATCATGATATCAAAGGAGCGACGCATGGCCCAGGTCATAGTTCGCAATCTGGAGGACTCGGTCAAGCGCAAGCTGCAGCGCCGCGCGGCAAAACATGGCCGCTCCATGGAAGAGGAAGTGCGCGAGATCCTGCGCGACGCCGTGAAGGACGAGGGGACCCCGCGCAAGGGCCTCGGCACGCGGATTGCGGAGCGATTCAGGGGACTCGAGTTGGACGAGCCGATCCAGGAGTTTCACGGCTATACGATCGATCCTCCCAAGTTCGATTAATGATTATTCTTGATACGAATGTACTATCGGCCCTCATGAGCGCCGACCAGACCGTTATCGCATGGCTCGATCGTCAGCCGGCGACGTCGATCTGGACGACCAGTATCACGATTTTCGAAGTGCGCTTTGGCCTGATCATCATGCCGGCGGGCCGGCGGCAGGCGCTCAGGGCGGCCGAGTTCGAGCGCATCATCGATGAAGATCTGGAGCGCCGCATCCTTTGGTTCGACGCTGCAGCTGCCGAGCAATCCGCGGCTCTCATGGCCGCACGCCAACAGGCAGGGCGACCGCGTGATCTTCGTGACACGATGATCGCCGGCATCGCGCAGGCGCAGCGCGCGACCGTGGCGACCAACAACGTCAGGCATTTCGATGATCTGACCGTGCCGTTCGTGGATCCCTGGCACGATTGAGGTCAGATTCTCCCGAGCGCTTTCAGCACTACGTCCGGTGTTAGCGGAATCTCCGTGATCGTCTTTGCCCCCAGCGGCCGCAGCGCGTCGTTGACGGCATTCACCACGCAGCCCGGCGCGCCCGCGGTGCCTGCCTCGCCCACGCCCTTGGCGCCGAGCTCCGAGTCGGCCGTCGGCGACACCACGTGGCCGACCTCGATGTCGGGCATCTCGCCGGCCATCGGCACGAGATAATCCGCCATGTTGCCGTTGAGCAGCTGGCCGCGCTCGTCATAGAGGCAGTGCTCGAACAGCGCCGCGCCGATGCCCTGCACGATGCCGCCGCGCACCTGCTCGTCGACCAGCTGCGGGTTGATCACGGTGCCGCAGTCCTCGACGCACCAGTGCTTGAGCAACTTTACGATGCCGGTATCGGCGTCGACCTCGAGCCAGCTCGCCTGCACGCCATTGGTGAAGGCGAACGGCCAGCCGCGCGGGACGTAGTGCCGCGTCGCCATCAGCTCGGCCTGGAAGCCGGGCGGCAGCGTGTCGGGGCGGAAGTAGGCGATGCGCGCGACCTCGTCGAGGCCGAGCCGCTCGCGCCCGGTGTCGGCATCGACCACGACTCCATCACGAATGTCGAGCGCGTTCGCGTCCGCCTGCAAGATCGAGCCTGCGACCGCGAGCACGTTTTGCCGCAGCGCCTTGCCGGCCTGCCAGGCGGCTTCGCCGCCGATGCCGGCGGCGCGCGACGCCCAGGTGCCGCCGCCATAGGGCACGTTGTCGGTGTCGCCGATGATCACCCGCACCTTGTGGAGCGGCACGCCGAACGCGCTCGCGGCGCATTGCGCGATCACGGCCTCGGCGCCCTGGCCCTGCTCGGTGACGCCGCTCGCGACGAAGATTGCGCCGGTCGCGTCGAGACGGACCGTCGCGCCGTCCTGCGACGTGATGCGCGCGCCGCCGACGCCGTAGAACGCCGCGGACGGATTGGTCACCTCGATGAAGCTCGCAAAGCCGATGCCGCGGTGGACGCCCTGATGGCGCAGCCGCGCCTGCTCGGCGCGCAGCGAGCCGTAGTCCATCATCTTCAGAATCTTGTCGAGCGCGGCATGGTGCGACAGCTTCTCGAGCTTGAGCCCGGATGCGGTCGCGCACGGATAGGCGTCGTCGGGAAAGAGATTGCGCCGGCGGATCTCGACCGGATCCATGCCGATCCGCGCCGCCGCCATGTCGACCAGATTCTCGGTCACCGAGGTCGCGATCGGATGCCCGACCGCGCGGTACTGGCTCATCACGTTCTTGTTCTGGAAAACCACCCGCGCATGAGCCCGGTAGTTCGGGCAGGTGTAGGAGCCGCCGACCAGGCTCACCACCTGGTTCGCCTCGATCCCCGAGGTGCGCGGATAGACCGAGTACGGCCCGACGCCGGTCAAATCGTCGATCTCGAACGCCGTGATCGTCCCGTCGCGCTTGACCCCGATCTTGGCGTGGATGCGGTGGTCGCGCGCGTGGATGTCGGTGACGAAGCTTTCGATCCGGTCGGCGACGAACTTGACCGGCCGCCGCAGCAGCTTGGCCAGCGCCACCGTCGCCATCTCGTCCGCATAGCTGTGCACCTTGACACCGAACGAGCCGCCGACGTCCTTGGTGAGCACGCGCACCTGGTGCTCCTCCAGCCCGAGGTGCTTGGCATACAGGTTCTGCATCATGTGTGGCGCCTGCGTGCCCTGATAGACGGTGAGGCGCGCGTCGCCAGCGTTCCAGTCGGCGACGATTGCGCGGGGTTCGTTGGTCACGCCGGTATGGCGGCCGAAGCGGAACGTCGTCTCGATGACCTCGTCGGCTTCTTTCAATCCCTTGTCGACGTCGCCGGCCTCGTGCCTGCGCTCGAACGTGAGATTGTCGCCGAGCGAAGCATGGATCACCGGCGTCCCCGGATCGAGCGCGGTCTCCGGATCGGTGACCGGAGTGAGCTCCTCGTAGTCGACCACGACCAGCTCGCACCCATCCTCGGCGTCGGCGCGGGTGCGCGCCACCACGGCGCAGACGGCCTCGCCCTGCCAGCACGCCACGTCGACCGCAATCGCGTGCTGCGGCGCCGACTTGATTCCTTTGAGATGGGTGAGCACGCCGACCCATGGCGTGATCACTTTGGCGAGCTCGGCGCCGGTGACCACTGCGACCGCGCCCGGCGCCTTCTTCGCCGCCGCCGTCTCGATCCCCTTGATGCGCGCATGTGCATAGGGCGAGCGCACGAACGCCACATGCGCCATGCGCGGCAGCGTCACGTCGCTCACATATTGCGCGCGTCCCTGGGTGAGCCGCGCGAGGTTCGGTCGCGGCACCGAGCGGCCGATATAAGAGTTCGGCCGGTCGAGCGCGGTGAGCCCCGAGGGCACGTCGTCGCTGATCTTCACGGCTTTCCTCCGGCGCGGGCGCGCGCCACCGCCTCGACCGCGTCGACGATCGCGTGATAGCCGGTGCAGCGACAGTAGTTGCCGGAGAGGTGCTCGCGGATCTTCTCGCGGCTCGGCATGCCGCCCTGCGCCAGCAGCGCCGCCGCCGTGAGCAGCATGCCGGGCGTGCAGAAGCCACACTGCAGCGCATTGCGCGTGCGGAACGCCTCCTGCAGGTCGGCGATGGTGCCGGCGTCGGAGACGCCCTCGATGGTCTCGACCGCCGCGCCGTCGCACTGCACCGCGAGCGTGAGGCACCCACGCACGACCGCGCCGTCGAGCAGCACCGTGCAGGCGCCGCACACGCCGTGCTCGCAGCCGACATGGCTGCCGGTGAGGTTGAGATCCTCGCGGAGGAAGTCGACCAGCGTTCGGCGCGCATCAACGCGCTCGTTCACCGCTTCGCCGTTGACGGTGAGCGCAATGTCGTGGAAGCGCTCGGTCACGATCGCGGCTCCGCGAGCTGCGCCATCACGCGCCGGAGCAGCACGCCGGCGAGGTGGCGCTTCGCCGCCCCGGACGCCTGCACGTCGCCCTGCGGGTCGAGATCCTGCGCCAGCGCCGCGAGCGCATCCTCGCCATGCTCGATCGCGTCCTCGGCCGCATGCGCCCGCAGCGGCGTCGCATCGACGCCGAAGAAGGCGAGACGCACGTCGTGCAGCGCCTTGCCGTCGGCGCACGCCGCGGCCGCGAGCCCGACCATCGCGTAGTCGCCGTGCCGGCGCGCGAGCTCGGCGAAGCCGTAGCGGCTCGCCTGCGCCGCAGCCGGGACGCGGATCGCGGTCAACACGTCGCCGAAGCCGAGCGCGGTCTCGAACAGTCCGGTGAAGAACGCATCCGCGGGCACTGTGCGGGCGCCGGTCGCATTGGCGATCACGACCTCACCGCCGAGCGCCAGCAGGCACGCGGGCAGCTCGGCCGCCGGGTCCGCGAAGGCGATCGACCCGCCGATGGTGCCGCGGTTGCGGATCGCCGGATGCGCGATGTGCGGCAGCGCGCGCGCGATCAGCGGCGCGTGCCGGGCGATCTCGGCCGACTGCTCGGCCTGCGCGTGCCGCACCAGCGCGCCGATCTCCACCATGCCGTCCTTGATCGTGATTCGCTTGAGCTCGTCGAGCCCGTTGATGTCGATCAGCAGCTTGGGCGCCGACAGCCGCATGTTGAGCGTCGCGATCAGGCTCTGTCCGCCGGCGAGGAGGCGCGCATCGGCGTGCTGCGACAGCAGGGCGATCGCCTCGTCGACCGATCGGGCTTTTGCAAAACCGAATGGCGCCGGCTTCAACCGCACGTCCTCCCGCGTGTTATTGTCGTTGCGGCCATTGTGGCCGAGAACCGAAGGGCGTCAATCGCGACATATTGGCCCGAAGCGTGGGCATCGTGGGCAGAAACGAGGGATGGAAAAAATGCCGGGAGAATTCGACGATAAGGTCGTGGTGGTGACGGGCGGCAGCCGCGGCATCGGCCGGGCGATCGCGGTCGCCTTCGCGCGCGAGGGCGCGAAATGCGTGCTCGCCTCGTCCTCGCCGGAGAATCTGGCCGCGGCCCGCGCGGCCGTGGCGGCGGTCGGGCCCGACCCGCTGCCGGTCGCCGCGGATCTGCGCACGCTCGCCGGCTGCGAGCAGGTGTTTGCGCGGGTCAATGCCAGTCACCGGCGCTGCGACACGCTGATCAACTGCGCCGGCGCGACCCGCGCGGGCGATTTCCTGACCATGCCCGACGACGCCTGGCTCGACGGCTTCGCGCTGAAGTTCTTCGGCGCCGTGCGGCTGTCGCGGATGTTCTGGCCGATGCTGAGGGAGGCACGCGGCCATGTCGTCAACATCATCGGCGGCGCCGCGCGCACGGTCGAGGCCGAATTCCTGATCGGGGGCTCGGTCAACTCGGCGCTCGCCAACTTCACCAAGGGCCTGTCGCGCCGCGGCATGCGCGACGGCGTCAACGTCAACGCCATCCATCCGGGCGTCACCGCGACCGAGCGCACCGAGACGCTGCTGCGCCAGCGCGCCGAGGCCTCCGGCCGCCCGTTGGAGGAGCTGCGCAAGGAGCAGCTCGCCAAGAGCGGCGTCGCCCGCATGGCCGAGCCCGAGGACATCGCCGCGCTGACGCTGTTCCTCTGCTCCGAGCGTGCCCGGCAAATCCAGGGCACCGCGACCGCGGTGGATGGCGGCGCGACACCGGGACTTTATTGAGGGACGCATGATCGAAGGAACGCACGCCGATCGCCGCTGCTACCCTCCCGCCCGTTGGCGGGGAGGGTCGAGCGACGCGGCGAAGCCGATGTGAGCGAGGGGTGAGGGGCCTACGCTTGCTCGTACTTCGCGGTGAGGTGTGAAAATCGCTTGCTCGGAGCAAGCGGCGCCCCCCACCCCGCCACTCGCTTCGCTGGCGGGGGGAGGGGAGCACAAGCGCAGGAGCAAGTCCCGGCTACGCCGCAGCTTCCTTGGCCTTCATCCGCTCGCGGATGTTGCTGGTGTGGATGCGGAATTCGGGGTCGATCTCCTGCACCTCGACCGAGAGCACGAACGGCGTGGTGGCGAAGACGTCGGCGAGATGCTTCTCGGCCGCGGCGAATATCGTTTGCGCGATCAGCTTGCGGGTCTCGACGGTACGCCCTTTTGCGACCCGGATCGTGACGTTGACGAAGCCGTTGGCCGGATCATTGTCGGCGATGATGTAGTCGGTGCGGCGGTCGGCGCGCGTGCGCAGGCCCGCGAGCTCGGCCGTGCCGGTGCGCGTCATGGCCTCGTGCAGCGTCTCGAGCAGCGCGGGGATGCGGATTCTCTGCTCCAGGTTCGCCGAGTATTCGCAGATGACGTGTGGCATGAGCGCTCCCTCCGGTATTCCTTGCAGCGAACATGAATATGTTGACCGGCGTCGGCCGCGACCGTACCAGTTCGAGGCGAAATCGAGAAATGGGGCCGGGGAGGGCGCATGCGGCTGGCGAGCTACAACGTGCGCGGCCGGGCGAGCTACGGGGCGGTGGTCGGCGATGGCGTGGTCGACCTGCGCCTGCGCTTCGGCGCGCGCCATCCGACGCTGGTCGATCTCCTGCGCGACAATGCGCTGCACGAGGCCCGCGCCGCGGTGCTCGGCGTGCGGCCGGACTTCGCGCTCGCCGAGGTCGAGCTGCTGCCGCCGCTGCTCGCGCCGGAGAAGATCCTCTGCATCGGCATCAACTACGCCAACCGCAACGCCGACTTCGACGATCCGAACGTGCCGAAATATCCCAGCATGTTCTTCCGCGCGCCCGGCTCGCTGGTGGCGCACGGCAAGCCGCTGGTGCGGCCGCGCGTATCCGAGCAGCTCGATTACGAGGGTGAGATCGCGCTCGTCATCGGCCGCGGCGGCCGTCGCATCGCGCGCGAGAATGCGCTCGCCCATGTCGCCGGCGTCACCTTGTGCAACGAAGGCACCGTGCGCGACTGGCTGCGCCACGGCAAGTTCAACGTGACGCAGGGAAAGAACTTCGACGCCTCCGGCAGCATCGGACCCTGGATCGAGACCGACGCCGACCTCGGGCGGCCGCTGCAGCTCACCGTCAAGGTCAACGGCGAGGTGACGCAGGACGACAGCACCGCCAGCATGATTTTCGGCTTTGCGGACATCATCACCTATGTGACGACCTTCATGACGCTCAAGCCGGGCGACGTGCTGGTCACCGGCACGCCGGTGAAGAAAGGTCCGCGCAGCGATCCGCCGCGCTGGCTCGTGCCGGGCGACGTGGTCGAGCTCACCGTTCCCGAGATCGGCACGCTGAGCAACCCGGTCGTCGACGAAAGCAGCGGACTATGACGCAAGATTTCCGTGCCGCCTGCATCATCGGCTGGCCGGCCGGGCATTCGCGCTCGCCGATCATCCACAACTACTGGATCAAGCAGCACGGCATCGCCGGCGAGTACCGCAAGGAGGCGGTGCCGCCGGAGGCGCTCGCCGCCTTTCTCGCCGGCATGCCGGCGCGCGGCTATGTCGGCGCCAACGTCACCATCCCGCACAAGGAGGCGGCGCTGCGGCTGTCGTCGCCTGACGAGCGCGCGCGGGTAGTCGGCGCCGCCAACACGCTTTATCGCGATGGCGCGACGCTATGCTCCACCAACACCGATGTCGAGGGCTTCCTCGGCAATCTCGATGCCGCGGCGCCCGGCTGGGACCGTGGTTTGCAGGACGCGGTCGTGCTCGGCGCCGGCGGCTCGGCGCGCGGCGTCGTGTTCGGCCTGATCGAGCGCGGCGCGCGGCGCATCCATCTCGTCAACCGCACGCTCGAGCGCGCACAGGCGCTGCGCGAGCGTTTCGGCGAGGCGGTCGCGCCCGCGCGGTGGGAGGATGTGCCGGCGCTGCTCGGCGGCGCGGCCCTCCTGGTCAACTGCACCTCGCTCGGTATGGCCAAGCAGCCGCCGCTCGCGATCGACGTGGAACGGCTGTCCGCCGGCGCCGTGGTCGCCGATCTCGTCTACGTGCCGTTGATCACGCCGCTGCTCGCGGCAGCTCGCGCTCGTGGCCTGAAAACCGCCGACGGCCTCGGCATGCTGCTGCACCAGGCGGTGCGCGGCTTCTCGCTCTGGTTCGGCGTCAAGCCGACCGTCACGCCCGAGCTGCGCGCCCTCGTCGAAGCCGATCTCGCGCATAGCTGAATTATTCTCCATCGTGGCCGGGCTCGTCCCGGCCATCCACGTCTTGCCTGAAGCGGTAGGGCGGGCAAAATCGCATTCACCCATCCGGCCGGGTGGGCAAAGGCGCATTGGCGATTTTGCCCACGCGGCGGCGCCGGGCGATGCGCCTTTGGCCGCCCTACGGGCCGGGCGCATAACGGAGGAAAGTCGGGAGGGAAGGATGCGTCGTTTCCAATTTGCACCGTTGCTGCTCGCTATTCTGCTGCCGTTGGCGGCTCGCGCCGAATTTCCCGACCACCCCATCCGCTTCATCGTCCCACAGGCGGCGGGCAGCGCGACCGACACCGTCGCGCGCCTGCTCGCGGCCGAGCTCGGGCCGATCCTCGGCACCCAGGTGATCGTCGACGATCGCCCCGGCGCCGCGCTCACCCTCGGGCTCGACTTGCTCGCGAAATCGGCGCCCGACGGCTACACCATCGGCATGGGGCCGATCGGCGCGCTCGCCATCACGCGCCATATGGTGGCGAGGCTCCCCTACAACATCGAGCGCGATTTCCAGCCGATCGGCCTGATCACGCGCGGCCACCTGCTGCTTGCGGTCTCGCCCTCGCTGCCGGTGCACTCGGTGCGCGAGCTCATCGCCTACGCCAAGGCCAATCCCGGCAAGCTGCTCAATGCGTCGTCGAGCAACGGCTCGCCCGGCCATGTCGGCGGCGAGCTGTTCAAGTACATGACGGGCACCGAGATCGTGCACGTCCCCTACAAGGGCGGCGCCGCCGCGATCCAGGACCTGATCGCCGGCCGCGTGCAGGTGATGTTCGAGAGCCTCAACTCGATCGCGCCGTTCGCCCGCTCCGGCGCCGTGCGCGCGCTCGCGGTCGGCAGCGACCACCGCTCCGCCGCTTTCCCGGATCTCCCGACCATCGCGGAGGCCGGCGTGCCTGGCTACGAGGCCGGCACGTGGACCGGCGTCATCGCGCCCGCGGGCGTGCCCCGGGCGATCGTCGACAAGCTCAACGCGGCGATCAAGCAGGCGATCAACTCGCCGACGTTCAAGGAGCGCTTCGCCCAGATCGGCGACGAGCCCGCCGGCGGCACGCCGGAGGATTTCGCCAAGCTGATCGCGTCGGATTCGGCGAAATGGGCCGATGTGGTCAAACGCTCGGGGGCGAGGATCGAGTAGGGGGACGATCGCAGGGTGGGCACATCGAAGGCGGCCCGTCCTGTCGCTGTGATTTACAGCGTCGGCTCCGCCGTGCCCACGCGGCCTCGCGGATGGCCCGCGTGGGCCCGGCGCGGCGCCGACCGTGCAGATTCGCCGACATCTCGGCCGCCTTTGCCCACCCTAAGCCACCTGCTGCGCTTCCGCGGCCGTGTCGATCACCGTGGTGCGCCGCATGTCGCGCACGTGCCCGGTCGCCTTGAACGGCGTCGCGCGGTGCATGGTGCAGCGATTGTCCCAGATCACCAGATCGCCGATCCGCCACTTGTGCACGTAGACGAACCGCGGCTGCGTCGCGTGCGCGATCAGCTCGGCGAGCAGCGCCTGCCCCTCGTCGACCGGCATCCCGATGACGTGCGAGGCGTGCGACGCGATGTAGAGCCCCAGGCGCCCCGAGCCCGGATGCCGGCGCACCAGCGGATGCCGTGCCGGCGGGCGCAGCGCCCGTTCCTCCTCGGTCGGGGTGTAGCCGCCGAGCTTTCCGCGCGAATGCCAGATCGAGTGCTCGGCGACGAGCCCGTCGAGCCGGCGCTTCATTGCCTCGGGCAGCGCGTCGTAGGCGGCGCGCGTATCGGCGAACTCGGTGTCGCCGCCTTCGGGCGGGATCACGCGGGCATGCAGCATCGACCAGGCGGCCGACTTCTGCCGGAACGAGCTGTCGGTGTGCCAGAGCTGGTTGCCGAGCCGGTAGCTCGCGCGGGTGTCGCGCTCGTCGAGGATTTGGCCGCGCTCGTCGAGATTGGAGACATCGAAGATCTCGCGGTGCTTCACCCGCGTATTGAAGCCGATGCCGCCGTCCTTCTTCTGCTGCGGCGGCGACACCTCGAGCGGCCCGTAGCGCCGCGCGAATGCGATCTGCCGCTCGTCGTCGAGCGCCTGGTCTGGCAGGACACACACCGCATACTCGTCCATCGCCCGCTCGATCGCGCGGACGAGCCGATCGCTGACCGGCTGGCTCAGGTCAGCTCCGGCAAGGCGCGCGGCAAACAACGGATGCAGCGGCGTGGCGGCGAGCTCCATGGCATCTCCTCCGGTTGTGGGAATTGTAGCCGGCCTTCACCCTCCCCTGAAGGGCCCTGAAGGGGGAGGGTCGCGAGCGAAGCGAGCGGGCGGGGTGGCGTCGATGGTGACGGGGTCATCCCACCCGGATCGCATTTCGCTTCACTCAATGCGCTTTCGACCCTCGTCCTGCAGGGGAGGGTGAGGGGAAGGTCGGGATGCGGGGGCGCCTCCGCAAACTTCCGACGTCGCGATTCGCGGAGAGACCCGAGCCCCCAGCCGCTCCGCCTGAAGGCGGACAGGTGCCGGCGCAAGGGAGACGCGGCACGCAGGTGCCTTGTCGAGCACACGCGATCGTGTCACGAACCTGCGCCCCGACCTGCTAAGGACCAGGGGCGAGCGCTGGGGCCAAGCCGGAATACCGGACCCCGGCCGGGGTTGGTCATGAGGTCGAGGCGGCCCTCGCCGCCGGCCTATATTTTGGGAGGTTTGCATGCACAAGATCGCACGCGCGGCCGTGGTCGCCGCCGGGCTCGGCCTGATCGCGGCCACGACGGCCTGGGGGCAGATGGCGCCGACCAAGCCCGCGCACCTGCGCGGCACCATCGAGAAGGTCGACGGCAATGTCCTGACCATCCAGGTGCGCGGCGGCGGCACCACCACATTGAAGCTCGCCGACAATGCGCGCATCACTGCCTTGATCAAAGCGCAGGTCTCCGACATCAAGCCCGGCTCCTTCATCGGCGTCACCGCGATGCCGCAGGCGGACGGCACCCAGAAGGCGATCGGCCTGCACATCTTCATGGACGCGCAGCGCGGCGTCGTGCCCGCCGGCTTCACCCCGTGGGACCGCGAGCCCGGCAGCACCATGACCAATGCGGACGTCGCCACCCAGGTCACCGGCGCCGAGGGCCAGACACTCACGGTCAAGTACAAGGACGGCGAGAAGAAGGTGATCGTGCCGCCGAATACGCCGGTGGTGCGCTTCGCGCCCGGCACCAAGGACGACCTCAAGCCCGGTGCGCAGTTCTTCATCGTGGCCGCGACCAAGCAGAGCGACGGCACCTACACGGCGCCGGCCATCAACGTCGGCCGCGACGGCGCCGCGCCGCCGATGTGACCAGCGGACTCGATTGGCAATCGGGGGCGGCGACCAGGGCCGGCGCGATCGAGCACGCCGGCAATCCCAGGGAGTGAACAATGCGCAGGAGATTACCAGCGGCCGCAGCCGCGGCGATCGGCATTGCCCTCGCCGCATCCGCCGTCGCGCAGCAGCCCGTGCGCGTGCGCGGCACGATCGCGGCCGTGGACGGGGCGATGCTGACCATCAAGACGCGCGAAGGCAGCGAGGTGAAGGCGAAGCTTGGCGACAAGACCGTGGTTGTCGCCGTGGTCAAGGCTTCCTACGACGACATCAAGCCGGGCTCGTTCATCGGCGTCACCGGCATGCCGCAGGCCGACGGCAGCCAGAAATGCCGGGAGATCCACATCTTCCCCGAGGCCATGCGCGGGACCGGCGAAGGTTTTCGGCCGTGGGACCTCGAGCCGAAGAGCACCATGACCAACGCAACCGTCGACCAGATGGTCACCGCGAAGGACGGCAACACGATCACGCTCAAGTACAAGGACGGCGAGAAGAAGATCGTGGTCGGCCCCGACTGCCCGATCGTCACTTACAAGCCGGGCGACAAGACCGAGCTCAAGCCGGGCGCTAAGGTCTTCATCTCGGCCGCCACCAAGGACTCCGACGGGATGCTCACGTTCCCGCGCATCAATGTCGGGCGCGACGCGCCGCCGCCGATGTAACGCGAGGGACTCATCATGACTGCTTTCACCAAACAGATGCTGATCGCCGCGACCTTGCTGGCGGCGGTCGGCGCGATGTCGGCGTCGGCGAAGGAGCTGGTGCGCGTCGCCGGCACGATCGAGAGGGTCGACGGCGACAGGGTCGTGGTGAAGCCCAACGACGGCGCCGACGTGACGCTGAAGCTCACCGCCAACGCGACGATCGTCGCCGTCGTCAAGGCGAGCCTCGCCGACATAAAGCCGGGCGACTTCGTCGGCAGCGCCGCGATGCCGCAGGCGGACGGCAGCCAGAAGGCGCTCGAGGTGCACATCTTCGCCGAGCAGATGCGCGGCACCGGCGAGGGCCACCGGCCCTACACGGTGCCGGGCAGCACCATGACGAACGGCACGGTCGGCGATATGGTGACGGCGGCCAGCGGCAACACGCTCACCGTCAAGTACAAGGACGGCGAGAAGAAAATCGTGGTCGGCCCCGACGTGCCGGTCGTGCGCTACGTCGTCACCGATCGCAGCGAGCTCAAGCCGGGCGCCCACATCGTCGCGCTCAATGCGGTCAAGAGGCCGGATGGCTTGATCGATGCTTCGCGTATCAACGTCGGCCGCGGCGGCCTGGTGCCGAAGTAATTGAACGATCGTATGTGCGGTGAGCACGCTGCCCGCGCTTCCTCTCTCCGCTGAAAGAGGCGGGGAGAGGGAGCGCAGGCGCCGCGCGTGTTCGCGAAATCTCTGACTAAATTTTAGGCGACCGCCGGATAGTCCTTGCGCTGGCGTCCGCGCGGTGCGCCGCTTGCCGTGCAAGGCTTTGAAGCCGCGGCGGTTTTTGCCTCTCCTGTCTTGGCACGTCGATTGCAAAACGAAGCTCCGGGTTGCCGTCCGCCTTTCCACGATGGTCTAGGGAGCGTGCACATGCCGATGTTCGATCCGTTCGACTCTGACGATTCGCGTGAGCAACTGAGCTGCATCTGCGGGCGCCATCGCAGCGAGGCCGAGCATGACTATGCGGCGCGGCTGACGCTCGCATGCGCGCCGATTGCTGACCGCGCGGCGCGCGAGGATGCGCCCTTCGTCGGCGTCGTCGCGGCGCGCGCCATTCGTTCGGCGTTCGGACGGCCGCCGCGCCGCTGAGACGCTCCTCAACCGGGAAAGGGCTACTCGATGAAACGCGCCGACCTCACCGAGAAGATCCTCGACATCAAGCGCGAGAAGGGCTGGACGTGGAGCTACATCTGCGGCGAGATCGGCGGCATGTCGCCGGTCCTGATCGTCGGCGCACTGCTCGGCCAGATGAAGCTCACCAAGCCGCAGGCCGCCAAGGCCGCGGACCTGTTCGGCCTCTCCAAGGCCGAGACCGCGCTGCTCAACGAGGTGCCGCTGCGCGGCAGCCCCATGCCGCCGACCGATCCGCTGATCTACCGCTTCTACGAGCTCGTGATGGTCAACGGGCCGGCCTGGAAGGCGCTGATCGAGGAGGAGTTCGGCGACGGCATCATGTCGGCGATCGACTTCGACCTGCAGCTCGAGCGCCAGCCCGATCCCAAGGGCGATCGCGTCAAGATCACCATGTCGGGCAAGTTCCTGCCGTACAAGTACTACGGCGCGAGCGGGAACATGCCGCAATACGGCTACAAGGAAGAGTGACTCGCCTGAGTCAGCTCGCCGCTTTGCAGATTCTTGGATCGGTGTTAGCCAGCGTTCAGCCTCACCGATTCGGGGTCGCTGATGACGCTGTCGCTCCGTCTCCTCGCCGGCACGCTGATCGCCGCCGGCTTTATCGCCGCCCACGCGGCGCCGGGGATCCCGGTGCCGAAAGGCCCTTCGCCGGCGGAGCTCGCGCTCCAGGCCAAATGCAGGGCCGCCTCCTTCGCGCGCCGGCCGGCCGGCCAGATGTCGACCACCATGCGCGATTACGAGATCAAGCTCTGCATGAAGGCCGGCGGCGTGCTGTACTGAACCGTTGCCGGCGGCGGCGGCGTAGTTTCCTCCGCAGCGGATTCATCTAATCTCCCGCCAAGAACGTGCGATGGACGCCAGCGCCGCGCTCAGTGTGAGGTGAGCGCGCCGCCTGCGCTCCCTCTCCCCGCTCTTCGCGGGGAATCGCGGCGTTCGCAGGGAGGATCGAATGCGCAGATTTCTGCTGGCGCTCGCGCTCATCTGGCTCGGCGCGGCAGGCGCCGCCTCGCCGCAATCCTACCCATCGCGCCCCGTCACCCTGATCGTGCCATTCCCGGCGGGCGGCATCACCGACATCATCGCGCGCATCGTCGCCGAGGGCATGCGAGCGCACCTCGGCCAGACCGTGATCGTCGAGAACGTGCCGGGCGCGGGGGGCACCATCGGCCTCACCCGGCTCGCGCGCGCGACGCCCGACGGCTACACCGTCGGCATCGGCCAGTGGACGTCGCAGGTCGGCGGCAGCGCCATGTACAATCTGCCGTTCGACGTGCATAACGATCTGCAGCCGATCTCGCTCGTCTCCGAAGGCCCGCTGTGGATCATCGGCCGGAAGGACCTGCCGGCGAACAACCTCACGGAGCTGGTCGCCTGGCTCAAGGCCAATCCGAAGGCGACCGGCGCGACGATCGGGGTCGGCAGCGCCGCGCATCTGTGCTTCCTCGATTTCGAGCAGGAGACCGGCACCAAATTCGTGATCGTGCCTTATCGCGGCGCGGCGCCCGCGATGCAGGATCTGCTCGGCGGCCAGATCGACTTCTTCTGTCCCGAGGCCGGGCAGACCTTGCCGCAATATCGCGCCCGCAGCGTGAAGGCCTTCGCGGTGCTGACCGAGAAGCGCTGGTTCGCCGCCCCCGACGTGCCGACCATCGCCGAGGCCGGCGCGCCCGGCCTGCTGTTTCCGTTCTGGCACGGCCTGTGGGCGCCGAAAGGCATTCCGGCCGAGGCGCTGGCGAAGCTCGACGCCGCCGTGCAGGCGGGCCTCGCCGATCCGGCCATCCGCAAGCGCTTCACCGATCTCGGCCACGAGGTCGCGCCGGTCGAGCGGCAGACGCCCGCGGGGCTCGCCGCCTATTACAAGGCCGAGACCGACAGGTGGTGGCCGATCATCAAGGCGGCGAACCTGAAGATGCAGTGAAGCGTAGCGGGCTTAGAGCTAGACTAGGCCAAAGAAAGAATCACTATACCAGACCCGTCACCCTGAGGCGCGCCGAAGGGGCCTCGAAGGGCGACGGCCGATGCGACGCCGCTTGGGTCCTTGCTGCAAGACCTCCGCCGGTCATCCTTCGAGGGCGCGCTGCGCGCGCCGCCTCAGGATGACGGGTTTGGTGCCTGCATCTTCGACCAATTCACGCAAACGCCTCGCGCCCGCGCCGCCCGGTCCGCAGCAACAGCCAAGTCGCGATCGACACGTTGAGCACGTTCCAGCCGATGCCGTTGGCGAACGCCGCGCGGTAGGAGCCGGTCCAGTCGAAGATCGCGCCCGACATCCAGCCGCCGAGCGCCATGCCGAACAGCGTCGCCATGAGGACGATGCCGATGCGCGTGCCGGCCTCGCGCGGCGGGAAGTATTCGCGCACGATGATGGCGTAGCTCGGCACGATGCCACCCTGGAACAGGCCGAACAGCGCCGAGATCACGTAGAGCGAGACGAGGCTGTCGAAGAAGAAGTAGAGCACCAGCGCGACGCCCTGCAGGGCCGAGCCCATCAGCAGCGTCGCGACGCCGCCGAGACGGTCGGCGATGAAGCCGGTGCCGAGACGGCTGAAGATGCCGAAGCCGAGCATCAGCGACAGCATCTCGGCGCCGCGCGCCGGGCCATATCCGAGGTCGCCGCAATAGGCGACGAGATGCACCTGCGGCATCGACATGGCGACACAGCACCCGACGCCGGCGATGCACAGAAGCGCCAGCAGCGCGTTGGGCGAGAGGCCGATCGAGGCCTGCGCCGCGACCGCGCTCGCGCCGACCTCGGGCGCGTGCGGCGGCGGCGGGCGCCGCAGCGCCGGCACCAACGGCAGCATGGCGATGATGCAGACGATGCCGATGCCCATGTGGGTCGCGCGCCAGCCGTCGCGGGCGATGAAGTGCTCGATCGCCGGCGGCCAGATGGTGCCGGCGATGTAGTTGCCCGAGGACGCGATCGCGACCGCGATGCCGCGTCGGCGCGTGAACCATTGCGACAGATCCGCCATCATCGGGCCGAAGGTCGCCGAGGCGCCGAAGCCGATCAGCGCATAGGCGAGCGCGAACAGAATGAGGCTGCTCGACAGGCCTGCGGCGACGAAGCCGAGGCCGATGGCGACCGCGCCGGCGACGACCGGCGTGATGATGCCGAAACGATCGGACAGGCGGCCCATCGCGACGCCGCCCAACGCGAAGCCCACCATCGCGAGGGTGAACGGGAGCGAGGCCTCCGCGCGCGGCACGCCGAATTCGGCCTGCACGGCCGGCAGCGCCACCGGCACCGACCACATGCCGACGCTGCCGATGGTGCCGAGCACCGCGGCCGCGGCAAGGCGCATCCAAGCATAAGGCGATTCGATGCCGCTGGCGGCAGGCGAAATGGCAGTCAACGATGTGGTTCCCGGCAGTTCAGGTAGCGTTGTAGCACCCCGCGCCCGCGACAGCCCATTCATTAATGTCATGGCGCACGCTGTTTTGCCGAATGCCTGCCCCAGGTGGGCAAAGCGAAGCGTGCCCACCATCGCTCCCGCGCGCGCACGGTGCTGTGCGCCTTTGCGCACCCTACGACGCTGGTATCGGGTGGCTCAGCTTATTAACATGTGCCCTTGGGAGAATGGGGGTTCCGCATGCCGGCGGGCAGGCGCAGCATCATCGGCAGACTCGGCGTCGTCGCCGCGGGCGCGGTCGTCCTCATCGGCTCGTTTGCGGGCGCGCTGTGGGGGCTCAACACCTTCTTTCCGGCCGCGGGCAGCAAGCCGCCGAAGCTCGTCGAGATGCCGCCGCTCGAGCCGGCGAGCCGCACCTCGACGATCATGGCGCCGGTCGTGGTCGCGCTCACCGCCATCCGCGACGCCATGGAGGAGCGGGCGCCGCGCAACCTCTCCGGCAAGGGCGACAACCCGCTCGCTCAGCTGCTTGGCAAGGCCGACATCGGCTGGACGCTCACGCGCGGGCCGTTCACGGTGGTCGGCCGCAGCGAGGCGCTCACGGTGACCACACCGCTCACCGGCACGCTGCGCCTCACCGGCCAGATCACGAGCGGCGCCGGCAATGTCGGCGGCACGCTCGGCAACCTGATCAACAGCGACCTCGGGCAGGGGCTGCAGAAGATCACCGGCCGCACCCTCGACCAGCGCGCCGACCTGCGCGGCACCGTCGCGGTCTCGGCGCGGCCGATCATCGACAACAACTGGCGCATCGAACCGAACCTGAGCGCCCAGGTCGCCATGGGGCAAAGCGCGCTCACGATCGCCGGCGTCAAGGTCGACGTCGGTAATCAGGTGAAGCCGCTGCTCGAGCGCACCGTCAACGAGCAGGTCGCCGCGCTCACCGCGCGTGTCCGCAACGATCCGGCGCTTCAGCTCGTGGCGCAGCGCGAATGGGCGAAAATGTGCCGCTCGATCTCCCTCAAGGGCGTCGGCACCACCGCCCCGGACCTGTGGCTCGAGGTGCGCCCGACCCGCGCCTTTGCGGCGCAGCCGAAGATCGACACCAACGCGGTCACGCTCACGCTCGGCGTGGAGGCGCAGACGCGCATCACGCCGGTCGAGACCAGGCCCGATTGCCCGTTCCCGGCGCAGCTGCAGATCGTCCAGCAGCCCGCGCAGGGGAAGGTCACGATCAGCGTGCCGATCGACGTGCCGTTCACCGAGGTCAACCGCATCATCGAGGCGCAGCTCAAGGGCAAGAGCTTTCCCGAAAGCGGCGGCGGCGAGCTCGCCGTGACCGTGCTCGGCGCCTCGATCGCGCCCTCCGGCGACCGGCTCTTGATCTCGCTGCGCGTCAAGGCGCGCGAGCAGAAGACCTTTCTCGGCCTGGGCGCCGAAGCGACCGTCTACGTGTGGGGCCGTCCGTTGCTCGACCGCGAGACGCAGCTCCTGCGCCTCACCGACATCACCCTCGACGTGCAGTCGCAGGCTGCCTTCGGCCTGCTCGGCGCCGCCGCCAAGGCGGCAATGCCCTATCTGCAGAAGGCGCTCGCCGACAATGCGGTGATCGACCTCAAGCCATTCGCGGCTAGCGCCGAGAAGAGCATCGGCGCCGCGCTGGCCGAGTTTCGCGAGGCGCAGCCCGGCGTGCAGGTCGATGCGACCATCACGGGCCTGCAGCTCGTCGAGATCGAGTACGACGCGAAGATCCTGCGCATCGTCGCCGAGGCGCAGGGCACTATGCATGCCGCGGTCACCGCCTTGCCGAAGTAGTTTGCGTGTAGCCCGCATGAGCGCAGCGACATGCCGGTCGGCGCTTGCGCGCCTCATCCGGGCTACGGTCGGGCCAGCAGATCGCGCAGCTTCCGTGCCGTCGCATGCGCCCTGCGGCGAATGCGCTCCGATCGGTGGACGAGCGCGAATTGCAGACCGGACTCCAGCGCGATCAAGTGATCCACCAGCGTCCGCCGCTCCCGCCAGATCGAGTCGATCATCGCGTGCTCGGCGCTCGCGCAGGAGTCGCACCACTCGATCGCGCCGTCGCGCAGGATCGCGTCCGTCAGGTCGAGGGTCAGCTGCACGCCGGGCGAGGCGCGCGACACGTCCTCGTCATACGCGATTTTCCAGAACCAGGCGCCGCTGCCGCTGGTGAACATAATGCCCATCGCGACCGTGCGGTCGCCGCTCACGAGCCGCGCCACGCGCGCTTGCCCGTGCGCCGCGAGACCAGCCAGTGCCGCCTCGATGAATTGCCGGATTGTACCATCCTGCGCGGCCGCGGTGCCGGCGCGGCCTTTCCAGCCGCGCGTTTCGAGCGCGAGGAAATCCGCGAGCGCGGCGGTGACCTCGGCCGGCTCGCGGGCCATCGTGAACGCAACACTGCCCGCCTCGTCGAGGCGGCGGCGCTGGCGCCGCAGCTCCTTGCGCTTCTTGCCGCCGAGCGCGGCCTCGAGATAGCCGACACGCGCGCCACTTGGTGCCAGCAGCGCGCGCTGGTGGCGGCCGAAGGCGGCGCTGCGCCCGCCGCGTCGCGCAATCGCTGCCGCGAAGGCCGCGGCCACCGGCCCGTCCTCGACCTGACAGGGCAGCAGCAGCAGCTTCGGCAGCCGCGCATCGTCGGCGATGTGATCGAGAAAGCCCGCAACCGCCGGCGCGACCGCGTCGTGGTCGACCAGGGGCGTGCCGAGGGGCGCAAAAGGATGCGTCCAGGCAGCGAGCAGCGGCAGGCGCACGCCGTAGCGTCGCCGCAGGATGCGGCAGGGAAAGACACCGATCAGCCGATGCGGCTCGTTACCGCGCACCAGCACGGCGCCGATGTCGGGCGCGAGCGCCTCGGCGGCCGGGAGCGCGAAGTCCGGCTCGTAGAAGACGTTGCGCTCAGCCGCGCGCCGCGCCAGCGCGCGCCATTCGGCGGCAAGGCCGGCGAGATCGGCGAGCGGCCGCCATTCGGTCGAGACCGCGGTGTCGCGAGGGGCGAGCATGCAAAAGGGCGCCTTGCGGAGGACCGAGGCATAACAGGACCGCGTTAAGTTTCGGTTCGGCATAACCCGATAAGGTGAATTATGACTGGCCAGTCAGTCATATTTCAGCCTGTGACCATTTTTGGCAGCGTCACCCAACTGGGATAACAGCAATCATTTCAGTATCATCGAAAACCCGGTCGGCACGCCCGCGGAGTTAGCCAGCGAACCCGCCACCGTCGAGGAAGGCCTGCTCCTCGGGTGTGGTGGCCCGGCCGAGCACTCTATTCCGATGCGGGAATCGACCGTACCGGCGAATGATGTCGGCATGGATCATGGCCCATTTCCACGCATCGGCGTCGCCCGAGGCGCGGTTGAGCGCCACGCAGCGCTCTTGATCCGCAAGCTCCTCCGAGTGCTCGAACGGCAGATAGAAGAAGCTGCGCTCGGCCAGCACGGCCTTCTGATCGAAGCCGCGCGCGATCGCGCGCGCCGCGACCTCGCGGGCGAGCGGATCGGCCGCGAACGCACGGGCGCTGTCGCGAAACATGTTGCGGGGAAACTGGTCGAGCACGATGACGAGCGCGAGCGCGCCTTCAGGATCATTGTCCCAGGCGAGTGCGCCGGCGGCCGCCGCCTCGTAGGTGGGAAGAAACTTCTCCCGGATCGCGGCATCGAAGGCGGCGTCCTTGGTGAACCATTTGTCCGGCCCGGCCGCCCGCCAGAAGGCGAGCACGCTCCGCGGATCGGTCGGCTGGTCGGGATCCGTCATCGCTCTATCTCCATCATGCCCGGCCTCGTGCCGGGCATCTACGTCTTGGCCAAACGCACATGACGTGGATGGCCGGGACAAGCCGGCACAAGCCCGGCCATGACGATCACAACTTGATCCTTCCGGCAATGATCTCGGCAAACAACGCAGCATCGATCGGCAAATAGACGCCGGCGCGCGGGTCGTCGAAATACAGCGGATCGTCGGTGCGCGCCGGATCGAAACCCTGCGCGACCAAATCCAGCTTCTTCGGCTTGAACGTCATGGTGAGCTCGAGCTCGCCGCCGAGGCGCAGAAACAGCGGCCGCGCATAGGGCGGCAAGCGCGCGTGCAGGTGCGCGCGCAGCGCGGCGAGATCGAGTCTGCCGTCGGCGACGATCGTCGCCATGCCGGCGCGGCCCTCGTATCCCGCAACCTCGACGCCATAGACATTCGCGTCGCGGATGCCGGCGAAGGCGGTGAGCGCCGCCGCGACCTCGGGGGTCGAGACGTTCTCGCCCTTCCAGCGGAAGGTGTCGCCGACGCGGTCGACGAAATAGAAATAGCCGCGCGCGTCCTGGCGCATCAGATCGCCGGTGCGAAACCAGGCGTCGCCCGGCGCGAACACGTCGCGCAGGATCTTTCGCTCGCTGTCGTCGCGGTCCGCATAGCCCTCGAAGCGGCCGGACGGCACCAGCGGATCGTTGACGATGCGCCCGATCGCCTCGCCGGTCTCGCCCGGCGCGCAGCGGATGCAGAAGCCGCGCGCGTCGCGCACCGGCATCTCGCACGCGACGTCGAAGCGCACGAGCCGCACCGGAAAGCGCCGCTCGAGCAGGCGTGGCAAGCGACCGATCGCGCCGGGGCGACCTTCGAAATTGAACAACGTCACGTTGCCTTCAGTCGCGGCGTAGAACTCGATGATGCGCGGAATCCTGAAACGCTTCTGGAATGCGGGCCAGATGTCGGGCCGTAGGCCATTGCCGCAGGCAAGTCGCAGGCGATGTCGCGCCTCGTCCAAGGTCGGCGACGCGTTGAGGAGATAGCGGCACAGCTCGCCGACGTATTGAAAGAGGGTGCACTCGTGCCGCACCACGTCGTCCCAGAAGGCGCTCGCCGAGAACTTCTCGCGGATCACGACGCTGCCGCCCTTGACCAGCAGCGCGCCGGTCGCCACCAGGCCGCCTGTCGTATGATACATCGGCAGGCAGTCATACATGCGATCGGAGGCGCGCGCGCCCATCACGCCGGCGAATCCGAGCGCCGCCAGCATCACGCGATAGTGGTTGACGTTCGCGGCCTTGGGCATACCGGTGGTGCCCGACGTGTAGATGAAGAGCGCGCGGTCATCGATCGTCAGCGCCGGCCGCTCGGCGGCGCTGAGCGGCGCGTCGGGTAGCGCGGCGATCGCGCGGTCGATGCCATCGGCTGTGCCGTGCACCCAGATGCGCGGCGAGGTCGTGAGATGAGCCTTGGCGCTGTCGAGCGCGGATGCGAGCACGTCGGCGACGATCACATGGCTCGGTTCGACGAGGTCGATGCAATGGGCAAGCGCCGGACCGGCCAGATTCGTGTTGAGCAGCGCAACCGCGCCGCCGGCGCTGATGATCCCGAGCCAGATCGCGAGGAACTCGGGCCGGTTCGGCATCATGAGGCAGACGACCTCACCTTTGCGAAGGTCTTGCGCCAGCGCCCAGCGCGCATAGCGATTGGCCCGCGCGATCAGCGCCCGATAGCTCAGCGTCTCTGCGGCGGAAATCAGCGCCGGCTTGTCGCCGTGGCGCTCGGCGACCTCGGCCATCAGCAGCGGAAAGACGCGCGTAGGATTTTTTGCAATCGGCATCGACTGCCGCAGCGCGCGCCAAGCGCCGGCCGCGAACAGAGTGTCGTCCCTGAGGCGATTGAAAAAATTCATCCCCGTCATGGCCGGGCTTGTCCCGACCATCCACGTCTTGCTTCTCGCACATCGTAAAGACGTGGATGCCCGCGACAAGCGCGGACACGACGCTGACATTCAGCGGTCTACCCCGCCGAAGGGCACCAGCGGGTTGTCGACCAGCGCGGCGCGGTCCGGCTTGTCGACCTGCGCGGCGCCGAGGAACGCATCGAACAGGCCGCTGATCGTCGCCGGCGCGATGTCGCGCACGATGAAGACGAGGCGGGTGCGGTGGTCCGCGTCCGGCCACGCCGCAAGCTGGGCGGCGGGGTGAAAGACGTGCTGCACGCCATGGATGACGACCGGCTGCTCCGGGTTCTCGGCGATCTTCACGATGCCTTTCACCCGCAGCAGGTTCGGCCCGTGCGCCGAGCGCAGCAGCTCGAGAAACATGTCGAACGCGGCGGCGCTGATCGGGCGGTCGGTCGCGTAGGTGAAGGCGCGGATGCGATCGTCGTGGCGGTTGACGTCGTGATGATGCGCGTGCTCGTGCGCGTCCGCATGCGCCTCGGCGGCGAGCCAGCGCTTCACGTCGGGCGTCTTCTTGTCAGGATCGTAGAGCCCGCAATCGAGCAGGCGCGCGGCGGTCGCGTCGCCCGCCGCGGCATCGAGCAGGGGCGCCGCCGGGTTGAGCGCGCGCAGCCGGGTCACGAGCTGCTCCTTGGCGGCGCGGCGGTCCGCCGTGTCGACGAGATCGCTCTTCGTCAGAACGAGGCGATCGGCCACGGCGGCCTGCTTCACCGCTTCGGTATGGGCGTCGAGCGTTGCGCGCCCAGTGATGGCGTCGACCACCGTGACGATCCCGTCGAGGCGGAAGCGCAGCACCAGGTAGGGGTGCAGCATGATCGTGTGCAGGACCGGGGCCGGGTCGGCGAGGCCGGTGGTCTCGATCACCACGCGGCTGAAGCTCACGCGGCCGTTGTCGCGATCGCGCAGCAGCTTTTCCAGCGAATCGACGAGATCGCCGCGCACCGTGCAGCACAGGCAGCCGGTCGAGAGCTGCACCACGTTGCCGTCGATCCGCTCGACCAGCAGGTGATCGATGCCGATCTCGCCGAACTCGTTGATCAGCACCGCCGCGTCGGCGAGCGCCGGATCCTTGAGCAGCCGATTGAGCAGCGTGGTCTTGCCGGCGCCGAGGAAGCCGGTGAGCACCGTGAGCGGCAGCGGCGCGACCGGCCCGCGCCGGCGGCCGCCGGGCGCGCTCGTCATTGGGTCGCGGGCGCGGTCTTCGGCTTGGTGGCCGCTGCGGTCTTGGGATTAGCCTTCGGCTTCTTGGGCTTGGCCGGCTTGTCGGCCGTGGTATCGGCCTTCTTGTCGGTCTTGTCGCTCTTTTCGCTCTTGGGCTTCGCCGCCGTCTTCGGTCCGTGCTTCGTCTTCTTCTTGTTCGACTTCAGCAGCGCGGCATCGGCTTCGGCCTCGCCGCTGCCGGTCGGGCGCTGCGCGCCGGTGTAGACCACCATCGGCGGCACGTCGGCGAGCGGGTTGCCGGTGAGCAGCGAGCCGTGGGTCGAGCCCTTGAGGTCGGACAGCATGAAGGCGCGCTGCTGGTCGGTATCGCCGTTGTTGGTCGCCGCCGCTTCGTCTTCGTCGTCCTCGGCGGCCGGGCGCCGGCGGTGGTGGTTGCAGATCTCGTCATGCAGGTCGGGCGGCGCCGCATTGATCGGCTGCAGCGCGTCGACGGTGCCGAGCGAGGGCAGGAGCCAGCTCAGCCCGGTGCCGTTGTTGAATCCCTGCTCGAGCAGCGAAGCCGCCTTCGCGGTGCGCGCAGCCCCCGAGGGCGCGCCGAGCACGATCGCGATCAGCCGCCGGTCGCCCCGCGTGGCCGAGGCGATGAGATTGTAGCCGGCCGCGCAGATGAATCCGGTCTTCATGCCGTCGGCGCCCGGATACTGCAGCAGCAGCTTGTTGTAGTTGGTCATGACCCGCCGGCCGAACTTGATCGACGGGATGTGCCAGTAGAAATCCCATTGCGGGAAATCATGCATCAGGGCGCGCGAGAGGATGCCGAGGTCGCGCGCCGAGGTGATCTGGCCCTCGGCCGGCAGGCCGTTCGGGTTGACCCAGCTCGACTGGGTCATGCCGAGCCGCTGCGAAGTGGCGTTCATCTCGTCGGCGAACTTTTCGATCGAGCCGTCGACGCCCTCGGCGAGCACGACCGCGATATCGTTCGCCGAATGCACCAGCATCATCTTGAGCGCATTGTCGACGGTGACCTGGACGCCGGCGCGAAAGCCCATCTTCGAGGGCGCCTGCGCGACCGCATTGGGCGAGACGGTGAGCAGCGTGTCCATGCTGATGCGGCCGTCCTTGACGGCCTGCAGCACCACGTAGGTGGTCATCAGCTTGCTGAGCGAAGCCGGGTACCACGGGTAGGTGGCGTTCTCGGCCTGCAGCACCTTGCCACTCGCCGCATCGATCAGCAGGATCGCCTCGGCGCTCGCCTGCACGGAGCCGGCCAGCGCGCCCGCCACGAGGCCGGCCGCGGCCGTCCGGGCGAAGAATCTCGATACTGCTGACACGATGTGCGGTCCCGCTCTGTACGGCCGTGGCGAAGACGAGATCGGCCGCTGGGCGGCCGGATACGTCGATTTTTAGCCCATCGCGGGCACCGGCGCAAAGCGCTGGCATTGACTGTCCCGCGTATTATGTTGGTTACCGACGAAAGCGACCAAAGTTCGGCAAGTTGGCGGCCCGCGAAAAGGGCAGCGCAGAGGCCGGAGGAGACGCACATGACCGCCTGCATCGTCGGATGGGCTCATACGCCCTTCGGCCGCCTCGACAGCGAGACGGTCGAGAGCCTCGTGGTGCGGGCCGCCGATGCGGCCCTCAAAGATGCCGGCATCGCAGCCGCGGATGTCGACGAGATTCTCCTCGGACATTTCAACGCAGGCTTCTCGGCTCAGGATTTTACCGCCTCTCTGGTGCTGCAGGCCTCGCCCGACCTGCGCTTCAAGCGCGCGACCCGCGTCGAGAATGCATGCGCGACCGGTTCCGCGGCCGTCCACCAGGGCCTCAAATCGATCGAGGCCAAGGCCGCGCGCATCGTGCTCGTCGTCGGCGTCGAGCAGATGACGACCACGCCCGGCCCGGAGATCGGTCGGAACCTGCTCAAGGCGTCCTATGTGCGTGAGGAAGCCGACATTGCGGGCGGGTTCGCCGGCATTTTCGGCAAGATCGCCGGGCTCTATTTCCAGAAATACGGCGACCAGTCGGATGCGCTGGCACAGATCGCGGCGAAGAACCACAAGAACGGCGTCGCCAACCCCTATGCGCAGATCCGCAAGGACCTCGGCTTCGATTTCTGCCGCGCCGAAAGCGAGAAGAACCCGTTCGTCGCCGGGCCGCTCAAGCGCACCGATTGCGCGCTCGTCTCCGACGGCGCCGCCGCGCTGGTGCTCGCCAACGTCGAGACCGCGCTCGCGATGCGCAAGGCGGTGGCCCTGCGCGCCGCCGAGCACGTGCAGGATTTCCTGCCGATGTCGCGCCGCGACATCCTCAAGTTCGAGGGCTGCGCCGAGGCATGGAAGCGCGCGTTGGCACATGCCGGCGTCGGGCTCGGCGATCTTTCGTTCGCCGAGGTGCACGACTGCTTCACCATCGCGGAGCTGATCGAGTACGAGGCGATGGGCCTCGTCGGCGAGGGCGAGGGGGCGCGCGCGATCGCGGAAGGCTGGACGCAGAAGGACGGGCGGCTGCCGATCAACCCGTCCGGCGGCCTCAAGGCCAAGGGCCACCCGATCGGCGCAACCGGCGTCTCCATGCACGCGCTCTGCGCCATGCAGCTCTGCGGCGCCGCCGGCGACATGCAGATCAAGGACGCCAAGCTCGCCGGCCTCTTCAACATGGGCGGCGCTGCCGTCGCGAACTACGTCAGCATCCTCGAACGGATCAAGTGATCATCTTTTCGTCCCCCGGGCCGGGGAGGGGCAAGTCATGGTCACTCGACGACACATGCTCGCAGCCGCGCTCGCCAGCGCTGTGGCATGCCCCGCCCGCGCCACCACTTACCCCGACCGGCTCATCAAGCTCGTCGTCCCGTTCACACCCGGCGGCCCGGTCGACGTGATGGCGCGGCTCGTCGGTCAGTACCTGTCGGCGAAGCTCGGCCAGCCCGTGGTCGTCGAGAATCGCCCGGGCGTCGGCGGCACGCTCGCCTCGAAGCTCGTCGCCAGCGCGGACCCCGACGGCTACACGCTCCTGTTCGCGAGCGCCGGCTCGCTCGCGATCAGCCCGTCGCTCTACCGGAACATCGGCTACGATCCGATCGCCGCCTTCGCGCCCGTCGCCATGGTCGCCAACCATCCGCTCGCGATGGTGGTGCATCCGAGCGTGCCGGCGCACTCAGTCGCCGAGCTGGTCGCTTACGCCAAGGCCAATCCCGGCAAGCTCAACTACGGCGCGCCGATCGGCACGCCGCCGCAGCTCATGGGCGAGCTGTTTCGCACGCTCGCCGGCATCGACGTCGTGCTCGTGCCCTACAAGGGCGCGGCGCCCGCGCTCACCGATCTCCTCGCCGGCCGCACCCAGATGACGATCCTCTCGACCGCTGTCATCGTGCCGCCCATCCTCGCCGGCAAGCTGCGCGCGCTCGCGGTGACGAGCGGCACGCGCTGGCACGAGCTGCCCGACGTTCAGACCATGACGGAGGCGGGCTTCGCCGGCTTCCCGCAGGGCTCGTGGACCGCGGTCGTGGCGCCCGCCGGCACGCCGCCCGCCGTCATCGCCAAGCTCAATGGCACCATCAACGAGGGGCTGCGTTCATCCGAGCTGCGCGACGCCTTCGTCAAGATCGGGGCGGAGGTCAAGATCGACACGCCGCAGCAGCTCGGCACGCTCCTGACGGAGGAGCTGCGCAAGTGGGCCGAGGTCGTAAAATCCTCCGGCATCACGGTCAATTGAGGATAGTACGTCTGAAGACAGCGACGTCATCCATCCACCTCGCCGACGACCGGGCGCAAATCGAGCTGGTCGATCAGCCTTGACCGCTCTGCTTCGGCGCGCGCCACGTCGGCCGCCATCTGTTTCGCGGTCGACGCGTTCGTGCCGGAGACCACGATCCCGCCGATGAAGGCGATCACCGCCGCCATCATGACGACGGGATCGAAGCGCACAACCGCGATCAGCAACAGCAGCAGCGTCACGGCGCCGACCGCGATCGCGATCTTCGCCGCGAATATGATCTTGCGGCAGCGCTCGATACGCTCGGCGAGATCATCGATGCGCGCCTCGAGCGCGGCGATCTGCGCGTGTGGGTCGATGTCATCCATATCCGCCGCCGTCATTGCGAGCGAAGCGAAGCAATCTCGTTCTGCTTGCAACATGCATTTGCGGCGCGACATTGCTTCGTCGGGCTGCGCCCTCCTCGCAACGACGAGGGCCTCACTCGGCCGCCTTGACGGTCATCGGCTCGCCGGCGGTTGCGCGCACCATGAACTGCGCGCGCGCAAGCTCGGCGAAGCGGCCGTTCCTCGCCACCAGCTCGTCGAAATTGCCGCTTTCGATGACGCGGCCCTGGTCGAGCATCAGGATGCGGGTCGCGTTGCGCACGGTCGAGAGCCGGTGCGCGATCACGAAGGTCGTGCGGTGCTTCATCACCTCGTCGAGCGCGGCCTGCACCTTGGCCTCGGTCGCGGCGTCGAGCGCGCTCGTCGCTTCGTCAAGAATGAGCACGGGCGGATCCTTGAGCAGCGCGCGCGCGATCGAGAGTCGCTGGCGCTCGCCGCCTGAGAGCGCGCGGCCGCGCTCGCCGACGGTCGCGGCAAAACCGTCCGGGTTGCGCTCGATGAACTCGAGCGCCTGCGCGCGCAGGCAGGCGTCGCGCATCTCGGCCTCGGTCGCGTCCGCCTTGCCGGCCTGCAGGTTCTCGGCGATCGAGCGGTTGAACAAGAGTGCTTCCTGGAAGACCACGCCGATGTTGTGGCGCAGCGCCGAGAGCTTGAGCCCGCGCACGTCCATGCCGTCGATCTTGATGCTGCCGGACTGCGGATCGAACGCCCGATGCAGCAGCGCGAGCGCGGTCGACTTGCCGGCTCCGGTCGCGCCGACGAGCGCGATCGTCTCGCCCGGCAGCGCCGTGAAGGTGAGGTCGGCGACCGCGGCGCGCTTGCCGTCATAGGAGAACGAGACGTCGGCGAACTCGACCATGCCGCGCAGCCGGCCGGGATCGATGGCGTCGCGTCGGTCGCGCACCGCCGGCTCGGTGTCGAGCACGTTGAAGAACTCGCGCAGCCGTGGCGCGTCCATGAACAGCTTGTTGATGAAGCGCACGAACCGCTCGAGCTGACCGATCAGCAGCACCGCGAAGTTCATGAACATCACGATGTCGCCGAGCGAGGCATCGCCGCGGTAGTGCAGGAAGATGCCGCAGACGAAGATCGCGAGCAGCGTGAGCGTGGTCGAGGCGCGGGTGAGCACCGCGACCAGCGCCCACCACGAGAGCACCGGGATCTGCGCCGCCAGCAGGTTGTCGACGACGTTGCGCAGGCCGCTGACTTCCGCCTCGATGCGCGCGTAACCCTGCACCAGCGCGATGTTGCCGAGCGTGTCGGAGGCGCGCTCGGCGAGGTCGGAATAGTGGCGCTCGACCGTGCGCTGCAGCGTGTCGGTCTTGGCGGCGACGAGAGCGGTCAGGGCGCCGAACACGGCGGCGACCACCATCAGCGTCAGCCCCAGGCGCCAGTTGAGCATGAGCGACAGCGGCAGGATCACCAGGATCATCGCGGCGGCCGCGAAGCTGTCGCGGAAGAAGTCGAGCCACAGGCTCCACAGCGCGTCGGTGCCGGCGAGCATCACCTTCATCAGGCGGCCCGAATGGGCGCCGCCATGAAAGCTCAGCGGGAGCTGGAGCACATGCTCGAAATAGGAGGTGAGCACCGCGTGGCGGCGGCGGTGCGACAGACGATCCGCATGCAACGCGACCGTGACGCCGGCCGCGATCGAAAAGAGACCGAACCCGACCCAGGCGGCCAGCAGGCCGATGATCGTACCGGCCGGGGCATGGGTGCCGACGCGCTCGGCCCCCGCGAGCGCATCGATGATGCGGCCGAATAGTACGGGCTCGGCGAACTGCGAACCGGCCAGCGCCAGGTTCCCGAGCGCGAGCAGCCACCCGAGCCGCGCCTCGGGACCGAGCAGGGCGAGCACGCGGGCATAGATGCGCAACAAATCCATGGGGATAGCCGAACGGATAGCCAAGTCCTGAGTTGCCCGCAAGCTTAGCGCATTTTGCTCCGGCTGCATCCCCTCCGAAGGATCGGCCCGCCGGCACCACGGCGGACGCGGCACAGCCTGCACAAGCCGCATACCCGAATCCGCGTAAACCTGTTTGTGGAATCAACCAATGGATGCAATAACGAGATCCGGGTGTAATTTGCTGCTGTGCGCGCAGGGGGCACGGGCGGGGTGTTGCCGTGACATCATTTCTGTTGGCCCGGCGCAAATCGGGCATGGCTGTTCTATGACCAATATTCCGACCGAGCTTCTCCGTACCTTCGTCGCGGTCGTCGACATGCGCAGCTTCACCCGGGCTGCCCAGTCGCTCGGCATCACACAGCCGGCGGTGAGCGCTCAGGTCAAGCGGCTGCAGCAGCTGCTCGGCGGTGAGCTGATGGACAAGAGCGCGCCCGGCGTCCTGCTGACCCCGCTCGGGGAGAGCGTGCTCGGCTCGGCGCGCCGCTTGCTTGCGATCAACGACCAGATCCTCGCCCTCGCGGCCGAGCCGGCTGTGACGGCGGAGACGATCCGCGTTGGGCTGCCCGGCGACTTCATCGGCGAGGTCCTGTGGCGCACCGTCGTGCGCAACCAGGAGGCGCGGCCCGGCATCGGCTTTCACCTCAAGAGCTGCCCGAGCGATCTCCTGGCGCGCGATATCCGCCAGGGCGAGCTCGACGTCGCGGTGGTCGTCTCGGGCGGCGAGCGCCACACCGTCGCCCGCTATGGCTGGACCGAGCCGATGCTCTGGGTGCGCTCGG
This sequence comes from Xanthobacteraceae bacterium, assembly GCA_035293985.1. GTDB lineage: Bacteria > Pseudomonadota > Alphaproteobacteria > Rhizobiales > Xanthobacteraceae > JAVDCA01. Next base: position 410,817 of record DATGLS010000037.1, read on the forward strand.
CGCTGACCCGGATCGACCCGCAAGCCCCGGTGCCGCTGGTGAGCCACGGGGACAAGTGCGTGATGCATCGCCATGTCGTCGATGCGCTCGATGGCGCCGGCCGCGCCTACAAACTCGCGTTCACCGAGACGAGCATCACCAGCCTCGTCACGGCGGTCGGCGCAGGCCTCGGCGTCATGGCGCTGCCGCGCTGCGCCTCGCTGCCCGCCGACCTCGCGGTCTGGGATGACGCGCCGCTGCCGCGGATCCCGCCGATCGTATGTAACGTGTATGTGCGATCCGGCGCCGACGAATCCGCCGATCGCTTTGCGCAGGAGCTTGCGCAGGCTTTTGCGCAAGGACGGGGCACAACTCGGGCATGACCGAGCCGCAAAGCCGGGCACGCAGTTGCGGGTGACCGCCGCAGGGGCCATTTTCCCCTGGCACCTGACGCGCGGCCGAATCGGCCACCGCGATCCGAGAACGGCTAGCTGCGAGTTTCGATGCCCGCGGAATCCATGGCTGCCCCGGCATCTCCACCCGATCCTGCGGATGCGCCGCCGTTTCGGGCGCCCTATGCCGCGGCCGACGAGGAGCTTGCCGCCGCCTTCTTGGCGCAGGCCGCAAGATCGCCGGCCGCGGAGGCGCGCATCGACATCCGCGCCACCCGCCTGATCGAGGCGATCCGCGCCCGTGCCGGCGGTGTCGGCGGCATCGAGGATTTCCTCCACGAATATTCGCTCTCCACCAGGGAGGGCCTCGCCCTCATGGTCCTCGCCGAGGCGCTGCTGCGTGTGCCCGACAACGCGACCGCCGACCGGCTGATCGAGGACAAGCTCGCGTCGGCCGATTTCACCCGCCACGAGGTGCGCTCCGACGCCCTGCTGGTGACGGCGTCGGCCTGGGCGCTCGGGCTCTCGGCGCGAATCATCCAGGCGCATGAGACCCCTGAATCGATCGTCGCCGGCCTGATCGGGAGGCTCGGCCTGCCGGCGGTGCGCGCCGCGACCCGCCGCGCCATGCGGCTCCTCGGCTCGCATTTCGTCCTCGGCCAGAGCATCGACGAGGCGCTCGACCGCGCGGCCGCCAGCGGCGCCGCGCGTTATTCGTTCGACATGCTGGGCGAGGGCGCCCGCACCGCGCACGACGCCGCGCGCTATTTCGCGGCCTACGCGGCGGCGATCGAGGCGATCGGCCGCAACAGCGGCAACCGCCCGCTGCCCGACCGGCACGGCATCTCGGTGAAGCTATCCGCCCTGCATCCGCGCTTCGAGGCGGTCTCGCGCGAGCGCGTCCTGCGCGAGCTCGTGCCGCGCGTGATCGAGCTCGCTCGCGCGGCCAAATCCTACGATCTCAATTTCACCGTCGACGCCGAGGAGGCCGACCGGCTCGAGCTCGCGCTCGACGTCATCGCGCGCACGCTCGCTGATTCCTCGCTCTCGGGTTGGGACGGCTTCGGTCTCGCGATCCAGGCCTATCAGAAGCGCAGCCTCGCGGTGATCGACTGGGTCGCGGCGCTCGCCGAGAAATATGATCGCCGGCTGATGGTGCGGCTCGTCAAGGGCGCCTATTGGGACACCGAGGTCAAGCGCGCCCAGGAGCGCGGGCTGGCCGACTATCCGGTGTTCACCCGTAAGGCGATGACCGATCTATGCTACGTCGCCTGCGTGAAGAAGCTGCTGGCCGCCCGGCCGCGCCTCTTTCCCCAGTTCGCGACCCACAACGCGCTCACCGCCGCGACCGTGATCGAGGAGGCAGGCGGGGTCGACGGCTACGAGTTCCAGCGCCTGCACGGCATGGGCGAGGCGCTCTACGCGGCGCTCACGGACGAGACGCCGGCGGCCGCCTGCCGCGTCTATGCGCCGGTCGGCGGCCATCGCGATCTTCTCGCCTATCTGGTGCGGCGGCTGCTCGAGAACGGCGCCAACTCGTCCTTCGTCTCCGTCGCGGCCGACCCCGCCGTGCCGATCGCCGACATACTCAAGCGCCCGCAGGCCTGGATCGGGCACGCACAGCACGCGCGTCATCCGAAGATCCCGCTGCCGCGCGACCTCTACGGCAAGCGCCGCAAGAATTCCGCCGGCGTCGAGCTCGGCGACCGGGCGAGCCTCGGGAGCCTACTGGCCGATGTCCGCGGCGCGGCGACGCGATCGTATGCGGCCGCGCCGCTGGTCGACGGCGTGGCGCTCGCGGGCCGCTCGCGCGCGGTCACCTCGCCGATTGACGGCATGACGATCGGGACGGTCAACGAGGGCGACGACGCGATCGTCATTTCGGCGATGGCGGCGGCCGCGGCCGGCTTCCCCGATTGGAACGCGATCGCGCGCGAGACCCGCGCCACCGCGCTGATGCGCGCTGGCGACCTGATCGAGCAGCAGCGTGGCCGCCTCATCTGGCTGCTGCAGGCCGAGGCCGGCAAGACCCTCGACGATGCGCTCGCCGAAGTGCGCGAGGCCGCGGACCTCTGTCGCTACTACGCATCCGAGCTCCTGTGCACGCTCGCGCCGGCCGCGCTGCCGGGGCCGACCGGCGAGAGCAACGAGCTGCGCTACCGCGGCCGCGGTGTCTTCGTCTGCATCAGCCCGTGGAACTTCCCGCTTGCGATCTTCACCGGCCAGGTCGCCGCCGCGCTCGCCGCCGGAAACGCGGTGGTGGCGAAGCCCGCCGAGCAGACCCCCTTGATCGCCGCCGAGGCGGTGCGGCTGCTCCACGCGGCGGGCATCTCGTCGCGCGCCCTGCACCTCGTGCCGGGCGACGGTGGCGTCGGCGCCCGCCTCGTCGCCGACCAGCGGGTCGCCGGCGTCGCCTTCACGGGCTCGACCGAGGTGGCGCGCAACATCAACCGGACGCTCGCCGGCCGGCACGGGCCGATCGTGCCACTGATCGCCGAGACCGGCGGCATCAATGCGATGATCGTCGACGCCACGGCGCTGCCCGAGCAGGTGACCGACGACGTGCTGACCTCGAGCTTCCGCTCCGCCGGCCAGCGCTGCTCGGCGCTGCGGCTGCTCTGTGTCCAGGACGACGTCGCGGATCGCGTGATCGCGATGATCGCCGGCGCCGCGCGCGAGCTCGCCCTGGGAGACCCACGCGAGCCCAAAATCCATGTCGGCCCGGTGATCGAGGCCGAGGCGAAGGCGCGGCTCGATCGCTGGATCGCCGACGCGGAGGGGCAGGGCCGCCTGGTCTACCGCTGGGACGCCGATCGCCCGCTGCCGTCGACCGGCACCTATGTGCCGCCCGCGATCATCACGCTCGACCGCGCGCGCGATCTGCGGGAGGAAGTATTCGGCCCCATCCTCCACGTCGTGCGCTACCGGGCCGACGAGCTCGACGGGCTCGTCGACGACATCGCGGCGAACGGCTTCGGCCTCACCCTCGGCATCCATTCGCGCATCGACGAAACCGCCGCCCGCATCGCGGCGCGGCTGCCGCACGGAAATGTCTACGTCAATCGCAACATGATCGGCGCAGTGGTCGGCACCCAGCCATTCGGCGGCAGCGGCCTGTCGGGTACCGGGCCCAAGGCGGGCGGCCCGAACTACCTGCACCGCTTCGCTCTTGAGCAAACGTTAACGATCAATACGGCCGCCGCCGGCGGCAACGCGAGCTTGCTGGCCGAAGAAGAGTCCTGAGAGCGATTGTTGCGACACCGGCCGCCGAAGAGCGGCTTTTTTGCCGTCTTGGATTCTCGTCTTAACCTTTGCGCGCTAATGTGACTGCATGTCTGATTCGGTCGACCGGCTCTATCAGGCCGTTCTTGCGGCCAAGCATGCGGATCCCGCAACGTCGCGGACGTCCCGCCTGCTGCGTGCGGGCCGCGCCAAGATGGCGAAAAAGCTCGGCGAGGAAGCCTTCGAGGTGGTGATCGGCGCGCTGCAAGCCAATGGCGAGGCGGTGGTGCGCGAGAGCGCGGATCTTCTCTACAACCTGGTGGTCCTCTGGGCTTCCGCCGGCGTCGCGCCCGGCGACGTCTGGAAGGAGATGAACCGGCGCGAGCGCCTGTTCGGCATCGCCGAGAAGATGCTCAAGTCGCGCGACGAGAAGGTGCGGCGGCCGCCCCTCGCGACGGTCGCCATGCGGCCGATGCACAAGCGGCGGGTGAAAGTCGGGCAATCGTGATGGGCGAGTAGCGAATGGCGAATAGCGAGTAGGGATCTCTATTCGCTATTCGCTACTCGCTTTCCCATTCAGGTGGACTTTCCGCGACCTGCCCGTTAAGCACGCGCCCATGCTGCGCAAACTGTACGATTGGTGCATCAAGGCCGCCGACAAGCCATATGCGTTGTGGCTGATGGGCGCGGTATCGTTCGCGGAGAGCTCGTTCTTTCCGATTCCGCCCGACACCATGCTGATCCCGATGTCGCTCGCCCGGCCCGAGCGGGCCTGGACCTACGCGACGCTGTGCACGATCACGTCGGTCGCCGGCGGCGTCTTGGGCTACGCGATCGGCGCCATGCTCTACGACACGGTCGGCCACTGGCTCATCCATCTCTACGGCTACGGCGACAGAGTCGAGGCCTTTCGCGAGGCCTATGCGCGCTGGGGCGCGATCATCATCCTGCTCAAGGGCCTGACCCCGATTCCCTACAAGATCGTGACCATCACGTCGGGCTTCGCCGGCTACAACATCTGGCTGTTCATCGTCTGCTCGATCGCCGCGCGCGGCCTGCGGTTCTACCTCGCGGCCCTGGTGCTCAACCGCTATGGCGCGCAAGTGCGCGCCATCATCGAGGAGCGGCTCGCGTTCTGGGTCACCATCGGCGCCCTCGTGCTGGTCGCCGGCTTCATCATCGTGGTCTACATTTTCTAGCGGAACGTCGCCGCGGTCACCTGACGCATTGGCCTCCACAATTTCGCCACGCCGGGAACTAGGGTAATATACGGTTGGCGTCATCGACACGCGACGCCGCGACCAGGGCGACAATGAACGGATCACGACGAGGATCGGCTTCGTGGCGGCGGGCGGCCGGCGGGTGCGTTGGTGTGCTCATGCTCGCGGCCGCGGCATTCGCCCAAGCGCCGCCGGGCCAGATCCAGCCGCAGGCCCAGATCCAGCCGCAGACACCGATGCAGCTGCAGACGCCAGCCACGCCTCAGACGCAACCGCAAGAGAACCCCGGCACGCGGCCAGGCTTCATCGATGCGTTTGGACATTGGATCACGAACTCGGTGACCAACTGGAACGACGGCGTCAAGGGCGCGGGCGACGTCGCGCGCGATGCCGCCAATGCGGCCGGCACGGCGACGCGCGACACCGCCGGCGCGGTCGCGCGCTTGCCGGGAACGCGCGTCATCGCCGAGCGCGAGATATGTCAGACGGCGCCAAACGGCGCGCCGGATTGCCAAACCGCCGCCGAGTTGATCTGCAAGCGGCACGGCTTCGGCTCCGGCAGCAGCATCGATTTCCAAACCGCGGAAAACTGTCCGCCCATCGCGCTCAACCGCCCGAACGGTGAGCCGCCGCCGCCTTGCGTGATGCAAAGCTACGTCACGCGCGCGCTCTGCCAGTAAGCATCGGCTCCGATCAATTCGTCATGGCCGGCCTTGTGCCGGCCATCCACGTCTTTCATGCTGACGGAAAGACGTGGATGCCCGGGACAAGCCCGGGCATGACGGGATATCTCTCCTGAGGCTCCATGAATCTCCACGCCAAGCTCCTCGAGCGCGAAGCGGCGGGCCGCCCGATCACCATCGGCCTGATCGGCGCCGGCAAGTTCGGCACCATGTTTCTCACCCAGGCGCGCCGCACGCCGGGTATGCATGTTGTCGGCGTCGCCGATCTCAACGTGGCACGGGCGCGCGACCAGTTGCGCACCGCCGGCTGGGCCGCGCCCGCCTACGCGGCGGCGTCGCTCGGCGACGCGCTCAAGACCCGCGCCACCCATGTCGGGCCCGACGCCACGGCGCTGATCGCCTGTCCCGAGATCGAGGTGATCATCGAGGCGACCGGGATTCCGGAGGCCGGCATCCATCATGCGCTCGCCGCGATCGCGGCGGGAAAACACATCGTCATGGTCAATGTGGAGGCGGACGCGCTCGCGGGGCCGCTGCTCGCGCGCAAGGCCAAGGCCGCCGACGTCGTCTACAGCCTCGCCTGGGGCGACCAGCCGGCGCTGATCTGCGAGCAGGTCGACTGGGCGCGCGCCTGCGGGTTCAAGGTGATCGCGGCCGGCAAGGGCACGCGCTACGAGCCGCACTATCACGCGTCGACGCCCGACACCGTGTGGGACATCCTCGACAAGTACCTGCGCATTACCGATCGCGCCTCGATCAATCCGAAGATGTTCAACAGCTTCGTCGACGGCACCAAGTCCGGCATCGAGATGACGGCGGTGTGCAACACCACCGGCCTCGTCCCGCAGAGCGAGGGATTGAGCTTCCCGCCGGCGACCCGGTTCGAGCTCGCCGACGTGTGCAAGCCGCGCGCGGCCGGCGGCACTTTGGAGAAGGAAGGCGTCACCGAGGTGACGTCCTCGGTCTATCGCGACGGGCGCGATGTGCCGCACCATCTCGCCCTCGGCACCTACGTGGTGTTCGAAGGCGAGACCGAGTACGCACGGCGCTGCTTTTCCGAATATCACCTGCTGCCCGACCGCGGCGGGCGCTATGCGGCGCTCTATCGCCCGATCCACATGATCGGGCTCGAGCTCGGCATCTCGGTCGCGAGCGCTGCATTGCGCCGCGAGCCGACCGGCGCGCCGGTCTGCTTCAATTCGGATGTCGCCGCCACCGCGAAGCGCGCCTTGAAGGCGGGCGAGATTCTCGACGGCGAGGGCGGCTTCTGCGTCTGGGGCAAGCAGGTGCCGGCGCAGCGCTCGCTCGACCAGGGCCTGCTGCCGCTCGGGCTGGCGCAGAAGGTGAAGCTCAAGCGCGACATCGCGGTAGGGGAGACGCTGCGCTGGGATGACGTCGCCTACGATCCGAACGATCAGGCCGTGCAGGTGCGGCGCGAGATGGAAGCGGCGTTCGGCCGGCAGAATGTGACGGCGTCTTAGCGCCGGGCGGGCCCAATCCCACCTTTGCGGTGCGGCGCGCGCCGCGTGCGCGGTGGGCGGGACATCCAACCAATTGCTCGGATGCGCAGGAATGCGCGAGCACATAATATTCGATGTTCGCGCCGCGAGATCGAAATCGATCCGACGAATGCGGCAGGCAGCTGAAACGAACCGACAAGCAGAGCCCCCAGGGAGGATGACATGACGATTGCGCTCCGTTCGATGCTTGTCGTCTCCGCGTTGGCTTCGGCGCTGGTGCTGACAGCGCTCGCCGAGGAGGCCACGTCCGATTTCGCCAGGTTCGAGGCTGTGGAGAGTGCCGCCAACGCCAAGCCAGGTCCGCGCACGGTGCCTGGGCGGGTCATCCCGGTGCCGCCGACCGCGAGCCCGCAACTGCAGGCGATCATCGCGGCCCCCTATCAGGTGCCGGTCTGGGACGCCAATCCGAAGAACGCCGCCGAATGGAAGGATCTGATCGCGCGCCGCGCGGCCGCCGCCGCGGCAGGATTGCCGGCTCTACGCGAGAAGCTCGGTGTCACCCTGGAGACGAGCACCATCGCCGGCGTCCAGGTCTTCATCCTGACGCCGAAGGAAATCCCGCCCGCCAACCGCAATCGCCTGCTCGTGAACGTGCACGGCGGCGGCTATGTCTTCGGACCGGGCGAATCCGGCACCGGCGAGGCGACCGCGATGGCGGCGCGTGGGTTCAAGGTGATCGCGATCGATTACCGCATGCCGCCCGATTTTCCCTACCCGGCCGCGATGGACGACGCCATGGCGGTGTGGAAGGCGCTCGTGAAGACGCACGACCCACGCTCGATGGCGATCTTCGGCAGCTCGACCGGCGGCGGGATGACGCTCGCCATGATCCTGCGCGCCAAGCGGGAGGGCGTGCCATTGCCGGCCGCGATCGCTCCGGGCACGCCGTGGTCGGACCTCACCGAGACGGGCGACACCTACAAGACCAACGAGTGGCTCGACAACGTGCTGGTGAGCTGGCACGGCTGGCTCGGGCACGCGGCGGAGCTCTACGCCAACGGCCACGACCTCAAGGACCCGCAGCTCTCGCCGATCTACGGCGATTTCTCCGGATTTCCGCCGGCCATCCTCACCAGCGGGACGCGCGATCTCTTCCTCAGCCTCACGGTCCTGACTCATCGCAAGCTGCGGCGCGCCGGGGTCGAGGCGGAGCTGCAGGTGTTCGAAGGCGCATCGCACGCTCAATATTACATCAATCCGCTCACGCCGGAGAGCAAGGAGGCGTTCGCCGAGATCGCGCGCTTCTTCGACAAGCACCTTACGCAGTAATCCGTAGCCCGCATGGAGCGAAGCGGAATGCGGGGACAGCGTCTCCGCGGCGATCGTTAACCCGGATTGCGCTTGGCTCCATCCAGGCTACGCACCTCGATCTCGAACGTCCCGCTGCCCGGCCCCGGCTGGCGCCGCACCGTGATGTTGTCATCCGGATCGACCCGGCCGATATCCTGGTCGCGGTCGGGCAGCACCGCGATCATGCGCGGCCCGATGCGCACGAACACGAAGCGGCCCTCCGGCGAGCCCTCACGCGCCCAGCGCTTGATCTGCGAATAGTAGGGCTCGCGCGTCCACGCATTAGGAAAGCTCGGATCGACGCCGACCTGAATGTTGACGCCGTTTTGCTGGATATAGGTCACGAACTTCGCCTTCTCGGGCTTCCACTCCGGCCCGAAGCGGGCGTCCTGCATCCACAGGCAGTAGAAGTTGCGACAGGACTCGGGGCGGTCCGCATAGATGACGCAGCCCTTGCCGGCGGCGGCGTGCTGGCACCAGACGCCGGCCGGCTTCTCGAACTCCTTGATGTAGGGAACCTTGCAGCACATCATGCAGGTGCCGCAGGCGCGGCCCGGCACGAGTTGCGGCTTCGGCGTGTCCATGCGCTGCTGATACCCGATCGCGCGCCGCCACGAAAGCCGTCGGGAGGGCAGTAGAGTGCGCCGGTTCTTGTCGCTCGTCGTCCTGACGGCCCTCGCCGCGACCGTGGCCTGCGCCGAGCCGATCACCGTCGCGGTCGTTCCGAGCGTGCCGGCGGCCTCGACGCTCATCGCCGAGGAGAAGGGCTATTTCCGCGACGTCGGCCTCGACGTGAAGATCGAGCGCATCGACTCGCTCGGCAAGGTCGTCGCGTTCCTCGCCGCCAATCACGTCCAGGTCGCGCAGGGCGGCATCAATGCCGGCATCTTCAACGCGATCGCGCAGGGGCTGCCGCTGGTGCTCGCGCTCGACGGTGGCTCGACCCCGCTCTATCACCGCATCCTGGTGCGCCGTGCGCTCGCGGACAAGATCAGGACGGTCGCCGATCTCAAGGGACGCAGCGTCGGCTTGAGCGCGCCGGGATCGACCTCGATGTACGAGATGGCGATGACGCTCGCGCGCGCCCATCTCACGCTGCACGATGTCGACGTGAAAAACATCGCCTTTTCGCAGATGGCAGCGGCGCTGGAGAACGGCGCGCTCGACGTCGCGCTCGAGGTCGCGCCGTTCACGGCGTTGACGGTCGAGCGCAACATCGCGGTGCCGTGGATCGATCCCGAGCAGGGCTACGTCGCCGCGTTGCCGATGACGAGTGTCGCCTACATCATCAACACGGACTGGGCCGCGAAGAATCCGGATGTGGCGCGGCGGCTGATGCTCGCACTCGCGCGCGGCAGCCGCGATTATTGTCAGGCCTATCATCACGGCCCCAACCGCGGCGAGATGCTCGACGTCCTGGTCAAGAACCGGATCGGCGGCGAGCGCGCGCTGCTCGACCGGATGGATTGGCAGGCACGCAACCCGGACGGGCGGTTCAATCTCGCAAGCCTGGTCGACATCCAAGCGTTCTTCAAGCACGAGGGCATCATCGCGCGCACCGCGCCGCCCGAGCGCCTGGTCGACCCGCGCTACGCCGCGGCCGCCGCGCAGGAGCTCGGGCCGTTCGAGGTGATCAACAAGGAGAGCAAGCTCGAGGGGTGCAGGTGACTTTTTGTGACTTGTAGCCCGCATCGAGCGAAGCGGAATGCGGTAGCGTCAGGAGAGCAGGAAAGGAGGATGGTCGTCAAACGAGCTGAAACCTTTCGTAGCGATCCAGAGGGTTCGACTCCCTCCCGACAAAGGCGAGCCAGCCGGTCGGAAGCGAGCCTTGCACGTGTG
>DATGLS010000038.1:0-2782 GCA_035293985.1 Xanthobacteraceae bacterium
GACGAGGTGATGAAGGGCCGCACCACCTTCGTCATCGCGCACCGGCTCTCCACGGTGAAGAAGGCGACGCGCATCGTGCTGTTCGAGGCCGGGCGGATCGTCGAGTCGGGCACCTTCGACGAGCTGGTCGCGGCCGAGGGCGCCTTTGCCCGGCTCGCCCGCTCGCAGTTCCTGGTCGAGCCGAAACCCCAGCTTGCGGCGCCGGCTCCCGAGCCGGTCGGCAGCGCAGATTAATCGGGATGATCTGATCGTTCCGAGAACGCGCCCCATCTGCGCCGTCGTCTCCGGCACGAGGGCAGGTAGCGGCGGCTCGGCTCCTACCCGGGTCAAGCCTCGAGCCGGCCCGGGGCCGGACGCGGGAAGAGTTGCGGCTTGCAGCCTCAACGGGCATGGCGCGGACATCGCGGCATGTCTCACTAGTGCCAACAAGAGCCCTTCTGCTCGGCCGAAAGGAGTCCGGGTCGGCGTCAGTCCGTGGTGATGTTGGCGGTCTTGATCAGCGGCACCCATTTGTCGATCTCGGAACGCACGAGCCTGCCGAGCGCCTCGGGCGTACGCGCATCTGGCGCCGGCACATCGGAGCCGAGCACGGCGAGGCGTGCGACCACCTCCTTGTCGTCCATGGCCTCCTTCAGCGCCTCGTTGATTCGGGCAACGATCGCGGCCGGCGTCCCTTTGGGAAAGAAGAGAGCCGACCACGCCGTCGTGTCGAGGTTCGGCAAGCCGCCTTCGGTAGTGGTCGGAACGGCAGGAATCGCTGCCGCGCGGTTGGCCCCTGTGACCGCAATGGGGTGCACGTCACCCGCCGCAATGTGCGCCGAGGCGCTGATGACCTGATCGAACATCAGATCGATCTGGCCACCGAGAAGATCATTCATGGCCTGCGAGAGCCCGCGGTAAGGCACGTGCTGAACCTTGATCTGCCCAAGCTTGTCGAACAGCAACATGGTCAGATGCGAGATCGAGCCGACCCCTGCATTGCCGCAGGTGAGCGGGCGCGCGCGTGCAAGCGCGAGAACATCCTCCAATGTCTTCACTGGCAGGCCCTTCCTCGCCAGCAGCACCATGGGCGTGGTGGAGGCCAGCATGACCGGCTCGAAGCTGGTACGCGGATCGTAGGCGAGGTTCTTGTAAAGCCCGACACTCGCCGCATGCGTACCGAGGTTGCCCATCACGAGCGTGTAACCGTCGGGGGCCGCTTTCGCGACGCGCGCGGCGCCGATCGTGCCGCCCGCCCCGGTGACGTTTTCGACGATGACCTGCTGAGCGAGCGATCGGCTCATGCGTTGGCCGAGGGTGCGTGCCAGCACGTCGGTCGGACCTCCAGCCGCAAACGGCACGACGACCGTGATCGGGCGATTCGGATATGCAGCCTGGGCAAATATGGGCGAGGCCGACGATGCCAGCGCCGCCAACGACAACGCAAAATTCCGCCTGGTGATCATAGGTCGCTCCCTTCGATGTGGTGAATGCCGACCCCAGAGTTCGATTTCACGGGCGGATGCTAGCGCCGGCTCCCATAATCGGGTAATATCATGATAGGATGAGCACATAATCTCAGCTTATGAGCAAGATTCCGACGCTCAACGCGGACCAAAGACGGCTCGGTTATCGGCTGAGGTTGCGGGACCTCCAGATACTTCTTGCAATCGAGCAACACGGCAGCATGGGGAAAGCTGCCGCCGCGCTGTCGGTGTCGCAGCCCGCCGTCTCCAGGGCCATCTCGGACCTCGAATATGCGCTCGGTGTGCGCCTGCTCGATCGCACGCCGCGCGGTGTCGAGCCGACCGTCTACGCACGTGCGCTGCTCGATCGCGGTGTCGTCGTATTCGACGAATTGAAGCAGGCTGTCGAGCAGATTCGGTCGCTGGCCGACGCCGGCAGCGGCGAGCTGCGCATTGCCAGCACCATCGCGATCGCGTCCGGCTTCATCCCCGTCGTGATCGACCAGCTGTCGCGGCAATATCCGCGCCTGATCTTTCACATCTCCGCGGGCGAGGCCTCCACCACCTACTCGGCGCTCGAAGGCCGCAAGGTGGATGTGGTGGTCGCGCCGATCTTCACGCCAGCGCTCGACGCGCACCTCGTTGCCGAACTGCTCTACGACGAGCCGCTCGTCGTGGTGGCCGACGTAAGGGCCGTGTGGTCGCGGCGGCGGCGGCTGAAGCTGGCCGATCTCATGGAGGCGAGGTGGACGCTTCCGCCGCCACAGAGCCTTTATGGGGGCGTCGTCACCGAGGCGTTTCGCAGTGAGGGCCTCAATGTGCCTGCCGCAACCGTCTTCACTTCCGTAACGGCCGTGCGCAATGCGCTGCTGGCGACCGGCCGATTCCTGAGCATCGTGCAAGGATCGGTCGTCCGCTTCAACTTTCTGGGGCCCGAGTTCAAAGTGCTGCCCGTTGCGCTTCCGACCACGCGCCGCCCGATCGCGGCGATCACGCTGAGGGGCCGGACCCTCAGTCCGCCCGCGCGGCTTTTCATGGATTGCGCGGCCCGGATCGCTCGGCAGCTCCCGCGAAGACAATAGCCTTTCAACCGCTCGATCAAGGAGAACCTGCTGGTCGGACGCCCGAATGCGAGCGACGCCGACATCCGGCTCGCCGCCGAGCGTGCGCAGGCGCTCGATTTCATCGAGCGCAATCCGGAAGGGTTCAACGCGCGCGTCGGCGAGCGCGGCCGGCTCCTGTCGGGAGGCGAGCGCCAGCGCCTGTCGATCGCGCGCGCGCTCCTGAAAGATCCGCCGATCCTGATCCTCGACGAGGCGACGAGCGCGCTCGATTCG
>DATGLS010000039.1:0-2233 GCA_035293985.1 Xanthobacteraceae bacterium
CGAAACGGACGGCGCTGACTGGCGCGAGGCGGTCGAGGTCCTCTTCGGGATCGATCCCGCAAAAGAACCGGAACGCGCCAGCCGCGTGCACCGCAGTCATCTCGCGCGCGCCCGCTGGATGACCGAGCAAGGCTACCGGCAGCTCGCCCGTGAGACGGACAAGTGACACCCATACATGATGCCGTCACGGCATCGCGTGTTGCACAAAACGGGACTTCTCCAAGCTCGATCAACCCGTAATCGTATCTCCTCCTTCGCACGCGCCCGGCCCGCGGGTCGGGGGGAGGAAGCAGAATGGGGCCCGACACATCGCGCTGGCGCTCGTCCGACACCTACGACTACCTGGAACAGCTCGTCGCGCCTGACCTTGCCTGGGAATGCCTGAGGCGCAACGCTGTCTATCAACGGGATTTTGCCGAAAGCACGCGCTCCCCCGACGCGACCGAGCGCCTTGCCGCGACGATCCAGCGGCGCTGGGGGCTGCGCTTTCGCGATCGACCCGGCGCTCGATGCGACCGCAGCCACCGTATTCTGGGCGCCAGACATTGACCCGGGCACGGTTATTCTCACGACCGTTCCTGCCGCATCGACCGTCGAGAGCACCGTCCTTCCCGAACTCGATCCGCATACTGGCCGCGCTGGTTCCGATGGACTGAGCATTGTCCATGGCCGCGGGTCGAGGGCCGTGCGGCTCCTGCTCCTGTCCGATGCTTCGCCGGCGAGCCCGCTCGTAGCCCTGGTTTCGCTGGGAGCCGACGGGCTTGACCGGATCGAGGCGGTGGCGCGCCTGTGGCGGGCGATCAATGGCCGCGACGTGCCGGCCGACGCGAGGCTGACGAGCCAGCAGCGACGCCGGCTCCGCCGCATGCTTCAGGCCGTCGACGGCCGCCACGAAGGCGCGAGCTATCGCGAGATCGCCGAGGCCATCTTCGGCGCCGCGCGCGTTGCCGATGCTCCCTGGAAGACCTCCGCGCTTCGCGACGCGACGATCGACCTCGTGAAGGACGGCCTCGCGCTGATCGCCGGCGGCTATCGCTCCCTCCTGCGCCGGCGCCGCCGCCCATAGTTCGGGCGGCCGCGGGGGTGCGATTTTGGCATCCGCATCTTCGCCATCCCCCAACGTCCCGCCCCTCCGCCACCGTGGCCGCCAAGCGCCGGATTTGGCCGGCGACCTGAACGAACGCCCGGAGGTGCGACATGACCAATCTCGCCGGCTTGCCGCCGCGCTTCTTGCGGACGCCGGAGGCTGCCGATTTCCTCGGCCTCTCCAGCCGGACACTCGAGAAGCATCGCACCTACGGCACGGGCCCCGCTTATCGCAAGCTCGGCGGGCGCGTCGTCTACGCGCTCGACGATCTCAAGGCCTGGGCCGATCGCGGCGCCGTCACCTCGACGTCCGACCCGCGCGGCTCCGTGCTGCCGGCGAAGCGCCACGGCCCCGCCCCACTGCAGGCCGGCCGGGACCGCCGTTGAGAGGCGGCGCATGTCCCCGTCGCGACGCAATGGCGAGCGCGAGCAGCTCGATCTCTTTCGGGCGCTGCCGGGCGACCTCGCGCCGCGCGACGCCCAGGACCTCATGGCCTATCCCTTCTTCTCGCTCGCCAAGTCGAAGCGGCTGACGCCGATCGACTTCAAGGCCGGCCCGATCGTCATCCGCGTCGAAGCGGTCCCGGAGCACGGAATGGCGACCATCTGGGACGCCGACGTGCTGATCTGGGCGGCCTCGCAGATCGTCGAGGCGCGCGATCTCGGCTTGCGTCCATCGCGCCTGATGGCGGCGACGCCCTACGAGATCCTTTCCTTCATCGGCCGCGGTGTGAGCGTGCGCGACTATGACCGGCTGAAAGCCGCCCTCGACCGCTTGCAGTCGACCACCATCGCGACGTCGATCCGCCAGCCCACCGAGCGGCGCATGCATCGATTCTCCTGGATCAACGAATGGAAGGAGCGTGCGGACGCGCATGGCCGCCCGCTCGGCCTTGAGCTGATCGTGCCGGACTGGTTCTTCGCCGCCGTTCTCGACGACGCGCTGGTCCTGACCATCGACCGCGCCTACTTCCGCCTGACCGGCGGTCTCGAGCGCTGGCTGTATCGCCTGGTGCGCAAGCACGGTGGCCGCCAGCCGTCCGGCTGGAGCTTCGACATCGCGTATCTCCACGCGAAGTCCGGCAGCCTCTCGCCGCTCAAGCACTTCGCCTACGACCTGCGCGAGATCGTCCGCCGGCAGACGCTG
>DATGLS010000040.1:0-192911 GCA_035293985.1 Xanthobacteraceae bacterium
CGCCAACTGACCCTATGACCACGCCGACGCGAGAGCCCGCCTCGACAGGCGGCCGGGATCATCGGAATCCCCGGCCGGCTTCAATCGGTACAGGCGGCCGGCTTCGCTCGGAATCCACGGCCGACTTCGTCGGAATCCGCACCGTTGACCATGCTGCAATAGCCCGGCCGCGTCGCGGGGCGGTCTTCCCAGAAGCCCTGGCCGTCTGCGTAGCGCTTCCAGTCGTAGAACCTGAGAAATTCTATCCGGGTCGGTTGGGGTAGCTTCGCGAGTGCACTCATTGGATTTGTCCCTCCGGCGTGGCCGCATCTGGGGACATGGTTGCGGCAATGCCCGTTGTCCAGACCCCACGCGATGGGACAAGGTCAAAAATACGCCTTGAAACTCAATGAGAGGCCCGTCAATCGTGGGACAAGCTAAAGAGTTGAAATCCTTTGCCTGTGATTGCCCTCTCCTGGGCACCAGCCGCCGGTCGGGTGCGGTATCAGCGGATCAAGCGACGGCAGGTCCTCGACTCAACCCTGGCCGGCGTCATGGAGCCAGCCGAAGCGGCGCTTGCGCCGGTCCCATTTGAGCACTGCGAAACCATCGCACTCCAAGCAGCTCCACACGACGATGGCGTTGTCCTTGCGAAGCGACAGAATTCCGAATTGATGTGGCGTCGGCAGTGCATCGACGAAGCGCACTTTCGGCGGCCCGTGTGTCGGCTGATCGAGAACCAGCACGAATCGACCGATTTGTCCCGAGCATTCTTCGTATACGCCCACCAGGGCGACTTGTTTGGCGGCCGAGCCGCCGAAAT
Organism: Xanthobacteraceae bacterium; assembly: GCA_035293985.1. GTDB lineage: Bacteria > Pseudomonadota > Alphaproteobacteria > Rhizobiales > Xanthobacteraceae > JAVDCA01. The sequence continues at coordinate 803 of DATGLS010000040.1, forward strand.
TGCCTTCCAGCGCGAATGCGAGCTTGTAGGTCTTCATCTCCTCGGCGCCGTGCTGCGACAGCAGCTCTTTGGGGATGAGCTCGGGGCGAAACTCGGTCGCCTTGCACCAGCTCGATCGGATCTTGCTCACCGGAATGCCGCGAATCGTCGTGGTGGACGGATGAAACTCCGCGACCACCCACCAGGCGAGCGAGTTGAGATCGCCCGCCGTGGTCACAAACGGCTGCTGGGCCTGGGCGGGCGACACATGCATGCCTGACCATGCGGCCAAAAGAAGGGAGCACACGACCACGGTCCGCCTGAGGATGTGGACGCTAGCGGCGCTGCGATCTCGTGCAGGCGCGTGCGGCATCGGCTTTCTCTCGGATTGAAGCAGATCGCTTGCGAATCAGGGCGCATCGCGCAAAGCAGGGCTCGACGAGCAGGCATCTCCCAGCGCGAATTGGCGGGAAGTCCTCTCTTAGGCACCACGCGACGCGGTCAGCCGCTACATCTTCGCCATGCACACGGCGGCGTTGCCTTGAATGCCGATCGCCCGGGCGGCGCCGCGGCTGATGTCGAGCGTCACGCCTTTCACGAAAGGGCCGCGGTCGTTGACCGTGACGGTGACCGACTTGCCGTTGCGCGGGTTGATCACCATGAGCTTGGTGCCGAACGGGTAGGTGCGGTGCGCGGCCGTCATGCCGTCGGGATTGAAGCGCTCGCCGCTCGCGGTGTGGCGGCCTTCCCAGTAGTAGGCCGTGATGATGCGCTCGCCGCTGGTGCACTGGCTCGGCCCGTGATGCGTCCGGGCGCGATTCGCCGAGGGCGCCACAACCGTGATCGTCGCAACCGTTCGCGGCATGTTGGGATTGATCGACGCGAGCGTCGGCGCGGCGGCGGGAGGCGCGGCCTCTGCGGCTGCGGTCGGCATGGTGGGAACGATCGATCGCGTGGGCACAGGCGCTGCGGCCGCAACCGGCGCGGCCGGCGCAACCGGTGGCTCCGCCATCGCAACGTTGGGCGCGACATCCCTTGGTGCGATGGCGCTGGCCGCGACGTCGTTAGGCGCGGCGTCCTTGAGCACTGCTTCTTGCGGCGCCGGCGCCGTCACATCCTTCGGAGCGGCCTCCACCGGCGCGGGATTCCTTGGGGCCGCGTCCTTGGGAGTAGCGTTGGCCTTGGACGCCTTGTTTTCGGTCACTCTGTAGTGGCGCGTGTGATGCCAGCGGCGCGGATGGATCTCGACCGCAGCGTGCTGACGCGGCTCGGCGCCGTGGGTTGCGATCCGCGGGGCGGCCTTCGTCGCCGTATTGGGCGACGCCTTGGATGCAAGCCAGTTTTTCAGCGCCGTGACCAGCGAGGGATTGTCGTGGCTGGGATGGATGATGCGGTCGCCCGCCGTCTGCGCCTGTGCGGTCGTCGCGGCGACCGCAAGGCTCAACGCAACTACCAGCCGCTTCATCGCGGTTGCCCCCAACCCCAACTCCCCTCAGTGCACGTCTGACTAGAGCCTGCCCCCGAACTGCGCCCGGTTGAAGGCCTCCCGGGTAAGCCGGACATGCGCCTATTGCATGACTCCGAACTTTGTCCTGAGTTCCAACTCGGAACGATCCATTAAGGAAAAATTTCGCATATCATCAAGTTGGCCCGCAACCCTATCCTTTGACGACCCTGTGGGTTGTGCTAAACAACGCCCGAAATCATGCAAAAATGCGCGTAAATTCAAGCAATTGCGCGGCGCAACCCGAATGACCATCCGCCTCCATCGTGGCGACCTGCCCGACCTCAAGCGCTATAGCGGTGCGGTTGCCATCGATACGGAGGCCATGGGCCTCGATCCCAACCGCGACCGGTTATGCGTGGTGCAGCTCTCGCCCGGCGACGGCAGCTCCGACGTGGTGCAGATACCGCAGGGCGCCCGCGATGCCCCAAACCTCAAGGCGCTGATCGCCGATCCGATGCGGCTGAAGATCTTCCATTTCGCCCGATTCGACGTCGGCATGCTGTTTCACACCTTCGGCGTGATGGCGCAGCCGATCTACTGCACGAAGATCGCGTCGCGCCTCGCCCGCACCTACACCGACAAGCACGGGCTCAAGGACCTGAGCCGCGAGGTGCTCGGCGTCGACATGTCCAAACAGCAGCAGTCCTCCGATTGGGGCGCCGCCGAGCTCAGCGATGCCCAGGTCGCCTATGCGGCGTCCGACGTGCTGCACCTGCATGCCCTCAAGGAGAAGCTCGATCTCATGCTGGCGCGCGAGGGGCGCACCGAGCTTGCGGCCGCTTGCTTCCGTTTCCTGCCCGACCGGGTCCGTCTCGACCTTGCCGGCTGGGCGGCGGAAGACATTTTTTCCCATTCTTGAACACCTTCGCGCGACCAAAGGCTGTCAGCGGCTACGATGCCCGCCGTGTCGCAGCCATAATTGCAGGGTGATTTGGCCTGGGGTGGCCACAGCGAATTCGCGCTAGATTACGGGTCGGGCGATTCTCGCCCACTAGTGGGTGTCCAAAGCGACATCCAAGGGCGACAACGGGGGATAGGCCTTCTTGAGCCTTGCAGCGACCATGCGCGATCCAGGCGGGGTCTCGTTCGCGGGCGGAACCGACCGCGAGCGCGCCTTTCGCGTCGCCGCTCGTCATAGCCGCGTCGTGCGCTTCTTCCGGCGCGCCATTCCGGTGACCCTCGTCGGTGTGCTCGCCGCAATCGCGGCGGCCGCTTATTTCCAGCCGCTGCGGCTCCTCTCCAAGCTGCCGATCGATCCGGGACACCTGGTGCTGTCAGGCTCCAAGATCAACATGGAAGCGCCGCGGATCGGCGGGTTCACGCGCGACGGGCGCCCCTACGACCTGACGGCTCGCTCCGCGGCGCAGGACCTGACCAACCCGGGCGTGCTGGAGCTCACCGAAATCCAGGCCCACGTGACCATGCAGGACCATTCGACGCTGGAGTTGCGCGCGGCGTCCGGCATCTACGACACCAAGTCCGACCTGATGGATCTCAAGACCAACGTCGTCATCATCACGTCGAGCGGCTACACGGTGCACATGGACGAGGCGAAGGTCGACAACAAGGCCGGCCGCGTCACGTCCAACCGTCCGGTCTCCGTGAAGATGACGACCGGCACCGTCGACGCCAACGGCCTCGAGGTGGTCAACAACGGCGATCTGATCCGTTTCACCGGTGGCGTCGAGACCCATCTGGTGCCGCAGCAGGGGCCGGGCAGCGCTGATGCGGCGCCGACCGCCAACCCCGCCCCGGCCACAAGGCAATGACCATGCGCACGAAGCCAAGCTTGTCGTGCCTGATAGTGTACTGCGTCGCGCTAGGTTTTGCGCTTGGTGGTGCACTTGGTGGTGCACTTGGTGGTGCAGTTGGCGTCGCGCAGGCCCAGCCGCGACAGCAGCCGGCGGCCTCGCAGCCGAATGCGCTGCAGGGCTTCTCGCAGAATCGCAATCAGCCGGTACAGATCACTGCGCAGAGCCTCGAGGTGCGCGACAAGTCGAAGGTCGCGACATACTCGGGCAACGTCCGATTGGTGCAGGGCGACACGATGCTGCGCTGCAGGACGCTGGTCGTCTATTACGATGGCGGCGAGGCCGCCGGCCAGACCATCAAGGCGGCGACACCGGGACCCTCGGGTAGCTCGCAGATTCGCCGGATCGAAGCGATTGGCAATGTGATCGTGACCCAGAAGGACCAGACCGCGACCGGTGACAAGGCGATCTACGACATCAGCGACGACACGGTGCGGCTGTTTCCGCCGCGCGGCGGCAACGTCACGGTCACGCAGGGACGCAGTATCGTGCGCGGCCCAAAGTTGGTCGTGCATCTCGATACGGGCGTGTCGCATTTCGAAAGCGACGGGCACACCCAGGTTTGGAGCCTGTTCGACACGAAGGCGATGAAGCAGGGCCCGGCCAGCGCCAATGCGGCGCCGGCTGTCAATCCGACTCCTGCCATAAGGCGATGACCATGGTGATGCCATGCGCATGAAGCCCGGCTCGGCGTGCCTGATGGCGTTCTGCTTGGAATTCTGTTGGGCGCTTGGTGCCGGGCAGGCGCAGCAGCCTTCGCAGCCGAACGCGCTGCAGGGCTTCTCGCAGAACCGAAATCAGCCGGTGCAGATCAACGCGCAGACCCTCGAGGTGCGCGACAAGTCGAAGGTCGCGACCTATTCGGGCAACGTGCGGCTGGTGCAGGGCGACACGACGCTGCGCTGCAAGGTGCTGGTTGTCTACTACGATGGCGGCCAGGCCGCCGGCCAGCCCGTTAAGGCGGCGACGCCCGGACCCTCGGGCAGCTCGCAGATCCGGCGGATCGAGGCGACCGGCAATGTGATCGTGACCCAGAAGGACCAGACCGCAACCGGCGAGAAGGCCGTCTACGACATCAGCGACGACACGGTGCGGCTTTTTCCGGCACCCGGCGGCAACGTCACGGTCACGCAGGGCCAGAACATCGTCCGCGGTCCGCGGTTGATCGTGCACCTCGATACGGGCATCTCGCATTTCGAAAGCGACGGGCACGATGGCGGGGTTTTCAGCCTGATCATCCCGAATTCGATGAAGAACGACAATCATGCGGCGCCGGCGCCCCCGGCGGCGCATGGCGCGGCCCCGCACGCTGCGCCCAAACCACGCTCGAACGGTCTCTCGGATTTGCACTGACGTCCCCTCTATCGGGGGGCGGTCTTCGGCTAATCGGTTGAAAGGAACCGGGTGAGCGACTATCACGAGCCGGCGCGAGGGCCGTCGCGACGCGAGTCGCGGTTCACCCACCCAGCGGGGCGCTTTCGGCAATTCTCGGCCTTGAGGCAGGTGTGCCCGACTTATTGGCTTGGTTCCGGCGCAGGGGCGGGCCGTCGCACAACGCCCCGTTGGCGTCTGCCGGCGGTCGGCGCAGCATCCTGCGGCCGGTCAGCGGCCCGGTGTTCACGGGCCGCGTCGAGACGATGAATCTTCCGCAAAATCCGCCGCCGCCTCGGCGCGATACGCGTGCGCGCCAGGAGGTGCGCCAAGAATCTCGACCTGAACCGCGACCTGAGCCGCGCGTCGATTCGCGTTCCGATCCACGTGCAGAGGCACACTACGATGAGCGCCAAGCCGTCCGTCAGGATTCGCGCCAGGAGGTGCGCGAAGAGCCGCGCCAGCCCGCATCTCAGGATTCGCGCCAACAGCCACGCGAAGCACCACGCCAACAGCCGCGCCAAGACGCTCGCCAACAGCCGCGTCAGGACCCACGCCGCGATCCACGTCAGCAGCCGCGTCAAGAGATGCGCCAGGAGCCACGGCCCGGCGAGCAGGCGGAGCAAGATTCATACAACGCCCGTGACGCGGGCGCCCGCCAGCAGCCGAAGGCCGTTGCGCGCAACGGCGATGCCCGGCCCCAGTCGATCCAGCAGGGCTATCTCGCGGCACACGGCGTCGAGCGCAGCTTCGTCGGCCGCAAGGTCGTCAAGGGGGTGAGCCTCTATGTCCGCCGCGGCGAGGCGGTCGGGCTGCTCGGGCCCAATGGCGCCGGCAAGACCACGGTGTTCTACATGATCACCGGGCTGATCACCGCCGACCGCGGCCGCATCGAGCTCGACGGCCATGACGTCACCGCCTTGCCCATGTACCAGCGCGCCCGCCTCGGCATCGGCTATCTGCCGCAGGAGGCCTCGATCTTCCGCGGCCTCAATGTCGAGCAGAACATCCGGGCCGTGCTCGAGGTGATCGAGCCGAGCCGCAAGCGGCGCGAATACGATCTCGATGCGCTGCTCGAGGAGTTCAACATCACGCGGCTGCGCAAGACGCCGTCGATCGCGCTCTCCGGCGGCGAGCGCCGCCGCGTCGAGATCGCCCGCGCGCTGGCGACGCGGCCGAACTACATGCTGCTCGACGAGCCCTTCGCCGGCATCGATCCGATCGCGGTCGGCGACATCCAGGCGCTGGTGCGCCACCTGACCCAGCGCGGCATCGGCGTGCTGATCACCGACCACAATGTCCGCGAGACGCTCGGCCTCACCGACCGCGCCTACATCATCTATTCGGGCGAGGTCCTGATGGAGGGCCGGGCCGACGACATCGTCAACAACCCCGACGTCCGCCGGCTCTATTTGGGCGAAGACTTCAGCATGTGAGGGGGCCGCGGGCGGTCACGCCCGGCATGACGCCCGCCGGAATATGCTTCAGTGCTCGATCGATGCCACGGCCTGGACCGGGCCGCCGTCGCTCTGGGCCGAGATCGATGCCGATCCGCTAGCGGCAAATCCATGCCCCGGAATGGTCCAGCTTTTGGTCGACTGGCCGAGCGTATATCCGGCCAATCCGGCGCCGAGCGAAATGGTGTGGCCACGGGCATCGCGAACGGTGAGGGCCGAGATTCGCAGCCGGCGTTCGCCGGTGTTGCGCGCCGAGAGCGTGACCTTGCTGCCCTTCACGGCGACCGACCAGGCAAGCGTGGGGCTCTTCTTGTTGCGGGCGCCGAAGAAGACCGGGATCGAATAGCGCACCATCAGGTTGATGCCGCCGTTCTTCTGCTGCGAGAGGTCGGGCAGTTGATCGATCAGCAGACGATAGCTCTCCTCGCCGACGATAGGTTGCTTCGACAGGCGAATGATCCGAACGATGTTTTTTGCATTCGGCCCGAGCGTGAGCACGGGTGGGCTCGCCGCGACGGCGTCGGTCGGCTCGAGCTTTTCCTCTCCATTCTGCTGCGACCAGCGAAACACGCGGACTTGGGCGTTGATCGGCGCCGAGCCGGCGTTGTGCAACGTCAGTGTCGAGGCAGCCGCGCCTGCGGCCGTGACGTCGATCAGCACCGGCTCCACCTGAAGGGAGCCGGCGTTCGCGGACGAATACGCGCCGGCCAGCAGAAGCGCGGCGATGGCGGTCTTGGCAAGGATTGAGCGCATGGAGAGCCTCGCGTGGAATATCGACTTGTTCGACTCAGTACGTGACCGTGACGGTGACCGTGTCGCTATAAGTCCCCGGCGCCGGCGTCGTCTGCGGCGGGACCCGGCCGTAAACCGTGTAGCTCTGGCCAGTGCCGTTTCCGGTGCCCGCCACCGTGTTGGTGCCGATCGAGTTGCCCCACACGTTGGAGTGCGCGCTGTCCTGGTAGAGCGAGTACGTCACGGTGGCGCCGCTGGCCGTCATCAGGCGCGCCGCCACGGTGGCGCCGCTGCCGGTGCCGGCGTCGAGGCCGATATTGTACGGCGTCGTGTTGGTGCAGGTGACCTGGATCGTCGAGGTCTGATCGACGTTGGTGGCGAGAATGCCCTGGTTGCCGAAGCTCAGCGCCGAGGCGCTGTTGATCGTGCAGGTCGCGGCCAGCGTGACCGATACCGAGAAGGTCGTCGTGGCGGTCGCGGCGAGCGGAGCTTCTACGGACTGCAACAGGCAGGTGGTCGCCAGAATGCCGATCAGGCCAAGCCGGCGCTTCAACGCGAACTGAGTACGCATGATTTTTCCCCACAGTAATCATCCATAACTGTGTACCGAATACGTTAATTGGCCATTAATCATGGAACTCTTATCAATTTCGGTGCCCCCGTCAGCCTGATCAGCCTTTTTCCAATGCGGGAATTCCGGGCTCATTGCTTCCGTGCCGGCCGGATCTTCGCCAGTTTGCTCGGCCTGCAGGCGATGCTGGTCGCGACGCAGGCGGACGCACAATCCTGCTCGGTCAGCATGACGAGCGTTGCGTTCGGGTCGGTCAATGTCCTGCCCGGGGCGGCGGTCGATACGACGGCCACGGTCACCGTGACGTGCCAGGGCGGCAGCCAGGCGGTGACCGCGTGCGTGAACATCGCGTGCGGCTCGGCGTGCGATTCGACGAGCCGGCAAATGGCCGGGCCGAGCAGCCAGACCGCGCGCTACGACCTCTTTGCCGATTCGGCGCGCTCGATCCCGTGGGGATCATGGCAGACCGGCTACGACACGGCCGGCGTGCAGATCAGCGTCCCCCTGAACGGCACCGTGAACCAGACCGTCTATGCGCGCTTCCTGCCGTCGCAGCAGATGGACGCCGCCGGCGGCTATACGGCGACCGTCCAGGCGTTCATGACCTATATCAATCAAAACGGCGCCGGAAACTGCCCGGTCGGCGCGTTGAACAACACCGCTTCGGCATCCGTGAGCGCGACGGTCTCGAGCAATTGCACCATTGCGGCGACCGGCATCAGCTTCGGCACCCAAGGCATCCTGAGCACCAACACGGATGCCCAAGGCACCCTCAGCGTTCAATGCACCGAAGCCCTCCCCTACATCGTGAGCCTCGATGGCGGACTTTCGGGCGCGACCAACCCGACCCAGCGCCAGATGACGTTCAACAGCGCCAACGTGGTCTACGGCCTCTATCAGGACGCCGCGCGGTCGCAGCCCTGGGGATCGAGCTCCGGCGTGAACACCTTATCCGGCACCGGAACGGGGGCCACACAGACCCTCAACGTGTATGGTCGCGTCGCGCCGCAGACGACGCCTGCGCCGGGCACCTACACCGATACGATCGTGGCGACCATCACCTATTAGGGCGTGGATTCATCAACCCGCAACATAGGCGTTTGGATGCGAGCTGGATGAACGCCAGGCGGTTGGTGGCAAGATTGATAGGGCGTGGCGCGGTTGCCCCGCTGGCCGAGCAGCCGTAACGCACGGTCTCCCGGCTTGACTTACCGAAAGAGTGATCTGACCAGCCGAGGAAGCGATTTTTCTCTCGCCTTCGTCTCGAGGCATCGGTGCCGCCACATCTCGGGATCGACACGATCATAGTCGTAGGGCAGGTTCATTGCGGTGAGACCGAGCGGCACTTTTTTGCAATAGGCAATCACGTTCTGCCGATACCAAGGCTCGACACGTTCATCGTTGAACACGCGCGGGCGCACACAGTCGACCCCCACATATCCGCGTGCAGCGAAAAGGCTCGCCCAATACGACGGCCACTGTTCATTGACGTGACCAGTTCCCCTTTGGCCCGGGATGGCGGCTGAAAAGAGAACCGCCGGCGCGAGGTCGGTCAGTGCGGCGACGAAGTGCGGCGCCCGGTCTGCTGGCAGGTGCTCTGCCACTTCCAGCGAACACGCCAAATCGAAGCAGCGCCCATCGGGAGAAAAGCTCGCGAGATTGCACGCATAAAACCTCTCCACGGAAATCATGAGCATGTTACGCGGCACGTGATCGCCATCGACGCCTAGATATTCGGTGATGCCGTTGCGTGCGAACTCAGCAAGCCAAGCACCCGTGCCGCAGCCCACGTCAACAACTGATCTTGCGGGGAAATGCTCAAGCACCAAGGGAACGATGACGGCGGCGGAGCGCCGGGAGCCGCGATGATGGCCGCCAAAGAAAGTTTCGTCGTAAGGCGAAGGTGGCATGCGCACGATCATAGTGATGAGCCAAGCGAAGGTGAAGATGCTCTGGAATCGGCGGCAGCGACGCTTTTGGCCGAACACCGGCAATCTGCTGCGATGTGCGCTCTACGGCCGCTTCCGGGGATCAAGCGGACATCCAGCGTCGCAATCCGCGCCGCTCGAATTCATGAACAGACGGCCTGGTGGTCGGCGGATATCGGCTAAATGAGTTGCGGGTCCCCGTTCATTTGCAGGCAACCCCCGAAATGACCACCTGCTCGTCCGGGCGGGGCTCGTACGCGAAAGTGGCGTGGCATTCGCCATTGATCAGCGTGATGGTCGCTTTGTTGGCGGCCGCCAGATTTTCGATATACGCTTTGCCGTCGTAGCCGACCACGAAGCTGGCGCCGCCTTCGATCTGTCCTTGCGCGCCGGCGGCGAGCGGCTTGCCGTCGGCTCCCTGGAAAACGACGAGGGCGGCATGCGTATCGGTCTTGACCGTGAAGTCGACCTTCACGCCCGAGCGGTCGGCCGGAACGACCACGATCTCGTTCGTCGTGACGTCGGCGTCGACCGGCAGATTCGCTGGGTCGATCGCGACCTTGTTGGGCTGGTACGAGCGAAGGCCGGGAATGAGGGCGAGCCCCGACGCGTTCGTTACGCCAACCGGTCGATTTTCGTAAAACACCGGAATCCCCGGCACTCCCGTCTGGACGACCGCGAAGGCGTCATCGATCCGGTTGGTGAAAAACACTCCACCGCCCAAGGCGGCCACCGCACCCTCGAGCTCGGCGGTGCCCTGCACGCCGGTGCTGTTCTGATAGACCGAAACCTCGGTGCGCGCGAAGGAGGAGCGATAGGAGGCGGCTGCCGCGCGCTGTGTCGTGCCGAACTCGCCGTCGTGAATGCGCCAGCCGAAGCTGCCTGGCTTCGCGTCGAGCGGCTTGACGGCATCGACGCTCACGGTGCTGCTGCCCGCTCCTCCGGATACGGACGTCGATATCGTGGCCGAGTCGCCCAAGGGCATGGAGAGCCCGACGATGAATCCGGTGTTCTTCGTGCCGGCGACAGACGTGAATGCGGTCGCGAACACCGATATGTCTCGCCATCCGCCCGAGAGGGTGGCGGAGACGATGTCGGAGCGCGTTCCGATCGCGTCGATGGTCTGGACGAAGCTTCCGGTCAGATTGGCGTGTGCGATCGGCAGCGGTGTACCGACCGAAATGCGGTTGAACGCCTTCGGCGGACGGGCGCTGGTGAACACCGACGAGTTGACCGTCTGCGCCACCGAGGAGGAAAGCGCGACGAACGAGCTCACGTCGAACGGATTGGTCAGCACGGCCTGTTGCTGCAATCGGGCCGTGACGGAGGCGAGGTCGTCATACGAGCCGAAAGTCATCTGCGAGCTCGCGTTGATGCTCAACCCGAGCACCTTCGTCTCGTACGACAAATAGCTCTGGTAGCCGGCGCGCGACGCGTAATAGCTGGCCGCGATCGCAGCCGAGGTGACCCCGAACGATCCGGTGCGCGCCGCGAGGCCGGCGCTTGCATTGACGAGGCCGGCGCCGCCCTCGGCGTGACCCTCGAGGGTCAACCAGTCGAACATGCCGTAGCGCGCGCTCGCGGAGGCGACAGCCCGGGCGAGGTAGGTATCGGCCGTCGTGCCGTAGGAGAGGCGCGGCAACCCCGCCTCCAGCGAGTAATCGAACAGGCCGCGGGCGAGCAGCATGGCGGAGGTGTAGAACGGCAGCGTCGCGTCGGTCGTCTTGCCGGAGGAATCACGCAGAACCACGTGGGCCGTGCCGTTGCCGGTGATGCCGGGAATATTGTTGAGCACGTAGGGGCCGGCGGCGATGTCCTGCGAGTAGGTTTTGACGTTGTTGACGTAGATGTCGGCGGTCGACGGCACCGCCGCGGTGCCGCGTGCGGCCGGCAGCGGCAGCGTCACGAGATCGGAGCGCAGGGCGAAATTGCGTTGCACCTGCAGCCCGCCGATTCGGATCGGTCGGGTCCACGCGAGGCCGCCGTTGATCGTATCGCCTGCGCGATACGTCCGCATCGTATCGTAATCGGAGTACGTGTAGGTCGTATTGAGGCGTAGCGCCGCAAAGGGCACGTTCTGCGAATTCTGCAAGATCGCGGATTGCGAAAACGTGCCGTAGGGCGAGAAGAATCGCGCATCGAAGGTGCCGGATGCGCCGCTGAACGCGAGCCATTCCTTCTGTTGACCGCCGGTCGCCGAGGAAAACAGATCATAGTTGAGGACAGCGCCGTAGGCGGACTGTACCGGTAGGTCAGTCGCCGTCCGGTTCGACAGATCATACTGCTTGGCGATGCGCATATCGTCCGGCGCGGTGATGTAGATGCGCTGCATCGCCTGATCGTATCGATAGGACACTCCGGCCAGGCCATCGAGCGCGACGAGCTTGTCGGGCTCGCCGTGTCCCTTGGGATTGAGTCCGAGCTCTTCCAGCTCGTGTTGGCGCGCCGCGATACGGGTGTCGCCGACCATGACGAAGGCGCCGATGAGCTGCGTCGGGATTTCGTTGATGTAGACCTCGAGCTGGAGCGCCTCCTCGGCGTGCGCCTGCTCGAGGGTGCAGCCGACGGCGAGCATGAGCGCAAGCGCGGCGAGAAGCCGCGCAATGCACAGCGCTGACCGATGTCGCGGCACGGCCGGATCCGCCTGCAAGCGGTTGTGAGCGGATCGGCTAGAACGTGACCGTCACCGTGATGGTGTCGGTAGAGTTCCCCGACGCCGGCGTCGGTAGGCAGCCATACGTGCGATTGTTCGAGCTCGACATGTGACGTCCCCACATTTGGAACGCGCGCATGCGCGCGTCCGAAGACGCCCAGTATTGGAGTAGGCTCGAACCTGCGGCTTAAGTTTTACAATAAACGAGGTGTATAGAGCGCTTATACTGAAGAATGGATTAGATTAAAATCCTATAGTGACGCGTGTCGAATTCTTAATCTGTTTATTTCACCGTCGATTCACTTCCTCTCATCAGAATGTGTTCACGATCTTCTATGCATCGTTCATTTACGAAGCTTATTTTCTCGCGATTCACGAAATAACACGGCGAAGGATTGACGCTGCTTCGTCAGGCTCCGTTCACTTGGGCAGCCGCGATCGTTGCCGCATCGATTGTTTCGTGGTCCCACCGGGGGAGCCGGCGACGGTTTGTTGCCTGGCCTTGGCTCTTGCGGGGCTCTGCGCCGTGGTGCCCGTGATGGTAATCCCGACCTGGATGGCGGTGCTCGCCTGTCCGGCAAGAGCCGGTGAGCCGGCCAGTAGAAGCACGACCAATGCCGAGCGCCACATCGTACACTCCTCCTCGGTGCATCAGCGGGCGTCCTGATCTGCGACGCAGCCGTCGCGAAATGGGACGTTCCGCGCGCTCATTGGAGCTGCGGATGCCGCTGGACTGTGGAGGGAGCAAAGACCGGGCCTGAGCCGTGCGTTGATTGCGGGGCACCGTGGGGGACTCGAGTGCGCCACGCCGGACCGTGCTGTGTGGCCCGAACACCACACATTCGCGGCCTACAGCGGCCATTAACAACCGCCTGAAAGATTGGGTGTACACCGCGCTGCAAAACCGATAAGCAAGAAACGGACCAAGTTCACCCAGATTCGATGGCGCTCTCGCAAAAACTTCTGATCCGGCAGAGCCAGGCGCTCGTGATGACGCCGCAGCTCATGCAGGCGATCAAGCTGCTGCAGCTGTCGAATCTGGATCTCGCCGCCTATGTCGAGAACGAGCTCGAGCGTAATCCGCTGCTCGAGCGCAGCAGCGAGGGTGACGAGGGGCCGGCCGCCGAACCGAGTGCTGTCTCCGACGAAAGGGCCGCCGCGGAAGCGCCGTCGGGCGATGCCCAATCGGGCGACTGGCTGGGCCAGGAGCTGGAAACGAGCCGCGCGGCGATCGAGGACCGGCTCGATACCGGGCTCGACAACGTGTTTCCCGATGATGCCGGCGCACCGGCCGAGCAGGCGACGCCGCGCACCGCCGAGCCGGCCGGCTACTCGGAATGGTCGGGCGTCGGCGCGGGCGGCCGCGACGCCGGCGAATACAATCTCGAGGCCTTCGTCTCTGCCGAGACCACGCTGGCGAGCCATCTGTCCGATCAGCTCCTGCTGGCGATCGCCGATCCGGTCCGGCGGATGATCGGCCAGCACCTGATCGACCTCGTCGACGAGGCCGGCTATCTCGCGGGCGATCTCGCGAGTGTCGCCGAAAAGCTGGGCGCGCCGCTCGCCCAGGTCGAGGCCGTGCTGGCGATCGTGCAGACCTTCGAGCCGGCGGGCGTCGCGGCGCGCAACCTCGCCGAATGCCTCGCCATTCAGCTCAAGGAGCGCGATCGCTTCGATCCCGCCATGCAGGCCCTCGTCGGGCATCTCGACTTGCTGGCACGGCGCGATCTCGCGGCGCTGAAGAAGGCCTGCGACGTCGACGATGCCGATCTCGCCGACATGATCGCCGAGATTCGCGCGCTCAACCCCAAGCCCGGCCTCGCCTTCGGCTCGACGCTGGTGCAGCCGATGGTGCCCGACGTGTTCGTGCGCGAGGCCGCCGACGGCACCTACGCGGTCGAGCTCAACGCCGACACGCTGCCCAAGGTGCTGGTCGACCAGAGCTACTACGCGGTGGTGTCGAAGACCGCCAAGAACGACGGCGAGAAGTCCTATCTCAACGAGTGCCTGCAGACCGCGACCTGGCTGGTGCGCGCGCTCGATCAACGTGCCAAGACCATCCTCAAGGTGTCGACCGAGATCGTGCGCCAGCAAGATGCGTTCTTCGCCCACGGCGTCCAGCACCTGCGCCCGCTCAACCTCAAGACGGTGGCGGACGCGATCGGTATGCATGAATCGACCGTCTCGCGGGTCACCGCCAACAAATACATGGCGACGAGCCGCGGCATCTTCGAGCTCAAGTATTTCTTCACCTCGTCGATCGCCGCCGCCGACGGCGGCGAGGCGCATTCGGCGGAAGCCGTGCGCCATCGCATCCGCCAGCTCATCGACGGCGAGGCCGCCGACGGGGTTCTGTCCGACGACACCATCGTCGACATGCTGCGCGAGGCCGGCATCGACATTGCGCGGCGTACTGTCGCGAAATACCGCGAGGCGATGAAGATCCCCTCCTCGGTGCAACGCCGGCGCGAGAAGCAGACGCTCGTGGGCGTGGGTTGAAAAGCGGGCTGGAACGTCGGTTGAAAGTTGGCTGAAACCCTTCCCCCAATGTCGCGTTGACAGCGAACCGGTGCGATCCTACGTCAAACACCGACGTAGCCAACGTGCCGGTCTGGCCCCCGCCGACCTTGGAGGTGACGATGGCCTTTCGCGTCTCGGGCAAGAATCTCGACATCGGCGAAGCTTTGCGCACGCGCATCACCGCACGCGTCGCCGAAGCCTTGGTGAAGTATTTCGACGGCGGCTATTCGGGGCACGCCACCGTCGGCAAGGACGGGTTCGGATTCCGCACCGAGTGCGCGATCCATCTCGATTCCGGCGTGACCTTGCATACCGACGGCATGGCCGCCGATGCTTATGCGAGCGCCGACCAGGCGGCCTTGCGGGTCGAGAAGCGGCTGCGCCGCTACAAGCGCCGCCTCAAGGGCCGTTCGGCGCCGGGCGCCAGCGATGGCGACGGCGCGGCAGACGCGCAGAGCTACGTCATCGCGGCGCCCGATCACGAGTCGGAGGAGGAGATCACCGATTTCCATCCGGTCATCATCCAGGAGGCGACCACCACGTTGGAGCGCTTGTCGGTGAGCGAGGCCGTGATGGAGCTCGACATGACCGGCGCGCCGGTGGTCGTGTTCCGTCATTCCGCGAGCGGGCGGGTCAACATGGTCTACCGCCGCGCCGACGGCAACATCGGCTGGGTCGATCCCGGTCACACATAGCTGCGCCACGGACCCACAAACACTTGCGCTTGCGCCCCCTCTCCCACGCTTGCGGAGGAGGGCGGGGAGGGGGCGCCGCTTGCTTCGGCGCTCGTGACTTGCCTCTCCTGGCGCGCTTCTCCCCCCCGCAAACGAGGAGGGGAAGAAAGCGCGCGTCACATCACCGGCGCGATCCCCAGCTCCGTCGCCAGCGCATCCAAGCTCTTCTTCAGCGACGGCGGTAGCGGGATTCCATTCTTCATCCGGTCGAGCCGCTTCTCGTGGCTCTGCTCGCCCGGCAGCCAGATGCGCTCGACCCCGGGCAGGCGCTGCGACTGCCGCAGCGCGCGCACCATCGCGTCGACGCCGCGCTTGAACTCAGCGGCCGGCGCGAACGCCTCGATCGAGAGCGCCACGATCGACTGGCCCGTGTTGGTGGCGCGGCCGAGCTCCTTGTTGAAATCGAAGATGTCGCGGCCGATGGCGGCGCGGTTGAGCGCGCCGGCGATGAGCGCGATCATCAGCGACAGCGCATAGCCCTTGTAGTCGCCGATCGGCAGCAGGTGGCCCTCGTCGGCGCGCTTGGGATCGGTCAGCGGCTTGCCCTCTTTGTCGATCATCCAGCCGACCGGCATCTCCTCGCCGCGCGAGGCCTTCAGCCGCACCTTGCCGTAGGCCGTGACGGTTGGGGCCATGTCCATCACCACCGGCGGCTCGTCCAGCGCCGGCACTGCGACGGCGATAGGATTGGTCCCGAGCAGCGACTCGAGCCCGCCCCATGGCGGCAGGTGGTTGTTGCTGCCGACCGCGAAGTAGAGCCCGATCATATCGTGGGGGAGCGGCATCATCGCATAGAGCGCGGCCGGACCCGCATGGTTGCTCATGCGCGCCCCGACCCAGCCGACCCCGGTCTGCTTCGCTTTGGCGATCGCGGTCTCGGCGGCGAATTTCATCACCAAGTGGCCCATCGCATTATCGCCATCGACCAGCGCCGTCGAGGTGCGCTCCGCGATCAGGCGGATATTCGGTCGCGCATTCACGCCGCCCGCCTTGATCCGCTTGCAGTAGGACGGCATGCGGAAGACGCCGTGCGTGTCGGAGCCGCGCAGGTCCGCCTCGGCGATGAGGTCGCCCAGGGTCCGGGCGTCGCCGTCGGGAAGGCCGGTGGCGCGAAACGCGCGGGCGATGAAGGCGCTCAGTGCGGACGCCGAAATGCGCGCTTGCTCGGTCGCGGTGGGTGCCATCGGGTCGTTTCCTGCAACGCCGGGGAGCCCGGCGGGTCGCGATGGCATCTGCCCTGGGGCAACGTCAAGCGGCTTGCCGCTGCTCGGGACGGTTGAAGCTTCCGCGCGGTTGCAACATATATCTCCCGTCCCTGACCTTCAGCGTATGAGCCCAAACGACCGACCATGAGCACCGACACGGACACCGTTGCCCAGACCCACCCCTTCCAGGCCGAGGTGGCCGAGCTTTTGCGCCTGATGGTGCACTCGGTCTATTCCGAGACCGACATCTTCCTGCGCGAGCTGATCTCCAACGCCTCCGATGCCTGCGACCGGCTGCGCTACGAGGCGATCGCCAAGCCCGACCTGCTGGCCGAGGACTCGCGGCTCACCATCCGCATCCATCCGGACAAGATGGCCGGCATCCTGACGATCGCCGACAACGGCATCGGCATGGACCGCCAGGAGCTGATCGACAACCTCGGCACCGTGGCGCGCTCGGGAACCCGCGCCTTCATGACCAAGCTCGCCGAATCGAAGGATGGCAATGCCCTGATCGGCCAGTTCGGCGTCGGCTTCTATTCGGCCTTCATGGTCGCGGACCGTATCGCGGTGACGAGCCGGCGCGCCGGATCAAGCGAGGCCTGGGTGTGGACCTCCGAGGGCGGGGCGGGCTTCGAGATCGCGCCGGCGACGTCCGAGCAGGCGGCGCGGGTGACGCGCGGCACCGAGATCGTGCTCCACCTCAAGGACGACGCCAAGAAGTACCTCGAGCCGCACGAGATCGAGCGCATCGTGCACACGTACTCGGATCACATCCTGTTTCCGATCGAGCTCGTCGCCAAGCCTGAACCTCTTTCCGAAGACAAATCCGCCGACAGGCCCGCCGAGGATAAACCAGCCGAGCCGCGCCAGATCAACAAGGCGAGCGCGATCTGGCAGCGGCCGAAATCCGAGCTCAAGCCCGAGGACTATACCCAGGCCTATCACTCGGTCGCGATGGCGTTCGACGACCCGGCCATGACGCTGCACTATCGCGCCGAGGGCCGGCAGTCCTATGCGGTGCTGCTGTTCGCGCCCTCGCGACCGCCGTTCGATCTGTTCGATCCGTCGCGCAAGGGCCACATCAAGCTCTACGTACGGCGCGTCTACATCACCGATGATGCCGGGCTCCTGCCGTCCTATCTCCGGTTCATGCGCGGGGTCGTCGACTCCGAGGACCTGCCGCTCAACATCTCGCGCGAGATGCTGCAGAACAATCCGCAGGTCGCGCAGATGCGCAAGGCGCTCACCGGGCGCGTCATCACCGAGCTGGAAAACCTCGCCAAGGAGGAGAAGCCGGAGGCCTTCGGCAAGATCTGGGAGGCGTTCGGCGCCGTCATCAAGGAAGGCATTTACGAGGATTTCGAGCGGCGCGACGCGCTGCTCGCGCTCGCGCGCTTCACCACCACGACCGGAAAGCTGCGCTCGCTCGCGCAATACGTCGCCGACCTCAAGCCCAACCAGACCGACATCTACTACCTCGCGGGCGAAAGCCTCGATCGCCTCAAGTCGAACCCCAAGCTCGAGGCGGCCCGCGCGCGCGGCATCGAGGTGCTGCTGCTGACCGATCCGGTCGACTCGTTCTGGACCACCATGCCGATCGATTTCGGTGGCAAGCCGCTCAAGTCGCTGAGCCAGGGCGAGGTGAACTTCGATCTCGTTCCGCTGCTGGAACCCGACAAGAAGGGCGACGAGACGTCCGCCTCTGCCGCGGTCGACGACGCGGTCATCATCGCGGCCGTCAAATCGGCGCTCGGCGAAAAAGTCTCCGATGTCCGAGCCTCACAGCGCCTCACCGACAGCGCCGCCTGCCTGGTCGCCGGCGGCAAAGGTCCCGACCGCGAGCTGGAACGCCTGCTCGCCCGCCAGGCGCGCGGCGGCGCCGGGACGAAGCCGATCCTCGAGCTCAACATGCGCCATCCGGTAGTGCGCGCGCTCGCCGACGCCAAGACCGCAGCGCGCGATGATGATGTCAACGATCTCGCCGCGATCCTCCTGGACCAGGCGCAAATCCTGGACGGCGAGGTGCCGCCCGACCCCGCCGCCTTCGCGGCGCGGCTCAATCGGCTTGTGGTGCGCGGGTTGCCGGCAGGCTGATTTGATGACCGACGCCGTCAATCCGCTTGCCCACCTGCCGCCCTACGGCAACGGCACGCTGCCGCCGGAGATCCGCTCGCGCATGACCGCGGGTGTCAACGGCATGACGGTGCATATATTGGAAGCGGGCTTCGAGACGCCGGGACGGCCCGCGGTGCTGCTGCTGCACGGCTTCCCGGAGCTCGCCTATAGCTGGCGCAAGGTGATGCGGCCGCTCGCGGCGGCCGGCTACCACGTAATCGCGCCCGATCAGCGCGGCTATGGACGCACCAGCGGCTGGGACGGCGCCTACGATGCCGATCCGGATCCCTTCCGCATCCTCAACATGGTGCGCGACGCCGTCGGGCTCGTGTTCGCGCTCGGCTATCGCGAGGTCGCCATGGTGGCCGGCCACGACGCGGGCTCGCCGGTCGCGGCGTGGAGCGGCGTGGTCCGGCCCGACGTCTTTCGCTCCGTCGTGATGATGAGCTCGCCCTTCGAGGGCGTGCCGCCGCTGCCGTTCAATACCGCGAACGGCGCCGCGCCGCCGCGCCGGCCGATCACAGATGAGGAGCTCGACGCCGAGCTCGCCAAGCTCGATCCGCCGCGCAAATACTATCAGCATCATCAGCGCACGCCCGGCGCCAACGACGACATGCTGCACGCGCCGCAGGGCCTGCACGCCTTCTTCCGCGCCTACTACCACTACAAGAGCGCCGATTGGGCGGCGAACAAGCCGCATCCCCTGAAAGCGCGCACGGCCGCCGAGCTGGCGCAGATGCCGACCTACTACGTGATGAAGCGCGACAAGGGCATGGCGGCGAACGTCGCACCGTTCATGCCGTCGGCCGCCGAGATCGCGAACTGCAAGTGGCTGACCGATGCCGAGGTCGATGTCTACGTGACCGAATATGCCCGCACGCAGTTCACCGGCGCGCTGCAAGGCTACCGGGTGCGGCGCGGCGCCGATCCGAAAAGCATGGCGGAGATGCACACGTTCGCGGGCCGCACCATCGACGTGCCGTCGATGTACATTGCGGGCAAGAGCGACTGGGGCACCTACCAGACGCCGGGCGCGGCGGAGAAGATGCAGGCGAGCGCCTGCACCCGGATGGTCGGCTTCCACCTGGTCGACGGCGCCGGCCATTGGGTGCAGCAGGAGCAGCCGGACGCGGTGAGCGAGTTGCTGCTCGCGTTTTTGCGCGAGAGCAGGAGCGCCCGCAATCCGGATTGAGCGCAGCGAAATCCGGGATTCTCTTCGCGGCGGCCCCCGCTTTCCTTGCGCTCAAGCCGGCTACGCTTCGTGCGCCTCAATGCGCTGCCAGATGCTGACGCACGATCTCGACCATGCGGTCTGCCGACGTGCCGGGCGGAAAGAAGCCGAGATACTCGCCGGACCGGCCCATCAGGTAGGTGAATCCCGTGTGGTCGATCAGGTAAACCCCACCGCCCTCGGGCTGATACTTGGCGTAGTAGGCCTTGTAGGCCTCGGTGACCGTCCGGATCTGAGCGGGCGTTCCGGTCAGCCCGATCAGGCGCCGATGGAATGCGGGCACGTAGTCGGCGAGCACCTCGGGGGTGTCGCGGTCCGGATCGACCGAGATGAAGATCGGCTGGACTTCGTCGCCGGCAGCGCCCAGCCTGTCGATCGCAAGCCCGATCTGCATCAGGTCGGTCGGACAGATGTCGGGACAGGTCGTGTAGCCGAAATAGACGATCAGCACCTTGCCGCGAAAATCCTTGTCGGTCCGCGTGTGCCCGCTCTGATCGAGCAGCTCGAAGGGGCCGCCGACGTGGCCGCGGCCCCACATCAGATCGTCCATCAGGCGCGCGGCTCGCGCGGGATCGGGCTCTTGCGCATGCAATAAGGTGGCCGCCATCGCGATCAGCGCGACCGCCGCCGCGACGAGCGCGCGCGTCGCATGGGCGCGCGCTCCGGGCAGGCGCAGGCGGCGCGACATCACGCTCCGAACGTCAGCGTGGCGCCCGTCGATCCGACGAAAAGGCGGTCCGGCGCGATGCTGCGCATCGCCTCGACGAAGTTCTCGCCGCTGCAATGCATCGGCACGACGATGTCCGGCTTGAGCTCGACGATCTCGGAGACGACGTGGCGCGTGTAGTCCATCGGCGCCGGTCCGAGGTGGAAGCCGCCGAGCACGGCATGGATCTTGTCGACGCCCGAGGCTTCCTGCGCCTGCTTGACTGCGTTGACGATGCCGCGATGGCTGCAGGACGACAGCACCACGAGGCCACGATCCTTCACGTGGAAGACGGTCGCGTGCTCGTGGTAGTGCTCATCGGGCACGGTTTTGCCCGCGAGCTCGGCCGGCGCGTAGTGCGAAGCGTTGCAGCCGAGCCCATCCGTCATCCCGAACTGCTCGAACGTATTGGGCAGGATCTTCTCGTCCGTTCGCCGCTTGATCTGTCCGGTCGTGAACGCGTGCCCGCCGATCACCGTCGGGCTTTCGCACAGCACGACGGAGACCTTGTGCGCGGCGAGCGCGCGCCGGTCGAGATAGCCGAAATCGCTGAATACGCCGGGCGTTCCGGTCGGACTCACCCGATGGCAGAAATTGTCCTCACCGCCGGCGTAGAGCTTGACGTCCGCCGGCAGCACGGAGCGGTACCTGTCGAGGAAACCGATCAGGCCGCCGTAATGATCGAAGTGGCCGTGGCTCACGATCAGCGCGTCGATCTTCCTCGGATCGGTGCCGAGCAGCTCGATGTTGTTGAGCAGCGCATCCGGCGTGTAGCCGTAGTCGAGCATGAAGCTGCGCATCTCGCCGCTTTTGCTGGATTGCGTGAAGTAGGACAGTCCCCACTGCGTGTGCAGCTCGCGGGTGTAGTCCTTGGCGCGAGGTGCCGGCGTGACCGCCATGCCGTTGAACGTCGAGGGGCGCAGGAAGATATTGTGCGTCGAGTCGACCAACACCTGCACCGACAGCGTGTCGACGACGGGCGCCCGGATCGGCGCCGCGTCGGCGAGCTCGACGCACACGAAGCCGCTGGCCGCGGCAGCTCCGGCGAGCGCAGCCGACCTCTTGAGAAAATCGCGACGTGCAATTTTGTCGTTCATGCAAACCTCCCGTGCGATCTGAATTGCGCGACGGTGCACCACTTCAGCCCGCTCGGCAAGCTGGGGTAGTGACACGTAGTGCAGCGTAGCCCGTTTGAGCGCAGCGAAATGCGGATTTTTGTTCGCGGCGACGGAACCCCGGCTTTCGCTTCGCTCGAGCCGGCCTTCAAACGCTGCCTACGGATATGGATCGCGCTGATGCCCGGCCATCACCAGGTTGAGCTCCGGCATCTCCTTCGGCGAATTGCCGTGCAGCTCGACCGGCTCGGGCTTCTCGTGCCGGACGAGCTTGTCGTGCATCACGTCGAACACCCGCACGCCGACGTCGCGCGCGGCCGGCGCGAGCCAGGGCGATTCCTGCAGCGTGGTGTGCGCATCGGATAGTCCCGCCTCCCAGCGCGCCAGCATGGTGGGGCGGCTGAACTCGAAATCCTTGGCGCCGCCCAGCGGCTCGCCCGGCCGATAGACCAGCGTCGCGATGTCCATCTCGGTGACGCAGCCGTGCGCATAGAGGCGCTTGGCCTCCGGCGTGTCGGCGATCTCGGGCGGCAGCAGCTTGTGCAGCTCGTTGATCACGTGGCGCACGTTGTGGCGCTCGCGCAGCGCCTCCGTGACGATCCGCGTGCGGCTCGAGTAGCGGATGTCCTTCTCGCGCTCGTTGACCTGGTCGAGGTTGGTCGGCACGAAGCCGTTCGCGTGGAAGACGTCGACCTGAAAGACCAAGCGGCTGCGGCGCGGGTAGTAATCGACCATGTATTGCAGCGGCGTGTTGGAGAAGAGCCCGCCGTCCCAGTAGAGCTCGCCGTCGATCTCGACCGGGGGGAATCCGGGCGGCAGCGCCCCGCTCGCCATCACGTGCTCGGGACGGATTTTGATCTTCGCGCTGTCGAAATAGGCGAAATAGCCGGTGCGCACGTTGACGGCGCCGACGCTCAGGCGGGTCTCGTGACCGTTGATGCGGTCGAAATCGATCAGCCGCTCGAGCGTGCCACGCAACGCGCTGGTGTCGTAGTAGCTCAGGAATTTGGTGGGCGAAAAGAAGTCCTGCGGACCGCGCGGCACGAAAAATCCCGGCTGGCCGAACAGGACGGACGCGATCGCGCTCGCATTGTGCTGCCAGGTCGCGATCGGGCCGTCCGGCGGCGACGGCCACAGGCTGGTCGGCGCCGTGATCTCGTCCCAGAAGGCGCGCAGGCGTGCGACGCGATCCTTCGGCGCATTGCCGGCGATGATCGCCGCATTGATC
The DNA here is from genome assembly GCA_035293985.1 of Xanthobacteraceae bacterium. Taxonomy (GTDB): domain Bacteria; phylum Pseudomonadota; class Alphaproteobacteria; order Rhizobiales; family Xanthobacteraceae; genus JAVDCA01. Next base: position 23,669 of record DATGLS010000040.1, read on the forward strand.
GAGCCGATCGAGATGCCGGCGACCCAGTCGGGAAGATAGTCCGAGGTCGCCAGCGCCTCGTAGACGCCCGCCTGGTAGCTGCCGAGCGCGCCGCCGCCCTGGAGCACGAGGCCGATCTTCTTGTCGTAGGACGCCGGTCGTGCCGGCGGGACGCCTTTGGGAATTGCGTCGGTCATGAAAGCCTCCGCCTGACGTGCTGACGGTGTGCGCATCTGGTGTGGCAAATAGTGGACCGCTTTGCGTGCGCCATGCCGGCTTTGCGGCCCGGCGCATGGCGGGCCTGCGCGTGACGGCCTCTCGTAGCCACTTGATTCGGTAGCCCTTCCCGGGGCATTCCGGTATCCCACAAGCCGCAAAACCCGTTCGGGAGACGTCCGTCATGCCGATACCCAGGGCCTCGAAGGCCCTTTCGCGTTTCACGGTCCTCGATCTCACCCGCGTGCGGTCGGGGCCGACCTGCGTGCGCCAGCTCGCCGACTGGGGCGCCAACGTCATCAAGATCGAGATGCCGCCGCAGATCGAGTCGGGCGAGGGTCTGGGCGGCCCGCGCGACGGCTCGGACTTCCAGAACCTGCACCGCAACAAGCGCAGCATGACGCTGAACCTGAAGTCGCCCGAAGGCGTCGCGGTGCTCAAGAAGATGGTCAAGAAGGCCGACGTGGTGGTGGAGAACTTCCGCCCCGACGTGAAGCGCCGCCTCGGCATCGACTACAAGGACCTGAAGAAGGTCAACCCGAAGATCGTCTACGGCAGCATCTCGGGCTTCGGCCAGGACGGCCCCTACGAGAACCGTCCGGGTTTCGATCAGATCGCCCAGGGAATGGGCGGGCTGATGTCGATCACGGGTCTCCCCGGCCAGGGCCCGGTGCGGGTCGGCATCCCGATCGCCGATCTCACCGCCGGTCTTTTGTGCGCGACCGGGATCCTGGTCGCGCTGCTCGAGCGCGAAGAATCCGGCAAGGGCCAGCACGTGACGACGTCGTTGCTGCAGGCGCAGATTTTCATGCTCGACTTCCAGGCTTCGCGTTACCTCGTCAACGGCGAGGTGGCGAAGCAGGCCGGCAACAACCATCCGACCAGCATCCCGACCGGCGTGTTCAAGACCTCCGACGGCCACATCAATATCGCGGCGGCCGGCGGCAAGATCTGGGATCGCACCTGCGAGGCGCTCGAGGCGCCCGAGCTCGCGAAGCGGCCCGAATACGCGACCGCCGCCGAACGCTCGAAGCACCGCGACGCGCTCAATGCCGAGATCGAGGCGATCACGGCCAAGCGCTCGAGCGCCGAATGGATCGAGCGCTTCAACAAGATCGGCGTGCCGTGCGGGCCGATCTACTCGATCGATCAGGTCTTCGCCGACCCGCAGGTGAAGCACCTCGGCATGGCGGCGCCGGTCAAGGGCAGCAACCTCACGCTGGTCAGCCAGGGCATGATGTTGTCGCGCACGCCGAGCAAGCTCGTCGCGCCGCCGCCGGCGCAGGGTCAGCACACAAATCAGGTGCTCGAGGAATTCGGCTACACTCCGAAACAGATCAAGGCACTGCGCGAAGCGAACGCGATTTGACGATCGACGCAGCACACACGCGTCATTGCGATGCGTGCGAGGCACGCGAAGCAATCTCGTTCCGCACGCATATGACTCGCGGATCGAGGGCGCTTCGTCGGCCTTCGGCCTCCTCGCAATGACCAGCAACGGAGCCTCCCGATGACCCAGACCGACAAGATGCTGTCCCGCAAGGAGGGTCACGTCGGCTACATGACCTTCAACAATCCGGAGCGCCGCAATGCGGTCTCGCTCGCCATGTGGGAGGCGGCCGGCCGGATCATGGATGATTTCGCCCGCGACGATGCCATCCGCGTCGTGGTCATCTCCGGCGCCGGCGGCAAGGCCTTCGTGTCGGGCGCCGATATCTCCCGCTTCGAGAAGGAGCGCTCGGACGAGGCGGCGCAGGCTCGCTACAGCGCGATCTCCAGCAAGGCGAACGAGGCGATCTACCAGTTTCCCAAGCCGACCATCGCGATGATCCGCGGCTACTGCCTGGGCGGCGGGCTCGGGCTCGCAGTGTGCTGCGACCTGCGCATCGCGTCCGAGGATTCGCGCTTCGGCGTTCCGGCCGCCAAGCTCGGCGTCGGCTATGGCTTTACCGGCATCAAGCGGCTGGCCGACCTCGTCGGTCCCTCCTTCACCAAGGAAATATTCTTCACGGCGCGCCAGTTCGACGCCTCGGAAGCGCTCGCGATGGGGCTGATCAACCGCGCAGTGCCGGCGGACAAGCTCGAGGCCTATGTGAAGGATTATACCGATACGATCAGCAACAATGCGCCGCTCACGGTGAACTCGGTCAAGTTCATCGCCAATCAGATCGCAGTGGATCCCGATAAACGCGACCTCACGCGCTGCGACGATCTGGTGAAGCGCTGCTTCGCCAGTAAGGACTTCATCGAGGGCCGTACCGCCTTCATGCAGAAGCGCAAGCCGGCTTTCACCGGCACGTGATTCCCGAGCGCGAATTCGCATATGCCGGCCCACGTGCCTGACGTCTCGATCGCCGAGAAACTGGTCGACCGCATCATCGCGCTGTCACCCGAGCGCTTGCCCGCGAGCCTGCGCGCGCGATGCGAAGACCTCCTCGTCGACGTGCTCGGCCTCTGCGTCACGGCGCGCAACGAGGACTACGTCAAGGCGACGCTTCACGCCTGCGACGACGACGGGCCGTGCACCGCGATCGGCCATGCGCGCACGCTGAGCGCGGCCGGCGCCGCGCTGGTCAACGGCACGGCGGCGCACGGCGAGGACTTCGACGATACTTTCGAAGGCGGTCCGGTGCACGCGGGCGCCGTGATCGTGCCGGCGGTGCTCGCTGCCTGCGAGCGGCACAATCCGGACGGTGCCGCGGCGCTGCTCGGCATCGCGGTCGGCGTCGAGACGATGTGCCGCCTCGGCCTGGTGACGCCGAAGCTCGTGCACAAGGCGGGCTTTCATCCGACCGCCGTGTTCGGCGCGATAGCGTCCGTGGCCGGCGTCAGCGCCGCGCTGCGCCTCGATCGGGCGCAGATGATCGCTGCGCTCGGCATTGCCGGGAGCATGGCGGCCGGGATCATCGAGTATCTCGCCGAAGGCGCCTGGACCAAGCGCATGCATGCCGGCTGGGCGGCACAATCGGGCATCCGCGCGGCGCTGATGGCCAGGCACGGCTTCACCGGGCCCCGCACCGTGTTCGAGGGCGCGCACGGCTTCTTCCACGGCTTCGCGCACACGACCGAGGGCCGATACGACCTGCTGGTCGGCGATTTCGGCGTCCGCTGGGTCACCGAGGACCTCGCCTTCAAGCTCTATCCGTGCGGGACGATGACGCATCCCTACATCGACTGCGCCCGCCGCCTCGGCGCGCGCGGCATCAAGGCCTCAGACATCAAGGAGATGATCTGCGAGGTGGGCGAGGGGACGGTGCATCGCCTGTGGGAGCCGCTCGCCGACAAGCAGCGTCCGCGGAACGGCTATAGCGCCAAGTTCTCGACGCCCTACTGTGTCGCGTCCGGCTTCGTGCGCGGCAATGTCGGTCTCGCGGATTTTACCGACGCAGCCGTGCACGATCCGGCCGTGGTCGCGCTCGCCGGCAAGGTCAGCTACGTGATCGATCCGGACAATCCCTACCCGAACAATTTCACCGGCCACATCCGCGCGGTGATGAAAGATGGAAGCGAGATCGAGGAGCGCCAGCCCCACATCCGCGGCGGCGCCCATGAGCCGCTGTCGCGGCAGGACATCGAGGACAAGTTCGCGCTGTGCGCGGCGCATGGTGGATGGGATAAGAAGCGGATCGATACGGCGCTGCGGCTTGCACGTGGACTATACGGTGGGAAGGTCGATTTGAAACCGCTGCGAGGTTAGTTGCCGTCATGGCCGGGCTTGTCCCGGCCATCCACGTCTTGCTTGCTGATTCGCGGTAAAGACGTGGATGCCCGGGACAAGCCCGGGCATGACTGAGTTCGGGGATAGGGATATGCCAGCCATGTCATCGAAACCTCTCGCCGATCGCGTCGCCATCGTCACCGGCGCAGGCCGCAACATTGGGCGCGACACCGCGCTGATGCTGGCCGAGGACGGCGCTGCCGTCGTCGTCAACGCGCGCTCCAACCAGGCGGAGGCCGATGCGGTGGTGCGTGCCATCGAGCAAGCCGGTGGCAAGGCCATGACGGCGCTGGCCGATATCGCCGATGGGGGCGCGGTCGATCGCATGGTTGCCGCGACGGTCGAGCGCTTCGGCCGTGTCGATATGCTCATCAACAATGCGGCGTTGCGGCGCGAGAAGTCGCTCGACGAGATGACCATCACGGAATGGCGCGACGTCATGGCCGTGACGCTCGACGGCCCGTTCCTGTGCGTGAAAGCCTGCCTGCCGCACCTCGAGCGCAGCGGCGCCGGCGTCATCATCAATGTCGGCGGCCTGAGCGGCCACAGCGGCGCACGCGACCGCCTGCACGTGATCACGGCGAAATCCGGCCTCGTCGGCTTTACGCGGGGTCTCGCCCAGGACCTCGCCGATCACAAGATCACGGTGAACCTGGTGGTGCCGGGTCTCGTCGGCACGCATCGCCCCGGCCCCGAGCCACAGCATCATTCGACCCACCACACCCTCACCGGCGACCGCGTTCCGCCGGCCGAGGTCGCGGCCACGATCCGCTTCTTGTGCGGTCCGCTGGCACGGCACATCACGGGCCAGACCATCCACGTCAACGGCGGGGCCTATCTGGGCTGAGCGGCGGCTGGTAACCTTGATGTCGGGACAGCGCGTGTCCCGGCAAAGTGGCCACCGGTTCGCCGAGAGGGACACGCGCCAGGGTTCAGGGGAGGGTGCCGCGATGACGACGCGCCGCGGATTTATCAAGCATGCCGGCGCCGCCGGCACGGTCTTCTGCAGCTGCGGCCTGCTCGATGCGGCGCGCGCGCAACCTCGTTCGAGCACGCCGCCGCCGCTGCGCACGCGGCCCGTCATGGTCAATGGCAAGCGCGTCAAGACCATCGATGTGCATGCCCACTGTCTCTTCCATGAATCTCTCGCCCTGATGGGCGATCAGGCGGACCGCGTCCGCCCCAAGACCAAGGGGGCCGAGCAGATGTTCATCGCGCTCGAGGAGCGCCTCGAGGCCATGGACGCCATGGCGATCGATATGGAGGTGCTGTCGATCAATCCGTTCTGGTACCGCAAGGATCGCGATACCGCGGCCGAAATCGTGCGCATCAACAACGAGAAGCTCGCCGAGCTGTGCGCGCAAAAGCCCGACCGCTTCGCCGCCTTCGCGTCGCTCGCCCTGCAATATCCTGATCTCGCGGTCACCCAGCTCGAGACCGCCGTGAAGAAGCTCGGCCTGCGCGGCGCCGCGATCGGCGGGAGCGTGGTCGGCGATCACTTCGCCGAGCCGAAATATCACCCTGTCTGGGCCAGGGCCGAAGAGCTCGGCGCCGCGCTGTTCATCCATCCGCAGAGCGTGCCCGAGCTTGCGGCGCGCTTCCATGGCAACGGCTGGCTGTCGAACACCGTCGGCAATCCGCTCGAGACGACGTTGGCGCTCCAGCACCTGATCTTCGAAGGCACGCTCGACGAATTCCCCGGTCTCAAGATCATCGCGGCGCACGGCGGCGGCTACCTGCCGTCTTATGCGCCGCGTGACGATCACGCCTGCTTCGTCTCGCCGCAGAACTGCAATCCGAACATCCATCTCAAGAAGAAGCCCACCGAATATCTCAACCAGCTCTACTATGACGCGCTGGTGTTCACGCCCGAGGCATTGCGCCACCTCGTCGCCCAGGTCGGCGCGAGCCAGGTCATGCTCGGCTCCGACCATCCGATTCCGTGGGAGGAGCATCCCGTCGACCATGTCTTCGCCACCGCGACGCTCGGCGACGACGACAAGGTCGCGATCCTCGGCGGCAATGCCGCCAAGCTGTTGGGGATGAATGCGTAAAGGGCCTCCCGTACAGCGAAGGCGCCCGTCGTTGAACCTGATGATCCCGTAACACGACAGACCCATTTGGGTCGTGAATTTCGGCGCGCCGGTGATACATCTGCCGGCGCGCATTGGGGTCGGATGAAGTTTTTTCGTCAGGGAGCGATCAATGGATACCCTCTTCGACCACAGCATCGCGATCGGCATCTGGATTGCCGTCGCGATCGTCATCTTGATCTTGATTCGCGCCGCGAATGTTTTTCGCTACATCCCGAATAATCAGGTCGGCATCGTCGAAAAGCTGTGGGCGCCGAAGGGCTCGATCAAGTCAGGCTTCATCGCGTTGCACGGCGAGGCGGGCTTCGAGCCCGAAATACTGCGCGGCGGCATCCATCTCTTCGTGCCGTTCACGTATCGGATCCACAGATCCGATCTCGTCACCGTCGGCCAGGGCCGCATCGCCTACGTGTTCGCGCGCGACGGCGCGCCGCTCGCGCCCTCGCAGGTGCTGGCCGCCAACGATACCGATGACAAGTCCGATTTCCAGGATGCGCGCCGCTTTCTGCTCGGCGGCGGCCAGAAGGGCCCGCAGCGAAAAATCCTGCGCGAGGGCACCTATGCCATCAACACCACGCAGTTCGCCGTCATCACCGACGAGCGCGTCTACGGCCATGCGCTGAGCCAGCAGGAGCAGGGCGTGCTCAACGCCATGCAGCAGACGATCACCGATCGCGACGGTTTCGTGCCGATCATCCTCGCGGCCGACAAGGATCTGGTCGGCATCGTCACGGTTCATGATGGCCCGTCGCTGCAGTCGGGCGAGATCATCGCGCCCGAGGTCGGCACTGATCTGCGCAATCCCGACACTTTCCACAACAATTTCCAGGAGCCGGAGAAATTCCTCCATGCCGGCGGCTTCCGCGGACGCCAGCTGCAGGTGCTGCTCGAAGGCACCTGGTACATCAACCGCCTGTTCGCGACCATCGAGTCGGTGCCGAAGACCATCGTCCCGGTCGGCAACGTCGGCGTCGTGATCTTCTACACCGGCCCCAAGACCGAGGACGTCTCCGGCGATCAGTATCGCCATGGCGAGCTCGTGGTGAACGGCAGCCGCGGCGTGTGGCGCGATCCGCTGCTGCCGGGCAAGTATGCGTTCAACACCTATGCGGGCAAGATCGAGGTCATTCCGACGGTCAACTTCATCCTCAAATGGGTGCGCGGCGAGACCGGCCAGATGCGGCTCGATGAGAATCTCTCCGAGATTTCGCTCATCACCAAGGACGCGTTCGAGCCGACGCTGCCGCTCTCGGTGGTGATGCACATCGATTACAAGAAGGCGCCGATGATCATCCAGCGCTTCGGCGACGTGAAGAAGCTGGTCGAGCAGACGCTCGACCCGATGGTCAGTGCCTTCTTCAAGAACATCGCCCAGAAGATGACGCTGATCGAGCTGCTGCAGAACCGCGCCGCCATCCAGGAGGAGTCGGCCGAGCAGATGAAGACGAAGTTCGAGGCCTACTCGCTCGAGCTGCAGGAGGTGCTGATCGGCACGCCGCGCGCGCCGGTGGGCGACCAGACGATCGAGAACATCCTGATCCAGCTGCGCTCGCGCCAGGTCGCGCGCGAGCAGATCGAGACCTTCCAGGAGCAGGAGAAGGCCGCCACCCAGGAGCGCACGCTGAACGAGGCCAAGGCCACCGCGGCGGCGCAGACCGCGCTCACCCAGTCGATGATCCAGATCAAGGTGCACGAGAACGAGGGCGCCGCCGCGCTTGCGCGCGCCCAGAAGGATGCCGAGACCGTCAAGGTCACGGCGGCCGCTAGCGGCGAGAAATCGCGCCTCGAAGGCCAGGGCGAGGCCGACCGCACGCTTGCGATCGGCACCGCGGCCGCGCAGTCGACCAAGCTCGCGGTCGACGCCTATGGCGGCCCGGAATATCGCCTCGCAGAGCAGAACTTCTCCCGCTTCGCCGACGCGCTCACCAAGATCAGCCAGCCGCTGGTGCCGCAATTCCAGATATCGAGCGGGCAGGGCCAGGACGGCGCCACCAGCAGCGGCGGCCTGATCCCGACCGCGCTGCTGAGCACACTCTTCGCCCGCATGATGCCCGACGCCATGGACAAGCTGAAGCAGGAGGAACAGCGCCCGACGCCGCGATAGGCCGCTTGCTCCGCTATCTAATTCCCTCCCCCGCTCGCGGGGGAGGGTAGGGAGGGGGCTCTCGCCACTTGCTCATGCGTCGACGCAGGGAGACCACTCGTCAGCGCGATTGACTCGCAAACCGCACCACCTTGCCCCACTTCTCAGTCTCATCCGCAAGCACCTTGCCGAACTCCGCCGGCGTGCCCGGCAGCACCATCCCGCCCGTATCGAGCAGTTTCGCCCGCATCGCGTCATCCGCGAACGCCGCATTGATCTCGCCGTTCAGCCGCTCGACGATCTCGCCCGGCGTGCCGCGCGGCACGCCGATACCCGTCACCGCGCTCGCCTCGAAACCCGGCACCGTACCGGCAACCGTCGGCACATCCCGCATCGCCGCGCTGCGCGTCGCCGTCGTCACCGCCAGCGCGCGCAGCTTGCCCGCGCGCACAAAGGAGATCGCAGCCGATATCGGCTCGAACATCATCTGCGCCTCGCCCGCCGCCAGTGCCTTCAGCGCCGGCCCGCCGCCGCCGTACTGCACGATCTCGACCGCGACGCCGGTGAGCATGCGAAACAGCTCACCGGTGACATGCGGCGAGCTCCACGTTCCGGTCGACGCCAGGCGCACCTTGCCGGGCTTGGCCTTGGCATAGGCGATCAGGTCTGCCACGTTCCTGGCGATCACCGACGGATGCACCAGCAGCACCAGCGGCCCGCGCGTGATGCCGGCCACCGGCGCGATGTCGCGCAGGAAAACGAAATCGAGCTTTTCGGGAATCGACGCGCTGATCGCATTCGCAGGTCCGACCAGCAACAGCGTGTGCCCGTCCGGCGCCGCATGCACGACAGCAGCGGTCGCGATGTTGCCAGCACCGCCCGGCTGGTTCTCGACGGCCACGGGTTGGCCGAGCCGGCGCGACAGCCACTCGGCGACCAGTCGCGCGAGCGTGTCATTCGGCCCGCCGGGCGGAAAGCCGACGACCAAATGCAAGGGGCGGCTTGGAAAAGGTCGAGCGCGTGCGGTCCGCATGAATGCCGGCAGGGTAGCCGCCCAGGCAGCAAACCCCAACAGCCGGCGTCGCGGAAGCGTCGTAGCCATCTCTTACCGTTGTCTCGTCAGCACGACGTGCGTCGCGCTGGGCGTCGGCACGTGCTCGGTGCAGCGGTAACCGAGCTTCGGCAAATCGAGACCCGCCAGCATCGCTTCGCCCGAGCCGAGCAGGGTCGGCGCAATCGCCAGGTGCATCTCGTCGATCAGGCTGGCGCTGAGATACTGCCGGATCGTGCTGACCCCGCCGCCGAGGCGGATATCCCGGCCCTGTGCGGCGTCGGTCGCGCGCCGGAGCGTGGCCTCGATGCCGTCGGTGACGAAGTGGAAGACGGTGCCGCCGTCCATGGCGAGCGATGCGCGATGGTGATGGGTGAGCACGAACACCGGCGTATGAAAGGGCGGGTTGTCGCCCCACCAGCCCTTCCAGGCGTCGTCGAGCCAGGGGCCGCGCACGGGTCCGAACATGTTGCGGCCCAGGATGCTGGCGCCGATGTTATCGAAGCCGCGCGCCGCGAAGTCGTCGTCGATGCCGGTCGCGCCGCCGTCGCGTCCGATCATATTCTGGAAGGTCCGGGTGCCGAAGACCCACTGGTGCAGTGCCATGCCACCGACGCCGAGCGGATTTTCGTGGCTCTGGCCGGGGCCGGCGCCGTAGCCGTCGACGGATATCGAAAAGGCATGAACGCGCAGCTTGGGCATTTTTGGTGCTCACTTGATTTCGCCGGGGGACATGCAGGTGGTTCACTTCGTAGGGTGGGCAAAACGAAGCGTGCCCACCATCGCGTTACGCGTGGGCACGCTTCGCTTTACGCACCCTACGGATCATCGCCAAGGATCACGGCCGCACCCCCGGCGTTTCGATCTTGAGCCCGGCCGCTCGCCGCATGAGAAATGTTTCAAGCGCCACGTACTCAGCCGAGCCGTATTCATACGGCGCCGCCCGCATGCCGATGATGCAGTTGCGCAGGCGGCGCTGCAGCGAGCCGAGGCTCTGCCATTCGAGGCGATAGATCGGATAGCCGGTGGGCTGGCCCTGCGGCACGACGTTGCCGGCGAGCTTCTTGCCCCAGTTGTCGTCGTGGCATTGCGCGCACGACATGTTGATCTGGCCCTGGCGCGTCTCGAACAGTGTGCGCCCCTGCGCGATGAACGGCGCCAGGCGTGGATCATCCGGCGGCGCGATCGGCATTCCGCGCGACTGGTTGGCGATATACGCGGTGAGCGCGAGGAGGTCGTGGCTCTCGAAGGCGAGCGGCGGCGCCTGCTGGTTGTCGCGCCGTTCCAGGTTGATGCGCGCCTCGAGATCGACCGGCCGGCCCTGCTTGGCATCGAACGCCGGATAGCGCGCCGCCACGCCCTTCATGCTCCGCGTCGCATCGCCATGGCAGTCGGCGCAGGACTTGTTGGCGCTGCCCGTCTTGGTCGACCACAGCGTCTCGCCGTCGAGCACCCATAGCAAGCCGGGATTGGCGGTGTCGTCGTCCTCCATCGCCTTGGTCTCGGCGCCGAGATCGGCATAACCCGAGCGTCGCTGGTCCGGCGGGATGTCCGCGGCCACGGCTGGAACACAAAGCAGAAGGAACGAAAGCGCAGGGCAGGCAAGGCGCGCCACCGCAGTTGCCGCGTGAGCGAAATCTCGCGCGCGCCTTGCCCACGCGGCAACATCGGCACGCGCGATTTTGCCCACCCTACGGATCATTCCACCGTGATCTTCGCGCTTCCCGTCTCGTGGAAGCCGTTGTCGCCGGTCCACTCGAACGTGATGGTGCCGCTGTCGGTCGCGACCGTCGAAAAGCTGATGAAAGGGTTGGCGGCGATCGCCGGATGCAGATCGGCGCTGAAGATTTCTTCGCCGTTATAGGTGCACGTGAACTGGGTGATGATGTTGCGCGGGATCGGCTTGCCGACGTTGTCGCGGCGGAAGCCCGTTTCCATGATGTGCGAGATCAGCGTCTTGATCTCGATGATGTCGCCGCGTTTGGCTTTCGGCGGCACGTTGATGAGGGCGCGGGCCATCAGTCGAGGTTCTCCAGGCAGGCCTGCAGCGTGACGATCACGTCGGCCGAGGCGGACCAGAACGTGCCGTCGCTCAGCTCGGCGATCGCGACGATCGTCTGGGTGTCGGCGAGGCGGAAGCGGGTCGATATCTTGGCGCGGCCGGAGCGCGGCCCGAGATGGGCGCTGATCACGTTCGGCAGCGGGTTCTTCTCGTTGAACACGTGGATGGCCTTGACGTAGTCCTTGGCAGTCATCGCGCTGGCGACGTCGATCGTCAGCGCCACCGAGTTGCCGTTCTCGACCAGCGCCGGCACGTCCAGCGTCACCTTACCCTTCTTGATCGGCGCCTCCCCGACCAGCTGGCGGATCGCCCGCTGCATCGTCTCGGGCGTCGCGGCAGCCGGCTCGATCATGATCAGCGCGGCGCCGATGCCGGCGGCGCCGGTCAGCAGAATCTCTCGCCGTGTGGCGCCTGTGCGGTGAAGGCTCATGACGATACCCTTGGGGTCATCCGCATCTTGTTCAATTCTTGAGCGTCGCCAGGAACGCGACCACATCCTCGATCTGCTCCGCCGAGAATATAGGCTTGCCGCGCAGCGACGGCACCACCCGGTTCATGCCCTCGACCGCATAGTAGGGCGGCATGATCGTGGCTGGGTTGAGCTTGCGCGCGTCGACCAGCCGCAGCCGCAGCTGACCTTCCGACCAACGTGCGCCCACGCCCTTGAGGTCCGGCGCCATATTTCCCTGGAACCGCTCTTCCGGGAAGGGCCCCGAGTGACACAGCAGGCATAAACCGACGTTCCGGTTGGTCACGATCGCGCGACCGCGCGCCGGATCGCCCTTGGCGCCGGTAAGCGAGTCCGGAATGGCGTCGCCGACGATCGTGTACGGCCGCAGCGCGTCGGCGCGAACCGGGGGGGCGACCGCTAACGCGCAGACGATCGCCGCCGCGAGCGCGGCGCGCGCTTTCATCCGAACACCGCGGCGGTGATCTGGGCGAACCAGGCATCGGCCTCCTTCGCCTCGCCGCTGCGCACTGCGGGCGCCGCGTTGCGCGGGCTGACCACGATGCCGATGCCGGGCGGCGATTCCTCGTACTGGCCGTCCTTGGGCCGGAAGGTGCTGCGCTGCGAGATCGCATAGTCGGGCGCGATCAGGCTGAAGCACGAGCTCGTCAGCGTCGGCGCCGCCGGCGTCTTGCCGGCGAGCAGCGCCGCGATCGCGTTGGCGCAGATCTCGCCCTGGACCTGTGCGGCCGAGGCCGCGCGCGGCATCGCGCCGGCGATGGCGGCGTCGCCGATCACGTGGATGTTGGCCTGCAGCTTCGACTCGAAGGTGACGGGATCGACCGGACACCAGCCGGTGCGGTCGGCGACGCCGGCGAGCTCGGCCACGTGGCCCGCTTTCTGCGGCGGGATGACGTTGGCAACCGCGGCCTTGTACTTGTCGAAGTCGGTGACCAGCGTGCGGGTCTGCGGCTCGACCGAGTTGACGAGGCCGTCGTTGCCGACCGCGCGCCACTCGATCAGCCCCGGATAGAGCGCCTTCCACGCCTCCTCGAACAGCTCGTGCATCGCGAACGTGTCCTTGGCGTCGAAGATGACGATCTTCGAGCGCGGCTTGCGGCGTTTGAGGTAGTAGGCGATCAGGCTCGCGCGCTCGTACGGTGCCGGCGGGCAACGCGCCGGATTGACCGGCGCCGAGATCGCGACGAGGCCGCCGTCGTCCATGCTCTCGAGCTGGCGGCGCAGCAGCGCGATCTGGTCGCCCCCCTTGTAAGCGTGCGGCATCAGCGCGGCGGCGGCCTCGTCATAGCCCTGGATGGCGCCCCAGCGGAAATCGATGCCGGGCGAGAGGATGAGACGGTCGTAGGCGAGCCTCGTCCCGTCCGCGAGCGTGATGGTCCGTCCATGGGGATCGATCGCGCTCGCGGCCGATAGCGCGACAGTGATTCCGTCATGTCCGAGCTTGTCGTAACCGAATTGCTGCTGCGAGAGATCGCGCAGGCCGGCGATCACCGCATTGCTCATCGGGCTCGCCGTATAGGTGCGGTTCGCCTCGACCAGTGTGACGGTGAGATGCGGATCGGCCCTGCGTAGCGCACGGGCGCAGGCGGCACCACCGAACCCGCCGCCGACCACGACGATGCGTGGGCCATTGGCTTGCGCACGCACGGCCGGAGATACGATGGCGGCCGACAGGGCCGCCATCGCGGATTTCAACAATCGACGTCTGCCGATCGGAGCGCGGAGCATGATCGCCGTCTCCGTAGGGTGGGCAAAGACACGAAGTGCCATGCCCACGCGGCCGTGGGCACGCTTCGCTTTGCCCACCCTACCGCATTCAAGCCATCGTCAGGCCGTGGTCGCGCAGCGGGAACGTGCGGTAGCGCGTGCCCGTCGCGTTGGCGATGGCGTTGAGCACTGCCGGCGGCGCGACGCAGATGGTCGGCTCGCCGACGCCGCCCCAGACGCCGCTGTGCGACGGCATGACGATCGACTCGACTTTCGGCATCTGCGCGAGCCGCATCGAGTCATAGGTGTCGAAGTTCTCCTGCACGACGCGCCCGTCCTTGATCTCGATGCCGCCGAGGAACAGGCCAGTGAGCCCATACATGAACGAGCCGGCGATCTGCCGCTCGATCAGCGCAGGGTTGACGGCGTAGCCCGGATCGGTCGCGCCGACGATGCGGTGGATCTTCACCTTCTTGCCGTCGACCGAGACCTCGGCCGCGGCCGCGATGTAGCTGCCGAAGCCCATGTGCTGGGCGAGGCCGCGATAGATGCCGGCCGGCGCCGGCGTGCCCCAGCCGATCCTCTCGGCGACCGCGTTGAGCACCGCGAGGTGGCGCGGATGCTTCATCATGTTCTTGCGCCGGAACTCGAGCGCGTCGACACCCATCTCCTTCGCCAGCTCGTCCATGAAGCACTCGAGATAGATGGCGTTGTGGTTGATGTTGACGCCGCGCCAGAACCCCGGATGGATGTGCGGGTTGCGCATCGAGTGGTCGACCAGCACGTTGGGCACGTCATAGCCGAACGCCGCCTCGGCGCCGCCCGGATAGAAGCCCGAGAAGGTCGCGGGATCGCGGCCTTCCTGCATGCGCGCCGGCATGACGGTCGCGAGAATCGACTGGCCCGAGATGCGGATGTGCATCGCGTTCAGGTTCTTGTTCTCGTCGAAACCAGCCGTGAGCTTGCACTGGGTGACCGGGTGGTACCAGCCGTGGATCATGTCCTCTTCGCGCGACCACAACAGCTTGATCGGCGTGCCGGGCATCTGCTTGGCGATCAGCACCGCCTGCTTGACGTAGTCGTGCGAGGTCGAGCGCCGGCCGAAGCCGCCGCCGAGGAAGGTCTTGTAGACCTCGCATTTCGGGATCGGCAGCCCGCTCGTCTCCGAGACGAGCGCGAGTGCGGCCTCGCCATTCTGCGTCGAGGTCCACACCTCGCACTTCTCGTCGGTGTAGCGCGCGGTGGCGTTCTGCGGCTCCATCGTGACGTGGTGCTGGTACGGATAGGCGTAGACCGCTTCGACCTTCTTGGCGGCCTTGTCCAGGGCCGCCTTGGCGTCGCCGGTCTTGTTGCCGACCAGCCCCTCGGGAACATCGAGGCCTTCCTTGAGCCAGGCCGCGATCGAGGCGCTGGAGACTTTTGCGTTCGGGCCCAGGTCCCAGTTGATCGGCATGGCCTCGAGCGCAGTCTTGGCGCGCCACCAGCTGTCGGCGATCACCGCAACCGCATTGTCCTCGACCTTGACGACCTTCTTGAAGCCTTTGCGGTCCTTGATCTTGGCCTCGTCATAGCTCTGCAGCTTGCCGCCGTTCACCGGGCACGCCTTGATCGCGGCGTAGAGCATGCCGGGCAGCCGGATGTCGATGCCGTAGATCGCGGTGCCATTGACCTTGAGCGGGGTGTCGAGCCGCTTCTTCGGCTGGCCGATGATCGTCCAGTCCTTCGGGTCCTTGAGCTTGATGTCGGCGTCGGCGGGCGGCGGCAGCTGTCCGGCCGCGGACGCGATCTTGCCGAACGTGACCGTCTTGCCCGACGCCTTGTGCGAGATCACGCCGTCGGCGACGGTGAGCTCCGTCGCCGGCACCTTCAGCTCATTGGCAGCCGCCGACACCAGCATCATGCGCGCGGCAGCGCCGCCCTTGCGCACGATCTGGTTCGATGAGCGGATGCCCTGGCTGCCGGCGGTGAAGAAGTCGCCCCAGACGCGCTTGCGCTTCACGTTCTCGCCGGGCGTCGGAAACTCGTAGGTGACCTTGTCCCAGCTGCACCCGAGCTCCTCGGCGACCATCTGGGCGAGGCCCGTGAGCGTGCCCTGGCCCATCTCCGAGCGGGCAATGCGGATGACGACGGTTTCGTCGGGCTTGATCACGGCCCAGGCGTTGACCTCGGGCGGGCTGTCGGCCGCTTCGGCGAGCGGAACGTGGAAGCCGAGCGCGAGCCCGCCGCCCGCGGCGGCAGCGCTGACCACGAAGGAACGGCGATTCATTTTTGGCATGACGTTCATGGCATCCTCCCCGGCTCAAGCGTTGGCGATTGCGGCGTGGATGCCGGCGCGCACCTGCTCGAAGGTGCCGCAACGACAGATATTGGTGATGGCGTCGTTGATCTCGCCATCGGTCGGCTTCGGGTTCTTCTTGAGCAGGGCCGCGACCGCCATGATCATGCCGCTTTGGCAGTAACCGCATTGCGGCACGTCGTTGTCGATCCACGCCTGCTGCACCTTGTGCAGCTTGCCGTTCTCGGCGAGGCCCTCGATGGTGGTGATCTGATGCCCGGCCGCGTCGCTCACCGCGAGACCGCAGGAGCGCACGGCCTCGCCGTCCATGTGCACCGTGCAGGCGCCGCATTGGGCGATGCCGCAGCCGTATTTCGTCCCGGTCATCCCGATCGTGTCGCGAATGACCCACAAGAGCGGGGTATCGGGCTCGACGTCGACCTCGTGCGATTTGCCGTTGATGGTGAGTTTTATCATGCCTTCCTCCTGGTCACGATAGGGTCGGCCCGGCGTGCGCCCGGGGCCGCGATCTTGGTCGGGTTGACGGCATCATAGCTTGTTCTGAATTGCTCTAAAAAGGGGCTCGTGTCACTTTCGTGTGTGACCACGTCCAGCACCCGACACGCCTCAAATCTTGCGCAAATCGTGGCGCATCAGCGGCAACGTGCGAATGCGCCGGCCTGTCGCCGCGAAGATTGCATTGCACACCGCCGGCGCAACGATGGCGGACGGCGGTTCGCCCACCCCGCCCCAGAATCCACCCGATGGGACGAGCACGGTCTCGACCTTGGGCATGGCGGCCAGGCGCAGCATCCGGTAGCCGTCGAAATTGCCCTGCACGACACGGCCGTCCTTGATGCCGATCTCGCCGTACAGCGCCGCCGTCAGCCCGAACGCGACGCCGCTCTCGATCTGCCGCTCGACCGTCATCGGATTGACCACATGACCGCAATCGATCGCACAGACGAAGCGGTGCACCTCGAGCGCGCCCTGCGCGCTCACCGACACCTCCGCGACCGCCGTGATGAAGGCGTCGTCGACCTGCTCGATCGCAATGCCGCGAAACAGGCCCGCCGGCGCCGGCTCGGACCAGCGCGCCCTTTGCGCCGCGGCATCGAGCACGGCGATGAATTTCGCCGCGTGCAGATGCCGTCCGATCAGTCGCCGGCGATAAAGATACGGATCCTGGCGCGCCGCATGCGCCATCTCGTCGATGAAGCTCTCCTTGAAGAAGCAGTTCTGCGTGTGGCTCACCCCACGCCAGAAGCCGACCGGCACGTGCGCGTTACGCTCGACGAAATCGACGCGGTAATTCGCCACGTCGTAGGGCATGTCCGCCGTGAAGCCTTCCTGCGCCTGACGGTCGACGCCGCCGACAAAGCCGCCCGCGAACAGGGTATGGATGATCGAGTTGCCGCAGAGCCGCACGTGCCAGGCGTGCGGCAGGCCGGCGGCGTCGAGGCCTGCGGTCATGCGCGCCATCATGGTCGGCCGATAGTAGTCGTGGCGCATGTCCTCTTCGCGCGACCAGATGGTCTGCACCGGTACGCCGACCTGCTGGGCGATCTTCACCGCATGCGGGATGAAATCCTGCACGATGCCGCGCCGGCCGAACCCGCCGCCGAGCATCATCTTGTGCACCCGCACATTCGCGGGCGGCACGCCCGCCGCATTGGCGGCGACCGAGAGCGCGGACTCGCCGTGCTGGGTCGGCACCCAGAGGTCGACCCCGTCGCCCATCACCTGGGCGGTGCAGTTCTGCGGCTCCAGCGTCGCATGGGCGAGATAGGGCAGGTGATAGTCGGCGGTGAGCCGCGTCGCGCTTTGCGCGAGGCCGGCCGTGATGTCGCCCTGCTCGCGGCCCACGCCGGCGTCATCAGCATCAAGTCCGGCCCGCAGCATCGCGGCGATGGAGTCGCTCGAGACGTTGATGTTCGCGCCGGGGTCCCACTTGACCGGCAAGGCTTCGAGCGCGGTCTTCGCCTGCCACCAGCTTTCCGCCACCACCGCCACGGCGTCATCGAATTTCACCACCTGCCGCACGCCCCTGCGGCCCATGATCCCCGCCTCGTCCGCGGCGACGAGCTTGCCGCCGAACACCGGGCATTGCGCGAGGGCGGCGTAGAGCATGCCGGGCAGCCGTACGTCGATCGCATAGATCGGCCTGCCGGTGACCTTGTCTGCCACATCGAGCCGCTTGCGCGACGTGCCGATGAGCGTCCACTCGTGCGGCTCCTTCAATCGCACGGATCGTGGCGGCGTGATGGTCGCTGCCGCCGCCGCGATCTCGCCGAAGCGGAGCGTGCGGCCGCTCGGCTTGTGGACGATCAGGCTGTCATGGGCGGCGCAGTCGCTCGTCGCCGTGTCCCAGCGGGCCGCGGCAGCCGCGATCAGCATCTCGCGGGCGGTCGCGCCGGCCTTGCGCAGGATCTCTTGCGAGGTGCGCACCGAGCGGCTGCCGCCGGTCGACATGTCGCCCCAGATGCGGCGGCGGCGCAGGTTCTCTTGTGGCGGGACGAACTCGGCGCCCACCTTGCTCCAGTCGCAGCCGAGCTCCTCGGCGACCAGCATGGGCAGCGCCGTGAAGATGCCCTGGCCCATCTCGGAACGGGCGATGCGGACCGTCACCCGGTCGTCAAGGGCGATCACGATCCAGCAGGTGATTTCGGGAGGGGTAGTCCCGGCCTGGGCCGGCGGATCGCAAGCGATATCGAAGCCGAGCGTCAACGCTCCGCCAACCGCAGCGGCGCTCACGAGAAAAGCGCGGCGATCGACCTTAGGCACCGAAATTCCTCATCCCCCGATTGGCGCCTGGGATTGCGGCACCATGATAACGCGAATTGGGAGGAGCGTCAGGCGGGTTGCGCGAGGCGCTGACCGAAAACCGCAGCGGCGAATTGCGGGTAGACCTCGGCGAGTTCCGGCGCCACGACTTCGCGCATGATCCGCAGAGTTGCGTCCGACGGCGGTTCGGTCTCGGGAACTGTGGCGGGGCGGTCGAACTCGAAACCGGTGTGCTCGACCACTTCCTCGACCGTATGCCCCGGATGCACGCTGTCGAGCCGGAACCGGCGGCGCGCCTTGTCGAAGCCGAACACACAGCGATTCGTGACCAAGCCGAGCGGCCCGCCCGGACGATGGACGTTGTCAGGGCTGCCGCCCGGCGCACTGATGAAGCCGACCCGTGGCACCAGCGTGCGGCGCGAATGCTCGGTGCGAAACAGGATCACCTTCGGCACCACGAAATAGAGATGCGCCGAGCCGAACGAGCCGGGAAACCGCACTTTGGGATGATCGTGCTCGCCGATGCTCACCAGGTTGATGTTGCCCTCGCCGTCGATTTCGCCGCCGGAGAGAAAGAACACGTCGATGCGCCCCTGGCCGGCGCAGTCGAACAGCTCAACACCGCCGTCGGTGAAGAAATTGTGCTTGCGGCTCTGCAGCAGCGACACATAGGGCAGCCCCTTGCCGCGCGCGCGACACAGCAGCGCCGCGGTCGCCGGGATCGGCGAGGAGTTGCCGACCGCGATGTGACGTACATCGCCGATGAGGCGGGCGATGACGTCGGCGAGCAGCTCTTCGGTGCGGAAACGGCTCATGGCTGCAGGCCACTTGCGCCGACGGCTGCGCCCCCTCCCCAGCGTGCGGAAGAGGGCGGGGAAGGGGCTCTCTCCCCAACGAACGAGCAAGCGGCGCCACCCCCTCTCCGGCTCTCCCCCGCAAGCGGAGGAGAGGGCGCACGCACCGTGCCTGTGGCCAAGGGGCTACGCAGCCCTTCGCTCATAAACATACTCATCGAGATACTTCGCAAACCCATCCGCGGTCGCCGCCATCTTCGCGTATTCCGCAAGATGCCCCAGATCCGTCGCATAGTGATCCGGAAGCCCCAGCGGCCAGCAGCCCTTCGCGGCCACCGCGACGCGCTCCACATAGAACCCCGGCAGCACGCCGGCGGCGAGCACCGGGTCGGCCAACAGGTCGCCATCGTGGATCTTCTCCACCGTCACGATCGTCTTCGCGGCCGCGTGCGCCATGGTGGCGAGCTCGCGCTGACGGCCGATCCACACATTGCCGGCGCGATCCGCCATCGGCGCATGGATCAGCGCGACGTCCGGCTTGATCGCCGGCAGCAGCACGATCGGATCGGAATTGGCGAACGGATTGTCGATCACCCGCCAGTCCGGCCGGAACTTGAGCACGTCGGAGCCGAGGATGCCGCGTAGCGGCATGAACGGCACGCCCTTCTCGGCCGCCTGAAACGCCGCGTGCAGCGCCGGGCAGGTGGCGTCGAGCATGCGGATGCGGCCGTTGATGATCGCGTCGGTGAAGCGCGGCGCCGGGCCGAACTCGTTGAGGCTCACGGCGGAGGTTTCCAGCGTCGCGATCGCGCCGGCGCCGATCAGGAGATCGGCCTGCAGTGACGAGGTCGGCAGCGCCACGAGGTGCAGCCGCTTGATGCCGCGCCGGATCAGCGCGCGCGTCGCTTCCATCGGCACGCCCGCGACCTCGCGAGGCACTGCCAGCATGATGCCGTCGGCGATGGCGCCGAGCGCCTCGTCGAGGGAGGCCGCGATCACGCTCATGTGGTCTTCCACGGAATGATGATGCGCTCGAGCTCATTGAGCAGGACGGTGAAGATGAAACCGATGAGCGCGAACATGAACAGGCCGGCATACATCTGCTCGACCGCGAAGGTCTCCCACGCGCTCCAGATCAAAAAGCCGAGCCCGCTTTTCGCGCCATTCATCTCCGCGATGGCGATGAGGATCAGCCCGATGCCGACGCCGAGCTTGAAGCCGGTCATGATCACCGGCAGGGCGCCGGGCAGTGCGATGGTCCAGAACGTATTCCAGCGGTCGGCTTTGTAGTTGCGGCCGACGTCGAGGTAGATCTTGTTGATCTCGCGAACGCCCGTGGTGGCGTTGATCACGAGCGGAAAGAACACACCGATCGCCACCATGAAGATCTTCGACGACTCGCCCAGGCCGAAGATCAGCAGCACCAGCGGGAGGATCGAGCTCTTCGGGATCGGATAAGTCGCGGCGATCAGCGGATCGATGATCGCGCGGAGCGTCCGGCTGAGGCCCATCGTGATGCCGAGGACCAGGGCCGGGATGCCGCCGAACAGGATGCCCCAGAAGAGCCGCTGCAGGCTCGCCCAGGTGTGCATCCACAGATCGCCCGACAGCAGCAGGTCCCACAGGAACGCGAGGATGCTCGACGGCGCCGGAAAGAAGCGCACGTCGACGAGGCCGGAGCGCGCCGCGATCTCCCACACCAGCAACAGCCCGATCGGCGAGGCGATGCTCAGGATGCGGTCGCGGTCGCGCAGCGACAGCTCGCTCGGCTCGCGCCGCGCGGGCGCGACGGTCTCGGCCGTCATGGCTTGTCTCCGATCTTCTCCTCGAGCTCGCGGGCGCGCTGCACCTCGTCGCGCAGGCTCGACCAGATGCGGTGCACCAGCTCGCCATATTCGGGCGCGCCCTGCAGCTCCATGATGTCGCGCGGCCGCTCGAGCGCGATCGGCACGAACTGCTTGAGCCGCCCCGGCTGCGCGGTCATCACCATCACGCGGTCGCCGAGCAGCACGGCCTCGTCGACGCTATGGGTGATGAACACCACCGTCTTCTTGTGCTCTTCCCAGATGTGCAGGAGCTCCTCCTGCAGCAGCAGCTTGTTCTGCGCATCGAGCGCGCTGAAGGGCTCGTCCATCAGCAGGATGTGCGGGTCGTTGGCGAAGGCGCGCGCGATGGCGACGCGCTGGCGCATGCCGCCCGAGAGCTGGTGCGGATAGTAGTTGGCGAAACGCCCGAGCCCGGTGCGGTCGAGATAGTAGCCGACCACGTCCTTGATCTGCGCCGCCGGCACCTTGCGCATGCGCAGGCCGTACGAGGCGTTCTGCCACACCGTCATCCAGGGAAAGATCGAGTCGCCTTGGAACACCATCGAATTGTCCGGCCGGCTCGACCCGGCGGGCACGTCGATCTCGATCGAGCCCGAGGTGGCGGTCTCGAGCCCGGCGAGGATGCGCAGCAGCGTCGTCTTGCCGCACCCGGACGGTCCGACGATCATGAAGAACTCGCCCGGCGCGATGTCGAGCGAGACGCGGTCGACCGCGGTCAGCCCGCCGAACGTCTTGGTGAGATCGCGAATCCGTATGGCCGGCCGCACGGCAGCGGCGGCGCTGTCGATCGGGCGAAGAGGAATGGCTCCAGGCGACATGAGCGGGATATTGCCGGGATTTTCGCGCTGTCACAACATCGGCAGCGCTGCGGGGCGTCGCCGCATCCTCGGTGCCGTCGGGTCGGCGGGCGAAATCTCCCGTCAGATGCAGCCACAGGCGCCATCGTTGCGTGGCGATTTCGCCCACGCAGACCGACGCTGCGATTGGCGCGCGTGGGCAACCGCGAAGACGTGGTCGCCCAGCCTGCGTCACTGATCCGCCCGGCAGGCCTTCCACACCTTCTCCGGCGTCGCGGGCATGTCCATGTGGGCGGCGGCCGGGACTGCGTCGGCGATCGCATTCATGATCGCAGCGAGCGAGCCGGTGGTGCCGGCCTCGCCCGCGCCCTTGACGCCGAGCGGGTTGGTGGTGGCCGGCGCGATCACGTCGGCGATGCGGAACGCCGGCATATCCGTCGCGCGCGGCATCCCGTAATCCATGAACGAGCCGCTCACCAGCTGGCCGTCGTCGTCGTAGACCGCGTGCTCGAGCAGCGCCTGACCGAGACCCTGCGCGACACCGCCATGCACCTGCCCCTCGATCAGCGTGTGGTCCATGATGTTGCCGGCGTCGTCGACCGCCGTGTAGCTCAGCACCTGCGTCTCGCCGGTCGCCGGATCGACCTCGATCTCGGCGATGTGGCAGCCGTTCGGAAAGGTCTGCGGCGTGTCGGCGGTCTGCCTGGTATCGAGGTTTTCCGCGATCTCGCCGCGCTCATGGCGCGCCTGCGCCTCGCGCGCGAGCTCGAACAGGCCGACGCGGCGGTCGGTGCCGGTCACCGCGAACGCGCCGTCGCGATAGACGATGTCCTGCTCCCCCGCCTCGAGCACGTTGGCGGCGATCTTGCGCCCTTTCTCGATCAGCGCCTCGACGGTGCGCACCAGCGCGGTGCCGGCCGTCATGGTCGAGCGCGAGCCGACCGAGGCGCCGTTGCCGACGCCGAGCGCGCTGTCGCCCTGGCGCACGAACACGCGGTCCGCCGGGATACCGAGCCGCTCGGCGGCGAGGCGCTTGTAGACGGTGGCATGGCCCTGGCCGGTCGAGTGCACGCCGAGCACCACCGTCAGCCGGCCGTCCTCGGTGAAGGTGATCGCGGCGCTTTCGGTCGGCGTGCCGCCCGAATGCTCGAGCAGGCAGGAGATGCCGAGGCCCAGCCGCTTGCCGCGCTTTGCCGCCTCGCGCTTGCGCTTGGCGAAACCGGCGACGTCCGCGAGCGCCAGCGCCTTGTCGAACACGGTGGGAAAATCGCCGCTGTCGTACGTGGTGCCGACCGACGTCTTGAACGGGATCTCCTTCGGCGCAATGAGATTGCGCCGGCGGATCTTGTCGCGATCGATGCCGGTGAGGCGCGCAGCTTCATCCACCAGCCGCTCCAGAATGTAGTTCGCCTCCGGCCGGCCGGCGCCGCGGAACGGCGCCGTCGGGATCGTGTTGGTGAAGGCGCAGCGCACCTGGATGTCGAGATGCGCGATCCGATACATGCCGGGAAAGCAGCGGGTGAAGTTGTTGGTCGCGAGATGCGCGCCGACGGGGCCCATGAAGGCGCCGAGATTGACCAGGTTGCGCACCCGCAGCGCCAGGAACTTGCCCTTGTCGTCGAGCGCGAGCTCGCCCTCGAGCAGCATGTCGCGCGCCTGGTTGTCGGAGAGGCACGCCTCCGCGCGCGTCGCCATCCAGTGCACCGGCCGACCGACATGCTTCGCGGCGACCAGCAGCGCCGGATACTCCGGATAGGCCCCGGTCTTGAGCCCGAATGCGCCGCCCACGTCCTCAGTGATGACGCGCAGCTGCTCGCGCTTGAGGCCCATGATCGGCGCGACGCCGTCGCGCATCACCTGGGCGCTCTGCGAGCAGCAGCGCAGCACGTAGGAGTCGTTCGCCTCGTCGTAGCGCGCGGTCGCGCCGCGCGTCTCCATGGTGGCCGGGAAGATGCGCTGGTTGAGCTGGGTGAGCCGCGCCACATGCGCGGCCGACTCGATGATCGCATCGACCTCGCGCGCATTGGCGTCCGGCTCCTTGGCCAAGCCGACCCAGTCGAGCGCGATATTGCCCGGGGCTTCCGGCCACAGCTGCGTCGCGCCGGGCTTCACCGCATCCGCCGCTGCGACCACCGGGGCGAGCTCCTCGTACTCGACTGCCACCTTCTCGGCCGCATCCTGCGCGGCCGCCTGCGTCGTCGCCACCACCAGGGCGATCGCCTGGCCGACGTGCATCACCCGCTCGTCGGCGAGCGCCGGCCGGAACGGCACGACCAGCTTGCTGCCGCCACGCCCCGGCAGCGGCGGGTGTGCCGAGACATTGCCGACGCCCGCCGCCTTCATCTCCGCCGCCGTGAGCACCGCCAGCACACCCGGCGCGTCGCGCGCCGCGCTCGCATCGATTTTGGTGATGCGCGCGAACGCGTGCGGCGAGCGCAGGAAGAAGGCGAAGGCGCGGTTCTCCGTCGCGTCGTCATCGACGAACCGTCCGCGCCCGCGCACCAGCGCGTCGTCCTCGACGCGGATGGTCGGGCCGTGATGAGGATGATCGCTCGTATGCGCGTCCATGGGAAATCCGTGAGGTGAGGGGCCTCATTGCGAGGAGGCCGAAGGCCGACGAAGCAATCCCGATCCGCGTACACATGCGCGTGGAACGAGATTGCTTCGGCGCGCTGCGCGCGCCTCGCGATGACGCTGGTGGCGTGGGGTTTACCGGATCATGCCCGACCGCCGCAATGAGGAAATCATCGCGGAATCGAGCAGGTATTGATAGCTGCGCTCGGGGTCCGCGGCGATCGCCCGCATCTCGGCGAGATTGCGCGCGCGCACGTCGGGGTCGCGCTCCTCCAGCAGCTTCTTGTTGCGCGCCGTGATGGCGTGGATCGCATTGATCGCCTCCGGCCGGCGCTGCGGCTCGTAGCCCTCGAGGATCGTCGCATCGGCACGGCCGTGCCACCACGCGATCAGCCGGTCGGTCAGGCTGATCACGTCGTGCAGCCCGCCATTGAGTCCCATGCCGCCGAGCGGGTTGTTGAGGTGGGCGGCATCGCCGGCGAGAAAGACGCGGTTGCGGCGATAAGTCTCGGCGACGCGCTGGTGCACCCGATAGATTGCCCGCACCACGATCTCGTAGTCGCCCGGCCGTGGGCAGATGTTCTGCAGGCTGGACTGCAGGCTCTCGTCCGACACCGCGTCGTCGGCGGAAATCTCCGGCGCGACCGGCACGAGGATGCGCCACATGTCGGGGATCTGCAGCAGCATGAACCAGCGCACCGGATCGGCCGTGTAGTTGACCGAGGAGATGTCCGGCATATGGGCCCGGAAATCGAACCGGGTCCCGGCGATCAAGAAATGCTCCGGATAGGTCAGCCCGGGAAACGCGACGTCCAGCAGCTTGCGCACCGTGCTGCGCCCGCCGTCGCAGCCGATCACGACGTCGCCGTGCAGCGTGACGCGATCCCCGTCGTGCTCGGCCTCGACCGTGACGCCATCGTCATCCTGCGCGATCGCCACCGCCTCGTGGCCGAAGCGTCGGTCGACGCCCGCGATCTTGGCCAACTCCTGATAGACGAAGCCGACCAGCTTGAACTGTTCGCATTGCAGCCGATAGGGATGCCGCGTCTCCCCCTTGAGCCGGGTCACGTCGAACTCGGCGACCTTGCCTGCCTCGCGATCGCGGATCTGCACGGTCGGGCAGACGAGCCCCATGGCGACGAGCGCGGCCGTGATGCCCGATTCTTCCAGCAGATCGAGGGTCGGCGGGTGAAATGTCGAGGCGCGATAGTCGAGCACCACATCCTGAGCGCGTTCGATCATGGTCACCGGAATGCCGGCCCGGGCGAGCAGCAGGGTGGCGACGGCCCCGACCGGCCCGCCGCCCGCCACGATGATCCGGTCGCATTTTCGCTGCATTGTCCGATCCGCGTCACCGCGCCTTGTGGCCTCGCGCGGCGGTTCTGCTAATCTGCCCCGCAACGTCAGAAACTGCCCCAGGGGGAGATCGTCAAGATGGCCGTCGACACTGCCGCTTCATCGCCATCCGCGCCTTGGTATCGCTCGCTCGACCGCAGCCAGTGGTACACGCTGCTCGCCAGCAACCTCGGCTGGCTGTTCGACGGTTACGAGGTCTATGCCCTGATCCTCACGGTCGGCGTCGCGCTGCACCAGCTGCTCGCGCCCGACCACTACGCGCAGATCCCGGCCTATGCAGGCACGATCATCGCGATCACCCTGTTCGGTTGGGGCGTCGGCGGCATGATCGGCGGCATTCTTGCCGACTATATCGGCCGCAAGCGCACCATGATGCTCGCGATCCTCGCCTATTCGCTGCTGACCGGCCTGAGCGCGGTTGCGTGGAGCTGGATGTCGTTCGCGGCGCTGCGTTTCCTGGTCGGCATCGCGATCGGTTCCGAATGGGCGACCGGCGCCTCGATCACGGCCGAGCTGTGGCCCGACAAGGCGCGCGGTCGCGGGGCCGGTCTGATGCAGTGCGGTCTCGGCATCGGTTTCTTCATCGCCTCGGCGCTCTGGGTCTATTTCGGTGGGCTCGGCCCCAACGGCTGGCGCTGGATGTTCCTGCTCGGCGTCGTCCCCGGGCTGTGCACGCTTTGGATCCGGACCAGCATCCCGGAGTCGCCGGCGTGGGAACGCACACGCGAGGCCCGGCGCGAGGCGACCGAGCGCAAGCGGAGCGGCCGTGCGCTCAGCGCGGCCGATCAGGCGCTGACGCGCTTCACGCTGCACGAGGTCGTCGCCGAGCCGAAGCTGCGGATGCGGCTGCTGCTCGTCTTTCTGATGTCGCTCGCCACCACGCTCGCGTGGTGGGCCATCGCCACATTCGTTCCGCCCTACGTGGCTTCCGTCGCCGTGAAGGCCGGACAATCCGGCCCGACCTGGGCGGCCTACGGCGGCATGGCGTACAATGCTGGGGCGATCGCCGGCTATATCGGCCTCGGCTTCTTCGCCGACATCTTCGGCCGCCGCCCCGTCACGCTCGTCTTCTTCGCCCTGTCGCTGATCATGACGCCGGTGCTGTACTGGTGGACGCACGACCTCACTTTGCTGCTGGTCGTCACCGTCGTGAACGGCTTCTTCACGCTGGGTCTCTACTCGTGGATGCCCGTGTGGATGCCGGAGCTGTTTCCCACGGCGGTGCGCGCGACCGGGATGGCGTTCGCGTTCAATACGCCGCGCTTCATCGCGTTTCTCGGACCGCTGGTGGCCGGCACGCTGATCGGCACCCTCGGCTTCGGCAACACTGCGGTGTATTTCAGCCTGATCTACATCGTGGGCTTCATTGCCGCCCTTTTTCTGCCGGAGACGAATGGCCAGCCGCTGCCGGAGACGATCTGAGCGGTGAGCGTGCGTCCGCTCGGTCTCGGCGTCATCGGCCTCGGCATGGCCGGCGCCGTGATGGTGCGCGCGGCCGCGCGCCACCCGGGCGTCGTCCTCACCGCCGCCGCCGATCCGCAGCCCGTGCCACGCGAGGCTTTTGCCCGCGACTTCAATGCCCGCACCTATGCGGATGCGCGTGCATTGTGCGAGGATTCTGCCGTCGAGGCGGTCTACATCGCGACGCCGCACCAGTTCCATGCCGAGCACGCGCTCGCCGCCGCCGAGCACGGCAAGCACGTCATCCTGGAAAAGCCGATGGCGCTGACGCTCGCCGATTGCGATCGCATCATCGCGGCGGTCGATCGCGCCAAGGTGCATCTGATCGTCGGCCACACCCACGCGTTCGATCCGGCGGTGCGCGAGATGCGCCGCTTGATCGCGTCAGGCGAGCTCGGGGCGCTCGGCATGATCGCGTCGTGGAACTACACCAACTATCTCTACCGCCCGCGTCGACCCGAGGAGCTTGACACCGCAAAGGGCGGCGGCATCCTGTTCAACCAGGTGCCGCACCAGATCGACAGCGTGCGCTTGCTCGCGGGCGGTCTGGTCAAAAGCGTGCGTGCGCAGGTCGGCGTGCTCGATCCGGCGCGGCCGACAGAGGCGAACTGCACGGCGTTCCTGGAATTCGCGAACGGCGTCGCCGCCTCGCTCGTCTACAGCGGCTACGATTTCTTCGACTCGGACGAGCTGCATTTTTGGGTTTCCGAGCGCGGCTCGGTGAAGCAGCCGGCACATGGCGCCTCGCGTCGCGCGCTGCGCGCGCACACGGGGCCGGAAGCGGCGCTGCGCACCGCGAGCGTCGGCTACGGCAGCCCGGATCAAGGTGAGCCGCCGCATCAGCCGCATTTCGGCGTGACCATCGCGACCTGCGCGCGCGGCGATCTGCGCGCCTCGGCGGACGGTGTCCTCGTGTATTCTGAGGCAGGCAAGCGCGAGATCGCACTGCCGGACGGCGGACGATATTCCGGGCGGCTCAACGTGCTCGACGATCTGCGCGAGGCGATCGCCACCGGCCGCACGCCGGTGCACGACGGCCGGTGGGGCAGAGCGACCCTCGAGGTGGCGCTGGCGATCCAGCAGTCCGCGCGCGAGCGGCGCGAGGTGGCGCTCTCTCAACAAGTCGCGGCGCCCTAGCAAGGGGCATCCCCGCGGCGGTGGCGGGTGCATGAACCTTCAACTTGTCGTGAGAGGCAGTCGCGAGTTATATAAAGTCTTGCCGGTGCCGTGATTGCATTTCTCCAACCGTAATTGATGCCGATCCATGGCGGTACGGATTTTTCTGTCGGCCGTCTCCGATGAATTTCGCGACTATCGCGCGCTCCTGCGTTCCGATCTCACCCGGCACAATGTCGAGGTGAAGGTTCAGGAAGATTTCAAGGAATACGGCCACAGCACGCTCGAGAAGCTCGATCTCTATATCGACGAATGTGACGCGGTCATTCACCTCGTCGGCGATCTGCCCGGTTGGGAGGTGCCGGCGGCGGCGCTCAAATCGCTGCTCGCGCGATATCCCGACATTGTCGAAAAGCTGCCGCCGCTGAAGCCGGTCTTCGCCGAAGGCCGCGGCCTGTCCTATACCCAGGCGGAGGCGTGGCTTGCCCTCTACCACGACAAGACGCTGCTGATCGCCAGGGCCGGCTCCGGCGCGCCGCGCGGGCCGAGGTACAAGCCGACCGACGCCTCGCGCGCCGCCCAGGCGGCGCATCTCGCCATGCTCGCGAAGGTCGAGCGCTTCGGCGTCCCTTTCGCCAACCCGGACGAGCTGGCGAAGCAGATCGCTGTCGCATTGATCGACATCCTGGCCAGGGAGCACAGCGCCACGCTGGCCAAGGAGCAAGGCGTTGTGCGCCGCCGGCAGCCCAACAACCTGCCCTATGCCTCGCTCGGTCCGCTGTTCAAGGGCCGCGACCGCTTTATGGAGATGCTCCACGACAGCCTCTGGCGACGCCGCAACGGCGGCGCGACCGCGGTGGTCGGCAAGGCGCTGCACGGGCTCGGCGGCGTCGGCAAGACGCGGCTCTCGGTCGAGTACGCCTACAAATATGCCGCCGACTATTCGGCCTTGCTGTTCGTCTCGGCCGATTCGCCGCAGCTGCTCGATGCCGGCCTCGCCAAGCTGGCGGAGCCCGACATTCTCGATCTCTCCGCGGAGGAGTTGGCGAAGGGCGGCGTCCCCGCCGTGCTGCGCTGGCTCGAGAACAACCCGCTGTGGCTCTTAATTTTCGATAATGTCGACGACGAGTCCGCCGCGGCGGCGGTCGAGAACCTGCTGCCGCGCCTGCGCGGCGGACACGCGCTGATCACCGGCCGCCTGCCCGACTATTCGGCGGCGATCGATACGCTGCCCCTCGATGTTCTGCCGCCGGAGGATGCTGCCGAGTTCCTGCTCGAGCGTACGAAGGGAAGGCGGGCGGTCGCGCGCGACGATGCGCCGCTCGCTGCAGTGCTCGCCGCCGAGCTCGATGGTCTTGCGCTCGGCCTCGAGCAGGCCGGCGCCTACATCTGCAAGAATCGCATCGGGCTCGCGAGCTACCTCGCCCTGTGGCGCAAGAACCGCGAGGCGGTGCTCAAATGGGTCGATCGGCGGCTGATGGGTTACAACAAGGACGTCGGCATGGCGACGACGTGGAAGACGTCGTTCGCGATGCTCACGCCGGGCGGCCGGCGGCTGCTCGACCGCCTCGCCTTCCTGGCCCCCGAGCCCATTCCCGAAGCGCTGCTCGGCGGCGCGCTGCCGACCGACGACGACCTCATCGACGGCACCATCGCGCTCGCCGATCTCGACGGCTACTCGCTGGTCATGCGCGACAGCAATCGCGAGACCTCCCGGTTCTGGGTCCATCGCCTGGTCCTCGACGCGACCCGCCGCAACATGACGATCGATGACGCGTGCGCCCGGCTCGGCGAAAGTGTGAAATGGATCCGCGCCGCTTTCGACGACGAGGAGCTGGCGCCGTTCCGCGCGCAGCTGATCCCGCACGTCGTCTGCGTCCTGCATTTCCTCCATCTCGACGATTATCAGGCCGCGGCCGCGGGCGACTCGCTCGATGCCCTCGCGCAGGAGGCGATCTACGCCCTCCTCGACGCCGGCGCCGAGAACATCAGTCCGGAATATCTCGCGAGCGTGCTCAGCGACTTCTACGAGGTCGAGCCGCTGTGGGGCGCGATCAAGGCGTTCCGCACCGAGAACCGCGCGGCTTGGCCGGCGCTGCAGAAGCAGCTTCTCGGCGTCAACAATTATGTGCTCCGCTATGCCATCGCGGCGACGCTCGCCGATGCCTACGAGGGCGAGCCCGAGGTGCTGGACGAGATCGTCGCCCTGGTCGAGCGCGCCGGCGAGCACAACGAGTTCGAGGCCGGCGGTTACGCGCTCGCCATGGTCTACATGTCCCATCCCGACCTGATCGCGCAGCGCCTGCTCGATCGGCTGGCGGCGGACGCGACCTATGTGGGGCCCTCGATCGTGAGCTTCCTGCTGCTCAATCTCGCCTATCGCAAGGAGCAGCGGCCGGTCGACCTGCGCGCGCTCGTCGCGAGCCCGCGCGTGTGGCAGCCGCTGTGGGATTTCACCAAGCTGGACGTCTGGGAAATCGAGGCGGCCGAAGCCTTCATGGCCGAGCCGCGGCGTGAGCCGGCGCCGGATGCCTCTCCGGAGGTGAAGGATTGTTATGCGTGGTCGGTCAAGGTCCAGGCCGACATCGATCGGATCCTCGCCGGCGCCGAGATCGGTGCCGCCGTCCGCAAGCTGCTCGAGCGATATCACTCGCTCGGTGAGGACGAGCAGCCCATTCGCGCCGCCAAGGACGAGCTGGCTGCATGCGCGAGGCTGCCCGAGCTGATGCGCATCCTGTTCGCCCATCCGATCTGGTCGGTGGCGGAGGCGGCCGCATCGGTGCTCTCCGCGCTGAGCAAGACTGACCCGCGCTGTCTCGACATCATCGACAAGCTGCTCGGGGATGAGAACTGGCGCGTCCAGTACGGCGCGAACGAGGCCGCTTTCGCGGTTGGCACCCGGCACGAAGCGGTCTTCCACAACGCGGTGCGCCGGCTATACGACCACGCCAACCCCAGGATCCGCGGTCTGTGCGCGGAAAACCTGATCTCCGTGATGCTCAATTCCGGCCACGACAAGCGCAAGTGCCTGTTCGAGGCCTTCAAGCCGCAGCTCTGCCATTGGCTGCGCGACGAGGATTGCTGGGTGCTCGAGCACGTCTTCCGTCTGTTCAATTCGCTGCACCTGCGCCGCATCGACGCGACCGACCTGCTGGCCGCGCCGGCGTCGCGCTTGTTCGACGATCGCGCCGATTGGTACAAGCTTTCGCGCGCGGATTTTCTCCGCCACATCGAGCGCCGCAAGCGCGAGCTGATGGCCGCGCCAGCGCATGTAAGGTGAGCACGGCAGTCGTGCCCTCTCTCCCCGCGCGAAGAGCGCGCGGAGAGGGCGCAGGCACTGCGCCTTCCCTACTTCGTATCTTTCTTCTTGTATGGCCCGAGTTGCGCGGACGCCCACTTGGCGAAGCTCGGGTCGACCACCTGGTCGACCGTGACCGAGCCGTCGATCAGCTTGGCGTCCTTGAAGAACTGCCAGACGTTCTTGAGCGAGGCGACATTGAGCTCGCCGTTGGGATTGACGTAGTGCGAGCGCATGGCGCGATAGACCGCCGGGTTCTTGATGAACGAATACTCGTTGAGGATCGGGATCACCTGATCGGCCGCCGGTGCGGTCAGCCGATCGCCGTTGAGCGCGTCGAGGTAGTCGCGCGCGCCGCGCAGGTAGGCGCGCATGAACTTCTTGGCGTCCTCGGGCCGCTCCTTGATGAACTTCTCGCTGTAGAACACCACCGCGGTCTCGAAGTTCGGATAGAACTCGTCCACGCCGAGGAAGCGCACCGCCTGGTTCGCCTTCTCGATCGACGAGATGCTCGGCTCGACCGAAAGACTGACGTCGATGCCCTTGTTGGTGAAGGCGGGGAGGTGCTGCGGGAAGCCGAGATAGACCGGATCGACGTCCTTGATCGTCATGCCGGCCTTGCGCATCGCGTAGTCGACGAGGAAATCCTCGCTGTTGCCGGGCGAGGAGATCGCGATCTTGCGACCCTTGAAGTCGGCGAGCGTCTTGATCTTGCCCTCGTCGTGCAGGTCCTTGCGCACCAGCAGCGATTCGAAGCCGTAGCCCGGCGGGTTCGAGGCCTTGTCGGCGACGATGCGCAGCGTCACGCCGCGCTTGACCGCGTTGTAGAGCGCCGCCGAAGTCGCGCCGCTCGCAACCGCGAGCTCCCCGGTGCCGAGCGGCGCCATTGCCTTGGCGGCCGAGTCGAAGCGAATGAACTTGACGGTCAGGCCCTCGTCCTTGAAGTAGCCGCGCTTGTCGGCGATGAAGAACGGCGAGTCGCTCGATGCGCCGATGGTGCCGACCGCCAGTTCCTGCGCGCTTGCGCCGGCCGCGATTGTCAGCGTCGCGGCGAGCGTGGCGGCGGTGGCGAGGTTTCTCCAGGCGATCAGCATGCGGCGTCTCCCGTTGTTCCACTGTCATGCCCGGGCTTGCTCCGGCTTGCCCCGGGCATCCACGTCTTTGACCCACGGCACTCCGCCAGCGAGACGTGGATGGCCGGTCAAGGCGTCGCGAAGCGATGCCGTTCCTCGAACGGCTACGCCCGGCCATGACGAGCATTGGAACCGTACCACAGTGCACGGGGCGATCCCCTGCGATATAAGTGCGCAAACGGAGCTACCCGCATGGATGATCGTACCGACCCCCGCCGCAACCATCCGTTGGTGATGGAGAACCGCACCGCCATGTCGTTCCAGGTGCGGCGCGAGGTGTTCGTCTCGCGCGAGGTGCTGGAGCGCGAGCAGCACGCCTTGTTCGACCGCTGCTGGATGTATGTCGGGCACGCCTCCGAGCTCAAAGCCCCGGGCGATTTTCGCACCCGCTGGGCGGCCGGCCGCCCGATCATCTTCTGCCGCGACCGCGCCGGCGAGATCCGCTGCCTGATCAACTCCTGCCGCCACCGCGGCGCCATCGTGTGCCGCGAGCGCGAAGGCAACGCGCGCAACTTCTACTGCATGTACCACGGCTGGACCTACAACGCGGACGGCGGCCTGCGCAACGTGCCGGGCGAGGAGGCCTATCCGCCGAGCTTCGATAAGACGAAAATGGGCCTCGTCGCGGTGCCGCGGCTGGAGAGCTACCGCGACTTCTGGTTCCTCAATTTCGACCGCGACGCGCCGGATCTCGTCACCTATCTGGCGGGCGCCAAGGACTACATCGATCTCGTCGTCGACCAGTCGCCGTCCGGCCGCATGGAGATCATCGCGGGCGTGCAAGAGTACGACATCAAGGCGAACTGGAAGCTCTTGGTCGAGAACAGCGTCGACGACTATCATCTGGTCGCGACCCACGCGACCTGGCTCAACTACATGCGCAATTCCGGCGTCAATATCGCGCCGCCGAAGGGCTCTGGCCTGCTGCTCGCCACCAAGGGATCGGGCAAGGACCTCGGAAACGGGCATCTGACGACCGACAACCCGAACTACCGCGGCCGGCCGGTGGCACGCTGGATTTCGGTCTACGGCGAGGAGGCGAAGGCCGACATCGACGCCATCCGCGCCGAGCTCGTCGCCCGGCTCGGCGAAGCGCGCGCCGCCCGCGTCGCCGACACCAATCGCAACCTCGTGGTGTTTCCCAACCTGGTCATCAACGACGGCTCCTCCGTCACGGTGCGCAACTTCTTTCCCGTCGCGCCCGACCGCATGCACGTCACCGCCTGGGCGCTCGGCCCGGTCGAGGAGACCGAGGCGCAACGCGCCCGCCGCCTGCACGCGTTCCTCACCTTCTACGGTCCGGGAGGCTTTGCCACGCCCGACGACGTCGCGGCGCTGGAGAACGTCCAGCAGGGGTTTGCGGCCTGGCGCGATGTGGAGTGGAACGACCTCTCGCGCGGCATGGCGCGCAACGACGAGCAGCTCGACACCGACGAGGGGCACCTGCGCGTCTTCTGGCGGCGTTGGAACGAGCTGATGGAGGAGGCCGCGTGAACACGCCTTTCACCGACGCCGTCTCGCGCGCCGAGGTCGAGGACCTGTTCTACCATGAGGCCGAGCTGCTCGACGGCTGGAAGCTCGACCTGTGGCTCGAGCTGCTCACCGACGACGCGACCTACTACGTGCCGCCGAACGACAAGCCCGACGCCGATCATCGCTACACGCTGTTCACCATCGCGGATGACATGGTGCGACTGCGCGAGCGCATCATCCGTCTCAAGGACCCGAACTGCCACGCCGAGTATCCGCCCTCGCGCACGCGCCGGTTCATCACCAACGTGCGCGTTACCGCGGTCGAGGGCGATACCATCTCGGCATCCGCCAACTTCTCCATCCACCGCTTCCGCCGCGGCGGCACGCACCAGGAATTCGTCGGCCAGTATCGCTATCAGCTCGAGCGCCAGCACGGCATGCTGAAGATCGCCGAACGCCGCGCGATCCTGGATGCGGAGGAGCTCGGCATGCTGGGATCGGTGAGCTTCATTCTCTGATGCCGTAGGTGGACAAAGCGAAGCGTGCCACCGCGACGCCTGCGTGGGCACGCTTCGCTTTGCCCACCCTACGATCGGGGCTTCATCAGCGCCGCGAAATACACTGCTCCGCTCAGCGCCGTGATCCAGAAGCTGGTCGGCCAATCGGTGTAGAACGCGAGCGTGAGCCCGCCCCACGCATCGACCAGCGCCAGCGCCACCGCCAGCGCCACGCCGCTCCAGACTCCGTTGGTCAGGCGCTGCGCCGCGGCAGCCGGGCCGACCATCAGCGTGAACACCAGCAGCACGCCGACGATCTGCGAGCTTTCCGCCACCGCGATGGCGACCACGACGAGAAAAAGCACCGTGATCAGCCGCAGCGACACGCCCTTCGCCTCGGCGATCTCGGGCTGCAGGCTCGCGAAGATCAGTGGGCGGGAGATCGCGGCGAGGCCGGCGAGGCACACGGCGCCGAGTGCCGCGAGCGTCCGCAGCGTGTCCGGGCCGACCGCGAGCACGTTGCCGAACAGCACGGCGGTCGCCTGCGCGGCGAACGCCGTGTAGAAATGCACAAACAGCAGGCCGAAGCCGAGCGACAGTGACAGCACCATGCCGATCGCGACGTCGCGGCCGGAAAGGCGGTCGCCGAGGAGGCCGATGCCGATCCCGGCGAGCAGGGTGAAGCCGGTGAGCCCGGCGAGCGGCGGCAGCCCGATCAGCACCGCGCCGGTCGCGCCCGCGAAGCCCACATGCGAGAGCGCATGCCCCGCGAAGGTCTGCCCGCGCAGCACGAGAAAGAATCCGACCGCCCCCGCGACCAGTGCGACGATGCCGCTCGCCACGAACGCATTCTGCATGAAGTCGTAGGCGAAGATCATTTTGAGTGCGCCGAATCGGAACGAGCTCGTGCCACAAGCATGGTCTGTTCCCCTCCCCCTTGGGTGGAGGGGTCAGGGGTGGGGGTGGCCGTGTGTGACGATGTATTGCCCGATCGCACGACCCCCACCCCCAGCCCCTCCCCCCAAGGTGGAGGGCCCACCGCTTTTGTGGCGCGATCAGTGCGCATGCCCATGCCCAGTTCCATGCCCATTCTCATGCTGGTGCGCGTCGTGCTCAAGGTCATGCCCGCGCGACATCACGAAGATGCGGCCGTGCAGGTGGATCACGTCGATCTCGGCGCCGTAGAGCCGGCTCAGCACCGGCGCGGTGATCACCTCCTCGACCGGACCGAGCGCCGCTTGCCGGTTGCCGAGATAAAGCACGCGGTCGAGCGCGCCGAGCAGCGGGTTGACCTCGTGGGCGCTGAAGAGGACCGTGAGCTCGAGCCGCCCGGCGATGTCGCGGACCATGTCGATCACCGCCTGCTGGCGCGGCGGATCGAGGCTGATCAGCGGCTCGTCGAGCAGCAAGAGCCGCGGCTTGCCGACCAGCGCCTGGGCGATCAGGAGTCGCTGCCGCTCGCCGCCGGACAGCTCGGAGATCGGCCGGTATGCCAGCCTCTCGGCGCCGACCAGCGCGAGCGCGCGCGCGACATCGTCGCGGTCGGCGGCGCTGCGCCACGGCAGGCCCCAGCGATGTCCGTCGACGACGCTGGCGACGAAATCCCAGCCGCGCAGGCGCGAATTCAGGAGCGGCGAGCGCACCTGCGGCGCGTAGCCGATCGCCGGATTGCCGCGCCGCACCGGCGCATCGAGCACCCGGATGTCGCCGCCGGTAATCGGGATCATGCCGAGGACCGCCCGCATCAGCGTGGTCTTGCCCGAGCCGTTGGGGCCGAGCACGCCGACGAACTCGCCCTCCTCGATCGTGAGGCTGACGTCGGCGAGGATCGTTCGCTCGCCGAGCGCAATGGTGAGATGCTCGCAGGCGATCGCGCTCATGTGCCGCTCATGTCCCGCTGCCGGCGATCGCCGCGTCGACTGCGTCGAGCTCCGTGGCGATCCACTGCTGATAGGTCTTGCCGGGCGGCAACGTCTCGCTGACGCCGACGACCCGCACCTCGGCGGCCTGCGCGATCGCGCGCAGCCGTTCGGTCAGCACGTCGCTCACCTGGCTGTTGTAGAGGAGCAGCTTCACCTTGCGGCGCTTTAGATCGTCGTGCATCGCGGCGAGGTCGTGCGCGCCCGGCTCGGTGTCGTTCATCACGGCCAGCTGGAAGCGCAGGTTGCGCATGTCGAGGCCGATGGCGTCCGCCATGTCGCCGAAGATCGGTTCCGTCGCGGTCACCGGCGTTCCGGCGTACTTCGCGCGCATGGCCTCGATCTTGTTGGTGATCGCCTTGTAGGAATCGTAAAACGCCTTGAGGCGCAGGCGATAGAATTCCTCCCGCGCCGGATGGCGCGCCGTGAGCGCGTCCGCGATCTTCGCCGCCAGCATCGGCATGCACTTGGGGTCGTACCACAGGTGCGGATTGGCGCCGGGCTTGCGGTGCAGGAGATCGGCAACGACGATCACCTCGCGCTGCGATGCCGGGGCGCCGGCGAGCAGCCGGTCGACCCACGGATCGTAGTCGACGCCGTTCTCGATCACGATGTCGGCGTCGGCAAGCGCCCGCGCCGCCGCGGCCGTCGCTTCGAATTGGTGCGGGTCCTGGGCGGGGGTCGAGATGATACCGGCCACGGTCACGTCCTCGCCGCCGATCTGCGCGGCGACATCGCCATAGACATTCTCCGCCGCCACGATCCGGATCGGCGCCGCATGCGTCGCGGTCGGCCACGCCGTTGCGGGCGCAGCGACGAAAGCACATGCCAGTAGGAGCAAGCCTCGGGTCATCGACAACGTTATAACATTACACTTCGAGGTCAGCCATCCGGTCTGCCCCACGGCGTCGGCGCGGCTCAGACCGGCGTGCGAAACCGCTTGTAGAGGTCCTGCACGCCGGAGAGCGACTCGTTGGTCATCGGCAAGTCGATCGGTTCGCCGCGCTCGCAGGAGAGATCGGCCGCGAGGTACGTCTCCATCACGCGTCGCGCACTCTCGGGTGCCACCATCGGCGGCCGGTCGAGGATGACCGACTCGAGGAAGTGCAGCGTCTCCGGCCCCATCTGGCCGGCGAACACGTGATCGACGTGCTCGCCCGGCATGGTCGACATCGGAAAGCGCGTGCCCTCCGACACGGTGTTGAGCCAGTTGTCGCGCTGGGTGTCGTCGAGAAAGAGCGAGCCCTCGGTGCCGGTGATCTCGATCCACGTCGCGCAGTAGTTCGGATAGCTCGGCGGCAGGTTCCAGCCGCCGCCGATCGCGACCAGCACGCCGTTGTCCATGGTCACGGTCGACCACATGATGTCGTACGAGCCGTTGACCGATTGCATGTAGCCGTAGGCGCCCGCCGAATAGACGCGCACGGGTTTCGCGGGCTCGAGCAGCCAGAAGACGATGTCGAGGTCGTGCGTCGACTCCATTGCGGCGGGCGAGAGCCGCACCCGGCTCGCGATCTTCTTGCCGAGGCTGCGCGACAGATGCCGGCTCACCATCACGGACACCGGCTTGCCGAGCGTGCCGTCGGTCAGCTTTTTCTTGGCGTAGGCAAATTTGGTGTTGAAACGCTGCGAGTAGCCGATGGTGAACTTGACGCCGCTGCGTTTGGCGATCTGGATCAGCTCGTCGGCCTCGAACAGCTCCATCGCGATCGGCTTCTCCAGCAGCACATGCTTGCCGGCGCGCAGGCAGTCGCGCGCGATCGGATAATGCGTGCTCTCGGGCGTGGTGCAGATGTAGACGACCTTGACGTTGTCGTTCCTGACGATCTCCTGGTAGTCGAGCGTCGCGGTCGCCGGATTGGTCAGCGCCTTGATCTCGGCGAGCCGGTCAGGCCGGATCTCGGCGATGTGCAGCTTCTTGCACAGCGCCGACTTCGCCAGCGTCTCGGCGCGGATGCCGCCGCACCAGCCCGGCCCGATCACGGCGCATTCGAGTGCTTCCACGATATCGACTCCCATGCTTCCCCGATCGCCGTCATTGCGAGCGAAGCGAAGCAATCCCGTTGTCGCTGCACGAGATTGCGTCGGCGCGCTGCGCGCGCCTCGCAATGACGGTTGGGGGACGCCCGGCACGAGGCCGGGCGGATGACGACGTGGCAGCGGTATAACGACGGCTCGCCCATAAGAAAAGGGCCGGACGCGGACGTCCGGCCCCATCGTTGAGACCCGCCAGGTCTTTCGTATTGCCCTACGCGAACGACGCCTTCACGTTGTCGGGCGAGAACGGCACGCGGCGGATGCGCACGCCGGTGGCATCGAAGATCGCATTGGCGATTGCGGCCGCGACCGGGCGTGTGGAGGGCTCGCCCGCACCCGACGGGGCGATGTCGGGATGGTTGAGCAGCACGATGTCGATCGCCTCCGGCGTCTCGGTGATGTCGAGGATCGGGTAGGTCATCCAGTCGATGCTGGTGACGCTCTTATCGTCGAACTTCACCTCTTCCCACAGCGTGCGGCTCACGCCCTGCACGATGTTGCCCTCGATGCACTTCTCCAGGCCATCCGGGTTGATGATCTGGCCGCAGTCGTGTGCCACGGTGAATTTACGCGCCCAGATCTTGCCGCTCGACCGGTCGACCTCGACCTCGGCGATCACCGCGACGCGGGTGCCGTTGCGCTGCGCATACGCGATGCCGCGGCCGTTGACCTTGCTGCCGGTCTGGTCGCGCCGCGGCGACGGGCGCGTCTGCCAGTTGGCCCTCTGTGCCGCCGCTCTGATCAGCGCAATGTCGCGCGCGTCCTTGATGTGGCGCAGCCGGAACTCGATCGCATCGACGTTGAGCGCCGCTGCGACCTCGTCGATGAACGACTCGCTGGCGAAGTGGATCTGTGGGCCGACCGGATCGCGCAAGTGTGAGGAACGCAGCGGCGAGGCGCGGTCGAGCAGCGGCGGGATCGTCTCCCAGGCGAGCCGTTTGTTGGGGAAGGCATAGGATTCGGCGGGTACGCCGAATCCGTCGCCTGATTTGATCGTGATGCCGCGGGTCTGTCCCGCCAGCGTATCGAACGGCTTGCTGCCGTTGGTGTCGACATCGACTCGCGAGAAGCCCTTGCTCACGAAGTCGTAGGCGATCATCTGGCCGGAGGCGTCGATTGCGGCGCGGGCGCGATGGATCGAGGCCGGACCTTTCGGGTCCCAGCCGGTGCCCTGGTTGCGCATGTACTGCAGGCGCACCGGCGCGCCCACCGCCTTGGCGAGGACGGCCGCGTCCATGGCGGCATCGTCGGCGTCGTTGCGGCCATACGAGCCCGGACCGGTGGTCCAGATCACATGCACCTTGTCGACCGGCATCTCGAGAATCGAGGCGAGGCCCTGCTGGACGAAGTGCGATTTCTGCGTCCCGCTCCAGCACGTCGCCTTGCCGTCCTTGATCTCGACCAGCGCGCAGGCCGGGCCCATGCTGGCATGCGACTGGAACGGCCACTCGTACTCGGCCTCGATCACCTTGGCGGCCGCCTTGAAGGCCGCGTCGACGTCGCCGTTCTGCTTCTCGACGTCGCGCTTGCGCACCGGGGCCTTGCGGATGTGCTCGTAGAGCGCGGCCTGGCTCGGGAAGGGGGGCGCCGCCTGCGACCACTCCACCTCGAGCTTGCTCATCGCCTGGATCGCGTCCCACTCGCGCGGCGCGACGACGCCGAGGAATCCCTCCTGCCAGACGACGCGCGCGCCGGGGATGTCCTTGATCGATGCTTCATCGACCTTCACCGGCACCGCGCCGGCGACCTCGGGCCGGATCATGCGCGCATGCAGCATGCCGGGCAGCTTGACGTCGGTGCAGAAGTTCTCCTGGGCAAAAACCTTGGGCGCCACGTCCTCACGCTTGATGCGCTGGCCGACGATTTTGTGGTCCTTTGGGTCCTTCGGCTTCGCCTGGCCGGGCGCGTAGAGCGGGTTGCCGTACTTCTTGTTCCACGCGAGCTGAACATTGAAGTAGCGGCCGCCGATCAGCTCGGCATAGCTCGCCTTCTTCGCGGCGTCGTCCTTCGCATGCACGACGCCGTCCGTCACCACGAGCTGATCGGCCGGAATGTTGAGCTGCGCGGCCGCCATCTCGACCAGCACGCGGCGCGCTTCCGCCGCCGCGACACGCATTTGCCTGCCGCCGTCCTGGATGCCGGTCGAGCCCGAGGCGCCGCCCTGGTTCACGCTGGTCGCCGTGTCGGCGAGATCGACCTTAACGGCATGGAACGGAACGTCGAGCTCCTCGGCGACCATCTGGCCGATCGCGGCCGTGAGCCCGTGGCCCATGTCCATCTTGCCGAAATAGGCCATCACGTGGCCGTCGCCCTGCACGGCGATGAAGGAGGAGAGCTGGTCGGGCATCAGCGGCGGCTTTGTGCTCTGCGCCAGCGCAGCGCGGTGATCGAGCAGCGTGTCGAGGCCGATGCCGGCGCCGACCGATACGACGAGGGCACCGCCGGCCTTGAGCAGGGTGCGGCGTGAGAAGGCGGAGGGCTTGTCCATCCTGGTCATGGCTCCCTCCCTCAGCCCGCCATCTCGGCGGCGGCGCGCTTGACCGCGCGCAGGATGCCCATGTGCGTGCCGCAGCGGCACTTGAGGCCTTCGAGCGCCTGCCTGATCTCGGCGTCGGTCGGCTTCTTCTTATCGCGCAGGAACGCGGCGGCGGTCATGATCCAGCCGTTGATGCAGTAGCCGCATTGCGGCACCTGCTCCTCCACATACGCGGTCTGCAGCGGATGCGGTTTCTCGGGCGTGCCGAGCCCGGCCAGCGTCACGACCTTGCCGGCGCCGACCGCCGACAGCGGCGTGACGCACGAGCGGATCGGCTGCCCGTCGAGATGCACCGTGCAGGCGCCGCACTGCGCGAGCCCGCAGCCGAAATGCGGATTGTTTAGACCGATGTCGTCGCGCAGCGCGTAGAGCAGCGGCATATCGGGATCGGCATCGACCGTATGGTCGTGCCCGTTCACGTTGAGATTGAATTTCTGCGTCGCCATGGTGCGCGTTCCTCCGAGAACGATGGTTGGCGGAGAGCCTATGCCAGTCGATGAGCGATGTGAACGGGCTTGAGCGCTTGCTCAGGCAGCCCTCTCCCCGCCCTTGCGCCGCCCTTGCGGGGGAGAGTGGGCGAGGGGGAAGCCACACACTCATGAGCAAGCGGCGGGAGCCCTCCGCGCCGTCCCCCGCAAGCGGGGCGCAAGCGGGGAGGGGGACGCGAGCCTATGCGTGTGGTTAGTTCGCCACTGAGCGCACGGCGCGGAGCAACTCCCGCACCTCGCGCTCGCCGATATCGCGAGTGATGAACACGAGGCGGCTCTTGCGGTCGGCATCGGGCCAGGCCGCAAGCTCGGTCGGCGGATGCGCGATGTGCTGAACGAACTGCACCACCACCGGACCCTTGCAGCCCGCCACGTTGAGGAAGCCCTTCACGCGCAACAAATCCGCGCCACGCAGAGCGATCAGCGTCTCCATCGCGCGGGCGAACGGCTCCCAGGCGATCGGCGCGTCCTCGATGATGGTGAAGCTCCTGACTTTGTCGGTGTGCTCGACCTCGACCGCCTCCGCCATGAACATCGCGCCGTCGCGCGCCGAGGCGGCCTGCGTGATCCATGCCGGATCGAGCCGGCCGTAGTCCGCCGCGATGATACGCGCGCGCGGATTGAGCTCGCGCAAGCGCGCCGTGGTGATCTCGACTGCGTCCTCGTCGGCGATGTCTGCCTTGGAGATCACGATGCGGTCGGCGAGCATCACCTGCCGGCGCGCTTCCGCATATTTGGCGATCGTCTTGAGGCCGCTGCCGGCGGCGATCACGGTGATCACGGCCTCGACGAAGAACTCGCCGCCGAGCGCGCGATCGGTCGCGAAGGTCGTGAGGATCGGGCTCGGATCGGCGAGCCCGCTGGTCTCGATCACGATGCGGGCGAACGCTGGAACGACGCCGCGCTCGCGGTCGACCACCATGCGATGCAGCGCATTCTGCAGGTCCGAGCGGAAATTGCAGCACAGGCAGCCATTGCCGAGCAGCGTCGTCTTCTCGGTCGAGTTGCGCAACAGGACGTCGTCGATTCCCTCTTGGCCGAACTCGTTGACCAGCACCGCCGTGCCGTGTCCCGCCGGCGTCTCGAGGAAATGCTTCACCAGCGTGGTCTTGCCGGCGCCGAGAAAGCCGGTGACGACGGTCACCGGAATGCGCGCGCCGCGCTCACGCTTCTGCCGCCGCCCGAAGCGGCCGGAGGAGGGAGACGGGAAGAGCTCTTGCATATGCGACCCAAACGAGATGCGCCGTAGGGTGGGCAAAATCGCCTGCTCCGCCGCGGCCGCGGAGCAAAGGCGCAAATTGCGATTTTTGCCCACGCAGATGGGCTGAGTTGCGCGCCTTTGTCCCTCCTACGACGACTTTCGCCGCTCAAAAATCCATCTCCAGCACGTAGAGGCCGCCGG
Source organism: Xanthobacteraceae bacterium (assembly GCA_035293985.1). Taxonomy (GTDB): domain Bacteria; phylum Pseudomonadota; class Alphaproteobacteria; order Rhizobiales; family Xanthobacteraceae; genus JAVDCA01. The sequence goes on from DATGLS010000040.1 coordinate 66,813, forward strand.
TGAAGCGGTCGACCGTGTAGACGATCTCGCGCTCGTCGACGAACACGTCGTTGAGCTGGATCGCGCCGACCGGCGAGAGTGCCGGCGCCGGCGGCACGAAGGCGGCGACTTCCTTCGGCTGGTAGGCGTTGGAGATGTCGTAGGCGCGCAAGCCGCCGTTGAAGAACGTGCCGATGATGATCTGGTCCGAATGCCAGCAGTACGGCGACGGCGTGTTCTCATGGATGTTGTGCGCGCCGAAGCGGCCGCCGCGGCTCGAGAAGGCGTCGGGCGGCGGCAGCGGGCAGGTCGAGATCGGCACCGGATGCTTCTCGTCGCGCAGGTCGAGCAGCCAGACGAGCTTCGGCCAGTCCTCGGCGTTGTTGTTGGTCGACTCGTCGGTGACGACCAGCAGGTTGCGCTCGAACAGCGGCAGCACCGTGTGGGTGAAGCCGGTGTACGGCGGCGAGTTGTCCCAGCGGCACAGCGGCTTCGGATGCGCCTTGTCGGAGATGTCCATCACGAACATGCCGCCGTCGATGTAGCCGAGGTAGCAGCGGTCCGGCCGCTCCGGATAGACGTTGGTGTTGTGGGCGCGAAAACCCTTGTCGAGCGCCGGCTTGGTGTGACGCTCCGGCGGCGCCTCATTGTCGCCCTCGCGCGTGCCCGGCATCCACCAGCGGCCGACCTCGTGCGGCCGCGACGGGTTGCGCACGTCGAAGATGCGATAGAACTGGTCATCGAGCTCGTGGGTCGGCTTGAAGTCGGGCGCGCCCGATGCCATGTGCACGTACTCGCCGTCGCAGAACCACAGCTGGTGCACGCCGCGCGAATGCGCGCCCGAGCAGTCGGTGAAGCTGATCGACCGCGGCTGGTTCGGATTGGAGATGTCGAACAGCTCGAATCCGGCGGGGACCTGCCCGGTCTTCTGCGTCTGGTACGCCACCGCCATGATGTCGCCGGTGATCTCGAGCGAGTTCGAGCGCATGTGGCTCTGTGGCAGGTCGGTCTGCACGATCACCTTCGGCTTGCGCGGATCCGAGACGTCGACCGCGGTGAAATTCTTCGGCGCGCTTTCATGTGCGAGCCACAGAATCCGCCGGCCGTCCTTGGCGACCTGCACCGCCATGCCCTCGCCCATGCCGCCGAAGCCCGCGAGCGTGTCGTGCGCGATCAGCTTGAAGTTCCAGCTGAGATCCGAGCCGCCCTTGCGCAGCGGCGCCGCGGCCTTGCCGATCGGCCGCGCATTGGTCTTGGCCTTCTTCGCAGCGAGCTTCGGCTTCAGCGCCGCTTTCCTGGCGGTCTTCTTGGCGACCTTCTTCGCAGCCTTCTTGGCAGGCTTCCTGGACATTCCACTCTCCGTCACGGTTCGGGAGCCGGAAACTAGAGGATTTGCCCCGCATGCGCGACAGCGTCGTGGCAAGGGTGGCTTCCCGTTCACCTGCCCTTGCGATCGGGTGTCGTGCGCCGCGCCGGTACGCTCCTGCCGCGCGGAGGACGTCGCCCACATGGGTAGAATTACTTAGGTACAATTACAAGTAATCGGATAGGTATTAACCACGATCTACTCATTTACGACGTTTGCAAGTCGCAGTAGTGGAACGCTTTTTCCCCGATTACTGTCGGAACAACTACGATTTTTTTAACCCGAGCGATGCAACATCGGGTGGGCTTAAGGGGGAAAAGACTAGCCATGCGCGCGGATCAGTTCAGCGAACGCCTTGCCAAGGTGCGTCACAGGTTCGCCTCGACGCTCGAGGGCAAGATCAAGGACACCTACGTGGCGCTGCCACACCTGACGGGCAGCGACGCCAAGGTGATCGACGCGGTGGGCGAAGCCTATCGGCGCATTCACAGCATCGCCGGAATCGGCAAGGCGGTCGGCTTCTCGGCGACCGGCCGCGCGGCCCGCGATGTCGAAAATGTTTTGCTGCCGGCGCATTCGACTGGACGCGGCCTCAAGGCGGATGAGCTTGCCGCGCTCAAGCGGCAGCTGCAGCTCCTGCGCGAAGCGGCACAGCGCGAATTGGACCTCGCGGCGGCGAGCGGGCTGTGACCATGCGTAGCTCTGTGTGCGTGTTTGCCGCCTCGCTCGCGGCTGCGTCGGCCCTCGCCGGCCCGCTGTCCGCGACCGCTCAGCGCCGGGCCCCACCGGCGCAAGGATCTCCCTCCGTCGTCGCCCGCGCGGTGCCGATACCGCCCGCTCCGCCATCGCCCGCCATGCCGGCGGCGCCGGCGCAAGCGAACGGCCTCTATGCCGCCGTCACGCTCGCCGACATCGGCTTCGTCAACGGCTTTCGATTCGCGAACCTGGGCGGCCGGCGCGAAGTGTTCGTGCCGGTGCCGCAGAATCCCGACGTGATGCCGCGCGCGCTCGTGCTGATCATCGACGACATCAGCGCGTTCGAGGCACGGCGCAATCTGCAGGTCCTGGTCAACGATCGCGCCGTCAGCGCCATTCCGCTCGACGGCAAGGGCGAGCGCCGCAGCATTCGCGTGCCGCTGACCAATGCCGCCGCGCAAGCGGGCTTCATCAAGCTCGCCTTCGTCTATTCGGGCGCCGTCACGCCCGACCGCTGCATCGACGTGCGTTATGTCGGCGACAGCCTGACGATCCGGCCGGAGACCGCGATCGAGGTCGACATCGGCTCGGCGCAGCAGCTCGACGTTGCGACCACGGCCGCGCTGATGCCGTCCGACATGGCGGTGGTGCTGCCGGCCCGTCCGCTCACGCAGTCGGATCTCGCGACCGCGCTGGCGATCGGCCGCTCCCTGATCACCTCCGGCCGGCGCGTTACCTTCTACCGCGGCCAGGATGCCTTGGCGCAGCTCGCCCGGCGCGACGACACCGGACGGTGGATGCGCGGCATCGCGCTCGTCGGCGGCTTCGACCAGACCACCGGGCTGATCGACCCGCCATTCGCGCGCGTCGCCGGCGAGGTGTTCGGCCGGCTCGGCGCCATACGTCTCGACGGCGTGCCGTCTCTGCTGGTGTCGAGCCAGAATGCGGTCGAGGTCGGCCGGCTGCTCGCCGGGCCCACCATCGCGGCGACGCGCGGCGTCGCCAGCGCGTCGGTCGGCTCTTCCGTATCGGCAGCGCTGCCCACCGATCGCGTCACCTTCGATCGGCTCGGCATCGGGCCGGTGCAGGCGGAGATCTATGGCCGTGCCGAGCTGCCGGTCACGATCGACGTGCGCCGTCTGCCCGCCGGCACCCGGATCGAGCGCATCCTGCTCGACGTCATGGTCGCGGCCGACGCCGATAACGAAAAGGCGGTGCTCAGCGTCTATGTCAACGAGCGGTTGCTCGGCAGCACGGTCGCGACCGCGGGCGAGACGACGCATCTCGACCTCGCGCTGCCGTCCGGGCTCGTCGGCACCAGCGCCAATATCCGCGCCATCGTCCAGCGGCGCAGCGCCCAGGGCGACTGCCGGTTCGAGCCGCTCGGCTACGCGACGCAGATCCTCGGCTCGAGCGCGCTCGTGCTCACCCCCGCCGACGGCGGCCTGCATGATTTCTCCGATCTCGCCACGCGCTGGGCGAGCGGCGTCGAGGTGCTCGTCCCCGCCGCCGCGAGCGAGCACCCGACCGAGGTGCTGAGCCTGTTGGCGCAGATCCTCAACCGGCTCTCGGCCGATGCCGCGCCGATCGACGTGCAGTTCATCGTGCCGGACCGCCTCGCGTCGCCGACGCGGCCCTTCCTCGTCCTAAGCGATCGGCCGCCCGAAGGCGCGGTCCTGCACGCGCGCTTCGATCGCGGGCGGGTGACGGTGGTCGATCGCGCGAGCCGCACCCTGCTCGATCTCGGCGGCTATGCGAACGGTGCCGTCGCCCAGCTGGTGAGCGCGAACAGCCAGCCCGGCCTGTGGATCAGGTCGCTCGCCACCGACGGCGCACTGCCGGCGCCGCGCGATCTCAACATCGACCAGGGCGACGTCGCGTTCGTCGATCACACCGGCGTTGCGCTCGCGATGTCGACCGAGCGCGACACCCTGGTGCGCATCGCCTATCCGGACCAAGTGTCGTGGCTCACCGTCGCGGAACGCTTCCGCTCGTGGATCATCGGCGGCCTGTGGCTGTTCGCGACGGCCGCGTTCCTGCTGGTGCTGCAGCGCATGTTGCGCCGCCGGCCGGCCGGCGTCGACGAATAGCCGATCACGCCCACCATGCCGCTTTCCTCCTCCGATCGCGCCTTGGGCGGTCTCCTGGTCGGTCGCCGCGTGATCACCCTGCCGCAGCTCGACGAGGCGACGGCGCTCGCCGAGACCTGGAACGTTCGCCTCGGCGACGCGCTCCTCTCGCGCAACTGGATGGACGCGCGTCGCTACTACGAGACCTACGCGCGCCACTTCGACCTTCCGTTCGTCGATCTCATCGCCGAGCCGCCCGATCCCGCGTTGGTGTCGCGGGACGACGCGGATGATTGCGCGCGGCGGCTCACCTTGCCGTGGCGCATGCGTGACGATCGCATCGCGATCGCGACCGCCGAGCCCGGGCCGGAAACGGTGCTGTTCGCGCGCGAGCGCTGGGGCACGGCCATCGAGTTCGTGGTCGCGTCCAAATTCGACATCGTCTACGCGATCCAGACCACCTGCGCCGACACGCTCTCGGACGCGGCGGTGTTCGAGCTGGTTGATCGCGACCCGGCGATGTCGGCGCGTCAAGTCGCAAGCCCCATGCAGGTCGTGCTCGGCTACGTCCTGCTCACGGCGCTGCTGGTCGGGCTCGCGATGGCGCCGATCATGACCCTGATCGTGCTCAATGCGCTCGTCAGCGTTTTCTATTTCGGCGGCTTCGTCTTCAAGGGCATCCTGATGTCGGTCGGCGGCGCGCGCTCCACCGAGGCCGATTATCGCATCGCCATCGAGGCGCGCGCGCTGCGCGTCGACGAGCTGCCGGTCTTCACCGTGCTGGTGCCGATGTTCCGCGAGGCCGCCATGCTACCGGGGCTCGCGCAGGCGCTGCGCAACCTCGATTATCCGCTGGGCAAGCTCGACATCAAGATCGTGCTCGAGGCCGGCGACCAGGAGACCATCGAGGCGGCGCGCGGCCTCGGTCTCGAAGGCGTGTTCGAGATCATCATCGTGCCGCCATCGACGCCGCAGACCAAGCCGAAGGCGTGCAATTTCGCGCTTCGCTTCGCCCGCGGCGAATATCTCGTCGTCTACGACGCCGAGGACCGCCCCGAGCCCGACCAGCTGCGCAAGGTGGTCGCGACCTTCCGCCGCTCGCCGCCGCATACCGCCTGCCTCCAGTGCCGGCTCAATTACTACAACGTCAGCGAAAACTGGCTCACTCGCATGTTCACGCTCGACTACGCGCTCTGGTTCGACCAGATGCTGCCGGGGCTCGAGCGCCTCGACATGCCGATCCCGCTCGGCGGCACCTCGAACCACTTCCGCACCGACGTGCTGCGCGAGCTGCACGCCTGGGATCCGTTCAACGTCACCGAGGATGCCGATCTCGGCATCCGCATCGGGCACAAGGGCTACCGGGTCGGCACCGTCGATTCGACCACCTACGAGGAGGCGAGCTGCCGCGCCGGCCAGTGGATCAAGCAGCGCTCGCGCTGGATCAAGGGCTACCTGCAGACGCTGCTCGTGCACACGCGCCGGCCACTCGCGCTGGTGCGCGGCACCGGCGTGGTCGGTTTTCTCGGCTTCATCTTCTTCATCGGCGGCACCGTCCTGGCCGGCCTGCTCAATCCGATCTTCTGGCTGATCTACGGCGGCTGGCTGGTCACGTCCGCGACCGGACTCGATCCGGTGTTTCCGCAATCGCTGCTGTTCATCTGCCTGTTCAACCTGATCGCCGGCAACGGCGCCTTCATGTATCTCAACATGCTCGCGCCGCTCCGCCGCGGCTGGCTCGGCCTCGTGCCCTACAGCCTCACGACGATGGGCTATTGGGTGCTGATGTCGATCGCCGCCTATCGCGCCCTGTGGCAGCTCATTCGTCATCCGCACTTCTGGGAAAAGACCCAGCACGGGCTGTCACGGCACCCATCCGCGCAGACGGGCCACTTCGGAACGGCGCATGGCGCCACACACGGCGCCGCCCATCATGTCTCGCCTGGGGTCGCCCGATGACGCGCACCTTCACGGCCGCGCCGTTCGTCCTGCTCGCCTTCGCGACCGCGCTGGTGCTGGCTGCCGTCACGGTGCGCACCGGCTTCGTCTCCGATGACGCCATGCGGCTGTGGGCCGCCTCGATCACGGCCGGCGAAGGCAATATCGCGGTCGGCCGCATCGTCGCGGCTTATCCGACCTTTCCGTTCTGGGCTTCGGCGCTGACCGCGCTCATCGCGCCTGCCGGCACGCCGGCGCCCGCGCTGGTCGCGGCGATCATGTTCGCGCTGATTGCCGGCATCTGGTTCGTCTCGCTGCGGGCCGCTGGTTTTGTCCGCGTGTCGACCGTGCTTGCCGCCGCGCTGCTCGTGTTTCACCCGGTGCTGCTGCGCGCCGAGATCGACGGCCCGTCGGAGATGTTTCTCGCCGCCTTCCTGTTCATGTTCGGCGTCGCGCTCTTCGATCTGCGCCGGCGCGGTGCGACCGCGGACGTGATGACGGTCGGCCTTGCGCTGCTCGGCCTAGCCTTCTCGCATCCCATGGGTGCCGCGATCGCGCTCGCCGCCGTGCCGTTTCTCGCCTTGGCGGTGCGCCCGGTCCTGGTCGCCAACTCGGCGTTCAACGTCGTCGTCGCGCTCGTGTTTCCGACCGTCTTCGCGGTCGGCGCTTTTGTTTATTCCTCATGGGTATTTCCCGGGGCCGGATGGAGCTTTTTCGCGGCGCCGGCCGAAAGCCTTGCGACCTGGCGGGCGAGCGTCGCCCACATTTTCGGCGAAGGGTTGACCGGGATCGCGGCGTTCGACGCGAGCCTCGCAACCATCGTCGCGTTGATGTTCGGCGCCCCCGTGGTCTACGTCGCGCTGCGGTGGGTCGCGCGCCGTCGGCCGCTGGTCGTGCCGGCGCTGGTGTTCAGCGCCGCGGTGGTCACGGCGGCGGCGCTGACGATCGCGACCGGACTGTTCGGCGAGCCGACCGCGATCGCGGTGGCGGCCCCGGTGCTCGCCGCCGTCGTGATGGTGCGCGTGCCGGATCTTGCGGCGCGGCCGGCGGCGGCGCTGGCGCTACTGGTTGCCGGCTGGATCGGGGGTCTTGCGACCCTGCCGCTCGTCGATCCCGGCGCTGCCGGCCATTTGCGCGCCGCCATCGCGGGGGGCGAATCCGATCGCACCGATGCGCTCGCCGCCGGTGGCGCCGCGGTCGGGCATGACGGTGTGCTCGCCGATACCGACAATGCCCCCGCCCTCGTGCTCGGGCGCGGCAGCGCGCGCGGCATTTACGGGCCGGCCAGCGAGCCGTTCCACCTCGCGCTGATCTTCTCGCGGCTCGATACGCCCTTCGTCGCGGTGCCCGATCCGCAGAGCCCGATCGGCGTGAGCGATCGATTGAACAAAGCGTTCCCGTCACTTTATCGACGCGGCGCGATCGGTTATCGACTCATATACCACAACGATACTTGGAGGCTTTACAGCCGCATTCCGAATGTTGCGAGTAAAAAGGATTACTAACAGGTCCGCGGGATAATAAGAGCACAAATTAATAGGTATAAGTACGGAGAAACCCCATGCGGATACTGGTGGTCGATGATATCGAGGACTCGCGCGATATCACCGAAGCGGCGTTGCTCTCGGCCGGCTACAGCGAGATCGTGATGGCGGCGTCGGCCTGGGAGGCGCTCAAGGCGCTCGATGTCGGCCGCACCGTCGAGGGAGCGCCCCACGTCGACATCATTCTGCTCGACATCATCATGCCAGAGATGGACGGCATCGAGGCCTGCGCCCGCATCCGGCGCGACCGGCGCTACGCCGACATCCCGATCATCATGGTCACGTCGCTCGACGACATGGACTCGCTCTCCAACGCCTTCGTCGCCGGTGCCAACGACTACGTCACCAAGCCGATCAACCGCATCGAGCTCGCGGCGCGCGTGCGCTCGGCCCTCAAGCTCAAGGCCGAGCTCGACCGCCGGCAGGCGCGCGAGCGCGAGCTGCTCACCTTCCTGTCGAGCTGGGGCGATCGGCGCGCCAACCTGTGGATCGACGAGGCGACCGGGCTGTTCGTCGGCGAGGTCGCCGAGGCCTATATCGCGGCGGGCGCGAAATATCCGGGCGAGGACGTGGTCTCGGTGATCGCCCTCGAGCTCGATCGCTTCGAGGCGTTTCGCGCCGCCAACGGCGAGGAGGCCTCACAGGGCGTGCTGGCGCAGGTCGCCCGCGCGGTGCGCGGGCTCGCCGCCACCATCGGCATCATTCCGGCCGCTTACCGCAACGGCATGATCATCCTGGTCGCGCCCGAGCTCGCCGCCGGCTCGGCGCGCCAGCTCGGCGAGGCGCTGTGCTCGACCGTCGCGCGGTTGCGCCTGCGCAACCCCGAATCGGTCGGCTCCGATCACGTGACCGCGAGCGTCGCGACGGTCACCGGTCAGGCGAAGGGCGGCACCGACCGAATCTTCCTGCTCACCCAGGCCATCGCCAAGGTGAAGGACGCGATCGCGGCGGGGGGAAACAGGGTGATGGCGCTGCAGATGTAGGGCAGCGGCGCCTCGCGAGCATGATCCCGGAAAGCGGTTGCCGGTGTTCGGAAAAGATCATGCTCAATCGAATGGCGAGAGCGTGTTGACGTAACTCATCGCGCCTCGCGCGGGACGAGGGGGAGTGTCGTGTTCAAGCGTTGCGTCGTTGCGTGCGTTGCCGCGTCGTGTGGCGTGCTCGCTATTCCCCCTGTGGCCTTCGCGGGCGCCTGGACGCTGCCGGCGGGCGCCGGCCAGATCATGCTCACGACGACCACGAGTACATCCGATCACCTGTTCGGCTTCGGTGCGATACCGCGCTACGACAAGACCGAGACGCAGGCGCTGATCGAGTACGGCTTCACCGACCGCTTCACCGGCATCCTCATTCCCGGCCTGCAGCACGTCGACATCGCAGCGCCGATCAGCGCCGAGCGCACCGGGCTCGGCTACACGGAATTCGGCGGCCGCTATGAAATCTTCCAGGGCGATAGCTGGGTCGTGTCCGGCCAGGCGACCGTGCGGGTGCCCGGGACCCACGATAGGTCGAACCCGGCGGCGATCGGCTACACCGACTACGAGACCGACCTGCGCGCGCTGTTCGGCCACACCTTCGCGGTCGGGAGCTGGCCGGCCTTCGTCGATTTGCAGGTCGCGCAGCGCTTCCGCGCCGGCACGCCGCCAGACGAGCTGCGCTTCGATGCGACCTTCGGCGTCCGGCCGGCGCCGCGCTGGCTGGTTCTGGCGCAGTCGTTCAATGTCATGTCGGAGGGCGCCGGGGGCCCGCCGTTCGGCCGCTACGACTATTACAAGTTCCAGCTCAGCGGCGTGTACGAGCTGACCCCCGCCTGGTCGGTCCAAGCCGGCGCCTTCACGGCCTATGCGGGCAGCAACGCGTTGCAGGAGAACGGATTGATCTTGGGCGCGTGGTACCGGTTCTGATCATTCATTCGTCCGCGTCCGCGCACAGGCCGTCGTCCAAAAGCACATCAGCACACCTTCCGCCGGCTTGTGCTGCACCGTGAAATCGCTGTCCTGCGGGCCGCCCGCGGCAGGATCGGTGAGCCATCGCCAGATCAGCACGCCGTGGATCGCCGGCCGGTCGAGCGCGCCGAGCCAGTCGGCGAGCACCTTCGCCTGCAGCCGCGGATCGGCGGGCGCCGCACGCTCCTCGGCGCTCTCCCAGGGTTTTGCCGCCGCGCCCTGGGCTGAGCGCAGGCCGATCTCGCCCACCAGGATCGGCTTGTCGGTGCGCGCCGCCAGCGCATCGAGGCGGTCGGCGATCTCGCGCATGACGCTGCGTCGAAAGGCGCGGTCCTGATCGGCGCCGAGCGACGGATAGAGGGTGACGCCGACGGCGTCGAGACGACCCCAGAACGCGACCGCCTCCGCCTCGTCTGTGTTGTGCGCGAAATAGACCAGCGTGCCCGCATAGGCCGCGCGCGCGGCCGCGATCACGTCGAGCCACTCGGGTCGCCGCGAGGTGAGGACCAGTTCCGTGCCGACCGCGAGCGCCTCGGCGTGCTCCTCGGCCGCGACGCGGACGATCGGGACGAGGGCCGCGCGATAGTTGGCGAACCAGCGCAACCAGTCTTCCTCGCTGCGCATCGCGATGGCGCCGGCCCAGCTCTGCGGCACCCAGACATGCGGCTTGACCATGACGGTGAGCCCGAGGGCGCGCGCATCGCGGATCGCGGCGCGCAACTCCGCGTCGGGCATGTCGCTGCCGCGCGTGATGTCAGCGCTCGTCGGGCTCCCCTGCCAGAGGAACGGGATGACCGCGATGGCCCGCGCGCCGATCCGCTTCGCCTGCGCGAGCGCGCGTCGCGCTCCGGCGCTGCCGAACGGATGCCCGGCGGCGACGACGACGTTGAGGCCGTCGAGGCGATTCGCGCGCGAAGAAACCGGCATGAGCGCCAGCAGAGCCGTCACGCAGGCGGCCCGGACGGCCCCGCGCCTAATTGGTCGCGATCCGCGCGAGCACCCGATCGATCGCATGCTCGACCTGCATCGGCGCCGCGCGGCCCGCGATGTCGCCGTCGACCGCCTCCTCGAGCGCCGCGGCCTCGAGACCGATGCCGGCGAAGCCGTACAGGCGGCTCGCGCCGACGAGCGTCTGGGCGACGTCCTTGAGGCCGGCCAGCATCGCGCGCCCGTGCGGCTGCGCCAGCTCGGCGCGGAAGGCGCTGAGCGCCATGTGCGCGTCGTCGAGCCGCCACAGGTAGTCGTCCGCCGGCATCTCGCCGGCCGACACGCAGTCGCGCACCAGGGTCGGCAGCCGCATCGGATCGAACGGCTTTGCGATCACGCCCGCCGCGCCGAGCGACTTGAACCGTTCGCACTCGTGCGTCTGCGCGCGTGCCGTCATGAACACCACCGGGATCATGGCGGTGCGGCGGTCGGCGCGCAGCTCGGTGAGGGTGGTGACCCCGTCCATGATCGGCATCATGACGTCGAGCAGGATCAGGTCCGGACGCCACTCGACCGCGTCGCGTAGCGCCTCGCGGCCGGACGGGCATTCACGCACCACGAACAGAGGATCGAGGCCGAGCGCGAGATCGATGATCTCTCGGATGTCGGGCTCGTCGTCGACCGACAAGGTGTGGAGATGGAGGTTGATCATGCGACCTCGGTGCTCGCGTCCGCGGCGGCGCGAGGCGTGGCGAGGACCAGCCTGACGGTGCCGACCATCCGGTCGAGCGACATGCGCGCGCCGGCGAGCGCCGATCGCACCCGCTCGGCGACCTCCGGCCCCGGGGCGGCTGAAAACACCAGGGTGGTGAGTGCGCCTCCGTCGTGGTCGGCGATCGACCCCAGCAGGCCGATCCCGGCGTCGTCGACGAGCGTAAGGTCGAGAACTGCGAGATCGTAGGTATGTTCGGCGAGCGCGCATTGCGCGCTTTCGATCGAGCCGGTCGAGATGATGTCGGCGTGCGCGCGCAACGCCTCGTGCACCAGCGCACGCAGCTCGCCGTCAGGCTCGACATGCAGCACGCGCGGGCGCGCAAACCCGGTCTCGGCGATCGCCCGATGGATCGTCCGCAGCAGCTGCCCGCGATCGGCGGGTTTCGGCATCCAGTCGCGCACCGAGAGCGCGCCGAGCTGCACGGGCGTCGCCGGCTCCGGATCGAGCGCGAAGAAGATGACCGGCGTCGCGGCATGCGACGGCAGCGCCCGCAGCTTGCGCATCAGGCTGATGCCGTCGAGGTCTGGAAGCGTGAGATCGATCAGCAGCGCCGCGTAGGGCGTGTCGGCCGCATGGGTTTGCGCGCCGGCCGCGGTCGATACGGCTTCGACGACGAGGCCGGCGCGGCGCAGCGCCTCGGCCAGCAGTCCGGAGGTTGGGGTATCGTTCTCGCACAGCAGGATCGGCGGGGTCGCGCCGGCGCCGTGGCGCACCGGTGCCGCGACGTTCGGCAGCTCGAAATAGAAGATGGTGCCGCCGCCGGGCGCCGCCGCGAAACCGGCCTCGCCGCCGTGCTGGTGAATGAGCTGCCTGACGATGCTCAGCCCGAGGCCGCTGCCGCCCTTCTGGCGGGTGTTCGACGAATCCGCCTGGGCGAACTTCTCGAACACGCGCGCCTTGAAATCGTCCGGGATGCCGGGACCGCGATCGCGCACCGAGACGCGCAGCTTATCGCCGTGTCGCTCGACCCCGACCGTCACCTCCCCGCCCTTGGGCGAGAACTTGATGGCATTGGACAGGAGGTTGGTGACGACCTGGGCGAGCCGGTCGCTGTCGGCGAAGATCTCGCCATCGGCGGCATCGTCATCGAGTCGGATCCGCACGTCGAACTCGTTCGCGAACGCGCGGTTTGCCTCGAGCGTCTGCTCGAGCAGCGGCCGCAAATCGAGATATTTGAGGTGGAAGACGACCTGGCCGGCCTCGATCTTCTGCAGGTCGAGGATGTCGTTGATGAGCCGCACCAGCCGCTGGCTGTTGGCGTGCGCGATCGACAGCAGGCGCACCGCCGTATCGGGCAGATGGCCGGCGGCGTTGCCCATCAGCAGCCCGAGCGAGCCAGCGATCGAGGTGAGCGGCGTGCGCAGCTCGTGGCTCACCATGGCGACGAACTCGTCCTTGAGCCGCTCGAGGCGCACGCGCTCGCTGATGTCGACGATCGCGCTCAGCACCATCGGGCCTTCGCAGGTGCGGATCGGGTTGAGGCCGACCTCGACCGGAAACTCGCTGCCGTCGCGGCGCCGGCCCATCAGGTCGCGATGCCCGCCCATCTGGCGTTTCTCCGGCGTGCGGACGAAGCCCTTGCGATGATGCAGGTGCTGGCGGCGCAGGCGCTCAGGCACCAGGATGTCGATCGAGGCGCCGATCAGCTCCTCGCGCCGATAGCCGAACAGCCGCTCGACCTCGCTGTTGACCATGACGATCCGGCCCTCCGTATCGCTCATGATCATGCCGTTCGGGCACGATTCGACCGCGACACGGAATTTCTCCTCGCCAGCTTCGTGCGACGGCGCGTCGCGCGCTACGTTTGGGGCCATGTGGGGGGCCGCGTCGGGAGCGTCGCCGAACGCAACCTCGACTGGCCCGGCTGAATGGGCGGCGCGGCGGGACCGCGGCCGGCGCCCGGCTCGCTCGTGCGGCGGAACGAGGGTCATCGACGTCGCCGCGTGTGGCGTCCACGCGGCGGCCATACGGTCGGGATCGTGATCATTGCGCCCTGGCCGGGAGCCGGTTCGCGTAGGGGTTTATTGCCAGTCTTCGTAACACAACAAAGCCTGAAAACTTATTAAGGGCAAATATATATCTCACAACCCCAAGTAAGTACAAGTATGTAGGCAGAAGAGCATAGTTATAATTACGGGTCGACGGCGGGAAGTGCTTTTCTCGTGCCGCCGCGTCGGCGGTCGCGCCGGCCAACGGCGCGCGTCAGGCCGTGAGCTGGCGCGGATCGTGGCGCGGGCTCTGGTGCGGATTGGGCGAAGCTTCGTCCGGCGCGCGGCTCATCACGATGCGCATCAGGTCGACGGAATTCTTGGCGCCGAGCTTCTGCATGATGTGGGCGCGATGGATCTCGACGGTTCGCCGGCTGATGCCGAGTCGCGCGGCGGCCTCCTTGTTGGAGGCGCTGCCGACGATCTGGGCGAGCACCTCGTGCTCGCGCGGCGTCAGCGTCGGGGCTCCCGGGAACGTCGGCCGCGCCGGATCCCAGATCCCGTAATCGGACGGGCGCTGCGCTATGGCATCGACGGCCTCACGCACGCGCGGGACCAGATCCTCGGCTGCGCGGTGCTTCTCGATATAGTCGAACGCCCCGCGCTTGATCGCCTCGACGACGCACGGGATGTCGCTGCGGCCCGACACCACCAGCATCGGCGCCGCGTAGTGCCGGGCGTCGAGCTTGGCGAGGATGTCGAGCCCGGAACCGCCCGGCATATGCAGGTCGAGGATGATGCAGGCCGGCACGCGCGCGCGCGCCTCGTTGATCACCGCGACGCCGTCGGCGAACAGCGTCACGCGGAAGCCTGCCTCGGCGAGCAGGGTCGCGATCGATTCGCGCGCCGTCGGATCATCGTCGACGACGAAGATTTCCGGAGTGGAACCGCTCACGGCCGACATGTTACCGCTCCGTGCCCTAGAGCGAGTGCGACTCGTGTCGGTCGAACGCGGCGCCGTTGAGCCCGGCGCTGCTGCCGGCGTCCGCGGCCGGAGCCTGCGTGCACAGATTGCCGAATACGAAGACGCGAATGGCCGAGGAGAGATTGCCGCGCCGGTTCTGATCGATCTCGCCGACGACGGCCGAGAGGGTTCGCTGGTGCTGACGGGCGATCGCCTTCAGCCCGTGCCAGAACTCGTCCTCCAGGCTGATGCTGGTCTTGCGGCCCGCGATGACGACCGATCGCTTCGTCACTGTCGTATGCATGAGCGTGCACCCCTTGGTTGTGGAAGGCTCCTTTATATTTGCGCCGCTTGGCTTGCGCGCGGGGGCTTCTCGCGCAGCGGTTGCAGGCGCGGCACGCAACACTATACTACCGGACGCTCACAAAATTGTTTCGATGAGTGATACGATTCGAGTAAATCTTACCGCTAGGTGAGTATTGCTGCTAGTGGTACCATTACCTAGTCATTTTTGACGGGTATGTGGCGACCGCCGACGAAGTCGCGTCGCGTTCCTCGAAGGAACTCGGGGATATCATTCCGGTTCCATACACCCGCCGAGCTCACGGATCGATGATGTGATCGCGCAGCGCGATCGCCACTGCCTGCGTACGGTTGGCGGCGCCGAGCTTGCGCGCGGCGGTCTGCGTATGCTCATCGACCGTGCGCTTGGAGATGCTGAGCGTCTCGCTGATCTGGGAGGCCGATTTACCCTGCGCCGCCCAGGTCAGCACCTCACGCTCGCGCGCCGTCAGCATCGCGCGCTTTTCCGGCAGCGGGCCGCGCAAGCTGCGCATGCGTTCGAATCCGTAGAGCGAGATCAGATGGATCGACGCTTTCTCCCGCGCCGTGAGATCGAGGTCGGCTGCCGCCGTCGAGACGCAGCCCTCTTCGCCGTGCGGCCCATGGATCGGAACGAGAAGGCCGCGGCGCATGCCCACCTGCGCCGCGTGCCGCGCCATCTCGACGACGCGCGGGTCGGGGTTCGTCCGGTAGGCGTCGGCGTCCCATTCGAACGGCAGGCGCGACTGCACACTGCGTCGCCACAGTGGATCGATGTGCGCATAATCATTTTCGATGTAGAGCATGAAGAACTCGGCCGGCCAGCGCGAGGCCATGACCAGCTCTTCGAACGGCTGCCGCCTGGTCGGCAGTCCCGTGACGATGAAACTCTCGATGCCGAAGGGCGCGAGCGACTGCTCCATCGCGGCCGTGACGTCATCAAGCCGCACCAACCCCTCGACCGCGTCGACGAACGCCAACGCATCCAAGGTCTGCTCGCGCAAGTCCCGGCGTACGGGCATGCGGAGGCTCCGAGCCGCGTGCACTAGGGGGGTTCAGCAACCAGTTATACACGTAGGCTCGTCGCGGAATCACGAATTATCAAGTTCCAACATCAAGTTTTAGTCATTTCGCGACATTTAGTTGTGTTTCACCTTATGACTCATTCAGCGTCGTGCGTATCGCGTGCACTGACCGGCTTGCGCAGCGTCGATTGATCCCGCTCGCAACTATGGTCGCCGAGCGAAGCACCGCCCGGACCAAATCGCGCAACGAGAGGATGCCGAAGACCGACGCTGCATCGATCAGTGAGCTCGCTTCGTGCTTTGGGTTGTGAGCGCCGCCGCCATTTGCCAGGGTGCTGGCGGTGGCCTCCTTTCCCGCCCGATACAAGGCTTCGGCGCGGCTTGATGTCCCCGATGCGAGGCCCTAGACCACCTCGCCGCAATCCAAGCGTCATATCCGGGCCTATGTCCCGGGCATCCACGCCTTCAGGGCTCGGCACCGCGCACGTCGATCAGGGCATGCGCCAAACATGGAAACGTGCGTGGCTGGGACAGCCATGTCGAGCGAGGAGGACGTGATGGCGCAAGGCAATCAGAAGATCGGCTGGATCGGCATGGGCCGCATGGGATTCGCCATGGCGGAGCGGCTGGTCAAGGCCGGCCACGATCTCTCGGTGTGGAATCGCACGAAATCGAAGGCGGAGCCGCTACGGAAGAGCGGGGCCAAGGTCGTCGACAAGCTCGCCGATCTCGCCGGCGTCGACGTGCTGTTCTCGATCGTGTCTGCCGGGCCGGATCTCGACGAGGTCTATTTCGGCGAGTCCGGCGTCGTCACCACCGGCGGCAACAAGCTGCCGAAGATCTTCGTCGATTGCTCCACCATCGCGGTCGAGGAATCCGTCGAGGTGCGCAGGAAGCTCGCCGCGCGCGGCAGCGATTACATCTGCGCACCGGTGAGCGGCAACGCCAAGGTCATCAAGGCCGGCAAGCTCTCCTCGGTCGCGTCCGGGCCGGAGGGGGCCTTCCGCACCGTCGAGCCGCTGATCAAGGCGTTCGCGCCGCGCGGCGTCTCCTATGTGGGCGAGGGCGAGCTCGCGCGCGTGTGCAAGATCGCCCACAACGTGATGCTGGGCGTCGTCATCGAGAACCTGATCGAGATCACGCTCCTGGTGAACAAGCTGGGCGTGCCGCGCCACGCCTTCCTGTCGTTCCTCAACAACGGCGTGATGGGCTCGATGTTCACCGCCTACAAGTCGCCGGCCCTGGTCAATCTCGACTGGACCACCACCTTCACGCCCGAGCTCCTGCGCAAGGATCTCGACCTCGGCCTCGAGCTCGGCCGCGAGAAGGATGTGCCGATGCCGGTGACGGCGGCGGCGCGCGAGATGCTGCAGGCGCATTTCGGCGCAGCGCAGCTGCAGAAAAATCCCGACGAGTACCTGCAGAAGGATTTCGCCGCGCTGATGGAGACGATGGCGCTCGCTGCCGGCATGAAGCTCGAGAGCGAGAACCGAAACGTGCCGACGGGGTTGGAAAGCTGAGGTCCAACCGGCGCATTCGTCCGTCCGACGCAGGTCAAGTGTGTCAACGCCCGGGATTCGGCCGGGTTCCGCGGCGCGCGCTTTTTTTGCTTTCGCCCGTCTCGACGCATTTGCGCCCATGCAGAGGCGCAAAATAGGTCTATGTTGAGCGGCAGCACGGACGGCGGCGGGGCGGGCCGCATGCCCGCAAACGTGGCCGCCAACGCGTCGGGTCGGACGGTGCCAACCTCGTCGTCTATCGAGCAGACTGGTGAAGATCCGCAGGCGCGCCGCTTGTGGCGCAAGCCATGGTCGCTGCGTACCGCGCTCGCCTTGTTTGCGCTCGCGCTTCTTCTGCCGGTGGTGCTCTTCTTCGTGCTGCAGTACCGCGCCGCATTGACGGACAAGCAGCAGGACGTCAACCGCGAAGGCATCACGCTCGCGCGCGCGGCCGCCGACGACGTCAACCGCGAGCTGCAGATCGAACGGGCGCTGCTACGGGCGCTCGCGACCTCGCGCGCTTTGCGCGACGGCGATTACACCGCGTTCCATGCGCAGGCGACGGCGGCGCTCAAGGGCGAGCACGGCTGGATCGCGCTGCTGCGCGCCGACGGCAGCCAGCTCATCAACACGATCGCCCCGCCCGGCACCCTGCTCGAGCCGGTGCGCAACACCGATGCGCTGCGGCGGGTGGTGACGAGCGGCGCCCCGGAGGACTCCGATCTCTTCGTCAGCCGGCTGAGCAAGCGCCACGTGATCACGGTCTTCTTTCCGGTCGGGTACGGCGACCTGGTGCTGAGCGGGGCGCTGCCGGTCGAGCGCTTGAACGACGTCGTCTCGAGCGGCGTGCCGTCCGACCGCGTCGCCGTGCTCTACGACCGCGAAGGCCGCGTCATTGCGCGCAGCCGCGACGGCGTCGAATTCGTCGGCAAGCTTGCGAGCGCCGAGCTGCGGGCGCGCATCGCCGGCGCACGCGAGGGCTCGGGGACGCTGCTGGCCGCGTCCGGGGCGGCCGGCTTCGCGGCCTTCACGCACCTCGCCAACGGCTGGACCGCGGCGATCGAGGCGCCGCCCGAGATCGTCACCGGGCCCATGCGCGCCTGGGAACGCGAGATGCTGTTCAAGCTGCTCGGCTTCGCGGCGCTCGCCTTCGTCGGCGCCGCCGCCGCCGGCGAATGGATCGCCCGTTCCATCGCCCAGCTCGCCAGGGCGGCGCGCGGGCTCGGTAGCGGAGAGACGTTCCCGCCGGTGTCGACCAGCCTGCGCGAGGTCAACGACGTCGGCGATGCGTTGACCCGCGCCTCGCAGGATCGCCAGCGCGCCGAGGCGGCGATGCGCGAAAGCGACATGCGCTTCCGCGCCATCGTCGACCAGGGCACCGCCGGCATCTCGATCGTCGATCTCGACGGCCGCTTCCGCTTCGCCAACCGCCGCCACTGCGAGATCACCGGCTACTCGGCCGAGGAGATCCGCGACAAGACCCTGATCGACATCACCCACCCGGACGATCGGCCGAAGAACCTCGACCTGCTCGCCGCCATGATGGCGGCCGGCACCTCATACACGATCGAGAAGCGCTTCCTGCGCAAGGACGGCAGCGTCGTCTGGGTGCAGGTCAGCAGCGTCGCGGTGCGCGATGCCGGCGGCGTGCCGCAATATGCGATCGGCCTCGTGCTCGACATCGATGCGCGCAAGCAGGCCGAGATCGCCAACGCCCACCTCGCCGCCGTGGTGGCCTCCTCGGCCGACGCGATCGAGAGCCTTACGCTCGACGGCACGATCCTGACCTGGAACCGGGCGGCCGAGCGGCTCTACGGCTACACCGCCGAGGAGATGATCGGACGTCCACTCGATCTCATCGTGCCCGAGGGCCGGCATGGCGAGATCGCGCGGGCGATCGCCACGGTGCGCGCCGGCGGCAACGACCGCTTCGAGACGCAGCGCCGTCGCCGGGACGGCACGCTGGTCGACGTGGAGGTCGAGGCGGCGCCGATCCGCACCGCCGACGGCACGGTGGTCGGCATCTCGAAGATCGCCCGCGACATCTCCGACCGGCAGGAGCGCGAGCGGCAATTCCACAGCCTCGCCGACTCGATGCCGCAGCTGGTGTGGATGGCGGACGCCGACGGCGGCATCATCTGGTACAACGAGCGCTGGTACGAATACACGGGCATGACGGCCGAGCAGGTGGAAAGCGACAGCTGGCAGCGCGTGCATGATCCCGCCGTCCTGCCCGAGGTGGTGGCGCGCTGGAACGAATCGGTGCGCACCGGCAAGCCGTTCGACATGACGTTTCCATTGCGCGGCGCCGACGGCACGTTCCACCCGTTCCTCACCCGCGTGGTGCCGCTGCGCAACAGCCAGGGACGCATCGCGCGCTGGGTCGGCACCTCGACCGACGTCACCGCGCAGGTCGAGCACGAGCGGCACCTCAACTTCGTCATGCGCGAGCTGTCGCACCGCTCGAAGAACCTGCTCGCCGTCGTCCACGCCATGGCGCGCCAGACCATGCAGCACAGCGCCGGGTTCGAGGATTTCGAGGGCCGGTTCATGGGCAGGCTGCACGGGCTCGCACGCTCGCACGATGTGCTGGTGCGCCAGGATTGGACTGGCGCCAGCATCCGCGACCTCGTCAGCGCGCAGCTCATGCCGTTCGTGCGCGAGGACGGCGCCAGCGTCGAGATGAGCGGCGAGAACTTCATTCTCAAGCCCGACGCGGTGCAGAACCTCGGCTTCGCCCTGTTCGAGCTCGGCACCAATGCGGTGAAATACGGCGCGCTCGCGGCTCCGTCCGGCAAGATCGCGATCAGCTGGGAGCTGGTCGAGACGGAGGGACGCAAATTCGTGCGCTTCGTCTGGCAGGAGAAGGGCGGACCGCCGGTCCAGGAGCCGGTGCGCAAAGGCTTCGGCGCCATGGTGATCGAACGCTTCGTTTCCGTGACATTCGGCGGAAGGGTCAAGAGCCTCTTCCTTCCCGAAGGGTTCAGCTGGATGCTGGAGATTCCCGCCGAGCATCTTCTGAGTGAGACGCTCGCCAAGCGCCCGCGGCGCTCCGAGGCGGCCGAATAGGGCCCACCATCTGCATTCGACCTGGCGCGATGCGCACGAGCCCCTTGCGGAACTCGCGAGAGGGCTTTTGGATGCGCTGGTCCCAACGCATTGGAGCAGATGGACGAGCTATGACTTCACCTCGTTTCAAGCCGATCGCGCCCGACCAGATGACGGCGGCGCAGCAGCGGGTCGCGCAAGCGCTCACCCAGGGGCCGCGTGGCGGCGTGCGCGGCCCGTTTCCGGCGCTGCTGCGCATCCCGGAATTCGCCGATCGCGTGCGCGAGCTCGGTGACTATGTGCGCTTCGAGGGCTCGCTGCCCGCGCCGCTGCGCGAGCTCGCGATCCTGGTGGTGGCGCGCTTCTGGTCGGCGCAATACGAGTGGTACGCGCATCGCCAGCACGCCGTGAAGGCGGGGCTCGACGCAAGCATCCCGGAAGCGATCGGGCAGGGCAAGCGCCCACCGCGGCTCTCGGGCGACGAGACGCTGGTCTACGACCTCTGCACCGAGCTCCTGTACGACCGCGACGTCAGCGACGCGACGTTCGACGCCGCGGTCGGACGCTTCGGCGAGACGACCGTGCTCGAGCTCGTCGGCCTCGCGGCCTACTACGGCTTCGTCTCGCTGATCCTGAACGTCAACCGTACGCCGATTCCCGAAGGCGCGACGCCGCTGGCGCCGCTCGAGCGGCAGTGATGTTCGCGGCGCCCGCCGGCGCCGCGTCTCTCGGACTCAGTGGTGGCGGTGATAGTGGTGATAGATGCGATGGCGCGTATAGGTGCGCCCGTGCGTCGTATGGCGGCCGCCCACCACGAAGCCGCGGCATGCCGGGCTGAGACGAGCTGCATTGCGGCGCAGGCACGCGCCGACCTTGGCGCGATCCGGGATGAACTCGCCGCACAGGCTCTGGGCGTCGCCCGTGCAGGCCTGCTCGGGGGTCATTTCCTGGGCGGGCGCCAACGAGGTCAGCCCGAGGCCGATCATCAATCCGGCCGTCGCCAATGACACTGCGAAAAAACGGTTCAAACCAATTCTCTTCATGTCGTCCCTCGTTCTTGGCTGGTAGGGGGCTCTGCCCGTCAGGTCGGGCAGAAAAATGGCACAAATGGACGGGGCGGTCCGCAACCTGTCCCACGCGTCGTTAATGGAAACGGGCGGGGGGCCGTCGGGTTGCACCGAAATCGCCGGGGAAATCGCGGGAGCCTCCGGCGCCCGCGCCAGGCACCGCTTTAAGTCATTGACTGATCTTCTTGTTTTTCACTTCTTCTTTTTGACCGGCGGCTTGCGGGTCGATTGCGCTGGCGCCGGTGCGAGAGTAGCCGCGAAGGCCTGAGCGCAGTCGGCCTCGAGGTTGCCGGCGTCGAGATTGCGTTTGAGGCAGGCTACCACGCTCGGGATCACCACGAGGTAGTCCTTGCACGAGCTCTGCACATCCGCCTTGCACTGCTTCGGCGTCGAGAAGACCTCGGTGCACGCCGGACTGAGGTTTCCGTTCGCCTTCTCGCGCGTGAGGCAGGCGACGATCTCGTCCACGTCGTTCCCATATTGGCTGCACAGCCGCTGCACGTCGGGCGTGCAGGCCCGGCGCTGCTTGGTGTCGATGTCGCGGACGTAGCGGTCGTCGCTCTGCGCCGACGCCGCAAACGAGCACAACGACAGCACTCCCGCGAGGCAGAGCGCGGTTGCCAGATTCGGTCGCATGATAATGCCATTCCCCTATGGTCTCGCGCGGCGGCCATTACCGGCAGGCGGGGCCAAGCCCGGACGACATCATCCTACGACGGATCGCGGCGGGTCGCTACGAGGAATTGCTGCGGCAATTGTGGCGGAGCTCTCGCCGTCAATACCGGTTGGCGATCGGCAGCTCCTCGGCCGGGAACAGGGTGATCACGCGGCAGCCCTTGTCGGTGACCACGACCTCTTCCTCGATGCGGGCGGCCGAGTAGCCGTCCTTCGCCGGGCAGTAGGTCTCGAGCGCGAACACCATGCCTTCCTTGATCTCGGTCGGGTGCGTCATCGAGATCACGCGGGAGATGATCGGGCGCTCGTGCAGCGCCAAACCGAGGCCGTGGCCGAACTGCAGCCCGAAGGCAGACATCTCGTCCGGGAAGCCGAACTCTTCCGCCTTCGGCCACACGCTGCACACCTTGTCGGTGGAGACGCCCGGCTTGATCAGCGCGATCGCGTTGTCGAGCCACTCGCGCGCCTTCTTGTAGGCATCGTGCTGCACGCTCGTCGCGCGGCCGACGTTGAACGTGCGATAGTAGCAGGTGCGATAGCCCATGAACGCCTGCAGGATGTCGAAGAACGCCTGGTCGCCCGGCCGCAGCATGCGGTCGGTGAAGTTGTGCGGATGCGGGTTGCAGCGCTCGCCCGAGATGGCGTTGATCGCCTCCACGTCGTCGGAGCCGTTCTGGTAGAGGAACTGGTTGACGTTGGCGACGATGTCGTTCTCGCGCACGCCCGGCTTGAGCTGCTCGTGGATCAGGTGATAGGCGCCGTCCACCATGGCGGCGGCGCGATTCAGGAGCGCGATCTCGTCGGCCGACTTGATCTCGCGCGCTTCCAGCATCACCTGCTGGCCGTCGACGACCTTGAGCCCGGCCTTCTGCAGCTCGAACATCATCGGCGGCTCGATGATGTCGACGCCGACCGGCATGTCGCCGACGCCGGCCTCGCGGATCAGCGACGCGATCTCCTCGGCGTGGCGCTTCATCAGGCCGAACGCCGGATTGACGGTGCCGCGCATCCCGATCAGGCCCGCCTTGCAGTTCTCCGGCGCGAGCCATGGCGTGTAGAGCTTGTGATGCACCGCGGCCGAGCCGAAGTCCCACAGGATCGGCTCGCCGGTGCGGGTGAGCAGCGTCCAGCGGCAGAGCTTGTCGCGCTCCCACTCGCCGATCTTCGTCGACGTGATGTAGCGGATGTTGTTGACGTCGAAGACCAGGAGCGCGCCGAGCTCGGAGCTCTCCAGCGCCTTCTTCACCCGCGACAGCCGATAGCGGTGCAGCCGGCGATAATCGACGCGCTCCTCGAAATCGACGCCCATGGTGCCGAGCGCCGGCAGCGCGCGGCCCCAGTTGAAGCGCGGGTTGATGTCCTCGGCGCGGATTTCGCGAGCGCGGGTGTCCATGGGACGTCTCCTCAATACGGCACTGCCGTTGGTCTTCCTCCCCCGCACTTGCGGGGGAGGGGCCGCCGCTTGCTCAGGCGCGGACGACCTGCCCCCTCCTGGCGCGCCTTCGGCGCGTATTCCTTCCCCGCAAGTGCGGGGAGGGAAGGAAGTAGGCTACTCCGCCGCTGCCCGCGCCGGCGAGGCCGCCGACACGAGATAATCCATCGCGGCCTGCACGCCGCCCTTCTTGTGCGGGACGCCGGCGAGCGACAGCGCCATCTCGGTGCCGGCGAGCGCGCCCATCATCATCAGCTCGTTGACGTCGCCGAGATGGCCGATGCGGAACATCTTGCCCGCGAAGGGCCCGAAGCTCGCCCCGTACGAGATGTTGAAGTGATCGAGCGCGAGCGCCCGGAACGCGTCGCCGTCGTGGCCCTCCGGCATGATCACCGCCGTGATCGTCGGCGAATAATACTTCGGGTCCCGGCACACGGTCTCGAGACCCCACGCCTTGATGGCGCGCCGCGTCGCCTCGGCGAGGCGATGATGGCGCGCGAACACGTTGTCGAGGCCTTCCTCGTGCAGCATGTCGATTGCGACGTCGAGGCCCTGCAGCATCTGCGTCGCCGGCGTGTAGGGGAAGAAGCCCTGCTTGTTCATGGTGAGCATGTCGTCCCACGCCCAGAACGACTTGGTGAGCTTCGAGGTCTTCGACGCCGCCAGCGCCTTGTCGCTGATCGCATTGAACGACATGCCGGGCGGCAGCATCAGGCCTTTCTGCGCGCCGCCGACCGTGACGTCGACGCCCCACTCGTCGTGGCGATAATCGGTCGAGGCGAGCGACGAGATGGTGTCGACCATGAACAGGGCCGGATGGCCGGCGCGGTCGATCGCCTTGCGGATCTCGGCGATCGGGGAGAGGCAGCCGGTCGCGGTCTCGTTGTGCAGCACGCATACCGCCTTGATCTCGTGCTTCTTGTCCTCCTTCAGCCGCGCCTCGATCACGGCCGGATCGGCGCCGATGCGCCAGTCGGTCTTGATGAACTCCGGCACCAGCCCGAGCTTGATCGCCATGTTCTTCCACTGGGTGGCGAATTGCCCGGTCTCGACCATCAGCACCTTGTCGCCGGGCGACAGCGTATTGACCAGCGAGGCCTCCCAGGCGCCCGTGCCCGTCGCGGTGTAGATGATCACCGGGTTGGTGGTCTTGAAGATTGTCTTGATGCCGTCGAGGCAGCGCTTGGCGAGCTTGGCGAACTCCGGACCCCGGTGGTCGATGATCGGGGTGTCCATGGCGCGCAGGATGCGGTCGGGCAGCGGCGTCGGCCCGGGAATGTGCAGGAAATGCCGCCCGGGGATGCGCGATGAGTTCTTCGACATGATTTTCCTTCGATTCTTCTCTTGTCTGTATTGGCAAGGCGGCCGGAAGGAGCGGCTGAGAGGGGGATTCGGCCTGCGGCCCGGCGGCTTGCCGCCATGAATGGCGAATGCGAAGGTCAGTTTCAAGCCCGTTCACGCAGGGCTCCTGCCCATCGGATGAAGTCGGTAAAAGCCTGCCCCATGAGGCACGTGGGGTAGTTGGCTTTTCGCCCGCCGGGTCGGGCCGGAGAAAGCTGTTCGCCGAGAGGAAATTGACGTATGGCCGATATCGTGATGCCGGGGCTGGAGCGGCGGCTCAAGGCCGAGGTCGCCGGCGACGTCGGCTTCGATCGCTTCACCCGCGGCAGGTACGCGACCGACGCCTCCCACTACCAGATCATGCCTCTCGGGGTCGTCCGGCCGCGCACCATCGCGGATGCCGAGCGCGCGATCGCGCTCGCCCGCGCGGAGCGCGTCACCGTGCTCCCGCGCGGGGGCGGCACCTCCCAGTGCGGCCAGACCGTCAACCAGTCGCTGGTGATCGACTGCTCGAAATATCTCAACCGCGTGCTCGACCTCGACGTCGCCGGCCGCCGCTGCGTGGTCGAGCCCGGCATCGTGCTCGACGACCTCAACCGCCGGCTCAAACCGCACGGTCTGTGGTTTCCGGTCGACATCTCCACCGCCTCGCGCGCCACCATCGGCGGCATGACGGCGAACAATTCCTGCGGCGCGCGCTCGCTGCGCTACGGCAACACGCGCGAGAATGTGCTCGCGATCGATGCCTTCCTCGCCGACGGGACAAGAGCGCATTTCGGGCCGGCCGCGCGCGACCTCTCCGATGTCGCGCCGGCACTGCGCCCGCTCGCCGCCGATCTGCTCGCGCTCGGCGCCCGTGAGGCGGAGGAGGTGCAGGCGCGCTTCCCGCAGGTCCAGCGCCGCGTCGGCGGCTACAATCTCGATGCGCTGCTGCCCGGGCGCAACGACCTCAACCTCGCCCACATCCTGGTCGGCTCGGAAGGCACGCTCGGCTTCTCCACCCAGATCGAGCTCAAGCTCTCGCCCCTGCTCGGGCGCCGCGCGGTCGGCGCGTGCCACTTCGGCCGCTTCCACGACGCCATGGATGCGGCCCAGCACATCGTCAAGCTCGCGCCGATCGCGGTCGAGCTGGTCGACCGGACGATGATCGCGCTTGCCCGCGACATCGCGATCTTTCGCCCGACCCTGGAGCAGTTCGTGCGCGGCGATCCCGACGCGGTGCTGCTGGTCGAGTTCGCCGAGGACGACTGGGACGAGAATATGCGCCGGCTCGAGCAGCTCGGCGCGCTGATGGGCGACCTCGGCTTCGCCTGGGACAAGCCGGGCGCGCAATGCGGCGGCGTCGTCGAGGTGCTCGAGCCCAAGCTGCAGGCGGCGATCACCGAGCTGCGCACCGCCGGCCTCAACATCATGATGTCGATGAAGGAGGAGGGCAAGCCGGTCTCCTTCGTCGAGGACTGCGCCGTGCCGCTGGCGCATCTCGCCGACTATACGGCACGGCTCACGCAGGTGTTCGAGAAGCACGGCACGCGCGGCACCTGGTACGCGCACGCCTCGGTCGGCTGCCTGCACGTGCGCCCGGTGCTCAACCTGCGCCTCGACAAGGACAAGGCGGCGATGCGCGCGATCGCCGAGGAGGCCTTTGCGATGGTGCGCGAGTACAAAGGCTCGCACTCGGGCGAGCATGGCGACGGCATCGTGCGCTCCGAGTTCCATGCATTCATGTTCGGCGAGCGCCTGGTGCGCGCCTTCGAGCAGGTGAAGGACCGCTTCGATCCGGCCGGGCTGTTCAACCCGGGCAAGATCGTGCGCGCGCCCAAGTTCGATGACCGCACGAATTTCCGCTACGGCCCCGGCTATCGCGGCGAGCCGATGACCACCGCGCTCGACTGGTCCGCTTATCCGGGCGAGGGCGGCGGCTTCCAGGGCGCGGTCGAGATGTGCAACAACAACGGCGCCTGCCGTGCGCTCGCCGGCGGCGTCATGTGCCCATCCTACCGGGTGACGCGCGAGGAGCGCGACGTCACCCGCGGCCGCGCCAACGCGCTCCGCCTCGCCATCACGGGCCAGCTCGGGCCGGATGCCTTCACGTCGGACGACATGGCCGAGACGCTGAAGCTCTGCGTCTCCTGCAAAGCGTGCCGCCGCGAATGCCCGACCGGCGTCGACATGGCGCGCATGAAGATCGAGGTGCAGGCCGCGCGGGCGAAGAAATATGGGCTCGGCCTGCACGAGCGGCTGGTGGGCCATCTGCCCCGCTATGCGCCGTACGCCGCGAAGGTGCCGTGGCTGATGAATCTGCGGGATATGTTGCCCGGAGCCGCGAAGCTGTCGGAGGCGCTCGCGGGCTTTTCCTCGCGCCGCACGCTCCCCCGCTGGCGAAGCGACTGGTTCAGGGACTCCGACGTCGCGCCCCCTCCAGCGCATGCGGCGGAGGGCGAGGGGGGTCTCTCCACGAGTCGGGACGCCGCCGACTTGCCCCCTCCTGGCGCGCGGAGCTCACCATCGGGCACGCCTTCGGCGCGACCCGTTGGCGCGCGTTCCTCCCTCGCAAGCGGGGGAGGGGAAGAGATCATCCTCTTCGCCGACACCTTCAATCGCTATTTCGAGCGCGAAAACCTCGACGCGGCGCTCACGGT
Organism: Xanthobacteraceae bacterium; assembly: GCA_035293985.1. Taxonomy (GTDB): domain Bacteria; phylum Pseudomonadota; class Alphaproteobacteria; order Rhizobiales; family Xanthobacteraceae; genus JAVDCA01. The sequence continues at coordinate 93,992 of DATGLS010000040.1, forward strand.
GCTTCGCGCTGGCGGATATCAGGTCCACATTGCGACTCCGGCCGACGGCTCCTCGCGCCCCCTGTGCTGTGGCCGCACTTTTCTCTCGATCGGGCAAGTCGACGAAGCAAAGAAAGAAGCCGAGCGCACGCTCGCGGCGCTCGCGCCGCATGTCGCGCGCGGCGTGCCGGTCGTCGGCCTCGAGCCGAGCTGCATCCTCGGCTTCCGCGACGAGATACCTGCCCTCATCAACGATGCGGGCGCGCAGGCGGTGGCGCGCCACGCGCTGGCATTCGAAGAGTTTTTGGCGCGCGAAGCGAAGGCCGGCCGTCTCGCGCTCCCGCTCGCACCGCTGGCAGCGCGCGCTCTCGTGCATGGCCACTGTCACCAGAAATCCTTCGATGCCTTTGCGCCGGTCGAGGCCGTGCTCAAGCTCGTCCCCGATCTCGAGGTCGAGACCATCGAGTCGAGCTGCTGCGGCATGGCGGGTTCGTTCGGCTATGCGGCCGACACGATCGACACGTCCCTTGCCATGGGCGAGCTGTCGCTCCTGCCGACCGTGCGCCAGGCGGCTGCCGAAACGCTGGTCGTCGCCGACGGAACGTCATGCCGCCACCAGATCCACGACGGCACGGGCCGCGCGGCGGTCCATGTCGCGCGCGTCCTGCAGATGAGTATCGATGCACACCGGAGAACGTGAGGCCGCTGCCGCTGCTGTCGACCTCGCTGGTCGGCTTCTATGGGTGAGGGTCGATGCGGTGCGGCAAGGTGCAAAATGCCGCGTCCCCTCGGGCTCGGATTCGACTTGCGGCCTCGGCGCAAAGCCGCAACATACGCCGGGGCTCGGCGTGCCTGATGGCTGACGCCGGGAAATCGCGAATATCCAGACTTCGCCAATAGCGAAAATAATCTGCTCAGGGAGCCAACGAATCATGTCGCAAGCCCACCCGGGTCATCCCAGCCATGGCGCCAGTCGCGGCCGCTGGTACGTGCTGACCCTGATCTCCCTGATGTACCTCATCACCTATCTCGACCGCGTGAACATTTCAGCCGCCGCGCCGGTCATCAGCAAGGAGTTCGGCTTCGACAAGCTGACGATGGGTTACATCTTCAGCGCCTTCGTGTGGGCCTATGCGATCTTTCAGGTTCCGGGCGGCTGGCTGGCCGACCGGTTCGGGGCGCGCGTGGTCCTCACCGGCATCGTCGCGTACTGGTCGATCATGACGGGCGCCACGGCGCTCGGCGTCGGCGTCGTTTCGTTCGTGATCATTCGCTTCCTGTTCGGCGTCGGCGAAGGGGGCGCGTTCCCGAGCGCGACCCGCGCCATGCAGCTCTGGTATCCGCGCAGCGAGCGCGGGTTCGTGCAGGGGTTCACTCACAGCGCCAGTCGGTTCGGCGCCGCGATCGCGCCTCCGATCGTGGTCACGATCATCGCGGGCGGCACGCTCGGGCTCGGGTCGCTGCATCTGTCGGTGCCGGCGCTCGGCTGGCGCGCGGCGTTCTACATCTGCGGCGTCGCCGGGTTCATCTGGTCGCTGTGGTGGTGGGTGAGCTACCGCAACCTGCCGGAAGAGCAGCCCGCGGTGAATGCGGCGGAGCTCGCCCACATCCGCGGCCTCGACGCGCAGGGCAACATCAACAAGCCGGTCATCGAGGAGAAGAGGGCCAGCGTGCCCTGGGGCACGCTGATCAAGTCGCCCAACATGTGGGCGATCATGTGCGCCTACTTCACCTATGTGTATTGCCTGTGGATCTTCCTGAGCTGGCTGCCGTCCTATCTGGTCGAGGCGCGGCACTTCACGCTGGTGAAGAGCGGCTGGCTTGCCTCGCTGCCGCTGCTCGCCGGTGTCATCGGCGACACCGCCGGCGGCCTCGCCACCGATTGGCTGCTGCGCAAGACCGGCAGCGCCAAGATCGCCCGGCGCTCGGTCGCGATCGTCGGCCTGCTCGGCTGTGCGGCGTGCATCGTTCCGGCCGCGCTCACGGCCGACGCCTACACGGCGGTCTTTTGCCTGACCGGCGCGCTGTTCTTTCTCGAGTTCACCATCGGCCCCTCCTGGGCAGTGCCGATGGACACGGGCGGCAAGTATTCAGGCACGGTGTCCGGCATGATGAACATGGCGGGCAATATCGGCGGCGCGCTCTCGCCCCTGGTGTTCGGGTTCCTCGCGCAATACGGCAACTGGCAGGCGCCGTTCATCGTCGCCGCCGTCCTGCTCGTGCTCGGTGCCGGCGTGTGGGCCTTCTGGCTCGACCCGGACCGCTCGGTGGTCGGGGAGATGCCGACCGGCTGAGCGGAGCGGGCCTTGCGGCTTCGCGGATTTCGTCGTCAGAACGCGACCCGCACGCCGCCCCTGGCGCCGGCATTGGTCGAGTGGTCGGAGGTCGTCATGTATTCGCCGGCGCCGAACAGCGAGACCCCGTTGCCGGTGCGCCATTCGAGGCCGAGGCCCGCGAGCCCGCCGACGACGTTGCTCTGCCCGGGCGTCACGAACGGCACGCTGGCGCCGAGCAGCACCGTGTTCACCGTGGTGTCGCCCATCCGCTGCAGCCCGAGCGCGCCGACATAGACGCTCGCGAGGAGCTGGTCGGTGTGCCCGAACATGGTCGCGTGGGTGAACTTGAGCTCGCCGCGCTCCTCGAGGTCCTGGGTGGTGCGGCTAGCGACCGTGAGGTTCGCGGTCGAGCCGGCCTCGGTGTAGCCGCCGAAGAAACCCGCGACGTAGCGCAGCTTGACCGAAGGAGTGAGCGTGTCGTGGGCCCACAGCGGGTAGACGACGCCGTATTTGAGCTCTGAGCTCACATAGGAGCTGGAGAAGCTCGCGGTCGCGATCTCGATGCCGCCCGGCGCGAGGTTGTTGTTGACCGTGCGCGAGGTTGCGTTGGTGCCCGCCCCGCCGTACAGCGCGAAGTCGAGGAACGAGGGCGCGCCGAACGATCCGAACGCATAGCGCCCATAGAGCCCGCCGAAGCCGGAGTCAGTGCTGGTGCTGCCCGCGTTGAGCGCGATCCCCATGCGGGTCTCGCCGCCGCCCGCGAACACGCCGAGCCGCAGGTCGCGGCGTGTGAGCAGGTCGAAGCCGACCGCGCCGCCCGCATAGTTGGTGGTGGCATGCAGGCTCAGGCCGTCGGGCTGCTGCACGCGCTCGCCCGCGAAGGCGCGCGCCCATGTGGCGCGCCCGTCCGACGCCACCAGGGTGGGCGCCTTGAACACCGGGTTGTTGTCGCCCGCATAGGCGAGGCCCGGGATGGCCGCGAAGACGCTGTCGATGCGGGCCGCGGCGCTGCCGCTGTCGGCCGGCGCGAAGGCGGTGGAGAGCGGCCCGTTCGCGATCGCCATGGTGCCGCCGAGCGAATCGAGGACGCCCGAGATGCCCCCGGTGAAGTCCATCAGGTTCTTGTCGGCGAGGCCGAACGGCGTCACGTCGATCGAGGCCGCCTGGTTGCCGGCCACCGCGAACGGCGCCGGGCCCGTCGCCGAAAACAGACCGTTCCCGAATGCGTTCGGCGTGATGGTCAGGTTGTTGTTGCCGCCGTTGAAGTGGACGACGTCGTTCGAGCCGAGCGCGATCGCGCCCTGAATGTGCGAGCCGGGGAGGATCGTGAGCGTGTCTCCGCCAGCGAAGCCGAAATTGATCGCCGGCGCATTGGTCCCGACGATGGTCCCTCCGTTGACGATCGTCGATGCATTGATGGTCGAGATCGCCTCCCCGCCGATTACGGCTCCGGTGTTGAGCAGCTTGAGCGTGTTGGCGGCGATGCCGAAAGCACTGGGGCCCGTACCGATGATCGTGCCCGAATTGACGACATTCAAGACGCCGCTCGCGCGGATGCCCGCGGTACCCGTGATGAGACCCGTATTGCCGATGGTGGCATTGATGGCGGAAATGCCGTTGCCTTGACTGACGATGCTCCCCGAATTGTTGACATTCACCTGCGAGGCGATGACGCCTCCGATCGTGCCGAAAACGGTCCCGGAATTGGTGACGGTCGCGGCATTTCCGCCGTTGATGCCGAAGCTGCCGGAACCTGTGGCCGAGACCGTGCCGGCGTTGGTCACCGTCACGCTGGCCGCGGAATTGATCGCAGCGCTGTTGTTGCCGGTGGCCGAAACCGTGCCCGTGTTGTTGACCATGGTGCTCGTCGCAGAATCGATCGCGTTGTTGCTGGTGCCGACAACCGAGACGGTGCCCGAGTTGGTGACGTTCACGACGTTGCCGAAGATCCCGACGCCGGTGGCGGGATTGGCCTTGGAGATCGTGCCGGAGTTGACGACGGTCACAGTGCCGGTGGTGGAGACGATGGCGTCGAGCGTGCCGGTGATGGTGCCGGAATTGGTCGCGTTGATGTTGCCGCTGGTGAAGATGCCAATATTGCCCGAGATGAGCCCCGAATTGGTGACGTTCGCGCCGATGGTGGTCGCGATGCCTTCCACGGTCCCCGTGATGGTCCCCTGATTGGTGACGGTCAGCGTCACGGTGTCGGTGATTCCGATCGCTCCGGCCGAGACGGTGGTGCCGGCCGGATTGGTGCAGATCTGATTCGTGCCGGTGGTGGCGCATTGCGCCTGCGCCCGCGACGGCAGCCACGCGACGCTGCAAGCCGCTATGAGGCAGGCCATGATTCTCATTGCGCCCGCAACGCGTCGCGGCAATCTGTTTGCGTCTGCCATTCCGGCCCCCAACGCCTTGGATCAATTGCAATAACGGCAGCCGCAGCGGAGCGCGGCGCGCAGTCAATCGGTCGTAACGGGGAGCGGGTATTCGTGTCGCACACGGGAGCGCGCTCGAAATGAACGAAGACGCAGCAGCCGTGATTTGGCGACAAACGTTGCAATCGCGCCACACCCTATCCTGCGCCGAAGTGAACAGAACCGCGCCGAATGTGGACTGGAGCGCGGTCATTTGACGTAATGATAGAGAACGGTTTATCTGCAGCTCTTGTTGTAATACCTTTGTCGTGAATAGCTGCGCGCGCAGAACGCACATAATGAAAAGGTTCGTTTCTTAAGCCGGATACGTCAGCACTTAACGCGACATCGCCGGATGAATACTGAAACCGATAATTTTATCGTCACGCAATTTTCCACCGACGCGTTCCCGGAGCGGGACCGGGCGGCGATGTGGCGTGAGGTGTTGGGCCGCAAGATCATACGCTTCGACGCCGAGTCGTTGCCGCATGCCGCCGTCAAGGTGGAGATGAAGCTGTGGGCGATGCCCGGGTTGAAGATGAATTCGGGCGTCATCAGCCCGATGGTCTATCGCCGCACGCCCGAGATCATTGCGGGTGACGCGGATGGGGACGATTTCGCCTTCGGCGTGAATGTCACCTGCCCGTTGATCGCGTCGCATGCGCAGCGCGAGACGACGTTCGCGCTGGGCGAAGGCTTTCTGATGTCCTGCGGCGAAAAGGGCACGTTCACGTTCCCGGATGCCGGACGCTTCTTCGGCTTGCGCTTCCCGCGCGGTGCTCTCGCGCCGCTGGTCTCCGGCGTCGAGGACGCCCTCATGCGCCGGATTCCGCCGGCGACGCCGGCGCTACGGTTGCTGCGCACCTATTTGCGCTCGCTCGAGCCGGATGAGCTCCGGGTGCCGGAGCTGCGCGCCGCCATCGTCGCGCATGTCCATCAGCTTCTCGCCCTCGCGGTCGGCCCGACCCTTGACGGCTTCGAGCTCATCAACGCGCGCGGGCTTCGCGTCGCCCGCACGCGATCGATCCTTGCCGAGATCAATGCCGGCTTCGCCGATCCGGCTTTCTCGGCCGCCGCCGTCGCCATCAAGCTCGGTATCTCGGTGCGCTACCTGCAGGAGCTCCTGCACGACAGCGGCGGCAGCTTCGCCGAGCGGGTGCTGGAGCTGCGGCTGCGCCATGCGCGCCGCATGCTCGCCGACCGGCGCAACGAACACCTGAAGGTCAACGAGATCGCGCTCGCCTGCGGGTTCAACGAGGTGTCGTATTTCCACCGTTGCTTCCGCCGCCGCTACGGCGCGACGCCCGCGCAGTTGCGCGGTGACGCCGAATAGTGAGGCACGGCAACGCGCATGAAGCCGCTGATTTTCTCCTCCAGCGATCTTCCGCTCGAGCTCACCGATGAGGCGCGGTTCGCCCGCTGGCGCGAGCTCTACAACGATGTCTACTGTGCCTTCGATCAGGACCGTATCGCGGGACGCCCCTTCGCGGCGAAGTTTGCCTCTGTCCGCATCGGCAGCCTGACCTGCGCCCGGTTCGACGGCACGGTCAACCGGTATGTTCGCACACAGCACCACGTGGCGCGCGATCCGAGCGAGCTGTTCGGCCTTTCCTTCCACCGCGGCCCCGGCGAGGTTCGCTGCTCCATCAACGGTAACGAAATCGCCATGGCGCACGGGGAAGCAACGCTCTTCGCCACCAGCGAGGTGGGGGCGTACGAATCCGGCTCCAGCATCGACTGGACCAATGTCGCGATCCCGCGCGATCGCCTGGTGGAGCGTGTGCCGCATCCGGAGGACCTCCTCAGCAAGGTCATTCACGGCCACACACCGGCGGTCGCGCATCTCCGCCGTTATCTCGAGATGGTCGTCTCGGCGGACGGCATCGACGGCGACCCGGGTCTGGCCACGCAGGTCGAGACGATGCTGCTCGACCTGGTCGTGCTCGCTCTTGGCGGGCGCGGCGACGGCGCGGAAATCGCGCGTACGCGCGGCCTGCGCGCCGCGCGCACCGACCTGGTCCTGGCGGAGATCGGTGCGCGATTCGCCGATCCGGGTTTCTCCGTCGGCGTCGCCGCCCGCAAGGTCGGAATCTCAGTGCGCTCCGTGCAGGAGCTTCTGCACGCGACCGGGACCACGTTCGCCGAGCGTATCCTCGAGCTGCGCCTGCAGAAGGCGCGCCGGATGCTGGCCGACCGGCGCAACGATCACCTGCGGCTGAACGAGGTTGCGCTCGACTGCGGCTTCAACGAGGTGACGTATTTCCACCGTTGCTTCCGCCGCCGCTTCGGCGCCTCGCCCACCCAGTATCGTGGCGGGCCGGTGGTCGACGACTAACGCATATTCCGGCGAAGTGGACACCGGTTCGCCGATAAGAGTATGCGCCAAATTAGAGAAGCAAGAGCGTATTCCGATTCCGAAGGAACGGAATACGCTCTCAGTCTGGGCGCACGACGGTTTTCCTTCGACGCCTCACCAGGCGACACGCACGCCGCCGAGGCCGGACCACACGTGGGTGGTGTCGCCGAACTGGCCATCGAATTTGGTGACGAACGAGACGCCGTTGGCGAGGCGGTACTCGGCCGAGACGCTCGCCAGCGCCGAGTTGCGGTCGGGCGCCGCGCCGAGCACCGTAAAGCCGAAGCCGGGCAGGGCCTGAAACGTCGCATTGGCCGACGGCGCCGACGAGAAGTCGTAGGCCCAGGCGGCGCGCGCGCGCAGGATCAGCATCGACTCGTCGCTCAATCGGAACCGGCCGTCGAGCCGCGCGCCGAGCTCGCTGTGGCGGTCGGTCGTGGTCTTCGCCGCGTAATTGAGCGCGAAGGCCGCAAGCCCGGTCGCGTCGGTCTCGCTGTAGGCGGGCAGGCGCAGCGCCTGCGCCTCGCCGGCCGCATAGGGCGTGATGCCGAAATGGTCGGTCACCGCGAAGCGCGCGCCGCCTTCGACGCGCGCGCCCGCGCCCTGGGCGTTGAAGCGTGCGGTCAGATGATCGTTCATGCCGCCGACCATGACGTTGCGGTCGGTGGACAGGTTCTGCCACGCATAGGATCCGGCGGCCGAGAAGTACGCGGGACCGAAGCGTTGCGAGCCATAGACGCCCGCCTGCGCGCCCTCGCCGTGCCCCGTGCCCAGCCCGCCGGCGAGGCCGTAGGAGAGCGAGTTCCCGCCGATCGCGACGCCGATCAGGGTGTCGGGCCCGAGCCGCCGGTCGAGCCCGGCGATCAGCCCACCGGTGTGCACGCTGAGATCGTTGCTGCCCACTAGCGCGTTGCCGGCGAACGAGCCCTGGCCGCCGAAGCCCGTGCCCCAGGCGCTCCAGCGCCGGTCGAAATCGATCGGCGGCGGCGCCTTGTTGATCGCCGGCGCCGCCGCCGCAACGATGTCGAGCGGCGGGGGCTCCGCCGCAAACGACATCGCGGCAGATCCCGGCATCTGGCTTGGCGTCACGGGGGTGTCGTGGCCATCGACGAACGGGTCGAGCATCGTGTCGAGGAACTGGCCCATCACCTGATGGGTCGCGGTGGCGGCGCCGGTGTTGATCTCGCCCGACAGGCTCGACAGGGCGGCCGGCAGGAATGACGCCGGCGTGTTGACGAGGCCCGTGAAGGCCGCGTTGAGCGTGCCGTTGGTGTTGAAGAAGTTGTCGACCGCGGTGGCGACGGCGAACTGGTTCCGGTTGAGCACGATCCCGCTGAACTGGCTCGGTTGGCTCGCCGCGGACGTCGATCCCGATCCTGAGCCGGGGCTGGCGAGCCCGAGCGAGAGCAGCAGATCGACGTCGGTCGTCGTATAGCCGAGCTTGGCCGAGAAGCCGGCCGGCAGGTTGATGGTGCTCAGACTGGCGAACGTCCCCGAGATGCTCGACGCGCTCATGATCTTGTACGATTTGGCCATGTAGTTGCCGGGAATGAACGTCGCCTGCACGCTGCCGGCGAGGCTCGCGCTGCCGCTCACTTGCGTCTTGTCGGCTGCGGACGGCGCGACATCGACCAGGTATTTGCCCGACCCCGTCTGGATGAAATTGCCGGTGAGCGACGTCGTCAGGATCCCGCCGACGCCGCCCGGCGCGAAGCCGCCCTTGTTGGTGAAATTGCCGTTGAGGGTGAACGTCGGGCCGGCATTGAGCAGCCCGGTCGTCTCGTTGCTGAAGGAGCTGTTGGGGCTGGCCATCACGAGATTGCCGGTGATCGTGCCGGCGTTGCTGACAGCGATGCTGCCGGAGCCGTTGACGAAGATCGCGTCGCCGGTCAGCCCGAGGAACGTCGCGATCGAGCCGCCCGGGGAAACCGTCAGCGTGTTGCCGGTTCCGAAGTTGAACGCGACCCCCGTGACCCCGCCGATGACGGCGTTGTTGACCGTCACGTGCGCGGAGCCGGTCGAGCCGATCGCGTTGAGCACGGAGATTCCGAATGTGTTGATGTTGTTGCTGGTGGTGATCGCCCCGTTGGCCGTCACCGTGATGGTGCCGTTGTTCGCCCCGTTGTCGATGGCCGCGGCGATGCCGTCGCCGAACGAGTTGATCGTGTTGGCGGTCACGTCGACATTGCCGGACGGGCCCGTCGTGAAGGCGACGATGCCCGCGTTGTTGCCGGGCGGCGTGGACGCGCCGCCGGTGGTGATGATCTGGCCGCCCGTCATGTTGATCTTGACGCCGCCGGTGCCGCCCGATGTCGCCGTCAGGCCGTCGCCGGTCGCGGACAGCGTGCCCGCCGTCATGTTGACGGTCGCCAGCCCGTTGTGGCCGGCCGCGATCACGCCCCGGAATGTGGTGGTGCTGAGCAGGCTGTCCGCCGTGATGTTGGCGCCGATGTTCACCGTGACGGCGCCGTTTCCGCTGCTGGACGCGTTGACGCCCATGCCATTGGCCGAGATGACGGCAGCGTCGACGTTCACGGTGACCGTCCCGCTACCCGCCGTCGACGCGCCAACCGCGCTGTCGCCTAGGTTGCCCGAGGACGCCGCCAGGATAGTGCCGCCGACGTCGACCCGGATGTTGCCCGTGCTGGCGCTCGAGCTCGCCCCGGCGAGGATGCCATCGTCCGCGGCGAAGATCGTGCCGCCGGTGATGAAGACGTCGCCGCTCGTCCCGTTGCTCTCCGCGACGATGCCGTTTCCGACGGCTACCGTGTTGGTGCCGATCTGGCCGCCGGTCATGTTGACGCGTACGCCGCCGGTGCCGCTCGAGATGGCCTGGATGCCGACGCCCGACGTCGACATCATGCCGGCTGTCATGTTGACGCTGGTGAGGCCGTTCGTGCCATTGGCGAGTACGCCGACGGCGTTGGCGCTGCCGGCGCCCGCCGTGATGTCCGCGCCGATATTCACTGTGACGGTGGCGTTCGCCAAGCTCTTCGCCGATACGCCGATGTCCTGGTTCAGGGGCGCGCTGATCAGGTTGTTGACGTTGACGATGACGGCGCCGTTTCCGCCGGTGCCGGCGGCGACTCCCGTCCCGAGGACGGGGGTGTTCGTCGGTTGCATTAATATGGGCCCATTGACATCGACCCGCACGTTGCCGGTATTGCTGCCGGCCTGGACGCCCCAGAAAACCGCGTTGATCGTGCCGCCGGCGGTCACGAAGGTATCGTCGGCGCTCGAGTTGAACGCGCTGATGCCGGTGTTGTTGATAGGATTGTTGGCGAGGCCGATCTGTCCGCCGGTCACGTCGACCCGGATTCCACCTGATGAGTTGGCGACGAGCCCGTTTCCGCCCAGGAGCGTTCCGCCGGCCATGTTGATGGTGTTGAGGCCGGCGGCCGTCGTGGTCGATACCGCGCTGGCAACGACGTTGCCGGTTATATTATTGGCGATCGTCGCTGTAACGGTGCCGCTGCCGCTCGTCGTGGCGGAGAGCCCGCCTTGTCCACTCGACAGCGCGCCCGTGCCGTTGAACACGATGTTGCCGCCGCTCGTGTTGGTCATCACGACCGCGGTGGTGAAGCTCGTGCCGTTCACCGCGCCGGCGCCCCCGTAGGTGACGGTGCCGCCGTTGCCGGCGAGGTTGATCACGCCGTCGCTGACGGCCGGGAAACTGTAGTTCGCCGTACCGCTGTTCGTCATGCTGATGGTGTGGGCGCTCGTGCCGACTGCCTCCAGCGACAACCCGAATGTGTCGATCGTGACACCGGAATGGATCGTGCCGACCAGGTTGGCGTCGAACGATTGCGTGCGGTCGCTCGTCGGCGTGTTGGTGCTGGTCGTGTTCGTCGTGTCCGCCGTCGTCGTATTGGCGGCGCAGTCGATCGTGACCGTGGTCGTGCCGTTGGCGATGCAGGCGGCCCGCGCGCTGCCGGGATCGGCGAATGTCGTCAGGATGCCGCCCGCGAGCGCGGTGCCGGCGAGAAGGATGCGGCGCCGGTGGCGGCCGACGGCGGCACGCGTCGCATCGGGCTGGTTCATCTCTCGTTCCCCCACGAATACGCAACCGCCTTATCGCCGCCACGACGCAGCGTGGCGCGCGATTTCATCGGTGGTAACGGGGGCCACTCACGCGTGTCGCGCACGGGAGCGCGGTGGATGTGAACGAAGACGCAGGGTCAGCCGATTGGTGGCGAACGTTGCATTCACGTCACACTCTTGCGCGCGCAAACATGGGCAGAACCGCGCCGCAATTGAACGCTCGCGCGGTCGTTTTGATGTCGCTTTGGTCGAACGGCCTATCTGCAAGTTCAGCCGCACTACCTTTGTCGTGGATAGCGCGGGGCGCGGAGAGCACGATGCAAGCTTTATGTCGGCGCCGGATCCGTCGATGGGACACGTGACGAGGGCAGCACCTCGCTTGGTGCCAGCGCCCCCTCTCCCGCGCAGGCGTCGCGCTGGCGGGGAGGGGCGCCGCTTCCTCCGAATTTGCGGCTTCCTATTGGTCGCCTCTCGCTCGTCCGAGAGATCCTCACCCGGCGCGCTGCGCGCGCCACCCTCTCCCTGCGGGAGAGGGTTTGCAGCCTTGGACGGCGCCTCGCCCGGTGCTATCTCGGCGCCATGCCGTCGGTGCCTATCCAGAACATCCGCAATTTCTCGATCGTGGCCCATATCGACCACGGCAAATCGACCCTGGCCGACCGCCTGATCCAGCTCACGGGCGGGCTGACCGACCGCGAGATGGTCGAGCAGGTGCTCGATTCCATGGACATCGAGCGCGAGCGCGGCATCACCATCAAGGCGCAGACCGTGCGGCTCAACTACCGGGCCCGCGACGGCAAGGACTATGTTCTCAACCTGATCGACACGCCCGGGCACGTCGATTTCGCCTACGAGGTCAACAGGTCACTTGCCGCCTGCGAGGGTTCCCTGCTCGTCGTCGACGCCAGCCAGGGCGTCGAGGCGCAGACGCTCGCCAACGTCTACCAGGCGATCGACAACAATCACGAGGTCGTCCCCGTCCTCAACAAGATCGACCTGCCCGCGGCCGAGCCCGCCAAGGTCAAGCAGCAGATCGAGGACGTGATCGGGCTCGACGCCTCGAACGCGATCGAGATCTCGGCCAAGACCGGCCTCAATATCGACGGCGTGCTGGAGGCGATCGTCACCCGCCTGCCGCCGCCCAAGGGCGACGCCACGGCGACGCTCAAGGCGCTGCTGGTCGACAGCTGGTACGACGCCTATCTCGGCGTGGTCGTGCTGGTGCGTGTCGTCGATGGCGTGCTCAAGAAGGGCGACCGCATCCGCATGATGGGCACCAACGCGAGCTACGAGGTCGACCGCGTCGGCGTGTTCAAGCCCAAGCTCGAGCTCGTCGACGAGCTCGGGCCGGGCGAGATCGGCATGCTCACGGCCTCGATCAAGGAGGTGGCCGACACTCGCGTCGGCGACACCATCACGGACGACCGCAAGCCGGTCGACAAGCCGCTGCCCGGCTTCCGCCCGTCGATCCCGGTGGTTTTTTGCGGCCTCTTCCCGGTCGATGCCGCCCAGTTCGAGGATCTGCGTGCCGCCATGGGCAAGCTGCGCCTCAACGACGCGAGCTTCTCCTACGAGATGGAAACGTCGGCCGCGCTCGGCTTCGGCTTCCGCTGCGGCTTCCTCGGCCTGCTCCACCTGGAAATCATCCAGGAGCGGCTGTCGCGCGAGTTCAACCTCGACCTGATCGCGACCGCGCCGTCGGTCATCTACAAGGTCAAGACCACCGACGGCCGCGAGCTCGACATCCACAACCCGGTCGACATGCCGGAGCCCAACCACGTGGCCGAGATGCAGGAGCCGTGGATCGAGGCGACCATTCTCACCCCCGACGAATATCTCGGCGCCGTGCTCAAGCTCTGCCAGGACCGGCGCGGCACTCAGAAGGAGCTCACCTACGTCGGCGCCCGCGCCATGGTGAAGTACGACCTGCCGCTCAACGAGGTGGTGTTCGACTTCTACGATCGCCTCAAGTCGGTGTCGCGCGGCTACGCGTCGTTCGACTATCACCTCACCGACTACAAGGTCGCCGACTTGGTGAAGCTGCAGATGCTCGTCAACGGCGATCCGGTCGATGCGCTCGCCATGCTGGTCCATCGCACCCGCGCCGAGACCCGCGGCCGTGCCATGGCGGAGAAGCTCAAGGAGCTGATTCCGCCGCACATGTTCCAGGTGCCGATCCAGGCCGCGATCGGCGGCAAGATCATCGCCCGCGAGACCGTGCGCGCCTTCCGCAAGGACGTCACCGCCAAGTGCTACGGCGGCGACGCGACCCGCAAGCGCAAGCTGCTCGACAAGCAGAAGGAAGGCAAGAAGCGCATGCGCCAGTTCGGCAAGGTCGACATCCCGCAGGAAGCCTTCATCGCCGCGCTCAAGGTGGATGTGTAAGGTATTTGGAGTGGTCTTTCGTCGCCATGGCCGGGCTTGTCCCGGCCATCCACGTCTTGCTTCGCCGCCAAGACGTGGATGCCCGGCACAAGGCCGGGCATGACGGAGCTTGATCTGACGGTCTTGCCCCATCGACGCGGCGCTCCTCCTATTCAAGTCCTTCACCTCATGGTGAGTTGCTCACCGGCGTGGCCGACCCCTACGCATGAAACGCGCGGCGCGTCTCGAACCATGGGCCACCGATGCGAGCGGCAAGGATGGAGGGGAGAGGGTGGCAAGCAGCCGCCCATCGAGCGTCACCCCCCGATCACCGCGACGCCCTGAATCTCGATCAACATCTCCGGTCGCGCAAAATGCGACACCGTGATCAGCGCGCTCGCCGGAAACTTCCCGTTGGTGAAGATCGCGCGCCGCAGCTCGACGAAGCGGTCGCCGTGGCGCGGATCGTTGATGAACACCGTCATCGTCACCATGTCGGCGAGGCTGCCGCCGACGCGCTTCAGCGTCGCGTCGATCAGGGCGAAGATCGTCCTCGTCTGGGCGTCGAAGTCGCCGGAGATGTCGCGGCCCTCGGCGTCGCGGGTCGCGGTCTGTCCCGCGAGCCAGACGGTGCGGCCGCCCTGGGTGATGACGGCGGGCGAGAAGGCGCGTGTCTTCTGAAAATCGCTCGGCTCGAGATATTCGGTCATGACGGCTCCTTGCCGGGGATGTCTCCGCCGGCAAAGCGCCTCATGCGCCGTCAGCGGATCACGATCCGAGTATGGGCCGCGCCTTCCTGCTGCACCAGATCGAACAGGGTCGAGGCATTGTCGGGATGCAGCCGCACGCAGCCGTGCGAGGCCGGGTGGCCGAGCCGGGAGACGATCATGGTGCCGTGGATCGCGAACGGGCCGCGGAAGAAGATCGAATGCGGCATCGGCGCCATGCCGAAGGCGTGCGAGTACCACATCCGCTCCATGCGCTGCGGGTGGAACGTGCCGGAGGGGGGCCCGCCATGCAGGCCGGTCGACACCGCCCAGGTGTAGCGCTGATAGCCGTCGACCGTGACGCTCATCTGCTGCGTCGATTTGTCGACCGTGATCAGCACCTCGGCGGCGGCCGGCGCAGCAAGGGCGCCGACGGCGGTGAGTGCCGCGGCGCCCATCGCGATCCGGCGCAGCGCCGTGCGCCACGCGATCAATTTGTCGAACATCCCCGTTCCCCAGTCCCTCACGCCCATCTGCCGCCATCTTTGCGGACGACGCCAGGGCTCTGCAAAACCTGCGACGATGGCACGCGCCGCCGTCATTCAATATTTGCGATGGATCGGTTAAAAGACCGTCGATGTCGGCGAAATCGCTCGCTCCTCTTGCATCGCTGCTGATCCCGCTGGCGCTGGCGGCCACGTCCGCCGCCGCGCAGGATCTCGGCACGCTCGATCCCAAGCCGTTGCCGCCGCTCGCGCATCCCGACGATCCGAAGACGCCCGCCCGCGAGCTGTTCGGCCGCGTCCTCAAGCCGACCGAGGGGCCGGCGCGCTCGATCGGCTTCTACGCCCACGGCTGCCTCGAGGGCGGCGTCGCACTGCCGATCGACGGGCCTACCTGGCAGGTCATGCGGCTGTCGCGCAACCGCAACTGGGGCAGCCCGCGGCTGGTCAAGTTTCTCGAGCGGCTGTCCACGAATGCCGCCAAGGTCGGCTGGCCCGGCCTCCTGGTGGGCGACATGTCGCAGCCGCGCGGCGGGCCGATGATCACCGGCCATGCCAGCCACCAGATCGGCCTCGACGCCGACATCTGGCTCACCCCGATGCCCGACCACACCCTCACGCGCAAGGAGCGCGAGGAGATGTCCGCCACCATGGTGGTGGCGCCGAGCCGCCTCGACGTCGATCCCAAGGTATGGACCCCGGCGCATTTCAACGTGATCAAGACCGCGGCCGAGGACCCGGACGTCGAGCGCATCTTCGTCAATGCGGCGATCAAGAAGGCGCTGTGCCGCGAGGTCGGCAGCGACCGCGCCTGGCTGCACAAGGTGCGGCCGTGGTGGGGCCACGACTACCACTTCCATGTCCGCCTCACCTGCTCGCCCGATAACCCGGCGTGCGAGAAGCAGCCGCCGCCCGGCCCCGAGGACGGCTGCGGCAAGGAGCTCGACTGGTGGTTCAAGGATTCGATCATCCACCCGAAGCCGCCGCCGGCGAACGCACCGCCCGCCAAGCCGCGCCCGCCGATGACCATGGCGGCCCTGCCGGCGGCGTGCAAAGCCGTGCTCAAGGCGCCGTAGCCTTTGTCTTTGCCGTAGCCCGGATGAAGGCGCGGAGCCCCGCGATCCGGGGTCTGCCTTTCGCGGAGAAGCCTTCCCCGCATGTCGCTTCGCTCCATGCGGGCGACGCGCCTGCCACAAAACGTGCGGCATCGTCGACCAGAGTCCTGCGAACTGTGAGGACTCCGAGGACGCCCCCATGCCTGTCGACATCTCCAGCCAGGACTACTTCCGCAATCCCGCCGCCGCGATGGCGGCGCTGCGCGCGGCAGGCCCCGTCGTCGAGGTGCGCTTCCCGCTCATCGGCGACGTGTGGACGACGACGACCCAGGAGCTCGCCGATCGCGTGCTCAAGGACAGCGACACCTTCACGGTGCGCCGCGCCGACGGCGAGGTGGTCGGCCTGCGCTGGTGGATGCCGCGCATCATCCGCCTGCTCTCCGAGCACATGCTGTCGATGGACGAGCCCGACCATCGCCGGCTGCGCGAGGTCGTCGAGGAGGCGTTCCGCCGCCGCGCCATCCTCGACATGGAGCCGCGCATCGGCGCGCTCGCCGACGAGCTCGCCGGTGCGCTGTTCGCCGACGGCAGCCCGGCCGACCTGGTCGAGCGCTACGCCCGCCGGCTGCCGCTGTCGGTGATCTGCGAGCTGCTCGGCCTGCCGCTCGCCGACCGGCCGATGTTCTCCGCCTGGGCGCACAAGTTCACGCGCTTCACCGGCCCGGTCGGCATCTTCTCGCTGGTGCCGAGCGTTCTCGCCCTGAAACGATACATCGAGCGCCGGCTCGACGCCGCGCGCGAGCACGGCGGCGAGGGTCTCATCGCCGAGCTGGTGCGCGTCGAGCGGGAGGGCGGGCGCATCAGCCGCAACGAGATGATCGCGATGGTCTTCCTGCTGCTGCTCGCCGGCCACGAGACGACGACGCACCTGATCAGCGGCTCGGTCTACGAGCTGGTGAAAAATCCGGGATTGCGCGACTGGCTCGAGCAGGATTGGAGCCGGGTCAACATGGCGGTCGAGGAGCTGTTGCGCTTCGTCACGCCGGTGCAGTTCACCAAGCCGCGCTACGTGCGCCGCGAGGTCGATCTCGGCGGCGTCAAGCTGAAGAAGGGCGACAGGATCATGCCCATGCTGGTCGCCGCCAACGCCGACCCGCACGCCAATGCCGATCCCCAGCGCCTCACGCTCGATCGCCGGCCGAACCGCCACCTCGCCTTCGGCACCGGCATCCATTTCTGCCTCGGCCACCAGCTCGCCCGCATCGAGGGCGCCTGCGCGCTGAAGTCGCTCTTTCGCCGCTGGCCTAAGCTGACGCTCGCCGTCGACGAGAAGCAGCTGAGGTGGCGCAAGCGGCCTGGCATGCGCGCGCTGGAAACGCTGCCAGTCAGCGCCGGCGCGTAGCCCGGTGTTGCACACAACCGATGAGCGTATATGATCCTCCGGGATGGGGGAGGGCTGCATGGCCCAGCGCAGGTTCGTGCTCTGGTGTGCCGGATACCTCGCGGCAATCTGGATTATCGCTGTCTTGCCATTTGCGGCTGTGTTGCTTGAATTTGGAGGCATCCCTCTTTGCCCGGGTACCTCGCTCGGTTGGTTCATAGCCACCCTGTACGGGTCATTCTTCATTTATCCAATTGCGATCGGTGGGCTGTCGATGGCCGCACTTGTCCTGCCCCTTGCAACCGCTCTGTCGCTTCCGAGAACGAACAGGCCGATCTATCTCTTTGTCGCATTTTACGTTGTGACGACGCTTGTCATCTGCGCGCTTGAGTTCATGGCATCTCCCGACGGATTGTTTCAGGTCACGCCACAGGCCATTCTCGGTAGCCCGGCGTTTCTGGGGGGGCTGCGCAAGGCCTGTATGGCGCAACAATTTGCAGACTACCCGCGGTTATTTCCATCGTTGGTTGGTCACGCGCGAACGTACACCGGCGCGCTGTACTATCC
The DNA here is from genome assembly GCA_035293985.1 of Xanthobacteraceae bacterium. Classification (GTDB taxonomy): domain Bacteria; phylum Pseudomonadota; class Alphaproteobacteria; order Rhizobiales; family Xanthobacteraceae; genus JAVDCA01. The sequence continues at coordinate 111,635 of DATGLS010000040.1, forward strand.
CGGCTTTCTCGCACAAGCCCTGATGCAAAACGCGCTCTTCACCGTCTTCCTCTCATTTCTCTTCCATCCGAAGGCGGCCATCGAAAAGAAGGCGCCTTATCTATCAGGCGCGATCTTCTACATCCTTGGATACGCGATCTTCCTCGGATCCATCTGGTGTCTCTTTCGGCTCTCCTATCGCAACGACATGGCGCATTGGCTCAACAACGACAACCCGTTCGTAGGCGACTATGCTATCGTGGCTCTCTATCTGTTGGTCCTCGCCGTTTTCGTTCTTTATTTCCAGTTCGACCTCGAGAAGTTTGCAAAGACCATTTCCCAAATCGCGCAGTTTCTGGTTTTTGTTGGCGGTGTTGCGGTCGTCAAGTTCGATAAGGGCGACAACTTCTTTGGCGTACGCGCCTCTGTGTGGAATATCTTCGCTCTTTTCCTGCTGTTCATTTTTGTCAGCGCGCTCACCCTCGCATTCTTGCTGCGGCCACCGCAGAAGAAGAAGCGCTAGTCGCACTACGAATTGCCGTCACCGCATGACGAGGATTTTTGCGCTATTTGCATCGTCGCTCTCCAACGCTCCGCCCTATTCGTCACGCAAGCGCCCAGTGATCCGAATCCACCCGCGCAGCAGCCCGCGGGCCCCTTATCGGCTGACCGGCTGATTAGGGATTCTTTCGCCCACAGCCCTCAAAGCACCGGCAGCACATTCGTGTACTTCACCTGCGCCAGCGCGAAGCTCGACTCGATCGACGCCACGCCCTCGAGCCGGGTGAGCTTCTGCTTCAGGAAGCGCTCATACGCGGCGAGATCCGGCACCACCACGCGCAGCCAGTAGTCGCGCGGGCCGGTCATCAGGTAGCACTCCAGCACCTCGGGCCAGCGCGCGATCGTCTTGGCGAAACGATCCAGCGCCTGCTCGCGTTGCCGTTCGAGCTTGACCGAGACGAACACCGAGACCGGCAGGCCCACCGCCTGCTGGTCGAGCACCGCGACGTAGCGCGCGATCACGCCGGCGCGTTCCATCATGCGCACCCGCCGCAGGCAGGGCGAGGGTGACAGCCCGACCTTTCCGGCGAGGTCGGCGAGGCTCATGCGCCCGTCCTCCTGCAGCAGGCCGAGAATCTTGCGGTCGACGGCATCCAGGGCGTGCGGCATGAAACCTCATCTGGTCGGGGCGGATTTGGCAGATACTGCCAAGTTCATTACGTATTGTGATCGAAATTGACGGCCACTGCCAAGCCGCCAGTGGGAAAATGGAACCATGGCCAAGTCCCCCATGTTGCCCCGCAAGCCCGATTCTGCCGCCTCCGACGACCTCGCGCTGCTGTCGGCGCTCGAGCGAAAGGTGCTGTGGCTCGCGAGCTGGACCATCCACCACGCCAACCACGTGCGCGAGAGCACCGATGGGCTGAAAGTGGGCGGCCACCAGGCCTCGTCGGCTTCGCTCGCCACCATCATGACGGCGCTCTACTTCGCGACGCTGCGGCCGGCCGACCGCGTCGCCGTCAAGCCGCATGCGAGCCCGATCTTCCACGCCATCCAGTACCTGCTCGGCCGCCAGACCCGCGACAAGCTCGAGCACTTCCGCGGCTACAAGGGGGCGCAGAGCTATCCGTCGCGCACCAAGGACGCGGATGATGTCGACTTCTCCACCGGCTCGGTCGGTCTCGGCGTCGCGCAGACGCTCTTCTCGGCACTGGTGCAGGACTACGTGCGCGCGCACGGCTGGGGGCTCGACCGCCCCGAGGGCCGCATGGTGGCGCTGGTCGGCGACGCCGAGCTCGACGAGGGCAACATCTTCGAGTCGATCCTCGACGGCTGGAAGCAGGGCGTGCGCAATTGCTGGTGGATCATCGACTACAATCGCCAGAGCCTCGACGCCGTCGTGCGCGAAGGCCTGTGGGAGCGCTACGAGGCGCTGTTTCGCAATTTCGGCTGGCGCGTCGTGATCCTCAAATACGGCTCGCTGCTGCGCGCCGCATTCAAGCAGCCCGGCGGCGAGCGGCTCGAGCAGTGGATCGACACCTGCCCGAACCAGCTCTACTCGGCGCTGGTCTTCCAGGGCGGCGCCGCCTGGCGCAAGCGGCTGCAAGAGGATCTCGGGCCGAGCGTTGCGCCGCTGCTCGCGACGCACGACGACGATGCCCTCGCGCGCCTCATGACCAATCTCGCCGGCCACGACCTGCCGACGCTGCTCTCGGCCTTCGCCGACGACCAGCCCGACAAGCCGACCTGCTTCATCTGCTACACCATCAAGGGTTTCGGCCTGCCGTTCGCCGGCCACAAGGACAACCACGCCGGCCTGATGACGCCCGCGCAGATGGAGACCCTGCGAGGTGCGATGAAGGTGCGTCCCGGGCACGAGTGGGACAAGTTCGAAGGGCTCGACATCGCCGAGCGCGATCTGCAGGGTTTCCTCGATCGTGTCCCGTTCGCGGCGCGCCCGGCCGAGCGCGCGCCCGCCCGGCAGTTCGCGGTGCCGGCCGAGCTCGCCGTCACGATCCAGCCCGAGATGTCGACCCAGACCGGCTTCGGCCTGCTGCTCAACGAGCTCGGGCGTACCGACAGCGAGCTCGCGGCGCGCATCGTCACGACCTCGCCCGACGTCACCGTCTCGACCAATCTCGGCCCCTGGGTCAATCGCCGCGGCCTGTTCGCGCGCGAGAAGATGGCCGACACCTTCAAGAGCGAGCGCATCCCCTCCACCTTCAACTGGGATTTCTCGCCCACCGGCCAGCACATCGAGCTCGGCATCGCCGAGAACAACCTGTTCATTCTCTTGTCCGCGCTCGGCCTGTCGCACGCCATCACGGGCGAGCGCCTGCTGCCGATCGGCACGCTCTATGATCCGTTCATCCAGCGCGGCCTCGATGCGCTCAACTATGCTTGTTATCAGGACGCCCGCTTCATCCTCACGGCGACGCCGTCCGGCATCACGCTCGCGCCCGAGGGCGGCGCGCACCAGTCGATCGCGACGCCGCTGATCGGCATTGCCCAGGATGGCCTCGCGGCATTCGAGCCGGCCTTCGTCGACGAGCTCGCCGTGATCCTCGCCTTCGCGCTCGCCTACATCCAGAAGAATGGCGGCGGCGACGCGACCGAGCGCAACTGGCTGCGCGACGAGACCGGCGGCTCGGTTTACCTGCGGCTCTCGACGCGGCCGATCGAGCAGATCAAGCGGCCGATGACCGAGGCGCTGCGCCACGCCATCGTCGACGGCGCCTACTGGCTGCGCCCGCCCGGCCCGAACTGCGAGGTGGTGATCGCCTACACGGGCGCGGTCGCGCCGGAGGCGAACGAGGCCGTGTGGCGCATCGCCGAGGACCGCCGCGACGTCGGCCTGCTCGCCGTCACGTCGGCCGACCGGCTCAACGCCGGCTGGACGGCGGCGCAGCGCGCGCGCGAGCGCGGCCTCGTGCATGCGCGCTCGCACATCGAGCGCCTGCTCGAGGGCGTGCCGCACCACTGCGGCATCGTCACCGTTCTCGACGGCCATCCCGCGACGCTCGCCTGGCTCGGCGCCGTGCACGGCCACCGCGTGCGTCCGCTCGGCGTCGAGCATTTCGGCCAGACGGGTACGATCGCGGATCTCTATCGGCACTACGGGATCGATGCCGATGCCATCACGGCCGCCGCCGCGGCGCTGACGCCGGGGCGGCCGATACGGCATTTGCGGGCGCTGCCCTGATTCTTCCGTGGGCGCAGAGGCGGAAGCCGATGATCGCTTTCGCTGCATTGATCGTCATGGCCGGGCTTTTCCTGGCTTTTCCCGGCCCATCGACGTGTTTGCGGTCAGGCAGCAAGACCGTGCATGCGCGGGACAAGCCGGCGCATGACGCGGTGATTTGGGGCGAGCGGAATGCGTCAGGGATCGCGCGCGTGCTCTAGCCAGCGCAGCGTAGGTTCATCTCCGCGCCCGCCGAAGAACTTCTCCAACGCCTGGCCGAATATCGCTTGCGGCGCCATCGCGTCGAAAAGGGTCATCGACGATCGGAACTTGAGATCGTCCGGGGACCCGAACAGATCGCTGACGGAACGCGCGGGTGATTCGACCGCGGCGCCGGTACACTCATGGAGGCGTGGGCCCAATATCGGATGGTCGAGATAGGCTCTTGCTTCCTCGCGCGACGTGATCGCGAACTTTCTCGCGAGCTCGCTATGCCCGAGGCCGGCGATCTGCGGAAAGACGAACCACATCCAGTGACTCTCCTTCCGGCCGCGACGAAGCTCCGACAAGACCCGCTCGTAGACAGGCGCTTGGGCGACGACGAATCTCTCGAGCTCGAAGGGATCGTTCATTTCCCGGTCCTTCCTGCGCCGCCATGCGGCCCCCCTGAATAATAGGGATAGATTGAATTCGGCTTGCGCTTTCTGGGCGCGTAGCGCATGGCATTAAGTGCAGAGTGAAATTCGTGCGTCCGGCGCTGCCGCTTCGGGCAGGCGCGCCGCCGCTCAAGCCGGCTATGCGCACTCTCCGGAAGCACCTTGTGCTGTCTCTCCTGTTCTTCCTGTGTCCGGCTCCTGTTATTCCTCTGTTCGGCGCCTGCGCCTTTTCCTTCGATGTCTCAACGACTTTTCCTGTATTTTAGGCGCATCGGCGTCCTGTAGATCGCCTGTATTTTTCTCGAATTTTTTTCCGGGCGCGCGCCCGCCTCGACGGGACGCGCGGGCGAAGCCGGAAAGCCCAGCGTCTACAGGGACATCTGTCGAGGCGGCTCCGTGCGAACCCTATGCGATCAGGGCCGCCTCGAGCAGCATCACCGCCGCCGTGATCGCGATCGCGCAGGCCACCGATATTGCGACATAAGTCGCCGCCCTGTCGGGCTTGGGCCGCATCAGGCGAGGCAGGCCGAGCCATGCCAGATAGATGCCGAACAGCGCCACCACGGCGGCGACGAAGCGCAGGCCGACGACGAGCTGCAGGATGCCCGCGATCCAATAGGGCGTGAACGAATAGACCGTGACCTTGAGTGCGCTGGGAAAATCCTTCACGCCGCCGAAGCGCGGTGCGAGCTGGTCGATGATGATCGCGACCGCGTAGACGATCACGAAGCTCGACACATAGGCGATCACGGCGCCGAGCAGGCCGATGAACAGCGGGACGCGCACCGTGCCGGCGGGCGTTGCGACGCCGATGATCGAGCCACCGATGAAGGATGCGACCGGCGGGATCGCGGCGAGAAAGACCATGTAGTTGGGAAACAGGAATCCCGGGGTGCCCGGCTCGTGCTCAATGACCGGCCATTCGCTCTCCGGCGTGAGCAGGATACCCTTCAGGCGCTGGACCAGATCCATGTCCATCCCCGCCGGCGTGGCAACAAAACGAAGCTGGAAACTGCCGCGATTTCAACGCGCCGTTTCGCGGCTCATGTTGGCGCATCTGCGCACCGCCTTCAACGCCCTCCCAACGGCCCATTTTGGCGGAACGAACCCACGACGAAAAATTATGCGATTTCAGTAGGTCGATCCAATGGATACCCCCGAACCAGTCAACGGCCTTCCCGCACCATCGCGGCGCCCTTCTCGGCGATCATGATGGTGGGCGAGTTGGTATTGCCCGACGTGATCGTCGGCATCACCGAGGCGTCGATCACGCGCAGGCCCTCGAGCCCCATCACGCGCAGCCGCTCGTCGACCACCGCCAGTGGATCCGACGGCAGGCCCATCTTGGCGGTGCCGACCGGATGGAAGATCGTGGTGCCGACGTCGCCGGCGGCCTTGATGAGGCTCGCGTCGTCGTCCCCGATCGACGGACCGGGGAGGAGCTCGACCGGGTGATATTTGGCGAGCGCCGGCTGCGCCACGATGCGGCGCGCGACGCGCAGCGAGTCGGCAGCGACGCGACGATCCTCGTCGGTCGTGAGATAGCGCGGCGCGATCGCGGGCGGATCGGCCGGGTTTGCGCTTTTGAGACGGATGTGGCCGCGGCTCGTCGGCTGCACATTGCAGACGCTGGCGGTGAACGCCGGAAACCGATGCAGCGGGTCGCCGAATTTGTCGAGCGACAGCGGCTGCACGTGAAACTGGATGTTGGCGCGCTCGCGCGACGGATCCGAGCGGGTGAACAGGCCGAGCTGCGACGGCGCCATGGTCAGCGGCCCGCGCCGGCGCAGCGCATAGTCGAGCGCCATGCCGAGCTTGCCGAACCGCGAGTAGTAGATCTCGTTGAGCGTCCGCGCGCCCGTGACCTTGTAGATCAGCCGCAGCTGCAGGTGGTCCTGCAGGTTCTCGCCGACGCCCGGCTTGTCGAGCGCCACCGGAATGCCGAGGTCGCGAAGTTGCCCCGCGGGACCTATGCCCGACAGCAGCAGGATCTGCGTCGAGCCGACCGAGCCCGCCGCAAGAATGACCTCGCCCTTGGCGCGAGCGCGCCGGGTCTCGCCCGCCTGCCGCCAGCGCACGCCGGTGGCGCGGCGTCCGTCGAGCTCGACGCCCTCCACCACGCATCCGGTCTCGAGCCGCAAATTCGTGCGTTCCAGTGCGGGCTTCAAGAACCCGCGCGCCGCCGACCAGCGCCGCCCGCGCTTCTGGTTGACGTGGAAATAGCAGGAGCCTTCGTTGTCGCCGCAGTTGAAGTCGTCGATCGGCTTGATGCCGGCCTGCGCCGCCGCCTCGCGAAACGTCTCCAGCAGATCCCAGCGCAGCCGCGCGGCCTCGACCCGCCACTCGCCGCCCGTGCCATGGGAATCGCTCGCGCCCATGAAATGGTGCTCGTGCTTCTTGAAATAGGGCAGCACGTCGTCCCAGCCCCAGCCCGTGAGACCGAGCTGGCGCCAGTGGTCGTAGTCGCGCGCCTGGCCGCGCATGTAGATCATCGCGTTGATCGCCGACGAGCCGCCGACCACCTTGCCGCGCGGATAGTTGAGCACGCGGTTGTTGAGCCCCGGCTCGGGCTCGGTCTTGTACATCCAGTCCGAGCGCGGATTGCCGATCGCGAACAGGTATCCGACCGGAATGTGAAACCAGATCCAGTTGTCGCGCCCGCCCGCCTCGAGGATGAGCACGCGCGTCTTCGGATCGGCCGAGAGCCGGTTCGCCAGCACGCACCCGGCCGAGCCGGCGCCGACGATGATGTAGTCGTACTCGCCGTCGATCGTGCGCGCGTCAGCCATGGTCTTTCTCCGGCATGTCGTCGTAGGGTGCGCAAAGCGAAGCGTGCGCACCGTTCAGCCGCGTGGGCACGGCGCTACGCGCCTTTGTTTTGCCCACCCTACGGGAGTCTGCTTGCGGTGCAAGCCACAGAGGCCATGCGACATCCCGCCCGGTACCCCGCTTGGCGCGGCCCCGCGCGGCTTGCTAAGACTTGCCGGCGATCCGCCGCGCGCCGTAAGCGCGCGTTGACCCCGGAACGGCGCTTCCGGGACGGTCGCTTCCCACGATGAATTCGCCTTTCGCGAAGGTGCGCAACCGCGCGCCCCGCGTGTGATGGAGCGCCTTATGTCCAGATTCCCCGTCGCCGTTCTTTTGTTATTCATCGTCGCGGCCGCCGGCTCGCTCGCCACGTCCGCGCAGGCGCAGGACAAGACGCTGACCGTCTTCGCCGCCGCCTCGATGAAGAACGCGCTCGACGACGTCGATGCGGCCTACACCAAGAAGACCGGCGTCAACATCGCGGCGAGCTACGCCGCGAGCTCCACCCTGATGAAGCAGATCGAGCAGGGCGCGCCCGCCGACATCTTCGTCTCCGCCGACCTCGACTGGATGGAATACGGCAGCAAGAAGAAGGTCATCAAGGACGACACCCGCGTCAATCTGCTCGGCAACAAGATCGTGCTGATCGCGCCGAAGGATTCCAAGATCGATCACGTCACCATCGGGCCGGGCTTCGACCTCGCCAAGCTCGCCGGCGACGGCCGCGTCACCACCGGGGACGTCAAGTCTGTGCCGGTCGGCAAATACGCCAAGGCGGCGCTGGAGAAGCTCGGCGCCTGGACCGCGGTCGAGCCGAAGATGGCGATGGCCGAAAGCGTGCGCGCCGCCCTCGCGCTGGTCGCGCGCGGCGAGGCCGTGCTCGGCATCGTCTACGCGACCGACGCCAAGGTCGAGCCGAACGTCAAGATCGTCGGCGAATTCCCCGCCGATTCGCACCCGCCGATCATCTACCCGGTCGCCGCCACGGTGACCGCGAAACCCGACGCGACAGGCTATCTCGCTTTCCTGCGCAGCTCGACGGCGAGGACGATCTTCGAGAAATACGGCTTCACCGTCCTGATCAAGCCGGCGTCGTGAGCATGGCCGCGCCGCTTGCTCCTCCCTGCTCCCCTCCCCTCGCGCGCGCAGCGCGTGGCGGGGAGGGGCGGGAGGTGGGGGGCGCCGCTTGCTCCGAGCTGTCGTTGCGCACTCACCGCAAGTTCCGAGCAAGCGTAGGCCCCCCACCCCTCGCTCCGCAGCTTCGCTGCGCCACTCGGCCCTCCCCGCCACGAAACCCGGGCTTGCCCGGGTTTCGCACTCAAAAGTGCGCAAGTCGGGCAGGCCCGACTTGCGTGGGCGGGAGGGTAGCAGCCACTGGCGGCGCCTAATCCCATGTTCGGCCTCACCCCCGACGAGTGGACCGCGATCGAGCTCTCGCTGCGCATCGCGATCGTCGCGACCATCGTGGCGCTTCCGTTCGGCCTCGCCATCGCCTGGGTGCTGGCGCGCAAGGAGTTCTGGGGCAAGTCGATCGTCGATGGTGTCGTGCACTTGCCGCTGGTGCTGCCGCCGGTGGTGACCGGCTATCTGCTGCTCATCTGGTTCGGCCGCAAAGGCCCGATCGGCGCGTTTCTCGAGCACACGTTCGGCATCGTGCTCGCGTTCCGCTGGACCGGCGCGGTGCTCTCCTGCGGCGTCATGGGCTTTCCGCTGATGGTGCGCGCCGTGCGTCTCGCGATCGAGGCGATCGACCGCCGTCTCGAGGATGCCGCGGCGACGCTCGGCGCGGGCCGGGTGTGGGTGTTCGCGACCGTGACGCTGCCGCTCGCGCTGCCCGGCGTCATCGCCGGCATGGTGCTGTGCTTCGCCAAGGCGCTCGGCGAGTTCGGCGCCACCATCACGTTCGTCTCCAACATCCCGGGCGAGACGCAGACCATTTCGGCCGCGATCTATACCCTGACCAACGTGCCGGGCGGCGACGCGGCCGCCGGCCGCCTCGTGCTGGTCGCGATCGTCATATCGCTGACGGCACTGATCGTGTCGGAATGGTTCGCGCGCCGCGCGGGCCTGCGCTTTCATGGTGAATAGCTTGCTTTCGCTCGACGTGGAGAAGCGGCTTGGCGAATTCCAGCTCGCCGCTAAGTTCGAGGCGGCCGGCGGCGCAACCGCGCTGTTCGGCCCGTCCGGCGCCGGCAAGTCGACCATCGCCAATCTGGTCGCCGGTCTGATTCGGCCCGACCGCGGCCGCATCATGCTCGACGACACCGTGCTGTTCGACGCGGCGACGCGCATCGATGTCCCGCCGCACAAGCGCCGCATCGGCTACGTCTTCCAGGAGGGGAGGCTGTTTCCCCACATGTCGGTGCGCCGCAATCTCGATTACGGCCGCCGCATGAGCGGCCATCTGCGGGATGATGCGGAGGCGGGCCGCGTCGTCGCAATGCTCGACATCGGCCACCTGCTCGACCGTCGCCCGGGCAAGCTCTCTGGTGGCGAGCGCCAGCGCGTCGCCATCGGCCGTGCGCTGCTGATGCAGCCGCGACTCCTGCTGCTCGACGAGCCGCTGGCGTCGCTCGACGCCGATCGCAAGGATGAGATCCTGCCCTACCTGCTGCGCCTGCGCGACGAGGCGAAGGTGCCGATGCTCTATGTCAGCCACAGCCCCGCCGAGCTAAAGCGCGTCGCCACCGCGGTGGTGCGCATCGCCCGCGGCCAGGTCGCGGCGCAGGGCGGGTTGGAGCTTTTGGCCACAAACGACTCCGCGTAGGGTGGGCAAGGCGAAGCGGGCCCACGCCAAGACCGCGTGGGCACGCCGCTTCGCGGCTTTGCCCACCCTACGGTTCATCATGGTGTTCCCCCCTCAGCGCATCGTCTGCCTCACCGAGGAGACCGTCGAGACGCTCTACCTCCTCGGCGAGGAGGCGCGCATCGTCGGCGTCTCCGGCTATGCGGTACGGCCGGCGCGCGTGCGCCGCGAGAAACTGCGCGTCTCCGCCTTCATGTCGGCCGACATCGACAAGATCCTCGCGCTCGCGCCCGACCTCGTGCTCACCTTCTCGGATCTGCAGGCCGACATCGTCGCGGTCCTGATCCGCCACGGCGTCGCGGTGCACGCCTTCAACCAGCGCGATCTCGCCGGCATCTTCGCCATGATCCGCACGGTAGGCGCGCTTGTCGGGGCGTCCGGCAAAGCCGAGGCGCTCGCCGCATCGCTCGATCAGCGCCTCGCCGAGGTGCGGGCGCGGGCCGCGCGCCTGACGCGGCATCCACGCGTCTACTTCGAGGAATGGGACGAGCCGATGATCTCCGGCATCGGCTGGGTGTCGGAGCTCGTCGCCGCCGCTGGCGGGATCGACGTGTTCGCCGCGCTCGCGGCGCAGAAGAGCGCGAAGGATCGCGTCGTATCCCCCGACGCCGTCATCGCGGCCGCGCCCGACGTCATCATCGGCTCGTGGTGCGGCAAGAAATTCGTGCCGGCGCGCGTCGCGGCGCGGCCGGGGTTCGCCGAGATTCCGGCGGTGCGCCACGGCTGGCTGCGCGAGATCAAGTCGCCGCTGATTCTGCAGCCCGGGCCGGCGGCGCTCACCGACGGGCTCGATGCGTTGATGAAGATCATTCAGGAGTGGTCGGTAGCGCCTTCGTAGCCACTCCGTAGGGTGGGCAAGATCGCATATGATGACCTTCCGCGTGCGCAACCGCGTGCGGGCGATTTGGCCCCGCGCGAACGAGCCGGCGCGGTTGCCCACCCTGCGACCCTTCCACCGTTGTCACCGGCCGGGCCGCAGCCGCACCCGGGTCGATCGCCGCATGAAGCGCAGGATGCCGCGCGCCCGCCGCTTCAGGTTGGCGAGCACGGTTTCCGGCGTCACCGGATCGGGCTCGGCGAGCTGCAGGCCGATGGTCGCGGCCTTGCCGTCGACGATCTTCTGCACCACGAGCTTGATCGGCCCGATCGCCACCACCTCGTTCGGTCGCGGCGGATGGTGGAGCTCCTCGGCGATGTGGTCGGCGAGCGTCATCGCGGCGTGGTCGGGCGCGATGGTGAGGTCGTAGATTTCTGCGAGCGCGCCGAGCGTTGCGTCGCCCCCGACGAAGAAGTCGGCGGCGAAGCGCGGATCGGGCGCGACCGGCGGAACGTCGACGAAGAAGCGGTCGAGCGCCTGCGCGCGCTCGGGCGGGGCGAGGAAATAGACATGGTCGCCCTCGCGGATGTCCGCGGCCTCGTCGGGCGTGAGCACCTGCTCGTCGCGCACCACCAGCATCAGCTTCGCCCACACCGGCGCGATGCGCCGGCGCAGGTAGGGATTGCTCGCATGCACCGCATAGCCGACCAGCTCCTGGCTGAGCTGGCCGGGCAGGTCGAGCTCGACGCGGCGCGGCGTCCGGTCGGTGCGCGGCAGCGCGATGTGCAGGCGGTGCGCCGCCTGCGCGATGGTCCAGCCCTGCACCAGCAGCGAAGCGATCACCACCACGAAGCCGACGTCGAAGTAGAGCTGGGCGTCGGCGAGCCCGACCAGCAGCGGGATCGAGGCGAGAAAGATGCCGACGGCCCCGCGCAGGCCGACCCATGACATGAATGCCCGCTCGCGCCACGAGAACCGGAACGGCGAGAGGCAGATCAGCACCGCGAGCGGCCGCGCGACCAGCATCAAGGCGAGCGCGACCGCGAGCGCCGCGAGCAGGTGCTGCGGCAGCCGCGCCGGCGAGGCGAGCAGGCCGAGCAGCAGGAACATGCCGATCTGCGCGAGCCAGGTCGCGGCATCGAGAAATACGATGACGGTGTTGTGCGCGCGGGTCGGCCGGTTGCCGACCACGAGCCCGGCGATGTAGACGGCGAGGAAGCCGGACGAATGGATCGCCTCGGTGACGCCGAAGATCACCAGGGCGCCGGTCGTCACGAACGGCGCATGCAGGCCTTGCGGCAGCGACAGCCGGTTGAGCGCGAGCACGATGCCGCGCCCGCCCAGCAGCCCGATGATCGCGCCGCCGAAAGCCTCCGCCACGAGCTTGGCGCTGATGCCGGTCCACGTCTCGTGTCCCTGCAGCAGGATCTCGACCAGCAGCAGGGTGAGAAAGATCGCGAATGGATCGTTGGTGGCGGACTCGATCTCGAGCGTCGCGCCGACGCGCGGGCGCAGCCGCAGGCCGCGCGCATGGATGAGAAAGAACACCGCCGCCGCGTCGGTCGAGGCGACCACCGAGCCGACCAGCAGCGACTGGGTCCAGTCGAGGCCGAGCGCGTAGCGGGCAACCGGCGCGGTGAGTGCGGCGGTAAGCATGACGCCGATGGTCGCGAGCGCGAGCGACGGCGCGAGCACGCTGCGGAAGGTCGAGAGGCGCGTGCGCAGGCCGCCGTCGAACAGGATCAGCGCGAGCGCGATCGATCCGACCAGATAGGTGGTGTGCACGTCGTCGAAACGGATGCCGCCTGGCCCGCTCTCGCCCGCGAGCATTCCGACGATGAGGAAGACGAGTAGCAGCGGCGCCCCGAACCGCAGCGCCACGAGGCTCGACAGGATGCCGGCGAGCACGAGGAGCGCGCCAAAAAGGATGCCGAGGCTGACGGTATCGAGCGAAGCCATGGAACTCGCGCGAATCCTCTTCGGGAGCCCAGGGTTAACGATACAAGAGTCCCAACGCAAACCGAAAAATGTCAGAGATTTCAAGCGGGAGCGGCCGTTAATAATTTCGCCAAGGATGCCCCTGCGCCATGTTGACGCGGAGGGCCATGCGGGTGTCATACTGCGCCGCATCTCGCCGGAGGCCGGCGAGATGGGGGAACGACGGGCGCCGCGATGACGAGGGCGACATCCTTGCTGCGAATGTGCGTGCCGGCGATCGCGCTCGCGATGACGTGCACGGTGACTTGCACGTTGACCGGCACGCTGGCGGTGCGCGCCGAAACGACGGGAGCCGCGGCCCTGCCCGCGGCGATCGATCTGCGCACCCAGTTCAAGGATTCGCTGACGGAGGTCCCCGATCAGAGCGAGCTGACCGCGAAGGGCACGATCTACGTGCCCGCCTATTCGCGCGTCTATGGCGCGTCGACGGGCGCAAGCAAGCTGATCGAGTTCTCGACCACGCTGCGGATCGACAACACGTCGTCGAGCAAGCCGTTGGTGATCGAGCGGATCGAATACTACGATATGGCGGGCAAGCTGGTGCAGAGCTATCTCAAGGAGCCGGTGGCGTTGCGGCCGTTCGGCACCATCGAGGTGGTCATTCCGGCCGAGGACACCCGCGGCGGCGCCGCCAACAACTTCCTCGTCACCTGGGCGGGCTCCGGTCCGATCGCCGAGCCGATGGTCGAGGCGGTGATGATCGGCTCGCAGGACAACACAAGCTTCTCGTTCGTCAGCGCCGGCCGCCCGATCCGCCACATCGGCCACAGCGTCTGGCCGCAGTTCAGATTCAGATTCTGACCTCGCCGCGAATAGTGAGTAGCGAATAGCGAGTAGGGGCTGCTCAGAGCGTCTATTCGCCACTCGCCATTCGCTATTCGCCTCTCTTCAGAAATTCACCCGATCAGGCCCCTTCAGCCCGAGGATCTCGCGCGCGTCGTCCGGGGTCGCGATTTCCAGCCCCAGGCCCTCGACGATCTGCCGCGCCTTGGTGACCTGCTCTGCGTTCGACGTCGCGAGCTTGCCCGGGCCGATCCACAGCGAATCTTCCAGCCCGACGCGCACGTTGCCGCCCATGGCGGCCGCCATGGCGGCGATCGGCATCTGATTGCGCCCGGCGCCGAGCACCGACCAGCGATAGTTCTCGCGTCCGAGCAGCCGGTCGGCGGTGCGCCGCATGTGCATCACGTCTTCCGGATGCGTGCCGATGCCGCCGAGGATGCCGAACACCGTCTGCACGAACAGCGGCGGCTTGACGAGGCCGCGCTCGAAGAAGTGCGCGAGGTTGTAGAGGTGGCCGATGTCGTAGCACTCGAACTCGAAGCGCGTTTCGTTGTCCTGGCAGGTGCGCAGCACGTACTCGATATCCTTGAACGTGTTGCGGAAGATCAGGTCGCGCGTCGCCTCGAGATAGGGCTTCTCCCAGTCGTGCTTGAACTCCTTGAAGCGGTTGAGCATCGGGTAGAGGCCGAAATTCATCGAGCCCATGTTGAGGCTCGCGACCTCGGGCTTGAGCGTCGCCGCCGGCATCGCGCGCTCTTCCACCCGCATGGTGGGCGCGCCGCCCGAGGTCAGGTTGATCACCGCATTGGTGCGCTGCTTGATGCGCGGCACGAAGCGCATGAACGCCTCGGGCGACTGGTCGGGCCGGCCGGTCTCCGGGTTGCGCGCATGCAGATGCACGATCGCGGCGCCCGCCTCGACGGCGCCGATCGCCGAGTCGGCGATCTGCTCGGGCGTCACCGGCAGATGCTGGGACATGCTCGGCGTGTGAATCGAGCCGGTGATCGCGCAGGTGATGATGACCTTGTTCTTCGCCATTTTAGTTAAGTCCCCTTGAACCTTCCTGATCGTGACGCGGGCAGCTTAGCCCGAATGTAGCCCAAGTGCGGTCGGCCGCGACACCGGCAAGGATGCCCGCCAACGGCGCCGAAGATCATTTGAACCGACTGCCGGGTCGCATCGACCAACGTTCATCCCGGCCAACACGGCCGCATCGGCAACCCTTGTCAAGGACACCCTCATGAAGACGAAGATCGTCGCGGCCGTCGCCGCTCTCACGCTCGGCACCACCCTGATGGTCGGCCAGGCGCAGGCCCATCACTTCCACGGCGGCTGGGCGCCGTTCGGCGCCGGGATCGTCGCCGGTGCGATCATCGGCTCCGCCATCGCCGACGGCCCGTACTACAGCTGCCACTGGGTCCGCCAGTACGACCAGTGGGGCAACTACCTCGGCCGCGCCAAGGTCTGCGACTACTGACCAAGCTTCTGAGGTCATCCGACCTCAGCCCAGTCGAACGGCGCGTGCGCCCCCATCCACCCCGCGCCGTTTCGATCGGCCCGCCCGTGCGGTCCCCCCGCCGGGCGGGTCGTATCTTTTGGTCCTGCGCGCGCGGCCGCGCATTGGCGGTTGACAGAGACTGTCCCCTGGGCCAGCGAATAGCGAATAGGGAGTAGCGAATAGCGAAGGCCTATTCGCCATTCGCTGCTCGCCATTCGCAATCCTTACCCAGGGTATCTCCATGAAGCGCGGTCTGCGGTCCCGTCTGGCGCAATACGGCGACGAGGAGTTCGCCTTCTTCCTGCGGCGCGGATTCCTCAAGGGTGCGGGTTACACCGACGACGCGCTCGACCGGCCGATCGTCGGCGTGCTGTCGACCGCCTCCGACTTCAATCCATGCCATCGCACGGCGCCGCAACTCGCCGACGCGATCGCGCGCGGCGTGCGGCTCGCCGGCGGGCTGCCGTTCGTTTTCCCGACCATCTCGCTGCACGAGGCGTTCTCCTATCCGACCTCGATGCTGCTGCGAAACCTGATGTCGATGGACGTCGAGGAGATGCTCAAGGCGCTGCCGCTCGACGCGGCGGTGGTGATCGGCGGCTGCGACAAGACCATTCCGGCCGAGCTGATGGGCGCCGTGTCCGCCGATATGCCGACGCTCGTGCTCCCGGTCGGCTCGATGCTTGCGGGCCGCCACGAGGGCACGCGGCTCGGTGCCTGCACGGATTGCCGCCGCCTGTGGGCGGCCTATCGCGCCGGCACGCTCACCGGCGAGGCGCTCGGTCGCGCCCACGACCAGCTGATGCCGACCGCCGGCACCTGCATGGTGATGGGCACCGCCTCGACGATGGCGACGCTCGCGGAGACGCTCGGCTTCACGCTGCCGGGCGCCGCGACGGCGCCGGCGGTCTCCTCCGACCGCATTCGGCTCGCCGAAGCGACCGGCACGCGCGCCGTCGCGATGGCGAAGGCCGGCGGCCCGACGCCGCGCGAGATCATGACCAAGGCGGCGCTGCGCAATGCCGCCGTGGTGCTGCAGGCGACCTCGGGCTCGACCAACGCGATCGTCCACCTCGCCGCCATGGCGGGGCGTGCCGGGCTCAGCTTCGACCTGCAGGAGTTCGACCGCGTAGGCCGCGACGTGCCGGTGCTGCTCAACCTCAAGCCGGCCGGCAACTTCTTCATGGAGGACTTCCACGCCGGCGGCGGCCTGCCGGCGCTGTGGCGGCGCCTGCGCGATCATCTCGATCTCACCGCGCCGACCGTCGGCGGGGAGACGCTCGGGCAGATCGTCGAGCGCTGGCCCGCCTATACGGACGACGAGGTGGTCCGCCCGCTCGATCGGCCGGTGTGGCCGAAGGAGGCGATCGCGATCCTCACCGGGAGCCTCGCCCCGCAGGGCGCCGCCATCAAGCTCGCCGCCGCGACGCCGGAGCTCTTCAAGTTCGAAGGTCCCGCGGTGGTGTTCGACTCGCTCGCGGACCTGGAAAAGCGCGTCGACGATCCGGCGCTCGACGTGACGCCGAACCACTGCATGGTGCTGCGCAATGCCGGGCCGATCGGCGCGCCCGGCATGCCGGAAGCGGGCGCGCTGCCGATTCCGAAGAAGCTCGGCTCGAAGGGCATCAAGGACATGGTGCGCATCTCCGACGCGCGCATGAGCGGCACTGCCTTCGGCACCGTGGTGCTGCACGTGACGCCCGAGGCCTCCGCCGGCGGCCCGCTCGCGTTGGTGCGCGACGGCGATCGCATCCGCATGGACGCGGCGGCGCGCAAGATCGATCTCCTCGTCGACGAGGCCGAGCTCGGGCGCCGTCGCGCATCGTGGAAACCGCCCGAGAAGCCGAAGCGCGGTTACGGCCGTCTCTATGTCGAGCGCGTCACCCAGGCCGACCGCGGCTGCGACTTCGACTTCCTCGCCGGCACCGAATAAGCGCGATGCCGACCGCCGAGCTGTCGCTCAACCTCGCCACCGTGCGCAAGCAATGGAGCATGCGCGAGGCCGTCGCGGCGGCGGCGCGGCACGGCTTTGCCGGCATCGCGCCGTGGCGCGACATGGTCGCCGAGATCGGCACCGCCGAGGCGGCGCGGCTCTTCCGCGCCAGCGGCTTGCGCGTCACCGGCTACTGCCGCGGCGGCCTCTTTCCGGCCGCCGATGCCGCCGGCCGGCAGGCCGCGATCGACGACAACAAGCGCATGATCGACGAGGCGGCCGCGATCGGCGCCGAGTGCATCGTGGTGATCGGCGGCGGGCTGCCGAAGGGCTCGCGCGACATCGCGGGTGCGCGGCAGATGTTCGCCGACGGGCTCGCGGCCGTGCTGCCGCACGCCCGCGCCGCCAAGGTACCGCTCGCGCTCGAGCCGATGCATCCGATCTATGCCGCCGATCGCGGCGTCATCTCGACCATCGCCGAGATGAACGATCTGTGCGACCGGTTCGGCGACGGGCTCGGCATCGCGGTCGACACCTATCATGTCTGGTGGGACCCCAACCTCGGGCGCGAGATCGCGCGCGCCGGAAAGCGCATCATCAGCCACCACATCTGCGACTGGCTGGTGCCGACCCGCCACATGCTCAACGATCGCGGCATGATGGGTGACGGCGTGATCGATTTCCCGGCGATCCGCCGCATGATCGAGGCCGCCGGCTATCGCGGCGTCCAGGAGGTCGAGATCTTCTCCGACGACTGGTGGTCGCGCCCCGGCGACGAGGTGCTGCGCGTCGCGATGGAGCGGTTCAAGACGGTGTGCCAGGCGTAAATCTTTACCCTCCCCTGAAGGGCCCTGAAGGGGGAGGGTGAGACCTACTCCGCGGCGATCCGCATCGCCAGATCGATCGGCGCGATCTCGACCCGCTCGCCGGCGCGGGCGATGACCATGTGCTCGGGCGGCACCGGGATCCAGCTTTCGCGGTCGGTGTCGAGCGGCTCGGAGACGAGCAGCAGGTTGCCCTCCGACGTGCGGTAGTAGAGCGTATTGGCCGCATCGTTGGCGGAGAAGCGGAACGCGTAGAGGCTCTTGCCGTCGGTCAGCGCCGAGGTGAAGCGCAGCGGGTCCTTGTAGGCGTGGCCGATCTCGGTGAGCGCCTGCAGCGTGCGCAGCGTTGCGCCGATCGGATCGCGGTCGGCGCCGGCGCCGAGGATGGCCAGGAAGACGGCCTCCGAATCGGTCGTGCCGATGCGCGAGGGATAGAGCGCATCCGGGATCAGGCTCTCGACCTTGCGGCGCACGCGCGCCCAGTTCCCGACCGAGCCGTTGTGCATGAACATCCAGCGCCCGGACACGAACGGGTGGCAGTTCGGCCGCGTCGTCGGCGTCGCCGTCGCGGCGCGCACGTGGGCGAAAAAGAGATGCGAGCGGATGTGGCGGCAGAGATAGCGCAGGTTCTCGTCCGACCAGGCGGGGCGGACCTCGCGATAGAGCCCGGGCTCGGGATGCTCGCCGTACCAGCCGAGGCCGAAGCCGTCGCCGTTGGTGCCGGCGGTCGATTCGAGCGCCCGGATGCTCTGCTCGATCAGCGAGTGGGCCGGGGAGGTGACGTAGTGTTCCAGCGGGATCGTTTCACCGCGATAGGCAATCCAGCGGCACATGGTTCTTCATCTGGCGCGTCTGCCGGAAATGCGAGAGGCGCATTCCGGATGTTGTTCCTGAATGGCTAATGTCAAGTTACCGGCAAACCGGCTCGAGGGAAACAGAGTCTGATGGCGAATCGTGTTGGCTTTTGGGCGGTATTATCGCGCCCGCCACACGAAGGCGGCGCTGACCACGTAGTTCCACACCGCGCCCATCAGGGCGCCGCCGAGGCCCGCGACCCACCAGCGCGGGTCGTAGTCGTAGATCCAGTTCGCCACCCCGACGTTCGACAGGGCGCCGACCGCGCAGATCACCTCGAAGCTCAGGAGGCCGGTGATGAAGCGCCAGCCGGCGAGGCGTTGGTCGCGATAGGTGAGCGCGTTGTTGAGCACGAAATTCCAGGCGATCGCGCCGACCGTCGCGACCGCCTGCGCCGGGCCGAACGCGAGCCCGCCGAGATCGACCATGCCGGCGAGCGCCGCCATGTGGATGAACACGCCGGTCAGCCCGACGAAGCAGAACATCAGGAAGCGGAAAGAGACGGCGTCGTTGGTGAGCTTGGCGAGCACGAGGGCGAAGAAGTCGAGCACGATGCGAGCGTCGAGCTTGCTCTCGCCGTGCTGGCGCTCGCGAAAGACGTACGGCAGCTCGGCGATGCGCAGCGTGCCGCCGGCAGTGGCGACGATGTCGAGCAGGATTTTGAAGCCTTGGCTCGAGAGCCTTGGCGCCAGCTCCTCGACGGCGGCGCGGCGGAGCATGAAAAAGCCGCTCATCGGGTCGGTGAGGCTGACGCGCAACAGCTTGCGCGCCAACTCCGTCGACCAGCGGCTGTAATTGGCGCGCCGTCCCAACAGGCCCTGGGCGGAGCCGGTGCCGACATAGCGGCTCGCCACCGCAAGGTCGACGTCGCCCGGACGCAGCCGCGTCAGCATGCCGGTGAGCAGCGTCTCGTCATGCTGCAGATCGGCGTCCATGACGGCGACGAAGCGCGCCTGACTGGCCAGCATGCCCTCGAGGCAGGCGCCCGCGAGCCCGCGGCGGCCGATGCGGCGGATGCAACGCACGCGCGCGTCGTTCTCGCCGATCGAGCGGACCACGGCAGCGGTGCCGTCGGAGGAGTTGTCGTCGACGAAGATGACTTCCCAGTCGATGCCTTCGAGGGTGCGCTGCAGGCGGGCGACGAGCAGCGGAACATTGGCGCGCTCGTTGAAGGTCGGCACCACCACGGTCAGCTCGGGAGCCGGCCGGGTTGCCGCACGTGTGAGCGGCGTCGTCTTGCTTTCGACCAGAACGCTCATCCGCCAGCCCGAATCCCGCCCTAACGACGTACCAAACCTGTCGCCGCCGCCCCGATAGGGTGATATCCCGGCCGCGCGCGACATTCAATGCGGGCAAGTCCTGATGAAGCCCTGACGGCACGGGAACGGGATTGGAACTTGGCGACCTTACGCGCTCCCATCGGCATCAAATCGGCGCTCGACCGCCTGATCGCGGCGTTGACCGATCCGGCGCGCCGGGAACGCACGGCGATCGCGGTCCTCGCCGTCTATTGCTCACTGTGGGCGCTCTATGGCGCGATCGCCAAGGGCAGCCAGGACGTGCACTTCGACATGGGCGAGATGGTCGCCTGGTCGCGCGAGGCGACCTGGGGCACGCCAAAGCATCCTCCGCTCGGGGCGTGGCTCGTGCGCGCCTGGTTCAGCGTGTTTCCCCTCGCCGACTGGTCCTACTACCTCTTCGCCATGATGGTCGCGACCGTCGCGCTGTGGCTCGCGTGGCGGATCTCGCGGCACTACCTCGGTCCGGAGAAGCGGGTCGTGGGCCTCGCGCTGCTCACGCTGGTGCCGTTCTTCAATTTCCATGCGCTGAAGTACAACGCCAACACCGTGATGCTGCCGCTGTGGGCGGCCGCGACGGCGGCGTTCCTGCGCTCCTATGAGACCCGCAACGTCCTCATCGCGGCGCTCGCCGGCGTCACGGCGGCGGCGGCGATGCTCGGCAAATACTGGTCGGCCGTGTTGCTGCTCGGCCTCGGGCTTGCAGCGCTGATCGACCAGCGGCGCGCGGCCTATTTCCGCTCGTCCGCGCCATGGATCACCATCGCGGCCGGGAGCCTTGCGCTCGCGCCGCACGTCGCGTGGCTCCATGCCCACGACTTCACGCCGTTTGCCTATGCGATGGATACACATCCAGGCACGCTGCTCGAGTGTCTGTGGTCCGGCGTCAACTACGTGATCGGGGCTGCGGCCTACGTCGCGGTGCCGGTCATGCTGGCGCTGCTCGCCGCATGGCCTTCGCCGGCGGCGCTGCGCGACATGATTTGGCCAGAAGCTCCCGATCGCAAGCTCGTCGTGCTCGCCTTCGTGCTTCCGCTCGCGCTGCCGACGCTGTTCGCGGTCGCCGCGCATGAGGTCGTCACGTCGCTGTGGGCGATTGCCAGCATGACGCTCTTGCCGGCGGTGCTGCTGTCCTCGCCGCGGAGCGTCGTGCCGCAGGTTGCCGCGCGCCGCATCGTCGGCTTCGCGGTCGCGTTTCCGCTGATCGCGCTCGCGCTGTCGCCGGTGATCGCCTTGGTCATCCACCGCGGCGGCGTGCCGAACTATGCGACCCACTATCGCGGCGTCGCGCGCGCGGTCGAGAGCGCCTGGGCGCAGACCACCGATCGCCCGCTGCGCTTCATCGGCAGCTACAACAATCTGCTCTACGGCGCGCTGTTCTACCTGCCGCGCGAGGCCGCGCCGCTCGAGATCGTCAATCCGGCGGTCACGCCGTGGATCGACGAGGCGCAAGTCGCCCGCGACGGCATCGCCCTGGTCTGCCCGACCGTGGAGACCACCTGCATGCACGCGCTCGAGGCGCGCGCCGCGCAGGGCGCCGTCGGACGCCGCATCGAGGTCGAGATCACGCGCCGCTATTTCGGGACGGACGACAAGCCCGACCGGTTCCTCATCGTGACGATCAAGCCGCGGGAGTAGAGGTCGTCATTGCGAGGCGTGCGCAGCACGCCGACAAGCATCTCGATCCACAACGACTTGCGCCACGAGCTTGCTTCGGGCGCTACGCGCCCTCGCAATGACGTGGGTGATCAATACCGATACTGATCCGACTTGAACGGCCCCTCGGCCGGAATGCCGATGTAGCTCGCCTGCTTCTCGGTCATCTTGGTGAGCTTGGCGCCGATCTTGTCGAGGTGCAGTCGCGCGACCTTCTCGTCGAGGTGCTTCGGCAGCGTGTAGACCTTCTTCTGGTACTTGCCGGGATTGGTCCACAGCTCGATCTGCGCCAGCGTCTGGTTGGTGAACGACGAGGACATCACGAAGCTCGGATGGCCCATGGCGTTGCCCAGGTTCACGAGCCGGCCTTCCGACAGGAGGATGATGCGCTTGCCGTCGGCGAACTCGATCTCGTCGACCTGCGGCTTGACGTTGTGCCACTTCAGGTTCCGCAGCGCGCCGACTTGGATCTCCGAGTCGAAGTGCCCGATGTTGCACACGATGGCGCGATGCTTCATCGCGCGCATGTGGTCGATCGTGATCACGTCGACGTTGCCGGTCGCGGTCACGAAGATGTCGGCGCGCTTGGTCGCGTCCTCCATGGTGGTGACCTCGTAGCCGTCCATCGCGGCCTGCAGCGCGCAGATCGGGTCGATCTCCGACACCATCACGCGGCAGCCGGCCTGGCGCAGCGAAGCGGCCGAGCCCTTGCCGACGTCGCCGTAGCCGGCGACCATCGCGATCTTGCCGGCCATCATCACGTCGGTGCCGCGGCGGATGCCGTCGACCAGCGACTCGCGGCAGCCGTAGAGGTTGTCGAACTTCGACTTGGTCACCGAGTCGTTGACGTTGATGGCGGGAAACAGCAGCCGGCCTTCCTTCTCCATCTGGTAGAGCCGGTGCACGCCCGTGGTCGTCTCCTCGGTCACGCCCTTGATGCCTTTGGCGACCTTCGCGTACCAGCCGGGCTGCTGCTTGATCCGCTTCTGGATCGCGGCGAACAGCACCTCCTCTTCCTCATTGGTCGGCTTCGACACCACGGACGGATTGCTCTCCGCCTGCATGCCGAGATGCATGAGCAGTGTCGCGTCGCCACCGTCGTCGAGGATCATGTTGGGACCGCCGCCGTCCGACCATTCGAAGATGCGGTGGGTGTAGTCCCAGTACTCCTGCAGGCTCTCGCCCTTCACGGCGAACACCGGCGTGCCGCCGGCCGCGATCGCGGCCGCAGCGTGGTCCTGGGTCGAGTAGATGTTGCACGAGGCCCAGCGCACGTCGGCGCCGAGCGCCTTGAGGGTCTCGATCAGCACCGCGGTCTGAATCGTCATGTGCAGGGAGCCGGCGATGCGGGCGCCACGCAACGGCTGCTTCGCCCCGAACTCCTCGCGCGTCGCCATCAGACCGGGCATCTCGGTCTCGGCCATGGAGAGCTCTTTGCGGCCCCATTCGGCGAGGCCGATGTCCTTGACGACGTAGTCGTGCGGAGCGGCTTTCTTTTGCGCTGCGGTCATGAGCGGTCCTTGTCTGGAAGCTGTCGAGGCGCGGACGATCGTTCGGCCGCGGTCCGGACGTGCCTATAGCAGGGCGCTGGCCGGCCTGCAATAAACATATAAAGCTTTCTTTATATCCGCCTTGGAGGGGCCGGCGAGCCCTATTCTTCCTCGCCGAACCGGCTGGAAATCAGCACCTCGAGCGCCGTGATGACGGCCTCGGCGTCTTTGCCGCAAGCATCCACCGTGATGTCCGTGCCGGGGCCGGCGCCGAGCGTCATCAGGCCGAGAATGGACTTGCCGCCGACGCTCTCGCCGCAACGCGTGACGCGCACGTCGGCATCGAATTTCTCCACCGTCTGGACGAACTTCGCCGACGCGCGGGCGTGCAGCCCCTTCTCGTTGCAGATGTGGAGGACGCGGACGATGGCACCGTCCCGCGACGGCGGGGCGTCGGTATAGTCGTCTGTCAGGCCGCGCGATTCAGTCATTTCCCGGCAAGCACTCGGCTCGCAATTGTGATGTATTTACGGCCCGATTCCTGGGCGGCGGCGACGGCCTCGGCGAGCGGGCAGCCCTCGCCGCGGACTTTCGCAAGCTTGACGAGCATCGGCAGGTTGATGCCGGCGAGCACCTCGACCCGCGGACGGCTCATCACCGAGATGGCGAGATTCGATGGCGTGCCGCCGAACATGTCGGTCAGGATGGCGACGCCATCGCCGCTATCGACCCGCTTCACCGCCTCGATAATGTCGCGGCGGCACTGCTCGCCGTTGTCGTCCGGTCCGATGCTGATCGCTTCGATCTGCGACTGCGGGCCGACCACGTGCTCCAGGGCGGCGCGGAACTCAACGGCGAGCCGCCCATGGGTAACGATCACAAGGCCGATCATTGGAACTCCTCGCGGGCGCCAAGAGCTTTAGGTGCGCTTTAGGTGCGCCGCACGAAAGGGCCACATTCATGACCACGCGAACCCCGAAGTGCAAGGGGCTCGCTGGCGTTATCTAGGCAATATGCCGCAATGCAGCAACACTCCCCGTGAAGTCGACCCCAAGGGATGGGTTTGTGGGCAGCTAATCGTAACATGGTTAATTTTGTGCCCAGTGGTGAATCGTAGGGACTTCGCCCAGATCGGCCTCAGCCCGCCAGGTCGGAAGCGAGACTGGCCAAAATCAGCGGGACGGGATCCGCCCCCGCTGCGACCGGGAGTCGCGGGAGCGTAATACCTTCAACGGCGACCTGTAGACCTGCCGCCTCCGGCAGGCGTGCGCTTTCTGCCGCGGCCAGGTCCACCACCCGGCCGACCACGGCAGCGGGTTCGTAGGCGAGGCGGCGAATGCCGAGGCCGTGCACCTCGATCAGACCGGCATTTTGCGGCAGAGGGCGCACCACCAGGCGTCCGTGATGCGGCTCGACCAGGCTGCGGTCGTCGGCCACGAGGCGGACGAACGGCAGGGCGCCGCTGTGCGCTTGCCATAGCAGGGCGAGGGCGAGCCGCGATTTGCCGGCGCCGGACGGCCCGCGGATCAGCAGCGCACGGGCGCCGACCAGAACCGCGGAAGCGTGAATCGACGCCATCACACCGCCGGCAGGCGAACCACGAACCGCGCGCCGAGCACCTTGGCGGGCTCGTCCGCGGCGGCGGTCGCAATGCGGTTCTCGGCCCACAGCTTGCCGCCATGCGCCTCGACGATCTGTTGCGAGATCGACAAGCCGAGCCCGGAATTCTGGCCGAAGCCCTGGTGCGGGCGGTCGGTGTAGAAGCGCTCGAAGATCTTCTCCATGGCCTCCGGATTGATGCCGGGACCGTCGTCATCGACCATCACCTCGACCTCGCCGCGCAGGCGCCGGCACGTCACCCGCACGCCGCCGCCCGCGGGCGAAAACGAGCGCGCATTGTCGATCAGGTTGTTGATCACCTGGCCGAGCCGCGAGTCGTGGCCCGGCACCAGGAAGCTGCCGCCGCCCTCGAAGGCGAGCGCGACCTTCACGTCGTTGTCGCGCTTGACCTCGTTGGCGACCGCCGTGACGGTCTTGAGCAGCTTTGCAAGGTCGACCGGGGTCAGCACCTGCCGCTGCATCTCGGCGTCGAGCCGGCTCGCGTCGGAGATGTCGGAGATCAGCCGGTCGAGCCGGCGCACATCGTGGCCGATCACGTCGAGCAGGCGTGCGCGGCTCTCCTCGGTCTTGGCGAGCGGCAGCGTCTCGACCGCCGAGCGCAGCGAGGTGAGTGGATTCTTCAATTCGTGCGCCACGTCGGCCGCGAAGCTCTCGATTGCCGCGATGCGGCTGTAGAGCGCGTTGGTCATGTCCCGCAACGCGCCCGACAGGTGCCCGATCTCGTCGCGCCGCCGGGTGAAATCCGGAATGTCGACCCGTCCGGTGATGCGCCGGCGCACCAGCTCGGCGGCGTCCGACAGCCGGCGCACGGGCCGTGCGATGCTGCCGGCAAGCAGGATCGACAGCAGCACCATGATGCCGGCCGCGATCAGGCCCGTCTTGATCACCTTGCGCCGCTCAGCCTCGATGCGCTGGTCGATCTCGTTGCCTTGCGTCGACAGCAGCAGCACGCCGCGCACCGTATGCGGGCGCTGCATCACCGGCATCGCGACCTGCACGATCACGCGGCCGCGGTCGTCGACGCGCACCATGCTGGCGTTTTGCCCGTTGAGCGCCTGCGCCACCTCCGGATAGTCGCGCCCGTTGCCGACGATCTCCTCGTAGCGCGGCAGCCCGCCGCTGCTGAACCAGGTGCGGAACGGGATGGCGACGTGCCGTTCGAACCAACTCGGTTTTTCGGCCGATGTCGCCGGCCGGTCGGGCGGCGCGTCGCCGCGTGCGCTGACGTTGCGGGTGTCGAGGATGAGGGAGCCGTCCGAGCCGTAGACGCGCGCCCGTGTGTTGGTCGGCGTCACCAGGCGCCGCAGCAGCGGACCGACCCGGTCGGGATTGATCGAGAAATCCAGGCTGTAATCCTCGCGGACCTCGCCGTTCTGCAGGTCGGGCAGCCGGTTGGGATCGATCGCGATGGTCGAGCCGTTTTCCACCGTCGCGGCGCCCGCGATTGCGCCCGCGATCATCTCGCCCTGCACCAGCAGGCTGCCCACGCTCGCCTGGATCAGGCCTTCGCGCGCCTTGTTCAGCGGCACGATGCTCACCACCAGCGCCAGCAGCCCGAACACGTTGAGGAAGACGATGCGGCGGGTGAGGCTGGAAAAGCCCTGGATGACGAAGAACTGCCAGGCATGGCGCACCAGCCCGAGCGGGCCCTCGGTGCGCAGCACGCGCCATGTGGCGCGGACGAAATCGACCGTGCGGCCGAGCGCCACGATGGTCGCGGCGGCGGCGCGACGCCGCCAGACATCGAGCAGCAGGGCGGCGCGCCGTGCGCGCCGTCGCGCATTGCCGGGACGCACCGTCTCGGCGGCGGCATGCAATGCTTGCGCGGTTCGATCGAGCACGTAGCTTCCAGGTTTGGTTTTCGGTCTCGGTTTCCCGGTCCCGTTCGTTGCGGCCAACTCGGTGATGACGGCGCGCGTCAGCACATACGCGAGAGGGACGCCCCCGGCAGGCTACAGTCCAGGTTACATTTCCTTGAAGCGATAGCCGACGCCGTAGAGCGTCTCGATCATATCGAAATCGTCGTCGCTCTGCTTGAATTTCTTGCGCAAGCGCTTGATGTGGCTGTCGATCGTGCGGTCGTCGACGTAGACCTGATCGTCATAGGCGGCATCCATCAAGGCGTTGCGGCTCTTCACCACGCCGGGGCGCGTCGCCAGCGCCTGCAGGATCAGGAACTCGGTGACGGTCAGCGTCACCGGCTCGTTCTTCCACGTGCAGGTGTGGCGCTCCGGATCCATGCGCAGCAGGCCACGCTCGAGCACCTTTGCCGAGTCGGTCTCCTTGGGCGCCGTCGCGTCCTTCGGCACGCCACGCCGCAGCACCGCCTTCACGCGCTCGACCAGCAGGCGCTGCGAGAACGGTTTGCGGATGAAATCGTCGGCGCCCATTTTGAGGCCGAACAGCTCGTCGATCTCCTCGTCCTTGGAGGTGAGGAAGATGACGGGCGTATCGGTCTTCTGGCGCATCCGGCGCAGTGTCTCCATCCCGTCCATGCGCGGCATCTTGATGTCGAGGATGGCGAGATCGGGCGGCGAGGTCTTGAAGCCCTCGAGCGCCGAGGCGCCGTCCGTGTAGGTCATGATCCGGTAGCCCTCCGCCTCGAGCGCGATCGAGACCGAGGTTAGGATGTTGCGGTCGTCGTCGACCAAAGCAATTGTTGGCATTAGCCCTGTCCCGTGACCGTTCCGATGTTCGTCTAAGCCCTTCAAGCGAGGCCGAAATGTGACACCGGACCGCTTTGGGCACGCTCTACGAGAAGCGCGCAAATCACCAATTGTGGCCGAATCTAGTACTTACAAGACTCCTGCGCCATAAAAACCGGCAGAGACGAGCTAAAATAGGTGGTTAACGGGAACTGGCCTCCAGGAGTTGATCCAGCGTCATGAGCACGGCCGAACGTCCCAAATCCGACTCCGAACCCGGCGCTCTGCCCGGCACGATGCCGGACCGCCTGCCCGAGACGGCCGCACCGCCGGCCGGTTTCGCGCCGAAGGAACTGGCCAAGACCCTGCTGCGCGGCATCCGCGCCGGCACCCTGGCGACGCTCGACCGCAACACCGGACATCCGTTCGCCTCGCTGGTCAATGTTGCAACCGACGCCGATGGCTCACCCATGATCCTGGTGTCGCGGCTCTCCACCCACACGGCCAATATCGAGATCGATGGGCGTGCCTCGATCCTGCTCGCCGAGACCGGCAAGGGCGATCCGCTCGCGCATCCGCGTCTCACCGTGCTCGGCCGCATGGCGCAGATCGCGCGCGGCGGCGACGAGGAGCCGCGCCTGCGCCGGCGCTTTCTCGCCCGTCATCCGAAATCCGAGCTCTATGCCGGCTTCGGCGACTTCGCCTTCTGGCGCATGGCGGTCGTGTCCGCTCATCTCAATGGCGGCTTTGCCCGCGCCGCCGATCTCGAGGCCGCCGATGTCCTCACCGTGGTCGACGATGCCGCCGATCTGCTCGCCGCCGAGGCGGACGCCGTCGCGCACATGAACGCGGACCACGCCGAGGCTTGTCGGCTTTACGCGACCAAGCTCCTGGGCGAGCCGGACGGCGCCTGGCGCATCACTGGCCTCGACCCCGACGGCGCCGATCTCGCCGTCGGCGACCGCACTGCGCGGCTCGCCTTTCCGCAGCGCGTCACCGGGCCTGAGCAGCTGCGCAAGGTGCTGGTCGCGCTCGCGGCGCAAGCGCGCGCCGCCTGAGCGCGCCGTGCGGGCGGCCTACAGCTATCGCGACGATGCCGCCTTTCCGCGCTTTCCCGACGATCGGCCGATCATCATCTTCGACGGCGAGTGCGTGCTCTGCTCCGGCAGCGCGCAGTTCGTGCTGCGCCACGACAAGCGCAAGCTCTATCGCTTCCTCGCCGCGCAGACGCCGCTCGGCCGCGCGCTCTATGTCCATTATGGCCTCGACCCGCGCGACTACGAGACCATGATGCTGATCGCCGACGGCGTCGCGACCTTCAAGTCGGAAGCCGTCATCCGCATCGGCGAAGGGCTGGGCTTGCCGTGGTCGCTCGTGGCGGTCTTCCGCGTCCTCCCGCGGCCGTGGCGCGATCGTCTCTACGCGGTGCTCGCCCGCAACCGGCTGCGCATCCTCGGTCGGCGCGACAGCTGCTATCTTCCCGCGCCGAGCGACGCGGACCGGTTCCTTGGATGAGCGCGGCGCGCCTCCTCCCGACATGAGCACGATCCGCATCCTCATCGTCGGCGGCTACGGCACCTTCGGCGGCCGGCTGGCCCAGCTGCTCGTCGACGAGTCGCGGCTGACCCTGCTGATCGCCGGCCGCGACCGCGCACGCGCCGAGGCGTTCTGCAACGGCCTGCGCGGCGCCGCGACGCTGCAGCCGCTGGCCTTCGACCGCGAGGGGGATCTCGAGGCCGCACTGGCAGCCGCCAGGCCCGACGTCGTGGTGGACGCTTCCGGACCGTTCCAGGCCTACCGCGGCGATGCGTACCGGCTGATCAAGGCCTGTATCGCCCTCGGCATCGACTATCTCGACCTCGCCGACGGCGCCGATTTCGTCGACGCCATCGCGCAACTCGACGTGGATGCACGTGCGCACGGCGTCTGCGTGCTCTCCGGCGTGAGCAGCTTTCCAGTTCTCACCGCCGCGGCGGTGCGACGCCTTGCGACCGGGATGGCGCGCCTTGACGCGGTGACAGCTGGGATCGCGCCATCGCCCTTTGCCGGCGTCGGCCTCAACGTCATCCGCGCCATCGCGAGCTATGCGGGCCGGCCGGTGCGGCTCGTGCGCGATGGGCATGCGGCGACAGGCGTCGGCCTGGTCGAGACGCGCCGCTTCACCATCGCGCCGCCCGGCCGATTGCCGCTGCGGCCGGTGCTGTTCTCGCTCGTCGACGTCCCCGATCTGCAGGCGCTGCCGAAGCTCTGGCCCGAGCTGAAATCCGTGTGGATGGGCGCCGGTCCGGTCCCGGAAATCCTGCACCGCACGCTCAACCTGCTGGCGCGCCTCGTCCGGCTGCGGCTGCTGCCGACGCTCGTGCCGTTCGCGCCCCTGATGCATGGTGCGATCAACGTGCTGCGGTGGGGCGAGCACCGTGGCGGCATGTTCGTGGCGCTCGCCGGCGCCGGCGCCGACGGCCGGCCGATCGAGCGCTCCTGGCACATGGTCGCCGAGGGCGACGACGGGCCGCTCATTCCCTCGATGGCGACGGAGGCGATCATTCGCCACCGGCTCGATGGCCGGCGGCCCGCGCCCGGCGCGCGCGCCGCGTTGCGCGAGCTCGAGCTCGCCGACTACGAGGCCCTGTTCGCGCGCCGCCGCATCGTCAGCGGCGTGCGCGACGCGGCCGATGCGGCCGCGCCGCTCTACCGGCGACTGTTGGGCGAGGCCTATGCGGCGCTGCCGGCTCCGATCCAGGCCATGCACGACCTCACCGGCACGCTCGCGGTCGAGGGCCGCGCGACCGTTGAGCGCGGCTCAGGCGTGCTGGCGCGCGCAATCGCGGCGTTGTTCGGATTTCCGCCTGCCGCGCGCGACATCCCGGTGAAGGTGGATTTTGTCCTACGTGACGGCCGGGAGATCTGGCGGCGTGATTTTGCCGGGCGCACCTTCGTCAGCACCCAGGAAGCAGGGCAGGGTCGCTTCGACCGGCTGATGTGCGAGCGGTTCGGTCCGTTCGCGTTCGGCATTGCGCTCGTATGCGATGCGGAGCGGCTCACCCTCGTATTCCGCGGCTGGCGCGCCTTCGGCATTCCGTTGCCGCGCGCGTTCGCGCCGCGTGCCACGGCCTTCGAGGCCGTCGACGGCGGACGCTTTCGTTTCTACGTCGAGATCAAGCTGCCGCTGATCGGCCTGCTCGTGCGTTACCAGGGGTGGCTCGCCCCGAAGTAACCGTTTCCGTAAGGCCTGCTTGGCAACGGAACTGGGGCCCACTATTAGGTGCGCGCCCGCCCGGCGGGCGTTATACTAACGTCGGATCGCCGTCGGCGGTCCGGAGGGGTCCCGGCCGGGTCAGGCGGCGGCCGGACGTGTGTGGAGGTCATCGTGCAGGAAACGGGTCTGCGGAACAGCGCGCATGGCGCTGACAAATTCGGCTTAACGGACCTTGCGGCGGTCCATTGGAATCTCGGGGATGCCCGCCTCTACGAGCATGCGGTCGCCAACCATGAAGGCGCCATCGTCCAGGGCGGCGCGTTTTGCGCCGAGACCGGCGTGCACACCGGGCGCAGCCCCAAGGACAAGTTCATCGTCTGCGACGAATCGACCGAGAAGACGGTCTG
The DNA here is from genome assembly GCA_035293985.1 of Xanthobacteraceae bacterium. Taxonomy (GTDB): domain Bacteria; phylum Pseudomonadota; class Alphaproteobacteria; order Rhizobiales; family Xanthobacteraceae; genus JAVDCA01. The sequence goes on from DATGLS010000040.1 coordinate 142,586, forward strand.
GTGGGCGAAGAACGGCAAGCTCACCCCCGCCCAGTTCGACCTGCTCCACCAGGATTTCCTCGCTCACGCCAAGGGCAAGCAGCTTTACGCCCAGGACCTCTACGGCGGCGCCGATCCGAAATACCGCATCAAGGCGCGCGTCTTCACCGAGCTCGCCTGGCACTCGCTGTTCATCCGCTCGCTGCTGATCCGCCCCGAGCGTTCCGAGCTCGCGCACTACGTGCCCGACTTCACCATCCTGAGCCTGCCCTCGTTCAAGGCCGATCCCAAGCGCCACGGCGTGCGCTCCGAGACCATCATCGCCATCAACTTCAGCAAGCGCATGATCCTGATCGGCGGCAGCTACTACGCGGGCGAGATGAAAAAGTCCGTCTTCACCACGCTCAACTACTACCTGCCGGCCGAAAGCGTGATGCCGATGCACTGTTCGGCCAATGTCGGCCCGGGCGGCGACGTCGCGTTGTTCTTCGGCCTGTCCGGCACCGGCAAGACCACGCTGTCGGCCGATCCCCACCGCACGCTCATCGGCGACGACGAGCACGGCTGGGGCCCGCAGGGCGTCTTCAACTTCGAGGGCGGCTGTTATGCCAAGTGCATCAAGCTGTCGCGCGAGGCCGAGCCTGAGATCTACGACGCGACGCTGCGCTTCGGCACGGTTCTCGAGAATGTCGTGTTCGATCCGGAGACGCGCGTCTGCGACTTCGACGACGACAGCAAGACCGAGAACACCCGCTCGGCCTATCCCCTCGATTACATCCCCAACGCGTCGCGCACCGGCCGCGCCGGCATGCCGAAGAACCTGGTGCTCCTCACCGCCGACGCCTATGGCGTGATGCCGCCGATCGCCAAGCTCACGCCCGCCCAGGCGATGTATCACTTCATGTCGGGCTACACCGCCAAGGTCGCCGGCACCGAGAAAGGCCTGGTCGGCGTCGAGCCCGAGTTCTCCACCTGCTTCGGCGCGCCTTTCCTGCCGCGCCATCCTTCCGTCTACGGCAACCTTCTGCGCGAGCTGATCGGGGTGCACGGCGTCGACTGCTGGCTGGTCAATACCGGCTGGACCGGCGGCATCTATGGCATCGGCCGCCGCATGCCGATCAAGGTGACCCGCACGCTGCTCACCGCCGCGCTCGACGGCACGCTGCGCAATGCCAAGTTCCGCACCGATCCCTATTTCGGCTTCTCGGTGCCGACCCAGCTTCCCGGCGTCGAGCCGCACCTGCTCTATCCGCAGAAGACGTGGCAGAACAAGCTCGAGTTCGACCAGACGGCGCGCAAGCTGGTCGCCATGTTCCAGAAGAACTTCGTGCAGTTCGAGGAGCACGTCGACGCCGACGTGCGCGCCGCCGCGCCCGAGGTGCGCCTCGCCGCGGAGTGAGTAAGCGGCGTCATTGCGAGACGTCAGCAGCACGCCGAAGTAATCTCGCTCCGCGAGAGCAAGTGGAGCGACGCTGCTTCGTCGCTTCGCTCCTCGCAATGAGGGTGAGAGATCAACGGCGGCCGCACGGCCGCCGTTTCGTTTGCGACCGATGACGCAAATTTAATTTTCGGGCGCCTCGCTCGCCCGCGCGATTGCGGTTTTGGACCGCTATATCCCTCGCCATGCCGACCTGGACCACTGTCGCCCCGGCCGTCACGGCCGCCTTTCTCAGCTCCGTCGTCGAGGTCGTGGAAGCCTTCACGATTGTGCTCGCGGTCGCAACCGTGCGCGGTTGGCGTCCGGCTTCGCTCGGCGCGCTGGCCGGCCTGGTGCTGCTGGCCGTCATCGTCGTCGCATTCGGCCCGCTGCTCGGCCTCGTGCCGCTGCACGCGCTGCAGCTCGCGGTCGGCCTGCTGCTCCTCCTGTTCGGCATGCGCTGGCTGCGCAAGGCGATCCTGCGCGGCGCCGGCATCATTGCGCTGCATGACGAGTCGCTCGCTTTCGCGCACGAGACCGCCGAGCTGCGCGAGCAGGCACAGCGGCGCGAGGCGCGCCTCGACTGGCTCGCCGCGCTTGCGAGCTTCAAGGCGGTCCTGCTCGAAGGGCTGGAGGTGGTGTTCATCGTCATCGCGGTCGGTGCCGGCCGCGGGCTCGTCGTTCCGGCGAGCCTCGGCGCGCTCGCCGCCGCCGCGCTGGTGCTCGGCGTCGGCCTTCTGGTCCATCGACCGCTCGCGCGGGTGCCTGAGAATACGCTCAAGTTCGCGGTCGGCGTGATGCTGTCGGCGTTCGGCGTGTTCTGGGTCGGCGAAGGGCTGGGCGTGCCGTGGCCGGGAGAGGATCTCGCCATCCCGGGGATCGCGCTCCTTTTTCTGCTCACCGCACTCGCTGGCGTTCGTGCCGCGCGGCGACCGGCTGTGGAGGCCGTGTCATGAAGATGGTCGTTACCGCATGGCGCGAGCTCATCGGCCTGTTCGTGGATGATGGGCGGCTCGCCCTCTCGATCGTCGCAGTGGTGGTGATCGCTGCTTTGCTGTCGCTCGTTCCGGGCGCCGCACTGGCGGCGGGCGGCGTGCTGATGTTCGGATGTCTCGGCGTGTTGATCGCGAACGTCGTCAGGGCTTCGCCGCGCTGACGGCCGGCTTGGCGTCCGGCAGCACCAGCAGCACTACCCAGTAGATCAGCAGCGGAGCGACCAGGACCGCCGATGTATCGATGTAGCGGATGCTCGGCGCGCTCATGAAGATGGTCAGCACGCCGGCGCCGATGAACCACGTGATCGCCAGCATACCCATGACCGGAAGGTCGAGACGCGTGCGCGGCGCCGCGCCGGCCTGCCCGCGCGCGAGCAGGCGCCATGGCCACAGGATCGCGATCGCGACGACCGCCAGGGCGGCCGGAAGGTTCGTCACCAGCGAACGGCCCGCCACCCGGGTCGCCGCACCCACGATCCAGGCGGCGTAGCGGCCGGGCGAGGCGCGCACGACCGCAATGTCGAAGCGGGTCAAGCGCCGATTGAAAGCGACCCAGCTTTCGTTCGGCTGCCGGGTCGGCGCGATGATCTGGTAGATGCCGTCGTCGTGCGTGCGTGCCAGCACGTCGAAATAGCCGAGCGCCGCCGAGTAATAGGAGCGCTCGTTGCTGGCGTTGCGCGGAATGCCGATCATGCGTCCGCTCTCCTCCGCGGCGCGGCGCGCGGCGAGAACCTGCGCCGCGAAGGGTCGGATGTCGGAAGGCATCCGCGCCACCGTATCGCCCGACACGATGAGCGTCGCGAGGCCCGACATCGCAAAGCCGCCGAACGAGACGATATTGAAGTCGCCGACCGTCGCGGCGCGCAGCGACGCGATGCCGAGGAACGGCGCGATCGACAGGCCGAGAATGGCGGCGGCGCGCACCAGACGAATTGAGTCGCAGCGGATCGCGCGCAGCACCACGTAGAGTCCCGGCAACGCTACGACCAGCAGCAGGAAGCTCGGCCGCAGCACATAAGCCGCGCCCGCGCTCAGGCACACCAGCCACCACGCCCAGCGGCGCGGCCGCGGATGGACGAGCTCGATGGTTGCACCCAGGGCGATCAGCCCGCAGGTGATCGACAGGAGCTCGGGATGCACCCAGTTGGCGTCGATCAGGAAGGCGTTGGCGAGGAGAAGCGCGGCGCCCACGCTGAGCGTCGCGGCTGCCGAAAGGCCGAACCGGCGCAGTTGTGTGAGCAGAAACCAGGTCGCTGCCAGATAGGTCGCGATCTGAAAGGTCGGCACCGCGCGATAGCTGCCATGCCCAAGATCCAGCGCCGCGACGATCCAGCCATAGAAGGGCGGGCGTGGCTCACCCAGCATCGCCGGATATCCGACGATCTGCAGATACCCCGGCGTGTCGGGCAGCATTTGCGGCACGAAGCGCCCCGCCGCGATCAGGATCGCGACGCTCACCGCCGTCATCACCGACAGGATCTTGATCTCGGTGCGAAACACGGTTCCCCGCTGCTGGCAGACGCGCCATATTCCGCGGGAGGTCGCGGACGTCAATCGGCGCCGGGTCGCACTCTCGAGGGCGGGAAGAAGCCGTCAACCCACGGCGGCGACGGGAGCGAGCGCGCGCTTGTCCTGCCGTACCACCTGATGGGCCGCCATCGACGGCTTGGACTTGACGAAGTCGTAGCGCGGCCAGCGCTCCGGCGCGTAGTAGTGCGACGCGAGCGCATCGCTCACGGTCGGCCGGCTGAAATACTGCAGCGCGTAGTAGGCGTCCCAGAAGAACTCGCCGGTGCGGAGGCCGCGGCGGATGCGCCGCGCCCAGAACGCCGGATTGGCGAAGATCGCCTTGCGGTGCGCGAGCTTCACGTATCGTTGGATCTGCTCGTAGGTGAGCGTCTTGTGCGCGAACAGCGGCTTCGTGGTGTAGATGAAATATTCGTCCCAGTCGAAGCTGCGGATCAGCCCGTTCTTATTGTACTCGTTGAACATCGATGTGCCGGGAAACGCGATCGTGATGCCGAACTTCATCATGTCGACGGGCAGCGTGCGCGCGAACTCGATGGTGTCCATCATGGTCGCTTCGGTGTCGGGCGAGAGCCCGAGCATGAAGAAGCCGGTGACCTCGATGCCTGCCTTGCGCGCGCGCTCGACCGCGACCTTGCCGCCCTCGATCGACGCCTTGCCGCTCTTGCCGAATGACTTGAGCACCTTGTCGTTGCCGCTCTCGAAGCCGAACGACACGCGGTAGCAGCCGGCGCGGCGCATCAGGCGAAACAGCTCGTCGTCGGCGCTCTCGACCCGGATGCCGTTCGAGCAGGTCCACGCCATGTCGACGCCGGTGCGTATGATCGCCTCGCACACCTGCATCGCCCAGTCTTTGTCGGACGTGAAGATGTCGTCGGCCAGCATGAACTCGCGGAAGCCGAGCCGGTGCATCAATCGCACCTCCTCGGCGCAGCGCTGCGGCGATTTCTTGCGGTAGCCGCGCGCCATGGTGATCTTGCTGGCGCAGAAATCGCACAGGAAGACGCAGCCGCGCGAGAACTCGGCCATGGTGATCGGCGGCCGCTTGCACAACAGTCGGGAGATCTGCCGGTAGTCCTCCAGCGGATAGAGGTCCCAGGCGGGCATCGGCAGGCCGTCGAGATCGGCGATCGGCGCCGCGAGCCCGCCGGAGCACGGCTTGCCATCCTCTCGGTACCACACGTTCTTCACGGTCGCGGGCTTGGCGCCGTCGCAGATCGCCGGAAACGAGACATCCGCCTCCGCGACGAAGACGAGGTCGAGCAGCGACTCGTGCAACGTCTCCTGCGGCAGCGCGGAGGGATGCGCGCCGCCGCCCACGACGACGATGTCCTTGGAAATGTCCTTGATCAGCACCGACATGTCGCGCAGCTGGTTCATCAGCGGCGTCGTCGCCGTGATTCCGACCACGTCGGGCTTCTTGTCGAGGACGGTCTTGCGGATCAGGTCGACGTCGTAGGGCCGCCACGACAGGTCGAGGATGTCGACCTGATGGCCGCGCTCGCGGGCCGATGCCGCGATGGTGGCGAGGCCGAGCGTCGGATGGATCGGGTTGACGATGCCGCCACGCGCCCCGCCGTAGCTCGGCTGATAGGATGGATTGATGAGAAGGACCTGCCCCACGCGACCCCCGCCACGCTACCGTTAACAAAACTATAACGGCAGGCTGCGCGCGAAGCCAGTCGCGCAACAGACAGACGGTTAATTGCTGGAGGAACCCGCCAAGCGACTGGCTGGCCACGCAAAACGGCGCCGGTCGAGCGAGACCGGCGGGGGCGTCACGCTACGCCGCCGCCTGCCGCTTGGGTCCGAAGCGGCCGTAGAAGGTCTCGCCCTTCTGGGCCATGTCGGTCAGCAGCTTGTTCGGCGCAAATCTTGTTCCGTATTTCTTGGCCAATGCCTCGCACAGCGCCACGAACCGCTTGGTCCCCATCATATCGATGTAGGACAGTGTTCCGCCGGCGAACGGTGCAAAGCCGAAGCCGAGGATCGAGCCGACATCCGCCTCGCGCACGTCGGTCAGCACCTTCTCCTCGAAGCAGCGCGCCGTCTCCAGCGCCTGGATGCCGAGCAGGCGGTGTTTGAGCTCGGTGAGGTCGATCTTGTCGGGGTCGAGCTTGCGCACCTGCAGGTCGGCGAGCCCCGGCCACAGCCTTTTCGGCCCCTGCTCGGGATAGTCGTAGAAGCCCTTGCCGTTCTTGCGGCCGTAGCGCCCGCGCTTCTCCACCATCTCGCCGAGCAGCACTTTCTCGCGCGGGTCGATCGCGGTTGGGCCGAGATCGGCCTCCGTCGCCTTGAGGATCTTCCAGGCGAGATCGACCGCGACCTCGTCGTTGAGCGCGAGCGGCCCCACCGGCATGCCGGCCATGCGGCCGACGTTCTCGATCATGGCGGCGGGAATGCCCTCGGTGAGCATCAGGTGCCCTTCGCGCAGGTAGGTGCCGACCACGCGCGAGGTGTAGAAGCCGCGCGAGTCGTTCACCACGATCGGCGTCTTGCGGATCGTCCGCACATAGTCGAGCGCGGTCGCGAGCGCGACCTCGCCGGTCTTCTTGCCGAGGATGACCTCGACCAGCATCATCTTCTCGACCGGCGAAAAGAAGTGAATGCCGATGAAGCGGCTCGGATCGGTGAAGCTCTCCGCCAGCGAGGTGATCGGCAGCGTCGAGGTGTTCGACCCGAAGATGACGCCGGGCCCCATTGCGGCCTGCGCCTTCTTGATCGTCTCGGCCTTGACGGTGCGGTCCTCGAACACGGCTTCGATGACGAGGTCGCAGGTCTTGAGCGCCCCATAGTCGGCACCGGCCGCGATGCGCTTGAGCACCGCGTCGCGGTCGGCGGCGCTGGCTCGCCCCTTGTCGACCAGCTCGCTGATCAGCTTCTGCGACAGCGCCTTGCCCTTGTCGGCGGTCGCCTGGTCGCGGTCGATCAGCACCACCTCGAGCCCCGATGCGGCCGTGACGTAGCCGATGCTCGCGCCCATGAAGCCGGCGCCGATGATGCCGATCCGCCTGAGCTTGCTCGGCGGCACCGACGTCGGCCGGCGCATCCCCTTGTTGATGTCCTGCATGGAGACGAACAGCGTGCGCATCATCGCGGCCGCTTCCGGCGAGCGCAGGATCTTTGCGAAGTAGCGTGACTCGACCCGCAGGGCGACGTCGATCGGCAACTGCAGGCCCTCGTAGACCACCTGCAGGATCGCGCGCGCCGCCGGATAATTGTCGTAGGTCTCCTTGCGGTAGGTCGCGTTGATCGCTGGGAACGTCATCATCCCGGCCTTCGAGTACACCGGCCCGCCGGGCAGGCGGAAACCGTCCATATCCCATGGTGCCTTGGCGTTCGGATTGGCCTTCGCCCACTCCTTGGCGGTTTTGATCAGGTCGGCGGAAGGCACCACCGCATCGACGAACCTCATCGCCTTGGCGCGGTCGATGCTGACCGGGTCGCCCTTGAGCAGGAAGCGTAGCGCGTCGGGAGGCGGCAGGATGCGCGATACACGCGTCGTACCGCCGGCGCCGGGAATCAGTCCCACTTTGACTTCCGGCAGGCCGAGCATCGTCCGCGGATTGGCCGCGGCGACGCGAAAGTGGCAGGCGAGAACGAGCTCGAAGCCGCCGCCGACCGCGGTGCCGTTGATCGCCGCCGCCCACGGCTTGCCGCACGTCTCGAGCCGCCGGTAGAGCAGGGAAAGCTTGCGGCTCTCCTCGAACAGCGCCGTCACGGCGGCTTCCGGCCCTTTGGTCTTGCCGAATTCCGCGAACACGCGACCGAGGCTTTCCAGCATGGTCAGGTCGGCGCCAGCCGAAAACGCTTCCTTGCCGGAGGTGATGACCGCGCCCTTGATCGCGGCATCGCTCGCCACCTGCTCGACGATCGCGGCGAGCTCCTCGATCACCTTGCGGTCGATCACGTTCATCGAGCGCCCGGGCGAATCCCAGGTGACCAGCGCGATCCCGTCGCCGTCGATGTCGAGCTTGAAGTGCTGGAAGGGCATTCTCACTGCTCCGTGTCGTAGGGGTGGGCAAAGCGAAGCGTGCCCACCGTTGATCACGCGTGGGCACGGCGCGTTGCGCGCCTTTGGTTTGCCCACCCGACGGAACTCCTCGCTCTCACCGCTTTGTTTCCGGGTACGGCGTGCCGTCCTTGTGGACATAGCGGGCGCCTTTGCCGTCGCTGCGTTCCGCCCGCATGTCGATGTCCGAGTAGGTCGCGACCTCGCGCGGCGAGCGCGTGCCGATCTCGAGAAAGACCGCATCGCGGCTCGACCGGTTGATCAATCGGTGGCCGTTGGGCACGCCGGCCTTCCAGCCGACCGCGTCGCCCGGCTCGAGGATGGTCTCGCCGTCGTCTTCCGCCAGAACGACCTCGCCCTCCAGCATGTAGACGAACTCGTCCTCGTTCTGGTGCCAGTGGCGCTGCGAGGAGGCGGCGCCGGGCTTGAGCCGGCAGAGGTTCACGCCGAACTGGTCGAGCCCAACGGCATTGCCGAGCCGCTTGCGCTCGCGTCCGACGATCTCGCGGCTGAACTCTTCCGGGTAGTTGCTGTGCGTCTCGGCAGGGAGCTTGTCGATATCGATCTTGGGCATGGTCATACTCGCTCGATGATGGTCGCCGTGCCCATGCCGATGCCGATGCACAGCGTGACCAGCGCGGTCGAGAGCTTGCGCCGCTCGAGCTCGTCGAGCGCGGTGCCGAGGATCATGGCGCCGGTCGCGCCGAGCGGGTGACCCATCGCGATCGCGCCCCCGTTGACGTTGACCTTGCCGGGGTCGAGCTTGAACGCCTGCAGATAGCGCAGCACCACCGACGCGAACGCCTCGTTGACCTCGAACAGGTCGATGTCGGGGATCTTCATCCCGGCGCGCTTGAGCACCTTCTCGGTGACGTCGACCGGGCCGGTGAGCATGATCGCGGGCTCCGAGCCGATGTTGGCGAAGGCCTTGATGCGGGCCCGCGGCTTGAGGCCGGCCTTGCTGCCCGCCTCCCGGCTGCCGATCAGCACCGCGGCGGCGCCGTCGACGATGCCGGACGAGTTGCCGGCGTGATGCACGTGGTTGATCGCCTCGACCTCGGGATGCGCCTGCACGGCGACCGCATCGAATCCGGCGAGCTCGCCCATCTGCGCGAAGGACGGCTGCAGCGATGCTAGCGACTGCATCGTGGTGCTCGGGCGCATGTGCTCGTCCTTGGCCAGCAGGGTGAGGCCGTTCACGTCGCGCACCGGCTGCACCGAGTGCTTGAAGCGTCCGTCGTCCCAGGCGGCCGCCGCGCGCTTCTGGCTCTCGACCGCATAGGCGTCGACATCGTCGCGCGAGAAGCCGTATTTGGTCGCGATCAGGTCGGCCGAGATGCCCTGCGGCAGGAAGTAGGACTTGAGCGCGATCGCGGGATCGACCGGCCAGGCGCCGCCGGCGGCGCCGATGCCGACCCGGCTCATCGATTCGACGCCGCCGCCGATCGTCATCTCGTGCTGGCCGGACATCACCTCGGCGGCCGCGAAGTTCACTGCGTCGAGGCCGGAGGCGCAGAAGCGGTTGATCTGCACGCCCGGCACGCCGTTGCCGTAATCGGCGCAGATCGCCGCCACCCGCGCGATGTCGCCGCCCGCCTCGCCGACCGGGTCGACGCAGCCGAGCACCACGTCGTCGACCTGGGCCGTATCGAGCTTGTTGCGCACTTTCAGCGCCGCCAGCGTCTGCGTCGCGAGGTTGAGCGCGGTCACCTCGTGCAGGGCGCCGTCCGCCTTGCCGCGCCCGCGCGGCGTGCGCACGTGATCGTAGATGAAGGCGTCGGGCATGAGGTCTCTCCGGGTCCACCGTCATGCCCGGCCTTGCGCCCGGCATCCACGTCTTCTTCCCTGCGGCAAAGACGTGGATGGCCGGGCCAAGCCCGGCCATGACAGTCACTTAAGATGCTACAATCCTCTTGCGATCAAGAGCTTCATGATCTCGTTCGTCCCCGCGTAGATGCGCATCACGCGCGCGTCGCGATAGAGGCGCGAGATCGGGTACTCGTCCATATAGCCATAACCACCGAACAATTGCAGGCAGCGGTCGACCAGCGTGCCGAGCAGGTCGGTGAGACGGTATTTCGCCATCGACGCGGTCGCGCTATCGAGCTTGCCCTCGAGGTGCAGCCCGATGCAGTAATCGAGGAAGACCTTGGCGATCGTCGCCTCGGTCTTGCATTCGGCCAGCACGAACTGGGTGTTCTGGAATTCGATGATCTTCTTGCCGAAGGCTTGCCGCTCCTTGACATACGCGATGGTGAGCTCGAGCGCGCGCTCCATCATCGCCACCGCGTGAGTCGCGACGATCAGCCGCTCCTGCGGCAGTTCGCTCATCAGCTGGGCAAAGCCCTGGCCTTCCTCGGTGCCGAGCAGGCTCGCGGCGGGCAGCGCCACGTCGTCGAAGAAGAGCTCGGAGGTGTCGGCCGCGTGGAGGCCGAGCTTCTTGAGCTTGCGGCCGCGGCGAAAGCCCTGCGCGTCGTCGGTCTCGACCACCATCAGCGAGACGCCCTTCGCCCGCTCGCCCGGATCGGTCTTGGCGACCACGATGATCAGGTTGGCGTGCTGGCCGTTGGTGATGAAGGTCTTGGCGCCGTTGAGCACGTAGCCGTTGCCGCTCTTCTTCGCCGACGTGCGCACGGCTTGCAGGTCGGAGCCGGTGCCGGGCTCGGTCATCGCGATGGCGCCGACGAGCTCGCCGGTCGCGAGCTTCGGCAGCCAGCGCTGCTTCTGCTCCTCGGTGCCGTAGTGCAGGATATAGGGCGCGACGATCGCCGAATGCAGCTGCGCGCCGAAGGCGTCGAAGCCGGCGAGGCTGATCTCGCGGATGATCACCGCCTCGTGCGCGAAGGTGCCGCCCGCCCCGCCATAGGCCTCCGGCATCGCGGCGCACAGCAGGCCGGCGGCGCCCGTCCTGGTCCACACCTCGCGCTCGTACATCCCCTCGTCGTGCCAGCGGTCGAGGTGAGGCGTGAACTCCGCCCGCATGAACCGGCGCGCCTGCTCCTCGAGCAGGACGAGATCCTCGGTCATCCAGGCCGGGCGGGCCACGTTGAGGGCGGTCATGGGTCGGCAGAATCGCTCTCGTGCGTCAACATTACTAAACCGCAATTATGCGAGGGTCACGCACGGTGTTGTCTGGGGCTACAGAAGTTGCCATGTGCTAGCATGCGTGAGGCCGGCCGAGCATTTCGCGACGCGCGGTCGCAACCATCGGACCCGCCTTATTTTCGGCGGTCAGCCATATTTTGTGCGGACCCAAGCTCCGCTGTCGCCGACGGAAACATGCCATGCAACCACTCAGCATCTGTGTCGCCGCGTTCGGGCTTCTCGCGCTCGTTCAGCCCGTGATGCACCTGGACTACGCGGGGATGCTGCTTGGAATCGTCGCGCTCCTGTGCGCCGTCGCCACTTTCCTGTCAACGCGGATATCGAGCTTCCTGAAGATTTTCATCGGCATCTTCGCGGTCGAGACCATCGTGTTCGGTCTTGCGGTCGTGGCCGGCAGGCTTGGATACTGGCCAGCCGCCCGTGCGGACGTGCTGCCGCCCGACTCGCTTCCACTGACGGTCGCGATCTTCGCCATTCTGTGCCGCGTGGTGGCGCATTCCTCCACGGTCGAGCAGGTCATGCGCATCGCCGACCGCTACTTCAATGCCGAGGAGACCGGCTCGGCGCGGATCTGGCCGTTCGGGCGCTACACGGCCCTGGAACGGCGCATCGCGATCGCCATGGTGGTCATACTGGTGTTGCTCAATCAGGCCGAGGTCGGCGTCCTGCTGCGCTTGAGCTTTTTCAATCGCGACTGGTTCAACGCGATCCAGGCGCGCAACGCGCCGGAGTTCTGGCGCCAGCTCCTGTACGTGTTCACGCCCTGGGCCTTCGTCTACGTTTGGATGACGGTGCTCGAGTTCTACATGCAGGCGATGCTGGTGATACGCTGGCGCATCTGGCTCACCAACCACTTCGTGTCGCGTTGGCTCACCGGGCACAACCATTATCGTATCAGTCTCGTCGCCGGACAGACCGACAACCCCGACCAGCGTATTTCCGAGGACATCTACCGCTTCATCAACGGCGGCTCCGACGGCTCCACCCAGGCCTACGGGGTGTATGATTTCACGATCCTGCTGATCTATCAGCTCTCGAACCTGGTCTCGTTTGCGATCTTGCTCTGGTCGCTCTCGCGCGCGTTCACGATTCCCGGCACGAACTTCGTGCTGCCGGGCTTCCTGTTCTGGGTCGCGCTGGTCTACGCTGCCGCCGGAACGCTGATCACCCATTTCATCGGGCGCCCGCTGATCGGATTGTTCTTTCAGCGCCAACACATGGAGGCCGACTTTCGCTTCGGGCTCGCGCGGCTGCGCGAATACACCGAGCAGGTGGCATTGCTCAGGGGCGAGCGCGCCGAGCAGGACATGGTCGGCACCCGCTTCCGCGCACTGGTCGCCAACTACATCGACCTCGTGCACCGACGCCTCAAGGTCTACGGCTTCACCCAGACGTTCGGCCAGATCTCGCCAATCATTCCGTACATCTTCACGGCGCCATTCTATTTCGCCGGTAAGATCGAGCTCGGCGTCATGACCCAGACCGCGAGCGCGTTCAGTCGCGTCTCCGATGCGATGACATTCTTCGTCAACTATTACACCTATCTCGCCGGCTTCAAATCGGTGGTCGATCGCTTGAACTCGTTCGACGCCGCGATCGATCACGCGCAGTTGCTGAGCAGCGCCGGGCCCGCCCATGTGGCCGCGCCGACCGGCGTCGCCGCGATCGATCTCGAGGATATCGATCTCGCGCTGCCGGACGCCCGGGAGGTGCTCAAGAACAAGCACCTCGCGCTCGCGCCGCACGAGAGCGTGGTGCTCACCGGGCCCTCGGGCTCCGGCAAGTCGACGCTGTTTCGCGCCATCGGCGGGATCTGGCCGTTCGGCGGCGGCCGCATCACCGCGCCTGCCGCCGTGCGCGCCATGGTGGTGCCGCCCAAACCCTATATCCCGATCAGTACGCTGCGCGCCGCCGTCACCTATCCGTCGGTGCCCGGCACCTATACGGACGAGCAGATCCGCGACGCGCTGCATGCCGCCCACCTCGGCCCGCTCGCCGCCGAGCTCGACCACGAGGAGGTGTGGTCGCAGCGTCTCTCCAGTGGCGAGCAGCAGCGCATCGCGCTCGCCCGCGCCGTGCTGCGCCAGCCCGACTGGCTCTTCCTCGACGAGGCGACCTCCGCGGTAGATGAGAAGCTCGAGGCCGAGCTCTACGCCATGCTGGCGCAGCGCCTGCCCAACACGACGATCGTATCTATCGGTCATCGCTCGGCCGTGGTCGGGCTGCACAAGCGCCACATCGCGATGACGCCGGAGGGCGACCACTTCACGCTGCGCGATGTGCCGAAGGCAGCCGCGGCGGAGTGAGGCCTCGTAGCCCGGACCGAGCGAAGCGCAATCCGGGGCCGGCGCGTCGGCTGATGACCTTACCGCATTCCGCTGCGCCCGATGCTGGCTGCTCACAGCATGCGGGCTACGAGCTACCTCGCTCCAATCTTCTTCTTCACCCGCTCGTCGAAGCGCTCGACGTTGACGATGACGCGCTCGTGCGTGCCGCCCCCGATCGGCTCCCTCTCGTCGCGCGCCTCGACCGCGAACCTCATCCGCCGCCCCTCGACGCCGACCAGCCGGGCGGTGGCGATCACCCGCATGCCGACCGGCGTTGCGGCATTGTGCGTCACGTCGAGATGGATGCCGAGACTCTGATGGCCGTCCGGCAGCAGCGCTTCGGCACAATCGAGCGCCGCCGCCTCCATCAGGTTGATCATCACCGGCGTTGCCAGCACGTGCACGCGGCCTGAGCCGACGCGCGGCGCCGTATGCGCCTCGGCGACGACGAGCTGGGCGCGGCCCTCGCGGCCGATGGGCAGATGGGAAAAGTCGACCATGGCGAGAAACTAGAATGCCTCGGCCGGCAGGTCCATCGTGCTGGCGGCGCCTGCCTGGATGCGGGCGAGGTGCGTCGCCGTCTCCGGCAGCATGCGCTCGGCGAAGAAGCGCCCGGTGATCAGCTTGGCGTTCATGCGCTCGGCCGCTTCGTCGGCGCCGGCGCCGAGCTTGTCGTGCGCGGCCTGCGCCATGCGCGCCCACATGTACCCGAGCGCGACCAGGCCGAAGAGGTGCATGTAGTCCGTCGCGCCGGCGCCGGCGTTGTCGGGCTTCGCGAGCGCGTTCTGCGCAAACCACATGGTCGCCTGCTGCAGATGGCCGAGCGCCTTGCCGAGCGGCTCGACATGCGGCTTCATGGCGGCGTCGCCGGCATGCTCCTTCACGTAGCCCTCCACCTCGGCGAAGAACGCGGTCAGCGCCCGCCCGCCGTCCTTGGCGAGCTTGCGGCCGACGAGGTCGAGCGCTTGGATGCCGTTCGCGCCCTCGTAGATCATCGGGATGCGGGCATCGCGCACGAGCTGCTCGACGCCCCATTCCTTGATGTAGCCGTGCCCGCCGAACACCTGCTGCGCCGCGACCGTGTTGGCGAAGCCCGTGTCGGTGAGCACGCCTTTGATGACCGGCGTGAGCAGGCCCATGTGATCGTCGGCGAGCTGGCGTTCCTTCGCGTCGTCGGACCGGCGCGCGACGTCGCTTTTGATCGCGGTCCACATCACGAGCGCGCGCGCCGCCTCGTTGAAGGCGCGGATCGACATCAACGTGCGCCGCACGTCCGGGTGCACGATGATCGGGTCGGCCGCCTTGTCCTTGAATCTCGCCCCCGTGAGCGCGCGTCCCTGCAGGCGCTCCTTCGCGTAGGATGCCGCGCTCTGATAGGCGACCTCGGATAGGGCGAGGCCCTGCACGCCGACCACCAGGCGCGCCTCGTTCATCATCGTGAACATCGCCTGCAGGCCGTGGTTCTCCTGCGCCACCAGCCAGCCGATTGCGCCGTCGTAGTTCATCACGCAGGTCGCGTTGGCGTGGATGCCCATCTTCTCCTCGATCGAGCCGCAACTGACGCCATTGCGGCCGCCGAGCGAGCCGTCGGGGTTGGGCACGATCTTGGGCACCACGAACAGCGAGAGGCCGCGCGTGCCCTCCGGCGCGCCCTCGATGCGGGCGAGCACGAGATGCACGATGTTCGCCGCGAGGTCGTGCTCGCCGGCCGAGATGAAGATCTTGGTGCCGCTGATGCGGTAGCTGCCGTCCGCCTGCTTCACCGCCTTGGTGCGGACGAGGCCGAGATCGGTGCCGCATTGCGGCTCGGTCAGGTTCATCGTCCCGCTCCACGCGCCGCTGACCATCTTCGGCAGGTAGAGCGCCTGCTGCTCGGGCGTGCCGTGGACGATCAGCGCCGCGATCGCACCTTGGGTGAGCTGCGGATACATCGCAAAGGCCATGTTGGCGGAGGCGAGGAACTCGCTGACCGCCTGGGTGAGCGCGATGGGCAGACCCTGGCCACCATGGTCGCTTGGTACCGAAATGCCGATCCAACCGCCCTCGGCCAGCTTGCGGTAGGCCTCCTTGAAGCCGTCCGGGGTCGTGACGCGGCCGTCACCGTCGCGCCGGCAGCCCTGCGCGTCGCCGATTCGGTTGAGCGGGGTGAGCACATCCTCGCAGAACTTGCCGGCCTCCCCGAGCATCGCCTCGACCACATCGGGCGTCGCGTCTGCAAAGCCGGGCAGGTTGGCGTAGCGCTCGATGTGAAACACGTCGTTGAGCAGAAACAGAACGTCGTCGACGGGGGCCTTATAGACCGGCATGTCCTTGCGTCCTCGAGCAGCGGCGATTCCGGATCCGGATCGGGAGTGGGGCTTTCCACGCCCGATCCGCCGACTGGTGGCGCTGCGTCCCGAGAAGAGACCTACAGCACCAGCTTTAAGGGCCGATTGCGGCCCGCCTGCGGTGCGGCCCAGCGGCCACACATGGCGCTCCTTGGCACCATTTGGCGCCCGCAAAGCACATCGAGAACTCGGCCTTTAACCGCATCTTTACCGTAAATCGGAAAAGTCGACCGCAGGGGCGGCCGCAAGGCCAGCTCCGCGGCCCATTGTAAGGATATCGACCCCCGGATCCGGGGTCCTGTCCGCGGTCGGAAAGTGCGGATGGACGTATGCGATCGGCGGCGTGGCAGGTCAGGGGTATCGATCCGGAGGCGCGGGAAGCCGCGCTGGTGGCCGCGCATAGCGTCGGCATGTCGCTCGGCGAGTGGCTCTCCTCGGTCATCCACGACAAGGCGGCCGAGCAGGGCGTCGGCCAGGACGAGAGCTACACGCAAGGCGACGAGGGTCTCGCCGCGATCAACGAGCGCCTCGACGACCTGAGCCGGCAGCTCAGCCGCCTGCAAGGTCACGCGCCGCCGCGGCCGGCCAGCGACCCGGCCTCGGGCCGCATCGCCGATGCGATCCTGCAGCTCAACGGCCGCCTCGATCAGGTCATTGCCGAGAACCGCAGCGCCTCGAGCGCGCTCGAAAAACGCGTCAGCAGCGTCGATCGCGCGCTCGCCAGCCTCAACCAGGAACGCCAGCCCGTCCGGCACGAGAGCGGCGAGCCCGCGAGCGCTGCCAACAGGAATCCGCCGGGCATTCCGCCGAGTATTCCTCCCGTTGCCCCGCGTGGCGCGCCCGGCGGCGCGGCGATGAACGTCGACGACGCGGTCGCCGAGATCGCCGCGCGTCAACGCGCGCTCGACGGCGAGTTCGCGGCGCCGCCGTCGGCCGCGCTGCAGCGGCCGCCCTTCGCGCCGATCCAATGCCGCGCCGACGTGGCGTTCGACAGCCTGCGCAAGGACCTGGCCGAGATCGGGCGCGTCATCTCGGAAGCGATGCCGCGCCGCGCCGAGGAGGAGGTCGCGGACCTGCGCAGGGATCTGCGCCAGGACTTGGCCGAGATCAACCGCACCATCTCGCAAGCGATGCCGCGGCGTCCCGACGACGAGGTCGCCGGCCTGCGCAAGGATCTGGCCGAGATCAGCCGCGCCATCGCGGAGGCGGTGCCGCGCCGCCCCGACGAGGCGATCGCCGGCCTGCGCAACGAGCTCGCCGAGATCAGCCGTATGCTCGCGGAGGCGATGCCGCGTCGCGCGATCGAGGCGCTCGAAAGCGAGGTGCGCGCGCTGGTCGGCAAGCTCGACGCATCACCTCGTGGGGTCGATGCGCCGGCGCTCGCCGGGCTCGAGCAGGGACTGCGCGAGGTGCGCGACGCGCTGCACGGCCTTGCGCCGGCCGAGAGCCTGGTCGGCTTCGAGGCGGCGGTGCGAAGCCTTTCCGACAAGATCGACCAGGTCGCCGCCGCAGGACACGATCCGGCCAGCCTGCAGCAGCTCGAGGCCGCGATCGCATCGCTGCGCGGCATGATGGATCAGGTCGCCTCGAGCGATGCGCTCGCGGCACTGGCGCAGGACGTGCACGCGCTCGCCGACCGACTCGAATACCGCGCGCCCGCCGCGGTCGGCGCGGTCGACCCGGATCTCATCAGCACGCTCGATGCACGGATCGGATCGATCGCCGACGCGATCGAGGCGGTGCGCGAGCAGAGCCTGCATGCCGCCCAGGTCGTGCAGGCCGCCCAGGAGGCGCAAGCCGTCCAGGCCGCCCAGGTCGTGCAGGCTGCGCAAGCGGCCCAGGCTCAGGTCGCGCAGGCTGTCGAAGCGCAAGCGGCTCGAGCGTCTCGGGCATACCAAGACCCGCACGGTTCCTCGCGCGAGCTCGACCAGCTCGTCAGATCGCTCAATGACAAGCTCGAGCACCTGCAGACCGCGGCCGTCGACCAGCTGTCGCGCGGCGAGCAGCTGGCGCTCGGCGGGCTCGAGGATCGCATCGCCAAGCTGGTCGAGAAGCTCGATGCCTCGGAGGGGCGGCTCGGCCATCTCGAGGCGATCGAACGCGGCATGGCGGAGCTGCTGGTCCATCTCGAGAGCCTGCGCGCCAACGGGGCGTCCGCGGCGTTGCGGCCGAGCGCAGAGCCCAGCCCGTCGTCGGCGCCGCGTAATCCCGACGTCGCGGCGCTGCGTCAGGCGCAGGCCAGTGTCGAGCGGCGCACCGAGGACTCGCTCGAGGTCGTGCACGGCGCGATCGAGACCGTGGTCGATCGCCTCGCCACCATCGAGAGCAACATCCGCCGGGATCAGCCGGACGCCGCCGTCGCGCAGGCGCCGCCCACGTCCGCGCCCACGTCCGCGCCGCCGCCGGTGCCCCCGCCGATCCCGCCGGCGTCGCCGCCATTTCCCGCTCGGCCTGCTCCAGCTGCCGCTGCATCGCCGCCGCCACCGCCGCCAGCGCCGGCGCGCGCTGCCCCTGCCGCCAGGGCCGCGGCTACGCCGCGCGCTTCGGGCGACGACCCTCTTCCGCATGACTATCCGCTCGAGCCCGGCTCGGGGCCGCCGCGTGTGCGGCCGAGCTCGCCCGGCATCGCGGCACTCGCCAATGCGGCTGAGCGCGTCGCGGCGTCGGAGGCGTCGTTGCGCGCCGCCAGGGGCGCGCCGGCCGAGAAGGGCTCGCCTGGCGAGGCCGATTCGAAATCGGGCTATCTGCAGGCCGCCCGGCGCGCCGCGCAATATGCCGCCCAGAATGCGCAACGCGGCGAGGCGCCGACCGCCGGCGATCCGGACAAGGCCGGGAGCAAGCTCGGGCAGCGCCTCAAGGCGGTCTTCGTCGGTCTCAGTGTCGCGGTCATCATCGTGGTCGCGCTGCGCTATGCCGCCTCCTACCTGCAATCCGCCGATCTCGGCCCACCCGCCGACGCGCCGGCCGTTGCCCAGCGTCAGGCGCCGGCGCCGCTGATCGTTGCGGGCCCCGACCCGCGGCCGGCCGCGACGACCAGTGCGCCGCTGGTGATCGCGCCGCCGCTCGACCAGCCGCTGCCGCCGGCCGACTCGGCCGCACCGGCTGGCACGACCGCGAACCTTCCGCCGCTGCAGACGCCGTCGGGCGGCATGTTCGGCGGCGATCAGTTGCCGCAATCATTTCCGCCGCTGCCGCCGGCTGCGCCCGCCGCGCCGAGCGTGCCGGTTGCGCGCACCGCCAGCCGCGACGTCACCGGCTCGATCAACCCACCGACGCGCCAAGCTGTGCCCGCCGTGCCGGCCGCGCCGGCCGCACCGGTCCCCGCGCCTGCTGCGCCGGCAGCCGCGGCCCCGCCAGCCCCGGCACCCGTGGCCGCGGTGACGCAACCCGTCCCCGCCGAAGCGCTTCCCGCCGGCATCGGCGGCAAGGCGCTGATCGCGGCGGCAGCGGCAGGCGAGCCCGCCGCTGCCTACGAGATCGCGACGCGCTTTGCCGAGGGGCGCGGCGTGCCGCAGGATTTTCGTCAAGCCGCGGTCTGGTACACGCGGGCCGCCAAGGCTGGGCTCGCGCCGGCGATGTTCCGCCTTGGCGCGCTCTACGAGAAGGGCAATGGCGTCGCCCGGGACCTGAACGAGGCGCGCCGGCTCTATGAGGCGGCGGCCGCGAAAGGCAACGCCAACGCGATGCACAATGTCGGCGTGCTCTACGCCGAAGGCTTCGACGGCAAGCCCGACTTCAAGACCGCCGCCGACTGGTTCCGCAAATCCGCGATGCTGGGCATCGGCGACAGCCAGTACAATCTCGCGGTCCTTTACGCGCGCGGCATCGGGGTCGGGCAGAACCTTGGCGAGGCCTATCTGTGGTTCGCGCTCGCCGCCAAGGGCGGCGACGCCGATGCCGCCAAGAAGCGCGACGAGCTCGCGACGCACATCGATCCGAAGACGCTCGCGGAGGTGCGCCAGAAGGTCGACGGCTGGGTCGCGCAGCAGGCCCCGCCGGAAGCCTCGGTGGTGCCGGTGCCGTCGGGCGGCTGGGACAAGGTCGAGCCCGCCCCGACGCCCGCACCGAAGGCGAAACCGACCAAGCATACGCGCGCGCATCCCGCCGTCACGCGCGCGTAGTCAGGCCGAATCTTGCCGGCAGCGCCGCGGCTCTATCCGTTGCGCGGCTGAGGCTATGCGGAGATCTCGGTCGCGATGCCCGGCGCGAGCATGCGCAGCCGCGAGCTCAGCCCGAGCGCCGCGAAGGACTTCACCAGGTCGTCGCCGCTCTGGGTGAAATGCGCCCAGCCGTCGTGGTGCACGGGCACGATGGTGGCGTCGGGAAACGCGTGCGCGGTCTCGATCGCATCGTTGGCGTTCATGGTGAGATGGAAGGGGCCGCGCGTTTGGGCGGCGCCGGCGAACAACACCACGATGCCCGCGGCGAACCGGCGCGCCACCGCGGCAACGCCGTCGAACCACACCGTATCGCCCGTTATGTAGACCGGCCGCATCGCGCCTGGCATCGTCAGCACGAATCCGATCACGTCGCCGGACAGCGGCTCGATTCCGGCCGGGCCGTGGCGCGCCGGCGTCGCCGTGACCTGCAGCGCGCCGCCGTCGGGCGTCTTCAGTGCGATCTCGCCCCAGGGCGCGAGGCCCATGGCGTTGCCGCCGAGCCGTTGCGCGCCTGCGATCGTGGTGAGCACGCGCGGCGCGCGCGCGAGAAACGCGCGGCCCGCATGGTCGAGATTGTCCGCATGCTGGTCGTGGCTCAGCAGCACCGCGTCCACCGGACCGATCTCATCGGCCGTCCGTGCCGGACCGGCGAGCTTGCGCAGCGTGACATGCGGCAGCTTGTAGTCGCTCGGCGCGTCGAACGTCGGATCGGTGAGCAGCCGCAAGCCGCCCATCTCGATCAGCACCGTCGGTCCGCCGATCAAAGTGATCCTCAGCGGGGTCATGATCGCGCTCCTTTCTTCATCGGCGTTGCGAGGGCGACCCAGCCAGATGCCGAGCGCCACCGGAAGAACGCCGATGAAATCGAGCGGTTCGATGCGCTCGTCCAGGATGAGCCAGCCGAACAATGTCTGCGGTGGCGCCCGGATGCGCAAGGCCGCGCGCGAGCCGCGTCAGGCGAGGCAGCGCGCCGCCGCGAACGTATAGAGCCGCCGCTCGCCGATGAGGTGCGCCGTGAACGCGAGCGCACCGAACACGCGCATGAAGGCGCGATCGCGGATGTTGAGCCCGCCCGCATAGGCGCCGAACGCCGGCATGATCATCCGGCGCCCGTCCGTCGCAAAGCATTTGCGCGTCACCGCGAGCCCGCGCTGCGTCACCCGCGCGGACGGATGCAGGTGGCCGGCGATCTCACCGTCGGCCGGGCCTTCGGTCGGCTCGTGACGCAACGTCAGCGGCCCGAGCGACAGGCACTCGGCAAAATCGCCGCCGATATCGCGCGCCGGATCGGGATCATGATTGCCGGCGATCCATATCCAGTCGCGGCCGCGCTGCAGCCCGGCCAGCGCCGCGCGATCCTGCGGCATCAGCCGCGCCGGCCCGCCGCCGTCATGGAAGCTGTCGCCAAGCGCAATGACGCGGCGCGGCGTATGATGCGCGATCACGCGCGCAAGGCGCGCCAGCGTCGTGCCCGTGTCGTAAGGCGGCAGCAGCATCCCGCGGCGCGCGAAGCTCGAACCTTTTTCCAGATGCAGGTCGGCGATGATCAGCGTGCCCTCGTCGGGCCAATAGAGCGCGCCCCCGAGATTGGCCACGAGCGAAATGCCGGCAACCGCCATGGCGTGCTCGCAGCCGGATGGCGCGAGCGTGCTCGGGCCAACCGACAAAGCGCTACGAACGGCTGATTGAGTGGCGTTCACCAAAAGAATCCCTCGCGGCCCGGCCGCTGGCCGCGTTCCGTTATGGACGATTCGGCCGGGCAAAAGCGACAGGATTATGTGAGCGGACCGATCCTCATTGCGTCGCCTCCTTCACCAGCTCCGCCTCCGCCTCGGCGAGCAGGGCGTCGGAGGCCTCGCCGTAGATCTGCTCGCGGCCGATCTCCAGCATCACCGGGACGGCCAGCGGCGAGACGTGGTCGAGCGGCTGGTTGACGATGCGGCCGCGCACGCGGGCGAGCATGCCGCCGAGGCGGCGGATGTCGAGAAGGCCGGTCGCGGCGTCGGCGCGGGCGGCGCGCAGCAGCATGTGGTCGGGCTGGTGCTTGCGCAACACGTCGTAGACGAGATCGGTCGAGACCGTCATCTGGCGGCGGCTCTTCTCCTTGCCGGGAAAGCGCCGCTCGATCAGCCCGGCGATGATCGCGCAGGTGCGGAAGGTGCGCTTCATCAGCGCCGATTCGGCGAGCCAGGCCTCGAGGTCGTCGCCCAGCATGTCCTGGTCGAATAGCGCCGCGAGACTGAGCTCGCCATGCTCGAGCGCGAACGCGACATCGCCCAGCCCCCACACCGCGAGCGCATATTCGTTGGCGACGAAGCCGAGCGGGCGCATCCTGGCGCGCTCGAGCCGCCGCGTCAGCAGCATGCCGAGCGTCTGGTGCGCGAGCCGCCCCTCGAAGGGATAGCAGACGAGATAGTTCTTGTCGGCGCGCGGAAAGGTCTCGACCAGGAGCTCGCCCGCATTCGGCACACGCGAGCGCCATTGCTGCAGGCCGAGCCATTCGCGCACCTGGTCGGGCAGCGTGGTCCACGCCGGCGGATCGGCGAGAAGCCGGCGCACGCGATCCGCGAGGTAGGTCGAGAGCGGAAACTTGCCGCCCTCGTAGGACGGGATCTGCGGATCGGCGTCGGCGGCGCGCGACACGTAGACCTCGTCGTTCACCAGCGCTTCGTACCGCAGCACCTCGCCGGCGAACACGAAGGTGTTGCCGGGGGTGAGCGTCTCGATGAAATATTCCTCGACCTCGCCCAGCACGCGGCCGCCGCGGGCAATAGGACCGGATTGCGCGCCCGGTTGCCCGGTGCCGCCCGCACGCGAGCGCACCAGCCGCACCTTGAGCATGTCGGCCTCCACGATGGTGCCGACGTTGAGCCGATACTGCTGCGCGACACGCGGATGGGTGATGCGATAGCGTCCGTCGATCCCGGCGCGGATCTTGGCGAAGCGCTCGTAGGCATGCAGCGCGTAGCCGCCGGTGGCGACGAAATCCACCACCGCGTCGAAATCGGCGCGCGTGAGATCCGCATAGGGCGCGGCGCTGCGCACCTCGGCATAGAGATCATCCGGCCGGAACGGCGCGCCGACCGCGCTGCCGAGCACGTGCTGGGCGAGCACGTCGAGCGCGCCGATGCGCAACGGTGGCGTGTCCTGCGCATTGGCCGCGATCGCATCGATGGCGGCGCGGCACTCGAGCACCTCGAATCGGTTCGCCGGCACCAGCACGGCCTCCGAAGGCTCGTCGAGGCGATGGTTGGCGCGGCCGATGCGCTGCGCCATGCGGCTTGCGCCCTTCGGCGCGCCGACATTGACGACGAGGTCGATGTCGCCCCAGTCGATGCCGAGATCGAGCGAGGAGGTGCACACCACGGCGCCCAGGCGGCCGGCCGCCATCGCGTCCTCGACCTTGCGCCGCTGTGCCACGTCGAGCGAGCCGTGATGCAGCGCGATCGCGAGCCCGTCGTCGTTGATGCGCCAAAGCTCCTGAAACACCATCTCGGCCTGCATGCGCGTGTTGACGAACACGAGCGTGGTCTTGTGCCGCCGGATCAGGTCGTAGATCTCGCCGAACGAATGGCGCGCCGAGTGGCCCGACCATGGAACCCGTCCGGCCGACTCGAGCATGTGCACGATCGGCGGCGCGCCGCCGTCGGCGACGACGAGATCGGCGCGTGCTTGCCGGCCCTCCGGCTGCGGCACCAGATAGCGGCAGAGCGCGTCCGGGTCGGCGACCGTCGCCGAGAGCCCGACCGTCACGGCGCGCGGCGCGAGGCGCAGGAGGCGGGCGAGGCCGAGCGAGAGCAGGTCGCCGCGCTTCGAGGTCACCAGCGCATGCAGCTCGTCGAGCACGATGCGGCGCAGCTTGCCGAACAGGAGCGGCGCGTCCGCCGAGGCGATCAGCAGCGCCACCTGCTCGGGGGTGGTGAGCATGATGTCGGGCGGATAGCGGCGCTGGCGCGTGCGTTTGGAAATCGGCGTGTCGCCGGTACGCGTCTCGACCCGCACGGGCAGACCCATCTCGGCCACCGGCCGCTCGAGGTTGCGCGCAACGTCGACCGCGAGCGCCTTGAGCGGCGAGATGTAGAGGGTGTGCAGGTCATGTGTGAAATTCGGCCGCGCATCGGCGAGCTCGACCAGCGAGGGCAGGAACCCGGCGAGCGTCTTGCCGGCCCCGGTCGGCGCGATCAGCAGCGTCGAGCGTCCCGCGCGCGCCTTGGCGAGCAGCTCCAGCTGATGCGCGCGCGGCGTCCAGCCGCGCTGCGCGAACCAGCGGGCAAAGACGTCGGGTAGCGCCGTATCGGCAATGGGTTCCGCGAGGGACACGCGCGTAGAAGTAATCGCTGCTGCGACTTGGCGGTAGGGTGGGCAAAGCAAAGCAAAGCAAAGCGAAGCGTGCCCACGCGGTGGCGGTGCGCACGCTTCGCTTTGCGCACCCTACAGCCGTGCCACCACGACCAACCCCGGGGCCTCGGCGCCCGCTTCCTGCCGGGCCCACGCCTCGCTCAGGCCCAGCATCTTCAAGCCCGCACCGGCGATCGCCGCCTGCACATGCGCGATGCCGTGCTGGTAACGCAGCTTCGCGCCCAGGATCACGTCGTCGCCCACATGGGTCTCGACCGTGAAGGCGATGAGGCCGCCCGGCGCCAGCACGCCGGCGGCCGCCGCAATGACCGACGGCAGCCACGCCAGATAGATGAACACGTCGGCTGCGACGATCAGCTCGTAGCGGCGGCGGTCGCGCGCCTCGCCGTGCATGAATTGCGCGAGATCGCCAAGGACCAGCCGGTCGTAGATGTTCTTCGCCCGCGCGCGCTCGATCATGCGCGCCGACAGATCGACGCCGATGAGCTCGCGCACCATCGGGCGAAAAACCGCGCCCGCAAGGCCGGTGCCGCAGCCGAGGTCGAGCATCGCGGCAAACCGCCTCGCCCGTCCCTCCGCCGTGCAGGCGGCGGCGACCGCGTCGCGCAGGAGTTGCGGGCCACGGTAGCCGAGCCCTTCGTTCAGCGTCGTCTCGAAGCGCGGCGCGAACTGGTCGAACAGCGCGCGCACATAGGCGGCCGGCATGTCGCCGGGCGGGAGCGCGCCGAGGCGCACCAGGTGCAGGCCGGCGCCGAGCCGGTCCTCGGGATCTAGCGCGCACACCTGCTGGAAAGCCGCGATCGCATCATCGTGCCGGCCGAGCTTCTCGCGTATCTGACCAAGGGTGAACCACGCCGAGACGAAGCGCGGGGCCGCCTCGATCGCCTGAACGAGCAGATCGGCGGCACCCGCAAGGTCGCCGCGCGTGGACAGCTCCTGCGCGATGGCGCAGCGGCGGTCGGCGATGAGGTCGCCGGAGGATTGGGGGAGGGGCAGTGTCATCGAGGTCTCGCAATGGCACTGCTATGGCATATTTCAAGCAGATGCGTCCGCACGACCTTCTCGTTCCCACCGCCGCGGGACTGTGCTGTCCGCCGGCGGGCTTTCATATCGATCCACTGCGCCCGGTCGAGAAGGCGCTGATCACGCACGGCCATTCGGACCATGCCCGCCCGGGCCACGGCGCCGTGCTGGCGACCCAGGAGACGCTCGACCTGATGCGCCTGCGCTACGGCGACGATTTCGCCGGCACCACCCAGGCGGTGCGGTACGGCGAGCCGCTCGCCGTCGGCGGCGTCGCGGTGAGCTTTCACTCCGCCGGTCATGTGCTCGGATCGGCGCAGATCGCGGTTGCGCAAAACGGGCTGCGCATGGTCGCGTCGGGCGATTACAAGGACGTGGCCGACCCGACCTGTGCGCCGTTCGAGCTCGTGCCGTGCGACGTCTTCATCACCGAGGCGACCTTCGGCCTGCCGGTGTTTCGCCACGGCGATCCGCGCCACGAGGTCGACAAGCTGCTGCGCTCGGTCGCGCTCTTTCCCGAGCGCGCGCATCTCGTCGGCGCCTATTCGCTCGGCAAGGCGCAGCGGGTGATCGCGCTGATCCGGCAGGCCGGTTACGATCGGCCGATCTACCTGCACGGCGCACTCGATTCCATCACCAGGTACTACGCGGCGCGGATGGATTTGGGCGAGCTGCGTCCCGTGCGCGGCGCCGACAAATCGACCCTTGCCGGCGCTATCGCGCTCTGCCCGCCTTCGGCGCTGAAGGATCTTTGGGCCCGCCGTTTTCCCGAGCCGGTCACCGCGTTCGCATCGGGCTGGATGCGGGTGCGCGCCCGCGCCCGCCAGGGCGGCATCGAGCTGCCGTTGGTCATTTCCGACCATGCCGACTGGGACGGGCTTTGCGCCACCATCGCGGCGACCGGCGCCGGCGAGATCTGGGTGACCCACGGCGCCGAGGACGCGCTGGTGCATTGGTGCACGACGCGCGGGCTTGCGGCGCGGCCGCTGCGCATCGTCGGCTACGGCGACGAGGATGAGGGCGAGACCGCCGCGGCGGCAGCGGAGCCGGCACCATGAACCGCTTCGCCGATTTGCTCGATCGCCTCGCCTACGAGCCCGGCCGTAACGCCAAGCTGCGGCTGATGACCGATTACTTCGCCCAGACGCCCGACCCCGACCGCGGCTGGGCGCTCGCCGCGCTCACCGGCGCGCTCAGCTTCCGCCACGCCAAGCCCGGCGTGATCCGCGCGCTGATCACCGAGCGCGCCGATCCGGTGCTGTTCGGGATGTCATACGATTACGTGGGCGATCTGTCCGAGACGGTCGCGCTGATGTGGCCGGCCAAACAAAACGCCGTCGGCGCCCCTCGCCCGCGTGCGGGCGAGGGGAAAGAAAGCGCACCCTCTCTGACGTCCGTCGTGACCACGCTCGCCTCGCTCGGCAAGACCGAGCTGCCGCAGCAGATCGCGCGCTGGCTCGACGAGCTCGACGAGACCGGTCGCTGGGCGCTGCTCAAGCTCGTCACCGGCGCCTTGCGCATCGGCGTGTCGGCGCGGCTCGCCAAGACCGCGGTGGCGGCGCTCGGCGACAAGACCGCCGACGAGATCGAGCTCATCTGGCCGACGCTTGCGCCGCCTTACGTCGAGCTGTTCGCCTGGGTCGAAGGACGCGCTGACAAGCCGGCCGCGACCCATCCGACGCCGTTCCGGCCCGTCATGCTGTCGCACGCGATCGAGCCAGCGGATTTCGCCGCGCTCGCGCCGGCGGATTTTTCCGCGGAATGGAAATGGGACGGCATCCGCGTGCAGGCGGTGGCGGCGCCGCGCGGCGACGAGCGGTTCGAGACGCGGCTCTATTCGCGCACCGGCGAGGATATTTCGGCAGCCTTCCCCGATCTCGCCGAGGCTTTGCGCATCGATGCGGCGATCGACGGCGAGCTCCTGATCATGCGCGAGGGCCGCATCCAGTCGTTCAACGTCCTGCAGCAGCGGCTCAACCGCAAGGCCGTCACCGCGCAGCTCATGGCCGACTTCCCGGCGCACCTGCGCGCCTACGATCTCCTGGTCGAGGGCGAGGAGGATCTGCGCGAGCAGCCGTTCGCAACCCGCCGCGCCCGCCTCGAGGCGCTGCTCACGCGGCTTGCGACCCCGTGCATCGATCTCTCGCCGCTCGTGCCCTTCGCGACCTGGGACGATCTCACCCGCGCCCGCGCCGATCCGGCCGCGGCCGGCGCCGGGCCCGATGCCGAGGCGGTCGAAGGCGTCATGCTCAAGCGCCGCGATGCGCCTTACGTGCCCGGCCGGCCGCGCGGCCTGTGGTGGAAATGGAAGCGCGATCCCTTCGTGGTCGATGCCGTGCTGATGTATGCCCAGCGCGGCCACGGCAAGCGCTCCTCGTTCTATTCCGACTACACCTTCGGCGTCTGGTCCGCCGCGCCGGACGCGGACGGCGCCGAGCTCGTGCCGGTCGGCAAGGCCTATTTCGGCTTCACCGATGCCGAGCTCGCCGAGATCGATCGCTTCGTGCGCCGCAACACCGTCAACCGCTTCGGTCCGGTGCGCGAGATCGTGCACGAGCGCGACCACGGGCTCGTGTTCGAGGTGGCTTTCGAGGGGCTCGCGCGCTCGACCCGGCACAAGTCCGGCCTCGCCATGCGGTTTCCCCGCATCAGCCGGCTGCGCTGGGACAAGCAGCCGGCCGACGCCGACTTGATCGAGACGCTGGAGCGGCTGCTGGCGGCAAGCGCAGCGCGGGAATGAATGGGGACTGACGAGTAGCGAATGGCGAATAGCGAATAGAGGGGTGGCGTGTGCTATTCACTACTCGCTACTCGCTACCCGCTACTCGCTGTTCCCTTCGGCGTCACTCGCATGTTTGTGCTAACATCCATCCGGACGTGGAGATCGCCGCATGGCCAACGATGTCGTGAACCGTTTTTTCGGCGGGCCGCCGCTGTCGGTTGCGCTGAAGATCATCCTGCTGTCGGTGGTGGTCGGCGTCATCCTGTCGGCGCTCGGTCTCGATCCGCGCGACATCTGGCAGAGCCTCGTCGACCTGGTGCGGCATGTCTGGAGCATGGGCTGGGACGCGGTGCTCTGGATGTGGCGCTATTTCCTGCTCGGCGCCGTGATCGTGGTGCCGATCTGGCTCGTGGTGCGGCTCTTGAAGGCCGGCCGCGCCTAGAGCAAACTCCGTTCCTTACGGCATGGAGTTTCTCTGGATTCATTTGTCGGCATGTTCTCGGCGGCGGACCGGGCCCCGCCCTGATCTCTCGGGCGGCAAGCTTTCGCCGCAACCTGCACTGTACGGATCGCCATCATGCATCTGCAATTCGTCGGCTGCGGCGACGCGTTCGGATCCGGCGGACGGCTCAATACCTGCTTCCACGTCGCCGGCGAGCAGGCGAACTTCCTCATCGACTGCGGCGCCTCGTCGCTGGTCGGTCTGGCGCAGCTCGGCATCGCTCGCGACGCGATCGACACCATCCTGATCACGCACTTCCACGGCGACCATTTCGGCGGCGTCCCCTACTTCATCCTGGCGTCGCATTTCGCCAAGCGCCGGGCGCCGCTTACGCTCGCCGGACCGCCCGGGATCGAGAGCTGGTACCTGCGCGCGCTCGACGCCGCGTTCGAGCGCTTTTCCGAGATCAAGCTCGGCTTCGCCCTGCGCATGATCACTCTCCCGGAACGCGTCACGACCGATGTCGGCGCGCTGCGGGTCACGCCCTTCCCGGTGGTGCACGGCAATTCCGGCGGGCCGTTCTACGGCTACCGCATCGCCGTCGGGGATCGAGTGATCGCGTTCAGCGGCGACACCGAATGGACCGACACCCTCGTCGACATCGCCCGCGACGCCGACCTCTTCATCACCGAGTGCTACGCCTACGACAAGCCGGTCCGCTACCATCTCAACTTCAAGACGCTGGCGCACAACCTGCCGCGGCTGACCGCAAAGCAGCTGATCCTGACGCACATGAGCGACGAGATGCTGGCGCAGATCGACAAGGTGCCGCACACGACCGCGCGCGACGGGATGAAGGTGGAGCTATAGTGGTGCGCGATCGGATGGGTTGCGCGCAGCGAAAGCCATCGCTTTGCTCCATCCCGTCCTATGCCGGCCACGTCTGCGCCGTGATATCCGCCGCGTCGATCCCGACCATGTCCGCCAGCGTCTTCGCCTCGTGCCGCTCGAGCGCGCCGAGCAGCGCCTCCTTGACCTCGCCGACGAGGCCGAGCCCGCGAAACACGAGCGCCGAGTAGACCTGCAGCAGGTTCGCGCCCGCGCGCATCTTTGCGACTGCGGCGGCGCCCGAATCGATGCCGCCGACGCCGATCAGCGGGAACTGGCCCTCCACCCGCACGAACGTCTCGGCCAGCATGCGGGTCGCCAGCGTGAACAGCGGCTTGCCGGACAGGCCGCCGGGTTCCTGCGCGAACTTCGCGTCACGCAGCGTGCGGGGGCGGGCGACCGTGGTGTTGCTCACGATCATGCCGTCGACCGTGCGCCGGCGCGCCACCGCGACCACGTCGTCGAGCTCGGCGAGGGTGAGATCGGGCGCGATCTTGAGCAGCACCGGCGTGTCGCCGGCGCGCAGGGCGACCCGGTCGCGCGCCGCCACCACGCGCGCCAAGAGATCGTCGAGCGCCGCCGCCTGCTGCAGGTCGCGCAGCCCGGGCGTGTTGGGCGACGAGATGTTGACCGTGAAGTAGCTGGCGACCGGCGCGAACGCTTCGATCAGCCGCACATAGTCGGCGCCGCGGTCCTCGGTCGTCTTGTTGGCGCCGACGTTGACGCCGACGATGCCGCCGCGCGCTGCCCGCGCGGCGAGGCGCGCCAGCACGGCTTCCTCGCCCTCACTGTTGAAGCCGAAGCGGTTGATCACCCCCTGGTCGGCGCCGAGGCGAAACAGCCGCGGGCGCGGATTGCCCGGCTGCGGCCGCGGCGTCACGGTGCCGACCTCGGTGAAGCCGAAGCCGACCCGCAGCAGCGCGTCCGGCACCTCGCCATGCTTGTCGAACCCGGCCGCCAGCCCGAGCGGGTTGGGGAAGGTGAGCCCGAAGGCGCGCACCGCGAGCCGCGCATCGTCCGCCACCGCCTTGGGCAGCGGCGCGAGCTTGAGCGCCCGCAAGGCAAGCGCATGGGCGTCTTCCGGGTCCATGGCCCGCAGCAGCGGGCGGGCGAAACGCTCGAACAGGCCGATCACGACGCATCCTTCGACAATTGAGCCTTCAAGCTAGCGCATGTCCCGGCGCGCTGGAAATCGGGTCAGCCTTTGGGATGCACCTATGCATGCGTCTATGCAGGCGCGCCGGAGCTCGGCCGAGAGCCCCCATCCCAGCGCGGGGTCGGTCGCTGGCTTGACCGTCGTCATCAGGTTATAATTCCTAATTACACCTGAAGTTGCCGAACCGCCTCGGCCGCGTCGCGGCCCGTCTGATGTTTTCGCGTCCGCCGTTTCGAGTTCGCCGATGACGATGCCTCTGGCGCCCGCCCAGTTGACCCACGCCCAGATATGGGCGGCAATCGACGCGCTCGCGAGCCTCGCCGGCACCTCGCCATCCGGCCTCGCCAAGCGCGCCGGGCTCGATCCCACCACGTTCAACAAGTCGAAGCGCATCACCGCCGACCAGCGCCAGCGCTGGCCGTCGACCGAATCTGTGGCGAAGTGCCTCGCCGCCACCGGGGTGAGCCTCGACCAGTTCGTCGGTCTGATCGCGCCGGGACCGCGCGGCACCAGCCGGACCCTGCCGCTGATGGGCTTCGCCGAGGCCGGGGAGGACCGGCATTTCGACGAGCGCGGCTTTCCCGAGGGGAGCGGCTGGGAGGAGCTCGGGTTTCCGGCCGTCGAGGACCGCAACGCCTATGCGCTGGAAATCGCCGGCGACGTGCTGCGCCCAGTCTATCGCGACGGCACCTTCCTGGTGGTGTCGCCGTCGGCCGCGATCCGCCGCGGCGATCGGGTCGTCGTCAAGCTGCGCGGCGGCGAGGTGATGGTGCGCGAGCTTGCGCGCAAGACCGCCAAGGCGATCGAGCTGCGCGCGCTGGGCGCCGGCCAGCCCGATCGCACGCTCGCGACCGAGGATTATCTGTGGATCGCGCGCATCGTGTGGGCGAGCCAGTAAGGAATTGCGAATGGCGAATAGCGAATGACGAATGGCGAATGGCGAGTGGACGATTGGCAATTCGCTCACTCGCTACTCACCATTCGCTATTCACCATTCGCTATTCGCTATTCGCTCTACACTCCATGCCACGCGCGCCAGAACAGCCACCCGCCGCGCACCAGATAGATGCCGCTCACCGTCAGGATGATGGCGCGCGTCCATTGGCGAAAGCCGTGGTCCGTCATGCGCTCGATGATCAGCGGCGTGATCGATGTTCCCGCGATGGCGACGAGGATCGCGGCCGCGTAGGGCCACGGATCATCCAGC
Source organism: Xanthobacteraceae bacterium (assembly GCA_035293985.1). Classification (GTDB taxonomy): domain Bacteria; phylum Pseudomonadota; class Alphaproteobacteria; order Rhizobiales; family Xanthobacteraceae; genus JAVDCA01. The sequence continues at coordinate 174,232 of DATGLS010000040.1, forward strand.
GTCTGCACGCTGCCGAACGATCCGAAATAGGCGCCGCGCAGCACGTGGCTGAAGGTCTGCACCACCGCTTTCGAGGCGAGCGTCGTCTTGCGGTCGAGGTTGCTCTTCTGGAAGAAGACGTCGAGGAACGGCCCGCCGACGCCGGCCATGAACTGCACCACGGTGGTGAAAAAGCCGGTGAAGAACGGCACGCCGCGCCACTCGATGTTCGGGCGCGCCGCCGCCGGCAGCATCTCGACCGCGAACGGCATGGCGCCGAGCGCCACGTAGACCGTCGCCTTGTCGGGCACGTAGGCGATCGCCCGCATGATTGCGAAGGCGATCACGCCGCCCACCGCATACCAGGCGAAGATCGACCAGCGCACGAAGCGCCACCACAGCATCGCCCGCCACGCATTGGCGACGAACTGGATGATGGAGAACAGAACCATCGCGGTGGTGACCGGGAAATAGACCAGCAGAACGCCGAGCAGCACCATGCCGCCGGCCATCCCGAACGTGCCGGAGATGAAGGACGACACCAGGATGGTGACGCCGATGATCGCGAGCGTGGCGAGGGACATTTACGGATGCGGTCGAGCAGGTCCCACTACGCCGAGCGCGCCAGCGCGCCGTCGATCATGTCGACGGTGTTCTGCAATCCGTACACCGCGACGAACGAGCCGAAGCGTGGGCCTTTCTCCTGCCCGAGCAGCACCTGATAGAGCATGTTGAACCATTCGAGCGAGACGCCGGGCTTGCCGTCTTTGCCCTTCTTCTTGGCGTCGAGGAACGGCTCGCGTCGCCCGATCTCGTAGACGACCTCTTGGATCTGCTCCGCCGCGGCGTCCGCCGGCAATTGCGCCAGCGCGTCGCGTAGGTCCATCAGCGCGGCGCGCTCGGCCTCGCTCGGCTGGCGGAATTTCTTTTCCGGCAGCACGAAATCGTGGAAATAGTGGATCGCGTAACCGACCAGCGCGTCGAGCTTGGGATGGGTCTGCGGCGTCACGCCGGGACGATAGCGCTGGATGAAGCCCCACAAGGTCGCGCTGTTCTCGGCGTTCGACGAGGACACCAGGGTGAGCAGCATGGAGAACGGAATCGGCATGTCGCCGTGCGGTGGCGCGCCCGCGTGGATGTGCCACACCGGATTGCTCAGCCGCTGGCGCATGTCCTGGCGCGGATAGGCGTCGAGGAACTGCTGGTAGTCGTCGACCTGACGCGGGATCACGTCGAAGTAGAGGCGCTTGGCGGCGCGCGGCTCGCGATACATGAACAGCGACAGGCTCTCCGGGCTGGCGTAGCGCAGCCATTCCTCGATGGTGAGGCCGTTGCCCTTCGACTTGGAGATCTTCTGGCCCTTGTCGTCGAGGAAGAGCTCGTAGTTGAAGCCTTCGGGCGGCGCCGCGCCGAGCGCGTGGCAGATCTCGCCCGAGAGCTTCACCGAATCGATCAGGTCCTTGCCGGCCATCTCGTAGTCGACGCCGAGCGCGACCCAGCGCATCGCCCAGTCCGCCTTCCACTGGCACTTGACGCGGCCGCCGGTGACCGGCGTCTCCACCTTCTGGTTCGTATCCGGATCGACATACGTCACCGTGCCCGCCGCGACATCGCGCGCGATCATCGGCACCTGCAGCACCTTGCCGCTACGTTCGCTGATCGGCAGGAACGGCGAGTAGGTCGCGCGTCGCTCCGGCCCGAGCGTCGGCAGGATGATCTCCATGACCCGGTCGTAGGCTTCGAGCATCCGCAGCAGCGTCGCGTCGAAGCGGCCCGCCGTGTAGTAGTCGGTCGAGCTCGCGAACGCGTAGTCGAAGCCGAACTGGTCGAGAAACTTGCGCAGCCGGGCATTGTTGGCGGCGCCGAACGAGGGAAAATCGTTGGAGAAGGGGTCGGGTACGCGGGTGAGCGGCTTGCCGAGATGGGCTTCCATCATGGCCCGGTTCGGCACGTTGTCGGGCACCTTGCGCAGCCCGTCCATGTCGTCCGAGAACGCGATCAGCCGCGTCTTCACCTCGTCGTCGGTGAGCACGCGGAAGGCGTGGCGCACCATGGTGGTGCGCGCCACCTCGCCGAAGGTCCCGATGTGCGGCAAGCCCGACGGGCCGTAGCCGGTCTCGAAGATCACCTCGTCCTTCGGCGTGCGCTCGAGGCGCGCGACGATCTTCCGTGCCTCCTGGAATGGCCAGGCGTTGGATTGCTCGGCAAGCGCGCGCAGCGGCGCGTCGGTTGGTTCGGCGGCAGACATCCGCCCTGTTTAGCTCGCCGGAACGCTGCGAGAAAGAGCGCTTTGGTTTCGCAAAACACGACCTCCCTCATGGTGAGGAGCGCGGACGCCCTGGCGCGTCTCGAGCCATGGGCCGCAAGGCGAGGTGGCGCCACATGCGTGCGCGGCCCATCCTTCGAGACGCCTCGCGCGAAGACGCCCGAGGCTCCGCAGGATGAGGCCTCTTAATACGGATTGATCGGGAAGTAGCGCAGCCACAGATCCGTGTAGCGGCCCTTCTCCCACAGCCGGAACAGCGCCCAGTTGATCGCGAGGCGCAGCGTGTCGTTGCCGCGCTTGACCGCGACGCCGACACCCTCGCCGAAATAGCGGCTCTCCAGGAACGGGCCGCCGACGAATGTGCAGCAGTTGCCCGAATCCGTGCCGTTGAGCCAGAACGACAGGGCGAAACCGTCGCCGAACAGGAGGTCGGTTTCGCCGCGATGCAGCGCCTCGCGCGCGGCCTCCGCCGTTTTGTACGGCTTGACCTCGGCTTCGGTGAACAGCGTGCGCAGATACTGCTCGTGCGCGGTCCCGGCGACCACCGCGATGGTCTTGCCTTCGATGTTTTCCGGCCGCACGTCGTCGATCTTCGCATCGCGGCGGGCGACGAAGCGGGCGACCGGCCGGTAGTAGGGATCGCTGAAGTCGGCGCGCGCCCGCGACTCCGGCGTGACCGAGATCGACGCGATCGCGGCGTCGCCCTTGTTGTCGTTGAGCGCGTCGAACAGGGTATCGAAGCGTCGCATCTGCACCGTGCAGGTGACGTGCAGCTCCTCGCACATGGCGCGGGCGAGGTCGACATTGAAGCCGGTCGGGTTGCCGTCCTGACCCGCATAGTCGAACGGCGGGTAGTCCACCTCCGTCATGAAGCGGATGAGCGTGAGGCGGCCGAGATCGGGCCGCTCGGGACGCCGGCGCGGGTCCCAGAAGCCGGGTGCGGCGTTCGTCGCTGCGGCCTGCGCCGCGCCCGGCGCGACGGGCTGAGGCTGCGCCCGCGTCTGCGCTTGTGTCTGCGTCGGAACCGATGCGGCGAGCGCGGCGGCAAGCGCGAGTGCCGCCCAGGACGCGTGCCGGACCGGCGCCGCGTGCATGGTTTGGTTGATGGGTCTCCGGGGCGCGTGCTTAGGTCGCATCCGCTGTCCTGCTGATTCAACAATCCGCCGCTTATAGCCGAAAGAATCAGGCGAATCAGTGCTGCCCGGCAACCGTCACGAGAAGTGACTTTTCGCACACTTCGCAGCTCGCCGCGCGTGCTATGGACAAGGCGAATCGGTCAACCATAGATTACGGCATGGTCGCCGACCGAGCTAATAGTGGCACGCGATGAGCTTTACGGGGGACGAGTACAGCAAGCGAACTCTCGACTTCGTGCAGCGCCTGCAGGGGCTCACGGACTACGAGCAGATCTGCGCCTTGATCATGAAAGAGCTCGACTGGTTCGGATTTTCTTGCGTGACGAGCTTCTCGATTCCGGGACCGGGATGTCATCTGAAAGACAGCATCTGGCTCAACAACCGTCCCGCCGAGTACGTCGAGCGTTACGAGGAAAAGAATTACGTCATTCACGATCCCGTCGTCAAAGAGCTGCGCCGGACCATGACTCCCTACTCGTGGGGCGACGTCCGCGAACGGCGTGATCTGAAGAAATCCGAGCGCACCATCATCGACGAGGGGCGCGAGTTCGGCGCGCATGATGGCTTCATCATTCCAATCGTCAGTCTGTCGGGATCGATGGCCCTGTTCAGCCCCTGCGGCCGCGATCCCGACCTGTCGCCGCGCGCGCGCGCGGCGCTCGAGATCATCGGCATCTACAGCCATCATGCATTGACGCGTGCCTTGATCCGGCGCCAGCGTGAGGAGGTGGTCCACACGCCCCTGACCCCGCGCGAGCGGGAGATCATGCAGTGGGTCGCCGTCGGCAAGACCGACGAGGAGATCGCCGACATCCTGTCGATCAGCACCACGACGGTGACCAGTCACGTCGAGAATGCCAAGCAGAAGCTCGACGCTTTCCGCCGGACCTACGCCGTGGTCCAGGCCATCCGGCTGGGGGAAATCTCTTTATAGCCCTTTGCCTGCCGTCGTCCCTCCTAAGTTCCTAGGATGGCGAAAACGCCGGTAGTGCTGGCACATCTCTCGCGTGACGACTGAGACGCGAGGGATCCATGGTCATCGTCCTGAGCGGCAGCGAGCGCCGAAAGCATCGCCACCAATTCGAGCAGCTGTTCCGCCTTCGCTACCGGGTCTTCGTCAAGCAGCGCGGCTGGTCCTTGCCGGTCGTGAACGACTGCGAGATCGATCAATACGACGATGACGACGCGTTCTACTTCCTCGATCTCGACGACGACGAGACTATCCAGGGGACCGTGCGGATGACGCCGACGGTGAAGTCCTCGCTGCTCGCCGATTATTTCCCTCATCTGGTCGAGAACGGGCAGTCGCCGCGCTCGTCGCGCATCTACGAAGCAACCCGCTACATCGTCCTGCCGTCGCAGAAGAGCCGGGAGGCGCTTCGGCGCGCCAAAGGGCGGCTGTTGAGCGCGCTGCTCGAGTGGTGTCTCGACAAGCGGTTATCCCATTTGCAGACCGTCATCGATGCCGGGACGCTCTCGAGCTTCGTCGAGATCACCCCGCAGACCATGCCGCTCGGCCTGTCGCATCCCTATGGCGGCGGCCGCGGCACGCCGGGCGGCGGCGACTGCATGGCCTTTCGCTGGCCCATCTCGCTGCAAGTGCTCGGCGACATTCGCACCTATGCCGGCACTGGCGGCCCGACGTCGGCGCTCGGTGAATTCGCTCGCCCGGACCTCGGTCCGCCGCCGGGCGTGCTGCTCCATTAAACCCCCGACTTGAGATTGTGAGGACGGAGGAACGTGGCATGAGCAAGCTCGTGAGGCAGATCACCAAGGATGAAATCGCCGCTTACAAGGTCGCCGGTGTCGTCCTGTTGCGCGGCATTCTCGATCTCGGCAGCGTCAACTCGCTTCGGCGCTGCATCGACCAGGCCGTGAGCTCGCTGGGTCAGAGCGCCAGCGGCTACGATCTCAGCGCGCTCACCAAGGCGTACGAGAGCGGCGATTGGCAGAAATTCAAGGAGGAGGACGGAGGCCAGCACGACGTCTCCGGCATCATGGAGTACATCAAGGCGAGCGGGAAGCCGTTGTTGATCGACCGGGACCAACCCGCCAAGGGCAGCTTCCTGCTCGACACCGGCATCGCGGCGCGGCTGCGCGATTTTCGCCGCTTCTGCATCAGCGGCGCCATCCCCGAGATCGCCGGCGCGCTGCTCGAGTCCGAGAAGGTCAACTTCTTCGGCGACCAGATCTTCGTCAAGGAGCCGCAGACGCGCGAGCGCACCGCCTTCCACCAGGACGCCGCCTATTTCGAGATCGACGGCGATCAGTGCTGCGTGATGTGGATCCCGGTCGATCCCGTGACGCTCGAGGGCGGCGTCATGCAATACGTGCGCGGTTCGCATCGCGACGGGAAGCTCTACCAGCCCAATGTGTTCATGACCCAGACACCGCTGCCGGGCGCTCAGGGTGAGCCGCTGCCGGACATCGAGGGGCATATGGGCGACTACGACATCGTCCACTTCGACGTCGAGCCCGGCGACGTGATCGTGCACCACTACCGCACCGTCCATGGCGCCGGCGGCAACCACACGCGCTACCAGGTCCGCCGGGCCGCCTCGCTGCGCTACTGCGGCGACGACATCCGCTTCCACACCCGGCCATGGGCGCCGAAGCAGCTGCATCACACCGAGCGACCTCGGGACGGCGACCCGCTCACCGGTCCCGATTTCCCGGTGGTGTGGACGCGCCGGCGCGAGCAGGAAGCAGCCTGACCGCTTTGTGAGCGCGGCGCCGACGGGATCCCGCCGGCGCCATCGGCCGAGATGGGACCAAGAGGCAAACGGGGAGCGGCAATGAGCAAGCGACCGAGAGCGCCTGGCGCGCCGGACGTTCACTCGCTCGCGATGATGCTCGACTACGCCATCATCGAGGGTGCGGAGCTGCGGCTGCCCCGGTTCGTCCTGCTGCTGCGCGCAGCGCGGCTCGAGCTGATGAATTGCATCGACGACGGCCCCACCGCAATCGAATCCCGCCCACGACTGACCCCGCCGCGCGCGCTCGCCGCATTGGACGAGGCGCCGGCCAGCTCTCCCTCATCACTCCAGGATCGGTGACCACCCATGGAAAATCTTGCCAACGTCCAGGAATTGCACCTCATTCCCGAGCGCGACGTGATCGCCATCCTGGCGATGCTCGACTATCTGATCGGCGAGGTCGGGAGGATCGACGAGATGTCCGCCCAGTGCCTCGTGGTGGCGCGCAAGTCGCTCTCCGAGGCCGTGGCGGATGCCTTCATCAAGGCGAATTGATGAGATCAGCGAATGGCGAATAGGGAGTAGCGAGTAGCGAGTAGGATTGCACTATTCGCCACCCGCCACTCGCTATTCGCCCCGTCACGCTTTCGCGAACATCTCCGCGAGCTGCACCAGCGAGCGCCGCACCCCCTGTCGGTGATCTTGGAAAAGGCACGGATTCGCCGAGCCGCTCGCCGAGCTCGCTTTGCGCCGTCTTCCTTGCCAGGCGGTGGATGCGCGGCCGATCACCCGGTCGATCTTCTGCGCTTCTGCAGCATGCTCAAAATCCCCAAGCGCGCCTGCCCATGGCCCTTATACGGTCGGTCAAAGATATTTGCGCAGCTCCGCCGCGGATTCCTCCGGCTTGCGCTTGAGGCTGAATGGCGAAACGAAATGCCCGTCCTTGTCCATCAAGTAAACGATCGCGGTGTGGTCCATGGTGTAGTCGCCGCCGTCGAGCGGGACCTTCTTGTAATAGACGCGGTATTCCTTGGCGACCGACGCGAGTGCGGCGGCGTCGCCGGTGAGCCCCTCCACGTGCGGATCGAAGCTCGAGAGATATTCCTTGAGCGAGGCCTGCGTGTCGCGGTCGGGGTCGACCGTGATGAACACCGCGCCGACCCGGCTGGCGTCCGGTCCGAGGCTCTTCATCACCTCGGAGATGTCGAACAGGGTGGTCGGGCAGACGTCCGGGCAATGGGTGAAGCCGAAGAACACCAGGAACGGCTTGCCCTTGAAATCCTGGTCGGTGACCGTCTTGCCGTTCTGGTCGGTCAGCCGGAACGGCCCGCCGATCTGCACGGTGCGGAGGGCGCCATTGGAGATGCCCGGTGCGATGAGCAGGTAGATCGCGCCGAAGCAGACGACGAGCCCCAGCGCAAAGGCGCCGAGCACCGTGACCAGGCGGGATTGCTGCTGCGTCATCGGTGGGCTCCTTCGCGTATCAGAAGCACGCGTTCAGTCCCGCGAGAATCGTCTCGTAGAACACCGCGGTGCCATAATGGAACCAGAGCGCTGCGGTGCCGGCCGCGAGCGCGCCGGCGCCGGTCGCCAACCCCATTGTGACGGGCCGCATCAGAAGCCCTCGCCGTTCGAAATGCGCCGTGGGATCGTCCCGGTCATGGCCTTTTCTCGACTTTCACATAGAGCCGAACGCATGCGGCGGCAACCCTCGGCTGCGCATGCCGCCGTGACGCCGCGGCTCGGCAGTGCGCAGGCGGGACGCTGCAAGGAATCCGACAGGTGGGTCAGATGCCGCGGCCTACCACGGATTACCGATTAACCGTCCGGCCGCCGCCATAAAGCCCCGTAAACTCACGCAAATCGTCACGCTTTCGCCCGGCAGGGTCACGCTTTCGCCCGCCCGGCAGGGTCGTCTGCACGTCATCCACGGTGGGTGGGGAGTTCAAGCGTGATGCGCTCGCGCGCGGTCTTTCGCGTGTCGCCCAGGGTGCTCGGCGCCGTGCTTGCGGCGGTCGCGCTCTTTGTCGCGCTGGCGTCGCCGGTCGCGGCCGATGACGCCGTGCTCGGTGATAACGCGATCGAGGTCCACGGCAACAAGCGCATCGAGCCGGCGACGATCCGCTCCTACTTCACGCCACGCCGGGATGGTTCGGCCGACCAGCCGCTCGATGCAACAGCTCTTGATCCGAAGACGATCGATGCCGGCCTCAAGGCGCTCTACGCGAGCGGGCTCTTCACCGAGGCCGGCATCAGCCATGATGGCAACCATCTCGTGGTCACGGTGGTCGAGGCGCCGGTGATCGGCCACATTTCCTTCGAGGGCAACCACGCGATCGAGGACAAGCAGCTCGCGCCCGTGTTGCGGTCGAAGGTGGGCGGCGGGCTCATTCGCGCGACCGTGCAGGACGACGTGCAGCGGTTGAGCGAGCTTTATCACCACGCCGGCCGTTTCGAGGTGAGCATCGTGCCGCAGACGATCGCGCACGGGGCCGAGCGCGTCGACCTCGTGTTCGCCGTCAACGAAGGCGGCAAGACCACCGTCAAGCGCATCGACTTCGTCGGCAACCATGCCTTCGCGGCTTGGCGCCTCAAGGGCGTGGTCAAGACGGGCGCCTCCAACATCCTGAGCTTCCTCACCGGCAGCGACCTCTACGACCCCGACAAGCTCGAGGCCGACCGCGATCTCTTGCGCCACTTCTATCTCGACCACGGCTATGTCGACGTCCGGATTGCGCCGGTGCGCGCCGAGCTCGACCCGGCGCTCAAGGGCATCGTGGTGACCTACTCGGTGGACGAGGGCGCGCCCTACCGGCTCGGCAACGTCGACGTCGCCTCGCACATCCCGCGGGTCGATGGGCATTCGCTCGTCGGCGCCCTCAAGATGCGCCCGGGCGACACATATGACGCTGCGCTGGTGGAAAAGACCATCGACCAGCTCACGAGCGCGCTCGCCAGCCGCGGCTTCCCTTTCGCGACCGTGCACGTCCAGGGCGCGCCAGACCCGCAGACGCACATGATCGATCTCGTCTACGCCATCGATCCGGGCCCCGCCCGCTATGTCGAGCGCATCAATATCCGCGGCAACGACAAGACGCGCGACTGGGTCATCCGCCGCGAGTTCGACCTCGCCGAGGGCGATGCCTATAACCGCGTGCTGGTTGCCCGCGCCGAGCGTCGCCTCAAGGCACTCGACTATTTCAAGAGCGTGAAGATCACGACCGAGCCGGGCTCGCAGCCCGACCGCGTCGTCGTCGACGTCGACGTGGTCGAGCAGCAGACCGGCGATTTCAACTTCGGTGTCGGCTACTCGACCGTCGACGGCGTGGTCGGCAACGTCGCGGTCGGCGAGCGCAACTTTCTCGGCCTCGGCCAGACCGTGAAGCTCGCGCTCACGCTCGGCGAGTACACCCGCTCGATCGACATCGGTTTCGTCCAGCCCGACATCCTCGGCACCCGCATCGCGCTCGGCCTCGACGTCTTCGGCAAGCAGATGCTGGAGAGCTCCTACCAATCCTACGGCAGCTCGACCTACGGCGCCGCGGTGAAGTTCGGCCTCCCCGTCACCGACGACATCGGCGCCCAGGTGCGCTACTCGATCTTCAACCAGGGCGTTTCGATCAACCCGAACCAGGTCGCCGGCACGCTCTCGCTGCCCGTGCAGCAGGCGGCGGCCGCCGGGCCCCAATGGGTCTCGATGGTCGGCTACGGGCTCGCCTACGACACGCGCGACAACAAGCGCAACCCGACCAGCGGTGTCTACGCCCAGTTCAACCAGGACATCGCCGGCCTCGGCGGCGACGTGAACTTCATCAAGACCAGCGAAGACGCCCGCTACTACCATGAGATCACCGACGGCGTGGTCGGCATGGTGCGCGAGCAGAGCGGCTTGCTCACGCCCTGGGGCGGACAGGACGTTCCGTTGCTCAACCGATTCTTCGGCGGCCCGCAGCTGGTGCGCGGCTTCGCGCCGAACGGCTTCGGCCCGCGCGACCTCACGCCCGGCAGCACCCTGGACAATATCGGCGGCACCGCCTTCTGGGGCACCTCTGCCGAGACGCAAGCCGCGATCCCGTACCTGCCGTCCGATTTCAACCTCAAGGTCGCGTTCTTCGCCGATGCCGGCAACGTGTGGGCCTCTAGAAGCAGCGTCGCCAGCCTGCCGACGCTGTCGCAGGGCTTCACGGTCGGCAACTCGAACGTGATCCGCTCCTCCTTCGGCGCCGGCCTGGTCTGGGGCTCGCCGTTCGGCCCGATCCGCATCGACTACGCCTACCCGGTCACCAAGGCGCAGTACGACGTGACCCAGCGCCTGAGCTTCAGCGCCGGCGGGTTCTGACGGTTAATAGAAGAGCGTCCTCACGGTGAGGAGCGGCGCGCAGCGACGCGTCTCGAATCATGGGGACGCGAGAGCGGGCTCGTAGCCCGAATGGAGCGGAGCGAATGCCGGGAAGGCTTCTCCGCGGATAGGCCGGCCCCCGATTGCGCTTCGCTCCATCCGGGCTACGCGCTCGCAAAGACGGTCACCTATGTGATGCAAGCAGGGCCAGCACGCGCGCCCGCTATGGACCTAACCCCAACTCGCAGCCATAAGTCCGCCCGGCATGGCGCGGCGAATTACATTAGAATTGAAAGCTTTCCAATGAATGACATGAGCTCCGGCCGCGGCACGCCGCCTGCGCCCGCGCGACGGTCCTTCGCGGCGTTCCGCCATCCCGGCTTTCGCATCCAGTTCGGCACCTACGTGCTGGCGATGATGGCCGACAACATAGAGCACGTCATCAGCTACTGGATGCTGTTCCAAAAATTCCATTCGCCGTCGCTCGCCGGCTTCGCGGTGCTGTCGCACTGGCTGCCGTTCCTGCTGTTCTCGGTCGCGAGCGGCGTGCTCGCCGACCGGGTCGACCCGCGCCGCCTCATCCAGTGCGGCATGGGCCTGTTCATCACTGCCTCGCTGGGCTGGGGCTATTTCTTCGTCACCGATTCGCTGCAGATGTGGCACGCCATGGTGCTGCTGGTGATCCACGGCTGCGCCGGCGTGCTGTGGCAGACGCCGAACCAGCTGTTGATCTACGACATCGTCGGACCGACGGACCTGATGAGCGCGGTGCGCCTCAACGCGACCGCGCGCTATGTCGGCGTGCTGATCGGCCCGGCGGTGGGCGGCGCGATCCTGCTGACGCTCGGGCCGGCGCACGGCATCCTGCTCAACACGGTGTTCTACCTGCCGCTGGTGCTGTGGCTGGTGAATGCGCCGTACGGCCCGCGCTTCCGCAAGGGCACTCCGCCGCCGCGCCGTGCCGTGCGCGGCTTCGCCGACATCGTCCACACCATGCGGGACATCGCCGCGCATCCCGTCATCGTCGCGATGACGCTGCTCGCCGGGTGCTCGTCGTTCTTCGTCGGCAATGCCTACAACGCGCAGATGCCCAATTTCGCGAACGATCTCGGCCATGGCGACCCCGGCGTATCGTACAGCGCACTGCTCGCGGCCGACGCGGCCGGCGCCATGTTCGCCGGCGTCCTGCTCGAGGGCCGCAACCTGCTGCCGCCGAAGCCGCGCACCGCGATCATCCTGGCGATCGTGTGGTGCAGCGCCCTGACCGGCTTCGCGCTCGCCTCGACCTATCCGCTCGCGCTCGCGCTGCTGTTCGCCGCCGGCTTCTGCGAGCTCTCGTTCAACGCCATGGCGCAGACGCTGGTGCAGGTCCATGCGCCGGTCGACATGCGCGGCCGCGTCATCGGTCTGTACAACATGGCGAGCCTCGGGTTGCGCGCCTTCAGCGGCGTCTCGGTCGGCCTGATCGGCAGCCTGATCGGCGTGCACTGGTCGCTCGCGCTGTCCGCCATGGTGATGATGGCGATCGCCTGCGCGCTGCTGGCGCTGCCGTAAGCGTAAGTCAGGCATTTCCCGTCATTGCGAGGAGCCGAAGGCGACGAAGCAATCTCGATCGGCATATGCGCTGCGAGATTGCTTCGGCCTGCCACGCAGGCCTCGCAATGATGATCCGGCGGGCCGCATTCAACCCGCGGCTAGGCCCGCTCGGAAAAACCGCACGACGCGCGCGATGGCGTCAGCTGTCATCGGATCCTTCTCGGAAAAATCGAATCCATGCCCGCGGCCCGGATAGGTCAGTTGCTCGGCGGGCGCACCGAGGCGCTGGGCGATCCGGACCAGCTCGGCACCGCGGGCAGGCGGCACGATGCGATCCGCATCCCCGTGCAGCTCCAGGACGGGCGGCAACCGCTTGACCCGCGCAACGGCCGCGTCGGGCAGTCCGCCATAGAGGACCGCGAGCGCCGCAATGCGCGCATCGTCGCTCGCGGTCTGCGCCGCGACGAAGCCGCCCAGCGAGAAGCCCATGAGGCCTACGCGTCATGCCTGCGCGCCTCGCGGGTGCTTGTTGCCTGGCCGCTTTTGGCCCTATTGATAGGCGATGAATACTGCACTGATCATTCGCCCCATTGAGCGCGCGGACTACGCCCGCTGGCTGCCGCTTTGGGACGGCTACAACGCCTTCTATGGCCGCAGCGGCCCGACCGCGCTCGCCCCCGAGATCACCCAGGCGACCTGGGCGCGCTTCTTCGATCCCGCCGAGCCGGTGCATGCCCTGGTCGCCGAGCGCGGCGCCGAGCTGCTCGGCCTCGCCCACTATCTCTTCCATCGCAGCACCACGCTGCTCGCGCCGATCTGCTATCTGCACGATTTGTTCACGGCGCAAGCCGCGCGCGGCGCGGGCGTCGGCCGGGCGCTGATCGAGGCGGTCTACGAGCGCGCCCGCGCCGCCGGCTCGGCCCGCGTCTATTGGCAGACGCACCAGACCAACGCGACCGCGCGGGCGCTCTACGACAAGGTCGCGGCGCATTACGGCTTCATCGTCTATCGCAAGGATGTCTGACGCGGCGCGCATGGACGCGCATGGACGTTCATCGGCGCGTATCGGCGCTCACGGGCGCGGCATCGCGCCGAGCATCTCGTGCAGCTCGTAGGTCATCACCGCGAGAAAGCCGGTGAGCGCCAGGTAGGCGGCGCCGTATTCGAGCTTGGTCTGCGCCGCGACGCCGTAATAGGCGAGGTTCTCGGGCGCGTTCGGGTCGTACTTCCACGCCCGCATGATCTGCGGCAGCGAGAGGATGCAAACCATGATCAACACCGGGCTCGGCCGGTAGAGCGTGATCGCGAGCATCAGCGGCGCGCCGATGAGCCAGATGCGCGGGCTGATCACCGCCGTGATGCGGCCGCCGTCGAGGGGCGAGAGCGGCAGCAGGTTGAACAGGTTGAGAAACAACCCCGCATAGGCGATCGCCAGCATCACGTTGCTGTCGAGCTGGCGTCCCGCCAGGTAGGTCGCGAGCGCTCCGATGGTGCCGATCAACGGCCCCGCCATCGCCACATAGGCCTCGGCCTCGGCGTTGTGCGGCTGCTCCTTGAGCGCGATCCATGCGCCGACGAACGGGATGAACGTCGGCGCGCCGACGTCGAGTCCGCAATGGCGCGCCGCGACGTAGTGGCCCATCTCATGCACGAAGATCAGCCCGACGAAGCCCGCCGCATAGCGCCAGCCCCAGATCGAGGCGTACACCGCGAGCGACAGCAGCATCGTGCCGCCGGTGGTGGCGAGCTTGCCCCACTTGAGGCCGGAGAGCAGCAGAAACAGGATGGTGCGCACTTGACGCTCTTTGGCGCTCTTGGCCCTTTTGCCGCCGCTCAGGTCTGCGTCTTCTTGCGGCCGAACAGCTTGTAGACGCCGCCGAGGAAGGCGGCGACGCCGAGGAAGATCACCTTGGCGAACTTGAGCACGAAGGCGCCGATCAGCGCCAGCAGACCGAGCTTCTTCGCCGCGATGCCGCCGACGAGCGCGATGATGCCGTATGTCGCGATGTGGTCGGTCGATGCATTGAAGTCCTCGTAGCGGCGGCCGGAATTGTAATCGAGTGCGGCGAGGAGCTCGTGCGCCACCGCCTTGTCGGCGCCGATGCTGGACGAGTTGGTGAGCAGGTTGAGGCTGAAGTAGCCGTCGCGGCCGAGCGCATAGGTGTTGTAGTTGACGCCGGTGTTCGCCCCGGCGGGCTCGCCCTTGTGCTTGCTCGACAGCGACCAGACGAGGCGGTGGGTGACGGCATCATAGGTCGGCTTCTCGATCCAGCCGATGATCTCGACCTGCGGGAAGCCGCGCGCCGCGCGGTCCTTGTTCGCCTCCTCGTTGCCGTCCTTGAGGTTTTGCAGGAGCTCGTCGGCGTTCCAGCTCTTGGCGTCGTCGTCCTTGATGTAGCCTTCCTTGATGTAGCGCACGACCACGATCCAGCCGTCGCTCGGCGTGGTGCCGAGCACGATGCCCTGATAGCTGGTGCCGTTGTTGATCGTGTTGCCGAGCGCGCGCAGGATGCGCGTGCCCTCGGCGGTCGGGATGAAGATCTCGTTCGGCGGCAGCGCGAGCGTCGCCTCGTCGAGCAGCTTGACGGTCGCGGGCCCGCGCGTGCCGGCCTTGTAGCCGGCATCCAGCGCCGCATGGAGCTCGGCTTCGCGCGCGGCCTCGCTGTTGGCGGCGGGCGCTTGCGCTTGCGCGCGAGCGGCTGGCGCCGCGAGACCGAGCGCGAGCACGAGCGCCGCAACCGGGCAAAAGAGGCGACGGGAAAAGGCCGGATTGGCATTCAGCGGCGGCATGCGGGCTCCCCATAGGTCATGCGCAAAGGCACGCGGGCAACATGCCACGGCTGTCGCCGGATGACTACCAGAGGTTACGGGACGCAGTTTGGCGGGAATATGTCTCGGGTTTCGGAGCTCGATTGGCCTTTGGGTGAGCTCAGGTCGTGCCCATGGAGGCGTCTCCACCTATGATTCGGGCGCGTTGCGGCCGGGATTGCGGCAGTGTTCACAGCGGGCGCTGGTAGATGTCCGGGACCTTCTCGACCCGCCGATCAGCTCCGGGTTGAACTGGCGCGCAGCCGCGACGGCGAAGGCCCGCCCGCCGACGTCTAGGCGAAGGCGGATGGAGCGGGCGATGGGAATCGAACCCACGACATACAGCTTGGGAAGCTGGACATGTCAAAGCCTTTTCAATCACTTGGCTGCAAAACTGACGCTAACGGCCTTCAATCCTGCCAATAGGTTACAAGCGCAATGCAAAACCAACGACCCTCGCCTGACGATGCCAATCTATGGGACGAAATCGGCTGGCTCGAGGCGGCCGCGACCGTGTTCCGCGGAGACCACACCGCGCTGCTCGCGCGTGCGCCAGAATCGCGACAACAGCAAACCAGGAGCGCACCGCCGAGCTACTGGCCGCGGCTCACGACGGCACACGGCCGCAGCGGTGGCGGCGATGACACCCGCCGATCGCATTGCCGAGTTGCGCAAGCAGATCGCCACGCTGAAGGCCGAGGAGGCGGAGTTGCGCGCCGGCTTCATCGACGGGTCGTTGACGCTCCAGGGCGCGAACTACGACGTGGTGGTCGAGCGCAAGATCCACCAGCGCGTCGATCTCCGCCGCATGCGAGAGCATGCGCGGAGTCGATCTGGCGGCCGTACGTGGTTGAGACGCCCATCGACTACGTCACCGTGAGAGATCACTCATATTTGGCCGAACCGGAGGATCTGGAGGAACTAGGTCTCAACCCGAGAGACTACTGGCAGACGGGTGTGGGTTACGTGCTCGATCGGCGGAAAGACGCCATGCTGATCGAGCGCCTATGGTCAGTGCGCGATCCTGCGCTCCGATGACTACAATTGAGCGCTGTCGCGGCGCGAGACCTCCGATGCTTGACTCGTAGGAGCTACTACCTATCTCGAAAACGAAAGTCCCGCCGCGTGGTCAGCGCGACGGGACTTGAAAGGTCAGCCTATAGGCTGCGGATTCCGACGATGTCGCCCGGGTGTACCGATTTGAAGTCGCCCGGGGATTCCGAGACGATGTCGCCCACCTTTCCGATTTGATCTCGCCCGGGGACGAGGCGTTCTGGCCGGTTGGTTCTCTGGCATCGGACAAGCCGCGCGGTCAATCTGGAATCGCGGCTTGAAGTGCTTTCTGTTGCTGTTGTTGCGGTTGCTGTGGGCATGTGGGCAACGCCTCTTGGCGTTGTCCAAGCGCAGCGGCATGTCCACAGCGCCACGGGCTCAGGCCTTTCGGGCGGATTGACGGGTTCGGCGCAGGCTCTCGCCGGTGAGGTCGAGCCGGTGGGCGTTGTGGACCAGGCGGTCGAGCACCGCGTCGGCGTAGGTCGGATCGCCGATCAGCGCATGCCATTGGTCGATCGGCAACTGGCTGGTGACGAGGGTGGAGCGGCGGCCGTAGCGGTCCTCGAGGATCTCCAGCAGGTCATGACGGGCGCCGGCGTCGAGCGGGGCGAGGCCCCAATCGTCGAGGATGAGCAGGTCGACGCGGCCGAGCGCGCGCAGCAGACGCGGATGGCGGCCGTCGCCGCGGGCGAGCGCGAGATCGTCGAACACGCGCGGGACGCGCTGATAGAGCACGGAGCGGTTGTCGCGGCAGGCCTTATGGCCGAGCGCGGAGGCGATCCAGCTCTTGCCGACGCCGGCAGGCCCGCAGATCAGGAGGTTGGCATGCTCGTCGATCCAGCGGCCCTCGACAAGCTCGGCGAACAGCGCGCGGTCGAGACCGCGCGGGGTGCGATAGTCGATGTCCTCGACGCAGGCCTGCTGGCGCAGCCTGGCGTGGCGCAGGCGGGCCGCAAGCCGCTTGTCGTGGCGCAGCGAGGCTTCGCGTTCGAGCAGCAGGGCGAGCCATTCGGCATGGCCGAGACTGGCGGCCTCGCCTGAGGCCTCGATGTCGGCGAAGGCCTTGGCCATGCCATGCAGGCCGAGGGCGTTGAGCCGGTCGTGGGTCGGATGGGTGAGCAAGGACGATCTCCTAATTGTAGTAGCGCGGGCCGCGGATGTTGGCATGCAGGATCGGCGCGTCATCCGCGGCGCGCTTGGGAGCGGGGCGCCGATCGAGGTTGTTGGCGAGGATCGACTTGACCGAGCCATAGCTGCGCGCGCCGATGTCGATTGCGCGCGCAGCCGCGGCGTCGAGCCGCTCGCGTCCATAGGAGGCGGCGAGCCGCAGGATGCCGAGGCAGGCGCGGAAGCCCTGCTCAGGGTGCGAGCGCTCGTCGAGGATGAGGTCGCACAGCGCGCTGGTCGCCGGGCCGATCGCGGCGGCGTCCTGGCGGATGCGCGCGATGGTCCAGCCGGCGTAGCGGCGATGGCTCGATGCCATGTGCTCCGGCACGGTGGTGTGCTTGTGATTGCCGCTCATGCGCTGATGGGCGGCGATCCGCTCGCCCTTGTGGAAGATCTCGACGGTGCGGGCGGTGAACCGCACCTCGACCTCGGCGCGCACGAAGCGATGCGGGACGCTGTAGTAATGCTTCTCGACCTCGACGTGATAGTCGAGGCTCACGCGCCGGATGCGCCACTCGGCGAGCACGTAGGGGCTCGCCGGCAACGGCTTGAGTGCCGGCCGGTCGACCTCCTCCAGCAGCTTGCGGCGGGTCACGCCGAGCCGGCGGATCGGGCGCTCCTCGTTGAGCCGCGTGAGCAGCCCGGCGATCGCCGCGTTGACGTCGGCAAGGCTGTGGAAGACGCGGTGACGTAGACGGCCGAGCAGCCAGCGCTCGACGATCAGCACGGCCTGCTCGACCTTGGCCTTGTCGCGCGGCTTGCGCGGCCGGGCCGGCAAGATGGCGGTGCCGTAATGGGCTGCCATGTCC
Organism: Xanthobacteraceae bacterium; assembly: GCA_035293985.1. Lineage (GTDB taxonomy): Bacteria > Pseudomonadota > Alphaproteobacteria > Rhizobiales > Xanthobacteraceae > JAVDCA01. Next base: position 192,021 of record DATGLS010000040.1, read on the forward strand.
GCGTAGGTGCGGTTGATCTGCGGGTCGTACAGGCACGCCTTGACGACCGCGACCTTGGTGTTGTCGGGCACCAGCAGCGCCGGCACGCCGCCGATCGCCTCGAAGGCGCCGACGTGGCCACTGATCCAGTCGGCGAGGCCCTGCGTCCAGGTCGCCTGCGCGTAGGTGAAGTTTGAGGCGCCGAGCACGGCGACGAAGATCTGCGCCGTTCGCCGCTCGCCGGTGAGGCCGTCGATCACCACCGGCACGCCGTCGCCCGCGTAGTCGACGAACAGCTTGTCGCCGGCCGCATGCGACTGGCGCATCGTCACCGACAGGCGGCCTTCCCAGGCGCGATAGAGCTCGCAGAAACGCGAATACCGGTACCCGCCGGGCTCGGCCGCGATGTACTCCTCCCACAGGATCGACAGCGTCACGTGCTTGCGCTTGAGCTCGCGGTGCACCGCCGCCCAATCGGGCTCGCCGACGCGCCGGTGGCCCTGCCGGCTGCCGTTGCCTTCCTTCGCGAACAGCTGGGCCTCGAGGGCCGTATCCGTGAGATCGTCCGGCAGCGGCCAGCTCAGCCCGGCGGCGGCCGCCCGCCGGATCGTCAGCCGCACCGTCGAGGGCGCCACGCCGATCCGCCGCGCAATCTCGCGGCTCGGCAGCGCGGCCGCCTTCATCCTGATCACATCGCGCACATGGCGCATCGCAAGCCTCTCCGTCGGCATCCAGGGTCCCCTTCGCAAAGCCGAAAGGGCGACCCTATGGGAGCCAGAAGAGGCCGCGTCACCCGGGCGAGATCATGCCGGAATGGTGGGCGAGATCGTCTCGGAACAGGTGGGCGACTTCAAATCGGAATGGTGGGCGAGATCATCTCGGAATGCTGGGCGAGATCGAGCGGAATCCGCA